>JBAZBC010000041.1:0-4608 GCA_041671745.1 Opitutaceae bacterium | reverse complement strand
AACTGCGCGGCCTCGCCGGAGTGATCTACTCCGACGCCGCCGGCACCAACCGCGTCGCCCGCCTGTATTGGCACGACCAGGACACCGGCATGGTCAACGACGTCCCCACCGAGTCCGACGTCAAGCCGGCTGCCTTCGGCGAAGTCAACGTGCTACCCTGATTTGGCATTCCTAATAAAATGACCAGGCCCCGCCCGCCCGCGAAACCCGTCTGCCCGTCAGGAACGCTGCCGGGTTACGCGTGGCGGAGCTCGATCATGGCGTGGGCCGTGAACTCGAGGGGTGAAGCTCACCGCGCCGTTGCCGGCGTCCGGATCGAGACCAAAGCTCTCGAAACCGCCGACGACCTCAAATGGGAGAAGAAATTCTGAACCGTTCGGCCCGCCGCCCGGTGGACGGCGAGCTTGGCCTGGCCCTCAGGCCGGGGAACGGCTCAGGGTTGGGAAAAAGTTCAGGCACATGAAGCGTTTGGTGGAGGCACCGGCAATGGGGGGCGCAGGGTGACGGTGTGGGTGATGTCGTCGGGCGCGGGTTCGGGGCGCTAGTTGGAAAATGCGATTTAGCCGAACGAGTGTTTCAAATTCATTCTTGGTAAATCCGCTATGTTGTTTGGCGAAGGGTGCGGTGAAAATCCCTGTTAATTCGGGCAAACCCTCCCTCTCGATATTCGTTGATGCCTTGGAAGAGAGGAAGCCGTAGTTCGAACCAAAGCACCGAGGTTCATGGGAAACAGTTACAATGCCCCTAAGTTTCCCCCCTGATAAACATTCTCGGGAATAGAACGCGTGCGCCAACGTCTCAATAAAAGATGGAGAAAGCGCTTTTTCAACGATTGGTGGATGCCTGGTATGATCCCCTCTACCGGTTTGCCCTGAGCCTTACCCGCAACAGCGAGGATGCGCTCGACCTTACCCAGCAGACGTTTGCGCGTTGGGGCGAGAAAGGCAACCAACTGCGGGATGCGAGCAAGGCCAAGTCGTGGCTCTTCATGGTGCTCTACCGGGAGTTCGTCACCAAGTGGCGTCAAAATCGTCACGTCTCATCGGAAGCCATCGAGGATGTTTTAAAAGTTACCCCCAGCGAGGCCGTGTCCCACGGATCGTCCGCCGATGCCGGGGCGGCGGTGGCCGCACTCGCCTCGCTCGACGAAACCTTCCGCGCCCCTCTCACCCTGTTTTATCTGGAGGATCATTCCTACCGTGAAATCGCCGAAATCCTCGACCTGCCCATCGGCACGGTGATGTCGCGGCTGGCCCGAGGCCGTGAACGTCTCAGGGCAAAATTGGAAGAAACTCCCGCTCAAATCGAAGGGAAGATCGTGCAGATGCCGTCAACGAAAGGGAAACGCCATGGATAACAACGAAGCCAAGCTTTTACTCGCCGCCTACCGTCACAACGGGGCCGACGCGAACGATCCCGATTTTGCCGCCGCCCTCCGCCAAGCCGAGCTGGACCCGGCCTTGGCCAGGGACTTCGCGGACCAACGCGCCTTCGACGCCCGTATGAGCCAGGCGCTTCACGACATTCCGGTTCCGGTCGAAGGCAAAGACTATGTGGCCATGAGCATGAAGCTGTCTGCCTCGCGTCATCGTTACTGGTGGTGGTCCGCCGGTCTGGCCGCCTGTCTCGTCCTTGTTTTCACGGTGGCGACCATGAAGCGTGGCGGCGTTCTCGACTTGCCTAAGGATGCGTCCTTGACGGCGCTCGCCACGCACCTGTCGGAGCACGAGGCCTCCATCGGCCTCATGAGCGCCGATTACGGCCAGCTCACCGCGTGGCTCCAGCAGCGCGGGGGACCGGTGCCGGCTGATTTGCCGGCGGCCCTGCTGCGTCTGCGCGCCATCGGGTGCCAGACATGGGAAACATCACGCGGCAAGGTGTCGCTGGTGTGCTTCATGGGTGGCGACCAGAAGACCGTTCATCTTTACGTTTTTGATGATCCGAAAGCGTTCGGCGACCTGCCCGGCCTCGCGCATCCGAAATTCGACCAGAGCGGGAAGTGGTCGCTAGCCCAGTGGAAGGACGACCAACACGCGTATGTGCTGGGCATGCCCGACGAACACGATCCCGAGGCCGCCCTTTCCCGTCTTTTTAAATCCTAAAATTCATCCCATGAGCACCGAAACCGCCGTCCGTGAACGTTACGCCAATGCCGCCCGCGCCGCCGAGGCCGCCCTTTGTTGCCCCGTCGATTACGATCCGAAATACCTCAAGGCTATCCCCGCCGAGGTTATCGAACGCGATTATGGCTGCGGCGACCCGTCACGCTGGGTTCATCCCGGCGAAACCGTCCTCGATCTAGGCTCGGGCACCGGGAAAATCTGCTTCATCGCCTCGCAGGTGGTCGGTCCGGCCGGCCGCGTAATCGGGGTGGATATGACCGACGACATGCTCGAAGTCGCCCGCCGCAACGCCCCTGTCGTCGCCGGCCGCATCGGTCACGCCAACGTCGAATTCCGCAAGGGCCGCATCCAAGACCTCGCCCTCGATCTGGAGCGCCTCGATGCCGAGTTGAAAGCCACGCCCGTGGCCGATGCCAACGGCTGGTTCGCCGCCGAAGCGACCGCCGCCCTCCTGCGCCGCGAGCATCCGCTGGTGCCCGACGAAAGCATCGACGTGGTCGTTTCCAACTGCGTGCTCAACCTCGTCGAGCCGCACCTCAAGGCGCAGATGTTCGCCGAACTTTTCCGCGTGCTGCGCAAGGGCGGTCGTGCCGTCATCTCCGACATCGTGAGCGACGAGGTCGTGCCCGACGCTTTGCAACGCGACCCCGAACTCTGGAGCGGCTGCATCTCGGGCGCGCTCACCGAGCGGGAATTTCTCGCCGCCTTCGAGCAGGCGGGTTTCCACGGCATCGAGCTGGTCAAATACGACTCCGCCCCGTGGCGCACCGTGCAGGGCATCGAGTTCCGTTCCATTACGGTGCGTGCCTACAAGGGTAAACAAGGTCCCTGTCTCGAACGCCTCCAGGCCGTCATCTACAAGGGGCCGGGCAAGGAATTTCTCGACGACGACGGGCACCGTTTCCGTCGCGGCGTGCGCGAGGCGATTTGCGAAAAAACCTTCCAGCTTATCAAGGCAGGGCACTACGGCGCGGGCTTCGAGTTGATCGAACCGCGGGTCGAGGTGCCTGTCGCCGACGCGAAATCCTACGCATCCTGCGGTCAGCGGGTTCGCGATCCGCGCGAGACGAAGGGCCTCGACTACACCGCCACCACCGAGGCCGCCGCCTGCTGTGCGCCGGTCGCGGGCAACGCGTCAGTCTGCTGCTGAGCCATGACCTTACTCGTTATCCTGCTCACCTTGGCGGTCGGTTTCTTTAACGGTGCCAATGACATTTCCAAGGCCATAGCCACGCTGGTCGGCAGCGGAGTCGGACGGGATCGCACCGCGATTCTTTGGGGGAGCATTTGGACGCTGGCCGGGGCTCTCACGGCCATCTGGGCTGCGCAGGGCCTCATAGCCGCCTTCAGTGGCAAAGGGCTGCTGGCGGATGTCCCTCAAGGCGAGGTCTTCATTCTGGCGGTTGCGGTCGGCGCCTTGGTTTGGATATGGCTCGCCACGCGCACGGGGCTGCCCGTTTCCACCACGCATGCCATCACCGGCGGATTGGTCGGGGCTGGTTTCATACTCGCGGGGCCGGCGAATATCCATTGGTCGTTTCTGGTCGGAAAATTCGCGCTTCCGCTGGCCGTCAGCCCATTCCTGTCGCTGGCGATGGTATTCGCGGTGTTTCCCCTGCTTCGCTTCAGTTTGAAGCGGTGCGAGGGCTATTGCGTGTGCGTCCAGCAGTCGGCGGCGATGGTCGCCCAGCCGATTGCATTTGGGGCTAGCAAGATGACGATGTCGGCCTCCGCTCCCATGGTCATGGTAGGCAACACAACGGATTGCGCGCGGTCGCCGGTCACGGTCGCCGGCATCGATTTGGTGGACGGTCTGCACTGGTTGAGCGCCGGAGCCACCGCGTTCGCCCGAGGGCTGAATGACGCGCCCAAGGTGCTCGGGCTGGGTGTGGTCGCCGCCGCCGCCATCGGGCTGCCCTTGACGTGGGCCTTTGTGCTTGTGGCGGTCGCCATGACGGCGGGAAGTCTGCTCAAGGGATTGCGCGTGGTCGAAACGCTTTCGCGCAAAGTGACGCCGATGGAACCACTCGAAGGGTTGGCGGCGAATTTCGTCACCGCGATCCTCGTCGTTTTTGCCTCGAAACTTGCGCTCCCCGTTTCGACGACCCACGTCAGCAGCGGAGCGATCATCGGCCTGGGCCTGCGTCGCGACGCCCGGCAGGTCCGGTGGAAGACCGTCCGCGACATGCTGCTCGCCTGGATCGTGACCCTCCCTGTGGCCGGCCTCATCGCCGCCGCAACCTTGTTCATTCTTCAAAAACTTCCATGAATCCGTTTGATCAACAACTCCATGAACGCGGCCTGACCTTGCGCCGCACCGCACCGCGCGTGCTGCAAATCAACGTGGGCAAACTTTGCAATCTCACCTGTTCGCACTGCCACGTGAACGCCGGTCCGGGTCGCAAGGAAATCATGACCCACGAGACGGTGGACCGCATCCTTGCGTGGCAACGCCGCGCACGCCTGCCGGTCATAGACCTTACCG
>JBAZBC010000040.1:0-4846 GCA_041671745.1 Opitutaceae bacterium | reverse complement strand
ACCGGCTCAACCACGTCTGGCCGTTCCTGTGGAGATTCCACCGGCTGCACCATGCGGATCGCGAGATGAACGTGACGACCGCGAACCGCTTTCACATCGGCGAAATCGTGTTGTCGTCCCTGTTGCGCGTGCCGCTGCTGGCGTTGCTCGGTGTGCGGCTGGAAGAGCTGGCGCTTTACGAAACCGCGCTCTTCGCCGTCGTGCAGTTTCATCACGCCAACATCGGGCTGCCCGAATGGCTGGACCGGGCCTTGCGATGCGTGATCGTAACGCCGTATCTGCACAAGGTGCATCACTCGGTCGTGCGCGCGGAGGCGGATTCGAACTTCAGCTCGCTGTTTTCCTGGTGGGACCGGTTGTTTCGGACGTTCCGTCTTTCCCGTGATCCGCGTCGAATCGTATTCGGCGTGGATGATGACAGGTAGGGCATCATTTGTGTTACCCGCAGTCTAAATGAGCGGGTTGCCGCTCAATAAAAGATTCTATGCCAGCCCTGTCCACAATCCAGATCGTCATTCCCGCGCTCAACGAAGAGGCGACCATCGGCGGGGTCGTGTCCGAACTCCGTGATCTTGGTTTTGCGCGGATCGTGGTGGTGGACAACGGCAGCTCCGACCAGACGCCCGGTCGCGCGTCCATCGCCGGCGCTCGCGTTGTTAAAGAAGCGCGCCAGGGTTACGGCCAAGCCTGCTGGACCGGCTCGCAAGGATTGCCAGAGGAAATCGAGTGGCTGCTGTTTTGCGACGCCGACGGGAGCGACGACCTCGGCGATACGTTGCGATTGGTGAAGGCGGCGGAGGACGGCGCGGACTTCGTGGTGGGCAACCGGCGGGCGCAACCGGAGTCGCGGCGCGTGATGACGCCGGTGCAGAACTTCGGCAACGCCCTCGCGACGACCCTCATTCGCATCGGCTGGGGGCAGCGTTACCACGATCTTGGTCCGCTGCGACTGATCAGGAGGACGACATACGAAGCCATCGCCATGCGGGATCGCGGCTTTGGCTGGACCATTGAGATGCAGGTGCGCGCGGTGGAAATCGGCGCGCGCATCGCCGAACTGCCGGTGGGCTACGCACGGCGCAAAGGCGGGCGTTCCAAAATCTCGGGCACGGTGCGCGGCAGCGTGCAGGCGGGGACCATTATCCTCGCCACGCTCGCCCGTCTCGCCTGGCGGCAGGCGACACCACGCCTGCGTTGGGCGGCCGGTCTGGTGCTGGTCGGCGCGGCGCTGATGATGCCGCACGGGGCGGCGAAGGCGGATTCGGTTCCGTGGTTGCTCATGGCGGCGGGCATCATTGGGGCCGGCTTTGTGCTGACGTGGCGCACCGCCCTGGCGACACCAAGTCGCACAGGAACTCCGGTGACGACGACGCCCGCCTGGCTCTTCTGGGGCGTGCCAGTGGTGGCGCGGCTCATCCTGTTGCCGATGGAGCCGGGGGACGATGTGTGGCGTTATCTGTGGGAAGGTCGCATCCAGTTGGCCGGCTTTTCACCCTATCTGCATGCCCCGCTCGATCCCGCGCTGGAGGGTTTGCGCACCGGATGGTGGCCATGGATAAACCAAGCCGACAAAACTGCGATTTACCCGCCATTGCTGCAACTGGGCTTTCGCGGGTTGTCAGCGGTGATCGACGACTGGGTGTGGGCTTGGAAACTTGTTTTCACGCTGGCGGATTTGGGCGTGTGCGCGTTGCTGGCCCGTCGTTTTGGCCGGAGCGCGGCGCTGCTCTTCGCGTGGAATCCGCTGGTGCTCTACGTCACGGCGGGCGGCGCGCATTTTGAGAGCCTCATGATGCTCGCACTCGTCCTCGCTTGGTTCGCGTGGGATCGCGGATGGTGGGCGCGTGCGGCGCTGACGGTGGGCGTGAGCATCGGCATCAAGTGGGTGTCGGCTCCGCTACTCGGCTGGATGGCTTGGCAGCGGCGGCGTCAACCGCTGCAAGCTTTGGGGTTGGTGATACTGGGATTTCTGCCCGTGGCTCTGGCGTTGGCTTGGTTCCGTGTTGAGTTCGGAGCCTTGGGAGCACTGTGGCCCAAGGAGTTTGTCGCGAAGGCGCGAGGCATGGATTTACTACCGTGGTTCGTCGATCTCTGGCGGCAACCAGTGGAAATCAACAACGCGTGGATACCGTGGCTCTTCCTGCCGTTGGCAAGCGCGGGGTTGTTGCTGGCGAAACGCGCGGTAACTGCGATGGAAACGTATTTTGTCATCCTCCTCGCGTGCCTGCCGTCGGTTCACCTGTGGTATTTCGTGTGGCTGGTCCCGTGGGCGGTGGCGACGGGCAATCTCGGCACGCGCCTGATCAGCCTGAGCGGCTTCGTTTACCTCTGGGTGTGGGTGACGCTCGCGCATACCGGACGCTGGGAACAAACCCTAGGCGAGCGGCTGCTGATGTGGTTGCCCTTCGTGATAGGATGGGCGTGGTGGAAGTGGCACCGAGGCATTAGGGGCGAAGCGGCCCTTTCGCAAAATCGGACCCATCCGGCTCGCCAATGAGCCGACGTAGGCCGGCGAGGTCGTCGATGTCTTCCTTCGGCGCGAGCAGGACGTAACTCAAATGATCTTCGGTGATGCGGGCCAGCGTGGTCTCCAGAACCTTCTCCGTGCTCCACGGAATCCCGCTGAATAGCCTGAGAGCCGGGCGGCGCAGTCCGATCAGGTAGTATCCTCCATCGAGCGCCGGACCGAGCACGACGTCCGAAGTCCGCAACGCCGCCACCGCCTCGCGCAGACACCCTTCGTCCAGGTCGGGACAATCCCCGCCAACCACCACGACGGAAGTCGCTCCGCGTCCAAACGCCCCTGCGACGGCATCGCCCAACCTTCGCCCGAGATCGCCTTCGCATTGGGGAAAGTAGTCATGTCCGCGGCCGAGCCAGGCCCGCATTTCCATCTCGGCGGCGACCGGCGAGAAATGAATCTCGCGTCGCCATCCCTCCGGCACGGCGAACATCTGCCGCTCCGCAAGCAGACGATAAATCTGAGTGGCCCGCTCAAAACCAATCTCCGCCCCGAGCCGGGTTTTCACCGTGCCAGGACGCGGGGCTTTCAGCATCGCCAATACTACGGGGTCTACCGCGCTTAATGGGGTAAGCGACGACATGCTCAGAGGAAACGCCCCAACAAACCATGTCTGTAGTCCTTACCAAGTCCGCCCTGGTCGTTCAGTCCCCAGTGATAGTCCATGTAGTCCACCTTGAAGTCTGCCTTCTGGAAAAATGCACCGAGCTTTTCGGGGCCAAACTTGGCCAACACGACCGATAGTTCTCCAGTGCCGGTGAAGTCGTCTTTGAACCATTTAAAAATCGGGGAGATATCCACCCGTCCTGTTTTGGGATCGTAGCGGTTGAGGTCGTCGCGCGACAGCCAGGCGTGATAGGCCTGCTCGGTCAGCGGCCAGAGGTTTTCCGCCGTGTAGGCAGTGGTTTGAAGCGGCGGGCAACTGCGGGCCGCGCACACGATGATGGCGTGAACCCGCCAGCCGTAGAGCGGGCGCAAGTTCTTGTGCTCTATTTCGTCGAGCGCCACCACGTGACCTCCAATGGTCCAGCGGGCTTTGCCCCACGAGTCATCCAGTTTGCGGATGCTCTCGGTCGGGTAGTTGGGCAGAATCCAGCGAATCGTAAACGCATTGTAGGCGTTGATGAGACCGGCGATTTCCTCGCGGCCTTTCGCGGGAGTGGTTGCCGGGACCGCGAGACGGGCGAGATAGTCGTCCAAGGCTTTCATGTCGGCGGCTTCGGCCTTCCACTTCGCGTAGGCCACGAGGCCGCGCTCATCGATGTATTTCTTTAACAACGCATCCCATGGTGCGTGGTCGATGCCGGCCGGAACCTCGACGGTAGGGGCTGCGTTGGCCAGACTGGCACCAAGGACGACCAGGCCGAGCAGCAGGGCGCAGCAGGATAAAAAACGAGAAAGTTTCATGTGGAATTTCGCTTATGCGGTTTTCAGCGAGGCGGTCGTGTCGTCATCGGATTCGATGGCCCCACCGCAACTCGATCCGGCACCGGCGGTGCAGCCGAAACAGTGGATCGCCGTGGCGATTTTGCGACCACCTAGTTTCTGCGGATCAAGGTCCCAGAGGTAGGCGTGCCGAATATCCTCACTGCCGAGCGGAAGCCTCATCATCTGGTTGAAATCACAATCGAAGACTTCGCCCTGCCAGCTCACGTTGATCGTGTCGCGGCACATTAGGCCTTCGACGGTGGACGAATTAAACGAAGCGATGAGAAGCGCGAGATACTCCTCGTATTTCCCGTTGTGGTGTAGCCAAGAGGCAAAACGCGAGACAGGCAGATTGGTGATCGTGAAGAGCCGGTTGAAGGCGATGTCAAAGTGTTCGAGAAGCTCGCGTTTATAGTCGGCTTCCAGCTCGGCTTGCTGGCCGGGCAACTTTGCACCGTTGGGATTAAAGACGAGGTGCAGCGGCAGTGCGGGGTCGATGCCGTAGCCGAGAGCATTGAGTTTTTGCAGGGCGGCTATGCTCGCGTCGAAGACACCGTCGCCGCGCTGGGCGTTTACGTTTTCTGGCGAGTAGCAGGGCATGGATGCTACGATCTCGACGCGGTGAGCGCGTAGAAACTTCGCCATATCCTCGTAGCCGGGTTCAAGGAGAATGGTGAGGTTGCAGCGGTCGATGATCGTGGCCTCGGGATCAAGCATGCGCAGGGCGCTGACGAGATACTTGAAGGCGGGCATCATCTCAGGGGCGCCACCGGTAAGGTCTATGACCGGCAGGCGTGCGCGGCGTTGCCACGCAAGGATGCGGTCCACCGTCTCGTGGGTCATGATTTCCTTGCGACCCGGACCGGCGTTCACGTGGCAGTGCGAACAGGTGAGATT
>JBAZBC010000039.1:0-5272 GCA_041671745.1 Opitutaceae bacterium | reverse complement strand
GTTGGTTAGTTGAGCTTGGATTCGTAGGCGGGAGGACTTTTTAAGCCGAGGGCCGAGTGAAGACCGGTTCGGTTATAGGAAGCTCTCAATGTCATCGAAGATGGCGGTGGTGGCCTCGCTGCGAGTTGCGAAGCGGCGGCGGTAGACCAGCTCATGGTTGAGCGTGCTCCAGAACGATTCCATGGTGGCGTTGTCGTAGCAGTTGCCCCGGCGTCGCATGGAGGCGCGCTCATCAATGCCCATCCCGCTCTCGTGCGGCATCTCGTATCCCATCCGATCGCCGGCGATACCCTCAACCTCGCCGATCCCGCCGCCGTCCTCTCTCTGAATCGCGCCCTCCTCGCCCACCACACGGACTCGACCACTGGGATCTTCCGTCCGGCACCCTTTGTCCGCCCATCCCCAGACGCGCCGATTACATTCACCACCTCGCCGACCTCTTGGCCGAAGCCACGCCCGACCGCCAGCTGCCGCGCGGACCCGCCGTGCGCGTGCTCGATCTCGGCGTCGGTGCCAGTTGCATCTACCCGCTCCTCGGAACCCGCGAATACGACTGGTCTTTTGTGGGTGCCGACATCGCCCCCGCGTCACTCGACTGGGCGCGCCGGCTCGTCGCCGCCGACCGGATCGAACTGCGACTCCAGCCCGATCCCCGCAAACTGTTCGCCACCGTAACCGCACCCGGGGAAACCTTTGCCGCCTCCCTTTGCAATCCACCCTTTTATGCGTCTGCCGCCGAGGCCGCCGCCGACACCCAACGCAAGCTGCGCAACCGCGCCGCCCTGCAGCACACCCGCAACTTCGGCGGACAGGCCAACGGAAGGGATGAACTCGCATTTGTCCGCCGCATGATTGCGGAAAGCGCACAACGTCCGACCCTCTGCCGCTGGTTCACGACACTCGTCTCGCAAAGTTCACGCCTCCCCGAACTCAAGACAGCGCTCACCAACGCCCGAGCCGCCGAAGTGCGCATCATCCCGATGCAACACGGCCAGAAAATCACCCGCATCCTCGCCAGGCGCTTCTGACGTCTCTACATATCACGCTCAAATCACTTCGGTTTTCTCAGTGAAGCACAAACCCAAGCCATATTTTCTGCCATAGATTGACTCCTGAACTCCCATGAAACCAATACCCTCCATTGTCCTCATCGTCGGCTGTCTGCTGCTTTCGTCCTGCGCTACGTCCACTCACGGCAAACGCCCGGACGGTCTGTTCCTCGGCGATCTCCATCCCAGCAAGGCGAACGTCGGCTGGGGCGACTACTTGGTGAATTTCTACCCCGAGCATAAGATCGCCAAGGTCTTGGTCGACGGCAGGCACTGCGATTACTTCATCTTTGCCCATCCGAACAGCTCGGCGATCTACAAGATTCCCGAGGGCATGAAGACCTTTACCTCCACCGGCATACGCCCCACGGGTAATCCATGGATCTCAGGCACGTTCACCTTCGAGGTGCTCGTCGATGGCAAATCGCTCTTCAAGTCCGAATCCCTGAATTCCTATCCCGGATACCAAGTGCCCATCTCGGTCACACTTCCGGCGGGTGCCGAAGTGCTCCAACTGAGGACTGACAACCTCGGCAACGGTTTCGCCGACCACGCTATCTGGGCTTACCCGTTCTTCCACAAGGCGACCAACCTGCCTTATTGAGCACACTGAGCCAACACGCGCTCCGTCTCACCGGCCACTGCACAAAAATCCTAATCCGCGCCCATCCACACAATCTTCGGCAAAAAAACTCCGCCTAAAATCTCCGCCCATTCCGTGCCGCCAACCGCCACAAAAAAGCCCGCTGCGTTTCGGCAGCGGGCTTTGAATTAAACGGACGTCAGGACCTCAATCCTCCGCCTGCAACGCGGCGATCACGGAGAAGTCTTCGAGCGTCGAGGTATCGCCTTTCACTTCACGACCGGCGGCGATTTCCTTGAGGATGCGGCGCATGATTTTCCCGGAGCGCGTCTTCGGCAGACCCGCCGCGATACGCACGCTGTCGGGCTTCGCGAACGAACCGATCTCACGACCGATGTGTGCACGCAGCTCTTCCTTGAGTTTGTCGTCGGCGGTCAAACCGGTCTTGAGCGTCACAAATACCACGAGGGCCTGGCCCTTGAGGTCATCCGGACGACCCACGGCGGCAGCCTCGGCCACGGAGTGATGCGTCGCGAGCGCGGCTTCCACCTCGGCGGTGCCGATGCGGTGTCCGGAGATGTTGAGCACGTCGTCAACGCGGCCCGAAATCCAGAAGTAGCCGTCTTTGTCCTGCTTCGCTCCGTCACCCGTGAAATAAATCCCGGGATAGTCGCTGAAGTAGGTTTTCTCAAAACGCTCGTCGTCGCCCCACAGCGTGCGAAGCATCGAGGGCCAGGGCTTGGTGATGATCATCTTGCCGTCAGTGCCGCGAGGAACCTCTTTGCCCTTCTCATCGACGATCTTCGGAACCACACCGAAGAACGGCAGGCTGGCCGAGCCGGGCTTGAGCGGAACCGCACCGGGAATCGGTGCGATCATGATCGAGCCGGTCTCGGTCTGCCACCACGTGTCTACGATCGGGCACTTACCCTTACCGATCATCTTGTGATACCAGAGCCAAGCCTCGGGGCTGATCGGCTCGCCGACGGAGCCGAGCAGGCGCAGCGAGTCGAGGCGGTGCTTAAGGACGTAGTTGTCACCCCAACGCATAAACGCGCGGATCGCGGTCGGCGCGGTGTAGAGAATCGTAATCGCGTGGCGGTCGATCATCTCCCAGAAGCGGTCGGGCTCGGGCTGGTTGGGCGCACCTTCGTAGAGGAACACCGTCGAGCCGTTGGAGAGGAGTCCGTAAACAACGTAGCTGTGGCCCGTGATCCATCCGATGTCGGCGGAGCAGAAGTAACGGTCGTTCTGCTTAAGATCGAAGATGTAGTGTGAGGTCATCTTCGCACCGAGCAGGTAGCCGGCGCTGGTGTGCAGCACGCCCTTGGGTTTTCCGGTGGAGCCCGAGGTGTAGAGAATGAAGAGCGGGTGCTCGCTGTCGAATGCCTTGGCCTTGTGCTGATTCGGACCACCCTTCCAGGCGTCGTGCCACCAGATGTCGCGGCCGTCGCTCATTTTCACCTCGTTACCCGTGCGCTTGAGCACGATCACCGACTGCACGCTGGGCGCACTCTCGAGAGCGCGGTCCACGACAGACTTGAGCTCGATCACCTTGCCGCGACGCCAGCCGCCGTCGGCGGTGATGACCAGCTTGGCTTTGCAATCGTTGAGGCGGTCCTTGATGGCCTCGGCGCTGAAGCCGCCGAAAATCACCGTGTGCACCGCACCGATGCGGGCGCAGGCCAACATGGCCACGATGGCCTCGGGCACCATCGGTAGATAGATCGCCACGCGGTCACCGGCCATGATCCCCATGTTCTCAAACACATGCGCCAGGCGGCAGACGTGCAGAGAAAGCTGCTTGTAGGTGATGGTGCGCACATCTCCGGGTTCGCCCTCGAAAATGATCGCAGCCTTATTCTCCAGTGCAGTGCCGAGATGGCGGTCGAGACAGTTCTCGGCCACGTTGAGTTTTCCGCCTTTGAACCACTCGGCATGCGGAGCCTTCCATTTCAAGACGCTTGTGAAGGGCTTACGCCAGACGAGCAACTCCTTGGCCTGCTGTCCCCAGAACTTTTCTGGGGTGTTGACAGACTCGGCATAGAGCTTCTTATAGGAAGCAAGACTCCCGAGATTTGCTTGACGTTGAAACTCGGCCGAAGGCTTAAAAACCCGTTTTTCACGGGCTACTGAAGTTTTCTTTTGGTCCGACACGATAGGGGCTTTTGTTAGGGATTTTCTCAAACGAGCGGTCATTCGCGCGTCTGAACACCCAGCCCTTATTCCGTGCACGGTTTGCAGCGTCAAGCATCAGCATACGATTCACTACATCACTTTATATCAATGGCTACTAACCCTGCCCAAACCCAGTCCGCCCCTTCCCCGGTCGATACTGCACCTTCTCCCATCGCCGCATCTGTCGCCGCGCCCTCCGCCCCTCAGATCATCGAACGTCCGCCAGAGAACGTCGTTCAAGTCGAAGGCATACTCGACATCGACATCCAGAAGGGCGGTAACGGCCAGCTCCTCGACCTCACCCGCTACGGTAAACGCCGTCCGTCCGACACGTTCGTTCCCAAGGAGCTTATCCGTCGCTTCAAACTCCGCCAGGGCAGTCATATCGCCGGCACCGCCTGGCCGGCCGAGGGTCGTTTCCCCAACCCGAAGATGAAGTTCGTCGAGTCCGTGGACGGCCTCGCCATCGAAGATCGCAAGGCCCTGATGGACTTCACCGCGCTCACCAGCATGTCGCCCGACAAGCAGCTCAAGATGGAGCTCAAGGACGGCCGCATGACCACCCGCGCCGTCGATCTCTTCTGCCCCATCGGCAAGGGCACCCGCGGCCTCATCGTCGCCCCGCCCCGAACCGGCAAGACCACCCTCTTGCGCGACATGGCGTTGGGCGTGCTCCAAAACCACCCCGAGTGCCACGTCATGATCCTTCTCGTCGACGAGCGCCCCGAGGAGGTCACCGATTTCCGCCGCAGCGTCCCCGCCGAGATCTGGGCCTCGTCCAACGATGAAAACGTCGACAGCCACGTGCGCATCGCTGACATGGCCATCGAGCGCGCCAAGCGCCTCACCGAGGTCGGCCGCCACGTCGTGCTCTTCATCGACTCAATCACCCGCCTCGCCCGCGCCCACAACACCTTGAAAAACTCCGGACGCACCGGCTCCGGCGGTCTCGATGTGCGCGCCCTCGAAAAGCCCCGCCAGCTCTTCGCCGCCGCCCGTAACATCGAAGAAGGCGGCTCGCTCACCATCGTCGCCTCCGTGCTCGTCGAGACCGGCAGCCGCATGGACGACGTGATTTTCCAGGAGTTCAAAGGCACGGGTAACAGCGACCTCGTGCTCGACCGCAAATGCGCCGAAATGCGCCTCTGGCCGGCCATGAACATCCAGTCTTCGGGCACCCGCAAAGAAGAACTGCTCATCGACGCCAAGAACCTCGATGCGATCCACTTCTTCCGCCGCGCCCTCGTTTCCCAAAAGATCGAAGAAGCGACCGACACCATGATCGCCCGTCTCTCCAAGACGAAAAACAACGCCGAGTTCCTCAAGCTCATCGCGCGCTAAAAAAATCAATCGAAGCGGGACTCCTTCCCTCTTCCCCCCCAAAAAAACACCCGATCATCTGATCGCGTGTTTTTTTGGGCCGCGGCGGGTATTTCGAATCAACGCGCCTAGCACTACTCCG
>JBAZBC010000038.1:0-6313 GCA_041671745.1 Opitutaceae bacterium | reverse complement strand
GCTTTTATAACCGAACACGCCTTCACTCGGCCCTCGGCTTCAAAAGTCCTCTCGCCTACGAATCCAACCTCAACTAACCAACCATAACTCACGCTCAACTCGTGTCCGTTTTATCGGGGGAAACCCACGCCTTCACTCGGCCCTCGGCTTCAAAAGTCCTCTCGCCTACGAATCCAACCTCAACTAACCAACCATAACTCACGCTCAACTCGTGTCCGTTTTATCGGGGGAAACCCAATCCTGCCCATAGGCATTAACCTTAAGATCGGGCCTTTTTTTGCCCCCATCTTTCTGCCATTGCCGCTCCATCCTTGGTGTTTTTTTGGAGGGCGGGCCGCGGTGCCTGCCGGGGAAATTGCCTGCGGATCAACCTCTCGTGCCCATACCCTCACCTGCTGATCTCTTTGTCCGATCTTTGTGCCTTCGTGCCTTTGTGGTGAACACTCCGCCATTCAGCCTGCACCTCCTATCCTCACCACAAAGACACAGAGACACAAAGTTTCCACAAAGCTCATACCCCAAAGTCCCAACTCCCAACGGGCCGGCTGCGGATTTGATGGCAGAAAACTGGGGGCAGAAATATCAACCGGTATCTTTTTAAGCACTCACCCTCCGTATTTTTTAGGTTAATGTCTATGGGCATCCTGCCCATGTCCCTAGATTTTCACCGCTCCACCCGCCTCCTTCAGGTCTCAGGTTTCAGCTTTCAGGTTTTCTGTCTCACTCGTTTCGTGGTTAAAACCCCCACTCTCTTCACGCCGAGGTTGCGCCGCCGCCCGCAACGCCTTTGTTCAACCCGTGGCCGGCACCCTGCGCACTCCCATCGAACTTCTCGGCGTCTTTAAAACGACGACCCGCGTCCGTTTCGACTGGGTCACGCCCCTCGCCATGCTGGCCCTCAGCTCGATCGGCCTTGCCTTTATCTACAGCGCCCAGTCCTCCATCGCCCAAAACGACTGGCCCAAACAACTCCTCTGGCTATCCGCAGGCGCGGTTCTGTATATCGCGGTCTCACTCATCGACTACCGCTTCTGGCTCAGCTTCACCCACTGGTTCTACCTCGCCTGCATCATCACCCTCGTCCTCGTCCTCATACCCGGCGTGGGCACCGAACATTACGGCTCCCAACGCTGGCTCGATTTAGGATTCTTCGCCCTCCAACCCTCCGAACCGGTCAAGGCTGCCGTCCTCCTCATGGTCGCCGGCATCCTCGTCCGCTCCAAAGTCGGCACCCTCGCCCAATCTCTCGGCACTCTGGCCAAATTGGCGCTTGCTGCGGGTTTGCCCATCTTCCTTATCCTTCTGCAACCCGATATTAAATCGGCGATTGTGCTGCCCCCTGTGATTTTCTCGATGCTCTACGTCTCCAAGCTGTCGACCCGCTTCTTCGCGGCGGCCTTGGGCGCGTTCCTCATCCTCGTCAGCATCATCACCGTCGATTGCTACCGCTACGTAAGCTTCATGCAGAGCAACCACCTGTCGTTCTCCAACGACAAGGGCCGCTTCGAACCCCACTCGTGGGTTCCCCTCCATGACTACCAGCGCAACCGCGTGCTCACCTTCGCAGCGCCCGACATCATCGACCCCAGCGGCATGAAAGACGCCTGGAACCTCAACCAGTCGCTCCTCTCCGTCGGCAGCGGCGGACTGACCGGCAAAGGCTGGACCCAGGGCACGCAAGCCCAGCTCGGCTACCTGCCCCGCGCTGTCGCGCACAATGACTTTATCTTCTCCGTCATCGCCGAGGAGAAGGGATTTTTGGGAAGTGTTACAGTTTTGGGTCTGTTTGGTATAGTGATGTTCAACGGCATACGCATTGCGGGCCTGTCGCGAGACCGGTTCGGCACCTTGATCGCCATCGGCGTTACGGTGCTCTTCGCCGTGCACGTGTTTGTGAACATCGCGATGACCATCGGGCTCGTGCCCATCACGGGCATACCACTTCCCTTTATCAGCTACGGTGGCTCCTTTGTGCTGAGTTGCTGCTTGCTGCAAGGACTGGTTCAAAGCGTCTATCGCTTCCGCAAGGACTTCACATGAAACTGAAGCCTTTACGCGATATCGACCGCTCTGCCGGAATTTCCTGCGCCGCAACTCCCGCCCAAGGGTGCCCCGTCCACCACAACCAGGACCACACCCACCATGAGCGATCAACCCGCTTCACCCTCCACACCCGGCCCCCAAGCCCAGCCTCCCCGCAATTATGACGAGGAACTCACCCTCCCTCCGCCCGCCCACGAACCCGAACCCGTTGACCGCAACGAACTGAAATCCGACGCCCACGCCCGCTCCAAAGACCGCCCGCTCCTCGAAAAAATCCTCTCCGTCTTCAAGAAGGAGAAAACGACTTTCCGCGAGCTGATCATCAACTCCGAACCCCTCGAGAAACGCGTCGCGCTCCTCGTCGACGGCATCCTCGAAAAGTTCGAAATCGAGCGCGAGTCCGACAGCCGCATGGTCGGCGGCATCTACAAGGGCAAGATCAAGAACCTCGACCCCGGTCTCAAGGCCGCCTTCGTCGACATCGGCTACAACAAGAACGCGTTCCTCCACTACTGGGACATGCTCCCCGCCGCCGCCGACTCCTCCGTCGAGGTCGTCCGCGTCAACAAACGCAAGAACGCCCCCCCGCGTCCCACCGAGCCGACCGTCAAGGACATCCCGTCGATGTATCCGCCCGGCAGCGAGATCGTCATCCAGGTCACCAAGGGCCCCATCGGCACCAAGGGCCCCCGCACCACCACCAACCTCGCCCTCCCCGGCCGTTACTTGGTGCTGATGCCTTTCTCCGACCAATGCGGCATCTCCCGCAAGATCGAAGACCCCAAGGAGCGCACCCGCCTCAAGCAGATGCTCCAGGAGCTCACCATCCCCGAAGGCATGGGCGTCATCGTCCGCACCGCCGGTGAAGGCAAAAAGACCCGCTACTTCGTCCGCGACCTCCACATCATGCTCAAGAAGTGGGAGGACATTCAGCGCAAGATGCAGTCCGACCGCGCCCCTGCCTGCCTCTACCAGGAACCCGATCTCGTCGAGCGCACCGTCCGCGACTTCCTCACCGAAGAAGTCGACCGCGTCCTCATCGACGATGAAGCCGGCCACAAACACACCCAGGATCTCGTCGGGCAGATCTCCAAACGCTCCCGCTCCAAGATCGCCCTCTACAAGGACAACATCCCGATCTTCGAGCGCTTCAACATCGAGCGCCAGATCGAGCAGACCTTCCAGCGCAAGGTCCAGCTCCCCTCCGGCGGCGAGATCATCATCGACGAAACCGAGGCGCTCATCGCCATCGACGTCAACACCGGCTCCCACAAGAACCGCGGCGGCGAAGAGAAAAACGTCATCTACGCCGTCAACCTCGAAGCCGCCGTCGAAGCCGCCCGCCAGATCCGCCTGCGCAACCTCGGCGGCCTCATCATCATCGACTTCATCGACATGAAAGAACGCCGCCACCGCAACGGCGTTTACGACAAGATGATCGAGGCCATGTCCACGGATAAGGCCAAGAACCACATCCTGCCCATCAGCCAGCTCGGCATCCTCCAGATGACCCGCCAGCGCCAGCAAGAGTCGCTCTCGTCCAACCTCTACACCGACTGCCCCTACTGCCGAGGCCGAGGCATCGTAAAGAGTGCGACCACCATGTCGGTCGAGCTCCAACGCCGCCTCAGCTCCATCGTCCGCCGCCTCACCGGCCGCAACGACGGAAAAGAGTATTCGCTCCGCGTGATGGTGCACCCGGGAATCCTGGAACGCCTCCGCAGCGAAGATGCGGACCTCTTGGTGCGCATGGAGAAGCTGTTCGGAGTGAAACTGGCCTTCCGGGCCGACCCGTCCTACCACGTCGAAAACTACAAGATCATCAACGCCGTCACCGGCGAAGAGTATCGGTGATCGATGTTACGTGACATTAATGTCGCGGTGATGACATTAATGTCGCGGTTGATTACATTAATGTCGCGGTTTTTTGCCATTACGGCGACGCCTGTCGATTGAGCACCCTCATGAACCATCAGTTGGCCAAGATTCTAATACTACCCGCTGGACCAATGTCGTTTCCACTAGCCACCCTATGGAAATGGATAGTTGGTTAATAATTACGCAAAAGCTTATAGAAAAACAGTATGGACCTGTAACTTGCGTGGTTGATTATCAAAAAATCATCCGAACGGCCCACGTCTTCCTGCTTGCGCCGTTCGGACAAACGAAGCCCTTAGTGCCACCACAAGTTCGCGGCACGTCGCCTCCGTTTCGAACCCCATTGCCCTATTTCTTCCACGTGCAACACCATCGAGTGGTCCAATGTCTTCAGAAAGCACTTCGTCGATATCACATGCCATCGCCAAAAATAGCGGATGGGCGACAATCTGGACTGTTATCGTAAAACGGCACACTTCAAAGTGAATCAATTCTGTATCGGGACGTATCAATTGCGGACCCGATCAAGAGAGCTTCGACTATGGCGTGCGTAATTCCACTGCTACCCTGGGATTGATTCTTACTATATTAGTAGTCGGCTTCGTCAGATTGGAAGCGACTCCTCCGCCGCTCTTGCCCGATGACCGCATCGTCTTCGTTGGCGACAGCATCACCGGACGCGGGGGCAACGGAGGCGAGAACGGCTGGGTCGCGATGATCGGCCGGGGGCTCAAGGAAGCCACCCCCTCTAGCAACTACACCCTCGTCCCGCTCGGCGGCAGCGGCCAGCAAGTCGGCTCTTGGCTCCATACCTCGAAGTCCCCCGCCCCTGCGGTGGATGCTAAACCGAGCTACCTCGATGTGAAGGGCGTTGATATGAACATCGAGTTCAACCGGCACACCGATGTCCTCGTCATCATGCTCGGCATGAACGACGCGCTCGCCCCCTACCTTTCCGACAAGCCCGAAGAGTTTAAAAAATGGGGAGACAAGTATCGGGATCTCATCCAGACGCTGCGCACCCGACTCACGCCCCGGGTCATCGCCCTCGCCACCCCCACCCTGTGCACGGAGGACATCAACTCCCCGAAAAATCTGGTGATGGACAAGATGGCCGAAGAGATGAAGAGCGTCGCCGCCGATGAAAAGTGCATCCTTCTCCCGACGCGAGAAGCTTACAAAGAAGTGCTCTACGAGGGCCGTAAAATCCGCCCTGATTTCCATCTCAACGGCGATCAAGTTCACCCCGGTCTCTACGGCCATGTCGCCATTGCCATGGGCATGCTCCGGGGCTTGGGTGCACCCGACGCGGCCAAATCGCTTTTCGACCACTGGTTCGCCGACCTGCGCAAAAAAGAGGGCGCACAACCTTTGTCATATGAGTTGAGCCTGGTGCCGTCGCTGCCGCCTCAGGCCAAGCTCCAGTTCCGACTGCATGTGTTCAACCCCGGCGGTCAGGCCAAGCTCGACCTGCCCCCTGGCTGGAACATTCACCAGCTCAAAACCATCCCCAACGAAACCCTTTTCGTCCTCGAAGCCGCACCGGATCGTCTGGTGACTCACATCATGCTCCACGCCGGTGGCAAAACCCGCGACATTGCCATCCCCGCTCCGTGGCTGGTGGCGACGGCCAACCCCGGCTCGTGGCAGGGTTGGAACCAGGGAAAATTTGAAGCCGAGTCCGCCAAGATCCCTTTCGACGATCTGGTGCGCACCGGCACTGGCCTGCTCTCCGCTCTGGCCAAGGCGGAACTCAAGCCGGGCGTCCCCTTCAAGTGGGGCTACTTCGTCAGCGGCGTGAACTACGGCGGTGCGGGCGCACCGGGGGCGGTCGATTTCGCCGAGCACACGTTTTTCGGCGGCGCGGAGTATGGCTACGGCCTGCGCTGGATTCAGAGCGAACGCGCCCGGCAAGTCATCATCAAGGTGTCCGGCTGTAGCTTCGCCAGCAGCTCGCATCTCCAACTCTGGCTCAACGGCGAGTCCGTCTTCACTGGCGGTCCCGGACGTCCCGCCGAAGCCACGGTGCCGCTCAAGGCCGGCTGGAATCTCCTATCATTTAAGAGCAACTACCGCCAATGGCAGTGGCAGTTCCTCGTCGATATCGACCCGGTTACGGGCGACAACCTCGACAACCTGCGCTTCTCCGTCGTCCCTCATTGAAGATAGTCGAACTCCTTCGAAATGTGCCAGCCGCATCCGCTGGCACCATCTAGTCGGCGCATGCGTTTACGTCGCCCGTGCCTATCCATAACCCCTTCCCCTCAATCCGATAACCGGCAACAGCCGGTCGCCACTCATCTCTTTAAGAAAACATGAAAACCGAACACCACAAAACCTTCACCGTGGGCACGCTCGTCTACGACAAAAAGGGCCTTTGGGTTCTCTTCTT
>JBAZBC010000037.1:0-8910 GCA_041671745.1 Opitutaceae bacterium | reverse complement strand
AAGCCATGATTGCGACAAGCGATCATGTGTTTCCGCAGCCGATATAATCACGCTTGGCCGGGTTTGGCTGAACAGGAACGCGAGGGGGCAATCATACTCACACCCTGCTTGTATGTAATCTGTATAAGCAGGTGTTTCTAGATTTTGACGATTATCGCGGCATTATGCGACTCCCCGCCCGTCTGCAATATGCACGAGGAAGAGCGCGGTCGTCCTCCCTTTGTATGGTGCCGTTTAATATCCTCCCTCAAAGCCTCTTATACACGCCTGTGGAATTGCCCCGTTCGATGTTTATTTGAGCACGAAAAAACGTAGCAGATATTTGTTGTGCTCAAGCGCCTTCCTGTTGGCCGGTTGTCAGTCTTATGCGCTGAACATCACCAACTATGATCCCGTGGTGAACAACCGGTTCTCCAGTCTGATCGTCGCTCAAGACCCCAATAGCACTAATTCTGGTCACTACGTCGATTCGCCACCCCCGGTGTCGGTTCCCAACACCGATCCCAAGTTTGTGGGCCTGGGGTTTGATTGGACGGGCATAGGCGGGTCCAACTACGGGCAATATGTTGACAGCCGGGCCTATTTTACCCCGCAGCATTACATCTATGCCAATCACGCGGGCGGGTTCACCGGGCTCGGCACCGCCGGGGTGAACGACCCGACGGTCGTTTACATCGGCGACCTGAAGACCCACGAGACGACGCCCTATGGGTATGGTGGCGACTTATCCATGGGCACCAGCCGCACGCCTATCCCCGTCTCGCGCGGGGTGGCCCGGTATGCCGTTTTGGATTACAACGGCTCATCGACCACCGACGGTGGTGCTAATTATACCGGCCTCCAGGTGTTTGTCACCGGACGGACTGGCCAAACACCCGTGATGGTCAGCACCAAGTTTCAGGCTAACAGCTCCTATTTTGGAACCATTTTTACGACTCCCACGACCCAGGCGCTTTTTGAGGGCGGTGATTCCGGCCAGCCCGCGTTTCATGGCTGGACCAATCCCAACGGCGACAAGGAACTCACCCTCCTCGGGTGTAACTATGGGTTCACCCCCACCAATCTTTACCTTCATTTTGTTGGTAACAAGCTCGTGATCGATCAGCTCAACCTGCTCGCCAACGACGAGGGCTATGCGGTGAGGTGCGTGGGTGGACTGGCACTTTATACCGTATCCGGCCCCAAGCTTTTCAATATCAGCTGGGTCGGCAATGGTGCCGTGAGCAACCCCCTCGACATCAATCAAAACAGCAATTGGACGTATAACACGGTAGGCTCGCCCATCAACCCCAGTGATCGATTCGTGCTCTTCGACGCTGGCCGGACCACCGCTCCCCACACGCCAAACGTCCCTGCTGCTGTGACCCTGCGTGGACTCTACTTCAAATCGACTGCCGCGACTGGCGACGGTTTCAACGTGGGCGGGGTCGGCCCGCTTACGATCGGCCGCGGCGGCGTCACCAACTACGATGCTGACACCGAGACGATCTCCGTGCCGGTCGTGCTCGGAAACCCTCAGGTGTGGAGCATCGACCGAGGCACGGTGGCTGTCACCTCGACCGTCGACAACGGTGGTTACCTCCTGGAAAAAACCGGGGCCGGCGCGATGACGATCTCGGACGTTATCTCGGGCACCGGCGGTCTGGCCGTGTCCAACGGGCTGCTGCAACTGGACGCCACCCAGACCTACACCGGCAAGACTTGGGCGCACGACGGCAACTTGCGCGTCAACGGCTCCATCGCCAGCTCCCCCTCTCTGATCACCGCTTCTGGCGGCATCGTCAGCGGGCACGGCATCGTGGGTCCCATCACGGGCCCCGGCTCCGTGCAGCCAGGCGATGACGTGACTCCCGGCATCCTTACCGCCCCCTCGGTCTACGATTCCGACGGCGGTTCCTATGCGTTCCGGTTCACCCAGTCCGGCTCGCCCACCTACGGCATTGCCGCAGCCAGTGGCAACGACGTCCTCCGGCTCACGGCGGCATCTCCTTTCCTGGGCTATCTAAACAAGGTTCTCAGCATCATCAACCGGGTTGACCTCTACTTCGACAGCCTGCCGGTGAACAGCGTCTTCCGCGGAGGTTTCCTCACCGACAAAAACTCCCCTTACAGTTTTACCGACGCCAATTACCACTACTATGTGGCCGATGGGGCGGGCTCGGTCATTCACAATGGCAAAACCTACTCCGAGTATTCCGGGTCTCTCACGATGCAACTGGAAGTCGTGCCTGAGACGGCTGATTTTGGTTCCGGGCCGGTTTCCGGCTATGTGATGCAGCTGCGGGCTCTCGCCCAACCGGCACCCGGCGGCACCGCCCTGTTTATCACGCCGATCACCTCGACCGGTGTTCTGCAAAACTCCTCCGGCTCCTGGGTGCTCAAGGGCGCGAACGGCACGGCCACCGGCATCTCCGGCGTGGAACTCACCGGTGGCAGCTCCCTCATCCAAGACGAATCGGTTGTCCAAGTACCGCACCGTCTCAACGATGGCGCCGCGCTCACCCTGGGCGGTGGTTCGTATGAGCTGAAAGGCTTCGCCGGCGTGCTTACCACGCAATCTTTCGGTGCGCTCACCATCTCCGACGGTGCGGGCACCGTGAAGCTCACCCCGGGTGCATCCGTGACCGTAAATTCGGTGACGACCCCCGGCACGGCGGCGGTGCAATTCGCCTCGTTCGCCCGCCAGACTGGCGGCTTCGTCAACTTTACCGCCACGACTGGCCTCAGTTCGACCAACGCCATCAAGTTCACCGCCGCGCCCACGTTGTTGGATGGCCTCATCCCCTACGCCCGGTTTAACAACAACGACTTCGCCTCCTACGACGCCACCAACGGCGTGATCGCTGCCACCTACCAAGGCACGACTCTCGCCGGTATCACGGCCTCGACGGACAACATCCGTATCGCCGCCAACGAAACCCTCGCCGCCAACGCGACCTTGAACTCCCTCGTCGTGGCCCCCCCCGGCGCTTACGGCAGCGGTGCGAACCTAGGTGGAAAGACGCTCACCGTCACGAGCGGCCAGGTCTTGCTGGCCACCGACCAGGTCAATGTCTCCAGCGGCACTCTCGCTTTTGGCGCAGCCGAAGGCCACATCTACGGTGCATCGCGCAATTTTCTGGGTTGCTCCATCACCGGCACCGGAGGCGTCACCTATGGAGGCAGTATTTCGCTGCTGGGAATGAATGTGAACTACACGGGGCCCACCCGACTGCATGGCGCCATTTCGCTCGGCCTCGGGGCAAACAACGTCTTCCCCGACACGGGTGCCGTCATCATCGGCGGCGACGGTTCGCTCGGGGCGGACTCCCGCCAGACCGGAGGTGAAACCTTCGGCTCCCTGTCTGGCTCGGGCACGATCAACATCGGCAGCACCCTTACGCTCACCGCAGGCGGCAACAACACCTCCACCACGTTTTCCGGGGCGATGGATGGCGCGTTTAAATACACCAAGGCCGGCACGGGCACCTTCACCTATGCCGGCATCGGCACCACCACCGGCAACCTCACGGTCAGCGGCGGCACGATGCTGGTAAACGGCAGCCTCGCCAATGCGCCCGCCAGCGTCGCCAACACTGCCACCCTCGGCGGCAGTGGTGTCGTCGGCACCGTCACGGTCCAGACCGGCGGCAGGCTGGCCCCCGGCGCAGGCGCGCCCGGCGCACTCCGGACCGGTGCGCAAATCTGGTCCGGCGGCAGCGTTTACCAGTGGGAGATCAGCTCCCTCACGGGCGGCAAGGGCACCACCCCCGGCTGGGATTGGCTCAACATCAACGGCACGCTCGACCTCACCGCGACCACGTCCAACTTCGTGCTCAACCTCGATTCCCTCGGCGCGCTCTCCGGCTGGAACAGCCACGCCGCGCAGTCGTGGACCATCGCCACCGCCTCCGGCGGCATCACCGGCTTTGCGGCCAATAAATTCACGATCAACACCGCGACCTTCGTCGATGAGAACCCGACCGATGGCGGCACGTTCAGCGTCGCCGTGTCGGGCAACGACCTGAAGCTCGTTTACACCCCGCTCTATACGCCGGTGCAGGCCTGGCGCATTTCCAACGGGCTGCCCGTGAACGGCAGCGGCACCGGAGCCGACACCTACGACGCGAGCGGCAACGGCGTCCCCAACCTGCTCAAATACGCCCTCGGCATCCCCGCCACCTCCACCAGCCTCGCCAATCTCCCCGTGGTCTCTGCGGCGGCCAACCGGCTCTCGATCGTGTTCAAACGCGACCCGCTGTTGATTGACATCAACTACATCGTCGAAGCCAGTTCCGATCTCACCGGTGCCTGGACGCCCATCGCGAGCAGCGTGGGAGGCGGCGCGACGACCAACCTGGGTGGCGCAGCCTCCGTCGGGGAAGTCGGCGGCAGCCCCCAATGCACGGTGACGGTGCAAGATGGTGCCAGCTTGGACTCCACACCGCGACGCTTCCTCCGCCTGAAGATTGTCCGGCCCTGAGTGGTTGACCGCCGGGGCGGATGCTTTCGCTCACGACGAAGGCACCGCCCATTCGGTGGATTAACGAGCGTGAGCAGGCTCGTTAACGCAGCCGAACTCCCGGATCAGGGATCTTCCAGCGGCTGGTCGGACGAAAACGCATCGGTCGTCCGTGCATGCACGGCGGTCGGCGCGTCGCCCTTGCCGTAGTCGAAGGTTAGCCACAGGGGCTGCTCGGTTTCCATGCGGTGATCGACGTAGTTGCGGTCGTAGTCCCGCACCACCATGCCCGGCAGCACGATCTTGGTCAAAAGCTCCAGTTGGAATCGCCGTAGCTCGAGCCGTTCGTAGCGCGTGAGCCGCTCCGTCACGGGCGCGGAGCCGCTACGCACCGAATGCAGGCTCCAACCCCCGTCCTTCGTCGGGTGGTAGATGCCGAGGTCGATTAGTCGCTGGCGGGCGTAGGCGAGTTGCACGACCGCCTCCGGGCCGTGCCGCGTAGCCTCCGCGTCGATCTCCGCGCGTTGGCGTAGATACGTCGTCGGGTCGTCTTTCCACGCGTTGAGCGCGTCCTCGATCATGGTCTTGGGCGAACGTCCGGTGGCCGCGACTTTGAGCAAGGTTTTCCCACACTCGGTCGAGTCTTCCTTCGCCGCCTTCCAGCGGGCGTAGAGGTTGGTCGGCGGGTGGGCCGCGCGTTGTTCGGCCAGCTTGGCCGTGAGGGCGGACAACTCCGCGGCGGTGGTGGCGACCGCGTCACGCTCCTGCGGATTCAAGGCTGTTTGAAACAGTTTTTCCGCGACGTTTTCGCCGCGTCCCGAGGCCAGCTCCAGCAGGCGAGGCCAGTCGCGCACGGGGTAGGGGGCGCTGCCTTCGGCGGGTAACAACACCGGAGTGTCGTAGCCGATGCGGGTGTCGCCCGCAGCGTAGTAGATGTCCACGAGTCGGTTGTGGTCGTCGTAGGTGCGCAGTTGGTTGTCGGGAAAATCGACACACACAAACGCCGGGGCCGACCAGCCTTCGCCCGTGCTGGCGAAAACGCCGATGTCCACGCGGTTGGTGTCCAGCGCGTCGCCCGGCGCGATGGGGAAACGATCGTGCCAGGTGATCGTGAGCCGGGCCTCGCGGCCATCGGCGGTCGGCTCGATGCGCACCCGCGACGGATCGCCTTGCAGGAGAGCCCAGCGAAACCGCAGAGGTCGTCCCTTCCAATCGTAGCTGTCGGCCGCGCTCACGGTGAGGCTCATGGTGCGGCTCCAGCGGCGGAATACGCGGCCCACCACCGCCGGTGTGTCGCACAGTTTTTCGGAGGGCGTGCCTTCCGGGGTGTTGACGCCGGGCTTGAGCGGATCTTCGGCCACGACGCGCAGCAGCGCCAGAGGCAGAATCGTCTCCGGCGTGACCGCGTGCGCCACTTGCGCCAGCTTGAGCTCGTCGAGTTGGTCGCCGCGAAACACCGGCGGATGCGCCTTGCCCGTGAAGTAGTCCTCGGGCGTGGCGACCTGCTTGTTGGTCGCTCGCATCAACGCCTGCAACTCCGGCATGAGCAGTCCGTGTTTGACCAACGTCGCCTTCACTTGCGGAGACAGCGCTGCCGTCGCCTGGATCAGCGCCTTCAGGAACGGGATGTCGCTTCCGGAGGAGCCCTTGGAGAGCAGCGTGTAGGGGCTGTTGAGCGGCAGCACGTCGCCATAGAGCCCCTGGCCGTTGTGGCCGGGCCAGTAGTCTTGGTGGGCCGGATACACATAGAGGTTGGCGCTCCGGTATTGTTGGTAGAGCAGGGCCATGCCGTCGGGGCGCATCATCGCGTGGCGGGGATTGCAGCCGCCGCCCCGGGGAGTGGAGGAGGTCGAGGAGTTGCCAAAGGTCACCTGCGGCCGCACGGCGAGGGAGAGCGCGTAGTCGGCGTTGGCGGCCTTCTGCTCGGGCGTGTAGGCGTGAAGGCTCAACTGCGGGTAGAGTTTCACATCCAACTCGGCGTGGCCGCGATCCCGGTTGTCGTAGGCATCGCCGTGGTTGCCCGCCGCCGTGCCTTCGGCGAACCACTGGTTGAGGAGCTGCGAGACCTCGCGTTTTTCATCCAGACAAGGGCGGTCGGGGGCCGGAGACTCGGCTGGCGGCTGGGTTTTCGGCTGCGCTTCGGCGGTCGCAGTCTTCGGCGTATAATGCGCGAGCAGCGCCGGCCAGAGCCGGGCGGTTTCGCTCGGCTCGAGTCCGCCTTTCGGCATGAATTCCACGGTGCCGAAGGCCGAGGGGTTGGCCCACAGCAGCTCTTTTTCCCGGCGCTTCGGGTTGAGCAAATCGGTGATGCGCGCGGCGGCTTGTTCACGGTAACGCGCGTCGCCCCACATCGCCTCGATCGCCATGCGAAACGACTCCCCGGCGCGATACGGTCCGCCCCGTTCCGCGCACAGCAGTTTCCAGTCGATCTTCAAAATCTGCACGTAGCCCTGTCCATCTACATCGGGCCGAAAACTCAGCTCCACGCCGTGGCCAACGGCCTGCGGGACGATTTTCGCCGTTTTCCCGCCGGAGGACAGGTCGCCGAACACCAGTCGCGACGCCGGACGACCGCCATCAGTGAACCAATACGCGTCGAGATGCACCAGATTGACTGGCTTGAGCGTGGGCCCGCCATCGACGTCGCCCAGGTTGAACCGCAGTTGCACGGCGTCGCCGCACCACCCCATGCCCGGAGATTTCTCCGGGTCCACGTGGTTGATCATCGGCGTCGGGTCTTTGAACTCAAACGCCAGATAAAAGCTCGTGGCGTCGTAGCACGAGGTGACTCGCACGAGTTGCCCGGGGTGGGCCACGTCGTCGGCCAGCACGATCGCGCCGCTGTGGTCCCATGCGGTAATATCACCATCCATCCGCACCGCGCCGACGGCCGGGGTCGAGCGCAGCACGGAATTCTGGAGCGACTCGGCCGCCGCCCGCCACCCCGGCGCCACCATCCCGGCCAACAACACCAGTCCGAGGAGCAGGAGTGGTTTCATCGGCCGACCGGGTTTGGCGACATCAGGTGGTCGCCGGATTCGCGCCTTCCGTTGCGCCGAGGGCGGTAGCGGCCGCCGCGTCATCCAGCTGCTTCTGTTTCCAGTTGAAATAGACTTTTACGAAGATCAACCCGGTCAAAAGATAAAACCCCGCGCCCCAAAGATACCCGGCACGGTTAAACTTCAGCAAGTCGAAGAACGGGGCGATGAGCAGTGGATTAACCACGAGGATGATCGTCTGGTAGAAAAACGCCTGCGCGGAGCAGAACTGTCCGAGCTTGGCGCGAGGGAAAAACTCCACAGTCACCGCGCCCAGGGCTATGCCGAAGAAGAATCCGTTGATTTGGAGCAGGCTGGCCATGACTGCAGCGGAGACTTTGTCGTGGATATAAAAGAAGGATATGAATGCCAGGAGCGACCAGACGAAGAAGGTCGCCGGCAGCACCCGGATCGGCTTCAGCCGGTCAACCATGGAGCCGGAGGCATAACCCAACAGCAGGCCGAAGACGGTGGTGGTCGTCAGGCCGATGCCCGTGATCCAGCCCGTGGTGGCAAAGTCCATGTGCAGGTCGTAGCGCATGTAGAAGAACTGGTAAGTGTTGCCTTGATTCCCCAATTGGAAGCACAACGTGCCGACGAATATCCACAGGTAATAGGAGTCGCTGAAGCAGTCCGTGAAGTAGTCTTTGACCGGCTGGAGCATGCCTTTGGTTTTACGAGGGGCCAGCGGGGGGTATTCGCCCTCCTTTACCTTCCAAATGGACAGGAGATAGATGGTCAGGCAGAAAGCGGCCACGGCCAGATAGACGAGCTTCACATGTTTGTCGGCATAACCGATGATGACGAAATTCCACAGCAAGCCGGCGGCCACGGTGACGATCTTGGCGATCGCGTTGAACCGGCCCAGCACCAGCTCCGGCACCACGTCCCAGTAAAAATAGGAGAAGATGGCCAGGACCACTGCGTTGAATAGGCCGGTAAGGATGCTCGCAATCCCGAGAAAGAGCACCTCTCCGTTAATGTGGATGTGGCTCAGCAAGGCCGCGATGCCCTCGTGCTTCATGAGCAAATGGTAGAGGTCGGGCATGAAGGGGATCGTGCAAAGACTCGCCGCAAACAACGGTGTCGCGATCAGCAGGATCGGCCTCCGCCGTCCGAAGCGCGTGCGGAGCCGGTCCGACCAGGTGCTGAACACCGGGTTGATCCACATGCCCATGACTCCGCCGATGGTCCCGAAGGTGGCCAGCAGGGTATTGGTCGCCCCGCGGTCCTTCATGAGGGCTCCGGTGATGGACGTCACCTGCTCCAGCAGAGTGATCGAGAAATCATTCCACATGAGCCAAAAGAAGAGAACCCAAAGGCCCTTTTTGTCGTAGACGAGCGTGCCCACGGTGAAGGTTTTGTGGTGTTCGGTTTTCATGTTTTCTTAAAGAGATGAGTGGCGACCGGCTGTTGCCGGTTATCGGATTG
>JBAZBC010000036.1:0-13790 GCA_041671745.1 Opitutaceae bacterium | reverse complement strand
TCCTCCGCCCGTCTCCGCCTCGCTTCGTTTCGTCAGGGATCAACTCCGTCGTGATTGTTTTCATCACGCCCATCCTATCGCGCTTACGTCTTTTCGCCTACGTGGCACCCGCCCGGACGCTTACCTTTGCACAGGTCGTGGGTTTCGAGCAGGCGGCGGAACTTAAGCAGCGTGGTGGCGTCGGGCACGCCGCCCTCGACCAGATCGATCCGCGCAAAGCCGCGCAGCGCCTGGCTGTCTTAGCGCGTGTCTTCGAGGGCTTCGTCCGCCAGTCCATACCACTGCTGGAGGGAATAGACCCGCAGCATGCGCTCCAAACCGACCGGCGGACGGCCGCGCTCACCCTTCGGGTAATGCGGCTCGATCACCGCCAGCAACCCCGCCCACTGGATCACCTCCTCCATCCGTGTCTGGAACTTCTCTCGCCGCGTCATCTTCTTTTTCCCCGCAAACTCCATCTGCGCGATACTGCTCTGCTGATTCATGCCTCCTCTCATAGCAACTGACGCTCCCTTTCCTTCTCCTCTCTCCTTCCGTCTGAAGATTAAATCAGCGTCTCTCTAGTCGCCCCCGCATACTTCGCGATAATCCCATCGAAGCTGCCATTGCTAAAAAAGACCACCAAACGGGGGTTTGATTCAGAAGCCGGCAAAGTCCCCGCAGTCAGCTTCGCGAGTAATTCTGCATTGGTCGGCGCACTCACCCCTCGCCCGCCCGCCGCGTTCACATGCGCGATCACCGCATCGGTGTCGAAGCGCTCGTCCGCCTTCAACTTGTCCGCACGGTTGACCGCCCCCAGGTAAACCTCGTCGGCCAGCGCCAGCGCCGCCATAAAGCCGGCCTGCAGCGTGTTGGTGCGCGCCGTATTGCTGCGCGGCTCGAACACCGCCGTGAGCACCGCGCTGGGAAACCGGTTGCGAAACGATTTGAGCGTCTCCGCCAGGGCCGTCGGATGATGCCCGAAATCTTCGACCACCGTCAGCGCAGGCGTGGACACCAGCACTTCCTGCCGGCGCTTCACTCCGCGAAAGCGAACCAGGGGCGCCAACGACAAAGCAGTCGGTGCCTCCGGATGGATCGCGAGTGCCGCCGCCACCGCCGCCATCGCGGCGTTGCGTGCATTGTAGATGCCCGGAATCGCCCAGTTGACCGCGCCCCATTCCGCGCCGTTCCAAAGCAGCCGGAAACTCACGCCGGCCGGCGTCTCGGCGAAATCGGCGATGCACACATCATTGCCCTCGCCCGTGCCCACGCGCACCACGCGGGTCCACGGCAACGGACCGAGCGCGCGCAGGTTTTCGTCGTCACCGTTCATCACCACAAAACCATTGCGCGGCACGATACGTGTCAGGTGGGAAAACGTCCGCTGCACATCGGCCAGATCGCGAAAAATGTCAGCGTGATCAAACTCCAGGTTGTTCAACACCGCGACGTGCGGCGCGTAGTGGATAAACTTCGAACGCTTGTCGAAAAACGCGCTGTCATACTCGTCGCCCTCGATCACAAACGGATCGACCGCCGCTCCGAGATGGTTGCCCACCGGAGGATCGAGCGGAACTCCGCCAATCAGGAAACCCGGATCACGCCCGTTCTCGCGCAATAAAAACGCCGTCAGCGACGTCGTGGTCGTCTTTCCATGAGTGCCGCACACCACGATATTTTTTCGCGTCTTCAGGACCGTGTCGTGCAACAGCGCGGGCAATGAAGTAAACGCAAACGGTCGCTCATCCAAGAGCCACTCGACCTCGGGATTGCCGCGCGACATGGCGTTGCCGATCACCACCAAGTCAGGCGCGAGCTTGGCCAGCCGCGCCGGATCATAGCCTTCGTGCAGTGTGATGCCGGCGTCGGCCAGCACCGTGCTCATGGGCGGATACACCCCGGTGTCAGCACCCAGCACCTCGTGGCCGGCTGCACGCGCCAGCAGAGCCGCGTTGCCCATCGCCGTCCCGCAGATCCCCATGAAGTAAACTCTCATTTTTTCAGGATTTATAGATGACCAAACCGAAATTTGTCCGGTCACCCGATGAGAGATGATGAAAATTCTTAAACGGCAAGGTCCGCCCACTCGGCGAGACTCTTGACGGCCCAAGCCTTGTCCGTGCGCTTGGCGAGACCGGCGAGAACGCCGCCCGAACCGAGTTCGAGGAACTGGGTGATGCCCGAAGCCACAGCCGAGCGCATGCAGTCTTCCCACAGGACGGACGAGACGATCTGTTTGACCAGCGCCTCGCGGATGGCCGCCGGCTCGCTGACCAACTGGCCGGTCGTGTTGGTGAAAACCGCGAGCTTCGGCGCATTAAACGTGACGCCGTCGAGGAAGGTCGCAAACGCCGCGCGGGCCGGCTCCATCAGGCGGCTGTGGTAGGCACCGGCGACGTTAAGCGGAATGACTTTCTTGATACCGCGGTCCTTGGCGGCCGCGACGGCAGCGTCCACCTTGGCCTTGTCACCCGAAACGATGATCTGGCCGGGCGCGTTGAAATTAGCGGCCTCAATATCGAAGGCGGCGCACAAGTCATAGATCGTGGCGCGCTCTTCGCCAAGAATCGCCGCCATGCCACCGGTGGTCTGCTCACAGGCGACCTGCATCAAGCGACCGCGTTCGGCGACCACCTTGAGACCGGTGGCGAAATCGAACACGCCTGCGGCGGTCAGCGCCGTGACCTCGCCCAAGCTCAGGCCAAAAGCGCAGGTAACGTCACCCAGTTTACCCTGCTCCTTCATGATCGCATGCAACGCCATGCCCTGCACGAAAAGTGCAACTTGGCAGACCTTTGTCTGCGTCAGCTCGGAATCGGGCCCCTCGAAGCTGATCTTGGTGAGGTCCCAGCCCAGCACGCGATTGGCCTCATCGTAGAGGGCGCGCGCCGTCGCGGAGTTTTCGTAGAGCGACTTGCCCATGCCGACCTTTTGGGCACCTTGTCCGGAAAAAATAAGTGCGGTAGCCATGATTGGAAGCGATCACGGCTAAGGCCGCATTCAATTGAAACCAAGCCCGAAAAAATGCAGCACGGCTGCAACTTCGGGAAGTTATGTTTTAAAGAAGATGCCCTTGAGGTTCATCTCCAGCGCCTGCGGATTCGGCGAGAAACGCAACGCCTCGGCCTTGCTCACGGTGCCGGCCTTCACCAAACGGTAGAGATCGCGATTAAACGAAAAGCTCGCCGAGTCGGTGCCCGCCTCGAGGAGCCCCTGGATCTTCTCAAACTGGCCTTCAAGGATGAGCGTTTTGATCACCGAGTCGGCGCTGAGGATTTCGTTGGCCGGAACGCGTCCGCCGCCCTCCATCGTGGGCACGAGTTTTTGGCAGATGAATCCGCGCAACGAACCGGCGATCTGCCGACGGGCCTGCAATTGCTGCTCCGGCGGGAAAAACTCGAACAGACGGGTGAGTGATTGCGCCACCGTGGCGGCGTGCATGGTGGAAAGCACCAAGTGACCGGTCTCCGCCGCCGAGATGGCGGTTTCGAAGGTTTCCTTGTCGCGCATTTCACCGATGAGAATGATGTCGGGGTTTTGGCGCAGGACGGACTTGATCGCCATCTCGAAGGTCGGCACGTCGAGGCCGATCTCGCGCTGTTGAAACACCGATTTGTCGTCCTGAAACGTGAACTCGATCGGGTCCTCCAACGTGACGATGTGCTTGTCCTGGTTCTCGTTGATCCAGCCCAGCATGGCCGCCATCGTCGAACTTTTGCCGGAACCGGTGGCGCCGCACACGAGCACGATACCATCTTTGGCCTTGGCCAGGTTGAGCAACGGTTCGGGATTCAGCCCCAAATTGGCGAACGTCGGCACCCGGCTCTTGATGTGACGGAAAACGATGCTGGCCGTGCCGCGTTGGTGAAAAGCATTCACGCGGAAACGCCCCACGCCCTCGGCCGAGTAGGCGTAGTCCACCTGGCCCTCCTCTTCCCAGCGCATTTTGAAGACGCGGGGCACATGAGTATCGACAAATTCGCGCACCTCTTCGGACGAAATGGGGTCCATATCGACCGGCTTCAAGCGGCCTGACATGCGCACATAACCGGGCTTGTTGGACTTGATGACGATGTCGCTCGCACCGCTTTCCACGGCCAGCTTGAGCAGTTCGTTAAAGATTTCCGTAGTTTGCGACATGCAAGTGGTGGTGGATGAAAAACGTTGCGGATTTGGTAAAGTGGGGTGCTGTGCTGTGCAAGGTATCTTCCGTAAACCCGCCATGAAACTCCGTCCCCTTACAGGCACGATCACTGCGCTCGTGACTCCCTTCAAGCCCGACCAATCTGTCGCCTACGACGATCTGCGCAAGCTTGTGGAATTCCAGATCAAGTCCGGCATCAACGGTCTCGTGCCCGTCGGCACCACCGGCGAATCCCCCACCCTCTCCCATGAGGAACACCTCGACGTCGTCCGCGCCGTGATCGAGGCCGCCCGCGGTCGCGTGCCCGTGATCGCCGGCACCGGCTCCAATTCCACCAAGGAGGCGGTCGAACTCACCACCCTCGCCACCGAGGCCGGCTCCGATGCCGTGCTGGTCGTCGCCCCCTACTACAACAAGCCCTCCCAAGAGGGCGTGTTCCGCTATTTTTCCGCCGTCGCCGAGGCCACCGACAAGCCCGTCATCCTTTACTCGATCCCCGGCCGCTGCGGCATCGAAATCAGCGTGCCGGTCATCGAGCGTCTCCGTGCCAAGTATCCGCACGTCCGATTCATCAAGGAGGCCGGCGGCTCCGTCGAGCGCGTTGACCAGATCAAGAACGCCTTGGGCAAGGACATCACCGTGCTCAGTGGCGACGACAGCCTCACCCTGCCCTTCATTTCGGTCGGTGCCGAAGGCGTCATCAGCGTCGCGTCCAACCTCTTCGCCAAAGAAGTCGTGCAGCTGGTCAACACCGGGCTCGCCGGCGACCTGCCCAAGGCCACCAAGCTCCATCGCAAGCTCTACCCGATTTTCAAGACTCTCTTCATCGAGCCCAATCCCGTGCCGGTCAAATTCGCCATGGCCCGCGCCGGACTTATCCGTTCGGACATCGTCCGCGAACCGCTCTCCGAGCTCAGCAAGGCCAGCGAATCCACGCTCGTCGCGGTCCTCAAGGCCCTCGGCAAATAATCCCATGTCCCTTCGCATCGCATTAATCGGATACCGTGGTCGCATGGGCCAAGCCATCGCCGCCGCCGCCAAGGAAGCCGGAGCCACCATCGCCGCATCGATCGACGCCGGTGACGATCTTTCGGCAGGCATCGCCCTCGGCGACGTCGTCATCGACTTCAGCTTTCACCAAGCCACGGCCGAGGTCATCCGCTTGTCTGCGCTCCACGGCAAGCCCTTGGTCATCGGCACCACCGGCCACGCCGCCGACGAAAAAAAGCACCTCCTCGCCGAGGCCGCCAAAATCCCGTGCGTCTGGTCGGGCAACTATTCGGTGGGCGTCAACCTGCTCTTTGCCCTCACCCGCCGCGCCGCGTCCGTGCTCGGCTCCGATTACGACGCCGAGGTGGTCGAGATGCATCACCGCTTCAAGAAAGACGCCCCCAGCGGCACCGCCGCGCGTCTGCTCGAAATCATCCTGGAAGAACGCAAGCTCGACGCCTCGGCCCTGCGCCACGGACGCGAGGGCATCACCGGCGAACGCACCTCGACCGAGGTCGGCATCCACGCGTTGCGCGGGGGTGACGTGGTTGGCGACCACACGGTCATGTTTGCCGCCCTCGGCGAACGCCTGGAACTCACGCACAAGGCCTCTGATCGAGGCATCTTTGCCCGCGGCTCGATTCGTGCCGCGCAGTGGATCACCGGCCGTCCCGCCGGGGTTTACGACATGCAGGACGTGCTCGGGCTGCGTTGATCCACCGATGATCACCTCCATCCACGGTCTGCTCACGGCGGCGACCCCGTTGCATGCCATCATCGAGCTCAACGGCCTTGGCTACGAGGTGAACATCCCCGTCACCACGGCGGAAAAACTCCCCGCCACCGGGTCGATGGTGAAGCTGCACACCCTCGTGATCTATCGCGAGGATGCGCAGACGCTCTACGGTTTCGCCACGCCGGCCGAACGCGATTTCTTCCGGTTGATGATCGAGCATGTCACCGGCGTCGGCCCGAAGATGGCGCTCACAATCATGAGCAAGCTCTCGCTGCCTTCCCTGCAAAGCGCGATCGGCAGCGGCGACATCTCGACCCTCGCGAAATGCCCCGGCATCGGCAAAAAAACCGCCGAACGCCTCGTCATCGAACTTCGCTCCAAGGTCGGCTCCACCGGCTCAGCCGAGACGGTTTTGTCCGCCAGCGGATCGACCGACGAGGTCGCCGCCGCGCCAGCCGACACCAAGATGCGCGACGCCGTGCTCGCTTTGACCGCACTCGGCTACAAAGCCGCCGATGCCGACGAATCCATCCGCCGCGCCATACTGTCGCTCGGCCCGAAAGCCACGACCGAACAGCTCATAAAAAAAGCCCTCGGTTCGTGACCGGGGGCCTTTCGAAAAAGACACGGTGCATAAACGCGCACCTGTCTCGGCGGGAATCTTACCGCTGGAACTGGAACGCCGCGAACTCGGCGTTGCCCTGAAGTGCATGGCGGCTGCGAAACACGCGGTTGTCCTGCTGCAACGTCGGACGCGACTCAAACAGCTGGTCGTCGGCAATCACTCGACTGGTCACCGGCAGAGCATCGACGCGCTTCATCCACTCCAACGCCTCGCGATCAGTGGCGGCGATTTCCGCCTCACGGGCATTGCGCACCACACCGAAACTGGCGGCGGTTAACATAGGCTTGGACTCAAACGGCGACGGAGCAACGACCGCCACCGCACGTGCAGGAGCGACGGTCTCGATTTGTTCAGGTTGGCCGACATCCGCAATGATCGCGCCAGTATCCAAAACGGATCCCGAACGATTCACTACTACGACAACCACCACGCACGCAGCCATGGCGGCGGAGGCAAAGGATCCAAAATAAACGGAACGCCACACCGGGCGGCGCGGCGCGGAGATCTTCCGCTCCACCTCGCGCAAGGACCAGACAAAACGTTGGGCGGCCGGAGCGGTCGAACGCGAATGATCACCCAGCATGCAGCAACCGCGCTGCAAACGGCAGTATTGATCATAAACCCGACGGCGGGCGGGATCACGCAGCACGGCCTCCTCCAACTCGGTCGCTTCGGACGGACCGATCTGCTGGTCGACGTATAGATTAAGTAATTCGATGAAGCGTTGGTCGTTCACTTGAAGTCCTCCCCGATGGTTTCACGCAGGCTTTCGCGGGCGCGGGCGATACGGCTCTTGACGGTTCCCACCGAGATGCCCAGCACCTCGGCGATTTCCTCATAGGCCATGTTTTTAACGTTTCTCAAAATTAGAATTTCCCGGTGTTTAGCGCTGATCTTCTCCATGCCGACCGCGATATGGTCAACGAGTTCCTGAGTGACAGTGATGTCACCCGGCGTGGCCATCTCGGTGGCGAAAACCTCGGAGAGCGGCGTGCTGTTGTCGTCGCTCACCGGCTGGTCGAAGGAGACAGTCTTGTCCCGCTTGCGGCGCCACCAATACCAGTAACGGTTGCGCGCGAGGTTGGTGGCGATCTGGTAGAGCCAAGTCGAAAAAGCGGAGTCGCCACGGAAATTCACGAGCCCACGATGAGCCCGGATGAAGGCGTCTTGGGTCACCTCTTCGGCGTCCTGCTGGTTACGCAGGAGCTGGTGCACCATGCCATAGATGCGATCCCAATAACGGCTCACCATTTCGTTAAAGGCTGCCTCATCGCCACCCTTGAAGCGATCAACAAGGAGACGATCCAATGCTACTTCCTGTGCTTTCGTAGACATACGTTCAGAGGAAGTATGATGCGCGTATTTTTGGATTGTTCCCAAATTTATCCGGTAAGGTTGATGGAGGCGGTTGGGCCGGCTTGATCACTTAGGCCAAAGACAGATAGCACCAGACGTTGCTGCTGAACCCAAAGAGTCAAACGACAAAGAATTTCCAAAGGAAAAAACGCTTGCCAAAGACGGCGGCGGAAACCAATTCAGACCCTCTTCGGGTTCGGGGGTCGATAGCTCAATGGTAGAGCAGCATCCTTTTAAGTTGTTGGTTCCGGGTTCGAATCCCGGTCGACCCACCACCGCAACGCGAAAATATTCCGCTACTTCAGATCCCCATCCGTGGCGAATGAAGCGTAGACGACCCCGATCAGGTTGTAACGGGTCACGCGTTCAGTGTCCTCCTCCTCGTTGTTCAGTCCTTGGATCCTCCAGCCGTTCACGCCAAGCGATAGCAACACGTGCACCACACGATGCCCAGCTTCATTCACATACGCCACCTGCATCCCGGGTTTGAGATCCGCGTAGTTGATCTTCGTCAGCACGAGCACCGTATTTTCTCCGTAGATCGGCATCATCGACTCACCACTACCCACTACGGTCTCCCTCCCCTCGGCTCTTGCGGCCACTTTCTCGGCATCCTGCCAGGCCCGCAACTTGCCGACATCAGTCGAGGGCGCAGGCTTGGGCACCACAGACGCCGCCGGGTCTCCGGCACAGCCGGGCAAACCGAGCCCGACTAGTGTAAACACCCCATAGAGAAACAATATTGGGCGATTCATTGACGATACCATAAGTATTTCTTCGAAAAAACCTGAGCATATTTTACAAAAAGTTATCGCCTCATTCAGACGTGCGTCTTGTTCTAAGCGGAGGGAGGCGCAGCACTGTCCGCTCTGAGTTTATTCACCTTTTTACCCGCTTGCATGAAACGACTTGTCATCATCGAAGATCAGACCGCCATACGTGAAATGCTTGTGGAAATCCTCCGGCTCGACCCCAACTACAAGCTAGTGGGCGAAAGCGGCGACGGCCAAAGCGCCCTCACCCTGTGTCTTGAAGTGAAACCCGACCTACTGGTTTTGGACGCTAAGCTCCCCGGCCTAAACGGCGTCGACCTGCTTCGCCGGCTGACCAAACAACTCAAGAATGTCCGCGTGCTCGTGTTCTCCGGACACGAAAACCCCGTGCTCGTGCGCGAGATGCTCGAAGCCGGTGCCCATGGTTTCGTCGAAAAAACCGCCGGCCTCTTCGAATTCAAAAAGGGTCTCGAAACCGTTGCCAACGGCGGCACCTATTTCGGCCCGGCCGTCGCATCCCTTTTGCGCAACGTAGTCGCCAATCCGTCGTCCAGCGCGACCGCCGATTTCCTCACCGACCGCGAACGTGAAATCCTTCAACTCGTGGCCGAGAGCCACAGCACCAAGGAAATCGCCTCCAAGCTCGATATCAGCGTGAAGACGGTGGACAACCACCGCACCAACCTCATGCGCAAACTCAACCTCCACGATGTCGCCAGCCTTACCCGCTACGCCTTGGAAGTCGGCCTCATCGAACCCAAAAAACCGGTCTGATCCACAGACACGGCGCCCATCAGATCTCGGTCGCCTGCCGCAGACGCTCAGCCAGCAAGCCGACCAGACGGGGATCCGCCGTAATCGGCTCGGTCATCTGGGTCTGCAATCCCGCTTGCTCCGCCTCGGCGGTCGCACAGATGTCGGCAATATCTCCGCCCGGTCCCGCATGCCGTCCGGGCGATAAAAACTGCAACGCGACCACGACCTCGCCGTGATCAAACGGCGCCGTGCTTAACGCCGTCACCAGCAGCGGCTCATTAAAGACATAAGCATCGCCTTCCCGGCGCTCCATCGAGGCCACCGCCAGCGCCTCGATTTCGGAGCCGAGCACCGCCCGAACCTGTTCCCCTAGGTGATTACGAACCTCCGCCACTGCGGACTGCGGAGACCCATGATCCACTAGCACTACCTTGGGCCGGTGCCATCCGCGTGCTCGCGCAGCCAAACGCACCTGATCGGCCAGCACCTCAGCAAGCCGCCGGTCGGCATCGGTGATGTCCACCAGCCAAGGAGCCATCCACACCCTGGCTCCCGAAAACTTCGCCCGCACCGACTCAAGTCGGGCCGGCACATACTCGGTCAACGCCGCGCTCGGACCGAAAAACAATGGCAATAGCACGGCCTCCCCCGCAGGATTGGCCGTAAAATAGGCAACCAGGGCCGGTTCCAACAACCGTGCGGGTTCACCGCCCAGAGCTTCCGCAGCCACGTTACTGGAGTGCAGGAGTGACACGGCTTGAACCGGCAGTCCCGTGCAGTCCGTCAGCGCAGCAGCCAACCGCCGCAAGCTCAGCGTGGACTCGGCACGCAGGGATCCATTGTCGAATAGAAACCATGCAGAAGGAGGTTTGGATGACATGGTTTACAAAGACGGCGTTAAATAACTTGCGACCCAATTTGAATGGCAGATAAGGTCAAATCACCTCTCATCTTTATCGTTCAAACATGAACCTCTCCACTAAGAAACTCTGTTTCGTTATCGTCGCCGCCGCCGTTGTTCTCACCGGTTGCTCTAAAAAGCCCAAACGGCCGGATCCTTCCACCACTGTAATCGGTCCTGACAATGGTCTGTCGGGTGCCAATGTTGGCGGACTCAATGACGGCACCCTCGCCGATCTTAACAGCGGTCTCGGAGCTCGTGACCCTAACGCCATTGACGGCCAGGACCGCGCCGCCCTCCAGGGCAGCACCGTTTATTTCGAATTCGACCAATCCGCCATCAAGGCTTCGGAGCGCACCAAGCTCGACGCCGCCAAGGCCTACCTTGAGGCCAACCCCACCACACGCCTCCTCTTGGAAGGCCACTGTGACTGGAAGGGCACCGCCGAATACAACCTCGGCCTCGGTGACCGCCGCGCCAACGCCGCCAAGCAATACCTGGTCACCTCCGGTGTTTCCGCCGACAAGCTCGAAGTCCTCTCCAAGGGTGACCTCGACGCCGTCGAAAACGCTGATGATACCACCATGGCCAAAGATCGCCGCGTCGATCTCGTCGTCCTCAAGCAGTGATCGAGTAACCAGTCTCTCACTACAAAAAGCCCCGGAGAAATCCGGGGCTTTTTTGCGTTCTGAAACAAGTGGCACGGGCTTCCTGACATGGGCAGGATGCCCATGCCACAAGCGCCCCCTTCGCCTCTTACTTGCGATCTGCAATCGCCTCAAGTATGCGCTCCGAGGCGCGCATACCCTTCTCCATCACGTTCAGATTAAAGCTCTCGTTCGGGGCATGCAAGTTGTCCTCCGGCAGGAACAGTCCCATCATCACCGAGTCCAATCCCGTCACCCGCTTGATATCCGCGATGATCGGCACGCTGCCGCCTTCACGCAGGTAAAGCGGAGGTTTGCCAAAAACATCCGCGATGACCTTGTCCGCCGCACGGAAGGTGTCAGCCAACACCGGCGACTGATCCTTCGGCGTATTGGACCGGTCCGGCGGAACCACCACGTAAGGCGTTCCTTCATGCTGCGGAACTATCTCGTAGTTCACGTCGTTGGGCATACGCGCGTGGATCGCCGCATAAAGAAGATCTCGAATCTTGCCCGGCGTCTGGTTCGCCACGAGCCGGCAGCTGATCTTCACAAACGCCTTGCTCGGGATGACCGTCTTCGATCCCTCGCCCTGATAACCACCACCGATGCCGTTGAACTCCAGCGTGGGTAAAACGCGGATCGCCTCAAACGGAGTATAGCCGGGCGGTGTATGGAAAGCGGGGATACCAAGAAATTTCCGATACTCCTCCGTGTCGGTCCCGAGCCCCTTGATCTGCTCCCGTTCCCACGGCTCCACCGGCATCACGTCGTCATAAAAACCGTCGATGTTCACAAACCCGTCCGGCTTGTGCAGCGAGGCGCACAGCTCGGTGATTGCCTGGATAGGATTGCGCAACACTCCGCCGTGCAGTCCGGAGTGCAGGTCCCCCTTGGAACCGGTCACCACGACGTCGCACAACACCAGTCCTCGCAATCCGCAGGTGATGACCACCTGGTCCTCGCTCGGCAGCAACGTGTCTGAGAGATACACCAAGTCGGCTTCCTTGAGTCGTTCGCTGTAGGCTTCCAAAAACTTGGGAAAGCTCGGACTGCCCATTTCCTCTTCGCCCTCGATTATAAAGGTAATGCGCAGCGGCAGATCGGGACGGCGTTCCAGCAGACGTCCGACGGCGGCAATGTGCACCATGAGCGGGCCCTTATTGTCAGCTGCACCGCGACCATAGAGCCGGTGGCCGCGAATTTCAGGCTCGAAGGCCGGCGACTGCCACAAGTTCAACGGATCGGCCGGTTGCACATCGTAGTGGCCGTAAATGATGACATGCGGCCAGTCGGGAGTGTCTCCGCGTGAGGCCAGAATGATCGGGTGCAGATCGGTTTTGACGATCTCGACTTTGAAACCGATCAACTCCAGCAGCCCAGCGGCGAAATTGAGCGCGCCCTTCATTCCCGACTTAAAGGCCGGGTCGGCGGAAACGCTGGGATGACGGATAAATTCCTTCAGCTTTTCAACAGGATCAAACATGCCCATGAACGTGAAGCATTCCGCAGACGCGGGCTAGCGGAAAGAAACTAAAAAAGCACCGGCAATCGAACCCGATGCCAGACGCATCACTGATAGCGCGCCTTGTTCGCCTCGTAGATCGGCATGTATTGCGGAGCGAGCTTCTGGAGATTTGCGATGCGGGTGGCATCCGAAGGATGCGTCGAAAGAAACTCCGGCGGCTTGGCCCCGCCCTGCGCGGCCATTTTTTTCCAGAACGTCACACCGGCGCGAGGATCGTAGCCGGCGCCTGCGGCAAAACGCAGGCCGATGCTGTCTGCCTCGCTTTCATGCAGGCGAGAAAACGGCAATGCAAAGCCAACCTGCGAGCCAATGCCGTAGGCGGAAAGCACCAGGTTGCGCTTCTCGGTATCCACATGCTTCGCCTCCATTCCAATAGCGGCAGCGAGGCCGATTCCCGCTATGGCGTAGTTCTGCGAAGTGCGTTCGGCCCCGTGGCGCGACGTCACGTGGGCGATCTCGTGTCCCATGACGATAGCGATCTCGTCATCACTCGAAGCGAGTTTGATGAGCCCTGTGTAGACCCCGACTTTTCCGCCAGGCAGCGCGAAAGCGTTTACCGTGGAAGAGTCGAACACCACGAACTCCCACTGCGCGTTGGGAATCTCGCGACCGACCGAAGCAGCGATGCGACGTCCGATACGCTGGATACGCGCGTTGGCCACGGGGTCGGACGAGATTTTCTCCGATTTTTTGATCTGATCGAATGTCGCCAGCCCCATCCGTGATTCTTGAGATGGCGTGACCAGCATGAGCTGCGAACGTCCGGTCTCGGTGACCGTGGTGCAGCCGGTAAAAAGACCCATAACGCCCACAATACCAAGCAGGGAAACGAGAGGTTTGAGCATGACTTACAATTGGAGGAAAGCCCGCGCAGAGCGCAACCATGGAGGTTCGCCGCACCTTTGCCTGTTGACGCCCGCATAGTTCGATCCGCTTGTGAAACCCGGGAATCCGAAATCAACCAAAAGTGCCGGACCAACGGTGTGCCGACCTGCGTTTCCCTGTTAGTTTTCAGCAAATACCAAGAATAACATCATGGCCAAGACCCAGAACTCCAAAAAAGAGACCAAGAAGCAGCCGCTCAAAACGGCCAAAGAAAAGAAGCTCGCCAAGCAGGAAAAGAAGAAGGGCTGAGCCCCAACCTCGGAACACACGCCCCTTAACTGACGCACTACTCGCTTCAGTTGGGGTTCCCCCGATAAAACGGACACGTGTTGGGAGTGAGTTAAGGAGCCTCTGAAAACCCAGAGTAAAATCGGAGCATATTTTACAGCAAGGTGTAATGATATAAATGAGCCACCAAACCACCTTTCTATCGCTGGGATGCCTGACGAAGCGGACGCGAGCGGATC
>JBAZBC010000035.1:0-16833 GCA_041671745.1 Opitutaceae bacterium | reverse complement strand
CTTTTTCCCCGCAAACTCCATCTGCGCGATACTGCTCTGCTGGTTCATGCCTCCTCTCATAGCAACTGACGCTCCCTTTCCTTCTCCTCTCTCCTTCCGTCTGAAGATTAAATCAGCGTCTCTCTAGATAAAAGCCGTTTGCTGGGGAGGCTTGGGGGCCTTGCTTGCGGCATCCTCCTCCTCCGGAGTCGTCGAGAGGTGCCGGGGCGGACGCGATACGCGCTGGGCTACGGCCGCTTCCCTGTCGCTGACGATCCGGTCGCAGATTTTATGGATTTGCAGGCGCAGCCAGCGCGACGTCTGGCTCTTTTCCTCATAATCCGCCGGGCCATAGTGATCGATACGCCCGACCTGGCGCAGACGGTCGTTCTGTTCGAACTCGGCGGTGGAGTCGGGGTTGTAGACCGCGTAGGCCTTGCCCCCGCCACTCTTCACCACGGAAAAACTGGGGATGTCGCTCGGACCGTCCGCGATGTAGATCATGTTTTGAAGCGGGATGCGGCGGTCCTCCGGCTTGATGTTGGAATTCACATCGATTGCCGGATTTTTGTTGGTGCCCTTGTTGATCTCAAAAATGGCGCGGGTTTTGGTCGTGTTGTCGATGACCATGCCGATTTGAGCGATCTCCGCCTCGGCGGTGATGTCCATTTCCTTTTGCTGAAGGAACCCGGGTTGCAAGGGATTCTCGACAAATTCACAGCCCCAAATGCCATCGACCCCGGGTGCGGCGGCGCTGCCGCGGATCATCTCGGCCAGACCGGTGCTCACGATGTAATGCTCCAGCGAGATCTCGTGTTTGAGGTGCTCGGGTTTCTCGCGAACAAAGGTGCGGCTACGGTCGAAAAACGACGGCATGCCCGGGTAAAACCGGATGTCGGCTCCGCACTCACGCAACACCCGGTTGTTCAGGCCGGCCATTTTTCCTGCCAACACATGGGTGAGGATGTGATTCAGGTATGCGATCTCGCTTGAGAGCTGGTAGCCGCGCTTGTGGTAGTGGGAGACGAGGTTGTTGGTCTCGTTCCAAAAATTGGGCTCGTTGATACCATAGCGGCGAAACAACGGAGACTGCATGTATTCGGGGATTAAGGTCTTGTCGAAATCCCAGATGCAGGCGATGATGTTCTGAGTGAAAAGCGTCGTGGCCATTGCTGATCAACACCGTTAGGCATAAGTGCCGCGGTTTTCGTTGAGCGGGCTTACCCAAGCCGCTCGCAATGGCCTTCGCAATGCGCAAATCGCCACTGCTTTGGCGCCGATCACCTTCACCCTTTCCGCATGGATTCCCTGCCCGAAATTCTTCCGTTTCAACGTCGCCTCGATGAGCTCGATGCGCAGATGGCGGAGCCTGCCTTTTACTCCAATGCCCGCAAAGCCACCGAGGTGTCGCGCGAGCAACAAAAACTCGCGCAGATGGTGGCCGATCATAAGGCCTACCAAAAGGCCTGCACAGACCTGGCCGAGGCCCAGGCGTTGCTCAAGGACGCGGCGGGCGACCCCGAGCTTACGGAGCTGGCGGCGGCCGAATTGCCGGAGTTGAAAGCCACCCAGGCCCGTTTGCACGACGCGGTGCTGGCCGCCATGATTCCTCCCGAGCCGAGCGATTCAAGGAATACCGTCATGGAAATCCGGGCAGGCACCGGCGGCGAGGAAGCCGCGTTGTTCGCCGCCGAACTGACCCGCATGTATCAACGGTATGCGGAGGAGCAGGGCTGGAAGATCGAACCCATGGGGAGCAGCTTGAGCGAGCGCGGCGGTTTTCGTGAGGTGAGCTTTTTGATCACCGGGCAGGATGTTTACCGGCGGCTCAAGTTTGAAAGCGGCGTGCATCGAGTGCAGCGCGTGCCACTAACGGAGGCCAACGGTCGCATCCATACCTCGACGGTCACCGTGGCCGTTCTGCCCGAGGCCGAGGAGGTCGATATTCACATCGATCCGCAGGACCTGGAAATCACCGTGCAGCGGGCCAGCGGACCGGGAGGGCAGGGCGTCAATACCACCGACTCGGCGGTGCGGATTATCCACAAGCCGACGGGCATGCTGGTGTATTGTGCGGACGGCCGCTCGCAGCAGAAAAACAAGGCCAGCGCCATGGCGGTGCTGCGTTCGCGCTTGTTACAGCACAAGGAAGAAACGGAACGCGCCAAATATGCCGACGAACGCCGCAGCCAGATCGGCACGGGCGGACGCAGCGAGCGTATCCGGACTTACAATTTCCCGCAGAGCCGGATGACAGACCACCGCATCGGACTCACGTTGCACAGCCTTGCGCAGGTGATGCAGGGTGCGATCGGAAGTATCATCGAGGCATTACAACGGGCCGACTTCGAGGAGAAGTTCGCCGCCTTGACCGGACAGCCTTATGTGCGGCCACGCGACCGGAATGAAGACGACGATTGATTTATGATTACTGTTCTCGAAGTTGTGCAGAAAACCACCGAGTTCCTTTCCGGCAAAGGCATCGAGTCGGCACGGTTGAACGCCGAGCTGCTCATCGGGCATGCGCTTGGACTCAAGCGTATGCAGCTTTACCTGCAATTCGAGCGGGTGCTACCCGAGAGCGATCTTGAGAAGATCCGTCCCTTGGTGAAACGCCGGAGCCAGCGCGAACCCCTTCAATATATCCTCGGCGAAACCGAGTGGTCGGGCCTCAAGCTGAAAGTAGACCGCCGGGCGCTGATCCCGCGCCCTGAAACCGAACTGCTCATCGAACTGGTTATTGAGCGTATGACGTCCGCGCCGAAGGATATTCTGGATCTTGGCACGGGCACCGGCGCGATCGCACTGGCGTTGGCCACGCGCTACGAAGGCGCGACCGTGACGGCGGTTGATGCGAGGATCGAAGCACTAGCACTGGCCGAGGAGAATGCCCGGAGCCTGGCGTTGGTGGATCGCGTGAACTTTGTGAAATCGAATTGGTATGAGGCGATTCCGACTGCGGCGACTTATGATCTCATCGTATCAAACCCGCCTTATCTTACCGCCGATGAGACCGCCGCCGCCGAGCCCGAAGTTCGGGTGCACGAACCGGTTTCCGCACTCATTGCGGCGGACGCCGGTCTGGCCGATTTGCGCGTGATCATTGACGGCGCTTCGCGCCATTTAAGACTGGGCGGTCTGCTCGCACTGGAAACTGGTATTAGTCAGCACGCCGAACTGACGGGACTTTTAGCCGGATCAGGATTCGTCGGGATAGAATCCCGGCGTGACCTTACCGATCGGGACCGGTTTGTTTTTGCCCGGCGACCCGCAGCCTGATTTCCAAATCAAGCCGCAGGGATAAACTGGCAGCGTAGTCGCTGTTAAGGCGCAACCGTGGTGGCCACCTCAGGTTTAAGACCTGAGGTTTCCAGCTCGGTAATGGTCGGGTTTTGTATCAGGTCGTTAACCACGCGAAGTGCTTCGCGCAGGGGAATGTCAACCGAGGGGTAGCGCTCGTTTTCATCGGTGCTCAGTTCTTCGTCCTCGTCGGATGAATCATCGTCTTTTTTGGTGACCTTGGGACGTGGCGGGGCAGGCGGAGCCAGCAGGACTTCGTTGAATTTATAGTCGGAGGCGGAAAGTTTTTTGCGCTCCTGCTTCATTGTTTTTTTGAAGTCCTCGTCGGTTTTTTTCTGTTCCTTGCGCAGCTCCAGGTTGAGCGAAATCGTTTTCTCGTCCTGACGGGATTTGAACTGGTCGATGCCCCGGCGCAGGTAGGTGAATTCGGGGAGTTCGCCCTGACGTTTGGTGCTGGCGGCGATCAGCGGGCTGAGGGCGGAGGAGGGCAGTGGTTTACCGTCAAACTTACTGGAGGGAATGCTGTCCCAAACCAGTGCGTGCGGCAAATCGGACTCGCCGATGGGCAGGAAGTCGTCGACCGACGGCAGGATGATATCGGGAACGACACCCTTGAGCTGGGTGGAGGCACCGTTGGGCAAATAGAACTTCTGAATCGTGAGCTTGGTTGCGCCGCTCTTGATATCGCTGCGTGCCAGTTTCGGCACGACATTGCGCAGTTCGAGAACCGTCTGCACGGAGCCTTTGCCGTGGGTGGAACTGTCTCCGATGATGACGGCGCGGCCATAATTCTGAAGTGCGCCGGCCACGATTTCGGAAGCAGATGCGCTGAATCGGGACACCAGGACGGCGAGGGGACCGTCGTATGCGACTGCCGGGTTCTCGTCGTCGTCGACTTTGATCTCGCCCGAATAGGCGCGGACCTGAACGACGGGGCCGGTCTTGATGAACAGGCCGGCAAGGGAAATGGCCTCACTCAAGAGACCTCCTCCGTTGCGACGTAAATCGAGCACGATACCCTGCACCTTGGCGGCCTTAAGCCGGGAGATGATTTCCTCGATGTCTTTGCTGGCGCTGTTCTGCGCCTTGCCATCGCTCGACACATCGGGACCGTAGAACGTGGGGAGCGTGATCACGCCGATCGGAGCGATGTGGCCTTCGGTATCGGGAAACTCGAAAATCGCACCATGCGCACGGGATGAGTCGAGATTCACGACATCACGGGTCAGCACGACTTCCTTGCGGGTGGCGGACCCTACACCGTCGGCTGGTTCGATGAAGAGGTGCACCCGGGTGCCCTTGTTGCCGCGAATCATATCGACGATTTTACGCAGCTTCATGCCGATGATGTCCACCGGCTCGGCCCCTTCCTGTGCCACGGCGATGATCTTATCGTTTGGCTTGAGTTGTTTGTCGAGGTCTGCGGGGCCGCCGGGGATGAGGTCTTTGATGACACAGAGATCGTCCTCGATGCTGAGCAACGCCCCGATGCCCACGAGCTGAAGTCTCATTTGAATGCCGAAGTCCTCGTAGGAGTCTGCCGAGAAATAGGTGGAGTGGGGATCGTAGAGATGGGCGATCGTGCTGAGAAACATTTCCGAGATGTCGGAGCTCTCTATGTCGCTCATATTTTTAATCAGGCGATCGTAGCGCTTGCCGATGGTCTTCTTGGCTTCTTCGATGGTCTTCTTGTTTAGAAGCTCCTTGATCAATTCGAACCGCAGGCGTTCGCCCCAAAGCGTATCCGCATCGGTGGCGTTGGCGGGCCAGGCGATCTTGGATCGATCCATCAGGTAGGTGTCTTTGGTGGTGAAATCGAAGTCCTTTTTCAGCGCTTCCTGGATCCAAGTAACGCGATCAGTCACGCGTGTTTTGTAGACGGAGAAAATTGCATAGGCGGAATCGATTTTCCCTGTGTAGGAAACGGTCAGGTAAAGGGAGTCCGGCTTGAAACGCTCGATGAACTCCTGCTTGTCGGCCTCGGTGAAAAAGAGGTGCTGGCCGTCCAGGACCGCCATGTAATCCGGAATGACATCCGAGTAGTTGGCGGCGGTGACCGCATCGCGGTTGTAATGATAATGCTCGAGCAGTTGCACCAGACTGCTGGCCTCCGTCCTTATTTGGTCCGGCACTTCGAAGGTGCTTTCGAGCGAGGCGCGCGCATGGGCGAACAGAGCTGCAAAAACCAGCAACGTGAAGAGCCGGCGCGCGGGGCGTGTGAATGGATGCATCAGTAAGGTTGGAACGTGGTAAGCGGGAAAAGGTTCCCGATGACAGTAAATTGGAGGGCTTGTGTGGTGCGGGTCGAGTTTTCAACGCCGACTTAACTGGTCGCGAGCCTGATCGAGTCGTCGTTTTTCTTCATCAGTTAGGGACTGGAATCCCTTGCTGTTAATTTTGTCGAGAATGCGGTCGATTTCCGCGCGCAGGTCTTCGCGGCTCTCAAGGTTAACTTTGTAGGCGGCGGGAGGCGTCTCCGTCTTGCGGGATTTGCGAAACCAACGAGGGAGCTCGATGGATGGCCTGCTGGTGAACGCCCCCCAGCTTCGTTGATGGAAAAATCGGTAGTAAGCCCAGCCTGCGGCCATGCCTCCCAAGTGGGCCGAATGGGCCATGGAAAACCAGGATCCGCGACCGGGAATCTCCACCAACACCAGTCCGAGCACATCAATTGCAACCATTGCGATGGCTAGGTGCTTGGCGCGCATCCCGACATCGATCATAAACAAGGTGATGGGCTGTTCCGGATCGAGGCAGGCGAAGAGGATCATCAATGCACTGACTCCGGCCGAGGCACCATAGAGGCGGTCGGCATGTGACCAATTGATTGCCAGCCAGACGATGCCTCCGGTGGCCACGGCTGTCGCGAACAGACCGAGCATTCTTCGCTCACCGATTTCCTGAACCACTGCCCGGCCGAATATATACAGCATCAGCAGGGTGAACCCCAGGTGGAGCAGGTTGTTTGGATCGTGGATGAGCGCATGCGTGACCAGCGTCCATACGAATCCGTGGGGCAGTCCCTCGGGCGAAAGCGTCAGGTAGTGGAAAAATCCCTGCCCTACATTGCCGCCAAACCAGCGTAGAAAAATGTTCTCGATGACGAATGCTCCTGCAATGATGTCAATCAGCCAGGCAAGTGCGGAGATTGGGGGGCGACCAGTGTTGTCGCGCATGTAGTGGCGGTCGGAAAGCATGCTGAGTTAAAGATGAAAAATGATAACACAAACACAAGCCGCCACCTGAAATCGCGGTTAATTTGGCCCGATTGGTCGTTAATTGCTAATTACTGTGCAGGTGGCGCAAGGTCGCTTGACAGCACAATCCATTCGTCTTTCTTGCCCGAACCATGGCCAATAAAGCAGACAAATGGGAACAAAACACTTCGGGTAAGTTTTACGTCGATCAGCAATGCATCGACTGCGATCTCTGCCGCGAGACCGCGCCGGCGTTTTTCAGCCGCCACGACGAGGGTGGTTACTCCTTCGTTCACAAGCAGCCCGAGACCGATGATGATGTCGCTCTTTGCATGGAAGCCCTCGAGGGCTGTCCGGTTGAGGCCATCGGTAACGACGGCGAATAATGGCATTTCAAGGAGTTTCCTCATAAACCCGCCCCGCAACGGCGGGTTTTTTTGCGGGCGTCAACTGGGAGGCCATTGTTAGCTTTAATTTAGCATTGATTAACAATGGGCTTGTTTTGAGTCCGTCAGCCGCCAAGCGTGCGGCAATGCATCGCGTATACACGCTTCCCCTGATCCTTGTTTCCGTCCTGGCTTTACGAGCCGACATCGATCCAGCCGAAGCTCCCATAGAGCTGTCACCGGTGGTCGTTAATGCGCCGTCGGTGGCGAATCAGGAGTCCGTCGGCACCTTTGCCATGCCGATCACGACATTGCGGTATGAGCCGCTCGTTGATGTGCAGGCCCGCAATCTGGCCGAAGGCCAGGCGGATGTGTCCATTCGTGGAGGCACCTTCGAAAACACGTCGTTCAGCATCGGTGCTCTGCCGATTTATGATCCGCAAACCGGGCATTATTCCGCCGAACTCCCGGTTGCCCCGGCAATGCTCGGAGCTCCAACGGTGCAGACCGGCACGGACAACGCCCAAGGTGGGTGGAACTCGACCGCCGGCAGCATCGCTTATGAATGGCAACCGATTAAGTCGGGCGGTTTTGTGTCGGCGGGCGCGGGCGATAATTCGCTTGTGCGTGGCGAGGCATATGCGGGCTACGTGTCTGATCGGGAAATCGATGGTCGCACCGTGGCGGCCGATGTCGATATCGCCGCATCGAATGGCGAAGGAACTCGTTCTTTCGGCGAACACGACTTCTCCCGCTACAATGCGCGCCTGCAATTAAGGAACGATGCCTCACAGACGGATTTTTTTGCCGGGCACCAGTCGAAGGAGTTTTCCTGGGTCAATCTTTACACGCCCTACAACAAGCAGGAAATCGAATACGTCCGCACCGACTTGCTGGCCGTCAATCACCGCGCGGAAACCGGTCCGGACAACGAATACTTCCAGGCGGGGGCGTATTATCGCGAGAACCGTGACCGCTTCCGCATTCCTGCGTTTTCATTTGAAAGCAACCATAAGACGCAGGTGCGCGGAGTCGCATTTGACGGCCGGGTGGCCGTGCTCGCTGACACTGCCTTGAACTATCGCGCCGGAGTCGTGGCGGATGACATCGATTCTAGCGCGTTGACCTTCGGGCGCTTCAACGACCGGTTCCAGTATTATGCCGGTCTTGATGCTGAGCATACTGTCCATCTTTCCAATTCCCGTGAACTCGTTTTTACCGTCGGCGCGCAGTTCGATGACAGCAACCGTGACCGGTCAGAATGGTCTCCCGTGGCCAAGGCCGAGTTGAGCAATACATTCGGGGCCTTGCGGCGTGTTTACGTGAGCTATGATGAATCGACGCAGTTGCCGACCTACCAGGCTTTGAACGCCAGCGCGACTTCCGGCCTATTTCGCGGCGATCCCAATCTGCCGCGTGCCATTGCGCAAAATGTCGAGCTGGGTGCCGAGGCGGGTATCGATATGTGGACTATTTCTTCGGCGGTGTTCGCACGGCACGACAAAGACCTGCTCGATTATGTTTATAATCCAGTCGTGTCTCCAGCGCGTCAGGCGGTTAGCGGTGATCTGGATACAATCGGTTTCGAGACAGGCGTGCGTCACAGCAGCAAATGGATCGAACTGATCTTCGGCTACACGTTTTTACACAAGGACGAGAGTTATCTCACTCCCGGCCAGAGCAGTATTTATGCATACAATTTTGCCGACCATCGGCTGACCGCCGCAGTCGTCGCCCGTTTGGGCGCGGGTTTTGAACTCCGCATGGACAATGAATATCGTATTCAGGAATCCAATGCGCTCCGTCGCGGCACCGATACTCCGATCCTGAGCTCGCTGGGTCTTTACTACGCAGTGGCGGGAGTGAAGGGCCTTACGTTATCCGCCGAGGTGGATAATCTGTGGAATACCTACTACGAGGAAGTTCCCCTCGTGCCGGGCGGACGTCGAGAGTGGTCGGTCGGTGCGCGTTACGCTTGGTAACATCCCCGTTTCGATCCGCATGAACGTGTCCGAAGCCACCCTCTCCGCCGTCGAGGCTGATCGTCGGCATGTGTGGCATCCGTTCACGCAGATGGTGGAGTATCTCGAACAGCCACCGCTCGTGATCGCGTCGGGCAAGGGCGGTTGGCTCACCGATACGGAGGGGCGCACCTACCTCGACGGCAACGCTTCCATCTGGACCAACGTCCACGGGCACAACGATCCCGATCTCAACGCCGCGCTGCAGGAGCAACTGGGTCGCGTGGCACACGTGACCATGCTCGGACTCGCCCATGCGCCCGGAGCGGACTTGGCGGCGGAGCTGGTGAGTCTTGCGCCACGCGGACTCAAACACGTGTTTTTTACGGACAACGGGTCCGGAGCGGTCGAAGTCGCGTTGAAGCAATCGTTCCAGTTCTGGCAACTCGCGGGGCACCCCGAAAAATGCGGCGTCATAGGCATGACCGGCGCGTATCACGGCGACACCTTCGGCACGATGGCCGTGGGCGACAGTGGCTTTTTTCACGACCGTTTTCGGCCGTGGTGTTTTGCGACCGATCATTTTCCGGCACCGGACAGAAACAACGGCGCAGACAGTCTCTCCGCGCTGGCCGCGTTGCTGGAAGCCAAGGGAAATACGACCGCGTGCCTCATCCTTGAGCCGTCAGTGCAGGGCGCGGCGGGGATGAGGCTGCAGCCGCTCGGGTTTGTGCGAGCCGTCGCCGAGCTCTGCCGCAAGCACGAGGTGCACCTGATTCTCGACGAGGTGTTCGTGGCCTTTGGACGGCTCGGGCCGATGCTGGTGTGCGCCGAAGAAGGCGTGACTCCCGACTTCCTCTGTCTCGCGAAAGGTCTCACCGGCGGTTACCTGCCGCTCGCGGCGACGCTTGTGCGCGGTGAAATCTACGAGGCGTTTCTCGGGACCTACGAAAGCCGCCGGGCGTTTTTCCATGGTCACACGTTCACCGGCAACCCGTTGGCGGCGGCGGTGGCACTGGCCAACATCCGCAAGCTCCGTCCGCTTATCGAGTCCGGAGTGGTGGCGGATCGGATACGCGTGTTCGAGTGTCTGCTCGACGATACTTTCTCCGGACATCCGCATGTGGGCGCGTTGCGCCAGCGGGGGCTCACTGCGGCGATCGATCTCGTTCCTGCGTGCGGCGGGGCCTATCCAGTGGCCGTGCGGGCCGGCTTGCAGGTGTGCCGGCGGGCTCGCGACCACGGGCTGCTGCTCAGGCCGTTGGGCGACTCTCTTTTGTTGGTGCCGCCGCTTTGTCTCGATGCGGTGGAGCTCGGCGAACTTGTTTCCCGCACCCGGCGGGCTGTCGATGACGTGCTGCCGACACTTGTTTTTTAACCATGACCACGATCCCAGACCTACCCTCCGTTCGCGCCCTCTACGAACTGCCGTTCGCGGAACTTCTGTTCCGCGCCCAGGAAGTCCACCGCCGCCATCAAGTGCATGGCGGCGTGCAGTTGTGCACGCTGCAATCGATCAAGACCGGCCGTTGCCAGGAGGACTGCAAATACTGTCCGCAGTCGTCGCGCTACTCGACCGGACTCGAGCCCGAACCGTTGATGGAAACGGCGCCCATCATCGAGGCCGCCAAGGCGGCTCGCGACGGCGGCGCATCGCGTTTCTGCATGGGCGCGGCGTGGCGCGAGGTGAGGGACGGCGCGCAGTTTGATTCCGTTTTGGAAACCGTGAAGGGCGTCTCCGGTCTCGGGCTCGAGGTGTGCTGCACGCTCGGCATGTTGCGCGAAGATCAGGCTGCCCGCCTCAAGGATGCCGGTTGCGCGGTTTACAACCACAACCTGGACACGTCGCGCGAGTTTTACCCCGAGATCATCGGCACGCGCACCTATGACGACCGGCTTAACACGCTCTCGGCGGTCCGTCGCGCCGGCTTGCAGGTCTGCAGCGGCGGCATTCTTGGATTGGGCGAAAGCGTTGACGACCGCCTCAAGCTGCTGGTGGAGCTGGCGAGTATCGATCCGCAGCCGGATTCCGTGCCCATCAACTCACTTGTTCCCGTGCCGGGCACGCCGCTCGCGGACAATGCCAAGGTCGATCCGTTCGACTTCGTGCGCATCATCGCGCTCGCACGTATTCTCATGCCAAAGACGATGGTTCGTCTCTCCGCGGGCCGCACCGAGATGAGCGACGAGTTGCAGGCGTTGTGCTTCATGGCGGGAGCCAACAGCATCTTTCTGGGCGAAAAACTGCTCACCACCCCGAATCCCGAGCGCTCGGATGACTTTGAACTCCTGCGCCGCCTTGGCATGAAACCGATGACCCCGGCGGAGTCACGTGCCTGCGACGAGTTGGAAACCTCCTGCCATTAAACCGGACTGATATGCGCACGCTTTTGGTCAACGGCTCCGACACCGGCGTAGGCAAGACGCGCGTCGTTGCCGCGCTTGCGCGGTTGTTATCGGGCCAGGGCGGGCGTATCCAGATCGTGAAGGTTGTGGAGACCGGCGTGGCGCATTGCGATGAAGGTGACGCCTTGCGGGCCTGGCGTATGGCCGGGACGACGGCGGAGGCCTTCACGTTGTTTTCCTATGAGGCTGCGTTGGCCCCGCTGGCGGCGGCGGCTGCTGAAGGGAGACGGCTAACGCTGGACAAAATTGTGGCGGCGCTGGAGTCGTTGCCCGATTGCGACTGGCGCATCATCGAGGGGGCTGGCGGCGTGGCGGTGCCTATCTCGGAGGATGGTGGCGATTGGACCGATCTCGCCAAACGCATCGAGGATGATCCGCACGTGATTCTGGTTATTCCCAACCGGCTCGGCGCGATCAACCAGGGCCGGATGGCCCACGCGTTCGCGGCTTCGCGGGACATCTCGCCCTGGATCTGGCTCAACACTTCGGCTCCGGTGGATAAGGATGTCGCGGCAAGCAACATCAGCGGTCTCACTGCGGCGGGTATCGCTCCTCTGGCGATCCAGCGCATGGGCGCGCTTTTGCCGGACAATCCCTCCGCCGTCCTCGCGTCGCTTGAGGAGGAATTGATCGGTCGCGGTGCATCGACCGCCACAGGCGGGCCGATGCCGCATGTGGGCGAGCGGTGCCGGGATGGTCTGGAGGAACGCGCCCAACGCGGCTTGCGACGTTCGTTGCGTGTATCCGTCCGCAAGCACGGTGAACTGAATCTGGCGGACAACGACTATCTGGATCTCTCGCAAGATGCGTCCGTGGCTGCGGCGGTTGCCCGGTCGGTTTTCACCCACGGCACTTCGGCGGCCTCGTCGCCGTTGATCACCGGCTGGCGTCCGCCCCACGCCCAGCTGTGCGCCGCGTTGTGCGACTGGCATGCGTTTCCCCACGGCCTGCTCTGGAGCAGCGGCTACGCGGCCAATGCGGCGATCCTGGGTGAACTGCCGCAACGCGGTGATCTCGTGCTGGCCGACCGGTTGATCCACCACAGCATGATCGCCGGCCTGACCCGCTCGGGTGCCCGGTTGCGCCGCTACGCGCACCTGCGACTCGACCAACTGGAGACCGAGTTGGAGGCTGCGGCCGGTCGCACGGTTTTTGTGGTGACGGAAAGCGTGTTCAGCATGGATGGTGACTACCCCGATCTCAGACGGCTGGCCGAGCTGAAGCGCCGCTTCGGCTTTTTCTGGATTTTGGACGAGGCGCATGCGCTCGGTTGGTATGGCGAGACCGGCGCGGGACTGGCCTCGGCCGCAGGTGTGGCCGGTTCGGTCGATGTGCTGGTCGGCACGCTTGGCAAGACGCTGGCCTCGGGCGGTGCGTATTCATTGTTCCGTGACGAAGGCGTGCGGGATCACCTGGTCAATCATGCGGGGGAATTCATCTACTCGACCGGCTTGTCATTGCCAGCGGTCGCGGCGGCCGAGGCGGCGCTTTGCCGGGTGCGTGCTCTGGTGACGGAGCAGTGCACGTGGCACGCCACGTCCCGCAGGTTCCGCGAACGCCTGGCCGCCGAGGGCTGGAACGCCCCCGCCGGTGAATCCCCCGTCGTCCCCGTCAACCTCGGTGGTGCGGACGAGGCGGTGTCGCTGGCCGAGGCGTTGCGTGCCGCCGGTATTCTGGTGGCGGCGGTGCGTCCGCCCACCGTGCCGGCGGGCACGAGCCGGTTGCGGTTTTCGCTCAAGCGCACTTTCACGAATGACGATGCCACCCGTGTGCTCGCCGCGATGAATGACTGGAGATCGGCCCGATGAAAATCGGTTGGATCAATGGCTGGGCGGTGCCGTCCGCGTGGTTTGCACGGCAGGCATCCGCTGCGTTTCCCGACGCCGTCCACGTGATCGTCGCGCCCGGTCCCTGTGCGGTGGAGACACTGGCGGAGAGCGGCCGCTTTGACGTGATCGTCGGTTACTCGTTGGGTTCGCACCTGCTTCTGACTGATGCGGACCACGTCAACGCATTGACTGACCACGTGGTGCTTTTGGCTCCGGTGTTTGCCTTCGCCAAGGAAGAGGCGTTGGGCGGACGGGTCTCGCGCACTCAGGTTCGTTTCCTTGAGCGGTGGCTGCGCACGGATCGCGCGGCGGCCTTGGACGACTTTTACGGGCGGGCGGGATTGACCGAATGCAAGGCCAGCCCGACAGATGCGGATTCAACGAACCTGGTCTGGGGACTGGAGCGTCTGGCAAACGGCCGGTGCGAGCCATTCCTTCCGGCGAACTGGTGCGCCTATGCGGGAGAACAGGATGCGTTGCTGGACGCCGGCTTGCTCTGCGCTCGGGTGCCCCGTGTCGTTTTGGTTAAAAATGCAACCCACCATCCCGCAGCATTGATTAATGCGTGGGCTGCCGATTTTATTCACCTATGACGCCTTACCCCGAGACGCCAGTGCCGGCGAGTTTCAGCCGTGCCTCTCGCACTTATCGCCACAACTCCAAAGTGCAGGATGCCATGGCTGATTGGCTGGGGCATTGGGTGCCCGAACAACGCCATGGCCGCGCGTTGGAACTCGGTGCGGGGCCGGGAGTGTTCACGCGACAGCTTTTGCCCTGGACGGGCGAGCTGACGGCGAGTGATCTGGCGGAGGGCATGTGCGCCGCAGGCCGCGAGTCATTGCCGGATGTCGACTGGCGCATCATGTGCGCCGAAACACCGCAATCAGTTCCCTGCGACTGGATCTTTACCTGCAGCATGCTGCAATGGATTGAAAACCCGCGCGTCGCCTTTGCCGCGTGGAATCGTATTTTAAAATCAGGCGGACGCGTGTTGGCGGGCTTGTTCACCGAAGGCAGCCTGCCGGAGTTGCGCGAACTGACGCACGGCTGGACGCCGCTTACGTGGCGCACTTCGACCGAATGGGCGGAGTGTCTGCATCAAGGCGGACTGCGTCTGTTGCGGGAAGAAACCGAAACGCGGGTTTTTCATCATCCGACCGCGTTGGACTTGTTTCGCAGTTTGCACGGGGTGGGGGCCGCTCCGTTCCATCAATTCACCCCCGGCCGCCTGCGCCGGATAATTCGGGACTACGATATGCGCCACCGCAACGAGCACGGCGTGCGATCGACGTGGGTGTTTCACCGGTTCGAGGCGATCAAGGCGGAGTGAAGCGGTCTCTGCGCGGTTGACAACCCGGCCGCCGGGCGGGGTCATTGCGGGCTGTGGCAACCAATCCCTTTCTCGATTCCGCTTTTGAAATCCGCTGGTCTCAACACACGCCGGAGCTGATCGCCCCCGCGATCGAAACCGCCTTGGCGCGGGCGCAGGCATCCATCGATGCCATCGGTGCGATCGACGCCTCCGCAGTGACCTACGCCAACACCTTCCTTGCGCTCGAAAAAGCCAGCGAGGAACTCAACTACGCGTGGGGCAAGGTCACTCACCTCCAGTCCGTGAACGACTCGCCCGCGCTGCGCGATACGCACAACGCCTTACTCCCGGTTGTCTCCGCGTTCTTTGCGCGCATTCCGCTCAACCCGAAACTCTGGGCCAGCCTAAAGGCTTTTGCCTCAACACCCGCTGCCGCCGCGCTCACTGGCATTCACCGTCGCTTCATCGATGAGACCGTCGAGGAGTTTCGCCAGGCCGGTGCCGACCTGCCCGACGCGCAACGCAGCCGCCTCGAAGCACTCCAGACCGAGCTCGCCGAAACCACCCAGAAATACGGCGACAACGTCCTGGATGCGACCAACGCCTGGGAACTCGTTGTCACCGACGAAGCTCGCCTGCTCGGTCTGCCCGCCCACGCCATCGCCACCGCGAAACGCAGTGCCGAGGGCAAGGGACTCGGTTCGCCCGAAGCCCCCGCGTGGCGTTTTACGCTGCACATGCCGTCGCAGGAGCCGGTCATGACCTACGCCGATGACGAGAGCCTGCGCCGCGAGGTGTGGACCGCCGCCGTTTCCGTGGGGGGAAAAGCTCCGCATGACAACGCGCCCCTCGTGCAACGCATCCTCGCGCTGCGCGACGAGAAGGCCCGCCTGCTCGGCAAACCCCATTTCGCCGATCTGGTGCTCGCCCGCCGCATGGCCGGCTCGGGAGCGAAGGCACTCGCGTTCATGGAAGGCATGGAGTCCCGCGCCAAAGCTGCGTTCGCTCGCGAGTGCGCGGAGTTGGAGGAGTTCAAAGCCCGCCAGACGGGCGAGCCGCGCGGGTTGCTCAAGCCGTGGGAACTCGGCTACTGGTCGGAGAAACTTCGCCAGGAACGCTACGACTTCGACGACGAGGTGCTGCGTCCCTACCTGCCGATGGATCGGGTGATCGCGGGGTTGTTTGATCTGGCCGGACGCGTGTTTGGGCTGCGCATCGTTGAGTGCGCACCGGGTGCGGTCGAGGTGTGGCACCCCGAGGTGAAATTCTACGACCTGAAGAATGCGGCAGGCACGCACCTCGGCTCGTTTTACGCGGACTGGTATCCGCGCGAGCCGAAACGCGGCGGTGCGTGGATGGGTTATCTCGTCACCGGCGGACCGCAACCCGACGGCTCGCGTGCGCCGCACCTCGGCTACATCTGCGGCAACCTCACGCCGCCCGCCGACGGCAAGCCCGCGCTCCTCGCGCATGACGAGGTGGAGACGATTTTTCACGAGTTCGGCCATCTGCTGCACCACCTACTCGGCGAGGTGGAGATCAAGTCGCTCAACGGTGTCAATGTCGCCTGGGACTTCGTCGAGCTGCCGTCGCAGATCATGGAAAACTGGTGCTGGGAGCGCGAGAGCCTCGACCTCTTCGCGCGCCACCACGAGACGGGCGCGACGATCCCTGAAGACATTTTCCAGAAAATGACGGCGGCGAAAAATTTCCGCTCGGCCTGCGCGACGATCCGGCAGGTGCAGTTCGCCAAGATGGACCTGCTACTCCACATGCGCGCGCCGGAGTTCGCCACCGGCGACATCGATGCGCAGGCGAGGGCGTTGGTGGCGGATTGCATCATCCCGACCGAGCCGCCCAGCCGCACCATCGTCAAGCGCTTCGGCCACCTCTTCAGCGATCCGGTGGGCTATGCCGCAGGCTACTATTCCTACAAGTGGGCCGAGGTGCTCGATGCCGACGCCTTCACCCGCTTCAAACGCGAAGGCGTATTCAGTGCCAAGGTCGGGGCGGAATTCGTCGAACACGTCCTCAGCAAAGGCAATTCGGCGGAACCGGCGGACCTGTATCGCCGCTTTATGGGTCGCGATCCGGATCTCGCCTCACTGCTTACGCGCAACGGCCTGCTCCCGGCAGCGTAAGTCTTCGAACTACGATTTTGACAGGATAAGATAAGGATGGGGGCTATGGATTGGAATCCCTGTTTTTATCCTGTCCTAAACGCCGGTGCCTGATCCCTGGAACACAGTGCGCCGGAGAATTGACCGCAGATTTACGGGGACGGATTTAGTTCTACTTTGGTAAACTAGGTTTGACTTGAGACGGAGCGTTTTTCAATGGCGGCCGATGTCGCGTTTGCGGGCGCGATGGCGGCAGGAGATCTTGCGCAACACCTCTTCTTCGGTGCGGGGGCGGCGGGGCAGATAGATTTCGAGCAGCTCGGTGAGGTCGCGCACGGAGAGC
>JBAZBC010000034.1:0-26883 GCA_041671745.1 Opitutaceae bacterium | reverse complement strand
GACCAATCAAGACGACCTCGACGCGCTTACTCCGCGCCGCTGGGCGCGTCGCGTTGGCGCAGCATAGGTCGGCATTAGAGATATCATCTCTATCGAGCGACCCTCTACATGGATATCATATCCATATCAGAGGCACTCTCGTCCTCTTCTTCACTCACTCGTCAAGGTGGCACCTGACCGGACGCTTACCCTAAAGTGGCGTTTTTCAGAACCGTCTCAGTAGTCAGGCCTAAAACACGGTCCGGCGGCGTGCCCCCTTGAAGTCCTTGTTTCTTCGGGTTCCAACTGCGCCGCGTGCGCCGCAGTTTCTGTGCTCGGCTGCTACTGTCTTTGGTCGGAAACAAAAAGGCCGCGCTCATGAAGCGCGGCCTTTTTTGAGAGCAAGTGAATGCTCGGGTTGGTGTGTTGGGGTTCAGCTCAGGCTGATGCCTTTGGCTTTGGCGGAGCGCAGCAATGCGTCGGCCATGTCGGAGGGCGTTTCGGCGACTTCGATGCCGCACTCTTTGAAGACGGCGATCTTGGCTTCGGCGGTGTCCTCGTGGCCACCGACGATCGCACCGGCGTGGCCCATGCGACGGCCGGCGGGGGCGGTGGCTCCGGCGATGAAACCGGCGACGGGCTTTTTGCAGTTGGCCTTGATCCAGCATGCGGCCTCGACCTCGGCGTTGCCGCCGATCTCACCGATCAGGATGATGCCGTAGGTATCGGGGTCGGCGTTGAAGAGCTTGATCACGTCGAGGTGACTGGTTCCGTTGACCGGATCGCCGCCGATGCCCACGGACGTGGACTGGCCGAGGCCCTTGGAGGTGATCTGGAAGACCGCCTCGTAGGTGAGGGTGCCGGAGCGCGAGACCACGCCGACGTGGCCCTTCTTGTGAATGTAGCCGGGGGCAATGCCGATGCGGCAGCCACCTTTGGAGCCTTCGCCGGTGCCGGGGGTCACCAGACCGGGGCAGTTGGGGCCGATGAGGCGGGTCCTGGCACCGGACATGGCGCGCTTCACGCGGATCATGTCTTTGATCGGAATGCCCTCGGTGATGCAGACGGCGAGGTCGAGACCGGCGTCAACGCATTCGAGGATCGCGTCGCCCGCGAAGGGCGGAGGCACGAAGATCGTGGAGACGGTGGCGCCGGTGGCCTTGGCGGCGTCGACGACAGTGTTGAAGATCGGAACCTTCACGCCGTTGTGTTCGAAGAACTGGCCGCCCTTGCCGGGCGTGACGCCGGCGACGACTTGAGTGCCGTAGTCAATGGAGAGCTGGGCATGTTTGCCGCCGAAGGCACCGGTGATGCCTTGAACCATGATCTTGGTTTCGGGAGAGATGAGAATGGACATTTGAAGTAGTGAGTAGCGGGTAGCGAGTAGTGAGTAGTTGGATGAGCGGAGGGCGTGCGGTGGGTGGCGTTTGAGGCGGCTGGGATGCTCGCTACTCGCTACTCACTACTCGCTACTCCGCTCGCGGGCTTAGGCCACGAGCTTCACGATCTTCTGGGCGGCGTCGGCCATGGTGTCACCGGAGACGAGGGCAAGGCCGGAGGAGGCGAGGGTGGCTTTGCCCTTCGCGACGTTGTTGCCTTCGAGGCGGACGACGAGCGGGAGTTTGAGGCCGACTTCCTTGACGGCTTCAACGATGCCCTCGGCGATCACGTTGCAGTCCATGATGCCGCCGAAGATGTTTACAAAGATACCTTTCACGTTGGCGTCACCGAGGATGATCTTGAAGGCCGCGACGACCTTTTCCTTGGTGGCACCGCCGCCGACGTCGAGGAAGTTGGCGGGATTGCCGCCGTAGTGTTTGATGATATCCATCGTCGACATCGCGAGGCCGGCACCGTTGACAAGGCACGCGATGTTTCCGTCGAGGGCGATGTAGGCGAGGTCGAATTTGGAGGCCTCGATTTCCTTCGGGTCTTCCTCGTTCAGGTCGCGGAGGGCGACGATCTCGGGATGGCGGAAGAGGGCGTTGGAGTCGAATGACACCTTGGCGTCGAGTGCCAGGACCTTGTCGTCGGGCGTGGTGATGAGCGGGTTGACCTCGACCATGGCCGCGTCGGTTTCCCAGTAGAACTTGTAGAGCGCGCGGATGAGCTTGGAGGCGTTCTTGCCCTCGGCGGCGTTGAATCCAAGTTTGAATACAAGCTCGCGGACTTGGAAGTCGGCGATGCCGAAGGCGGGATCGATGACGACCTTGAAAATCTTTTCGGGCGTGTCGTGGGCGACCTTCTCGATTTCAACGCCGCCCTCGGTGGAGGCGACGATCACCGGCTTGGAGGTGGCGCGGTCAAGGAGGATGGCGAGGTAGTATTCCTTTTTGATGTCGCTCGCGTGGGTGAAGTAGACCGTCTGGACCTTGCGGCCGGCGGGGCCGGTCTGGATCGTGACGAGCGTGTTGTTGAACATCTTGTTCGCATACTCGAGGGCGTCGGCCTTGGTCTTGGCGAACTTGACGCCACCTTTGAAGCCGTCGGTGAACGTGCCCTTGCCACGGCCACCGGCGTGGATCTGGGATTTTACGACGACAGGAGCGTCGGGGAGTTGCGCAAGCGCGGACTCGAATTCAGAGGGAGATTTGGCGGCTACACCTTGCGGGACGGGCACTCCATATTTCTCGAAGAGCGCCTTAGCCTGATACTCGTGAATGTTCATGGGAACCCAAGGAATGCCACATCCGGGCAGGGTATGGCACGAAAAAACCTATGTTTGTTTGCCTAAAGTAAGCTCAGGTGCGTGAGGAGTTGCGTTTGCCTTATGCCTCGGCACGCTTCGCCGCCATGCAATCGCATGAGGTTTTGAAGGAAGTCTTGAAGCAAACCAGCGCCAAGCAGATCGCGGCCGATATGGGCCTGTCTCTTTCGTTGATCTACAAATGGACCGAAGCTCCCGCCGATGACGCAGGGAGTGGTGCCAGCAACCCGCTTGACCGCATCGACCAGTTGCTGAAAAGCACGAAGGATCGCCGCATCGCCCAATGGGTCTGTGAACGGGCAGGCGGATTCTATATCTCTAACCCTGCGCACCAGAAGGCGCATGGGTTGTCGCTGATCCCGGTGACCAATGAAATTGTCCAGGAGTTCGCTGATATGTTGGCGGTCATCGCGTCGTCTTCGGCGGACAGCAAGGTTACCCAAGACGAGGCCAAACAAATCCGCCGCCGCTGGGAAGAACTCAAAAGTGTGACTGAAGGATTCGTCCGTGCGGCCGAGTTAGGGAACTTCGATGAGCTCAAAAAAGAGCTCGATTCCCATAAAGCCTGAAAGAAATCATCCAGTGACTATGATATGAAAATTTATCATAGGATGGTGTGGTAAGCCTGTTTTACCTAGGGAGCGAGGGGGGAGGCGCCCGAAGGCTGGGTGGGTATTGGGCTGGTTGTTTGGTGTTGGCAGGTGAACTGCTAATTGATCTTTTGTTGCGGGTTCGGTTGCTCACGCGACCGGGCCTTTCAACGACCTAAACCAAACACTACTACACACGTTATGATTAAGAACCTGTCCAAGATCTCCGGAGTGACCGCAATTGTTGCGGCCGTTGCCGCGACCGCTTCTGCGGAAGTTAAAATCAACGAGAACCTCTCGCTCGATGGTTACGCCATCGGTTCCTTCAAGGTTGTCGAGCCCACCACTGGTGCAAATGACACCTTCCTTGATTCTGGCAGCAATCTTTTCGATGCCGCCAAAGTCGCCCTGAATGGCAAATACGGTGATTTCAGTGGCAAAGTCAGCCTCATCTATGTCCCCGGCAAAGCTGGTACTGAGGCTGGTATTTTGGATGCATACCTGACCTACACGGTTGGTGAGGTCTCCATCACGGCTGGTAAGTTTAACAGCTGGATGGGTTACGAGTCTTTCGACTCCCCTAACAACGCCTTCATCGATTACGGACTCTCCGGCAATTTCGGCTATGCTGCCGGATACAATACGGGAGTTAAAGTTGAGTACATCACGAAAGAATTCGCCACCGGCGTTTCTGCTCGTGACTCCCTCACCAGCCCCGGTAAGTTCTACCAAGGCGATGGCGAGATCAATGATGACATCGGCTATGAGGCTTACTTCGCTTACACCGGTATCGACAAGCTGACCCTTTGGGCTGGTGTTGCCGCTGAAGATGTCTCTGGCACAACCAATGATGTTTTCACCTACGATCTGTGGGCCAGTTATGCTGTCACCGACAAGCTCAGCCTTGCTGCTGAATACGCTCATTTGGAAGATACCAGCAACTACTCATGGCTCCTTCAGGCCACTTATGCGTTCACTGAGAAGTTCAGTGGATCTGCTCGTGTCACGGGTGTTGATGGTGACAAGGGTGTTGCTGATGGCTTCGGCTATGGCATCGCCGGCACCTATACCATCACCGAGAATTTCTCGGTGAAGGGCGAAGTCTCGAAGACTGATTTCGATGGAGGTGCAGTCGGCGATCCGTTCCTCTACGCGATTCAGGGCCTCTTCCGCTTCTGATCACGCGCACCGGTGTTCGTTCTTAGTGTAGAGTAGTTCCTGCACATCACATGAACTCCGGTGCATTGTTAGTTCTGTAGTTTTGGCGGGTTGTGCACGTTTGATTTTGCACAGCCCGCCCTTTTTTTGCCTCGAAATCCACAAAAGTAGTTCAACACATGATCTCTAAATTCACACAGTATGTTACGGCTGGCGCAGTTGCGCTCGGCGCTCTGGTTGGTTCCGCCCGTGCGGAAGGCACGGTCAAGGTCGGCGTTCTCCACTCCCTTTCAGGCACGATGGCGATCAGCGAAACTTCGCTGCGCGACATCCTGCTTTTCACCTTCGACGAGATCAATGCCTCCGGTGGCGTGCTTGGTAAGAAGATCGAGCCGGTCGTCGTTGACGGTGCCTCCAACTGGCCCCTCTTCGCTGAAAAGGCCAAGCAACTCCTCGAAGAAGACAAGGTTGCCGTGACCTTCGGCTGCTGGACCTCGGTGTCCCGCAAATCGGTTCTCCCAGTTTACGAAAAGAACAACGGTCTCCTTTTCTATCCCGTGCAATACGAGGGCCAGGAAGAGTCCCAGAATGTGTTCTACACCGCCGAGGCCGTTAATCAGCAAGCCACTCCGGCCATCGATTACCTGCTCGAGCAAGGCTACACCAAGTTCTACCTGATCGGCACCGATTACGTCTATCCGCAGACCACCAACCTCGTGCTGCTCGAGTATCTCCTCAGCAAGAAAGTTCCCCTCGAGAACATCGGCGGCGGCTTCAAGAAGGACGGCTCCGGCAAGATCATCTCCGCCGGTAAATACACGCCCTTCGGCCACACCGACTACCAGCAGATCGTTGCCGAGATCAAGCAGTTCTCCGCCGGTGGCAAAACCGCCGTTGTCTCCACGCTGAACGGCGACACCAATGTTCCTTTCTTCAAGGAATATGCCGCCGCCGGTCTCACCGCTGAAATCGCCCCGGTTGTCTCTTTCTCGATCTCCGAGGATGAGTTCCGTGGTCTTCCCGCCAAGCAGCTCGTGGGTCAGCTCGGTTGTTGGACCTACTTCCAGTCGATCAAGAGCGATGCCAACAAGGCGTTCGTGAAGAACTTCAAGAAGTGGCTCAAGACCACCAAGGCCGACGGTGTTGTCAAGGAAGGCCGTGTCACCTGCTCTCCGATGGTGCTCAGCTACGATGGTGTTTACCTTTGGAAGAAGGCGGTCGAGAAGGCCGGTTCGTTTGATGTCGACGCCGTCCGCGCCGCCCTCAAGTCCGGCATCTCCTTCGATGGTCCTGGTGGCACTGTCACCACCCAGAAGAACATGCACCTCACCAAGAACGTGTTCATCGGTGAGTCCAAGGCCGACGGTCAGTTCAAGATCCTCAAGGAATTCAAGGACGTCTACGGCGAGCCCTGGCTCCTTGGTAAGTTCAAGGCCGAATAAAATTACCCGGACTATCCTGCTCAACAGGCACAGCCCTTGCTAATTCCCGATCACTCGGGAGGAGCGGTTCCTTCACTGGAACCGCTCCTTTTTTTTAGCCGTCGGCCTTCAATATCTCAATTTGTGCGTAATCTTATCCGTCTGTTCTTAATCCTCATTACGCTCTCTCTTGGAGCAAGCAGCTCCCTTTTGGCTGAAACAGCACGCGGGACTTTGGTCGAGGCGATGCGGGCCGACAACGAGACCCGTAAGCTGGAGCTCATCAACTCACTGGCCGGCGAAAGCGACGAGGCGATCGAGCCGTTGCTAAAGGCATGGAAGGAAGATTCTCTGTTTCTCTACGAGCCGGCCGAGGGCGGGCCGACCATCCCGGTTCAATTGACCGGTGAGAAAGACGACAACGATGCACGCGCCGCCATTCGCGTGGATACGGGGATGGCATTGGTGGATGCAGCCGGAAACCCCGTGCGCCTGGTGGGTTCAGATCTCACCGCCGTGGAGCATGATTCTGCGCTGCGTCGTGCGATGAAGGTGGTTTTGGACCTAATCGATGTGACTTCGAAGGATCCGCAAAAACGGATTCAAGCGATTCAGACCATCGGGTTCAGCCAAGATCTCGAAACCATTCCTGCCTTCAAAAAACGTCTCACGCTGGAAAAAGACTCCACCGTTCTGCGCACGTTGAAGGAGGCGATTGCAGTGACTCAGCTCAAAGCGCCTGACGATGCCGTAAAACTGTCGGCGCTCAAGACGCTCACCGAGATGCATTCGCTTTCCAGTTACGATTTGATCCGGACGGCCATGCGCGAGGCGGATACGGCCGGATCCACGAATGTCTCGGCAGCAGCGAAAGCCGCGATGAAAGCCATCGATGACCATAAAACGGTCATCAACTTTTTCGGCACACTGTTCCGTGGGTTAAGCAATGGCAGCATCTTGCTCATCGTCGCGATCGGTCTCGCCATTACGTTTGGGTTGATGGGCGTCATCAACATGGCGCACGGCGAGATGATCGCCATCGGCGCCTACACGACTTACCTGGTGGAGAATATCTTCGGTTCGGGCATCACCATTCCGTGTTTTGGATTCAGCTTGGCCATTCCCGGAATGCACACCACGGGGGCGTTTTATCAGACGTATTTCTTTTTTGCCCTGCCGCTGAGCTTCCTGACCGCAGCCGTTGTGGGAATCGGTTTGGAACGCAGCATTATCCGTTTCCTTTATCGCCGGCCGCTGGAAAGCCTCCTCGCCACTTGGGGTGTATCGTTGCTGCTTCAGCAGGCGCTAAAGCTGATGTTTGGCTCCAACAATGTGCAGGTCAGCAGCCCGATTTACCTCAGCGGCAACTGGACGATCAACGACATCACGTTTGGTTGGAATCGTCTTTTTGTGATCGGGTTTGCCTCGTTGATCGTATTCGGCGTGTGGCTGATCCTTACCAAGACTCCCTTGGGTCTGCTTATTCGCTCGGTCATGCAGAACCGTAACATGGCGTCTTGTATGGGTGTGCGCACCGAGCGGGTGAATATGATGACGTTTGGCTTGGGCAGCGGTCTGGCCGGTCTGGCCGGAGCGTTTATCAGTCAGGTGAGCAATGTGGGCCCTTCGCTTGGTCAGAGTTACATCGTGGATTGTTTTATGACCGTGGTGGTGGGCGGCGTGGGCAACCTCGCCGGCACGATCTACAGCGCGCTCGGCATCGGCATGGTGGACCAGTCGCTGCAGCAGATTCTGCTTAATCCCGTGCTCGGTAAGATTCTCGTCCTCGTGGCCATCATTCTCTTCCTGCAATGGCGTCCGGCAGGCTTGTTTGTGACCCGCAGCCGCAGCCTCGACGACTGAGCCGGCTGACCTGTCTATCCTTTCATCGCTTTCACGTCCCGCGTCCTACTTCGCATGCCTTCCTTTTCCCTCCGTCACAAACTTGAGCTGATCGCTATCGCCGTGATCGCGGTGTTTTTCATCGTGGTCTTCCCGTTGCTCAATGCGCACGGGGTGGTCAGCAACTTTACCATCAATCTTTGGGGCAAATACCTTTGTTACGCCCTTCTGGCCATCTCGGTTGACTTGCTCTGGGGCTACACCGGTCTGCTCAGTCTGGGGCAGGCGCTTTTCTTCAGTCTGGGTGGTTACATGATGGGCATGTATCTCATGCGAATGATCGGTGACTTGGGCCAATACAAGAAACCCATCCCTGACTTTCTGGTGTTTCTTGGGTGGACCGATCTTCCCAAATTTTGGGAACCGTTCGACAGTTTCTCTTTTGCCGCAGCGATGGTTTTGCTGCTGCCGGGCTTGCTCGCGCTGGTCTTCGGTTTCCTGGCATTTCGCTCCCGTATCAAGGGCGTCTATTTTTCGATCCTTACCCAGGCGCTCACCTACGGAGCGTCCCTGATGTTTTTCCGCAATGACATGCTCATGGGCGGCAACAACGGCTTTACCGATTTCAAATTCATTCTGGGACACGATGTGCGTGAGGCGGTCACGCAACGCGGATTGTTTATCGCCACGGCGATCACGCTACTCGTGGTCTATGTCGCGTTGCGTCTACTCAGCTATACCAAGTTCGGTCTCGTCCAGCGTGCCATCCGTGACGGTGAGAACCGAGTGCTCTTCAGCGGCTACGCCACCGCACATTTTAAGCTTTTCATTTTCCTCGTGGCCGCGCTAATCGCAGCCATCGGCGGAGCGCTGTATGTTCCTCAGGTCGGTATCATCAACCCGTCCGAGATGACGCCCGACAAGTCGCTTGAGGCCGTCGTCTGGTGTGCGGTGGGCGGACGAGCCACCTTGATCGGCCCGATCATCGGAGCCATCGGAGTCAACTCGCTCAAGAGCTGGGCCTCCCGCGCCGCGCCCGATTACTGGTTGGTTATCCTCGGAGGACTCTTCGTCGTGGTGGTTCTCCTGTTGCCGGGCGGTATCGTGAGTATTCCAGCCCGACTCAACGATCTGTGGAAACGAATGCGAAAAAAGCCGCCGGAGCCCGAACCCACCGCGTCCGCCCCTGTCACCGAAACCGCACCCGAGTTGCCGGCCTCCGAGTCCAAACCTTCTGCCTAAGCCGCCATGCACAACAAATACATGCTAACGGTCGAGGACGTCTCGAAGACCTATGACGGTTTCAAGGCGATCACTGATCTCAATTTCTACTTGTTTGAGGGCGAGCTGCGCACGGTTATCGGACCCAACGGTGCGGGCAAATCAACCTTCTTTGACCTGATCACCGGCCGGGCCAAGCCGGACAAGGGCAAGCTCGAGTTCGGGATGAATACCGACCTGACGTTGCTCAACGAATACGAGATCAACCGCCTTGGTATCGGCCGTAAGTTTCAGACTCCATCCGTGTTCACCGAGCACACCGTTTACAACAACATCGTGCTATCGCTGGTCGGTTCACGCGGGGTTTTTGCCTCCATTTTCAAGCGGCTTTCGTCCACCGAGCGCGACCGGATCGACGATCTTCTCAAGCTCGTGCGGCTCGATGGTAAGCGCAATTGGAAGGCTGGCATGCTGGCCCACGGTGAAAAGCAGTGGCTGGAGATCGGTATGCTCCTCGCCCAAGACCCCAAGGTGCTCCTTGTTGACGAGCCGGCCGCCGGTATGACCGACGAAGAGACCCACCGCACCGGCGAGCTGCTCATTTCGCTCGCGGGCAAACACAGCATCGTCGTCATCGAGCACGACATGACCTTCGTGAAACAGATCGCCCGCGATGGCGTGGTGACCGTGCTTCACCAAGGCAGTGTGCTCTGCGAAGGCAAATTCGACGACGTGCAATCCAACCCCAAAGTTCGCGAAGTTTATCTTGGACGCGGCAAGAGCGGCGGCAAATAACCCACATGGAAACATCCACAGCATCCCTTTCCTCCACCGGAGCCGCAGCCTCGACGCCGGTTCTTCAAGTCGACCAAGTCGAGACCGACATCGGTGGCTCGCGCATTCTCCGCGGGGTCACACTCGAAGTGCGGCCGGGAGAATTGGTCGCCTTGATGGGACGCAACGGCGTCGGCAAAACGACGACGCTTCGTTCGATCACCGGCGTGCGCTCGATTCGGGCCGGTTCGATCCTGCTTGATGGCAAACGGATCGATAAAATGTCCATTGATGCCCGTGCCCGGGCCGGCATCGGCTACGTGCCACAGGGACGCGATATTTTCCCTCATTTGACGATTGAGGAGAACCTCAAGGTCGGTCTGGTCGTTCATGGCCGCAAAGGCTCCGAAGCCAAGGAGGCCCTGGATCGCGTCTTCGAGCTCTTTCCTGTGCTCAAGGAGATGCTGGCCCGCAAAGGCGGCGTGCTTTCCGGTGGTCAGCAACAGCAACTCGCCATAGGACGTGCTTTGCTCACCAAGCCCAAGCTCCTCATCCTGGACGAGCCCACCGAGGGCATTCAGCCCTCGATTATCGATCTGATCGGCGACACGCTAAAAAAGCTCAAAAATGAGGGTGAGCTTTCGATTCTACTGGTCGAGCAATACGTCGATTTCTGCCGCGAGATTGCCGACCGCTTTTATGCCATGGACCGTGGCGTCGTGACCATCTCCGGCCCGATCTCTTCGCTCACCGACGAAGTCGTCAAAGAACATCTGCAAGTTTGAAGAAGTAGTGTGTAGCGGGTAGCGACTAGTGGGTAGCCGAACCACTGATCCTATGAGTTCCTCCTTTCCGACCTACTCGCTACCCGTTACTCACTACTCGCTACTTTTCCCGCACCCATGCATCTGACCCCCCGCGAACGCGAAAAGCTCCTCATTGTCACCGCCGCCGACCTCGCCCGTCGTCGTCAGGCCCGCGGTCTTAAACTCAACTACCCTGAGGCCATCGCCATCATCTCTTACGAGATCATGGAAGGTGCGCGTGATGGGAAAACCGTCGCCGAGCTCATGAGCTTCGGCACCACCATCCTCAAGGATAGCGACGTCATGGAGGGGGTGGGCTCGATGATCCATGATGTGCAGGTCGAGGCCACGTTCCCCGACGGCACCAAACTCGTCACCGTCCATAATCCCATTCGCTGATAATGATCCCCGGAGAAATCATTCCCGCAGCCGACGCGCCTGCTCTCGATGCTAATCTTGATCTTGAACTCAAGGTGATGAACATCGCCAACACTGGGGATCGGCCCATTCAAGTCGGTTCTCATTTTCACTTCTACGAGACGAATGCTGCACTGCGTTTCGACCGCGAATCGGCGCGTGGTTTCCGACTCAACATCCCTGCCGGCACGGCGGTGCGCTTTGAAGCGGGAGACACCAAACAAGTCGAACTCGTCGCCCTGTCGGGCCTCCGTGAGGTCTGGGGTCTCAACGCCAAGATCAACGGTAAACTTTGAAACTGAAGAAGCGAGTAGCGGGTAGTGAGTAGCGAGCATATCGAACCAACGAATATAAAACGCCTTTTCCCCGGCCTACTCGCTACCCGCTACTCATCACTCGCTACTTCTTCCATCCCCCATGCCGCTCAAACTTACCCGCCGCCAATATGCCGAGATGTTTGGTCCCACCGTCGGAGACCAGGTGCGTCTCGCCGACACCGAACTCTTTGTCCAAGTCGAGCGCGACCTTATCGCCGAGGGTGGCGGTTACGGAAACGAGATCAAATTTGGCGGCGGCAAGGTGCTGCGTGATGGCATGGGCCAGTCGTCCACCGCCACCGATGCCGAGTCGCTCGATCTCGTCATCACCAACGCCTTGATCCTCGATGCCGAACTCGGCGTTATTAAAGCCGACATCGGCATCAAGCACGGTATCATCGTCGGTATCGGCCACGCCGGAAATCCGGGCATCCAGCGCGGTCTTGGATCGATTTATCCCGATCCGAAGACCGGCAAGAAAAACCCGATGATCGTCGGTGCCGGCACGGAGGCTCTCGCCGGAGAGGGCTGTATCCTCACCGCTGGCGGCATTGATACGCACATCCACTTTATCTGTCCGCAGCAGATCGACGAGGCCATCAGTTCGGGCATCACTACAATGATCGGTGGCGGCACCGGTCCGGCCCACGGCACGTTGGCCACGACTTGCACGCCCGGACGCTGGAATCTCCATCGTATGCTCGAAGCCGCCGAATCCTACCCGATGAACCTCGGGTTTCTCGGCAAGGGTAACTGCGGCACCGCCCAACCGCTCCGCGACCAAGTGCTCGCCGGCGCCATCGGATTGAAACTTCACGAGGACTGGGGAACGACGCCCGCAGCCATCGACACCTGCCTGGGTGTGGCCGAGGAGTTCGATGTGCAGGTGGCCATCCACACCGATACGCTCAACGAAGCTGGTTTCGTTGAGGATACGCTCGCAGCCTTTAAGGGGCGGGCGATTCACACCTACCACTCCGAAGGTGCCGGTGGCGGACATGCGCCTGACATCATCCGCGTGTGCGGTGAGGCCAACGTGCTCCCGTCTTCGACCAACCCGACGCGTCCGTTTACGGTCAACACCATCGACGAGCATCTCGACATGCTCATGGTCTGCCACCACCTCGACCCGAAGATCCCCGAGGATGTGTCGTTTGCCGAGTCGCGTATCCGTCCCGAGACGATTGCGGCCGAGGACCGACTTCACGACCTCGGCGCGATTTCGATGATGTCGTCGGACTCGCAGGCGATGGGCCGCATCGGCGAAGTCATCTGCCGCACGTGGCAGACGGCGCACAAGATGAAGATCCAGTTCGGGAAGCTGGCCGGGCCTTCGCATCCGGCGGCGGACAACTTCCGCGTGCTGCGCTACCTCGCCAAATACACGATCAACCCGGCCGTTACCCACGGCATGGGCCATATCATCGGTTCGGTCGCGGTGGGTAAACTCGCCGATCTCGTGCTCTTCAAGCCAGCGCTTTTCGGCGTGAAACCGGAGTTGATTCTCAAGGGCGGTTTTATTGCTTGGGCCAATATGGGTGATCCGAATGCCTCGATTCCCACGCCGCAGCCGATGTTCTACCGTCCGATGTTTGGCGCCACGGCACGCGGCATCGCTTCGACGAGTGTCACGTTTGTCTCCGAGGCCGGACTGCGCGATGGCGGATTGATTAACCTCGGGTTGAAGCGCCGCCTCGAAGCGGTGAAGAGCTGCCGCAGTGTGCGCAAGACCGACATGGTTTTGAATGACGCGATGCCCAAGATCGTGGTCGATCCCGAGACCTACCACGTCACCGCCGATGGCGAACACCTGACATGTGAGCCCGCCAAGGTGTTGCCCATGGCCCAGCGGTATTTCCTGTTCTGAAATCGGCTTGTTGTAGGAGTGGCTTTACGCCGCGATGGTTTGGAATCGCGGCGTAAAGCCACTCCTACATAAGACCCCTTTGTTATGATTTTGGTTTCCGCTCCTTTGGTGCAGCCCGCGCTTTCGCTTCCTGTTGTGGAGCTGCGCGTCGAGCGACGCATGTTGATAAAACGACTGTGGCGCGGAGTGGCTGCGGATGGGGTTGAGTTTGGCTTTGAGCTGGCCGCACCGCTCAAGCACGGAGACGCGTTTCACCAGACCGATCACGCACGTTATGTGATCGTGCAGGAGCCGGAACCGGTCTTGGAGGTTTTGATCGGCGAACTGCCGGCTTCGGCCACGGCGGGAATCGGTTGGGCGGTGGGCAACCTTCACTTGGAGTTTTCATCGGAAGCGAACCGGTTGCTCACGCCGGACGAACCGGCGGCGCGGCAGTTGTTTGCCCGAATTCAGATTGATTACACGCCGACCGTCGCGGTTTTCCGTGCGGGTCGGTTCAAGCGCAGTCTCAGCGCACCTCTCGTCGATGAACTCGGTCCCAGCCACAAACACTGACGCCCGCTGGTTGGTGGGGCTTTTGCAGGCGGGTGATTCGTATTACCCGACGGGGGCGTATGCGCACTCGTTTGGACTCGAAGGGCTGGTGCAGGCGGGGATGATCCACGACCGGGCGACGTTGCGGGAGTTTATTTTTTTGTCGGTGTTGCCGGCTTTGCGTCAGGCGGAGTTGCCTTTGGCTGCGCATGCGTATGCGGCACTTGATCCCGAAGCACCGGACTGGGGGAAAGTGGCGGAACTCTGCGTGCTTTCGCATGCGTTGAAGAGTGCCAAGGAGGCGCGCACAGCCACGGAGAACATCGGTAAGCAGCGCGCGGAGTTGGCAGCGGCGTTGCACGGGCATCCGCTGGCCAAGGAGTATTTGGAGCGGGCGGCGGCGGGCGGTTGGCCGTTTTCGGCGGCGATTTCGGCGGCGTTGGAAGGGCGCGTGCTGGGAGCGCCGTTGGAGGCGGTGCTGGCCGGACTGACTTACTCCTCGGTGGGCGGTTTGTTGGCGTCGTCGATGAAGATCATGCGCATCGGTCAAAACGCGAGCCAGTCGCTGCTGACGGAAGCGCTGGCGCAGGCACCGGTGATTATCGCGGCGGCGTCGGTTGTGTCGATGGATGAAATCGGTTGGTTCAACCCGTGGCTCGATATCGCGGCGGCTCGCCACGAGACCGCCGATGGTCGCATGTTTATCTCTTGAAGCAGCGAGCAGTGAGTAGCGGCTAGCGAGCATTCCGATTTGTTTAATCCCCCTGTATTTCTACTCGCTACCCGCTACTCACTATTCGCTACTTTTCTCCCATGACTCGCTCTCCTCGCATCGGCATCGGTGGTCCGGTTGGCTCCGGCAAGACCATGCTCTGTCTCAAGCTCTGCCAGAAGTTGCGCGGACGCTACTCGATGGCGGTCGTGACCAACGATATTTACTGCTCCGAGGATGCGCAGTTTCTGATCAAGAACAGCGCATTGGCGGCGGAACGCATCTCGGGTGTGGAAACGGGCGGGTGTCCGCATACGGCCATCCGCGACGACACGACGATGAATGAGCAGGCGTGCCGGGCGTTGGAGGCGAAGTTTACCGATCTGGATTTGCTCTTGGTCGAAAGCGGCGGCGACAATCTTACGGCGACGTTTTCGCCGGAGTTGGTGGATGCGTTTATCTACGTGATCGACGTGGCTGAGGGAGACAAAATCCCGCGCAAGGGAGGGCCGGCGATCCGCCACAGCGATCTGCTTATCATCAATAAAATCGATTTGGCTCCGTTGGTGGGTGCCGATCTCGATATGATGGATCGCGACACCAAGGTGCAGCGCGGGACGAAGCCGCATTTGTTTTGTGATTTGAAACGTGAGCACAACCTCGACGCGGTGATCGCGTGGATTGAGCGCGAGGTGTTGTTTGCGCGGAAGGCGCGCACCTGATGGCGGAGTTTCACGGACAACTTTTTTTGCGAGCCGAGTCGCGTGCCGATGGACGGACCTCGATTGGTGCGCAGGCGTTTCAGGCGCCGTTTCATGTGAGCAAACCATACTGGGACGTGGATACGCGGACGTTGCTCGTGCAGGTGGTGAATCCGACGGCGGGGATTTTGTCGGGGGACCGATTGGACTCGGCGGTCGAGGTGGCGGCGGGTGCGGCGGTGTTGCTGACGACGCCGAGTGCGAGCCGGGTGTTTAAAATGCGCACGGGCGAGGCGGTCAGTTCGCAGCGTTTTAACGTGGAGGCGGGCGGATGGCTGGAGGTGTTGCCGGAACCCATCGTGCCACATCGCGGGAGTGTGTTTCATCAGCGGACTTCGCTGACCGTTGATCCGGAGGGTGCGGCGTTTTATGCCGATCTGCTGATGCCCGGTCGGGTGGCGCACGGCGAGGCGTGGGAATGGAACCGGTTGATTCTCGAGCTGGATGTGCGGCGCGGAGAAGACCGGCTGTTGCACGAACGCTTTGATCAGGACGGAGCAGGCTTGCGTGCGCTGGCTGCCTTGGCCGGAGCAGGCGAGGGGGCATGTTTTGGCAACGCCGTGGTGATTTCGCCCGGTCTCGATGCGGCGCCAGCTTGGCGCGATGAGTTGCATGCGCTGCACACCGACGGGGTGTGGGTGGGCGCGAGTCAGCTCAGGCTGGGCGGAGGCTGGAGTATCAAGTTTGTCGCGCCTGACGGGATTAAGTTGAAGCAGACGCTTGGTGCGATCCGTCGTATACTGACAGCGGTGTGTCCGCATCTGGCGTGCGACGCACGGAAGTTGTAGACGGAGCGGCGGGCCCAGCGGTCCAGCCCTACCTTAGGAAACAAGCATCACTGCACCGACGGCGGCGATGCCGGCGCCGGCGGTCTTGGCGAACCAAGACGATTGGCGGGCGGTGAGCGTGCCGAGGGCGAGTCCGAGGCCGTGCAGGGTTACCGTGGCGGCGACGAAACCGAGTCCGTAGGCGAGTCCGGAGGATGTAGCGGGGATTTCTGCGCCGTGGGCGAAGCCGTGGAAGGCGGCGAAGAGGGCGGTGAGACCAAGGCCGGCGGAGAGCGGGAGGCGCTTGGCCATGGCGATCAGGAGGCCGAAGGCGAGGAGTGATGCGGCGATCATTTGCTCGATGCCGACGGGGACGAGGCCGTGTTGGCCGAAGGCGGCGGCGATGGTCATCACGCCAACGAAGGTTGCAGGGACCAGCCAGCGGGCACGCCCGCCGAGTTGGGCGGCCCAGACGCCGACGGCGATCATGGCGAGGAGGTGATCGAGTCCGCCGAGGGGATGCATGAGTCCGCCCGAGAAGTCCCAGCCGAGGTCATGGCCGCCATCGTGACCGGGGTGGGCGGAGGCTATGGCGGGGAGGAGGGCGAGGACGGCACCGAGCTTAAGAAAACGGGAGGCGATGGGACGTTTCATGTGGGTTATGATAAGCAAAATACGGGCCACGAGGGGCGTCATTTTTGGATCATGGGAAAGATGCCCATGCCACTCAGCGCATCAATAATTGCTTGGTCAGAAACGCGGTTTGCAGGGCGTTGATTTCCTTGATGCCTTTCTGGGCGAGGGCGATGAGGCTTTGGAGCTGGTCGTAGGTGAAGGTGGCTTCTTCGCCGGAGCCCTGGACTTCGACGAATTTGCCCTGGCCGGTCATCACGATGTTGAAGTCGACCTCGGCGTCCTTGTCTTCGACGTAGGGCAGATCGAGGAGTTCGCGTCCGTCGAGGAGGCCGACGCTGATGGCGGCAACACTGTCGACGAGCGGGTTTTCGGGGATGCGTTTGGCATCGAGGAGGGTCTGGATGGCGAGGCGGGCGGCGAGGTAGGCACCGGTGATCGAGGCGGTGCGGGTGCCGCCGTCGGCTTGGAGAACGTCGCAGTCGATCCAGAGGGTGTTCTCACCGAGTTTGCGCAAGTCGAGCACGGCGCGGAGGGAGCGACCGATGAGGCGTTGGATTTCGACGGTGCGGCCATCGAGTTTCCCTCGGGAGATGTCGCGCTGTTTGCGCTCGTGGGTGCTGTAGGGGAGGAGGGAGTATTCGGCGGTGAGCCAGCCGCCGGGGACGCGTTGCTGTTTCATCCAACTCGGGACCTTGGGCTCGATGGTGGCGGCGCAGATGACTCGGGTTTGTCCGTAGGAGACCAAAACCGAGCCCGTGGCATGGGGGGCGATGCCGGCTTCAAAGGTAATGGGGCGGAGTTGGTCGGGCTTGCGGCCGTCGGCGCGGAGGGCTGATGAGGTCATGAACGCGCACGGTAGCCTTTACTTAAGGACGACGGCCACTGCAAAAAATTAGGACCGCTCCTTGGTGACGGTTTCGAAACAATGGCATTGTTTATCGAGGGCTGATCCGCTGGGTTAAGACCTTACTTTATGACCAAGGGAATCTTCATCCTCGATACGCATGCTCATGAATTGATCTATGGTGAGGCGTTGCATGCCGAGATTTCGCGTCGCGTAGACCTCGTGCCGGGAGTGCACACGAAGAAGTTCATCGAAGATCATCCTGAGCTGCTGGCGGACGTAGAGGTGATCTTTTCGGGTTGGGGCGCCCCGGTCATGAATGCCGAGTTCCTCGCCAAGGCACCCAAGTTGCGGGCGGTTTTCTACGGTGCCGGCTCCATCAAGGCGATTACGCCGGACGCGTTTTGGGCGCGGGGAATCACGGTAACCAGCGCCTATGCGATGAACGCGATTCCGGTATCGGAGTTTACGCTGGCGACCATTCTCCTGTCGTTGAAACGCACCTGGCATTACGCGCTCGAGACCAAACGCCTCCGCGCCTATCCGAACAAGGTCAACCCTCCCGGCGCTTATGGCAGCAAGGTCGGGCTCATTTCCTATGGAATGATCGCTCGTTTGGTGCGTGAACGCCTCAAACCCTTCGATCTCGAAGTGCTCGTTTACGATCCGTTTCTCAAGCCATCCCATGCGGCCGAGGCGAATGTGAAACTGGTGTCGCTCGATGAGATTTTTGCCCAGTGCGATGTCGTTTCCTTACACACGCCTTGGTTGAAGGAAACCGAGGGCATGATCCGCGGCCATCACTTCGAACGGATGAAGGACGGGGCGACGTTTATCAACACAGCCCGAGGCGCCATCGTGAACGAGCCCGAGTTGATCGAGGTCTTCTCCCGCCGCCCCGAACTCACGGCGCTGTTGGATGTGACCTGGCCGGAACCTCCGGTGGCGGGGTCTCTTCTCTATTCGCTTCCGAACGTGGTGCTGACTCCCCACATCGCGGGTTCTCAGGAACGCGAATGCCGGCGCATGGGCCAGCTGATGATCGATGAATTCGATCTCTGGTCGAAGGGCGAGATCATGAAGTGGGCGATCTCCAAGGAGAAAGCCGCCGTCCTCGCTTAATATCCGCCTCGCGCCGGAGATTGACCCCCGGCGCAGGCTGACGTTTAACCCGCATATGGTTGAGAGCCTTAATGTAAACCTCGGCGAACGCAGCTATCCGATCCATTTTGGGGCGGATGTCGCGCCTATGGTGCGGGCAGAAGTGGCTGCTTTGGTTGCCGCCGGTCGCAAGGTCGTCGTCGTCACCGATCGCAATCTCGCCCGCACCCAGCGCGATGCACTGTATGCGATGTTTGGCGAACAACCGACGTTGGTGCTGGAACCCGGGGAGGAAACGAAGTCGCTGACCGAGCTCGGGCGCGTGTTGGATTTTCTGGCAGAGCATCGCGTGGATCGCGGTGGTGCACTCTTTGCCGCTGGAGGTGGAGTGATCGGCGATCTGTCGGGTTTCGCGGCGGCGTCCTACCTGCGAGGGATCGCGTTTTATCAAGTGCCCACGACGTTGCTTTCGATGGTCGACAGCTCAGTGGGCGGAAAGACCGGCATCAATCTCAAGGCGGGCAAGAATCTCGTCGGCGCGTTTCACCAGCCGCGCGGGGTGTTTATCGGCACGCGATTGCTCACCACGCTGCCGCCGCGTGAATTTGCCGCCGGCATGGCTGAAGTTATCAAGACCGGCCTGTTGGGGGATGCGGGGCTCTTTGATCAGTTGGAGAAAAACACGCTCACGGTTGCCAGCCCGGAACTCGGTTCGGTGGTCCGCCGGTGCTGTGCACTGAAAGCCGGAGTGGTCGAGGCCGATGAGCACGAAACCGCCAAAGAAGGCGGACGCGCCTTGCTGAACCTCGGGCATACATTTGGCCATGCGATCGAGCAGGTCACCGGTTACGGGCATTATCTGCACGGTGAGGCGATCGCCATTGGTTTGTCGGCGGCGGCGCGGCTCTCGTATAAACTCGGTTACATCGAGGCCGCAGTGGTTGCCCGCATCGATGCGGTGCTAGTCGCGCATTCCCTGCCGGTGAAATTGCGCGAGCCGCTCCCGCTCGGGCCGCTGATGGCCGCGATGGCGCGCGACAAAAAAGTGCGCGCCGGTGCGCTGCGTTTCGTGGTGCTCAAATCAGTCGGCAATGCGGCAACTCAGGGTGGCATCGATCCTGTATTGGCCGAGGCGAGTTTTTTCGAAGTGGGCGCAACCTGAACCCAATCCCGACCCACTATGTCAGCCATCGACGAAGGAATTGTCCGGGAGTATTTCGAGCAAAACGGGTTTCTGGTGCGCCAGGTCCGCAAGTATCAGGTGCAAGCGCGGAAGAAGACCGGCGACGAGGAGATCGACCTGCTGGTTTACAACCCGTCGTGGCTGCGGGGCTCGCGCAAACCCGACTTCTTCCTGTTCTCCAACGAACTTCCGCTGGTGCGCCGGGCGATGATCGCGGTCAAGGGCTGGCATACGGGTGTGTTCACCCCGAACATGCTCAAGAGCTCGCCGGAGATTTTTCGTTTTCTTGAGGACAACGTGCTCAGGGAGGCCACTCGGTTTTTCCCTTCGGCCGACACGACGGAAGACAGCGATGATCTGACCAAGATATTGGTGTTGCCCAGCCTCCCCACGCAGGAGCCGTTTCGTTCGCAGAGCGTCGCCATGCTCAAGGAGCGCGGGGTCGATGCGATCATCTCGTTTCGCTCCATGCTGCTCGACCTGATCGAAAAGACCGAGATCAACCGCAACTATGGCAAGAGCGACACGCTCCAAGTGATCCGCATTTTAAAGAATTACGACTTGCTCAAGGATGCCCAGCTCGACCTGTTGCCCGAACGCAGCATCGCCGGCACCCGCAAAACCAAACCCTGATGCCCACGATTATCCACCCCACCGCGGTCGTCGAAGACGGCGCTCAACTTGGCACCGATTGTGAGATCATGGCCCACGCCATTGTGACCCGGCACGCGGTGCTCGGTGACCGCGTGGTGGTGCATCCAGGCGCGGTCATCGGCGGCGATCCGCAATACCTGAAATTTGATCGGGCCACGCCGACCTTTGTGCGGGTGGGCGACGGCACCGTTTTGCGCGAAAACGTGACGGTCAACCGTGCCATCCATGCGGGCAACGCGACCGTGGTGGGCGCACGTTGTTTTCTCATGGCGGGGAGCCATGCCGGCCATGATTGCGAACTGGGTGACGACGTGGTGTTGGCCAACAATGTAATGTTGGCGGGGCATGTCACTGTGGGGTCTTTTTCTTTTGTCGGCGGTGGTGCGGGTATCCACCAGTTCTGCCGTATTGGTGAAAGTGCGATGATCAGCGGGGTCTCGCGTATTTCGCGGGATCTGGCTCCGTTTACCATCACGGCGGAGCGCGACCATGTGTCGGGCCTGAACCTCGTGGGACTGAAACGTCGCGGGTTTTCCCGTGATAGCATACGCGAGTTAAAGGTGGCCTACCGCGCAGTGTATTTCGGCATCGGCAACATTCGCGGACTCGCGGCCAACGCGCTGGCGAATGGCGGTTTTGAAACGGCCGAGGCGCGGCGATTCCTGGAATTTTTCTCGGGCGGTAAACGTGGCTTTGCCCGGGCCCGTCGTTTGGCGTTGGGTGAATCGCATGACTAAACTGGCGTTCACGTGTGGCGATCCGGCGGGTGTCGGACCGGAGATCATTGCGACGTGGTTGGCGGCCCATCCTGCGGAGTCGGCGGATGTGATCGTGATCGGTCCGGCGCAATGGCTGGATACGCTGCCTGCGAATGTGGAGCGGATTATCGTCGGGCCGACCGGCTATGTTGCCACACCTGGTGTTCCGGACGAAGATGGGGCACGGGTTGCGATTGCGGCGATGGAGACGGCGGCGGCGGGATGTCGCGACGGACGGTTTTCGGGTGTCGTCACCGGACCGGTGAGCAAGGCGCGGCTGGCGGCGGTCGGGTATGCGTTTCCTGGGCAGACGGAGTTTTTTGCGGATCGCTGGGGTGGCGAGGCGGTGATGGCTTTTTGCGGCGGACGGCTGCGTGTCGTCTTGCTGACATGGCATATTCCGCTGCGTGACGTGGGCGAGCAACTCACGCCGGCTCATTTCGCGCGCAGCGTGCGCGCGGCCGATGCGCTGGCCCGGGCCGAGGGTATTGCGCAGCCGCGTATCGCGGTGTGCGGGCTGAATCCGCACGCCGGGGAAGACGGCCTGCTGGGCAACGAAGAGATCACGATCATCGATCCGATCCTGGACGGCTTGCGCGGCAAGTTTCCCAGACTATCGCGGGCGTTGCCGGGCGACACGGTGTTTGCGCGGCAATTGCGCGGGGAGTTCGACGTGGTGATCGCGCTTTATCACGATCAGGGACTGGCGCCGCTCAAGGCGGTCGATTTTGACGAGTCGGTGAATGTCACGTTGGGGTTGCCGTTTGTGCGCACGAGTCCGGATCATGGCACGGCTTTCGGCATCGCAGGCAAGGGCGTGGCCAGTGCGACGAGTTTTGCCAACGCGGTGACGGTGGCGCGGCGGTTGATGGCGATCCGCAAGGGGAATTAAGCGGCGGACGGCTTGACGCGGAGGGTTTGGCGCGGACGGTGCGTCCGACAACCAACTCTTTCAACCATCATGGACTACAGACAACTGGGCGGATCAGGACTCAAGGTGCCGGTGCTGACATTGGGCACCGGCACATTTGGCGGTAACAACGAATTGTTTCGCGCGTTTGGCACGAGCGATGTGGCCGAGGCCACGCGTATCGTGGACGTCGCGCTGGAGGCCGGGCTGACGATGTTCGACAGCGCGGATATTTATTCGAATGGGAATTCCGAGAGCATCCTGGGTGAGGCGATCAAGGGACGTCGTGACCGGGTGCTGATTTCGACCAAGGCGACGTTTCGTTTTGGCGACGGGCCGAATGACGTGGGCTCGTCGCGGCATCATTTGCTGCGTGCGGTGGAGGGGAGCTTGAAGCGGTTGGGCACGGACTACATCGACCTGTTTCAACTGCACGGCTTCGACGCGATGACGCCGGTCGAGGAGACGTTGCGCACGCTCGACGACTTGGTGCGCGCGGGAAAAATCCGCTACATCGGCGCGTCGAATTTTTCGGGCTGGCACCTGATGAAGTCGCTCGCGTATTCGGACCGGCAGGGATTGTCGCGGTATGTGGCGCATCAGGCGTATTATTCGCTGGTCGGTCGCAGCTATGAGTGGGAGTTGATGCCGCTGGCGCTCGACCAGAAGGTCGGCGCGATGGTGTGGAGTCCGCTTGGATGGGCGCGACTCACGGGCAAGTTTCGCCGGGGGCAGCCGTTGCCGAAGGACACGCGGTTGCAGTCGCAGCTGGCGATCGATGTGGGGCCGCCGGTGGAAGAGGAGTATCTTTACAAAGTCGTCGATGCGATCGATGCAGTCGCGGTCGAGACCGGCAAGACCGTGTCGCAGATCGCGATCAACTGGCTGCTGCAACGCCCTTCGGTTTCGAGCGTGATCATTGGCGCGCGGACGGAAGCACAGTTGCGCCAGAATCTCGGAGCCATCGGCTGGAATCTCACGAAGGAGCAAGTCGCGAAACTGGATGCGGCGAGCGCGACGACGAAGGCGTATCCGTATTTTCATCAGATGGGATTTGGTGAGCGGAATCCTTCGCCGGTTTGAGCGGACTGCGGGGCGGATAACCATTATGGCATTGAAAGATATTCCCCGTTCGGTGCTCGACCTGTCACCCGTGTTGGCGGGCGGGACTCCGGGCGGGGCCTTGCGTGACAGCCTGGCGCTGGCGCGGCATGCGGAAAAGCTCGGCTACCATCGTTACTGGGTGGCGGAGCATCACAACATAACGGGCATCGCGAGTGCGGCGACCTCGGTGGTGATCGGTCACCTCGCGGCGGGCACGGAGCGTATTCGCGTGGGTGCGGGCGGGATCATGCTGGCAAATCACGCGCCGCTGGTGATCGCCGAGCAGTTCGGGACGCTGGAGTCTTTGTTTCCCGGGCGCATCGATCTCGGGTTGGGCCGGGCACCGGGCGGCGACCAGGCAGCGGCACGGGCATTGCGACGGACTCTGGGAACGAGCGGTGAAGATTTCCCGCAACTGCTGGAGGAACTGCGCGGCTACTTTAAAGTGTCGCGGCCCGGGCAGGCGGTGCGGGCGGTGCCCGGCGAAGGGCTGAATGTCCCAATCTGGTTGCTCAGCTCGAGCGGGTTCAGCGCGGAGCTGGCGGGATTGCTCGGGTTGCCGTTTGCGTTTGCCGGACAGTTTGCTCCGCAGTCGATGGTGGCGTCGTGCGAGTTATACCGGCGCGTGTTTCGTCCCTCGGGCTCGCTGTTGGAGCCGTATGTGATGGTCGGTGTAAATGTGGTCGCGGCGGATAACGATGAAGCGGCGCGGCGTCTGGCGACGTCTCATCAGCAGGCGTTTTTGAATCTGATTCGCGGACAGCCGGGGCGGTTGCCGCCGCCGGTGGATGAGATGGCCGGGCATTGGTCGCCGGCCGAGGAAGCGGCGGTGGCGGGTAATTTGAGTGCCTCGATCATCGGCGGGCCGGAGACCGTGCGCCGGGGATTGGACGATCTGCTGGCACGCACGCAGGCCAATGAAATCATCATGAATGCGATGATCTTTGATCAGAGCGCGCGGTTGAAATCCTACGAGATCATTGCCGGGGTGTGGGCGAAGTGAGACGGACAAGCCGCGGTGCTTGATAAACGCGCCGCCCGGCCAATACTGCCCTTATGTCCGTTGCTGAATCCGTCTCCGTCGCTCCTATGTCGTCCGCCATGTCCCTTCCCGAGGGCGTGCGAGCGGGTAACGAGAATCTGGTGCGCCTGACTGAGGCGGCGGGCGTGAAGACCCGGGCGTTGATCGTGCGCGAGCAACAGGGCGATTTCCTGCGGGTGGCCATCAGTGGCGGCGGTTGCAACGGTCTCAGCTATAAGCTGCGTTTTGCCAAGGAGCCCAAAAAAGGGGACATCCTTGTGCGCACGGCGGATGTGTCGGTGCTGGTGGATCCGAAAACGGCGCTCTACCTGAAGGGAACGGTCTTGGATTTCTCGACGAAACTGATCGCCGGCGGGTTTAAATTTTCCAATCCGAATGCCAAGGCGAGCTGCTCTTGCGGTGAGAGTTTTAGTGTTTGATCCGGTTTTTTACCCTTGGTCTTTGGACCGACCTGCCACTTCTTGGTTGTCTTCCCCAGGGGCTTGGGCGAAATCTCGTCCCGACCCAATCCTGCAACCTCCTTATTGATGGCAAATTCGTTCCCTTCCTCGGGCGGCAATCGCCCCGGTTATTATCAGCGTCGTAACAACGACCCTTTCGCGCACATCCGTCGCAACGCACGGATCAAGGAACCTGAAATTCGCGTCATCAGCCCCGAGGGCAAGCAGCTCGGTATCATGCAGACCGAGCGCGCACTGGCCCTCGCGCAGCAGTTCAATCTCGACCTCGTCGAGATGGCGGCGACCGCCAAGCCGCCCGTCTGCCGCATCATGGATTTCGGCAAATACATTTACGAAGAGCAGAAGAAGGCCAGTCACGCCAAGTCCACGGCCACGAAGCTCAAGGAAATCGAGTTCACGCCGCGTATCGCCGGCGGCGACTTCATGACCAAGATTCGTCACGCGGAGGAGTTCCTCGATCACGGCAACAAGGTGAAGCTTCGCCTGAAGTTCCGCGGTCGCGAAATGGCTCACACCGAGATCGGTTTTGAAGTCATGAAGAAGGCACTCCTCGAGCTTGAGGGCATGGGCCATCCCGATTCGCAGCCGAAGCTGATGGGTAAGCAGATCAACGTTATGCTGACCCCGCTGCCCTCCAATAAGCGTAAGCGCAAATACACGCTCGACGCGGATGAAGAGGCTATCGACGACACGGGTTCCGACGAGGGATCCGAGGACGGACGCGACGACGAAACGCCCGCTACGACCTGAGCATGCCGTCAGGTATGGGCAGGTTCCGGAATACCATTATCATGAGCGCGGTTTCGGCCGCGCTCATTTTTGTGGTCTCGGCGACGTCCGGCTGGGCTGGGCCGCCTTCGCGTAATTCCGTTTCCGCGAACTCGACTTACATCAAGGTGTCGGGCGTGGCTTACGTGGATGCCCGGGTGGCGTTTGCCCGTCTGGGGATGAAGGCGGCTTGGGTTGAGCGCGGGAAGGTCATGCGTTTTCAATCGGCCACGGATCGTATCGATATCGAAGCCGACAAACGCGATTCCTCTCTCAATGGACTGCGGGTGCTTATGGGGGAGCCAGCGGTATTTCAGGGCAGCTCGCTTTTTATCAGTCGCATCGACGCGGATCGTTTGTTTTTGCCCATTTTGCGTCCCTCGGCGGTGGCGACTCCACCGGCTCCGGCTTTGCGGGTGATCGTGATTGATCCGGGCCATGGCGGTCAGGACACCGGCACGCAAAACAAGCCGCTCAAGCTGGATGAAAAGGTCTTCGCGCTCGATGTCGCGCAGCGCCTGCGAGTGCTTTTGGCAAAACAGGGATACAAGGTCGTGATGACACGCACGGACGACCGGTTCATTCCGTTGCAGCAGCGCGCCGATATCGCGAACAAGGCGGGGGCCGATCTGTTTATCAGCATTCATTTCAACGCGGTGGGTGGCGCGCCGACGGTCCGTGGTTCGGAGACTTACGCGATGACACCCCAATACCAGCATTCCACCGGCAGTGCTAAGGCCGATCCTTCGGACAAGGTGGCCAATCCGGGCAACGCCAACGACCCGTGGAATACACTGCTGGCTTACCATATTCATAATCAGGTGCTGGCGAAGCTGGGCAGCGAGGACCGCGGAATGAAGCGTGCACGTTTCGCCGTGCTGCGCCTCGTGAACAGTCCGGCCGTGCTGGTCGAGGCGGGGTATCTTTCGAACGATGCCGAGGCGCGCAAAATCGCCTCGTCTGCGTATCGGGCCGACATGGCCGAAGCGATCGCGCAGGGGGTGCGGGCTTACGCGCAGGCGATTACGACCGTGAAGACGAAGTGAGCCGGCGAGGTCGAGCCGGCATGCTCTTGCACCCGACAAACTGGTCCGGGAGAAATCGCCGTTGTGAACGCGCCAGGTCTTAGATCTTGAGCGAGCAGCGGAAGCCGCGACCGCTGTAGTAGGATTGGGCACCGTTGTGATACACGAAGACGCGACCGAAACGACGGTCGCAGAATAAGGCGCCGCCGAGGTCGCGGACATCGGTGGGCGTCATGACCCAGCTGGAGGACTTGGTGTCGAACTCACCGAGCTGCTGGAGTTCGCGGTATTGCTCCTCGGTCAACAGCTCGACGCCCATTTCTGCCGCCATGTCGATGACGGTGTTTTGGGGGCGATGTTCTTTGCGCGATTCGAGGCCCTGACGGTCGTAGCAAAGGTGAGGTTGCCCCGAATCGACGGACACGAGTTGAGCCACTAAAGAAAGACTCAACCAATGAAAGAACCGAAGAAGACGGAGACGAAGTTGCCAAGACATGACGAAGCGTTTCGGCAGCAAGCAGTGC
>JBAZBC010000033.1:0-26975 GCA_041671745.1 Opitutaceae bacterium | reverse complement strand
CCGTCTGTGCCAGCGTGACGAATCTGATTAACTCTTCCATTGGGGTCGTGGTCCTCCAGGGCATAATGCCCCAAAGTGTAACCTACGTCCCCGGACTATCTGTCACCTAGGTCTCCGGATCATACCACCGACGGAGACGGCGGCCTCGCCGCCAACGTCACCTACATCGTCCTTAGCAGCTTCACCAATGTCGGAACCGCCCTCTCCGGCTCCACTCAAGGCATCGCCACGCTCTGGGTCATGACCGAGTCGCAGTTCGGGTCTTTCATCGCCGCTGGCGGCACTGAGGCGGCCCTGCAAACCGCCAGTGTCACCGCCACCGCCATGCAAACCGTGTCCTCGGGCGGCCCCTTCACCTTTAACTCCAACACCGCCTTCGGCATCGTCACCGTCAACGACGTCGGCGTGATCGATGAACTCCGCTTCGGCTCCGCTCTCGCCGACGTCATCCCCATCCCCGAACCGGCGACGACCTCCTTGTTCCTGTCCGCCGCCTGCGGACTGCATGCCCTGCTGCATCGCCGGCGCCCCGGCGCGGCGACACATACGTAAGATCACGTCTTGCGGACTGATCGCGTTCAACGAAGGCGACGGAACGGAGATTGTCCTCCGGAGGACATCCGCGGAGACATTGACGCGATCAACCGCACGATCACACCGTCTTCATCCGCCAGCTTCCATTCCATCATGCATCCGTTTACCCGCCCCGGCCGGTCTCCCGTTCTCAAACGCGAAACCTGCGCATTCACTCTCCTGCTGCTCACGATCACGCTGTTCATCCCGCTGCCGGGACGCTCCGCCGACGAACGTGCCGCGCTCAAGGTCCTCGCCATCGGCAACAGCTTCTCACGCGACGCCATGGCCGACCTGCCCGACCTCGCCAAGGCCGGCGGCAAAACCCTTGTCGCATCCAACGCCTACATCGGCGGTTGCTCGCTTGAACGCCACGTCAAGCACCTCAAACAGGCCGAAGCCGGCAACCCCGAGGGCAAGGCCTACAAAAACATCCCCGATCCCGTCACCGGCGAAAAACACGACGTCTCGCTCATCGATCTGCTGACCGCCCAGCCGTGGGATGTAGTCACCCTCCAGCAATGGAGCCAGTTGAGTTACAAGCCGGAGACCTTCCAACCCTTCGCCGACGAACTCATCGCCGCCATCCACAAATACGCGCCCACCGCCGAGATCGTCGTCCACGAAACCTGGGCCTACCGCGAGGATCACGCCTGGTTCAAAAAAGACGACGGTTTCACTCCCGCCAAAATGTATGCAGGCATCAGTTCCACCTACAAAGCCTTCGCCGACGGCAAAGGCTTCCGGCTGATCCCCGTGGGCGACGCCCTCAACCTCGCGCGTCAGACTCCACGCTGGACCTATGTGACCGACCCCGCTTTCGACTTCAAAAACCCGCCCGCCGGCCACCTCCCCGACCAGCACACCAGCCTCAACGCAGGCTGGAGCTGGGGTAAGGACAAAGACGGCGCACCCAAGCTCAACCTCGACGCCATCCACTGCAACACCGCCGGTCGTTACCTCGGCGCCGCCGTCTGGTATCAGGTCTTGTTCAACACATCCGACATCCCCGCGTCCTACATCCCCAAGGGCCTGACCGCCATCGACACCGCCGACTTGCGCACCCACATCCTCGCCGCCGTCAAAGCCGAGCGCTCCCGCGAAAAACCCGCCGCCACCCCGGCGACCGCCGCTGCCGGCAAGTAAGCTGCCTCACTCCTCCGCATTCACCGGCACCGTTCCATCGGCGAACTCCGCCGCCAGCCGCTGTCCTTTTTGGACCGCGGCTTTTTTCTGCACGGGATTTCCATCCGCGTTTTCTTTCTTCACGAACCCGCGATTCAAGAGCTGCGTTTCATCACCAGCTTCCAAGCAATAAATCTGAAACCGTTTGATGTTCCGCCCGTCCTCTTGCGTCCAAAAATCGTCCACCAGTTTCGCGTTGGCAAACTCCTCGGGCAACGGATCGCGTAACTTCGCACGGGAATCCGCCATCTTGTAGGTCACGAAAAGCGCACGCGTGCCGGGAACCAGCCTGTAGTCGCCCCACAATTTAAATTGCGGATGCCACCCGGTCGGCTGGTAACCCCGCGGATGATCCGGCAGGTAAAACTCGGCCAGACTCACCGTGGAGTAATGGTCACCGATCAGCAGCGTCGTGTGATACTTGTCCCGCGCACGGGCGATATGCTCGGCAAAATCCGGCCAACCCTTCGACCGATTGACCAGCTTGTTGGCCATCGGGATCGGCACAAAATTCACCACATGCAAAAGCACCGTCATGATCACACCCAAGCTCAACGCCACTCGCGGTGCCCAACGCCAACCGGGACGCAACTCCACCAACTCCCGCCAATAAACCACCAACAGAATAATCCCCCCGATCAACCCCGGCACCGGCCAGTTGCCCTTGCCCGCTGAATTCAGACTGAAAAAACAAAATAGACCGTAGACCGGCAGAAACTGGCAGAGCAAAAAACGCACCCGCATATCCCGGTGCCGCGAGATCAACAGTCCCGCCGCCGCCACCGCCATTCCGATCGCGATGAACGGCGATAACACGCCGATTTGCTCGCCCAGAAAATGAACGAGCTGCATCGGGTGAATGCCGAAACTGGTTTTCACCCCGCTGCGCGAATGTAACGCCGCCACTTGCAACCAACCCGTCGAATAGTTCCACCACACGACCGGCAGCGAACAAAGCGCGAAGGCCCCGCCCAGCGCGAAAATCTGCCTGCTGAATAAATACTTCCGGTGCTGTTCCGACCACAGCAGAAACAAAACGATACAACCCAGCTGCACCCCGTTGGTGAATTTCGCCAAAAACCCCAGCCCGATGATCAATCCAAGGCCGAACCAATGCCGGGTCCGCCCGGTTTCCAAAGCGGTCCAAAATACGTTCACCGCCCACGCCCAGCAAAACACACTCGGCGTATCGATCGTCATGAGCAGAGCCCCGACACCGAAAATCGGGATCACACACGTCACCACCAACGACCACAGGGCGATCCGGTCATCGAACAGTCGCTGCGCGATCCGAAAAATCTGCCATCCCGTGGCCGCGCTCAACAACACCCCAAGCCAGCGTATGCCGAACGGCGTGTCTCCAAACACGTGCGTGCCGGCCGAGATCAGCCACGCGATCACCGGCCCTTTGTCCGTGTAAGAGGCCGCCAGGTGTTTCGACCAAAGCCAATAATAGGCCTCGTCCCCCACCAACCCGAGCTGGGTGACATACCACAACCGGAAACATATCAGCAAACCCAACAGCCCCAGCGCGAGGGTTTCAGCGCTAAAACGCGATTCTGACTTCGGCACAAAACGATCGGTGGCTTCAGTCATAAAATGGCGGACTCATGTCCGGTTGGCACTGTCAGGGGATCATGCGCAAGCACAGGTTCGTCCGACACATTCATCCGGCGGACTTCCTGCACAATGTAGAGCGGACGGTTTTTGACCTGCTCATAAACCCGTCCGAGGTATTCCCCGAACACGCCGAGCATCAAAAGCTGGATCGTGCCAAAAATCGTGATCGCCGACATCAGCGAGGTCCAACCAGGGACCAAGTTCTCCCCTATGAAAATGTGTTTGGCAACGACATAGACGATGTAACCGACAAACACCCCGAAAAGCCCCAGCGACACCACGTAAGCCAGCCGCAAAGGCACCTGCGACATCGACGCAATGCCATCGACTGCCAACCGCACCATCTTATGCATCGGATAATGGGTCTCCCCCGCCGCCCGGTCCGCCCGATCATAGGTGATCTGGGTTTGCGGAAACCCGATCCACGGAACCAATCCCCGCAAAAATCGGTGCGATTCACGCAACTTCGACAGCTCAGTCAGCGCGCGCCGACTCATCAAACGAAAGTCCCCGGTATTCCGCGGCACCTTAACTCCGCTCAACTTGGACATCGTCACATAAAAAAACTTCGCCGTGATCCGTTTGACCCAAGTCTCCTGCCCTCGTGAAGCCCGCGTCGCGTAAACCACGTCGTAGCCCTGCCGATGAGCCTCGATCAGGTCGGCGATGACCTCGGGCGGATCCTGCATATCTGCGTCCATCGAAACGATCATATCGCCACGCGCCGCCTCCAAGCCTGCGGCCAACGCCAGTTGATGCCCAAAATTGCGGGACAACTTCACGCCCACGTAGGCCGGATCGCTCCGGCATTGCTGATCAATGATCGCCCAACTGGCATCCTGACTACCGTCATCAACCAAGATGATCTCCAAAGACCCAACCCGCCGCAGCGCGCCCAATCGAACCCGGTCAAGTTCCGCGAATAACCGGCTCAGCACAGCCTCCTCGTTGTAGACCGGAATAACTATGGAAAGGTGCATGGATTGGAATAGCGACCGCAGGCGCTGACCACCCGAACGAGTGATCGTAAAAGCAAAAATTGGGTGAAGGGTTTTTCTGTCGGACACAACCGGGGCTCCGGAAGTGGCGCTGCATGGCTAGACGCAACACCCCCTCATAATGTTCAATCTTAATAACTAGTATGATCGATTATGAATAAAACTTCACCCCCATAAATCCGCAGTAGATATGCAACTACTCAGTTCGTGTGGCGTCCCTCAGGGAAAGCTCGCCCATCACCAACGCTCACTCCGCCTTCACCGGCACCGTTCCGTCGGCGAACTCCGCCGCCAGCCGCTGTCCCTTCCGGACCGCGGCTTTTTTCTGCACCGGTCTGCCCGCCTCGTCGCGCATGATCACGAAACCGCGGTTCAACACCGACGCCGGACTCGCCGCCTGCAACCGCTTCCACAACGACAGCAACCGCTGCGACTCCGACTCCACCCGCCGCTGCGGAGAACGCTCGCGCAACAGCGACCGCACCTCGCCCAGCCGCTGCCGCCTCGCCTGCACGGTTTTCCCCAGCGCCGAAGCCAGCCGGTTGCTCAAATCGTCCAATTTCAAAAACCCGCGCTCGATCTGCGCCGACGGCGCCAGCAGCCGCAGCCGCGAGCGTGCGTGGTCCAGCCGTTCGCCCGCCGTCTCCAGCGCCGCCACGACATGGTGATCCAAATCCTCCGCCAGCCGCGCGGCCTTTTCCAACGCCGCCACGAAACCGCTCGAAATCAGCTCCGCCGCCGCGCTCGGCGTCTCCGCCCGCACGTCCGCCGCGAAATCGCACAGCGTAAAATCGATCTCGTGCCCCACCGCCGAGATGACCGGCGTCTTGCACGCCGCCACCGCGCGCACCAGCGGCTCCTCGTTGAACGCCCACAAATCCTCCAGCGCCCCTCCTCCGCGCCCGATCACCAGCAAATCAAATCGCACCCCGCACGCCGCTTCATTCTGCGCCAGCGCCAACATCTCCACCATCTCGGCCGCCGCGCCGTCGCCCTGCACCTTCGCCGGCAACACCACGACACGTCCGCGCCAACCGCGCCGGATCAAAATCCTTAAAAAATCCTGCACCGCCGCGCCCGTCGGCGACGTGATGAAGCCCACCGTCCGCGGCATGTCAGGAATCGCCACCTTGTTCTCCGCCGCGAACAGCCCTTCCTCCGCCAGTCGCTTTTTTAGCGCCTCAAATTCCTTCTGCAACCGCCCCACGCCGTCCTCGATCACCGCACGCACGATCAACTGGTAATTCCCCCGCGCTTCATACACCGAGATCTCCCCGTATACGAGCACCTGCGCTCCATCACGCAACTTCACATCCTGTCGCGCCGCGTCTCCGCGAAACATCACCGCCGAGAGCTGCGCCCCCGCATCCTTCAGCGAAAAATAAAAGTGCCCGCTAGCCTGTGCCCGCAGATTGGATACCTCTCCGCGCACCCACCCCGGCCGCACCTGCGACTCCAGAATGGTTTTAACGCGACGAGTAAACTCGGTGACGCTTTCCACGCGGGCCCCGCTGTTATCCGCATCGGCGGCGGCACTCATGGAGCAACCTCCGTCTGTTTGCGCTGAAGCCGTTTGCGCAGAAATTTAACGCCGACAGTCAGTGCCACGAACAAGCTCGCGGCCAACAGCGCCCAACGCCCCTTGCCCTGAGCGATCGCATCACCGAACACAATAAATGCCGTCGTATAGGCACAGACCACCGCCCAGGAAAACATCAGATACGTCGCGAACGGAATCCGCGCGACGCCCAGCAGGTAGTTTTGCAACACATACGGCGGTCCCGGAGTTACCCGCACCAGCAGCACCAAACTGCGCTGGTCCGCTTCGGCCACTTCAGGAATCTTAAAACCCAGCCAAGCGCACAACCGCTCGATCCAGGGTCGCAGAATCCAACGTGCGAGCACATAGGTAATGACCAGATTCACCGCCAGGCTCAGCAAGGCCAGCGCCACCACCAACGGCAGTCCCAGAGTCGGTGCGAAGACCGGCCCCGCCGTAAGCGTGAAGACCGAGACCGGCACACCCACCGAAGGCAGCAGCGCCAGCAACCCGAAAAACGCCACCGGCCCCAATCCGCGAACCTGGCCCAGAACCCACTCGATTGATTCGTGCAGATTGTAACCCCGGTTGTGCAACCACCATCCGGCCAGCGCGCACACCAACAACCCGCCGGCGGCAATGCCGGCCAGCAGCATCCACCGGGTTGCCGACGCGATACGATTCATGCACACAGCCTGTCCGGCGGCGCTCCCCACCGTCAAGCGCCGGTCCGAAGTGGCACGGGCATCCTGCCCGTGATTCGCATGAACCACCCCCGGCTCAACGGCTACCATACCACCTACGTCAGCGCTGCGCAGAACGAGTTACGGTCCGCTTTGGGCTTTCGCTTCCCCATCACTCCCGCCAACGTCCGGCTTCGACGTGCCGTCCTCCGCGCCCATCACCCAACCTCCCGTCCGCCTCCTGCACGCCTTGTTCGCGACCGGGGCATGCGCCTTGGTGCTCGGCCTGAGCCTGTTTCCGCCGTCGTCCACCCGCATCGAGATCTGGCCCTGGGCAGCGTTCGCCTCCGCCGGCTGGCTGATCCCCATTGTAATCACCTTGCTGCGTCTCGCCCAAGGCCGGCCACACGCACGCTTCGGCGGCCTGCTTGATTCCGGACTTGGTTTGCTCGCACTCACGGCCTTGGTCTCCGCCTTCGTCAGTCCGCTTCGCAATGCCGTCCTCCCGCATTTGCTGCCCGTGCTCGGCAGTTGCGCCCTGCCCTTCGCGTTGCTGCCCGCGCTGCAACCCATCGATGCCACCCGCATCTGGCGCGTAATCGGACTCCTGCTCGGAGTCATCATCGTCACTAGTCTGCTGCTCTGGGTGCAGCCCTGCACAAGCCTCACCTGGCCGGACTGGCGCAACGCCCAGCCCTTCGGCCACGCCAACATCACCGGGAGTGTCGCCGTGCTCGCCGCCACTTGGCTCGCCGCCGGCGCGGTGCGTGAAACCGATCGCGTCCGTTGGCTCTTCGCGACCGGAACCGTCCTCGCGGTGGTCACTGCCATTTCGTCCGAAAGCCGCGGTGCCGTCCTGGCTCTCGCCGCCGCCGGGGCGACCGCCGCCGCGATCAGCCTGCTGCGACGCGGACGCCTGCTCATCTTCGTCTTGCTCGTCGGAATGATCGCCGCCGTCTCTGTCGGGTCCAACGCCCGACTGCGCGACCTCGTGATGCATGGCCACTGGAGTGCCGGCACCCGTGAAAGCAACGACCAGCGCACTGCCATGTTTCTCGGCGGAGTAGAGCTGGGCATTGAACGCCCGCTCCTTGGCTGGGGTGCGGGTTCAGTCCCGCATGTGTTCCCCCGGGTGCGCGCCGCGTTTCTCGGCACGGCCGACAACTTTCTCCAGCTCCACAATACTCCGGTCCAGCTGTGGGCCACCCTCGGCGCCCTCGGTCTGGTTTCCGGACTGCTCATCGTCGCCGGTCTCATCTCCCGATTCAAAACCGCACCCTGGACCCCCGAACGGATCGCACTCGCCTCGGGCCTGGCGGGTGCCGCGACCGTGCTGATGTTCGATCATCCGTTCGCCACGCCCGTCTTTGCGCTGCTGACCGCGGCCCATCTCGCCGCCTGGGCACGTCCGTCTGCTTTGCCCTCGACTCCCAAATCACGCCTCGTCGCCTGGATCACCCTGCCATTGCTCGTGCCCGTCCTCATCGCCGCAGGTCGTGATCTCGCCGCGCGCAGCGCCTATGATGACGCACTCGGCCACGCGGAATCCAATGATCCCACCGGCTACGCAGCATCCCTCCAACAGGCGATCAACGATGCCCCCGGCGATCCTTACTACGCCCACCAATTGGCGGCCTTTTTCGTCACCGGCCATCCCTTGCATGATGTTCGCCCCGCCCCGCCTTCGGCGGCCATCGCGCTCTTGGAACGCACCCTCACCGCCAATCCCGACCTCGAATACGCCCACTACAACCTCGGCTGGCTGCTCCTCGACTCCGATCCCAAGGCCTCCGCCGAACACTTCCTGAAAACCGCCCGCCTCGCCCCGCAACGAGGCGCAGTCTACATCGGTCTCGGTCTCGCGCGTATTCGCCTTCAAGATACCAACGGAGCCGTCCGCGCCTTCGCCACCGAATGGCTGCTCGATCCGTCCTGCGCTTGGTCACCGTTATGGAGCCAGCCTCCGCTCGACGCCCTCCTTCCTCGCATCCGCGCCCTCGCCACCGAAGCCGCCCACGCCCGTCGCGTCGATCCGTGGACCGACCTGGCTACACCCGCCACATCCGGTCCGCCCTACCGCCGACTCCGCACCGGCTACGGCGTCCTCATGGGGCACCCCGAAGGCCCTCCCCCCGTCGATTTCAACATCCAGACCCGCATGATTCTCCCCGAGCCGCTCGCCACCCGCGTGCCCCCCTTCGGCTGGATCAGCGGACGGGACTTGCTCGATTTTCTGGAAACAGACTAAACAACAGTCCGACTCCCAACGACTGTTCTCCTTCATGGCCGAATCCGCCCGTCTTCGCAAAGTCATCCTCCCCGCCCTCCTCGTGGTCGGAGACGCCCTCGTGGCCTTTGCCGGACTGTCCCTCGGCTACTGGCTGCGTTACACCACGCCGATCGGCAGTATCGGTCTGGATGTGCCCGACGCCCGCTACTCCGCCTACCTGCCCCTGCTCCTGATCGGCACCGGTTTTCTGGTCGTCGCCTTTGCCCAACTCAACCTCTACGAAGAGCGCCTGCTGCTGCGAAAGTTTCAGGCTCTCAGTCTCATCATCAAGGGCACCACCTTCTGGCTTGCCGCCTACCTGAGCCTGTCGCTCGTCCTTAAATTTCAACCGCCTATCTCGCGCTGGTTCGTGATCATCGCCTATGTGATCGTGCTCGTGCTCATGTTCGCCTGGCGCACCGCCGTCTATCGTATCTTCACTCACCCATGCCTGGTCAACCGGCTGCGCCAACGCGTCGCCATTCTCGGCTGGAACGACGAGGCCCGCGCGCTCGTCACCGACCTCGCCGCCCAGACGACCCACCCCCTCGCCTTTGCCGGCGTCATCACACTGCCCGATGAAGCCGCCCCCGACGGCATCACCGCCCTCGGCTCCAGCGACCAGCTACGGTCGGCCCTACGCACACACCAAATCGACGTTCTCATCGCCGCTCGCACCGACCTGCCGCGCGAGCAACTCCACACCATCGTCGAAGCCTGTGAACAGGCCTTCGTTGACTGGAAGATCGTCCCGTCCTCCTTCCAGATTCTCGTCAGCGGCCTGCGCCTCCAGACCATCGGCCGCCTGCCTGTTCTCGGGGTCGAAGAACTCGCCATCAACCGCCTCTTCAGCCGCGCACTTAAACGCTTCATCGACGTGGTCGGCGCAGGGGTCGGACTCGTCCTCTCGCTGCCGGTTCTCGCCATCCTCGCCGTGCTCATCAAACGCGAGTCCCCCGACGGACCTGTATTTTTCTCTCAGATACGCATGGGCTCCAACGGACGCCACTTCACGCTCTGGAAACTCCGCAGCATGAAACCCGACGCCGCCGCAACGGATCATATCAACGTGAGCACTCCTGACGGCGACCCGCGACTGCTGAGTATCGGTGCCTTCCTCCGCCGCTGGAATCTCGACGAACTCCCGCAATTCTGGAACGTCCTGCGCGGAGACATGAGCTTGGTCGGCCCGCGCCCCGAGCGCCCGCACCACGTCGAACGCCTCTCCAGCGAAATCCCCCACTACCTGCCCCGCCACCTCGTGAAGCCGGGCATGACCGGCTGGGCGCAGATCAACGGCCTGCGCGGTGGCCACGATCTCGCCCGCCGCATCCAGCACGATATTTTCTACATCGAAAACTGGTCGCCTTGGCTCGACGTGCAAATCCTCGTGTTGACCTTTATGCGATGGAAAGACCCCGCCTTCGCCGGCTGATCATTCTGATCATAACGGCTTCACCCGACGATAGCCGAATATCCGCGCCTTGATACGTGACACGGTCTTCCACACGCCAAACGCCACATGCCACTTCCAGCGCACCAATCGCGAATTCCGCAGATTGAAATGCTTTAGATAGACGTCGCGATTCGCGTCAAAAATCGCCGACGACATCGCCTCATAGCTCTTCGCCACGCTCAATCCCTTCAAGTGCGTGATCTGCACCCGCCCGTCGTAAACGATCTTCCAGTCCGCTCTTGCGACACGGATACACAGATCCAAGTCGTCCCCATACATAAAGAATGCCTCGTCAAAAACCTTCCCATCCGGAGCGACTGCCCTGAGCACCTCGCGCCGGGCCAGCATGAATGCGCCATTAATCGCACCCACGTCATAGGTCGCGTCCTCCGGCAGATGCGTGAGATTGTATCCGGCCGCCCATGACTTGCCTGAAAAACGCGCCGCCAGCCCGCTCGCACGGCAAAATCCGTCCCACATCGTCGGAATACTCCGCCGGCACGCCAGATCCATCTCGCCGTTAGCCATGACCAGTTTCGGTGAAAGCAACCCGATCTCCGGCTCCGCCAAAACCCGTCGCACACAATGCTCCAGCGCTTCCGGGTTGCACACCGTGTCCGGATTGAGAAACAAAACGCACTCGCCCGACGTCCGCGCATAGCCGAGGTTGTTCGCACTTCCGAATCCGAGGTTCCGCTCCGGCACAACGTAATCAACCTTCGGATACATACCAGACACAATCGCTCCCGTGCCATCGCCATCAATCGAGTTGTCCACCACGACCACCTCGACCGCAAGTCCCGCAATCACTCGTGGCAGTGATGCCAGCACGGCTCCGATTTCATCGCGCGAGCGATAGGCGACGATCACGACGGAAAGCATCGGGCTACTCATGACAAAGACGGGCGTTTGCGTCGAATCTTGGTGGATTGCGAAGCCAGCACCATAGCCAACCCAGCCAGTGCCAGGGTGCCCCATAAAGACGCATATCCTGACACCCACTCGGATACCCTCGTGAGTAAACCCGGACGATAGGGCGCAACCCATGCCACGAGCCCCTGCTCCCGCCAATCGCTGACACGGAACCGATAGAGTCCTTCAGGCAAAGGCATCTGCCATTGCTGCCAACCGCCAATCCCTTGGGTATGCAGCTCGATCACCGTCTCCTTCTTTGTGATCTCATCAACGGCAACAACCTCCATGCCCACCGGCCCCGCCGGCCCATACGCACAGGTTTTCCAAAGCCAAGTGCCACCGCTCAGATGAAATTCAGCCGACTGCCATATCCATTTACCCTTGCGGCCCTCCGGATTGCGCCAAGCGGGCAAATCTGCCCCCAGTCCTATCTTCAAACTGGGAATACGAGATATTCCCCGCATCTGCGCGAACGGATACTCGGCCCCCTGCAACTCGGGAGATAAAATCCCCGCCGCACGAGCACGGCGCAAACGATCCGCCAGAACCTCCGGCAACGGGTAGGGGATCTGCCAATACGTTTTCCCATCCAAGCTGCTGAAATCGTCACTTTTCAAAAAAGAACTCACCCGCTCCAGCTGTTCCGCTGTTTGCAAACGATGCCCTGCCAGATCGACCTCAATTGCATTCCACGCCAACACCATCGTGCCGGAAAAAACCACCGCCAACCATCCACCAAGGTAAACCGACCGCATGCGTTTGGTTTTCTGTCCACCACTCCCCGGAATCATCAAGGCGCATCCATTCACAACAAGCCCCCAAACGAGCACGTCCAAATACTTCGAAAGCGGCTGTTCAACCAACATCACCGCTCCCCGTCCCCAGGCCATTGCCAATATTTGCGCCAGAGCCCAACCCCCAAGGGCAACGATCACAAGCGCTCTCTCGGTCACCGCCTTGCGTCCCGTAAGAAGTGAAAAAACCAACATAGCCCAAGGTAGCCACAACAGCAGCCCAACCAGGAAATTCCCCGTCCAAGGCCAGCTTAGCAGACGAAACACCACCAATGAAAACTCACCCCAAGTCCTTGCGTGAAGCACGTCATGATACGGCACTCGTGTCCAAAATATCGCCGACAATCCCATAGCAGCCACCGCTACCAACACGGCGCACCCATCCGCCATAGTCCATCGCTTGCGCGCGATTGCCCCCAGCACTCGGATCGCGATCACGGCCAAGGCGGCCAATACGCCGGATGCCATGGCAAAAGGCCCGGCAAGCAGGCACAGACTGCCCACGATACGCCGCCCCATCCCGCCCCTTGCACTCCACCCCCAAAGTGCACCCCACGCCAAAAGCATCAGCCAATAAAACTGGCTTTGAAACCCCCACAGCGTGTTCTCCCACGCCAGTGGGAGCATAGCCCCCAAACCAAGTAACACCAAGACCACGATTCTACGCGAACGGGATACCCGCGCCACCGCCCAACCCGCGATCAAGGCCCACAACACGGAATATATCCCCGCCCCGACGACCATCTGCACACGCGGATCCCAATAACCGTTCACCAAAAACAGCCCCAAATTAGTCAAGTGAGTGAATACGATCCGATGCTCATTCACCGGCTGCAGCACATTACTCCAAGAAAAAACACCCTCTCGCCACGGCGCGTAGATAAGCCCGCATTCGTGATCCCACTGGTCCCCAAAAGGCACCGGTGACCCATCGTTTTCGATCAACCACGCCCTCCCGGAGAACACCACCGCCCCGAACAGGGCGGCCATCAGTAAAATAAAAGCCTTCCGGCCAGAAACTCGCGGTCTAAGCAGCATGACTCGATGTGTATTTCGACGAATGGTTCACTTCCATCATGATTCCCGGTGCCAAACGCCAAAATACTCAAAGTGATTCCGGTCCGATTCCACCTCATAACAAGGCACCATGACTGCCCCGCACCAACCAAAAGCAGCGAGCAAAAACTCACGAAAACCGGCAGCCGTCCAGACACTCAAATGCTCTCGCCGATCGTGTAACCCCCGCAGTGCACCCTCGACCACGGCAGGATCGGCATCCCTCAACTCCGGATGATTGGCTTCGATCATCTCCCGGTAGTCCTCGGGACCGATGGGGCTCCGCCCATATCGGAAATACGTCTCAAGCGTAGATAGCGGAGTCTCCTTCCGGAGTCGGTCAAAGGTGTAGTCACGGTCAGGTGCGGCGATCACCACATGCCCGCCCACCTTGACCACACGAATCATCTCCGCGACGAGACGGCCCGGGTTCGCCACATGTTCGATCACATGGCACGCGATGACAAAATCGAGGCTACCCGTCGCTATCTGAGCCAGTCCATCAACGTCCAGATCGAGCAGATAATCGATCGCCACCAAGCGACTCGCATCGATTTCGGGATACTGCCTTACCGCCTGCTCCGGCGTGATGACATCCGCATAACGCACCCGACAGGCGTGCGGCACCAGCGAAGGATGTTCAAAAGCACCAATCTCCACTCCTTCGCCTTTCAAAAGTGCTAGACCAGGACGTCGTAGATGTAGAAATTTCTGCTGCCAGCCCAAGCGGTATAATGCGCTGACCAAATATTTGCGGATAAAAATCCTCCGGGCATTGCACCACCTTATAAATGCCATGTTCATAGGATTTTCCCGGTGCGTCCCAACAGCCCATCCCACGTGCCCCGCGCCATCGCACAGAACTTCTCCCAACGCCGGTCCTCAAACACCAGCACTCGGGCGAAAACATGCAGGCAAGAAACCGCGTCAAACGACGCCCAATGAGGCACCGCCCACGCATGCCTCCTCCATAGCCACCACCGGTTGCGCGCGATATAGCGTAACCGCAAAGCCGAGTGAAAAGTGGGCCGCACTACCCTGCCGGCCACATGATAAACCCGCTGCGCTCCGAAATTGTGGATCAACTTCGCCTCCGCGCTCACCACGATCTCATATCCCGCGCGACGCGCTCGCAGACAGTAATCGTGGTCGATGTAATCGATGAAAAGCGCCTCATCCATCGGCCCTATTTCCCGGTATGCTGCCAAATTCGTCAACGCTCCCGACGTGATCACAAACGCCACGCCCACGAGATCACTCGGACCACAAGGCACGCGGGCAAATCCCCACCGACAACGCGGATGAGGCACCACCCAGCGATGATCCTCATGCACCACCTTTTCCTCGCTCAAACGCGGCCCGACCACCGCCACCCGTTCAGATTTCGGCTGCGCCTCACGACTGCGCCACAACGCCGCCACCATGCCCGACCGAGGCGTGCTATCTTGGTCAAAGGTCACTGCCCACGCAAAACCCAGCTCCAGAGCGCGCTCCAGTCCCACATTCAACGCTGCGGCCAGCCCATTGTTTTCCCCGAGCTCGATCAGCTCCACCCGTTCGCCAACCAGACGCGCACGACATTCCGCATCCGAACCATTATCCACCACGATAACCAAGGCACACTCACGCGCGATTGCCGCCAACCGTGAGCCCACCGCTTCGTCGGGAAAATAACTAACCACCACCGCAGCCACCGCCGGACACACCGCATTCATTCTCCAGCCCTCCTGCGGAATAATCGTGGCATCGTCCGAGGCCAGCTTGGCAGGGTGAGTTGCACTTCAAGCTCGCGCGAGGACAGCCGCCACTTCGACTGCAATTCACGGCGCTTGCGCAGCTGCTCGCGCAAACCACCGATCCCATGCGCGAAACCGCGAAGGAAATCCCGTGCACGTCCGCGGCGCGCCGCATACCACCCCATGTAGACAAGCGTCACGACCGTGACCGGTGAGTATTTCAACAATAACCAAAAGGGCAGGTTCTTGGCGCAAACCCACACATGATTACGCGCACCATAAAACACATTCCATGGAGAACACTCCCCCTGCGAAGCACTCACCCGGTGCCGCACCACCGCCTCCCGGCAAAACCAGCACTGACCGCCTAGCATCCTCACACGCAGTGAAAGATCGGTGTCCTCGTAGTTCAGGAAAAAATCCGCATCCAAAAAACCGGCATGCTCGACCATTGTCCGCCGGTAAAGAGCCGCTCCCCCGCAAGCCCCGAAACATGGCCCGGACGCCGGAGCCTCCGCAGCCGGACGCCCGGTATGACGCTTAAACCCATGTCCGCTCACATAACAGCCATCCCCCGCACTATCCGTGAACACGCCATCCCAGTCGGTGAGGTGCGCCGCCACGATGCCCACTTCGGGCTGGGCCTCCGCACACGCTACCAACTGCTCCAACCAATCGGGTTCAGGCCGCGTATCGTTATTGAGCAAGACGATGAATTCTCCCCGAGCAACCGCGACCCCGGCAAGATTCCCCCCCGAAAAACCGAGATTGGTTTCAAGCGCAACCAAGCGAACCGACGGAAACCGGGAGCGCACGAAGTCCAGCGAGTCGTCGCGAGAGGAAGCATTGTCCACCACGATGGTCTCAAAATCCTGAAAAGTCTGGGCGACCAGCGCAGGCAGACAGAGCTCCAGATGAGGACGCCCGTTCCAATTTAGCACAATGACCGACGCCCTCATTTCCGAAAGCCTAGAGTCGAAAGCCATGCTCCTAATACATTACAAAATCGTAATCCCCAGTTGCGTTTGATTTCAGCTAGCAAAGTAAGCTCGCCCAATCCGATACGCCCGGCCTTTAAATCATCCCTCAGCCATGACTCCCGGACGATCTCATGTGCCAACTTGTGACGCTCAAGATCGCTGTTGACCCACGGCTCGGTTCCACCAGCCGGACGTATCCGGTAATGCGCCAGCGGGCGTGCTATTACATGAATCGGGAACCTTGCCGCAAAACGCACATTAAAGTCCCAATCCTCGAGAACATCCAAATCCTCGCGCACATATCCGACGTCCGCCAATACGGCCCGAGGGAATACAAACGAGTTATTCGTAAAAAGGTTAGATAAAACAATGTGCGTAAGTCTCACCGTTTTCAGTTCGGGATTAAAAAGACGCCGCTTAACCTCGGTCCAACTGCCCCCATTAGCCCGTTCACGAATTTCAATCGATTGGGTAACTACGCCAAAATCGCCGTCACCACCCCGGGCCTGTATTTCTGCGCAGACACTCGACAAGAAATCTGGTGCCCAGGTGTCGTCATCATCCAGTGAGGCAATCCAAGTCCCTGTCGCCGCCCGTAAGCCGGCATTCCAAGCCGCAGCGCGCCCCATCTGTCGATCTAGAACGACTTCACGAAGGTTCATGCCCATCGCACGCCAACGAGACAGAACAACTGAAACACTTGGATCAATGCCGCCATCGCATACGACCACGACTTCGGGAATGACTTCAACTAAAGCGCTGACGCTTTGCAGTGCTCTGTTCAAAAGCCAAGGCCGACGAAAAGTTCTAATGATGACGGAAACCGAAGGCATAGGTCATGAGAGCAGCACTTGAACCAACGTGTTCAATACACAAATGGACACATCGGTTATAAACGTTGCCATAAACTCGGCAACACACGCGACACCATACGTTTGGTGTATCCCCCCCATGATCTCAGCAATATCCGCCTATGCTTCCATACAGCAGCCGCAGTTTCGCGACGCGTCTCCCCACGCATATCCTCACGTGAACTGACGCCACCGGGAGCGAAAATGGCGAACGGAACCGATACCTGATCGACAGACACCGTCCCCGAAAGTGCTCGCAACCACCATTCAAAATCCATCGCGATCTTGAACTCGGGATCAAAATCGCCAAAGCGGCTGAACATAGATCGATGCACCAAAGTCGATGGATGCGGTATCCACGGAATGAAAGAAGGCCATTGGCATTTTGGCGGCAATGGCAGTCTCGGAGCAGGGCCTCCAGGGAAAGTCGTGCCGCCGATCAATACATCCGCCTGCATAGAATCCAAAAGGAACTTTAACCAAGCCGGATCAAGACGCGGATCAATTTCGTCGCCACCGTTGATGAACCAGACCCACTCACCTCTTGCTTTCGCCAAACCTTCATTGAAGGCCCGTGCTATACCAGAGGCCGCCTGGCGCATATACTGAACAGATGATTCGTTCAAAACTGCAGGCACTGCACTTCCATCTACTACGATTTGTTCAACCCATTCCAAAGCACGCCAACGTGAGGTCGAGGCAAGTGTGCGCGTTATACCCTGTGAATCATCCTTGGTAATCGTGATCAGTGTAAGAGTTGGGATTCGCATCGTTAGTGGTTCCAGATCGAACGTAAAATCCGATCCCCTGCCCTTACCAAAAACCAACTCTGCCACCGCTGAGTAGATCGGAGCCAAATATGAGCCAATTTCTCACCAACAGTGCGCGAGTCGGCAAATCCTTCAGGGGATTTTAATCCAACCAAGCCAGCGCTACGCTGCCAGTCATGTGACCAGATAGCTTCGCGAGAGAAGTGTCCGGCTCCATGCTTCGCTATTTGAGACAGCACGTCGGAATCCCACCAGTGACGACCATCATCCATGATCTCGGCTAGCTTGACCCCGCGCTCCTCATACCACTTCAGCCAGCCGACGGGAACCGATTTCAATTCACTACGCTTAATTGCATACATGTGATGATACTGCCTGTAGATATGAACAGCGGACCGCTCAGGACGGTTCAGTCGCTCCCATACCATATACCAACGATGTTTACTGCGCATCCTGGCTGGTGCGACAAACTGCCAATGCATAACCACGGCCCCGGATTGAGGGACTACTATGGGGTCATCGTGAGAAACAGGTAAACGCTGACTATGGATAAGATCAGGGAAATGCGGACGATTATTATCAACCCACGCTGCTATAAAATTTGTGTGCCCCACCCACCCGTGATTCAACCCGGGCTTGACGTTAAAAAAAGGCACGCGTGCATATGCACCGGGACCATTCGCAAGCAATCGCCCAAACCAAGATGGGCTTACGATTGAAGGAGATAGAAATTCATCCGCATCAAGGGCAACAAGGATGCGTGGGGACGGGTAGTTTCTAGCTGCGGAAATAAGCATCAGCTGTCGCCCTGCTTCACTGTAGTCGCCAGATGTATTATGAATCAAAATTACTTTCTCGAAAGATTTTGAAATTTCTACTGATCCATCGGTCGATCCTTGATCAGCCACAATGATTACGTCGGCCCAAAGCGATGCTGCGGTTAAAAAAGTGGGTAATATCCATGCCTCATTCCGCACAGGGGTGAGACATATTACTTTGTAAGGCGTCTCCATGTTTCTCACGGCCGGATGAATAACACATTGCCCATGTCCGGGAAGGGAAGCATCTCCTTCGCCACCACAAAGCCCTGTTCCTCCATCCACCCGCGGAATTCTGGATACAAAACCGAGTTTTTATAAACTGGAATCAAAGACACCTCGGTATGCACCAAACGCACTTGGCTCAATATTTTAGGTGCGGCCCTCAGCACAGCTGGCTCAATACCCTGCATATCCAACCATAGAAAATCGACCCTCGAAGAAGCCGCCTCCCTCTCCCACCACTCGTCCAAAGTAACCGCATTCACTTCGATGCGCTGATCGAAAAGCACATCCGGATGCACCTCCAAATGATGATCCGGCGCCAGAAGTGAACTGGAGCCATCTGAAGCCCCCCCGCTGAGATGAAGCACCTGCGGACCACTCCGGTCCGAAAGAGCCAGCTTAGAGAGCCGAACATTAGGCATGCCCAATGTTTTTCGCTCAAGTTGGGAAAACAATTCAGGCACCGGCTCGAAGGCATGTATGGTTCCGTATGGCCACTGTAATGCCAATTCCAGAGTATCCACACCCGTATGCGCACCCGCCTCGATAATCACTGGATTATCAGGAAGATACTTCGCAAGTTCGGATTTTGAAACCTGCGCCAGCGGTGGTGAAGGCACACGCGCCCCGATTCCAACACGCGATAGTAGTCGGCGCAGACGATTCATTCCTTTCATCGTGGATCCTCCAATCCTCCAGTTGGCGAAACCTCCTCACCACTTAGCATCATCCAGCCACAATGAGAACCGGCGCTTAACATACCAAGCCGAGTCGTTGCGCCCTCTACTTCGAGTTGAACTGCATCGGGTAGATCGAACCAGCCTGTAAAGTTCGGGTCCACGACCCCAATTCGAAGCGAATACGCCCCTCTCAGCAGCCGGGGGATCTTAATTCTGTGCGCTAGTCTAAATGCTCCGGGGTTACGCACGGCCACAAGGCCTGAATCATGACCTGGGCTGAAAAATGCCAACGTATTACCATCTCGGTCATATAATCGGACCTCTAATTCCATCCTCACAACGCGTTGTATCGCTCCCTCTAACACCACATCAATATGTTCCGCATCTGACGCTATAACCAATCTACGCTCCTCCGATCCTCCCACTTTGATCGAGTCGATTCGAATACCATCGGCCACTTGTTTTATACCCTGCACAATTAGCCCGCTCGCCGACTTCCTCTCCAAATGATACCGTGTTAGCACTTGATCAGGTAGCCCGTCATTCTGCAGACGTCCTTTATCCACATGTATGGCTCTAGAGCACAAAGAACGGATCAATGCAGGCTCATGGCTTATCAAAATAATTGCCCTACCCTCACTACCCACAAGTTGACGCATTTTCATTCCGCATCGCTGCTTAAATTCAGTGTCTCCTACGGCCAAAACCTCATCGATGAGTAAAATCTCGGTTTCGAGATGTGCGGCGACCGCAAACGCCAGACGCGCATACATTCCGCTCGAATAGTGCTTCACCGCCTCGTCCACAAAAAGTTCAACCCCCGCAAACGCCACTATCTCATCGAACCGCGCCCGGATCTCGGGCCGCTTCATTCCGAGGATCGCACCGCTTAAAAAAATATTTTCCCGCCCCGTAAGTTCCGGATGAAAGCCCGTGCCTACTTCCAAGAGCGACCCGACCCTCCCGTAAATATCCACCGTGCCTTCGGTCGGCTCTACAATACGGCTGAGTATCTTAAGCAGTGTGCTCTTACCCGCACCATTGCGCCCGATCACCCCGAGCACCTCGCCGCGCTTTACGTCAAAAGATACATCCCGTAGCGCCCAAAAATCGTCCACCTCCGCCGCCGGACGCATCGCATTGCGCAACCGTGACGGCAAGCGCATGACCTCGTCACGCAACGTGCGATAACCTCCCGCCGCTCCCTCCGAATGGTGCAACCGGTAACGCTTGCCCAGTCCCTTCACACTGATGGCGATGTCGTTCATGGATGGGTCAAAGATTGTCTGTAAAATCCCGTTCAACCCGTCGAAAGAAAAAAGCCCCCGATACCAACGCAATCAACGCCATCACCGCTGCCAACGCCAACGGACGAAATACCTCGGCCGTGCCGCCCAGTAACGCGGACCGAAGCCCCTCCAAAACGCCGGCCATCGGATTGAGCGCAAAAACCGCCCGCCAACGCTCCGGCACCAATTCCAATCCGTAAACCACCGGCGAGGCATACAACCCCATCTGGATCATAAAGGGCAGCGCATACATAAAATCCCGATACCGCACGTTCAGCGCCGAGATCCAAAAGCTGATTCCCACCGCAAGCCCGACGTTGATCAGCACCACCACCGGCAATAGCAGCAGCCACCAACCCGGCCACACCCCATACCACACCAACAAACCCACCATCACTACGAGCGATATTAAAAAATCCACCAATGCCGCTGCCGCCGCTGCGCAGGGAATCAACAAACGAGGAAAATACACTTTGGTAATGAGCCGCGCCTCCGCCACCAAACTGTTCCCCGCCCGCTGCAGGATGCCCGCGAACAGGTTCCACCCCAGCAACCCTGCAAAAATGAACAATACATAAGGACGCCCTCCGCTAGGCATCCCTGCGAAACGACCAAAAATCAGGGCCAGCACCAAACCTGCGGCCAGCGGCTGCAAGATTACCCACACGATACCCAGCGCCGTCTGCTTGTAGCGCAGTTTCACATCCCTCAGCGCCAGCATCACCAGCACATCGCGAAACTCCCACAACTCGCCCAACCGCAAAGCCGACCATCCGCGCGAAGGGCGAATGCGGACAAACGGTCTCTGGATATCGTTTTGGGCCATGAAAATCCAGTGACACTGCAACGCATCCCTCGCGGGTCAATCCTGCCCATCGCCATGCCTGCGATGGATAAATATCTCGCAGGCCAACCACTCGACTCTCACAAAAAACAAAGCGACGCACCACTCCTCACTCATGAAACTCTCCATCATCATCCCCTGCTACAACGAAGTGCGCACCATTCGATTGATCGTTGACCGCGTGATGTCAGCGCCAGTGGCAGACAAGGAAATCATCATCGTGGACGACTGCTCTAGCGATGGCACGCGCGACCTCCTTCGCACCGAAATAACTCCGCTCGTTGACCGTATCATCTACCACGATGTCAACCAAGGCAAAGGCGCCGCCCTCCGCACCGGGTTCGCCGCCGCCACCGGCGATGTGGTCATCGTGCAGGACGCAGATCTCGAATATGATCCCAACGAATACCCTCGGCTCCTAGCTCCCATCGAGCGCGGCCAGGCCGACGTCGTCTTCGGATCCCGTTTCTCCGGCGGTGACGCCCATCGCGTCGTCTATTTCTGGCACATGGTAGGCAACAAGTTCCTCACGCTCCTCTCGAACATGCTGACCAACCTCAACCTCACCGACATGGAAACCTGCTACAAGGTCTTCAAGCGCGAGGTCCTCGAAAAAATCACCATCGAAGAGGCCCGGTTCGGCTTCGAACCCGAGATCACCGCCAAAGTCGCCCGCCTTAACGTAGTCATTTACGAGGTCGGGATCAGCTATTACGGCCGCACTTACAAAGAGGGTAAAAAGATCGGCTGGCGTGACGGCTTTCGTGCCCTGTGGGCCATTCTCAAATACAACCTGCGCAGCTCATGAGTTTGCTGTCTCCGGGCGGAGTGCCCGCGTTTTTCGGATTCGACGAACGTGACCCCGAGGCACGGTCCTGTTTCGGCCCCGCTGCAGCACTCGCACTGGCTCTGGCGGTTCTTCCGTTCCTGCTGCTTCTGTTGGTCGACACGGATCGGACCGTCCCGCTGGCCTTCCTGCCCGCCGTCTGGCTCGGCTGGAAAACATCCAAACCCGCCCGCCGTGCCGATGCCTGGCTGTTGGCGTGGGCCGTGATCGCGATGATCGTGTCGGCCGCCTTTGCACCGCACACCGCCCGTGCATTGGTCATGACCTCGGCCGTCGGCTGGACGCTCGCGGGCACATTAGTCGCACGGAATATCGCCGGTTGCCCCGCCGCCATCCGACTCGTGCTCACGGGCATCGTCACCGGCGCAATGGCAGGCGTAGTCATGGTGCGTCTGGGCGCGGGTGCTGAACGCATGGATTTCCCTACCTACTGGAGCGCCCGACTGCTCGGTGCGCATCAATTCGCTGGAGCGATTTCCGTGCTCCCCCTGCTGTTTTTCATCCCGCCGTCTCACCGGGCCCTGCGGATTCTTGCCACCTTGGCTGCGGTGATCATCTGGACCGGTCTCGCGTGGTCCGGCAGCCGGGCTCCCGCCATGGGACTCGCAGTCACACTCATCTTGTGGTTTTGGCGCGGCTCATCGGTGGAACGCCGGTTCTTGCTACTCTGGGTCCCGGTGCTTTCCGTCACGGCCCTCTCACTATCCTATCCGTTGGGCACACCCTACGCTCAACTTGGCTGGTGGAACGCGTTCACTCGCACCGCCCATGCCACCAGTGTTGAGGCCATATCCTCGGAGCGCACCCATTTTTGGAGCGTCACCTTGAAACATGCGCTCACCTCACCGTGGATCGGACACGGGGCGGACAACTATCTCTACATCCACCCCAATCAAAACGGCAACCAGCCCCACAACGTCCTCCTGCAATGGTTCCTCGAATACGGACTGTTCGGTGCGGTGCCGCTCGTGTTGCTGGTTGTTCGGGGCATGTCCGGTTTATTAACTCCCGCTGCTCATACAGGCATGGCCACGCGCCCATTTAATATCTGGGCTTGCTCGGCACTGGCGGGTGCGGCGGCCTACGGGCTTTTCGACGGTGTTTTTTACCACATGATTGTTTTTATGCCCGTAGCGGTGATCGCCGGGTTCGCCATCGGCCAACGCAATCCCGACGGACCGGCCGGGTTTGTCATTCGCAACCATGCCATTGGTCGTGGTCTGCTGATGATGGCACTCGGCTTTCTACTGCTGCACAACTGGCTTTATCTGGTTCTGATCAAAGGGAGCAACATCACCCCGGATTCACCTCCGGCCCGTATTCTGCGGATTTTTCCCAGCAGCACCTACGGCCTGAATTTTTGGATCGAACGATGGCGAGCCACTCAGCCGGACGTAGCCATGGAATGGATCAAATGGGCTGAGGAAGCCTCCATCGCACAGGGCTCATTCCACGTCTACGCCGCACAGCTCTACATTTGGAAAAAAGATTATAAATCCGCCGAAATGGAAATGCTGCGTTGCCTCGGTAAGGTTCATTATACTGAACGTCCCGACGTGATTGAGGTGCTCGCCAACGTCCGCAGGCTCGCCGCCGAGCAAGCAGCCAAGGCTGCGTCCGAATCCTCATCCACACAAACCGCGCCCTCACCCTGATGACCACCAAACCCGCAACTCCCCTGATTGCCATAGTCATTCCGGTCTTCAATGAGGCGGCCGTGCTGCCCGTCTTGTGGACGCGACTTGGCGCAATCATTGCCGCCCACCCCGAGAATTTATGGCGGGTGGTCTTCGTTGATGACGGCAGCCGGGACGACAGCGCCACGATCATCGAGGGGTTTTCCTCTCAGAGCCCGATACGTTGCACACTCGTGCGTCTTTCACGCAACTTCGGCCACCAACCCGCCCTTACGGCCGGTCTGGCCGAAGCAAATGGATGCGACGCCGTGATCACGATGGATGCCGACCTTCAGGACCCTCCTGAGCTCATCCCTGAACTCGTCGCAGCATGGCGTGGCGGAGCCGATGTGGTCCTCGCCGTGCGCCGTTCGCGCGAAGAGCGCGGCCTGCGCCGGCTGGGATTCGACGCCTTCCATCGCGCCTTTGGCCTGGTGTCGGATTTCAAATTGCAACCCAACACCGGCACTTTCGGCCTGCTCAGCCGTCCGGCACTGGATGCGTTCAATCAGCTGGGTGAAAAAAACCGCTTCTTCCCCGGCCTGCGTGCCTGGGTCGGTTTCTCACAGGCCGAAGTCATCTACGACCGCAAAGAGCGCGCCGCCGGCACGCCGGGGCAGACCTTCCGCCGTCTCGTTCGCTACGCGCTCGATGGCGTTTTCAGCTTCTCCAATTTGCCGCTGCGCATGCTCACCTACATCGGGCTGGTCATCGCAGGCGGAGGCTTCGCCACCGGCTTGTTTTTTGTGATCCGCCGTCTTCTTGGGCAGGAAATCGCTTTCACCGGTTTCACCACACTCGTGACGCTCGTGCTATTCCTGGGCGGAGTCCAATTGATCGGTATCGGTGTGCTCGGCGAATATCTGGGCCGTATCTACGACGAAGTAAAACAACGCCCGCTCTACGTGGTGCGCTCCAAGCGGGACCGTAACTGAGCCTGCCATGCCCGGTTATTTACGTCGTCCCTGGGTCGCCGCGCTGCTCGTCGTCCTCGCATTGGGACTCTACTGGAGCATGGCCGTAAGTGTCTCCTCACGCATGGGGGTGACCGCCGACGAGGTCGTGCATCTGACCGGCGGCTACAGCTACTGGACGCTCAACGACTACCGGCTTCATCCCGAAAACGGTAATCTCGCCCAACGCATAGCTGCACTGCCGCTGCTCGCTCTGGACTTGAAATTTCCTCCTCTGGACGACCCGGACTGGACCGCATCCAAGGTGAATCTCGTCGGTGAAAAGTTCTTTTTCCATCAGGGCAACGATGTGAAGCGCATGCTGCTGTTTTCACGCATGATGATCGCATTCTGCGGAGTGTTTGTCGTCTGGCTTACTTGGCGCTGGGCCAAAGGCCTCTTCGGCCCCAAGGCAGGGTGGCTGGCTCTCGGACTCGCCGTGTTCTGCCCCGCGCTCCTTGCACATGGAGGACTGGCCACGTCGGATATGGTGATGACCGCCTGCACGCTGGGCGCACTTTCATCTGTTTGGCTTCTGCTCAATCGTGCGACTTGGGGCCGTCTCGGACTGGCTGCACTCGCCTGCGGCTTGGCGTTTCTCTCCAAAATGTCGGGCGTCATCATCGTGCCGATCATCGTCGTCCTCGTGCTCGTGCGCAGCTTTTACCCGGCCCCGGTGGTGCTGGCGCTCGGCCGGGTGCGCTGGTTGCGCAAGACCGGGACCAAGTTGCTCGCCACCGTCTTGCTGATGAGTGTAGTGGCTGTCGGCAGTCTCGTCGTGCTCTGGGCCGGTTTCGGGTTTCGGTATTCCGGATTCAACCCCGGCCGGACGCCTGCCTCCGGCTACTACTTCAGCTGGGATATTGTTCTAAGCAAAGCTCCACTGCCCGGACCAAATGGAACCTCTCTCGATCAACTCCTGCCGGAGCGGAGTGCACCGAAGCAAACCCCTCTAGACCGACTGGTAGAATGGACCCACAATCACCACCTGCTGCCCGAAGCCTACCTCTGGGGGTTCGCCCAAACCACGAAGTTCTCCCGCTACCGTCCGGCCTACCTTATGGGGCGGCTCGAAACCCAGGGATGGGTCGAGTTTTTCCCTCTGGCTTTTCTTCTTAAAACCCCGCCCTCAACGCTGATTCTCGGCGCCACCGGACTCGCGGCCCTGCTATGGACACTTTCCACCCGAAAGCGCAAGGCCTCCCCCACTCGCGCTTGGGCCTACCGGGCTACACCCCTGATCGTTTTCTTTATTCTCTACTGGCTCATGGCACTGACCATGAACCTCAACATAGGCCACCGACATATCCTACCCACCTACCCCGTCTTCTACATCATGGCCTCGGCATCCGTGCTCTGGCTTACCACGTCGCGACGGCGCATGATCGCGGTGGGATTGATTGCCGCCGTGTCACTGCATGCTGGCGAATCGCTGCTCACACGTCCCTTTTATCTTTCCTACTTTCAATCATTGGTCGGCGGCACCGACCGTGGCTACCGCTACTTGGTGGACAGCTCGTTTGATTGGGGCCAAGGCCTTCCTGATCTGGAAACTTGGCTGGCAGACCAACACCGGAATGGCGACCAACGCCCGGTTTATCTCTCTTATTTCGGCGCTGATTCCCCAAGGGCCCGACACTTGGACGTGATCCGCTTCGGTGATGAAATCAACGACAACGGTCCCCGAGTTTTCCCCGTTCCTTTAACCGCCGGCTGGTATGTGATCAGTGCCACCAACTTCGTCCAAGCCTACACGATGACACGTGGACCATGGACCCAGACGAAGGAAGATCTCTACAACGAAATCCGCCGTCGCCACCACTCACCACAGGCACAAAATCCGAAAACCCCAGACGAAAGAGCCCAAGTGCTTCATGACTGCATGGATTTGGAGCTCATGCAATCGGCCCGCCTTTTCACCTATCTTAAAAACCGCACGCCCCATGAAATAATTGGCGGATCCCTACTGGTGTTTTACCTCACCGATTTGGAAATTCAGGAGGCATTATACAAACCATTCCCTGGAAATTGAGCCAACCCACTCCGCCTGTCGTAACCGGACTTTAAACTGGAGGCGAGGTGTCTCCTCATGCCGGTATGATCCGGACCTAGGTTACAAACTATCCGGAGACATGGGTGACACTTTATCGAGGTAGATTTGGTAGTCGAGGCTGGTTGTAGGTGGTGTGGTGGAGGGGATCGGAGGTCGCTCGATGT
>JBAZBC010000032.1:0-28231 GCA_041671745.1 Opitutaceae bacterium | reverse complement strand
GATCCGCTCGCGTCCGCTTCGTCAGGCATCCCAGCGATAGAAAGGTGGTTTGGTGGCTCATTTATATCATTACACCTTGCTGTAAAATATGCTCCGATTTTACTCTGGGTTTTCAGAGGCTCCTTAATCTAGTTCCTCTCTGGAATCCTCAGTATATCCGATAAATCCGTGGTCAAAAACTTCTACTGGAATCCCGCCATACCCCTGCGCGGGTCCCGAAAACTGAGCCAGGAGAAATATTAGTCCGAGGCGTTGGTTGATGTGATGATTTCGGTTGTGGTTGGCGATCATGGCCGATCTCCACGCGCAATGGTTTCGCCGTCGGCCTCCGCATGGATATGCAGATCAACCGTTATTACGACATCGTATTCTCGAGGGGCCCGGCGAAAAACCCCACCCATGCTACTCTTCGAACAGGGATGCGTGGCCTATAAGAAACAGGGGCAACCCTGTCCTGCCCATTTTCCGCGTAGCCAACAGCAAAACCAAGCCTCCGGACTCCGCCCCGACCTTCATGGACGATGGCCCGATTTGGACAGCCCCCTCAGAACGGGCTATACGCGTCCTGCCAGCGCCTCCACAAAATGCTGGAGCTTCACGGGGTCCTTCACCCTAGGCTTCGCCTCGACTCCGCTGTTGACGTCTACGAAGTGCGCACCGCTGCGTGCGACCGCGTCGCCGACGTTGTCGGGATTGAGCCCGCCTGCGAGGATCCACTTGTTCTGCGGGTATGCCAAGTGGTGACGCGCAAATTTTCCCCAGTCTCCCGTCTGCCCTGAACCACCGAAGCCGCTCGCGTGGAAAGTATCCATTAAAAATGCCCCCGCCAACGGCAGCCAGTCCGTCGGCACATCTTCGGTCGGCGGCAGTTTGGGTGCCAGCCACAGCCGGTGCGCACCCACCTGCAAAGACCATCCCTGCACTGTCGCCAACGGTGTGGTGTGGGTGAAATGAATCTGGAAAAAATCAAACCCCGCCACGACGGCCGCCGCCAGCTCCTCGGCAGACGGCTCGACCATGACGGCCACCCTCTGCGGTGCGTTCGGTAGGTCCACCGACATCGCCTGATACGATTCGAACGTCAGCGCACGCGGCGATTTCGGATAAAAAATAAACCCAATAAAATCCGCTCCGATGCGCGCAGCCGCCACCGCATCCTTCACCGATGTAATACCGCAGACCTTGAGCTGGATTCCATTAATCATGAGACGGAGTTCTTAACCGCGTGCCGGTTAAAATGCATTCACCGACGCGATCACGTGGTCGACCTGCGCATCCGTGAGCTCGGGGAAAATCGGCAGGCTCACGCAGGTCGCGGCCGTTTTCTCGGCCACCGGGATTGAGCCTTCCGCGTAACCCAATCCCGCGTAGCACGCCTGACGGTGCAACGGCACGGGATAAATCAGATCGGTGCCGATCTCGTGCTTTGTGAGATGTTCGCGCAACGCATCGCGACGCGGATGGCGAATCGTGAATTGGTGATACACGCTCGCGCCATAATCCACCGTCGTCGGCAGAATCACGTCCGCGAGTTTGATGCCGGCGAGGTATTTTGCCGCGATGGCCTGGCGCCGGGCGGTCCACGTTGCGAGATGCGGCAACTTCACGTTGAGCAACGCGCCCTGGAAACCATCCATACGAAAATTAAAACCGACCTGGTCGTGGTAGTAACGCCGCCCCATGCCGTGCACGCGCAGGAGCTTGGCACGGTCAAAATGCGCGTCATTTTTCGAAACGAGCGCCCCGCCCTCGCCGCAGCCGCCAAGATTTTTCGTCGGATAAAAACTAAACGTGCCCACGTCCCCCAGCAAACCGACCGGCGTGCCCTTGTATTTGGCTTCGACCGCTTGAGCGCAGTCCTCGATCACGAACAGATTGTGCTTCTTGGCGATGGCCAGCAGTTCATCCATCGGCGCGGGTTGACCGAAGAGGTGCACGATCACGATACCCTTCGTCTTTGGTGTGATGGCCGCCTCGACCGCGACCGGATCGAGATTGAAGGTCTTGATGTCAATATCGACGAACCTGGGTGTCGCACCCACATAGCTCACGCCCCACGCCGACGAAATAAAGGTGAAAGCAGGCACGATGACCTCGTCACCGGGCCCCCAGCCCGCAATGACCGCACCCAAATGGAGCGGCGACGTGCCGCTATTGACGCCTAAGGTGCGCGGGTAGCCGAGTGTTTTTGAAAAATTCGCTTCGAACGTGTCGACATCCTTCCCAAGACAGAAACGGGTCGCGTCGTAGGTTGCCGCGAGGGCGGCAAGCGCTTCGGTGCGAAGAGCCTGATGCTGGATCGAAAGGTCAAGGAAAGGGACTTTCATGGGTAAGGGTCTAGCGAAACCAAGAACCCCGCGAAAACCAAACCTGTTTTGCAACCCACCATCCGCCAGCGGCTGGCAATGAAGTTTCAATTCCCTCCCCGTCCGGTCTCTGTCATGGTCCCGCCACCATGCACTTCCGCGATCTCAGCGAAGCCCAGATTCTTGCCCTCGCCATCACCGCTGAAGAGGAGGACAGCCGCATCTATCGCGACTTTGCCGAGTCCTTGCGCGCCCACTTCCCCGCTTCGACCGAACTTTTCACGCGCATGGCCGCCGAGGAAGACGGGCACCGCCACCGACTGACCGACCTCTACCGCCAAAAATTCGGCGAACACATCCCGCTCATCCGCCGGCAGGACGTTCAAGGTTTCATCAAACGCCATCCCTCCTGGGTCAACCGCACCCTCCGCCCCGAACTCGCGCGCGGCGAAGCCGCGCTGATGGAGATCGAGGCCCGCCGTTTTTATGAACAGGCCGCGCAACGCACGACCGACGCCGGCATCCGCCAATTGCTCAACGACCTCGCCCAAGAGGAGCAAAAACACGAGGCCGCCGCCGAATCGATCGATCGCGAACAATCGGCCGATGGCAAACTCCACGATGAAAATCTCGCCGCAAAACGTCTCTTCGTCCTGCGCTTCGTCCAGCCCGGACTCGCCGGTCTCATGGATGGCTCGGTGTCCACCCTCGCCCCGCTCTTCGCCGCCGCTTTCGCCACGGGCAACACCCTCGATACCTTCAAAGTCGGCTTGGCCGCGTCGGTCGGCGCGGGCATCAGCATGGGCTTCGCCGAGGCGCTTTCCGACGACGGCAAGCTCAGCGGACGCGGCACCCCATGGATTCGCGGAGTCGTCTGCGGCCTCATGACGATGCTCGGAGGCCTCGGCCACACGCTGCCCTACCTGTTGAAAGATTTCCACCTCGCCACGACGCTCGCAACCATCGTGGTCATCGTGGAATTGGGTGTGATCGCCTGGGTGCGTAAACGCTACATGGATACCCCGCTTCTCTCCGCCATTTTTCAGATCGTCGTCGGCGGATTGCTCGTCTTCGCCGCCGGCTGGCTGATCGGCTCGGGTTGAATGACCTGGATTTTAAACCTCTAATGTGTGCTAATGATCGTTAGCTCTTCCGCAACGGCGCCAGATCCTCATCCGTCTTCGCCAGCTCCGTGAACAGCTCGTCCAGCCCGCAGGCTGTCTCCAAAAATGCCCGCGCATCGTCGAGGTGACCGAGTTGGGCCTCGTAGCACGCGAGATTAAAATGAAACACGGCTTCGCGCGGATGCAGACCCAACCCGCGAATCAAAATTTCCCGCGCCGCCGGCAGCCCGCCACTACGGCGCGTGGCGTAAGCCCACTGGATCCAGTGTCCCCCAACCTCGGGTTCACATTCGCATAACACCGTCCCGACCTCGGCGGCCCGCGCCCACTTGGTCCGTTCGACATAGACGGCGAGCCACAACACCAGCACCGGAGTTGCCTCGCGCTCCGTCTCGGCGATTTCCCCCAACGCCTCGGCCGCCGCGTCTTTCATTCCCAACGCCAGATACCCTTCCGCGTAACTCAGTTGCCGTCGGGTATGCGTGGAAAGTGTCATATTGAGCCAAGTTACATCCCTCAACCATTGAGACAACTCAAGCGTCTTGACCTGCCCGGTGGATACGGCCCCGGGTTCACCGTTCACTTTCGCGCCGCACTCCGCCCCGCTGTTTTGGTCAACGCGGGCTCCAGTTGCTCGCGCACCAACGCCAGCCAGCGTTCGGCCGGCGGTGACAACGCCGCTCCCTGACGCCAGATCAGACCGAGCTTCCAACGCAAGTCGGGCTCATCGACCTCAACCGCCTCAACCGAGAGTCCGGTGCGCGTGGCCATTTCAAGTCGGGGCAGCAGCGCCAGACCCAGACCTGCCGCCACCAACGCCACGATGAAGTCGGCACTCCCGCTCCTCGCCGCTTCAACCAAGGTCAGTCCGCGTTTGCGACAGGCCGCTTCGATCAGCCCGTTCAACACAAAACCCTGCTCAAAAAAGATGAACGGATTCGCCGCCAAGTCCTCCAGCTTGACGGTCTTCCGCCCACGCAACGGATGGCCGGCGGGCAGCAACGCCACAATCGGCTCGTCCCTCACAAGCTGCCAACCGAACTCATCGGGCACCGGATTCAAGGTCGCCCCCAGCTCGATTTCGCCGGAGCGCACGGCGTCTTCGAGGTGCTCGCTGCCGTGTTGCTGCAGCTCGATCGTTATCTGCGGATAAAGTTTCTTAAACTTCGCGACCAACGGAGCGAAGAGGATGCTGCTGCCGAGCGCAGGCAACCCCAACCGCAACCGGCCGGTCGCCAGTCCCTTGAGGCCCGCCAGCTCGGCCTTCAGGTGCTCACGCTCGGCCAACATGGCCGCACCGCGCTTCACGACCACCTCGCCCGCTTCCGTCAACTGCGCCCCGCCTCCCAGTCGGTTCACCAGCACGGCATCGCAATCATGCTCCAATTGCCGCACCGCCTTGCTGATCGTCGGCTGCGTCGTGGACAGCGATTTCGCCGCCGCAGAGAACCCGCCATGCTGCGCGACCCGCACCAACGCCTCGAGGTGTCTCAATTCCATGTGATTCCATTATGGAATTGATTCTATTCTATCAATTCATTTCCGGAATTCACGATTTCATGGCAAAATCACCGCGTTGTGAGCTCCTCCTTATCCACCGTCCCGTCCACGTTGATCTCCTTGGCAACGCATCCGTCTTCACTGCGGCACAACCGCTGGGCGCAGGTCGCTGTCTTGATAGCCATCTGGTTTGCCTCCGAGATGGTGCGCGTGCGTTGGCACCTTCCCCTGCCGGGCAGTGTGATTGGTTTCTTTCTCGTCTGGTTGCTGCTCGAAACGCGCGCGTTGCCTGCCGCTTGGATTGAGCGTGGTGCCGATAGTCTGCTCAATCACCTCGTGCTGTTTTTCGTCCCGGCGATGCTCGCCTTGGTCGGACATCCGGAACTGCTGAGTTTCACCGGCGTGAAACTCCTCGCGGCCATTCTGGTCGGCACCGTGATTGTGATGAGCGGAACGGCCCTCGTCGTCGAATTGGGCTTTCTCTGGAGCGCACGCCGCGCCTCGCGATGAACGCCGTCGTTACCGCCGTTTTCTGGGGTGCCATCACCCTCGGGGTGTATGCCGGGGCGCGCGCGTTGCATGCCCGTCGTCCTCGTTGGTGGACATCGCCCATGCTGGCGACTTGGACACTGTGCGGCGGGTTGATCGTCGCCCTGCACACGACTTACCAAGACTATCTCTCGGGCACGCAGTGGCTGATTTTTCTGCTAGGTCCCGCCACGGTTGCTTTTGCGATACCGATACACCGGCATCGCACGTTGATCCGTCGCCACCGCGTCATGCTGGGAGTGGGAGTCGTGACCGGCTGTCTGCTCGCGATCGGCAGCTCCTGGCTGCTCGCCGGGTTGTTTCATCTCTCGCCCGAACTGCGAGCCAGTCTGCTGCCTCGCTCCATCACCACGCCGTTTGCGATGTCCACCTCCAGCGTGCTCGGAGGTCTGCCCGAGTTGACCGCATCATTCACCGCGATCACCGGCCTTTTTGGCGCGGCCATCGGTGAGTTGCTCCTGACGTATCTGCCCGTGCGCTCTGCCTTCGCACGCGGTGCCTTGTTTGGAATGGGTGCGCACGGTGCCGGCGTGGCCAAGGCCCGTGAGATCGGCGGTGAAGAAGGCGCCGTGGCCGGTCTCATCATGGTGCTGGCCGGCCTCTTCACGGTCATCGGTGTCGCGGTGTTCAGCGCGTGGCTTTGAACGCCGCCAGGACCATTCGGGACCAGCAAAGCGTTGACTGGATCGGCCGGGTTACTCGGCGACCGTGAACCAGTCGTCGACCGGCAGGCGGGCGGGCTGGAACTGATTGACGTGGCTTCCGGCTTTCGGACGTCCGAACGGCAGCGCCGCGATGAAGAGCGTGTCCGCGGAACCGGGCAGGTGTTTCTTCAACAGCTCGGAGTAGATCATCGGACTGTATTGGGGGCAGGAGCCGTAGCCGAGCGATTCCAGACCGAGCATCAAGTTATCGAATACAAAACCGCAGTCGAAGAATGTGCCGTAGCTGTAAGCGGATGCTTGCGTGCCTAGAAAAAAGACCTGCGGCGCACCGAAAAACGTGAAGTTTTCACGATCATGGGCGCGGCGGGCCTCCTTGTTGTCGCGCCCGATACCCTTGTGATGGAAAATACCGTGTCCGACCTCGCGGGCGCGGGCCATCCAGGCGTCGGGTAGCGGATGCGGGGAATATTTGTATTCTGTCTTGGGCTCGCGACCGGCGTCGAAGGCCGCGAGAAACTCGGCCCGCAAGGTCTCAAGCACGGTGCCGCAGGCGAGATAAAGCCGCCAGGGCTGGGTGTTTTTGGAGCTCGGAGCCCGACCGGCTGCAGTCACCAGCTCACGGATGACCGTATCGGGCACGAGTTCGTTTTCGAACTCACGGATGGAGCGGCGGGCGCGCATGGAATCGAGAGTGGTCTTCATAAGTAAAACACGACGTTCCACGCGTTAAAACACGCGCGGTGACGCTCGGCTCAGACTAGCCGAATTTGGCGATCCGACAACGCACCTTTTGTCAAAACCTCACCCGTGGCAACGCGACTGGCCGTGTCGCCCGGCCTCAGGATCAGGCCTTGAGGCTTTTGATCAGGGTGCTGATCAGGGCGTCGAGGCTCGGTTTCTTGGCTTCGAAGGCGATGGTCATACCGACCTTCTTCATCGTCTCGCTCGTCTGCGGTCCGATGCTGCCAGCCAGCGGAACCTTCGCGGTCTCGGATAATGCCAGCACCGCCGATTGTTCGGCGAAGGACGACACGGCCGACGAACTCGCGAAGAGGATCGCATCGGCACCTTTCTCACGAAAATCGTCGGCGACCGGGTCGTTGGCCAGATCGGTCTTTTCCGTTTTGTAGAGGAGCAGGCTGTCCACGATCGCACCGCCGGCTTCGAGTTTACGGACCAGCGTGTCGCGGTTGAGGTTGCCGGTGACGACGATGACTTTGGCGCTGTCGAGGCTGCCAGTGGCGATGAGCGTGTCGGCCAGCGATTCGCCGGTCGCGGTGTCGGGCATACACTCGACGCGGAGATGATATTTTTCAATTTCGCGCGCGGTCGCCCGTCCCACGCAGGCGAAGCGCAACATGCCGAGCGAGCGGATGTCAGGGAAGCCCTTGAGAAAATCCTCAAAGAAGTAGCGCACGCCGTTGGCACTCGTGAAGACGATCCAGTCGTAAGTGCCGAGCTCCGTCATGATCTCGACGAACCCCTGTTTGTCGGTGTCCTTGCTGATCTGGATGAGCGGGAGTTCCAACACCTCGGCGCCGAGGACTTCAAGTTTGTCGCGCAGTTCGCTGTTCTGGTCGCGCGTGCGCGTGATGGCCACGCGACGCCCGAAGAGTGGCAGGTGCTCGAACCAGTCGATCGACTCGTGATCGCGCACGACTTCACCGACGAAGATAATGGCGGGCGAAGACAGACCGGAGGTTTTGACCTGTTCGGCCAGCGTGCCGACCGTGCCGGTGACGCTGCGTTGGCGGCCGAGCGAGGCCCATTGCACCACGGCGGCGGGAGTGGAGACGTCGAGTCCGCCGGCCTGAAGCTCGGCCAGGATGAACTCGAGACGCCCCATGCCCATGTAGATGGCGAGCGTGGCATTCTTCAGCGCGCCGTAGCTGCGCCAGTCCACCTGGGTTTCTTTCTTGGTCGGGTCTTCGTGGCCAGTGAGGAGAACGAGCGAAGTGCTGACGTTGCGATAGGTGAGCGGAATGCCCGCGTAGGCACCGGCGGCGATGGCGGCGGTAACACCGGGGACGACTTCAAACGGAATGCCGTCCTTGGCCAGCGTGCGGGCTTCCTCGCCGCCGCGTCCGAAGATGTAGGGATCGCCGCCCTTGAGACGCACGACCTTCTTGCCGGCCTTGGCGTGGGTGACGAGGATGCCCTCGATCTCTTCCTGCGGGACGGAGTGGAATCCGGCTTTTTTTCCGACGTAGACAATCTCGCAATCGGAGCGGCACCACTTCACCAACTCGGGATGCACGAGGTAGTCATAAACAAGCACATCGGCCTGCGAGATGAGTTCCTTCGCGCGGAAGGTGACGAGGCCAAGGTCGCCGGGACCGGCACCAACGAGATAAACTATACCGTGGGACATAAGAAATTTATTAACCGCGAAGGACGCGAAGAGGCGCTAAGAAAAAACCGCCGAGTCTGAACCTTCGCGAGACTTAGCGTTCTTCGCGGTTCAAAGTTTGAATCCGAAATGGGTGAGCAGGCGGAGGGCGGTTTCGACGGGAGCGTCGATCTCGGCGTCGCTGAGGGGAAGACTGCGCAGTCCGATTTCGTGGTGATAGAACCAGAGCGTGTCCGGCGTCACGTGGGCGGCGAAGGCTGTCTGGCAACCGCCGCCGAGCGCCGCTTGGAAGGCGCGTTCCAGTGTGACGAAGCGCGCAGTGCGGGCATCGAGCACGGCGGTGAAACGCGGGGCGTCGGCCGTGCGGGTTTGAATCGCGATGGCCGCCTGGCCGACGGCGGGCACCATGTGATGCACATCGAGGGCGTGGAAATCCGCGCCTTGCCAACCGCCGATGCCGAGGCGGCGCAATCCGGCACAGGCGAGCACGGTGGCGTCGGCCAAGTGGTCTTGGGAGATCTTGCGCAGGCGAGTGTCCACGTTGCCACGGATCTCGTTGAACTGGGCGTCCGGAAAGAGCATCGCGAGCTGCAAACGGCGGCGCGGGCTGCTGGTGGCGATCAAGGCAGGGGACTCCACGCCTTCGCGGAGGACCAGCATGTCGCGCGGGTCTTCGCGCGGCATGTAGCCGGCGACGGAGAGACCGGCGGGCATTTCGCCGGGAAGGTCTTTGCAGCTGTGGACGGCGAGGTCGGCGTCACCGCGCAGCAGGGCGTCCTCGAGTTCCTTGGTGAAGAGTCCCTTGCCTCCCTGTTTTTCGAGGGACCACTCGGTGCGCTGGTCGCCAGTGGTGACAATTTTAAGTAGCTCGACTTCGACGCCAAGCGTGGCGCGCAGATGCGCGGCGACCTGCTCGGATTGAGCAAGGGCCAGCGGGCTTTTGCGGGTGGCGAGGATGAGTGTTTTCACGGGATCGAAAGGTAGGGACGGACCGCTGGGCCGTCCGGTTAGCGTGGCGGCGGGCCCAGCGGTCCCGCCCTACCTCAAACAAAAAAGGGCGCCGCCCGTAAGGGGCGGCGCCCGTGATTAGAGCTTTGCTCGATTCGGATTACGAGGCGTAGGCGCCGGCGACACCGCCGATGTTGCGCTTGGGCATCCAGGGCATGAGGCCGCGGAGGCGTTCGCCGGTCTTCTCGATCTGGTGCTTTTCACCGGCCTTGAGGAGCTTGTTGTAGTTCTTGAGGCCGCCCTTGTATTCGGCGACCCACTGCTTGACGAACTTGCCGCTCTGGATCTCGGTGAGAATCTTCTTCATTTCCTTCTTCGTGTTCTTGTTGATCACGCGAGGACCACGGGTGATGTCACCATACTTGGCGGTCTCGGAGATGGAGAAGCGCATGCCGGAGATGCCCTTTTCATACATGAGATCGCAGATGAGCTTCAGCTCGTGGAGGCACTCGAAGTAGGCCATCTCGGGCTGGTAACCCGCCTCGACGAGGGTCTCGAAACCGGCCTGGACGAGGGCGGAGGCACCGCCGCAGAGGACGGCCTGTTCGCCGAAGAGATCGGTCTCGGTCTCTTCCTTGAAGGTGGTCTCGAGGACGCCGGCGCGGGTGCTGCCGATGCCCTTGGCCCAGGCGAGGGCGTTCTTCTTGCCTTTCTTGGAGGGGTTCTGGGCGACGGCGATGAGGGCGGGCATGCCCTTGCCTTCAACGTAGAGGCGGCGGACCATGTGGCCGGGGCCCTTGGGGGCGACCATGATGACGTCAACGTCGGCGGGAACCTTGATCAGGCCGAAGTGGATGGCGAGACCGTGGGAGAAGATGAGGGTCTTGCCCTTCTTCAGGTTGGGGGCGATGTCGTTGGTGTAGACGTCGGCCTGCTTCATGTCGGGGAGACCGACGAGGATGACGTCGGCCTGCTTAACGGCCTCGGCGGTCGTGACGACCTTGAAGCCGTGCTTTTCGGCGACGGGCTTGGACTTGGAACCCTCGTAAAGGCCGATGATGACCTTGACGCCGGAATCCTTCAGGTTGAGGGCGTGCGCGTGGCCTTGGGAGCCGTAGCCGAGCACAGCGATGGTCTTGTCTTTGAAGAGGCCGAGATCGGCATCTTTGTCGGTGTATACTTTAGCAGGCATGGTGTGAAAAAATTTAAGGGGAAGTTTAGGTTTAAGGAAAAGTCAGGCGACGGTCCGTTTAGGATTTAGCCGCTTGGGATTTAGGATTTCCGCGCAGCGGCGCTTACCGCATTTGCGCGAGTGCGCCGGTGCGGGCCAGTTCGAGGATGCCGAAGTGTTCGACGAGCTTGAGGAAAGCGGTGATCTTGGCGTCATCGCCCGTCATCTCAATGATGACGGAATCCTGGGTCACGTTGACGATCTTCGTGCGGAAGATGTCGCTAATCTGCATGATCTCGGAGCGGGTTTTGGAATCGGCTTTGACCTTGAGCAGCACGAGTTCGCGCGAGACGGCCTGACCCTCGGTGAAGTCAACGACATCGACGACGTTGACCAGCTTGCGGAGCTGTTTGATGCAGAGGTCGAGCGCGGAGTCGTCGCCCATGAGGACGGCGGTGATCCGAGACAGCGACGCGTCGTGCGTGGGGGCTACATTGAGGGTGTCGATGTTGAAGCCGCGGCCGGAAAACATGCCGGACACGCGGGCTAGAACGCCGAACTTGTTCTCAACGAGGACGGAGATCGTGTGTCGCATTGCGGGTTATTGGGTGTGGTGAAAATTTTCTGGTGGACGATGAGGGACTCGAACCCCCGACACCCTCGGTGTAAGCGAGGTGCTCTAACCAACTGAGCTAATCGTCCGAACCAAAGTTGAGAGATAAGCGGGCGGGGACGGTGGCTGACAAGGCTTTATTCAGGAGGGTGCGCCAAAGCAGGCGCCCCCCTGCCCTGTCGGATTCAAACCGACGCGGGCTCGGGCTTGAGAATGCCTTCGCGGATCATCAGCTCGGCGTTCTGCACGGCGTTGAGGGCTGCCCCCTTCCAGAGGTTGTCGCCGCTGACCCAGAACGAGAGGCCGTTGTCCCATGCCGTGTCGATGCGCAGGCGGCCGACTCCGCACTTCACCTTTTCGGCGAAATCGAGAGGGGTCGGATATTTTTTGTTAGCAACGTCATCGACTAGTTCGGCACCCGGGAACGCCGCGATGGCGGCACGGGCCTTCGCAATGTCAACTGGACGCTCAAACTCGGCGCTGACCGAGACCGAGTGTGCGCGCACGACCGGCACGCGCACCGTGGTGGCGGAAACCTTCAGATTCGGGAGTCCCATGATCTTGCGGGACTCGTCGGCCATCTTGGTCTCTTCGCCCGTGTAGCCGTTGTCGCCAAACGTATCGATGTGCGGGATGCAGTTAAAGGCGATCTGGTAAGGGTAAACCTTGTGCGTGATCGGCTGGCCGGCGACGTGCGCCTGAATCTGGTCGGCGAGTTCGCGAACCGCCTCGGCTCCGGTGCCGGAGACGGATTGATAGGTGGAAACAATGATGCGCTTCACTCCGAACGCCTGGTGAAGCGGCCAAAGGCCCATCAACATGACGGCCGTCGAGCAATTGGGGTTGGCGATGATGCCACCGTGGTTGCGCAGCTTTTCCGGATTGATCTCGGGGATGACGAGCGGGATGGCCGGGTCCATGCGCAGGGCCGAGCTCTTGTCGATGACGACGCAGCCCGACTTCACGGCATCGGCCGCGAGGGCGCGCGTGACGGAACCACCGGCTGCGAAGAACGCGAGGTCAACGCCCGCGAAGGCACCGAGCTTGGCCTCTTCGATGGTCCATTTCTTGCCGAAACGCTCCACGACCTTTCCTGCCGAGCGCGCCGAGGCGAAAAGCCTGAGCGAGCTCATGGGGAAGTTACGCTCATGCAATAAACGCACGAGCTCTTGACCGACGGCACCCGTGGCGCCGACGATACCGATGACGTAGTTGTTACGCGTATTCACGATGAAATCTCTTTGGGAGTTGGTCACTGAAACATGCACCCGCCTCGGCATCAAGTCCGCAGAGCGATTGCTTGTCGTGCACATCGACACGCAAACCCTGCAGTTTTTCCGCAAAGGCGAATTGGTGCGCAGCCACGTGATTTCCACGTCCAAACGCCCTCCCTCCAACGTGAAAGACTCCCTCGGCACTCCGAACGGCCTGCACGTCATCGCCGAGCGCATCGGTGCCGACCAGCCGCCCGGCATGGTTTTTAAAGGACGCGTCCCCCTCGGTCGGCACTTCAACGAACTCCCTGACGCCGACAACCACCCTAACCTCATCACCAGCCGCATCCTGTGGTTACGCGGCGTGGAGCCCGGAGTGAACCAAGGCGGCAACGTAGACACCTACGAACGCTACGTTTACATCCACGGGACCAACCACGAAGACCGACTCGGCACCCCGCAAAGCGCCGGATGCGTCCTGATGGGCAACCTCGACATCATCGCCCTCTACGAAGAGGTGCGCGTCGGGGATCTGGTTTGGATCGAGATGTAGGCCCGACCGGTGGTCGGGCTGCTTGGGATATCGTTATTCAGGAAAGCCCGACCAGCGGTCGGGCCTACATCACTTGTTCTTCCCGAACAACAGCCGCAGCGAATTCAAACACACGACAACCGTGCTGCCTTCGTGGGCGGCCACACCGACCGCGAGCGGAATGATGCCGAAGATGGCGGCCACCGCCATCAGCACGACCACACCAAGCGAGATCGCCAGATTCTGTTTAATAATCCGCGTAGCCCGTTTGCTGAGCTTGAGCGCAGATAGGAAGTTTTCGATGCGGTCGTGCATCAAGATCACTTCGGCCTGCTCCAGCGCCGCATCACTACCGCGAGCGCCCATGGCCACGCTGACATCCGACGCCGCCAGACACGGCGCATCGTTCACGCCGTCGCCGACCATCGCGACTTTGCGGCCACCCACGCGCAACTCCTGGATCGCGTCCACTTTTTGCTCGGGGGTCAGACCCGCGCGCACTTCGTCCAAGCCGATTTCCTTCGCCACCGACTCCGCCGCCTGACGTCGGTCGCCGGTCAGCATCACCGTGTGAATGCCGGCCGCCTTGAGCTGCGCCAGCACATCCTTGGACTCGGCGCGGATCTGGTCGCGTAACAGCACGCGTCCGATCACGTCCTTGCCCACCACCCACACCTCGGCCAGATCGGCGGCGGCGGGTGGCAGGTTCTTCGTCCACTCGGCGAGCGGCCCTTTTTCCAGAAGTTCGCGACGTCCAAGCAACACCTGGCTGCCGCCAAAATTGGCCCGCACACCCTGCCCGGTGATCGATTGAAACTCGTCCACTCCGAGCTCACGCACATGGCGCGCCTTGGCGTCCCGCACGATGGCGCGAGCAAGCGGATGCTGCGAATTCGCCTCCAACGCGTAGGCCAGCTCCATGATGTCGGTCTCGCGGCCGGGAGGGAAACTCTCGTAGCCAACGACGGCCAGTTCACCAGTCGTCAACGTGCCGGTTTTGTCCATCGCCACGACGTTGATGCCGGCGAGTTTTTCGATGGCTGCGCCGCCGCGGAACAACACACCATGACGAGCACCCCACGCGATGGCCGCCAAGATCGCCGAGGGAATCGACAGCACCAGTGCGCACGGGCTCATGACAACCAACAGGGTCATCGCGCGGTAGAACGCCGACTTCGATTCGCCGTCGTTGATGAACGGCGCGATCCCGAAGCCGAGCCACCATACAAGGAACATGACCGCACACGCGCCGAGCACGACCAACGTGTAACCGCCGCCGAATTTGTCCGTGAACCGCTCGCTCGGTGCGCGCAGTTTTTGCGCGGTTTGAATGAGACGGATGATCTTCTGCAGCGTGCTCTCGGCCGGCAGTTTCGTGACCGAAAACTCCACCGCGCCCCACAGGTTGAGTGTGCCGCTGAACACCGGGTCGCCCACATTTTTTTCAACCGGCACGGCCTCTCCGGTGAGCGCGGATTCGTCCGTGGCGCTCTTGCCCTTAAGAATGGTGCCGTCGGCGGGAAACGCCTCGCCGGGACGCACCAGAATCCGATCGGTCAGGCAGATTTCCTCCACCGGCACTTCGCGTTCGCCACCACCCGGCACCAACAGTGTGGCCTGCTTCGGAGCGGATTTGAGCAACGCGTTGACCTCGCGATGCGTGCGGTCGAGCGCGAACGCCTCCATCGCACCCGACGACGAAAACAGGAACAGCAGCAACACCGCTTCGCTCCAGGCACCGACACAAATCGCGCCGACCGCCACCGCGAGCATCAGGAAATGGATATCCACCTTGGCCTTCTTGATGTTGGCCCAGGAATCCACCGCCGCGTCCCAACCGCCCGCGATCAATGCGACCGCATACAGCGCCAGCGGCAACCAACCGGGCCCGACCGCCAGCCACTTCACCAAGAAGCCCGCGATGCCGAACACACCGCACACCGAAGCGAAAATCGTCAGTTCCTTCCACTCGGATTCTCCATGTCCGTGACCATGCCCGTGGTCATCGTCGTCGTGATCATGGTCGTGGTCGTGCTCTTCAGAATCCAGATTCGGCCAGGCAAACTCGCGCCAACGCCAGAACGTGGGCGCGGTGTCGCAACTCACCCCGGCGAACTCCGTGCGTTCACCGTCCTGCTTCAGGGTGAACCCCGTCGGAGCCTTGGCTGATTGGCCCAACTGGGATTCGATAGCCGCCAAGGTTTCAGCGAGTCGCTTCTCCAATTGCGCAAGGTCGACCGTGCCCAACGTGGCGACTGAGACCTTGCGCGTCGCCGGATCGAGCCGCACGGCTTCAACGCCGGGCTCTTGTTTAAGGAATTCCGCAAGGGTGTCGGTCCAGGATGGCTGCATATGTGGCTGCCAAGAAACCGGCTTTTACCACCGATGCAACGCGCGACCGAGTGAGACTGCGTCACAATGAGCCCCAGCCTTGAAACCCAGAAATTTACCTACTGGGAATCCCAAGGGATATTAACCCGCATGCCGACTTGCGCTCACCTCCCCGCGCGCGTCTGCTCACACCTTACGTTTCCATGATAGGCCTCAACGACGACACTTCCGACGCCCTCCCGCCCCCGCCGCCTCCCTCGCGCGCGCCGGAGCTGGCCGCGAAGCTGTTTGCCGAGGGCGGCTGGCTGCAAGCGAGTCTCAAACTCGAACACCGCCCCCAACAGGAAAAAATGGCCCGCGCCGTCGCCGCGTCCATGAAGTCCGACCAGTCTCTCCTCTTCGAGGCCGGCACCGGCGTCGGCAAATCCCTCGCCTACCTCCTGCCCGGCATCGTCCACGCCATGGATCAGTCACGGCAGATGATTGTCTCCACGCACACCATCGCCCTGCAAGAGCAGCTTGACCAAAAGGACCTGCCTCTTTGCCGCCGTGTGTTCTCCGCCACCGAGGAGACCAAGCCCTACGCCGCGTTCAAATCCGCCGTCCTCGTCGGCAAGAGCAACTACCTCTGCACCTCGCGCCTGGCCGCCGCGTTGAAGGACAAACACGAGCTCTTCGCCACGCCCGAACACGACGACTTGCAACGCATCGCCGCCTGGGCCGAGACCACCACGGAAGGTCTCCGCCACGAGCTCAACCCCGCCCCGCTTCCCGAGGTCTGGGAGATGGTCAACGCCGAGTCCTCCGGCTGCGCACGCAAATACTGCGACTGCGAAAAGTGCCCCTACCAACGCGCCCGCGCCCGTATCCGCTCGGCCCACGTCATCATCGTCAACCACTCCCTGCTCTTCGCCCACATCAACGCCGGCGGTGCCGCCGAAAAAGGCGGTTCGCGCGGCGTGCTTTTCCCCGATGATTTCGTGGTGCTCGACGAAGCCCACACCGTCCCGGGCGTCGCCACCGACCACTGCGGACTGCGCCTCTCCAGCTACGGCGTGGACCGGATGCTCAAGTATCTCTACAACCCCAAAACCCGCCGCGGCCTTCTCCAAAAACACGGCGATGCGGTCGATCGCCAGCTGGTCGTCGATGTGCTCGAAGCCGCCCATCAGTTTTTCGCATTCATCGACGAACGCCTGCTCACGAAACAGACCATCGTGCGGGTGCGTGCCGAGGGCTTCGCCGAGGCCTGGATGGACGCCCCGCTGCTCGCGTTGCACAAATCCATCCGTCACCGCGCCGACCACATGGACGACGGTCGCGAGCGCGACGAACTCCTCGAGCAAGCCGGCAAAGTCAAAACCCTCCAGACGAGCCTGCGCTCGTTTCTGGCCGTCGATGACGCCGAAAAAACCGTCTACTGGGTCGAGCGCATGGGCAAGCGCCAGAACATCGTCGCCCTCCGCACCGCCCCCATCGACATCGCGCCGTTCATCCGCGAGGAATTGCTGAAGCGCGGCACGTCGGTCGTCTTCACCAGTGCCACGCTCGCGATGGGCGGACGCATCGAACCGTTTCAAGAACGCATCGGCGCGCAACACGTCGCCACCGCCGTCGAACACTCACCCTTCGATTTCGAACGCCGCATGCGCGTCTACGTCGCCGCCGACATTCCCCTGCCGACGCCGCAGGAAGCGCGTCTCGCCCTCGACGTGCTCACCGACTATATCGACTTCTGCACGCGTCGGACCAAGGGCGGCACGCTCGTGCTCTTCACCAGTTACTTCGACATGAAGCGCGTCGCCGAGACGCTGGAGCCCGTTTACGACGGCGCGCGCCGACCCTTTTTTATGCAGGGCCGCGACTACTCCCGCACCGAACTCGCCCGCCAACTCCGCGAGGTCGGCAACGGCATTCTTTTCGGCACCGACAGTTTTTGGACCGGCATCGACGTGCCCGGCGACGCCTTGTCGCAAGTTATCATTACACGTCTGCCTTTCGAAGTGCCCACCCATCCCGTGCTGGAGGCGCGCACCGAGTGGATCCGCGAACGCGGCGGCAATCCCTTCAACGAGCTCACGTTGCCCGATGCGCTCATCAAATTCCGCCAAGGCATCGGCCGCCTCATCCGCACCGCTGCGGACCGCGGAGTTGTTACGATTCTGGATTCCCGTGTTACGCAAAAGGCCTACGGACGGCTTTTTTTGGAATGCATCCCCCAAAAAAAAGCGGTGCGAATGAATCGTGAAAACCGGCTCGAACGATTTCAGCCTTTTGTTTGAGAAATGCACGCCTACGTTCCCCCTTTGCATCCCGCATGAAATTCCGCTCCGCCGCCCTCACCGATATAGGCAAGACCCGCTCTGAAAACGAGGACCGCATCCTCCGTGAAGACGCGCTCGGTCTCTTTGGCGTGGCCGACGGCATCGGCGGACTCCCCGGCGGCGGTGAAGCTGCACAACGCACCGTGGAAGAGCTCACCCGGATCATCAGCGAGAGCCAAGCCCCGTTGGACTTGGTTGCGATCACTCAAGCCGTGAGCGCCAATGTCCAGGAACTGGGTCAGGAGCTTAATCCCCCCTACGGCATTGGCACCACCCTTACCTTCGGAATCTTTAAGAACGCCCAGCTCCAACTATCCCACGTCGGTGACTCCCGCGCCTATGTCATGCAAAAAGGCGATTTCCTTTGCCTGACCGAGGACCACACCGTCGAAAACGAAGCCCGACGCCTGCGTGCGCGCGGCGAAAAGGTTGATGTTCGTCCCGAGAACCGCAACGCGCTTACCCGCTGCATCGGTCAGCCCGGCGTCCCCGAGGTCGATTTTCAAGAGTTTATCGTCACCAAGGGCGACCGCTTTTTTTTCACCACGGACGGCATCTGCCGCATGATCGCCGACCAGGAACTCGCCGAAATCATGGCCGGACCGGAAAGCCCGGCCGACATGGTCAAATTGATCATCGATCTCGCCCTTAAACGCGGCGGGCACGACAATCTGACGGCGGTGCTGGTGTTCATTGACGAGGCCTGACAATATGCCCGCCCGATCCGAGTATTTCTCCTCGCTGGTCGCGAAGCACCCGGAGAACGAACTCTTTCGTTTCAGCCTCGCTCAGGCGCTGCTCGCCGAAGATCGCGGAGCTGACGCGCTCGAACACCTCGAAGCCTGCGCCCGCAAAAAAGCCGACTGGATGATGCCCCGCATCATGCTCGGCAAAACTCTGCTCGCCCTCGGCCGCCGCGACGACGCGAAGCCTTGGCTGGAAGACGCCCTGTGCCTCGCCGTTGACCAAGACCACCAAGACCCCGAATCCGAACTCCGCGGCTTGCTGGCGGGGTTGTAATTAGTCCCCCCCTTTCTCTTTCCTCCTAATCGTTCTCTTTCTCCTGCCCGGGACACTGACGAAAGAGAATGATTAAGAGGAAAGAGAAAGATGAAAGGCGCGGACCGAGCGGTTACCGCGCCCGTCCGTAACTCAAACGTCACCCTACCCCGCTCGCCTCCGCACATTCCCCCTGTCAATCTGCCGGGCAAACACATGCGCGTCATTCTCACCTCCCACGGCTCCACCGGCGACATTTATCCCGTAATCGCCCTGGCCGTTGCGTTGCAAAAAGCCGGGCACCAGGTCCGCTTCGCCACCATCCCCCACTACAAGGAGGAGATCGAAGCGGCCGGCGTCGTGTTCTACCCGCTCTGCCCCAACTGGGAACAGGCCGACCTGAGCTACTGGATGGGTCGCCTCCAAAAAATCCGCACGCCCATCTACCAGCTCCGCGAGATCTTCGTCGGTGCCAAGAAATACATCCCCGAGATGATTGCTCGCATGGACGAGATCATGCCCGAGACCGACCTGCTCGTTTCCAGCTACCTCTTCCCGATGAACCGTGGCATCGCCGAAAAACACGGCGTCCCCTTCGCCACGCTCGCCTTCGCCCCGCACGTCATCCCCTCGCCCGACTATCCACCGGAAAACTTTCCGTCTCCGCAATGGCTGGGCACCACCACCCGCCGCGCCTGGAACCGCTGGCAGTGGAAAATCGCCAACGCCGTCGTCGACCGTGTCATTAACAAATGCGTGGCCGAGGAACTGCGTGCCGCCCGTCTGCCCAAGATCCGTAATTTCTTTTCCAAGCCCGCCGGACGCGTGCTCGTGACCGTATCCGACGCTTTGTTACGCCCGCCGGGAGCGGAGATCGACCCGCGCTTTAAGTTCGTCGGCTACTGCCGCTGGCAATCCGCCGAAAACGCTGAGATCGACGCCGAGCTGCGCGCCTTCACCGGCGGTGAACGCGTGCCTGTGCTCACCTTCGGCAGCATGGTCTACGACAATCCCGGTGCCTGGATGGAACGCTTCGTCCGCGCCTGGCCGCGTGACCGCAAAATCATCGTTCAGCGCGGCTGGGCGCAGTTTCCCCAACTCGGCGACGAGGCTCACATAAAGGTCATCGGCAAAGTCTCGCACGACCAGTTGTTCAAACACGCGAGCGCCGTCATCCATCACGGCGGCGCCGGCACGACCGCCAGCGCACTCCACTCCGGCGTCCCGCAAATCGTGGTGCCGCACATCGGCGACCAGACGTTCTTCGGCACCGAGGTTGAACGCCTCGGCTGCGGCTTCCGCGTGAAGAAAACCGTCTGGCCCGAGCAACTCCACGGTGCACTCACCCGGCTCGCAACCAACCCAAGCTACGCCCAACGCGCCAAAGCCGTCGGTGATCAACTCGGTTTCGAACACGGCCCCACCGCCGCCGTCACCGAGTTGGAACGCTTCGTCGCCGAAACCGCCCGCCAATCCGTGACGGTCTGATCAGACGTGGCACGGGCATCCTGCCCGTGGACGCACAGGCATCCCGCCTGCGCGCTTCCGAACCATGGGCAAGATGCCCATGCCACCCCAAGCCATCGACATCACCTCCTGCTGCCCATGGACCGGATCCCGCATGGGTATTCCTTGCCCCACCGCCTGCGGTCGTTTTCAAGTAGCGCACATGCACATCACCCGGGTTGCCATCGCCACACTGGTGATTTCCACCAGCTGCCTTCTGTCTGGTTGCTTCTCAACCTCAGTTCGTTGGTGGGGCAACTCGCCGTCTCGCGGAGTAAAAGTCGCCGCCGCCACCGCCGATGTCATCACCGCCCCCGTGCAATTACCCGCACTGGCCCTGGAGAAAATCAAACATCCGCCCCAAGACCCACAGGTCGTCGCCGAGCGGGAAGCAATGCAACGCAAGCTGCAGGAGGAACGTCTCGCGAGCGCACGAAGCATCTTGAACGGGCTAAAACAAAACCCCGAGTTCCTGACCGACGACACTTTCTGGAACCGCCAGTCCGACCAAGCCTACATCACCTCGCTGGGACTCATCTGGTTCCTGCAAGAACCTGACGCCCCGGCGTCCGCTGGGATCAACACCTACCTGCTGAAACGCTTCCCCGAGCAAAGCGGCCTGATTCTCGCCAACGGACGCGCCAGCCAGTCGGAACTCGTCGCTCTGGCCGGGGACACCAAACAGCCCTACGCCACCCGCGAAAACGCCCTGGACGCACTGCTCCGTGATCCGACCTTCGACTTCACCGCTCCTTGGCGGCAGCTGGTCTTCGACGAGTTCAACTCCAAGATTCCCCTCATGTTCGGCACCCGCCGATTTACCCGCCAGGATCTGCTCACACTTGCTCACGATCCCAAGATGCCGAAGTGGATCCAACAAATGGCGGCCGACAACCTCGCTCGAAATTACTTCAAGCCCGCGCCATGAAACCCGCCCGCGCCTCGTCCGTGCGGCCGCGAGCCGTCAAAGCCGAACACCCGCTCCAATGGCTCGCCGACCCGCTGGCCGACGAACCGACGTTTGTCCTGAAATCGTGGTTCGGCGGACGCACCCTCATGCTGCACGGCATGCATCAGCTCTTCCTCACGACCCAGGGCGAGCCGTGGCAGGGCGTGCTCGTGTGCACGTTTCACGAACATCAGCCCAGCCTGCTCGCCGAGTTCCCGTCGCTTCAACAACACCCGGTCCTCAAAAAATGGCTCTACCTGCCGGAGAACACCGAGACCTTTGAGCAGGACGCCAAACGTCTCGTGCAGTTGGTCAAGGCGCGCGATCCACGTCTGGGCATTCCGCCTTCGCCCAAAAAGAAAAAAGCCGTGAAGAAAATCCGCTTCGGAGACGCGTTGTAACACTCACCGCCACTCGTGCCGCGGATAACGTCGCGACAGCTCGGCCTTCACCTTCGGATACATGTCGCGCCAGAAACTCGTCAGGTCGTCCGTGACTTGGATCGGCCGCTGATTGGGCGCGAGCACCTCGAACTTCACCGCCACGCGTCCGTGTCCGATGGTGAAGCGTCCGTCCACGCCGTAGAGTTCCTGAATGCGCGCACTCATCACCGGCGGACCTTCTTTGTTATAAGTGAGCCGCGCCTTGCGACCGTTGCCCATCACCAGACGCTCCGGCAGGTAATCGTCGAGCACGGCCAGTTGCTCGGGGCGCAGCCAGTCACGCAACGCCGGCATGACGGGTTTGTCCTTCAACTCACGGGCTCCGTAGCTGCCGTAGCAGATCTGCTCGATGAGCGTCGCCCGGTCTTCCTCGGTGATCGGTGTGACTTCCAGCTCGGGAAACCACTCCGCCAGCCGGTTCACGCGCACGATCCACTGGTCCACGTTCTCGTTCCACTCCGTGAGCAGGATGTTGCCGGCCATGACTTCGCGTGCGAGCAACGAAGCCGCCTCGCTCGCCGGTGGTTCGTCCGCCGTAAGTTTCGCTTCCAGCACCAGATCGCGAAACCGCCGCTCGCGCCGCGCGATCACCCGCCGCGTCGAGGTATCGTAAACCACGCCGACCGCATCCCGGTAATCTTCCGGGAAAAGTTCCTTCAACCACGGTTCTTCGATCGCGGTCGCCAGTGAGAGCAGCACGCTGACCTCGCCGCCACGGCCCTCGATTTCGCTGACCTCCGCCGCCACCAGCAGCGTGGCCTTTTGCATGGCACTCTCGCGCGCCAGCACGCCGCGGCGGTTGTGAACCAATTCGCAGCGCAGCGTGCCACCGTCGAGGCGCTTGGCCAACTGGTCCGAAAACCCTGCCAACACGCACTTACGCACCGCGACTCCGTCGAGCGGCTTTTCCCCCGTGTCGAGCCCTTCCTTCGAGGCGATTTCGAGGAATTGCGTGAACAGCGGACCGACCTGACGTGCACCTTGCGCATGAATGCCCAGACGGCGGCAGGCATCGACCGAATAGCCATTTTGCTCCGCATAACCCCACGCCCGCATGAGCAGGAAAAAATCACTCTCGATTTCGTCACCCAACAAGTCCTCGCGGGCGTCCTCCACTTCGCGAGTGGCACCGCGCATCAGGAAGGAGCGCCCTTGGGTCAGCGATGCCATGAGTGCGACTGGACGCACGCAGCCACGCGCATCGGCTTCGAGCAACATGCGCGCATAACGCGGATGCACCGGAAACCGCAGCATGCGCCGGCCCAAGTCCGAAATAGGTAGGGCGCGACCGCTGGGCGCGCCGTTTCCGTTCGGCGGGCCCAGCGGTCCCGCCCTACCCTTCACCGCACCCAGATCGGCGAGCAACATTTCCGCCCGCTCAAGCGACTTCGCCTCGGGTTTCTCCAGCCACGGAAACGCCGCGATGTCGTCGATGCCACTGGCCTTGAGGGTCAGGACCACCTCGGACAGGTCGAGACGCTTGACCTCGGGCAACTCCTGCAACGCGCGTTGCGGATGTTCGCGCTCGGTCCACAGGCGCACGCACACGCCCGGCGCGGTGCGGCCCGCACGGCCGGCCCGCTGGTCCGAGCTGGCGATGGAGATTTTCTCGATGAGCAGCGTGTTGATGCCGCGGTTGGGATCGAAACGGGCCATGCGCGCCAGCCCGCAATCGATCACCACGGTGACACCGTCAATCGTGAGCGAGGTTTCGGCGACGTTGGTCGAGACGATGATCTTGCGTTGCTCGCTCCGGGCGACGGCGCGGTCCTGCTGCTCGGGCGGCAACTCGCCGTGCAACGGGAAAATCACGAAGTCGCGCAGGTCGCGTTGAAACTGCAATGCCTGCAACGTGCGGCTGATCTCGTAGGCACCGGGCATAAACACCAAAAAATCGCCGGATGTCCGCGCTGCCACGCGCACACACTCGCGGGCGGCCACATCCCAGACGGGCTCCTGATCAAAGTTCACCGGCTTCGACAGGTATTCGATCGCCACCGGGAAACTCCGCCCCTGCGACGTGAGCACGTCACAAGGTGCGAGGTAGTTTCGCAGAACCACCGCATCGAGCGTCGCCGACATCACCACGATCTTCAGGTCGGGCCGCGTGGTTTGCTGGATCTGCAACGCGCGCGCCAAGGAAATATCGCCGTAAAGGTGCCGCTCGTGAAACTCGTCGAAGATGAGGGCCGCGATGTCCTTGAGCGTGGCATCAAAAGACATTTGTCGGAGCAAGATGCCCTCGGTGACAAAACGGATCTTTGTCTTCGCCGACACCCGCGATTCCAGCCGGATCTGGTAACCCACCTCGGCACCCAAATCGCAACGCATCTCCTCTGCCACGCGCTTCGCCAGCATACGTGCCGCGATCCGGCGTGGCTGAAGGACAACCACCTCGCCCTTTTGTAAAAACCCATGCGCATGCAAAATCTGCGGAAGTTGCGTCGATTTGCCAGAACCCGTGGGTGCCTGCACAATCAACCGTCCTTGAGCGCGCAACGAAGTGACCAGATCGTTCTCCAGTTCGTAGATTGGCAATTCGCGCGGCTGCATGAACCGCCTACGCAAATCGTTCTCCCGATCCACACGCAAGAGTTCAATCACTGCACCCCGCCGCCCTCACCGGCATCCGCCGCCACCCTTAATCGCGGGGAGTCTGTAATCATTTCATCTTAGTCGCTTGATATTTAATAATATCCCAAGGCACCGAGTGGGAGCACTGGACGCATCGCTCCCGCCCGCTAAGATCGCTTCTCCATCACATGCCCAGGGCCGGGGTCGTCTACGTGCCCACCTTCATGTCACTGTCCATAGCGTCCACCAAACGGAACAGCCCCGTCGTCTGTGAACTCCAGCCCAACGCACGTCGCTTGCGTTCGATCGTTCGTATCATTCAGGACAACACGACGACCAAATACATAACGCACTCCGAAGTTATTGAGCATCGGGCCGAACATACGCGTCGGTGGGCTCATTTTCGCCGTTCCTTGCTGGCGGATGACATCAAGCGGGCGATCCGTCGCCTCAGCCGAGGCGACGGCGGTGTGCTCTTAGCCACCCAAGGCCGCCGTATTCTCGGTATCGCTGTCCTCCTCTTTGAGCGCCGTCATCGCTACGGCATCATCGAAGACATCGTGGTCAATGAACGCTATCGTGGCAAAGGCGTAGGCAGTTTGCTGATGGAATCCGCCATCGAGCAGATGCGCCAAGTCGGCTTGGAAAATGTTATTCTGGAATCCGGCATCCGTAATACGGAAGCCCATGCCTTTTTCCGCCGGCACGACTTCCGCGAGGCCGCCATCATGTTCCTGCGCCGTATCTCGGACTAAACCCGCCGGCCCGTGCCGTGGCATGGACATCTTGCCCATGGTTCGAAAATGGGAACCCCCGATTACGTTTGTTATATAAATGTAGCGTTGCCGCGCGTCGACCGGAGCGGCAAGTTGCTCCCTTTATGACCGTTGAGAACAACGCCGAACCCGCGCCCGCCACGCCCAGCGATTTTATCCGCGACATCGTCGCCTCCGACCTTGCCGCCGGTCGTCACCAAAAAATCGTCACCCGTTTCCCCCCGGAACCCAACGGCTACCTGCACATCGGCCACGCCAAATCCATCTGTCTGAACTTCGGCATCGCCCGCGAAAACAACGGCCAGTGCAACCTGCGCTTCGATGACACCAACCCGGCGAAGGAGGACGTCGAATACGTCGATTCCATCACCACCGACGTAAAATGGCTCGTCGCCGGCTGGGCCGATCAGTGCCTCGGTTTCAAACCCAAGGGTTCGCACCCCGCCGAGCAGACCGTCAACGGCCGTCCCGACCACTACCTTGCTCCCGTCGCCCCCGGCCCCGACAGCGAGGCCTTCTTCGCCAGCGACTACTTCGAGCAGCTCTACGGCTACGCGATCGACCTCATCAAAAAGGGCAAGGCCTACGTCTGCGACCTCAACGCCGAGGAGACCGAGTCCTATCGCGGTTCCCCCGACAAGGCGGGCAAAGACAGCCCGTTTCGCAACCGCTCCGTCGAGGAGAACCTCGACCTCTTCCAACGTATGCGCGCCGGGGAGTTTCCCAACGGGGCCCGTTCGCTCCGCGCCAAGATCGACATGTCTGCGCCCAACATGTGGCTGCGCGACCCCCTGCTCTACCGCATCCGCCACGTCGCGCATCACCATGCCGGTGACAAGTGGTGCATCTACCCGCTCTACGACTACGCGCACTGCCTGAGCGACTACCTTGAGGGTATCACGCACAGCATCTGCACGCTGGAGTTTGTCGATCACCGTCCGCTCTACGACTGGGTCCTCGAAAGCCTCGATCTGCCTCGCGCCCTGCCTCACCAGTATGAGTTCTCCAAGCTCATTCCGGGCTACATGATCGTGTCGAAGCGCAAGCTGCTGCAACTGGTCGCGAGCAACGTCGTCACCGGATGGGATGATCCGCGTATGCCCACGATTTCCGGACTGCGCCGCCGCGGCATCCCCGCCGCCGCGCTGCGCCGTTTTGTGATCGGCGCGGGTGTCACCAAGTTCGATGCCCTCACCGACATCGCCGTGATGGAACACGTCGTGCGCGAGGACCTCAACGCCCTCGCTGTGCGCCGCCTCGCCGTCCTGCGCCCGATCAAAATCGTTCTCACCAACATCCCCGAAGGTGAGATCATCGAGTGCGCCGCGACCAATAACCCGCAGGATGAAAATCCCTCCACCCGCAACGTCGTCCTCAGCCGTGAAGTGTTTATCGAGAGCGACGACTTCGCCGAGGTTCCGCCGCCGAAATACTTCCGCCTCAAGCCGGGCGGCGAGGTGCGCCTCAAATACGCCTGCATCATCAAGCTCGACGAGATCGTGAAGGATGCGTCCGGCGCGATCACCGAGCTGCGTTGCACCGCCGACCTGACGACCCGTCCGGGCGGTGCCAACGTGGACAAAAAGGTCAAGGGCACCATCCACTGGGTGAGCGCCACGCACAGCATCACCGCCGAGGTGCGCATGTATGACCGACTCTTCACCGTGCCGGAGCCCGGCTCAGAAGAAGATTTCCTGAAGGTGCTCAACCCGCAGTCCTTGGAGGTCGTCACCGCCCGTCTCGAATCCGTGCTCGCCGCCGCGACACTGGAAGATCGCATCCAGTTCGAACGCATCGGCTACTTCGCGCTCGATTCCAAGGACAGCGCCCCGGGCAAGCTCGTCTTCAACCGGACGATCTCGCTCAAGGACAACTGGACCGCGAAGAAGTAAGCTCGATCCGCCGCAAGGTAGCCGCCGCATCACGGGCGTGGACAAGCCACGCCCATACGATTCCGAGGATAGGGGTAGGGACAGGGATGTAACCTGCCCCTCCCTACGAACCAGACTGGCGGGTCTCCCGCATCCGGCTCTCCAGTTGGTGATTATCTCAAACAAGGAGACCGACTGTCCGAGGCATGGGTTTGCAGGCTGAACAAGCCCAGCTCGTCGAAGTAGTGGTTGCGCCATCTTTGGTGGTCCAGTCTTCGGCCTCGTCCGCGTTTTCCTGCACGTTTACGCAGGATTGATCACAGTCGGCCTCGGATGTAACTGTCCAGTCTCGGCAACGTGGTGCGGTGGTTGTGCTTGAAGTAGCCAAACCAGCCTCTGAGCATGTCGTTGAGCTTCGTTACCGTAGCCTCCATCGACTCCCCGCTCGTTCGCGGAGTCAGCTCCCTTACCTTGTCCTTGAACCGGTCCAGCGCCTTGCGGCGCGGCCACTTGTATCCCCGCTCGAAGTGATACCCAAGGAAGTCAAAACCTCCGGGTCAGGTCGCATCCACCAAGCGGGTCTTTTCAGGATGTAGCGTCAGTCCGTTTTCCGCCACCCACGTTTGCACGCGGCAGAGCGCGGTTTTCGCCTCATCCTCGCTTCGGACACATCATGACGAAGTCGTCGGCGTAGCGCACCATCTCCACGCCGCAGGCGGCGAGAAGATGATCCAGCGGATCGAGGTAGATGTTCGCCAGCAGGGGACTGATGACCGCCCCTTGCGGCGTGCCTCTTTCCGTGGGCTCGTGCAGCGTGAGCACCCGACTGTCCGCGATGCGTTCCCTCACCCGGTTCATCAACCGGTCTTTCGGGATCGTGTCGAGGTAGGCTTTCAAATCCGCGTCCACTATCCATGTGTGGCCTTCGTCGAGGAGGGCTTGCACACGGCGCAGCGCGTCTTTGCAACCACGTCCGGGCCGGAATCCATAGCTGTGCTCGGCGAAGCGGTGCTCGAAGATTGGTTCGATCATCAGTCGCAGGGCCGTCGGCACGATCCGGTCGCGCACGGTAGGGATTCCCAACGGGCGTTTCTCGTTCGTGCCGGGCTTCGGTATCCAGACCCGTTTCACCGGCAGGGGTTGATAGCTCGCTTTTCGCAGTTGCTCTTTCAGACCCTTGCAGCCCGCGCGGGCAGTCTTTGGCGAAGCGTGCTATCGTGATGTTGTCCACGCCGCTGCCTCCTGCGTTGGACTTCACCTTTTCCCATGCCAGCTCCAGCGTCCCGTCCGCATAGACTTTGTCTATGAGACTAAACCACCGGTTTCCTTTCATCCCTCTCGCGAGGGCCGTCAGCATGCGTTCTGTCCACACTTCGGGTCCGCGCCCGCCACGCGGGCGGGCGCTTCTCCTGCCGGTTTATCCCTCTCGGGAACTGGGGCAGGTTTTGTTTCCTTCACGCGTTCACCTTCCTGGGTCCCTTCGCTC
>JBAZBC010000031.1:0-35124 GCA_041671745.1 Opitutaceae bacterium | reverse complement strand
TCCTCCGCCCGTCTCCGCCTCGCTTCGTTTCGTCAGGGATCAACTCCGTCGTGATTGTTTTCATCACGCCCATCCTATCGCGCTTACGTCTTTTCGCCTACGTGGCACCCGCCCGGACGCTTACGTTATAGTCAAGGTATGACGTCTTCGGTTCGTCTATACCGATAGGCGTGGCATGCGGTTTTTGGCCGGCACTTCGAGATCACTCCTCCCTTGGATCGCTCCCCGACTCCTCTGGTCCGTTGCCATGAGTAATCCTAAAAACCCGCCTAAGCTCGGCCCAATCGGGATTTGTGCTACTACCCATTAACATAGAAAGTAAAAAAAACACTAACACTAAAAGCACATGAAATATAACGGAAATACTCCAGACCGATATGAGCCAAAAAGTTTGTTGCGACACATGCGTATAGACTCCCTTCATTCCAAGCAGATAAACTCCATTTTTCACACTACCCCAAACTGGCCCCCCCCCTAATACAATGAGGGCGACAATGAAGGCGATAATATGGAATAATGAAAACTTTATTGTCCAAATGATTACTTTTAACATAGCGCGATTAATAATTTCGAGCAGGAAACCCCAGTGGCTTATAACTACTAAATCCAGATGCAGATATTTGAAAATAATTCTTGACGCTTCCGACAACAGACGCCCCTGCCGGATATTGAAATCCGATAGTCGATGAGTTGGCCCCGTTATCTGTAAACTGAGCATAAGAACCAGAAAAATATCCTGCGGAAACCGATCCTGAGACAAATAGGCCCGAATAGTCACTCATTTTATATACATTTGATACACTGCCTACTTGCAGCGACATACTCGGGTTGCCTGAGGTCGAAGGGCCAATAGCAAGACACAGCCGAAGACGTCATACCTTGACTATTGACTGTGGCCACCTCCAGAACCGCCCTTGTCAATAGTCAAGGTATGACGTCTTCGGTTCGTCTTTCGGTTCGTCTGGCATGACTGATCGGACTCACTCCCGATAGCGAGACACAAGAAACGGCCCGCGCTCCGCTAGCACTTCTCCGACTTCAAGCCGCTCTGGTCCATCATACCATGCTAGCTCAAAATACAAAATCGAGAGTCTAACCGAAACCATCTTTCCGTTCATGAACGATGCCGTCCCTCCGTAGGCGGCATGAATCTTTTCGTTCCGGCTCCGAATAAGCGCATTGAACTGTGCTAGATCACGCTCGCTGAGATTTATCTCAGCCATCTGCAGTCCTGTTCGTTCCGTTACTGCCACAGCACTAGGCCGGAGTTCTTCCTCGACTGGCTCAAGAAGCATCACAAATTTCTTTTGGAAATCATCTTCGGATAGAAGATTAGATAGTGCCACTCCCTCATTGTCCAGTTTGTGTCGGTAACGCGTAAAGTTAACGACCAACAAAGAAACCACTACCACAATAGCGGCTAGAACCAAAATGATCACCTTCATGGAACCGCCCCCTCCCTGCCTTTAGAATACAAATAGCCACGGTCAGCCCAACTAACGGTATTCTCAAATTTTCCCGGAGTGTAGGTCCCTCGCATATATCGTTGGTAAATATATATCGATGAACGAATCCCGGCGTAATCTGCAACTGCTCCCCCCATTCCGGCATCTGCACTACGAGACGCCCATGCCATCCCTTGCCCAACGTAATTTAAATCACCCCCAAATGTCATAATGCCAGGTGCCCACTGTATTGGCAATAACGCTCCAGATCCGCGCAGTCCAATAAAGTCGACCTGCATCAAAAGTTGTGGCATTTCAAAGATGCTAACATTATCGAATCCCATTTTGGCAACTAAATCGTAATAACCCTCCAAAAAGGTTTGCCGATCCGCTTCCGAAAATATGAACGGCTCAGCAGAACCCGCATTTCGTGCGTCAATAGCGGCACGAATTCTACTCTGAAGATCTGTCACGCGTTGATCCAGCCTTCGTTCTTCGTAAAGATTAAAGGCTGCTATCGTTGCGCCAGTTGCGAAACCATCTTCGAATCTTCCGCCGCCAATCCGGGAGCTTAGACCGCCGATTACACCGCTTGCAGGAATCCCGATTTGCCAAGGAGCGCCAGAAGCCCGAAGCCCCGATCCAGCAAAAGAACCAAAAAGACCTGAAGCGAAGCCGGCACCAAATTTTTGCCCACGAAGAGTAGAAATACCACCTTGGCTAACGCCATGGGCCAACGCTCGCCCAAATTCATTTCCAAAATCAAAGTTAGATCCTCTTCCTACAGGGCCAAATTTATTACCAATACCTCCGGCCACAGCTCCGCCTAATGCCCCCCAAGCTCCAGCGGCTATTATTTGACTAGGGCTTCCTCCTGTCAGTGCACTGGTTGTCGCACCGGCTGCAAATCCACCGATTGCCCCGTTTGCTGCACCGGCGAGCCAACTGGCCCCCGCAACCCAACCCGCTCCTGCCGTAAAAAACCCTACTACCGCACCAACAACCGCTCCAGCCCAGGGATTTTGGCCGAACCAATGGGTAACTTTATGCCACCGTTTTTTGAAGTTAAGTGGATTAAACGGAGATCCCCATAATTTGCTAAAAAATCCCTTCATACCCAAGAGATCATATCTGCTCACCCCGTCATTCCCGCAGAAGCCATATAGATTGAGGCCGCCGCGTTCCTCGATGGGGTCGCGGTTGATGAACCGACCGTTTCTCGCGTCGTAGTAACGCATGCCGTAATAAACGAGGCCGCTCTCAACATCCGTAAACTTGGTGCTGAAGCGGAAGGCGTTTTGCTTGGAGTAGATGCCTTCGGCACGGAGCAATTCTCCAAAGGCTCCGTATTCGTAGGCGGCGGCCCGGAAGCCGTCACTGGCGCGCACCAATACGGTCAGGTTGCCGTTCCCGTCGTAACCGGGCAGGTAATTCTGCCCTTGGGCATGGTCGGTAATCTGCACCAGCGCGCCGACACCTCCGCTGGTCGTAAGGGAGCCGACCAGATCAAGCCCCCAAGTATAGGATTTATTCAGGCTTAAGGTCGTAGTTGAAGCATCCCAGCCGAACTCGCCGATGAGGTTCCAGCCGTCGTAGAGGAAGCGGGTTTCGGTCGCGGGACCGTAGTTGAGGGCATTTACCGGCCACTGCTGAACTCGTTTGGTGACGCGGCGGCCTTGATAATCGTAGGTGAACTCCAGTTTGATGCGCGCGCGGTCAAGGAACCCATCGTGGGTTTCCATACGCACGAGACGGTTCTCGGCGTCCCAAGTATAATCCCAAGTGCCGTCACGGCGCAGATTACCGTCGCGATCATAACGGAGCTGTTCGTCGCGGGGAGCGAGTTGCAGGTCGATGCGGTCGAACGACGCGAGGTCGGCTCCGCCGTCTCCGCCGCCCGCGACCGATGCAAGCGTGGTGACTTGTCGGATGGCACGGGGGAACTCGGTGGGGATCGGGGTCGTGCCGGCATCGTCGGGCACGTCGATGGCTGAGCCGGTCTCGGGGGGGACGACATCACGCTGCCAGTGCGGGCCCTGCCGGTCGGCGGCACCCAGCACGGTGGTATCAACGGTGACTTGGGCGGCACTGGCGGAGGCAACCCCACTCACGGAGGCGGCCGGGTTGTCGCGCTTAAGCAGCTGGTTACCCTTGCCCACAGTGTAACTGGCAGCGGCGGGTCCGCTAAGGTCGCCTTGGTGGGTGGATTTGAGCCGGTTGCCGGCAAGGTCGTAGTCGAAGGCAAACTTGCGACCGGGGATGAGGGCGGCGGGCGCGGTGGCTGCATTGCCCACTCCGGTAAGAGCCGAAGTGACCTGCCCCCGGTCGTCGTAGCCATAGGTGGTGGTGGTTTCCGCCGGATCGGAGGGCTCGGCCGCGAAGGCTTCCCCGCTCTGGGTAGTTGTGTAGCGCTGGCCAAGCTGGGTGTGGGTGTAGGCGTAGCTGGCAAAGGTTTTTACGCCCGACTTGGTTTCAATCTTCGTGAGCAGGTCGCGCACGGGGTCCCACTCTCGGTTCAAGGTGTAGCCGGTGCCGAGGGCGGCGAGCGACTTCACCAGACGGGAATTGGGTGTATAGTCGTAGAGGAATGTCTGCCGGATGGTGTCGTTGTCGCGACCGCTGGTGATCGACTGGAGGCGACCGTCGGAGTTGCAGGCGATGGTCTGGCTGAGGAGCGCGGCGGGTTGCGCCAGGGTGCCGACCTGATAGCCACGGGAGCGGCCATGCACCAGCCCGACGGTGCCGACGGTGCCGCCCTGCTCTTCGTAGAGCCAGGTAAGGGTCCGGTTGGTGCCGTAGTGGGAGGGCAGCATTTCGGCGATGGTGCGCCAAGGTTTGTCGGCATCACGCAGGAAGGTGCGGGTGCCGAGCGCGTCGGTGATCGTGAGGGGGCGGCCCAGGCGGTCGTAGGTTGTGGAAACCGTGGGCGTCAGCCCGTCGTTGTAAGTGGTCGCAAGCAGGTCGCCGTTGGCGGTATCATAACTCGGTGTGGTAGTGAGCGGAGTGGTGCCGTCGGCAAGGAATCGCGCCCACGTGCGAGTGGCGATGCGTCCGGCGGAGTCGTAGGTGTAGCTGACAAAACGGTCGAGCGGATCGGTCTTCTTCAGGAGGAGGCCGGTCGCCGGATCATAGTCCCAAGAAACTTTGTCGGTTGCTGGATCCGTAACTGCGGGGAACTCGGAGGCGGATGCATAACCGGAACCAGTGGTGCGAAACGTGTGCTGCTCGATGCGCTGGCCCAGATCGTCGAAAACATAACGCACGGGCTGGGCGGCCGGACCGTAGACATGCGTAACCTGCCCACGGGTATTGTAGAGTTGCGAGACCGTCTTGAGATCCGGGTTGGTGGTGGTCTGCAGGCGGAAGGCGACATCGTAACCAAAACTGACCACGCGGTTTTCGGCATCGGTGCTGGTCTCAACCAGCGTCGTCGGCTGGCCGTTGTCGGAGACGTAAACGGTGGTGGTGTCGCGGGTGGCAACGGCGGTGCCGGAACGGGGCGAGTGGGTGACGATAGCCCGGCGGAGAGAATCGTAGGTAACAGTGGATTCCAGCCCGTCGGGTGCGGTCGAAGACACCCCGAGACCGTCGATGGTGACATCGACCTGGGCGTTGGCGTAACCGGGCATCCAAGTGCGCGTGGTGACGGTGCGGGAGGCGCGGTCGCGTTCGATGGTGCGGCGGGTGAGGTTGCCTTCCGCATCCCATGAACGTGATTCGCCGACCAACCCGCCGGTCAATCCGGTGAGCCGGGTCCAGGACTTGCCCACGATGGTCTCGACGGACGAACCCGCCGTGGCGTAGGTGAAGGATTCAGCGGTGGCCCACCAAGCGTTTTCTGAAAACACGACGGAGTGGCGGGTGCCGGTGATACGATCCTTCGCGGACGCGGGTTCCAGCGTGCCGGACAAATCGGCGTCGAGGCCGGCGAGCTTGGGTGAGCCCACCCGGTCATACGTGGTGAGCGTGGGCGCGGAGCCCGGTGAGGTGCCCCGAACCGGCAGTCCGGTGGATGTATCGTAAGTGGTCGTCGCCACCAAGGGGCCGGCGACTCCGGGAGGAGCAGGGCTTTCGCTACTGGTCGACCGACCGAGCCAATCGTTCCAGGAAGTGGATTTGCGAAGGGAGCCGACAGGGCCGACGGTGGCCTCGGTGCGGCTGCGACCATCGCTCTCGAATCCGTAAGTGAAGTTACTCTCGATCACGGCGGTGCCCGAGACCCGCTTGGGGTGACCATCGGGGTAAGTTTCGCTGATCTTGGTGGCCAACGTGGCTTGGTTGGTCTCGGTCGTGAGGCGGGCGGCGGGCTCGTAGAGCATCGAGACCTCGGCGGAACCGGAGGATTTCTGCGAAGTCATGCGACCGGCCAGGTCGTAAACGGTCGTGGAGACTGCGGCGAAGGCCGGTGCATCCGCCGCATAAACCCGCTGTTCGACCACACGGTCGGCGGCGTCATAAATCGAGCGGGTGACCAAGGCCGGATGATCGCCATAGGCCGAACGGGTCACGGTATCGACACGACCGGCAACATCATAGGTGTAGATCGACTCGACTCCCAACGCATCGACCTCGCGGGTGAGACGGTCACCGCTGGCCGAGGCAGTGTCGAGGGGGTTGACGTTGTAGAAGTATTCGTGGACGTCTCCAGAGCTGGACACCTGCTTGGTCAGGAGATTGCGAGTATTGTAGGTAAAGTTTTCCCAAGAGACGAGCTGCCACGTGGCGGTAAGCGTGCGCAGCAAGGACTCGGTGCGGACCACGCGGGCGTAGGCATCGCGATAGGTGATGACGGCGGTGCTGCGGCCGGGCAGCAGGTAGAGCGGAGCAATTCCCTGCCCTTCATAAGAATCGGTAAGGGTGCTTTCCGTATCGACCGAGGAGGCCGATGAGGATGCGCCAGTGAAGACCGCAATGCGGCTGGCGGCACCGACACTTTGGTGGGTGAAAACAAGAGGAGTGTTGGTCTCGGCTATAGACGAAGGCAGTGCGCCCCGTTCGAGTAAGTAGCTGACTTTGGCTCCAGTGGTGGAGGTTTCCTTGCCGGGCTGATTCCGCCAGAAACTATAACTGTCATCCTCACGGAAATAGATGCGCGAACTCTGCAGTGTCGTGCCGTCGCCAACGTAATCGACCCGCGTCGCTTCAATGGCATGACGCCCGTTGAGCGTGGTGTTGGCATAACTCGTCGTGCTTTTGGCGATGAGGTTAGCCGAGGTCATCGAGTCGCGATAACTTTCGGTGAGCGTGACGCGCGACGGGTAGCCGAAGATGTCCTTGGTGTAATCGTAACGGGTGGCGATTACACCGCTGCCGATGGTCGGAGTGGAGTTGGTGGTAAGGGCTGGAACCGGAGTATCGAGGAAAGGAGTGAACGTGGTATCGACCAATCCGAGCCATTTGTCGCGGTCGGCCGTCGGAATCGACGGCGTGCGATTGGCCGGATCAATGTAGGTGACCGCGCTCCACGCTCCTCCGGTGGAAGACGATAGCTGGGGGAAGCCGAACCGGTAACGTTTGGCGGGATCGGGAGTCGTGCCGCCCGACAACAGATCGGCATAGTAGCTCGTGGAGCTGGTCACTGCCGCCGGAGTATCGGGCGCGGCCACGGCAATGGCCGGCAAGCGCGGCAGGCTTGAGACTGGGGCAACGTAGTCCGTGTTCGAGCGAGCGACCACCGTGCCCCCGGTCGTCATATCGCGCACCTCGCCCACTTCGTGATGCCCGCCGGAAACGGAAGACCACGTGGCGACCGCCGAGGCAACCGGAGATTGTCCATCCACCGTCCAGCCGGTGGCGGTCCACGTGTAGGAGGTGTTATCCGCGCCAGTGCGGCCGAGCGTGGTGACTTCGGTGCGTAGCACGACAGGCGAGGCGCTGGGGGCGAGGTCACACACCAGCTTTTCAATGCGCAGGCTTTTGTCGTTGCCGGAGGACCTATCGAGAATCCGATAGATTACGAACGGCTGCTGATTGGCCAGCGGAGTGCGCAGGCTCCCGCTGGTCGTCATTTGCGAAGGGTGATAAAAACGCAGCTCAAACGCCGCGCCCACGACTGGGGGCACGTTGGAGGCCGCCGGGGTGGTCGGGCTAACCAGGTCCACAAACGCTTCGTTGGTGCGAATCTGCCGTTTGATGCCTCCGGAAAGTTTATAAACCGCAAGTTCGTCGGAATCCTGCTCGAAATAGAGATTGTTGACTTGAAAGAAGTGCGCCCAGTCGGAGACGCCGGCACCGATCAGCCAAATCCAGCCAATGGACTGGCCGTTTTTCTCGCTGCCGAGCGAGCATCCCCACTTGACCTGACCGGCGGAAAGCTCGGTGGCGGTGCCTGCGGGCGCAGGGGTCGAGTCGAGTGCAGGCAGGACACGAACCTTAAACACCCCGGTGCCGTTCACTGATTTGGTTTTACGCTCAAGTCCGTCGATGAGGAGCGTGTAGCCCGGCGGCGGCGTGAGCGTAAAGCTGTTGGCGTAGGAACCGTAGTCGCTCGATATGACCAGATCGGTTTCACGGCCCAGTTCGACAGGCAGGATCTGCGGACTGAAATCCAACGATCCGGTGGAGGGATTGATGGTGCCGACAGCGGAAGGCGGCATGGGATCGGCCGTAACCGAGGCCGTGATTTGCATGACATCGGTCACCCCGGAACCGTCATCAAACCCGACGACCTTGATCATCAGCGGCACATAGACGGGCTCGGAGGCCCCTTGGGCCCGAACGAGCGGCGAGCACAAAGCGGCGAACAAACCGATTAAAAACCAGAGGATGGAGCGCATATTAACGGGCGTCGGAAGTTTTCTGGGTGCCGGAGGCGTCAAGAACCTGAGTCTCGGGAATGGACGCTTCTTCGGTCGCGGCGGAGCGGGCGCTCCGGTCGAGTTTTTCCTGTGCCCCGGTGTTGGTCGCATCGAGTTCGACGGCCTTGCGGTAAAATGCTCCGGCCTGCTCTTCGGTGCCTAAAAACTCCGCCGTAAGTGTGCCGCGAAGCGATTGGATAGTTGCCAGTCGGCGGGGCTGCTTAGCCAAATCCGTTTCGGCCAAGGCAAGATGCTTTAAGGACAAACGCGCCGCACGCTCGGCGGCAGCAGGATCGCCGACGGCTCGGGCGTCAAAAGCCGCACGCAATAGATCAACCGCGAGGCTCAAGTGCCTGCCCGGATTGTCGGCCCTCGAAGATGAAAGCGCCTCCAGCTTCGACTCGGCATCGTCATCGTGACCCGAGCGCAGTGATTCCAAGGCGGCAGCACGACGAACCAAAGCTTGCGCGGGAGACAGTATCCGGCCTGTTGTTACAACTGAGGCTTGGGTGGAAGCAAAGCCGTCCACCGGGCTGGATTCCGAGGTCGGAGCGACCGGGATGCTCGATGGTGCCGAATCTTCGGCGAAGACCACCAAGGGAAGCAGGAGAAGAAAAACGGAACGCATGGTAATTAACGAAGGGCAGGTGTGAGTGTGAGAAAACGCAGTGAGGACGCGGGGGCCGTGTCACCAGGATCCGGATGCGGAAGTGTTTGGTTCCGGATCAGCGGTTGCGCAGGCGCGTTGGGGTTTAGGCCGGCCGCGGTCTCGACCGAGTCCGGAATACCGTCTCCATCGCTATCGACTTGGGCAGGATCGAGAGCGGGCAGCGGATCTACGCTGTTGGTTGGCGGTGCCGGAGGCTGCGGGACCAGCGAACGCGTGAAAAAGTCGAAGCTCTCTGCTCCGGCCTGCACCCGAATGTATGAAACGACGTTGGCCGTCGCGGGTTGTCGGAAAAACGCCTGGATCGAACCATCCACGTCCGTGAGTGCGGGCAAGGTATCGGACAAAACGGGGCTTCCCGAAGATGAGACCGCCAGTTTCCCGCCACCATTGAGCACCTTGAAAATGCTCGGGCGGGCAACCAACGGGGTGTTGCCATCCAGTGACCAAACGGCGGCATCAAGTGCCTCGGCATTGAATGCCCCCGCTGCGGTGAATTGGTAATCACCGCCTAGGGCGACAAGGCTCAGGCTGTCGGCGTTGAGAGTGTCCGTCGAGTTGCTGTCGGCAAAGTCCCCGACGCTGTCGCCGTCGGTATCAAGCGCCCAAGGGTTGGAATTACGATCATACTCTTCGATGTCGAGCAGGCCGTCTAAGTCGGAGTCGGATAAAGCACTAACATAATATGAAGTGCTTAAATAGTATATCATCCGCCCCTCGTCATCATAGACATAGTTCCCGTTGGCATCGAGTAGTGGTGCATATCCATCCAGTTGCCCTGGAGCATATTCTGTCACAATATTGACATGTGCATTCTCCCATGTGTCCGAGATGCCGTTTTTGTTGGTGTCGGTGAATCCGGTCGGCGTGCGCAGTCGCAGCGGAAGCAACGCGGGCCGGTTGGCCGAATAGCCGAGTTGGTAAAACTGGTCGTCGCCCCAAACGGCCACGGAACCATCCGCCAGCAGCGCATAGGTTGCGGTGGTGTTGGCCGCGACCGCCACGACCGGAGACGTGGTAACGCCAAGCACAGGAGTCCAAGCGGTCAGGCGATTGGCGGTCGCGCCCGTGGCAACCTGGCCATATTGATTTCGGCCCCAAGTGCGCACAGAACCATCAGCCAGCAAAATGATGTTGTGATCCGCTCCGGCAGCGATCCCGGTCACGGTGGTCGTGGACATCAGGTAGGGGACCAGCTTGTTGGTCGTCGTATTGTTTCCTATCTGACCGTAGGCATTGTCGCCCCACGTCCACACACGATTCGCGCTTGTTCGTGCCATGCTGTGCGCACGACCGGCGGCAATCGAAACCACGCCCGTGAGACCGGACACGGCGACAGGGGAAAGGCGGTCCGTCGTGGTGCTGTCGCCGACTTGACCGCTGGTGTTGGCCCCCCACGCCAACACGGTGCCGTCGCTTTTAAGCGCCAAACTGTGCTCCGCACCGGCAGCCAGTGCCACCACGCCGGTCAGTGAGGGAATCTGCACGGGCCAAAGGCGTTGCACAGTCGTGCCATCGCCCAATTGGCCTCGATTGTTTTTCCCCCAAGCCCAGACAGTGCCATCCTGCTTGATCGCGAAACTGTGGCCGTCTCCTGCGGTTATGGCTTTGACGCTGTTGCCCAAGCCAGTGAGCCAGACGCCGATATTGGCATTGGTCGTGCCATCACCCAGTTGGCCGTTGGAATTGTCTCCCATGGCCACGACCATCCCGAATGTTAACATCAGCGTGTGGCGTGCTCCCACTGCGATGGTGGTGGTATTGCGAAAAATCGCGTTGTCGTAAACCGGTGAAGGCACAGAAGCAGGCAACAGATTACCGGTCCCCAGCTGTCCGTAGTCGTTGGATCCCCACGCTAGCAACTTGCCGTTAATACGCTGAATAAAACCTTGATTTCCGCCTACATACAAAGAGGTCACTTGCTTGGTGTCGGTCAAAGTAACAGGGAGGGTTCGAAACGGCACCGTGGTATTGCCCAGACGAGCGTTTTGATTCGCCCCCCACATACGCACGCCGCCGTTGGAATCCACTAATCCACTGCGATGACTGCCCGCCCCCAATGCCACTGCGGCCGGAATGCCGAAAAGCGGGGCGGCCTCGGTGCGTAACAGTGGGAGCGTCGAAGCGAGTTCACCTTGGGTGTTGCTACCCCAGCCCCACACCACGCCACCCGCCCCAAGAGCGACCACATGCGTGTCGCCCGCGCAAATGAGGGTCGCTCCGGTGAACCCAAAGACCTGCGTGGGCTGAGTGCGTTGCACCGTGGTGCCATCACCGAGTTGGCCGGAATCATTGATGCCCCACGCCCAGACCGTGCCATCACTTTTACGAGCCACACTAAACTTGGTGCCAGCCGAAATCTCGACCACATTGGTCAATCCTGTGATCTGGATCGGTGCGAGCCGCTGCGTGATGGTGCCATCACCCAGTTGACCGTTGGAATTGTCGCCCCATGCCCACACCGTGCCGTCGCTCTTCAGAGCCAAGCTGTGGGTGTCGCCCGCAGCAACCGAGGTGATCGCGCTTAAGCCGGAAAGTTGCACCGGTGTCAGCCGGTTGGTGGTTGTTCCATTGCCCACCTGTCCGTTGGCATTACCACCCCAAGCCCACACCGTGCCGTCGGATTTTCTGGCCAAACTATGACTGCCACCCGCTGCTACGCTCGTGATACTGGAAAGGGTCGTCACCTGCACACGCGCCTTGCGAAGGGTCGTCGTATTATCACCGATCTGACCGCTGGTATTGTTACCCCAGGCCCAAACGGTTCCATTGGTCTTAACGGACAACGTGTGTGTTTTTCCCGCCGAGATGATGGCGACGGTGGAAATGCTGTAGGCCCCGACCGGAGAGGAGCGATCCGTTTGGGAGTTATCGCCGATTTGCCCATAGTTGTTGCCGCCCCATCCCTTCAAGGTTCCATCGCTCAATACCACAAGCGAATGGTCGGCACCCAAAGCAATGGCTCCGGAGGCGGGAGTCGTCTGTCCAACGGCTGGTAAAACAAATAAAACCCCGGAAGCCCAAAGGCCCGCGCACCGAATCAGCAGCAAGTCCATGTATTTAGTTAACATACCTATGTATTCATAGCCTCATGCATGTAAAATACTTACGTCAATCCGATACTATGCCAGTAACCTGCTTGTAACATTTGCAAATAACTACGGCGTATTAATATTTTCTAGGTATGCACTTGATTCCCCCTTTGGAAATCGTGGCCACCGCGAACGTGGCCTACAAAACCCTGAGCAATGCCCCGGAGCGGGCCGACAGCCGTGCGATCCAATGCTCCGGGATGTTTCTGGCCAGACGCCTCTCCTGCCGTGCCGCACAGCCTGTTAAGGGGAATGAAGTGCATACCTAGATAATATTTTTTCCACACACGCTGTTTTTATTTAAGCCACAGCGGATATCTTCCCACAAGATACCCCCTAAACGATCCCAACGCGCCAAATCCATTTTCAGTGAAAAAAGCACCGGTCCCTCTCAATCGAAGGTAACCTCCGCCTCTTGATAAGCGCCTCAAGCACCCCGCGATTTTCGCGGGGTGCTTTGTTTTTGGAGCAGGAACTGAGACGAGCCAGAATCACACATGGTATCTAACTGATCGCTGAGCTAAACCTGACTGAAGCAAAACTCAAAATCGCTTCAAATCTACCTGCAAGAACCGGTCTGACACTTTCCACAAGCACATCAGTGCTTTGGCCTGCAATGCGACCAAGCCGATCCTAGGTGGGTCACTTCAATTCTTTCCTGCAAGTCTCCACAAGCAGCAGAACTTCCGGGAGGTCCTGACGTAGGAAGGCACCTCCATTACGGCTAGCCCTTTCTTTCGCCTACGCTGACCGGGCAGCCATACCCGTTTTCTGAAATCATGAGGGCGAGCGCGGATGGTATGTTGGCGCACTTTACCCATGCAACATCTCGGAACTGTGATTTTGCCGCTTGCAATTTGTATCTTTAAAATACATTTAAGCAAATTGCTCACTTAGCATTCTTACCTCATGAAAAAAACACTGCTAGTTTCCGCCCTGCTCTTCGTTTCCGGCCTCTGCATCCAAGCCGAGACGGTGCATCAAACCGCCCCCGGCTCTGCCGCTTACAAGGGCGATGGTTCCAACGCCGTTAAATCCGGTCTCATGGAAACCAAGACCATCAAGGATATCTCCCTCGCCCGAGTCGCCGGCTCGATGAACCAGTGGGGCTACGTCACCTACTGGATGGGCCTGCGCACGCCTCCCGGCGCCTCCGTCATTCGCGTGCGTGTCTTCAATACCGGCGAGCCCACCGCAGGTTACGCGGTCTATATCTCCGGCGGCTCCAAGGAGTCTCTTGGCATGCTCGATATTCCCGCCGGCTCGCCCGCCAATAGTTTCATCAACATCGACGTCCCCGTCTCCTTGGAAAAGGAATGGAGTGGAATCATCATCAAGAAGGCCACCAAGGATCAGCTCCCCGGACCTTGGATCGAATCCATCAGCGTCCTCCTCAACTAAGCCTCAATCCCGTTGTGCATACCCGGAGCAAGCTCCGGGTATCATTTGGGATCGTGTGTTCCCGTCAACGCGATGGGGAAGGATTGGAACAACCACGTTTCGTCATCCGATTACTGCCTTAAAATCAAACCCACTCGCCGACCTCCTGCCCCTGCAAATTTCTAAACCCGTCGTCACTCCGGGTGAATTTGCATGCGCCGCCACCGGACTGGATCACGGTCACATCGACATGATGTGTGCTGGACTCGTTTCCGCCGGAGCGACCCTACGCTGGATTCACGACCGCGATTCCATCCGCTCCCGGCAACTCGCCGCCAAACACCCGGGCTCACGCATCGCGTCCGACCTCGAGACGATTCTCGGCGACCCCGACGTCCGCCTGGTCGCCACCGCCGCCATCCCCGACGAACGCGCCGCTCTGGGTCGTCGCGTGCTGAATGCAGGCAAGGACTTCCTCAGCGCCAAACCTCCGTTTACCTCGCTCGCGCAACTCGCCGAGGCCCGCGAACTCGCCCGCTCCACCGGCCGCATCCATGCGGTTTACTACAGCGAACGCCTGCAGTCCGAATCCTCCTTGTTCGCCGGCGACATCATCGCGACCGGCCTCATCGGGCGCGTTGTTCAGGTGAGTGGCTTCGGTCCTCATCGCCTCAACGCCCCCAGCCGCCCCGGCTGGTTTTTTGATCCCGCGCGCCAAGGCGGCATCCTCTGCGATCTCGGCAGCCACCAGTTCGATCAATTCCTCCACTACACGGGCAACACCGACGCCACCGTCACCCACGCCTTGGTCGCCAACCACGCGACCCCCGCCCACCCCGCGTTCGAGGACTACGGCGAAGCCTCCCTGCTCGGAGCCAACGGTGCCACCTGCTCGATCCGTGTCGATTGGCTCAACCCCGACGGCTCCCGCGTGTGGGGCGACAGCCGCACCATGATCCTCGGCACCGACGGCTACCTCGAACTGCGCAAAAGCCACGACCTCTGCCGCGATCCCGGCAGTGACCATGTTTACCTCGTGAATCATCAGGGCGAGCACCACCTGCAGGTCGCCGGTCGCATCGGGTTCCCCTATTTCGGACAACTCATCCGCGACTGCCTTGAACGCACCCACACCGCGATGTCGCCAGAGCATACCTTCAAGGCCGCCGAACTCGCCCTCCTCGCCCAACAGCATGCCCGACAGATCCACCCGCACACCGCCACCCGCGCCTAACTCGTCGCCGCGATCAGCTCCTCGACACTCGTCAACGCCACGTCGACGCGCCCGCGCACCATCGTCGTGTAGCATATGAACCGGTCCCCGAGCGTGAACTGCGGATGCGGATGCAAGTGGTAGCGCCGGATGTCTTCGCCCGGATGCGGCATGTGACTGACGATGTCCACCTCCCGACCTGTGCGACGGTTTAGGAAACGCACTTTGCTGTAGTCCCGTCGCTGCGGCGGCTGTGCATCGGCCACCACGAGTTCGCCCGTGCGATCACAATGCCCGTGCGAGGCAAACTCCAGCGGCCAGAGCAACTCCTCGCCCGCGCCGTCAATGCCCACGCGCTTGATACCCTGCCCATAGTGGACAAACCACACCGTGCGCCCGTCCGCGCCCCACCACTCATGTCCATGCATCCGCGGTCCGTCGCTCAACACCGCACAGGATTTGTCGTGATGCACGCTGTGAGCCTGCACGGCCTGGCCGGTATTTCCCGTCGTGTAGATCGGCCGCGCACGTTCACCACGCCGGATCAGCCACAGGCGGTTGTCCGACTCGTGATGTTTTCCCGTCACCGGATCCACATACGAATCCTGCGCGATCAACTGCAGGTAGGGATCCGTCGGACTGAACTGTCCGTGATCAAATCCCGCGTGCACGGTATCCCAAATTTCGACCGGTCCTCCGTCGAGCGGCGCACGCCCCACATGAGTCTCGCGCCCCAATGTCGTATCGAGATTGAGCCACTTGCGGTCTGCCGAAAATGTCAGGTGCGTCGCCACCCGCCAGGGCCTGCGGTCGCACACCAAGTCGGCCGGCAGTTCGTTCACTTTCACGCATGCGTCACCGGAGCCCGGCCCCCGCTTCCAAATGCGCGGACCCGACGCCCAGTAAGCCTCGCCGGTCTCCACGTCCACCATCGGCGAACCATCGAGAAATTGGGTTTCCGGATACACCCGCATTTCGTTTTCCGCGAAGTCGGCCACCCCGAGACAGCGCCCGTCGTTGGCCGTTCCGGCCGGCGGAAATGCACAGTAAAACCACAGATACCTCCCATCTCCTGCGAAGCTCGCATTGACGAAATAAAACGACTGCTGAATCGGCGCGCATCGGCTGGCCAGCACATGACTGGTGATCCCGCTTACAGGATCGACCCAAGACTCCCAAAGAGGAGAAGACAGCACGGACTCTACGATATCATTCATGGAGCAAGATGCTCATTGCGCTGATCAATTTCCCGCGCAAAGCACATCCCACATCCCTGATTCAGCTCAGAATAAAACTCAATTTGTTTTTTAAAAATACATTAAGCGCAAAGGCCGCTGGACTTACCGAAACATGAATTTTAAAGGTTGCTTCATATTGTTTCTAAAAGATACATTTAGTGCATGGAGCCCCTACGGAGACATCCGTCCATCCCCAAACCCATTGCCGTGGTTACACCATCTACGCCCTCGCGCGGCTTCACTCTGACGGAGTTGCTCGTGGTGATTGCTATCATCGGCATTTTGGCCGCGATTATTATTCCCGTCGTGGGGCGTGTTCGGGACTCCGCGCGTAACACCCAGTGTCAGTCAAACCTGCGGCAGACCTACATAGGCTACATGTTGTATGTGACTGAGCATCGTAATTTCATTCCGATCGGCTACGCCTCCTCCGCCGAAAAGGTCCAGTTCAACCTCTCCTATACAGGCGGCTTCATGGACGCCTACATCGGCAGTCTTCCCCTTGATCAGCAGTCCTCCGTCGGCTGTCCGGTGCAACGGGCCAACAAGGAAGACCGCTGGAAGCAAAGCGCTTCATGGAGTAAGAATATTTTCCCGAGAACGTTCAGTCTGAATGTTCGGCTCAACCAGATTGGGGCGACGGCCCCCAAGGCTTTGCGCCATATTTCATCGTTCGATTCCCCCGCAGGCACGATCCTCATCAGCGACGGGGACAACACCGACAACGGCGGCGATACCGATTACTACAATTCTGGCATCGCCCCTGGCCGCTATCCAGAGCCCGTGCATAACAATCGCGGCAATGCAGTATTTCTGGACGGCCATATCGGTGCCTTGACCAGGAGCGAGGTGCCTACCAACACCGCCACACGTGAAGCCTTTCTCTTCTGGTATGGCAATTATCCGCCCTGAATCCGTCGCTGGAGTGAGAGTCGCGATCAAACGCCGCGTGTTCACCAGTTGGCGTTCATCCACCAGCCGGCATATCCCACCCGTCTCCGGACCAAGAGCAAGACGCACTAGCACTACTCCGTTAAGTAACCGGGGGAGTAGATGATAACGCCAAAGCGGGTAAAGTGTGTTTGGCAGCGAGGGCAGAGGCAAAGGGTGAGCGCTTCGATCAAGCAGGAGCGCGCCTTTCTCAACCTGGCCAAATCCGAAGCCGCCAACCAGACGGTCAAGTCGTCCAGTGTGCGGCCGTGATCCCTTCAATTTGGTGCGGATGTGCTCCGCCACCTCGGCCACGTTGTAGTAAACGAAGTGCCCGATCCGGTGTGACGGGATGCGACGCAGCTTCGTCCACTCGCGCAACGTGCGAAGGCACGGCTCTTGTCCGGCCGGAAAGATGCCGGACTCACGGAGCCCGATGATGTCGGTAAACTGACTGTCTTTCTTGGGTGATGATGAAGCGAGGTCCATACACGCCCTGCGCGCGTCAACCTGCGCCATAGCAGTCCCATTCTCACTCCAGATCACGGGAGCCTAAATGCGACCACTCCAGACCACGCAGGAGGCTATTACGGTCAGGCAACACGAGGTAGAGTCATGCAAACACCGGCGAACGCCGGGCAACTGAACCTCAATCCAACCAAACATGAACGCGACCAGTCGAGCGATTCTCCAAACCGTGCTCTCCAGCGACACCACCGTGGCCGGGGAAGAGCAGGGCATTCTCAAAGCTTTGATCAACGGACAACGTCCACCCCAGCACTCCGCTCCACGTTCTGCGGACGGTCCGCTTCTCCTGACGCAAAAGGAAGCCGCGCGTATGTTGAGCGTAAGCCGGGTGACGCTTTGGCGGATGACCCGCGACGGCGTCTTCCGCCCCATCGAAATCCTCCCCGGGACGGTGCGCTACGCTTACGAGGAAATCGCGGCATTCGCACGGGGCGGTTGGACGGGGTTGCAAAAGAAAATGCCCCGGCAGATCGCCAGAAAATCGCCGGATCATCGCGCCACGTCCGCCTCAACTGATTGATCCGATGCCTCTAACGAGCCTCAAAGATCGTCGCAGTCATCACCGATCCCATCCTCTATCACTGCCTGCTTCAAGGTTGACCATACGCTATTCGCGAATAGCGTATTTGCATGGTAACCAAGCCACAGGATGTCGTCGTAGCTCTTAAGCTCTGCTTACACGGAGCCCGGCGAAGCTATGCGGATTTGGGCCGTGAACTAGGCATGAGCGCATCTGAGGTTCATGCTGCGGTGGTCCGATTGGGCGACGCCCGCCTGATCGATCCCGAGACCAAGGAAATCCGCCGGGAGGCACTTCGCAATTTTCTCGTTCACGGCGTGCCATACTCATTTCCGGCCAAAGCAAAGGAAATGACCCGAGGCATGCCGACCGCTTGGGCGGCTCCAGCTATGGCCGACAGACTGGGTCATTCGGAACAGCTCCCGCCAGTATGGCCGGACCCGGAGGGACGAGTTCAGGGCCTGTCCGTGCGCCCTCTGTATCCGAGCGTGCCAGGTGCAGCCCGCAACGATCCAGAACTCTACCACCTGCTTGCTCTGGTTGACGCACTGCGAATAGGCCGGGCTCGCGAGCGCAGCATGGCCGAAAAAGAAATCTCCGAACAATTAAACATCCATGCCCCAGCCTAACATCGGCGCACTGCGCGCGGTCGCCGACCGACTCGACAACCTCGGCCTAAGATATGCCTTTGTCGGCGGTTCCATCGTGAACTTGCTGCTGGATCATCCGGAACTCTCGCCCGCCAGGCCAACCGACGATGTGGATGTCATCGTGGAAGTGGTCACTTCGGAGCGCTACTCCGATGTTGAAGCCAGACTGCGCGGCCTCGGCTTCAATCATGACGACCGGCAAGGTGCTCCGCGCTGCCGCTGGGTTCTGGGAAATCTGACCGTGGACATATCATGCCCACGGAAAGCTCGGGCCTTGGCCTTAACACGGCTTGGTTTGCTGAAGCGGTGGACACCGCCACCGAGGTCGAGATCGCCCACACCAAACTGAAGCTGATCTCCCCGGTGGCGTTTCTTGCCACCAAATACGTGGCCTTCTCGGACCGTGGCGACGGCGACTTTTATGCGAGCCACGACCTTGAGGATTTCATCACCGTGATCGACGGCCGTGAAAACATCATGGCCGAAGTGGATCGGGCACCCGCAGCCCTGCGCGGCTACGTGGTGGCATCGGTGCGAAAATTGTCAGACAACCCGGCTTTTCAAGAGGCTCTACCGGGCCACTTACCGAGTGATTCCGCCAGCCAGCGACGCTTGACCGGGCTAAGAAACAAGCTGCGAGCCATCGCGGTGCTGAAGTGACTTGGGCAGGATTGCTGATCGGCAATTCCCCTCGGGGAATGCGATCCGATGTGAACTTTTGCCCTCAGTAAAAGCCTGAAGGCGTGACGTAAGTCGCACAAAACGAAACTCCCCCCGTTTTTCTGCGGTTTTTTAGCCCGAATTACGTAAGTGGGCATTGAATCGCTCGTTTCACCTCTGAAATCGCGCCGCGCAGAATTAGAAAAGCTAAACGGAAGTGAGGTGGGAAGTGGGGGAAAACGGCCCAAAAGTTGCCTTTCCCCGCCCCCGCTCCATGCATCACGTTGATGATCATGGAAGGATGAGGCCGACCCGGATGTGTCGAGCAGTAAGGAAATATCGTGACCTGAATGGCTGGCCATAAACCCAAAGTGGAAACGGTCGACGCTACGAAATTTATTATTTTTCTACCGATCTTGCTCCTTAAACTGAGAGTCCACTCGATCAGGGCAGGTAGGTGCCTTCGGCGCGCAGACGCGTGCGCAAGAGAGCCGTATCCACGGCGTGAACGTCAGGCATCGGACTTTGCGCCGCCATCGCCGCCGCCATGCCTGCGGCCTCGCCCATGGACAGACACACCGGCATCACGCGGATACTCCCGTGCACCGCCCGCTCCACCGAGATGTTGCGGCCGGCAACCAGCAGGTTGCGAAGTCCTTTGGGTGTGAGACAGCGATACGGGATACCATGTGACTCGCCCGGCTTGTAGTGTTCGAAGCGTTCCGTGGTTACCTTTTTCTTGAGGCGCATTTCCTCGGCCGTCGCATGCAGATCGATGAAGTAGGCGTTGCGGCAGATCTCGTCGTCAAACGAGCGCCGCGCCAACCAATCATCCAGACTGAGGACGTGATCTCCAATGATGCGGCGCGTTTCACGAATGCCCACCTGCGTGCCGGTCATGACTAGAAACGAATCGCCAAAGGCATCAGGCGCAAATTCGGCCAGTGCACGGCGGTAGGAATCGGCCATGCGCCGGCCTTCGCGCGCAGCCTTGGAAACACAGGCCGGGTCGGTGTTGTCGACCAAGAAGAGGTGACCGGCGTTAAACCCCTGGGTGCCCGGACCGATCTTGTTATGGCACAGATGCGCGTCGGGAATTTCCGGATACTTGCCCGAGGCCAGGATAGTATGGATGGGGCTGAGTGGGTTCCCGCCGAAGAGTCCGCCGGGGATCGCGTTGAGCGCCGCCTCATTGACATTGCTCAACACAAAACAATGAGTGGCCGGCTGGAGCTCGCCCAGCTCATCGCCTTTCTGGAACTCCGCGCCCGCCCAGGCGGCCAGATCGCCGTCGCCCGTGCAGTCGATGTAGACGCGCGCCTTCAGTGCGCTGAGGCCGCTTTTATTTGAGATGATGAGCGCCTCGATTTCACCGCCAGCACCGCACTCGACGGACGACAGGAAGGTCTGAAACCGCACTTCGACGCCATACTCCTCCATCAGGTCATCGTAGACGCGCTTAAGGTGCTCCGGGTTGATGGCGACCCAGTCGATCTGGTCGGCGGGCACATGCGGCGTGCCGCGTTGCGAGGATCGAAACACCTTCTCGGCGAGGCCTCGGTAGATCATCTGCTTGCGGTCGGAAAACGGACACCAGGCCGGCACCAAAGCGGTGGTGCCGCTGCCACCGAGTGACTGGGTCTGCTCCAGCAGCAGCGTGCGGGCACCGGCTCGGGCCGAGGCCGCCGCCGCAGTGCAACCGGCCGGCCCCCCGCCCACGACAATGACGTCCCAGCTGGCGTCGATTTTCAGTGAACGGGTAATGGAGAGAGAAGCGGGGTTCATAAAATGACGATGCGACCCAATCGTCCGGACTGCGAATGAACTCGATTTTATAATATCACAGCTAATATCAAAATATCATGATCAAGGCCTCCTCACTGCATCTTTCGCTGCATGAATGGGCGTGCCTGCAAACCGAACTGTTCTGGGTGTATGACCAAGTCATCGCCGCCGCATACCGGCATTTCAGCACGGCATCCGGTTATGCCGGTTATTGGGCGCGTTACGTGCGCGCGGGCCGCATCGTGTTAACCGGGCCGGACGGCCGCATTGAGGCCGGTCCCGGACAATGGCTGACGGGAGCACGGGAAAGGGGGACCATCGATGTCACCGACGACGCGCACATTCTCTCCGTTCACTTTCTCTGCCAATGGCCGACCGGGGATAACTTTTTCGGGAAGACCGGCGTGCGCGTCATCGCTGACAAGGAGTGTCCGGCGCTCAGAAAGCAGGCGGAAAAACTAGTAGGCTACGTGCGCAAACAACGCGGCGTGGCGGCCGGCTACTCGCACGACCAAGTGGTGTATCCGGATTTTTTGCGGCAACAGGCGTTGTTCGCCGACTGGCTCGCGGTGTGGTGCGAAGCGCTTTCGGCGCAAGGCTGCATCCCGGCGTATGGCAGCAGTGAGGACGAACGTCTGTCACGTGCCGTGCGCCGGCTCAACGAGACGTCACTGGCAGAAGGATTCCCGCGTAAAACCCTGCTGACCGAAGCGCGCCTGAGTGCGGGGCAGCTGGACTTGATCTTCAGTCAGGCCTTCGGACTCAGCCCGTGGCGTTATTGGGAGCGCCGCCGACTGGAGCACGCCCGACGCCGGATGCTCCAGGAAGACACGCCGGTGAAGCTGGTGGCCTACGAGTTGGGTTTCAAAAGCGACGCCCACTTCGTTGCTTGGTTCCGCCGCCTGACAGGCGACAGCCCCGGACGATTCCGAACCTCTCAGCAACGTGAAAACAAATCGTAGGGTGAGACATCAATTCAGGAACCCCTGCCGTGCGCTGCAAATTACAGTCACCTTGCAATCACCAAGACCGCTGCGCAGCGTCCGAACGCAATCCCCATGAACACACCCATCATTCTCACGAATTTGGAAAACGTGCCCGGTCGTAAAACGATCGAGCACTACGGCTTGGTCTCCGGCAGCACGGTCCGTGCAAAGCATGTCGGTCGCGACATCGCCGCGTCCTTCAAAAACCTGGTTGGCGGCGAGCTCAAAGGCTACACCGAGTTGCTTACCGAATCCCGCAACGAGGCGATCAGTCGCATGGAAGCCCAGGCAGTTGCACTCGGGGCCAATGCCGTGGTGAACATCCGCTTTTCGACCTCGTCCGTCGCCCAAGGTGCGGCCGAGCTCTATGCTTACGGCACCGCAGTGCTCGTCGAATAACTCACGCCATGAACGACCAGAACTCAGATACTCTGGGGGTGGTGCTGGTCATCGCCTTCTACCTGTCGCCCTTCATTTTCATGGTGATCATGGGCTTGATCGGGCGTTCGTTGGAAAAGAAACATTTCGAGTCGATCCGCGCCCGCGAAGCGGCCACGACCAACCTGCCCGTGATCACAAACAAGAGTGGTGACCCCACGTTGGAGGTGGTGAAAGCCGAGATGGTCATGGGCTCGGTGGTGGTTTCGCTGGACCACTTCAAGCGTTTCCTGGCCAGGTTGCGCATGATCTTCGGTGGTCGCGTCGCATCCTACGAAACCCTCCTGGATCGTGCGCGGCGCGAAGCGACTTTACGCCTGAAGGAAAGCTGTGCCGGCGCCGACCTCGTGCTCAACTTTCGCATGACAACATCGACGATCGCCAACACCAAGGGCAAGCAAGGTGCCGGCGGCGTGGAGGTGCTCGCGTATGGCACGGCAATCACCTACGGCGGTCCGATCGCCACACCGCCCCCCCTGCCTGCAGTCGGTTAGGAATGAAATTCGTGCAACGCGACATGGGGGCCGCCGCCGAGGCGAGTAGCGGCGGCGGTGACCGGGGATTGGCCCGGGAGATCGGGATCGTCTTCGTGGCGACCGCGGTCCTCATGCTCGCGTTGTATTTCTCCATCGGCTGGCTCGTGGATTTCACGCTGCCGCGCATTTCACCGGAAACCGAAGTGGCGTGGTTTCGGGAATTCGTGCCCGGCGACGCGCTGGCACATTTGTCCCCCATGCAGACCGAACAAGTGCGCAAACTGCAGGGTATCGTTGACCGGCTGGCACTCGGGCCGGGCGTGCCGCGGATTCCCTTTCGGGTGGTGATGTTTGATGCAAACGAGGTCAATGCGTTCGCCTTTCCGGGCGGGACCATCGCCGTCACCCGCGGTCTCCTCGAAAAAATAGACACCGATATCGGACTCAGTTTTGTGCTAGGCCATGAGATCGGACACTTTGCGCAACGGGATCATCTGCGCGGGCTCGGCCGCACGTTGGGTCGGAGTATATTCCTCAGTCTGATCTTCGGCGGTGGCGGTGATGTGTTCACCAGCCACACCGCCAATCTGCTGGATTTGAGCTATTCTCGCGGTCAGGAAAAAAGCGCCGATGAAATCGGCCTGCGGCTGACCTACGCCCTCTACGGCAAAACCGAAGGGAGCGACGCCCTCTTTCATTGGCTGACGAAAAACCAGACCCAGTCCACCTGGCCGGCCTTTCTCTCGACCCACCCCCAAAACGAAAGCCGCATTGCCGACCTCCGCGCCTACGCGGCAAAACTGAAGGACGAGTCCCGATAGTTTATCCGAATGCTTGGACCTATTTCATAGGGGTCGAACACTGGGCTTTTTTGAATACCAACGGGATATCCCTTTGGCGCGGCAGTGATTTGGCAACAGAGCCGATTGAGAAGTAGGATCAGGCCTAATCACCTAATCCCATATAGGCTCATTAATCTGTTTCGTAAGTCATTTTAAATAATCAAAATATGAATCGATGGCACTACCAATGCTAATGGGAAAACAACCCATTTCCATGTCGACCACTCCACCCCGCCGACCGATCCAGTCTCCCGTTCAATCAATCGTTCAAGAACTCTATGACCGATTCAAAACCAACGATAGCGGTGATGTTGCGACCTACATTCCCGAACTGGGGAAAGCCAATCCCGATTGGTTTGCGATCTGCGTGGTGACCGCCGACGGAGCAGTCTACGAAGTGGGTGACGTCGGCCAGACCTTCACGATCCAGTCGATCTCCAAGCCCTTTACTTACGGCGTCGCGCTAGAGGACAACGGCAAGGAAAACGTCCTCAAAAAGATCTGGATGGAGCCCTCGGGTGAAGCGTTCAACTCCATCAGCCTGCAACCCGGCACGGGCCGGCCGCTTAACCCGATGATCAATGCCGGAGCCATCGCCACCACCGGCTTGGTGGAGGGCAAGACCTCCACGCAAAAGATGCACCGCATCCTCGACGCGTTTTCACGGTTCGCCGGACGAAAGCTGGAGGTTGACCAAGAGGTCTATCGCTCCGAGAGCGAGACCGGACATCGCAACCGCGCGATCGCATACATGCTGCGTAATTTTGATATTCTCACCGAGGATCCTACCCCCGCACTGGAAGCCTACTTCCAGCAGTGCTCGATATTGGTCAACTGCCGCGACTTGGCCTTTATGGGGGCCACCCTCGCCAACGGCGGTGTAAATCCCCAATCAGGCCAGCGAGCGGTGGCCGGCATCTACGTGGAAAACATGCTGAGCGTGATGAGCACTTGCGGTATGTATGACGCGGCGGGTGAATGGATCTATGATGTCGGCCTGCCGGCCAAAAGCGGGGTGGCGGGCGGGGTGCTCGCGGTACTGCCCGGTCAGTTAAGCATCGCGGTTTTTTCGCCACGACTCGATTCACATGGCAACAGCGTGCGCGGTATCGAGGTTTGCCGCGAGTTATCACGCCGTTGCGGTTTGCACCTTTTCCGAGCCAACCATCCGGCCCGTTCGGTCGTGCGTTCAACCGCCTCTGTGGGCGAAGTGGGGTCCAAGCGCATGCGCTCGGCTACGGAGCACTCCTACCTGCGGGAAAACGGGGGTCGCGCACGCCTGATTACACTCCAGGGAGAACTGGGTTTCGCCGCAGCAGAGAGCGCGGTCCGCCACACCTTGATCGAGGCGGAAAAGGCCGACTACATCGTGCTTGATTTTCGCCAGGTCCAAAGTGTGTCAATGGAGGCGATCTTTCTGATGCATGGGCTGGCGAAAAACCTCCGCTCCGTTGGCAAACGCCTGCTGATCTGCGGCGCTCGCGGCATGCAGCGCCAGATGGAAAAGATCTTCCAACGCGGCACCGACACCTCGGCTCCACCCTTGGTGGAGTTTGTCACAGACCGAGACCTGGTGCTCGAGCAGCTGGAAGGCGAGTTGCTCGATCAAGCAGGCATCCGCAACCATAGTTTCGTGCTCTACGCCGTAGAGGACTGCGAGATGCTCGCAGAACTGAACGCCGACCAGCATGCAGTGCTGGCACCCCGTTTCCGCCATGTTCGACACGCGGCGGGCGATATAATCGTGAGAGCCGGAGACACGGATCGGTCCATTCACTTCGTGCTGCAGGGCAAGGCGGACGCCGTGATCGAACTTCCCGGCGGAGCAATGCACCGCGTAGCTACCTTTGGATCGGGCATGTGTTTTGGTGAAATGTCGTTGCTGGACGCCTCTCCGCGATCAGCCACCGTCGTGGCCTGCGGGGATATGCTGTGCGCCTCACTGTCCGAGGTAGATTTCGACTACCTGCAAAACGAGCATCCCGCCATTCTGGTGAACATACTCCGCAACGTGGCCAAGATGCTTTCCGCACGCCTACGCCGGGCCAACCAAGAGATCCGCGCCACGCAAAGCCAATGACCTACTGAATTCGAAGCCAGGCCGAAGGGTCCTGTACGCTGTTTATCCCGTGGGTTTAGTCGCTGACGAATGGACCAACCCGCGCTCACCCAGCGCCGGCGGGTGCACATCGCTCCGATGCCAAGCGCAGCGATACCCGCCAAGACGGCCGAGGTGCCGGGTTCAGAAATGGCGGAAGGTGATACCGCTACACCACTGATGAGAACATGAGAGCTGGCCCCGTGCTCGTTCCCGCCACGAAGGAAAGCGCCAAGTCGTCTCCGGCATTGTCGGGCGTTACCGTGAGCGTGATGAAATAGGTGTCTTTGGCACTCGAATAGGTGCTTCACACCACCTCTCTCTGGGACTAAACATCTAGGGGGGTATTAACTTTGACGGGGCCAAGCTAAAACCACCGAGGATCAATGCCGAGTCCACAGGACAAAATCAGGGCTCAAATGTGCAGACAATAATGTCTGCAACAGAAGCACATTTGAGCGCTGCGGAATCCGCGCGGTTCTGAATTCCTGGACATGAATGCCGAAAAGATGCGCTCAGATCCGCGCATCACTCATGCCTTGGCGACTTTGCCCTTCTCCGAGAAGTAGAGAATGTTCGCGATCACATACCAACGCCCGAGGTGGTGATCCATGTCCACATGACCGACGGTGCGCAACGGCGGTGCCTCGGGTGCGGATGCACAACCGACGAATAAGAGCGGTAGCAACAAAGGAAGAAAACGCCTCTGGGGAGTCATACGACACATGAGCCTATCGATCGGACGCACCGGGCTACGCCCGCAGATGCCAACGACAGTCCCTGCGTTGGATCACAGGAGACCTGCCAAATGCACGGTCCAAGCATCGGATTGGTCACGTTTACATTGACGGGTATAGAACCGTTCAAGTGCCATGATCGGATCATGACCATTATCGGAGTGACCTGCGTAAAAAATGAAGAGGACATCATCGAGGCCTTCGTCCGTCATAATCTGTATTATCTGCAAAAGTTGATCGTGCTGAACCACGGCAGCACGGACAACACATCATCTATTCTCACCCGGCTGGTCTCCGAAGGATTGCCCTTGGTGGTCGAAAACGATGCGTCTCTTGGGAATTTCCAGGCCGAAAAAATGACCCGACTGATGAAACAAGCCGTCCATGAACACGGGGCAGATTGGGTGCTGTTGCTCGACGCCGATGAACTGATCCGTTGCCAGTCAGACCAACTACCGCTGCCTCCGCCCGAGGAGTCCAAGGGGGCTCTCAAAGTGCCATTCCGAACCTATCAGGTGCGCCCGTCTGACGATCAGTCAGTGCTTAACCCGGCGGAACGTATTCAGCATCGCTTGGCCCACGAACCCCACGAAAAGCAAGGCCTCGAAAATCGCCGCTATCAACTGAAGACGATTGTGCCCCGCGCATTGGCCGGAAACCCCGAAACCTTCGTCACCCAGGGAAGTCATTTTATCTTAACGGCAAATCGCGAACCATCCTACGAAGTGTGGAACGGATTCGATTACGCGCACTTCTCGCTGCGGACGGTCGGTCATTATGCCTCGAAAGTTGCCATCTGCGCGCTGCAGTCCGCCTACCATAGTGCGCCGCGGGCAAGTATGAACGCGTTTTACATCACCCACCTCGAGGAACTCAGAACCGACTTCGATAAATTCTCCCGGCACTTCTACGAGCGACTGCCGAGCTACCTGGAAGGCACACCTTCATTCAAGCCGGTCATCATCCACGACCCGCTGTATTATCGCGGAGGTCCGTTGCGCTATACCTCGTTGGCGAGCGACTACACCCGACTCATCTCCAACCTGATCGGCCATGCGGAGAGTCTCGTGCGGGACGCGGTCGAATACGGCACGTCCGCGCATAAGGCGGCAAACCACGTCGAGGAAGTCGCGCGACTGGGATTCTCCGGACAGAAAACCGAGAGCATTTTCACGCACACGATCACCGCCAGCTCGAATCTGCGGCAGACGATCCGGTTCGACTTGGGCACACAGGCCGATTTACCGACATGGTTTCTCCATATCGAAAGCATGGCGATCGTGGCTGAACTGGCGAAAGTCCGCTGGATCTTTGATCAGCTGCAACCGGAGCTCGAACTGAGCGGTAAACGCCTGCACAAAACCACATCTCCCATAAAAAAAACCTACCGCCTCCACCACGACGAATACGCCAGCTTCATCAAAGGAACGGAGGATGCAGTCATTGCGCTGAAGGTCCCTCCGGCAGCCCACGGTCACTCACCCAAGGCGGTGGAGATCCAGATCCAAATTGAAGCGGATGCCACGCGTATTGGGACAAGGTTGCTCCAAAACAACATGCTCGACGGACTGCTCTCCAGCGCCGACCGCGTCCTTACGCTCGAACGCAAACTCACCAAACGCACGTCGTTCACCGGGGCCTTAGGTTTCCAGTTCTACCGCCTCTGGCGCACCACTTCGGGCCTCTTCAAAAAAGACCCCAACTCTCACGTTTAAAACGCCACGAAACGAGGCCGGAAGTCCCGGATTATACCATCCCCCCCTAGATCGTCGCGCCGCCCTGCACCTCAAAATACAACAATACTCGGCCCGACTTCGTTGGCTCGACGCCCTGATCAGAGGGCGGTCTTGGCGTCAAAATTACGTCGGGCTTTCTCGATCTCCTCGAGGCGCTTGACCGCCCATTTCCAGACACCGCAAAACGCCTCGCTGAGGCTCAGTCCCGTCTTGGTCCGTTTGTATTCCACCCGCTGCGGGATGACCGGATGGACCGTGCGCACCACCCGCCTGTCGCACGGCCCAGAACCTGCCCTGCTCAATCGTCCCTGCTGTCGCCGGATTTGGTGCCTGAAACCTTAAGGCGGCTCCATTAGGCACCGGCTTAAATACATATTAACATCCTTATTTCCAAAGGCTTCCTCGTATTAATGGTTGCCCCAAAAGGTGGTAAAAAAGTCTAGTGCGTCCAACCCCGGGTTTTCTGATCCCGGCCTTACCCTATGAACCAAGCGACATCCAGACTACTCAAAGCGACCGCTCTTCTCCTCTGGGCCGGAAGCACCCTGGCTTCGGGAACCCAAAAAGACGAACAAATCATCAGTGCCGATGGGAGCCTCGCGGCCTTCATCATTCATGATTTAGAAAACGATAAAGACCTCCCCGCCACTTGGGCCCCGGTCAAAGGATTCATCGAACTCGACACCGCGAACCCCGACTTCAACCCGCTGCCCGTTTTGCCGGACACGGAATACGCCTCGGTCAACGGCATCAGTGCCGATGGCTCGGTCCTGGTTGGTTACGACGCGGGCCTCGCCGTTATCTGGCAGGGCAACACCCTCGTCTCGATCGCCCCCGTGATCTCCGGCGCGACCCTCACCAGTTCCTCGGCCGACTACGTCAGTGCCGACGGCACGGTGGTGGTCGGATCCGTCTACGCCCAGATAAGCGACGCCCCCTCTTTCACCAAGGTGTTTCGCTGGACGCAAAACGGCACCGTCGTGCTCCCCAGCCTCTCCGGCTCCACGAACGATCATGCGCATGCGATTACGCCCGATGGCGGGACGATTATCGGCTACTCCTATGTGCCTCAGGCCCATGCCGTCTACTGGCGCGGCACGACGATCACCGATATCCATCCCGACGACTCCGCCTCCATTTCCTATGCCGACTTCGTGAGCAACGACGGGAACGTCATCGCGGTTCGCGCCTATGCCATGAGTGAGGGGCAAGTGCAGGCCTATCGCTGGACCCAGGAAGGCGGGCTCCAGCCCCTTAGCACCGCCTATTCGTCCTCAACCTGGGCCATGTCGGCCGCGGGCGACGTGCTCGCCGGCCACGTGCAATTCAACCAAGGGGGGGGCATCCACGCCTTCCGCTGGACCCAGGCCGATGGCCTCCAAGACATCCACCCTGCCGCACTCCTTGCCGCTCCCGGAGACTCATCGTCCGTGTTCATCAGCCGCGACGGCACCCGGATCTTCGGCCAAGCCTGGACTACTGGCCAGTATGTTGCCTTCCGCTGGACGACCGCCGGTGTGATCGACCTCGGGAACCTGGGTTTCGCCAACACCCATATTAGCGCCATTACTCCCGACGGTCGTGTCGCGGTCGGGCAGAGCGCCACCAGCGCGGTAATGCCCGCCGGCTTCCGCTGGACCGAGCTCGGTGGCATCCAAACCATCGAAGACTGGCTCGCCGCCTCCGGCGTGACCCTCGGCGACGACATTGTCATCAAGTCCGCAGAGGGGGTGAGTGACGACGGATCGATCGTTTCGGGCCACCTCGACGATGACACCGCCTACATCGCCAAGGGCGATTCCGGCCTCATCACTCTCGCCGATTTGCAGCAGAGCATCGCCGGCACCACCGCCGCAATCAGTTCCACGCGCACCTCCGCCGGCCTCGTGCTCAACGGTGCGCACGGCCACCCGATGGCACGTCGCGCCGAGCCCGGTCGCTTCATCGCCTGGGCGGGCGGCGACTACGGCCAGGACAACCATGGCGAACGCGACGGCCACCTCAGCGTTGCCGAAGCCGGCGGCGGCTACAACTTCGGCCCCGCGCAACTCAACCTCGCCCTCGGCCGCACCGACAGCCTCCAGAACACCGTCTTTAACGGAGAGACCGACCACACCGGCACCTTCGGCATCGTCGACATCATCATCCCCGTCCCCTCGACTCAGCTCTTCGTCACGGTCACCGGCATTTATCAGGACAGCAAACTCGACATCCGTCGCGGCTACCTGAACGGCGGCCTCTCCGACCGCTCCGATGGCGACACCGATGCCGCGACCTACGGCGGTGCCGTTCGCCTCGACTGGGTGAACGCGTGCAACGTCGGCGGCGTGGACATCACCCCGTTCACCAAGCTGGTGATCACCCGCTCGAAGATCGACGCCTTCACCGAGACCGGCGGCGGTTTCCCCGCGGCCTACCAAACGCAGCACGACACGATCAGCGACCTCCACCTCGGTGCCAACGCCTCCTATGAACTCCGCAAAAACTTCCGCCTGATCGCCACGCTTGAGGGCGTTTACCGCTTCCAGGATCACGCGTCCGCCACAGGCGTTTCCATCCCGGGCGTGACGCTCGGCGTCACCAGTCTCGCCGGCGAAGATTACAAGCAGGCCTGGCTGAGCGGCGGCCTCGGTGCCGAATACGACGTCGGCACCGGCACCTTCTCGATCATGCTCAACGGCACGACCGAAGGCGCCGCCTCCAATCTCTGGCTCGCGACCTCCTACCAATACAAGTTCTAAACTGGAAGTCATTCAGTTGAACGGCGGAACAGCGGGCGGGATGACGGGGGCCGTCAGATCGCCTGAGTGCGACCCGTGCAATTGAATGATTCCGGACAGGGACACAGCAGACCATCCCACCGCAAGCCGGTGCCCAGGAAAGGGGCAGGCTGGCCTGCATTCAAATATAACAATACTCGGCCCGACCCGAATGGCCTTAGTTAGGCAACGCAGCTGCACGGGCGAATTACTGCACAATTAGTTAAGTGTTTGATTATTATATTGATACACCCCATGAGTTACCGCACCGTAAGCCCATGCGGGAAAACACATTATATCTCAACGGTTTCCAGCCGGTTATTCGGCCGCCGGGGTGAAGCGGAGGTTCGTCAGCTGCGGGCCAAGCTCGCCAACTCGATGGTTTGGCGGCGCTGGTCGCGCGGTTCATCTCGCCGCAGGTATTTGCCAAGGCAGTAAACGGGCGAGATCGGGTGTTTACTCCGTGGATTACCTTTTGCGCCTTTCTGGGTCAGGTTTTGCAACGTGGCTTGAGGTGGCAGCCGGACTCTTGGCGGCGAGAAACGCGACGGCTTCTTCGAGGTCCCGCTCCGCCAGCGGGGCAGGCCGTGTTTACGAAATAAACCAGCCCATCGTGAGTGAGAAAGGCTGCTCGGCCAAGGCGACCGAGGCGGAGGCGGGCCAGCGGCCCGTGCCGCCCGAGGGCAACGCCGGCCCAGTGCCTTTTCTCACTTCACTCGGAGAGCGCCAGCGATGGACTGGGGTATTTCGTAAACACGGCCAGGCGCGATACGCCAGACCATTGCCGGACTTTTTGCTGCAGCTCTTCGCGGCTCACCGGATGGGCTCCGTCGCGTTCCAGCGAGCGAATGCCTTCGTCCACCGCAGCCAGTAACTCGGGGGATTCGTCGGACGCCAATTGATCACTCAACCAGCGGGCGATTTCACAACGCTCGGCCAGACTGAGTTTCTCGATGGCGACTTCGATCTCGGTCACGGTGCTCATGTCGGCAACGTTGCCGGTTTCATGCCACCGGGCAAGTCCGCCGTGGGGTTCGGGAACGGGGCGGATCCGAAACGTGCGGACCGACTCCGTTGGCTCGCCGCCTCGCAAAAAGATCATTCAACGCGGTGTAACCAATAATCCGGGTCTCGCTGCATGGGCATTACGGCGACGATGCGCACATGGTCGGGTTTGTCTTCGTAGAGAATGGCGAAGGGAAACACGGTCGAGAAATGCCGACGGATCGGTCCGCGAATGCGCCGGAAAAGCAACGGGGCGCGGCAGGCGTCGCCGATGAGACGTTCGATCTCGTCGTAAAACCGTCCGCCCAACTCGGGGTCGATCTTCGCGTAGTCCTCGGCTGCGTGGGCGTATTCGTCGAGCGCTTCCCGATGAAATCCGTGCGGTTTCATCGACCGACAATCTTGCGGATGCGCGCGCTGGCGACGTCACCCGGGATCAACTCGGTTTTGCCACTGTCCAGCTCGGCGGAGCGGCGCAGGGCGACTTCCGTCCATGCATTCTCGCGGGTGGCGCTCATGCCACCGTGCTTGGCGAGGGCGATACGATCCAAGAGATCGGCGACGGCATCAACGGGCCATTGTGAGGTCTCCTCGACAATTTGATCAGCGGTCAGCGACATGCCCCAAACTGTGCCGGTTTCATGCCACCGGGCAAGTCCGCCGTGGGGTTCGGCAACGGGGCGGATCCGAAACGTGCGGACCGACTCCGTTGGCTCGCCGCGCCTGCCTCTGACATCGCTGGCTTGTCAAAAGTAGCAAGTAACGGCCCGACCCCGTTGGCTCGTCGGACCGCGTTGGCTCGTCGCCGTTAGCTCGTCGGTGACCTCAAAAAATGACGATACCTCCCCTTAACTTAGCGCCATTCCGGCCTGATCCCGCCGGCTCGTCGCGCTAACAAATTGAAAAGTAGCTGGCCCGCTAACTTCTTGTCCACAGTGACCGATTTTGGCATAAAGAATGGTCACGAAAGAAAAAATTGAATAGTTACTCACGACGTAATTCAAAATCCACGTGCTCTCCCCTAAAATTGAAAGTTGGTCACTAGTTATCCCTGGCTCTTGGAACCGACAGATACTTACGCCTGCTTGGCTTGGTGGAGCAGGTGAAGTAACCACTTCTCAAGATATCGGTGTCGAGGTAGCAATCGACGACATCACAGCGCCTCGACGCATACTCTTTGAGGAATTAATCCTTGAAGTTGCATCGGCTAGATTGGTCCTTAAACCTCAAACCATAAATGATGAGGTGTTAAAGCGTATTCAAAATATTGCTACGAAAATCCTCGAGAAATTGCCGCATACGCCCATTCGAGGGCTGGGCGTAAATTTTGCTTATCGCGAGTCCGAACCCACCGACAAATTAAAAGCGCTCTTCAACTTTACAGATTCTACATCTGTCGCTGCTGAAGAATGGACTGTCCAGTCATCAACCGTCCAACGCGAGTTAGTCAAAAACAACCAAGTTCTTAACTTTCGAGCGAGCTACATGCGGGACAACAGCGTCGAGTTCTTAGCAAACTATCATTTCGAAGCAAAAAGCTCACGCGCAGCAATAGAGGCCCTAGTATTCGATATTATCTCCTTAAAAAACGAGACGCCCCTGTTATTGAATAAATTATATTCCTGAATATCTTAAATTATGACTACAGCCAATGACAGTATCTACATTGCTGATACGACTCAAGATCCCCCGTCGGAACCCCAAGGATACATGAAGCCTGTTTCGGTGAGAGAAAGGTCCTCAAATGGAGACATGCCGCCGGAAACAAAGGGTTCAATTTTTATCCGAGGAAATACCTCGGGAAAAGCAACCGCTAGTGTTAACTTGACGGAACTTAAGCGTCGCGAACTGCAAGCTTTGCTAGAGAAACTGATAAGTTAATACCACGACTAAGCATATGCATTTTACATATGCATCGATTGATAATGAGCAGCTCATGCAGGGTGATATTATTTCACGCACCCCGGCAATTGATGAGATAATCAAATCGGTTCACCCCCATTATTCAAAGTCTGACTATAAGGCCTTTATTGTCCTTACACAAACTTGTGATCTCGTTCTTAGGGGAATATCAAAGCGCTGCTCTGCGCGTTACATTTCACTGGCTGCGGTAAGGCCTTTCGAACTGGTTCTTGATCGTTATTTTGAGGAACTCTGCAATTATGAATGGGAGAAGGACCTACGGGCAACAAGCCTGCGAAACAAAGAACGAATGAGACAGTTCATTTCGCGCGTATTAAATAACAACGAAGATGAATACTTCTTTCTTAATAGCGATCCAAGTAAGGGCCTAGACAAAGATTGCTGTGCCTTTCTGCAGCTATCGGTAGCCGTTAAAGCAGAACTCCACTACGAAAAGCTGCTTCAAGCCAAGGCCCTACAACTAGATCCATCTTTTCAACATAAACTGGGTTATTTGATCGGGAAAATGTATTCTCGCGTGGGAACTCCTGATTGGGTTCCCACTAAAATGGATGACGATGCTTTTGGATCATATATTGATGCTATAGCAAGCACCGGACGCGTGTGGATTGATGACGACGCCCACAGGCAAATCGTCAAAAAAGCCAAAACACACACGGGTCCAGTAGACATGGATTCAGTATCCAACTGGGCTAAGGCAGTTCAATCGGCCAAACAGCTTAAAAAAAAGCAAGTAATCGATGTCTTAAAAACAATTATGACCGATGCAGGTTTGGCCGAAGATGTAGTTAAGCCGTGCGTTGTCCGCGTCGAAGGCCACCCCGCCTTCAATGCTGTTTTCAAATAAAAAACCGACCGAAAAGATCGGTCGCGATACATTCGTAAAAGCCGCGCACCGTTTCGGGTGCGCGGCTTCTTTTTCCCTAACTTGTAACATCCCTCGCTGGGTCGTAATCATCCGCCTTCGCGTGAGGCTTCGGCGGGACGAGGCTAGGCATCAGGCGGAGCGGCGGCGCGAACTGGACCGGCTGTCAACGGCTCGGGCGACACGGGACCAATCCACTCCTTCCCCAAAATCACCGTCTTTGATGTGTAAGCGTCCGGGCGGGTGCCACCTTGACAGCATTTAGGTGAGAAGGACGAGAACACCTCTAATATGGATATGATATCCATGTAGAGGGTCGCTCGATAGAGATGATATCTCTAATGCCGACCTATG
>JBAZBC010000030.1:0-36170 GCA_041671745.1 Opitutaceae bacterium | reverse complement strand
TCATCCGCCGCCCGTCACCACCTCGCTTCGTTTCGTCCACCATCAACTCCGTCGTGATTGTTTTCATCACGCCCATCCTATCGCGCTTACGTCTTTTCGCCTACGTGGCACCCGCCCGGACGCTTACCCTCAATCGCCCGGACCTGTTCCAATGTGAGCGGGTTGCCCTCGATGGCGGTGGAGGCGTGAACGTTGCGTGTGCGGGTGTCCTTTTGCAGGGCGGGAATCCAGGACAACTCGAGGGCCGCGCCCAAAATACGTTCGCGGAGCGCCGCAACGGTTTCCACCTGCGATAACAGGCCGGGGGTAATGGAGAATTGTGGCTCGTAACTCACAAGATGAGTCAAGTATGAGTCAAGTTATGAGTCAAGTGGCGGCTGGGGCTGGCTGGGACGTGTAAAAAAATGGCCGTTTCCCATACATGTTTTTGGAGACATGTTTAAATTTGGGCGATTTTTTGACATGTCTGCCAGATGTGTCGATGGGGTGGACAGGTCGAGTGGTGTTGCTGGCGTGCGCCAGTAAACCAGATCACTTTGGGACCGTGACGTGCCGAAGGAGTTGGCGACGGGTTTTCCAATCCGGCATGCAGCGAGTTAGCAGACGGTAAAAGGCCGTGGAGTGGTTATGCTCAACCAGATGGCAGAGCTCATGCATGACCACATAGTCGATGCAGTGGATGGGGGCTCTTACGAGATACAGATTGAGGGTAATCCTGTCGGCCCGTGAACAGCTTCCCCATCGGGTTTGCATACGGCGAATAACAATCTTCGCATCGGTGGCACCGTGGCGCACTGCCACCGGTAAACAGCGGTCGAAGGATTTTGAGAAAACCTCAGTCGCACGCGTTCTATACCAATTATTGATCGCCTCTCGCACTTCGGAAGCATCTTTGGGGTTGGGTAGTCGGACGTGTAGAAATCTTCCGGTTAATTTTGCCGTGCGACATTCCGCTACTTCGACTTTCAGACGATACTGGCGCCCTAGATACAGGAACGTCTCGCCGCTCACGTAGCGATATGGGGTCGGCAGCGGATGAAAGGATGCAAGTTCGTCCAGGTGGCGGCATATCCACGGAGCCTGAGCCTGAACGGCTGCGGCAATCGCTCCTTCGTTCTGATTCAAAGGTGCACTGACTGACACTGATAGGTCCGGACGAACACTGATCCGCAGTCGCTTGCGGGTTGATTGGGTCAGCCGATAAGCGACCTCGCGCTGGCCGAACCGTAACGTTCGTAGCAACGGCTCAGTCTTCATTCGCGATGGCGATTTCAATACACTCGTCGATTAACTTGTCCTGCTTTTCCAAGGGGATTTTTAGCCCGAGTTCTTCGATGATTTCAAAGAACACATCGTCAATTTCGCCTTTCATCGCTTTCAGAACGTCTTCGTTGTCCCGCCAATCGCGGATTTTGTGGGAGCCGATACGCTTTTGAATTTCCAAGGCTATCCGAACCGCCGCCTTAGGTTTCGCATTATATTCGGCCAAGTCCTCACTAACGACCCCGTAAAAGCGACGCGCCAAGTCGCTGTCGGCGGTGTCCAGTTCTTTGGGGATACCCTCATCAGAGTGCGTCGCAACTTTGGTCGCGATGTCTTTGAGCTTTGCCAGAGCCTCAATTGCACTCAACCGCTTTTGATGCAGAGCTTCCAACACGTCGCGTAGCATCTTCGAGAACTTGGCGTAAAATGCCGGATCCTTATCCATCTCTTTTTCGATGGTGTGCTGAGTGGCGGAGGCGATCATGTCCGCTTTAGCGTCGTCGCTCTTGCTAGAATCGTTGACCACCTCCTCACGCGCTTTGTCATCGAAGAGATTGATCGGCTCACAGAGTTTCACGATTTCTCCTGCGCTGACATGGGTATCCAGCAGCTTTTGAATCTTAGGTTCGTATTCGGAGAAATCGATCCGCTCTTGGAAGCGCATCGCCACCTCCGCCCGCAGATTGCTGAAAAACTTTAGGTCCGCTTTGTAGCGCTGGATTTTAGCCTCCGGTGTTCCGGAAAGGAAATTAGTCGAGGCCAAGGCCATGGACAGGGTGCGGGCGAAAAGGCTGAACCGATCATAAAACCGGCTGCGTTTTTCGTCGTCTCGCAGGCTCTCGGCAAACGGCTCCGGATCGGTGGTGCCTTTCAGTTTGGGGAACAACTCCCACACATCGGAGTGCAGTTGTGGCAGCTTTGCGGCTTCGTCCTCCAGATGATTAACCGTTTCGCTCAGATCCTCCGTATCGAACTCGGCGAGCTTGGTGTAGAAATCAATCGCATCGTCGAGGTCTTCGATGACGCCGCTGTAGTCGAGGATCAGGCCGTATTCTTTGCCTTCGTAGAGCCGGTTCACCCGCGCGATGGCTTGGAGCAAGGTGTGCCCCGTAAGTTTACGGGCGAGATAAAGCACGCTGTTACACGGAGCATCGAAGCCCGTGAGCAACTTATCCACGACGATGATGATCTCTGGCTCATCGCCTTTCTTGAACGCATTGATGAGCTGCTTGTTGTATTTATCTTCGGACCCGTAGCGATCCATCATACGGTTCCAGAAGGCCGTTTCGTCGGCCGACGGTTCTTTCTTTTGTTCCCCTTCACCCTCGGAGGTATTTGGGCCTGACATCAGCACTTCCGTGTTGACCAACCCAAATTCGTCGAAACACCGCTTGTAGAGAAGCGCCGTGGCTTTGTCCGGCGCTACTAGCTGCCCTTTCATGCCCGTGCCCTGATACGCCGTCTTGTAGTGCATGGACACATCCCAGGCGATCATGCGCACCTTTTGCTCGGCTTTGTTAAGCTGGCGCTCGGATGAGTATTTTTTCTTAAGGTCCACTTGCTGCGCCGGCGTCAGCCCAAGCGTCAGTTTCTCGAACCAGCTGTCGATCACCGCCTGATCGACAGTTTGAGGCACATGCCGCGCTTCGTAGAGGAGCGGGGTAACCGCCTTATCCGCCACCGCCTGTTTGATGGTGTAGGGCGGTTTGAACAAGGGGCCGAATTTGTCGATGGTGTCCTTCTTGGGATTAACGGTCCGGCTCGTTGTCTTCCCATCGCTGGACGTTTTGATGATCTTCTTCGTGGCGAGTGGCGTGCCGGTGAAGGCGATGAAGCACGCGCCCTTGAGCGCGAGCTTCATCCGGGCGTGTTGTTCGGAGTAGTTACTTCGATGCCCTTCGTCCACGAGCACGAAGGTGTCCCGCGATGCGCCCTTAAGATTACGGTTCTTGGCGGCGGCCTCGAATTTATGGATCAGGGTCGTGACGACGTGAGCTTTGTCGTCCAGCAGCAGCTGCGCGAGGTGCTCGCCGGTGTTGGCTTGTTCAGGCTCCAGGCCGCAGGCGTGGAAGGTGCCGCAGATCTGGTCGTCGAGGTCGATGCGGTCGGTGACCAAGATGATCTTGGGTGTGAGAATATCGGGCGCGAGCGCCAGACTCTTGGCCAACATCACCATCGTGAGCGATTTACCGCTGCCTTGGGTGTGCCAGACGACACCGCCTGCACGGGGTTCGGGATCTTTGGCAAGACGGATGCGTTGCAGGATGTCTTCTATGGCAAAAAATTGCTGGTAGCGGGCAATCTTTTTGGCCCCGTTATCGAATACTATGTTCTGATGGATCAGCCGCATCAGACGCTCAGGACGGCAGAGAGAATAGAGCGCCCTATCCTGTTCGTAGATTTTGCGACCGGCGTTGTGGAGTTTTAGAAACCCCTTGGCTGATTTCTCAAAAGGATAGCCACACAGCGGGGAATCTTGGGTGATGGGCTCGGCGATGAGTTTGCGGATTTCGTCGTCGAGTCCTTCCTCTTTCCACACCGTCCAGAATTTTCGGGACGTGCCGGTCGTGCCGTATTCAGCCTTGTCGCGAGCGAGGGCGAGCAAGATCTGGGAGTAGAGAAAAACCTGGGGAATGCCGTCCTTTTGCTGGTAACCCCAGAGCTGCTCTATCGCCAGATCGAGGGGCTGCTTTTTCTGGTCAGTATAGGCGCTGCGCTTGCACTCGATGACGACAATCGGGATGCCGTTGATGAACAGAACAATGTCGGGAATGTAGTGCTTTTGCTGGCCGACGCGCTCGACCCTGAATTCGGCGGTGCAGTGGTAACGGTTATTTTTGGGGTGTTTCCAATCGATATAGGCGATGGAGAAGCTCTTGGTGTCGCCATCGACGGTCTGCGGCACGCTGGTGCCGAGGCATAGAAGGTCGTATGCTTCCTCGTTTTGATGGATGGCCCCGGTGGCGCGAAATGCCTTCAAAGCCTGCACCGCGTTGATGATGGCATTTTCGGTGAACACATGCTCACGCCCCTTAAAGGTGTAGCGCCCGTGCTCGCGGATAAAGCCTGTCAAAATCGGCTCCAGAATCGCCGAGCCCAACCGCCCCCCGCGCATCACGACGCAATCATCCGGCGCGAGATAATCCCAACCCATGGCCACGAGTAACTGCAGGGCCGGAAGCTGGCTCTGCACCGCTTCGAGGTAGCTTGGGGTCGTGTAGTGCGCGTCGTCTTCCATGGTAAATATAGATCAAACCTTCACGCGAATATGCCCGGTGAGGAGTTTTTCCATGAGGGCTTTTTTCTGCTGTTTTAGTGCGCAAAACTTAGCCTCCCAGCTAGAGACAACAGCCTCTGCTGAATCTAAGATCTTGGCGATCGCACGCTGTTCATCGATGGAAGGGAAATATAGCTTCGTATTGAAGAAGTCCTGCGGTGAGACGTTTAGAAGGCCATGGTTACGAGCTCCTTCCTGTGCAATGGAGTAAAGCTCTCGATTGAACTCTGCGCTCTCAAAGAAATGGCGAACGAATTTGGAGTTGGCGCTGCCCGGCTTCAGACAAAAGCAAATGTAAAGGGTTGAAACGACGCCTTCATCGTAGCCTTCAAGCATCTTTATTGCACCGAGAGGGTAACCATCGGAATAGCTCTTATTGTAAGCCAATTCGCCTCGCTTTAGGAGATAGTATCCCGAGACGTCCTTTGCCGCGATACGTTTACTGAAATAATCCTCCTGACTGATTAGCCCCCTTGAACCTGAGATACTCAGATTATTCTGACAGTTGTCAGTATTTCTACGCATGACTCGTTCAAACACGTCGAAAAATTTCAGAATGAGCCATTCACCTTTGAATCCCGGCAGGCGTTTCTTTCCTGTGAGAAGTTGCTGCATGAGGGCCTTCTTCTGTTGCTTCTTGGCGGCGATCATCGCTCCTGTCTTGTTGATCGCCCAGTCGCAGGCTGAAAGAGTCTTCGCGATCTTTACCTGCTCTTCAAATGAAGGGAGCGGCACTTCGTATTTGGCGAAGAACGGAAGCCCTATCGTAACTATCGTTGTTCCGACTGCCATTCTCTGAAACTTTCTTCTATCTGCGAGTAGCCAATAGTAGAGAAATCGATTGTGCAGATTTTCACCGCAGATCCACGCAACGAAATGCTGGCTGACCGCCATTTCTTCCTCGATAATAGCAACGAGTCCGACCGATGCGTCTCGCAGGAGGATGACTGTGCCGGCAGGTAATAGTCGGGCTGAAGAGTTTTTAATCCCTAAGTCGCTGATCTGTTTTTCAGTCTCAGTAAGGCACGTCGTGTCCAATCGACCCGAATCTGCTAGCGAAACCCACTTTCGGCCTCCATTCCAGTAGTCCTGCATCGTTTGATCAGGTGTATGCCCCGTCTCTCTTCTGGTTAAAGAGTCGAGACGCGTTACCGACCAAACGTTTGGAATCCAGCCAAGTTTTGTTCGGTAATAGCCAGGCCTGTCGGCATTAATATCTCTCATGGCTTGAGTCCAAGTTCTTGAAGATATCCGTCCATCTTGGCTTCGACCTCTGCTAGCTCATGATTGATGCGAACGATGTCTGCCTGAACCGACGCCATATCAATCTCGGGCTCGGGCTCAAAGGTGTCGACGTAACGGGGAATATTGAGATTAAAGTCGTTCTCCGCGATCTCATCGAAACTCGCTAGATAGGAGTATTTATCGATGACCGTGCGCTGGCGAAACGTCTTAACGATCTTGTCGATATCCTCGGGGCGAAGTCGGTTCTGGTTGGTGCCTTGAGCAAACTCATTGGAGGCATCGATGAAAAACACCTTTCCCTTCGCCTTCGGGTCGCGGCCTTTGTCGAAAATCAGGAGCGCAGCCGGAATACCGGCACCGTAGAACAAGTTACTCGGCAAGCCGACGACCCCGGCGAGGATGTTTTGCTCGACCATATGACGCCGGATTGCGCCCTCCTGCCCGCCGCGGAACAGGACGCCGTGCGGCACCACCACACCCACACGGCCTTTGCCCTCAATGGCGGAGGCAATCATGTGGCTGATAAACGCCCAGTCACCTTTGCTCTTCGGGGGGATGCCACTGTGGAAACGGTCGAAACGGTCCTTGGCCGCCATTTCTTGGCCCCATTTGTCCAAGCTGAACGGAGGATTGGCGACGACGATATCGAACTTCATCAGCGTGTCGTTCTCGACGAGTTGGGGATGGCGAATGGTGTCTTCCCACTCGATACGGGCGGCGTCCACCTCGTGCAGGAACATGTTCATTTTGCACAATGCCCACGTGCTGCCGTTCATCTCCTGGCCAAACAGGGAAAAGTTTTTTGAGCCCACCTGATTGGCGGCCTTGATGAGGAGCGATCCTGAGCCGCAGGTCGGATCACAGATGCGGTCGCCTTCTTGAGGAGCGACAAGCCGCGCGAGCGTTTCCGATACTTCGGCAGGCGTGTAAAACTCGCCTGCTTTCTTGCCGGCTTGGGCTGCGAAGCGGCCGATCAGGTATTCGTAAACATCACCAACGATATCCAGGTGCCCGATACGTTCGGGGCGAAGATCGAGCTTCGGGTTGTTGAAATCCTCCATCACGGTCTTGAGTCGCTGGTTGCGCTGGCGGGTCTTGCCGAGGTTGGCCTCGCTATTGAAGTCAATATTGCGAAAGACGTTGTGGAGCTTGGTCTTGTTGGCGTCTTCGATTGATTCCAATACGGTGTTGATGACCTGGCCGATGTCGTCGTCGTTACGGTGAGCGTAGAGATGCTCGAAGGTGCAGTCGGCCGGCACAACAAAGCGCTCGCGCGCCATGGCGCGGTCGATGCGGACAGTGTCGCCTTTGTAGGTCTTTTCGTAGTCGGCGATTTTAGATTTCCGGACGTCGCTCAGATACTTCACGAACAGCATCGTGAGGATGTAGTCCTTGTAGTGGCCGGGATCGATGACGCCGCGAAACGTATCGCAGGCGCTCCATACCACATTGAAAATTTCGTCTTTGATTTGTTCGTCTGTCATGAGGGGTCTTAGTTGAGAGTGATCTGGCCGTTGGCGACCTGGGTGCAGAGGGTGGTTGCGAGCAGTTGTTTTTTTTCTGCCAGCTCGGCGAGCAGAACTTGTTGGCGCTGGGCCAAGGCATCGACCTCAACTATTCGCTGTTGCGTGGCGAGACTTGGGACGGGGATTTCCATCTCCATGAGCACGTCACGCCGAATGATAGGCATATGCGCGCCAGTCGTCGCAAATTTAAGAAAATACTGCCGAGAAATGCTCTGGTTAAGAAACCAGACGAGGTAGTTGGGCAGGATCTTTGAGTTGGGCCGTAAAACGAAAAAATAGGAGGCCGCCAGACACGGCGACGGGAGGTCATGGACCACGGCGGCGAAGTTGCGGGCTCCTTTCGCTAAGAAGACGACGTCTCCGTCTTCAAGGATAGTGTTGTTGTGCGCCAACCCCGGGGTGAAGCGGGTTATTCCAGATCGATCTATATCCCGGCGGGACCGGTCAAAGTCCCGTATTTGAAGCAAAAAGTGGCTCCCATGCGGCTCAGGCTCAATCGCCGAGCGTGTCTGATAGCCGCTGCTCACCGTGCATAGCTTGCTGATTCGCAATGTGTTTCCTGCTTTAATGGCATTGATTAAAAGCGGTATGCGCTAAACTGCAAATAAAAAACGCAGACAAGGCTTGAAACTTATAAAGCAGTATGCACTATACCGATTATGCATCCAGCACAACTAACCCAACGCCCCACGGGGCTTTCCGTCGGCTCCGAGAGCCTTCTTCGCATCCACATCCTCAACGTCGGCCATGGTTCCTGCGCGATCATCGAGCACCCCAGCGGCCGGGTAACGATGTTGGACATCAACAACGGCACTGAGATTAACGAGGACGCGGCAGTCGCGATTGCCGAATCCTTGGGCATGACAGGCTTTGAAATGACCGTAGCCAAGATCATGTCGGGGTCGCTGACCGAGGCACTCGCCAGCAAGGGCTACAACATTGGCCTGACCAACCCGATCGAGTATCTGAATACCCACATTTCGGACAAGCAGCTCTGGCGCTATATCCAGTCACACCCCGACATGGATCACATGCGCGGATTGGCTGCCCTGAAAGAGGCGGGGTATGGCATCACCAATTTCTGGGACACCGAACACAGCAAGGATCCCGAGCACTTTCACAAAGACGGGGACAAGGCAGATTGGGAGGAATACGAGCGGCTGCGCGGTGGGTCGAACACCACGGTGCTCAAGATTTATCAGGAAGCCAAAGCCCCGTTCTATAATCAAGATGCGGCCGGGAATCCGCCTGGCGACGGAATCTATCTGCTGGCACCGATCCAATCGATCACCACTGAGGAGAACGCCAAGGAGGCACCAAACTACAACAACCTCAGCTACGTGCTCGCCCTTCAATATGGCGGCAGGATGGTGATCTTCGGTGGCGATGCGGAAGATGCGGTCTGGACGAGCATCCATCAAAAATACGGAACCGGCCTCAAATGCGATGTCCTCATCGCTCCGCATCATGGCCGCGACAGTGCCTACCACGAGGACTCTGTTGCTGCGATGGCTCCTGAATATGCCATCGTTTCGGTGGGGAAGAAGCCCAGCACCGATGCTTCCAACAAATACCGGAAGCACTGCAAAAACGTGTGGTCCACTCGTTGGCGCGGCAACATCACCATCGAAATCACCCAGACTGGGGCGATGACGGTGACGTCGCAATATAACAGAGGTGACCAAGCAGATAACTCTAAGGCGGCTTAACTAACTCGATGAGCAAAAGCCTTAAAGATCAGAACAAGAAGTGGCTTTGGATTTTCGTGAGCCTTAATGCCATCGTTTTCGCGCTGGCGCTCTCGGATCGCCCACCGGGTGTTGAGTGGATCGAAGCTACATGGCAGAAGCTGAGTTCCAAAACGGGCGTGGCGGCGGCAGTGGTGCCGTTCGTCACGCTGGTTTTGGGAAACTTGATTCCAAGCCTCTGGAAAGCGCGTCTGGTCTTCTGGCGAATCAAAGACCCGCTTCCGGGAAGTCGCGTCTTTAGCGAGATGGCCAAGGACGATCCCCGCATTGATCTCAAACGCATCAGGGAGGCCGTTGGCGGAACATTCCCTCGATCCGCAGAAAAGCAAAATGCCCTCTGGTATCAGCTGTATAAGAAACAGTCGGATAAGCCCACTGTGGTCACGGCTCATCGTGAGTTTCTGTTGGCGCGAGACATGGCTGCCGTGAGCGCACTGCTAATCATTGCGATGGGATTTCTAATCATGGCCTTGCCTGCTTACAGCCAGTATCCTTTGGGCTACCTCTGCGTTCTGGTCGTGATGTTTTTACTTACCTCGATTGCTGCGCAAAACCTTGGAAATCGCTTCACCCTTAATGTCCTTGCGGAGGAATGTGCTGAAAGGGGTGCCTGACTTGTTTCATCGCTTTTGGGCGCATCATAGTGGCTATGCGGCCACGCTTATTAGCAGCCGAAAAAACGCCGGAAATTGGTGTCTACTTGTGCGATGAGTTCGGTGAGCGGGAGTCCGCGGAGGGAGGCGAGTCCGGCGTAGGCGGCGTCGAGGTTGCCGGGGTGGTTCACCGAGGAACCATCGGGGGCGGGCGGGAGTTTGTGGGTGCGCCAGGACTGCGGGAGCGGCATGGCGGGGGCGTCGGTTTCCACGAGCAGACGGTCGGCGGCGATGAGTTTGAAGACGTCCTGCTGCCGGGTTTTACGCGGATCGAGGAAGTAGCCGTTGAAGGAGAAATAGGCACCGCAGGCGGCGAGGCGTGGCACTAATTCGGCGGGGCCACTGTAGGCGTGTAACAGGAAGCCGCGTGCGGGCACTTCGTGGGAATGGAGGAGTTCGTCGAGCGCGCCGAAGGCTTGCAGGCAGTGGATCGTGACGGGGCGGTTGTGCTTCGCGGCGAGCGCGAGTTGCGGGAGGAAGACGGCGGTCTGTTCGTCGAGCGATGCGCGGCGCACACCGGCGAGGCGCGGGTCGTCGGGGCGGGCGGAGTCGAGAATCCAGCGGTCGAGGCCAATCTCGCCGACGCTGGCGCGCGGGTCGGCGAGGAGGCGTGCTTCGAGTTGTGCGAGCCAGTCGTCGGGGCGGGGACGGCCGGCGTCCCACGGATGGATTCCGTAGGCGGGGCGGACGAAGGGGAAGCGGGTGGCGAGTTCGGCGACGCGCGGCCAGTCGTCGGGGTGGGTGCCGTTGACGACCATGTCGGCGATGCCGAGGTCGGTGGCGGTGCGGGCGATGCGGTCCAGATGCGGCGCGAGCCATTCGTCTTGGAGGTGGTTGTGGGCGTCGTGGAGCATTGGGGACGGACGGGGCGGGGAGAAAGCGGGGAGAAAGAGAAAGATTAAGAGGAAAGAGAAAGAGTGTCGGCGAGGGACTTTATTTTGGCGCGGACGGCGGTGAGGCCGTTTTGGCGGGTGGGGGTCAGATCGCGGGCGATGCCGAGGGTTTCGAAGAGGATGGGTTCGGTCGCGGCGATGTCGACCGGTGTGCCGCCTTCGTAAAGGTCGATGAGGAGTGCGACGAGGCCTTTCACGAGCGGGGAGTCGGCGTCGAATTGAAAGTGGAGCGTGCCGTCACGCAGTTCGCCAGTCACCCAGACTTGGGAAATGCAGCCATGGACACGGTTGGCGTCGGTCTTGGCGGCTTCGGAAAAAACCGGACGGCGGCGGGCGCGGTCCACGACGGCGGCGAGACGCTCCTGGCGGTCCTCGATGAAGGACAGGTCTTCGATGAGTTGTGTTTGTTTTTCGGATACGGTCATGGGCGGGCTTTTTTAGAATTCGACGTCGCGGCAGCGGGCGTCGAGCTGGCGGGCGACGAGGTCGATCTGGTCGGCGGTGAGGACCGGGGCGCCACGCAAGGCGACGGCGGAGGGAATCTCACGGGGGTTGAGCACGGTCACGGCACCTTTGGCACGGCGAAGAATCATCCAGCCGGGGAAGGTGAGGATGGGTTGCACGGGGATGTTGGCACCGAGAAGTTGGCCGAGCCACTCTTTGAGCCACTTAGCCTGACGAAGGGCTTGATCGAGACCATGGCGGTCTTCGGCCCAAGGGTAGCTGAGGACTTGTCCGTCGAAGATGATCTGGTGGTCGGCAAAGCCATCGCGCGCACGGCCCTTGCGGCGGGTCTTGGTCTCGATGGCGAAGACACCGGAGGAGCCGACGACGACGTGGTCGAGGTTGAACGGGGCGTTGGCGTCGCCGACGGGGACATCGTGGAAGACAACAAAGCCGTCGTATTTGAGGGGATCAATTGCTTCGGCGACGACCCGTTCGCCGAAGTAGCCGAGGTAGCAGTTGCGCAATTGCTGGCGGTTGCGCATGAGCTTGCGAATTTCGATGAGCAGGCCGGCAACGAGTCCGAGAAGACAGCCGATTATAAGCGCGGTCTGCAGCGGGCCAGCGACGTAATTGAGGATTCCGATCAGCAGCAGGCCCACGATCAACGGCATGCCGAAAAAAACCATGAGTTGAGACTGAATTTCTTCCGCGAGCGCTTCGGTGCGTTTGCGGGTGCTTTCACCGGGGCCGCGAAGGAGGCGGAGATTTTCGGCGAAGGGTTTGCGACTTTTCCGTTCGCGACGGCGGGTAAAGCCGATCAGCGAAACGAGACCGATGAATAATACGGTGTAGCAGGTCAGGAAGAACCAGATCATGGAGTCTTCCTGAATGAACGTTGGCGCGGCGCAGTCGAGCGCGGGTTGGCCGGATCAGTTGTAGAAGACGGCTTCGTTGGTTTGGAAGAGGGCGTGGGCGAGGCGAGCCCAGGCGTCGAGGGGACCTTGGTTTTTGGCTCCGCCAACGGGGCCGGTTTCGGCGAACCGGCGGAGGGGATTGATGTTTTGGCGTTTGTCCCGGAACGAAGTGTCTGCGGGGGCGATGCGGAAGACGTTGGCCTCGGGGCCGGTGGGCGTGGTCTTCACGTAGTTGGTGGCGAGGGTGATTTCGCGGAGAGTCGGGGCGCGTTGCAGGATGGCGACGTAAAGCGAAACGACCCGGTCTTCGGTGCGCCTGAGTTTCGTGAACTCCGGGCGTTGGGTGAGCTTGCGGGCGGTTTCGATGATGAGCGGGTTGTTCATGAAGAACAGGGCCTGCTGCGGCACGGTGGTTTCGTAGCGGCGTCCGCTGGGAACATCGGGACTGGGGAAATCGAACTGGGTGAAAAGCTCGGGCGGATTGCGGCGGTCGATGAAGGTGTAGAGTGCACGGCGGCTGGCGAAGCCCTCGCTGCTCAAGCGCACGGACTTGCCTCCGACGGTGGGGTCGAGCGTGCCGGAGATGGCGAGGATGGCATCGTGCATCTCTTCGAGGTCGAGACGGCGGAGGTTGGCGCGCCAGAGCAGGTGGTTGTAGGGGTCTTTTTCGGCGTAGGCGGGGTTGCCGGAATCGCCTTGCTGGTAGGTGGCGCTGAGGACGATGAGGCGATGGAGGTGTTTGATGGACCAGCCCTCTTTCACGAAACGGGAGGCGAGATAATCGACCAAGGCGGGATGGATGGGCGGGGCGGATTGGTTGCCGAGGTCGTCGGGGGTGGGAACGAAGCCTTCGCCGAAATGTTGCTGCCAGATGCGGTTGACGAGGACGCGGGCGGTGAGGGGATTGGCGGGGTTGGTGATGTCCTTGGCGAGTTGAAGGCGTCCGCTGCCATCGGTGTAGGCGGGACGGTTGGCAGGATCGGGAGAGAGGATTTCGAGGAAACGGCGGGGGACGACCTCGCCCTTGTTTTGGGCTTCGCCGCGAATGAGGACGGGGAAGTCGCGTGGGTTGCGGGTGTCGGTGAGGACGTCGGCGCGGGGCGGGGCACCGGGGTGGTCGGCTTCGAGGTCACCGATCTCGGATTGAAGCACGACCTGTTGGCGAAGGAGCTGGCGGCGTTTGTCAGGGTCTTTGTCGCCGTCTCGGCGCATGGCTTGGAACTCTTCGCGGAGCGCGGTTTCCTTGGTTTCGAGTTCGGCGGACTTGGCGACGTAGTCTTTGTAGTCGGCGGTTTCGACGACGGGTTGAAGCGTGGGCAGGTCGGAGATGCGGGCGGGCTGGGTGCTGCTGGCGAAGATGCCGTAGAGCGAGTAGTAGTCCTTGGTGGGGATGGGATCGAACTTGTGGTCGTGGCAGCGGGCGCAGGAAACGGTCAGTCCGAGGAAGGCTTTGGTGGTGACGTCGATGCGGTCGTTGATGACGTCGTTGTTATTACCATCGAATTGATTGCCGAGGGTGAGGAAGCCCATGGCCGCGAGGATGCGGCGGTCGCCGGGAGAGGTGTCGGCGGGTAGGGATTTGCGATGGAGGGATTCTTTGACGAGGAAGTCGGCGGCGAGCTGTTCGGTGACGAAGGTGTTGTAGGGTTTGTCGGTGTTGAAGGCGTCGATGACGTAGTCGCGGTAAGTCCAGGCACCGGGATAGCGCGGATCTTCGCGGCGTTTGACGTTGCCCTTGGTGTCGGAGAAGCGGGCGAGATCGAGCCAGTTGCGCGCGGAGTGTTCGCCGTAGTGGGGCGAGGCGAGGAGGCGGTCGACGACCTTGGTGTAGGCGTCGGGAGAAGTGTCGCGGTCGAAGGCTTGGATTTCGGCTTCGGACGGAGGGAGTCCGGTCAAGTCGTAGGTGACGCGGCGGAGAAGCGTGCGCCGGTCGGTGGCGGGGCTGGGCTGCATGCCGACGGCTTCGAGATCGGCGAGAATGAAGTTATCGATGGGAGAGATACACCAGTTGGGGTGTTGGGTGGAGGGAACGGCGGGCTCGACGACGGGCTTGAAGGACCAGTGATCTTTGCTTGGCGCGTAGGCGTGGGCGGCGGTCGCGGTGCCGCCGGGGGACTTGGCGGCGGCAGCGGCGACGGCTTCGGGAGTGCGTGGATCGGGAGCACCGCGGCGGACCCATTCGACGAAATCGGCGATGACCTCATCGGGGAGTTTGTTGCCCTTGGGGGGCATGCGAAGGTCGGGATTGCCGTAGCGGATGGCTTCGATGAGGAGGCTGTCGTCGGGTTTTCCGGGAACGAGGGCGGGGCCGCTTTCGCCGCCTTCAATCGTGCCGTCGCGGGTGTCGAGTTTCAGATCGGCGCGGAGTTTTTCGGACTGGGCGCTGTGACAGCGGTAACACTGGTCGGAGAGGACGGGACGGATCTTGGTTTCGAAGAACGCGAGGTCGGCGGGGGAGATGGGGGCGGCGGACGCGACGGATGCGGCGGCGGCGCGAACGAAACCGGCGGACAGAAGGAGGAGGGCGAACGCGAATGGGAGGCGGGGGCGCATGCGCGAGTGGGGGGGCGGCGGAGGGAGGGAGAACGAGAAAGAGAAAGAGGAACGAGAAAGATTTTGGGGTCAGGCGAGGATGGGCTGGACGACCTGGCCGAAGTTGTCGGTGAGGCGGAAATCGCGGCCGTTGAAGCGATAGGTGAGCTTGGTGTGGTCGAAGCCGAGGCGGTTGAGGATCGTCGCGTGCAGGTCGTGGACGTGGACCTTATCGGTGATGGCTTCGCTGCCGAGTTCGTCGGTGGCGCCGTGGACCACACCGCCCTTGATGCCGCCGCCGGCCATGACGGTGGAGAAGGCCTTGGCGTTGTGATCGCGTCCGGGGTTGTCGTAGCCGTTGCGGTCTTTGGTGGGCTTGCGACCGAATTCACCGCCCCAGATGACGAGCGTGCTGTCGAGCAGGCCGCGTTGCTTGAGGTCGGTGAGCAGGGCGGCGAGCGGCTGGTCGATCTCGGCGGCTTTGGCACCGAGTTTTTCCTGGAGGTCTTGGTGGTGATCCCAGCCATCGTGCCAGACCTGGACGACGCGGACACCGCGCTCGACGAGGCGGCGGGCGATGAGGAGTTGGCGGCCGGTGTTGGTGTTGCCGTAAGCGGTGCGGGTGGCCTCGTTCTCCTTGCGGATATCGAAGGCGTCGGTGGCTTCGGTCTGCATGCGGAAGGCGGTTTCGTAAGACTGTAGGCGGGTCTCGAGGGCGGCTTCGCGCTGGACGTTGTAGGAGTGGAGGGTGTTGAGGTTATTGACGAAATCGAGTTGGCGGCGCTGCTCCGAGGCGGGGAGGTAGGAGTTGTGGATGTTTTGAATCATCTGGTCCACAGTGGCGGCCGAGGTGTTGACGCTGGAGCCTTGGTAAACGCCGGGGAGGAAGGCGGCTTGGTAGTTGGACGCGCCCCCGATGGGGAGTCCGCCCGTGCGTAGTGAGATGAAGCCGGGGAGGTTTTGGTTTTCGGTGCCGAGGCCGTAGACAATCCACGAGCCGAGACTGGGCTTGGAGATGCGGAGAGAGCCGGTGTTCATGAACACGGTGGCGACGTCGTGCGCGGGGATGTCGGTCCACATGGAACGGATGACGGCGAGGTCGTCGGCGTGCTGGGCGGTCTTGGAGAAGACGTCGCTGATCTCGATGCCGGAGCGGCCGTATTTCTGGAACTTGAAGGGAGAACCCATCGCGATGCCACCGCCGGGCAACGTCTTGTTGTTCATCGCGGTGAGGGCGGGCTTGGGGTCCCAGGTGTCAACGTGGGACGGTGCGCCTTGGGCGAAGATGTGGATGACGGCTTTGGCGTGCCCCGGGAAGTGGGGGGCGTGTGGGAGGAGGAGATTGCCTGCCGGGCCGGCGGCGGGAGTGGCGAAGGCGGAAAGGGGATCGATAACCGAAGCCAGACTGAGGGCACCGAGGCCCAGACCGACACGGCTCAAAAACTGACGACGGGTGAGGAAGTAGTCCTCGGGGTTGGTGGAAATACCGCAGCAAGGGTGGTCGTGGTGGTGATGGTCGGACATGGCGGGTGGGGTGTGTCTGGTCGTGACGCGCGGGGAAGCGCGAGGGTTTCACGAGAAGCCTAATAGGCGGGGTTAAGACCGATATAAGCTAGGCTGACAGCGCGGGCATGGGGCAGTCGAGCGCTGAGGCGAGGGCACGGACCAATTCGGCTTCGTCGGGATCCACCGTTCCGTCGCTCGCGACCGTGGTGGCGAGGGCGGTGAGGATGCGCTTTTTGACGGGGCCGTAGGCGAGGGCGAGTTTGTCGAGCGCGGCGTCGAGGTGGGTGAGTTCGCTCAGGTCGGGGGTGCGCAGGGCGACGGGCGGGTAGAGGCCGGCAAACTGGGCGGCACCGGCGTTGAAGGCGGTCAGGGCGGCGGTTTCGTCGATTGCGCCGACGCGGGCACCGAAGGAGAGCACGACGGAGATCTCGTTGGAAACGTCGGCCGGCGAGTAGGTTTCGCGGCGGTTGGTGGGGGTGGCGGCGAGTTCGAGGTGACGGGCGAGGACCTTTTGCAAGGAGAACTCGAAGAGGCTTACGCGGTCGTCGGCGTGGACGAGTTCATCGAGGGTTTCCACGAGTCGCGCCAGATCGGCAGGGGCAAGTTGACGGAGTGTGGGTGGAGTAAGCAGCAGGAGAGGGAGCCGGGGGGACCGGGGGAGGGCGAGCAGGCTGGATTCGAGCGGTGTCAGCGCCGTGGAGATGGAGTCTCCGGCGTGTTGGCGGATGAGGCCGTGTTGGCGGGAGCGGATGGACTCGTCGGCATCAAGGAGAAGTCCGCAGGCGATGGCGGCGGCACCGGCGGGCGTGCGCACGGCTTCGCGGAGGAGGGGTGGGATGGAGTCGGCGAGGGATTGCGCGTTGGCGATGTGCGCCGGTTCCAGCGCACCGACCGAGGCGGCGAGGATCAGCGGGTTTATTGCGGACCGAGCGGAGGGGGCCGGGCGCGAGGACTGGCGGGTGCCCGTAGGTTCGGTGGCAACATCGCTGAGCGTGGGCGGCTCGAAGTATTTGCCGTCGAAGGAAGCGTCCACGGCGCGGATACGCACGTCGAGGGGCGGGTGGGTTGCCCAGAGGCCGCCGAAGTTGGAGCGAAAACCTTGGGCGAAGAAGAAGTGGCTGAGTTCGGAGGCCTTGGTGGATTGCACGCGGGAGCCGAGGGCGTAGCCGCCGATTTTTTTGAGGGCACCGGTGATGCCGCCGGGGTTGCGGGTGAACTGGACGGCGGAGGCGTCGGCCAGGAATTCGCGCTGGCGAGAGACGGCGGCTTGAATGAGACGACCGAAGAAATAGCCGATGTAGCCGAGAATCAGCATAACCAGACCGACGGCGAGAATGGCGATGATGATGCCGCCACCGTTTTTGTTGTTTCCGCTGGAACGGACGCGGGTGTAGCGAAGGCTGGAGAGGATGCCGCGACCCATCAGCGCGATGACGAGGATACCGTAGAGGACGGCGGTGAGATGCACGTTGAGGCGCATGTCTCCGTTGAGGATGTGACTGAACTCGTGGGCGATGACGCCCTGGAGTTCGTCGCGGTTGAGTTTTTCGAGCGTGCCGCGGGTAACGGTGACGACGGCGTCGCTGGTGGTGAGGCCGGCGGCGAAGGCGTTGATGCCGGTTTCGTCCTCAAGCACGAAGACGGCGGGCATGGGAAGGCCCGAAGCGATGGACATCTCCTCGACGATGTTGAGCAACTGGCGTTCGCGGGGGAGGATGGTGTTGGACGCGACTTCGCGGGCTCCGACCATCTGGGCGACGGCACGACCGCCGGCGCGGAGTTCGAACCACTTGAACAGGGAGGCGAGTCCGACTACGGCGACCGTGAAAAGTGAAAACGCGATGAGTGCGCCGGGTTGCCAGAGGTCGACCTGGTCGAGTCCGCCTGGTGCACGCTCGAAGCCGCCGCCGTGGGCGTTCGCGCGAAGGCCGATGCTGGCGGTGAGGAAAATAAACGCGAAGTAACCGGCGACGATGGTTCCGAGCACGGCCAGCACAAAAAGCGCAACGAGGCGGGACGTGCGTTTCTTGGCGCGGGCCTGAGCATCAAAGAAATCCATGCGGTCGACGGGAGGAGCTGCGGGTTACGGCTTGAGATCGCCGGTGTAGCGTCCGTCGGACTGGCCATCTGAGCTATCGACGGCGTTTACCATGTCGGCGAGCTCTTGTTGAGTGATCAGTCCCTTTGCCACGAGGAGGCGGGTGGTCGCGGCCAAATAAAGGCGCAGCTCGTGGTTCTCGCGGGCAATGCGCTCGAAGGAACGTTTAAGGTTCTCATCGACGCCTTCCTGGCGGTTGATCTCGTCGATCACGCGACCGATGTCATGGGATAGATCGGAGATGTCGAGTTGTTGCCCGACATTACCGAGAAGAAACATGCGTCCCCATCCCATGGTGATATGTGTAGGTTGAGGGTGAGTTAGAACTGGACCTTGGGCGCGTTGCGCTCGGAGGGGTCTTCGATCTTGAAGAGTTCGGCGGACTGGAAACCGAAGGCGCCGGCGAGAATGACGGTGGGGAAGGTTTCGCGCTTGGTGTTATAGACCATGACGCTGTCGTTGTAGGCTTGGCGGGCGAAGGAGATCTTGTTCTCGGTCGAAGTGAGCTCCTCGGTGAGCTGCATCATGTTTTGGTTGGCCTTCAACTCGGGGTAGGCTTCGGAGACCACCATGAGGCGGGAGAGCGCGCCGCCGAGGCCGGCTTCGGCGGACATAAGGCCGCGCATGGCGTTGCCATCGGAGGGATTGGCGGCGGCGGTCTGTGCGGCGGAGGCGGCGATGTTGCGCGCTTTAATGACGGCTTCGAGCGTGCCGCTCTCGTGTTTGAGGTAGCCCTTGGCGGTTTCGACGAGGTTGGGGATGAGGTCGTAGCGGCGCTTTAGTTGGACGTCGATCTGCGCGAAGGCGTTTTTGAAGCGGTTGCGCAGGGTGACGAGGCCGTTGTAGATGCCGACGGCCCAAAGACCGAGAATCACTACAAACAGAAAGAGGACTCCGAGGACGATAAGGACAGGGCTCATAGAATTAAACGGGATTGGGGGTGGAACTGCCGGCCAGTGTGTGTGGTCGGCGGGAGGGTGCGAGTAGGAACTAGTTACAACGCGGTTGATTGTTTCCAGCGCGGCGAACAACGTGGGGCTCTTCGCATGTCGCTCCGAACCCTGCTTGCCCTGATGCTGACCACCGCCTTTTGCGCGGCGGCGGTGCGTGCCGCCGATTCGCCGGTGGAGACTGCTCCGCTGGTATCCCTCGCGGAAACTCTAACCCTGCCCGGAGGAGAGTTGCGTTCGTTTGTCGCGGCGCGCAGGGCACTCGAACAGGGATTCCCATCGGTCGCGGCGGGGCTTTACATGCAGTTGCTGGAGACCAATCACACCGTAGGTGCCGAGCGCGACATGCTGGTGCTCGAACTGGTGACGGCGCGATTGGACGAGGGGCATACCGACGAGGCGGAGCGGGCTTTGCAATCTTACGCGGGTGTCCAGTCTCAGGCCTATCATCTGCGCGCGGGGTTGATTGCGGTGCGGCGCAAACGTCTCGATGCGGCCAGGTCCGCCCTGTCGGCGTCCCGGGTCGAGGAACTTGTGGCCGAGGACCGCGGTTGGTGGTATTTTTTGCAAGGGCAGGTGGCGGATGCGGCGGGTGATTTTGCGAAGGCGCGTGATGCTTATCAGAGTGCCAGCGACGCGGCCGTTTCGGAGATGCAGCGGGCGAGTTTCGTGCTGGCGCGTGAACGGGCTAGATTGATCCTCGGCGACACGAGTGAGGCTCAGTTGAATACACTCCGGCAGAACGCGGAGCGGTATCAGGGAAAGAGCGTTGGCTATGCCTATGCGCGTCAATATGCGGCCCTGCTGGCGGCGCGGGGACGCACGAGCGAGGCGGTGGATTACCTCAAAAATCAGTTGCAGGCTCTCCCGACTGCGGAGCGCGCGGTGAGGGATGATTTCCGGCTGTTGCTGGGACTCACGGCCGGAGTGCAACGGGTCGAGGGCCGCAACGCCCTCGATGGACTGCTGACCAGTGCCGTTGATCCGACGTTGCAGCGTGTGGCGTTGCAATTGCTCTCGCGGGACGCGGCGGACACGGCGTTTTTTGCGAAGCTTAACGGATTGATCGCGGCGTCGCCGGCACATCCGATTTTGGCCGATTTGCTGTTGGTGCGTGCCCAACTCGGGCTGGTGGAAAAACGTCTCTTGATTGTGGACAGGGCCGGCGCTCAGGAACTCGTGATTCCGACAAATCAGGCGCAGGCGGAATTGGATGCGAAGGCGTTGTTGGCGAAGTTTCCCGGCTCCGAACTGAAGCCTGCGGCGCTTGGACTTCTGGCGGATGTTTCGTGGGAGTTGCATCGTTATCGCACGGCGGCGGATTACGCGGCGCAGGCACGCGCGGAACTGTCGACTGGCGATGTTCGTGCTTCATTGGGTGTGATGATGGCGGAGGCATATTTCCGCGCCATGGACTACGCCGCCGCCGAGGAGGCGTATGCCGCGACGTTGAACGAAGTGCCGGTGGGCGTTTCGCCGGGACTGCTGATCGCACAGCGCGTGTTGTCAAAAATCAGCAGCGGTTCGCTCGAGGAAGCGGCGAAATTACTCGACGGCTATGCGACCGACTCGCGTCTGGGAGTCGCGCAACGCTGGCAAACCGAGTGGACACTCGCCCGTGCGTTGCAGGTCGCGGGGCGTGATGCCGAGGCCTATGCACGGGTGAATCGTTTGCTGGCGAATACCGATAGCGGAGCTGCTGCGCTGGCGCCCGCGTTGCGAGTGCGTATGGCGTGGCTGCAGGCGCGTCTTTCCCAAGACACCGACGATCCGAAAAAAACCTTGGAGCTCACCGGAGCATTGCCGGCGCTCCTGAATGGATTGGATGCGGATTTACGCGCCGAGGTGGAGGCGAGCACGCGCCTGTTGCAGGCCAAGGCGCGGTTCCGCCTTAACCAGCCCGAGGAGGCGTTGCAGATACTGGCATCATTGCGGAGTGATTTCCCGAAGTCCGATGCGGCCATTTACTCCTACATCGACGAGGCTGATTATTATGCGGACAACAACCGGTTTGTGGACGCCCAGGACCGGCTCACTCAACTTGCCGACAAGTTTAAGGACCGTGAGGATTTTGCGTCCTACGCATTGTATCGTGCCGCGCTCAACGCAGAGCATCGCGGGCAGGACGATTACTACGAGGAGGCCTACCGTATTCTTGAGCGTTTGGTGAAGAGCTACGACAAGAGTAAGCTGGTGTTTTACGCACGGCTCAAGCAGGGCGATCTGGCGCGGCGGTTGAATGATTTTCCGCGGGCCATGTTGACCTACGAATTTCTGATCAACACTTACAACTACGCACAATACCCGGATGTGTTGTCGGCGGAACTGGCGCTTGCGGCCTGTCACCGGGCGCAAATCACGCCGACGGACGTCTCGCATTATGAGAGCGCCCTGACGATTTTGGAGCGGTTGCAGGATCTGCCCGCCGCCACTGTGGACTTGCGCGTTGAGGCGGGATTTCAACTCGGTGATCTGTTGGCCGCCAAGGGCAAGTCGCCCGACCTCGGCCGCGCCGAGTCCGTTTGGTGGACCTTGGTCACGACCTACCTTTTGGATGATACGCAGGCGGCCAAACTGGGGCCGAAGGGACGTTATTGGATTGCGCGTGCGCTGGTGCGGTTTGGCGATCTTCGCCGTGAAAGCGGCAACCTTGAGGAGGCGCGCAACGCCTACGAACTTGTGCTTCGCAAAAACCTGCCGTTTGCCAAACTTGCCAAAGAACTGTTGGTCCGTTCCGGCGGGAAACCTCAATCATGAGTTTCAATCTTTAGTGATCGCGGAAGTCTGCCCTCCGTAACTTCGAAGCTTATTCATTCGGTATCATTTTCTCTGAACCCATTTACCCATGCCACCTGATTCCAGTATTCTGACCCGCGGCGGCCCCATGATGTGGGTGCTCCTACTGATGGGGGTCATCGTCCTCGTGTTGTTTATCGAACGCACATTTTATCTCCATCGTGGGCAGATCAAATCCACGACGTTTGTGGATGGCATCAAGAACACGCTGGCGAAGCGTCGCATCGTCGAGGCGTTGACCTTGTGCGAAGAAACCCCCGGACCGGTGGCGGCGGTGGTGAAGGCTGCGTTGATCCATGCGCATGATGACGAGACGCGTATGCTCTACGCAGTGCAGGAGGCTGCGGTGGTGGAACTGCCGGCGCTGGAGCGACGGCTGGGCTCGATCGCGGCCATCGCGCAGATCGCGCCGATGGTTGGATTACTCGGCACGGTGCTGGGAATGGCCTCGACGTTTCACGCGTTCATGCAGGGCGGCCAATACGCCACCGCCCAGGCACTCTCGCACGGTATGTGGCAGGCGTTGCTGGCCACGGCGGGCAGTCTCGTGCTGGCGATTCCGGCGCATCTGGCCTACCACTTTCTTCACGGGCGCGTGCGTTCTCTGGTGCGTGACATCGAGTGGGCGGGCAACGAGATCATGCGCTACCTTTTGATTGACTACCGCAAAATCGACGGGGGCGAGGGCGAGGCAGCCGACAATCCTTCAGCAGAGTCATGATCACACGTCCGCTTGACCTTTCTTCGCGACTGCGGACGCCTCCGCGTGGTTTCGATTTTTTGTTCTATGTAAACGTCGGCTTGATCGCGTTTTTCTTTGTGTTGTTCGGCTCGCGGTTCGTGCTGTCGCCCGGCGTCGGGGTTGATTTCCACCTCCCAGTGGTTCCGGAGGCACTTCCCGGTGCAATTTCGACCGATGTGGTGATTGCCATCAAGGGGTCGGATCTGGCCTTTGTGGATGGCGCGAAAGTCAACTTCAGCGGGCTCCGACAATATCTCGCCGCGCGAGCCAAAGGTCGGACGGATTTACGACTGCTGGTGCAGGCGGATGCCGCATTGAGCACGCGGGATTTGACCGAGGTGTATGATATGGCGCGTGCGGCTGGATTCGCCTCGGTGCAAATCGCCGCCGAACCGCCGCCGGCTCCCTGATTTGCATGGCGACGAAGCAAAGATTTCCTTGGGTGGCGGTGAGTGCCGTGGTGGCATTCGTGATGGTTGTGGCTGTGGCTTGGCTGCAACTGCCCTCGGACTACCCGAGTGCGCCGACCATGGGAGCCCGGTTGCCTGTGATGGTGCTTACCCAGCTAAAACCCGAATTGTCGGCGGAGTTACTGGCCGAACGGCTGGCCGCCTATGATCCCACCCCGTTGTTCATCCCAACCTCGATGAACAGCAACGAGCCTCCGATTCCCAATGATGTTCGTCCCGGAGCTCGCGGACCGTTTACCGAGTTTGCACCCGAGCTGACGAAGAAGGGGCCATTGGCGTTCCCTTCGCCGGTGGTGGTTCCGGCTGGGCCGGTGGAGGGATTGCGACTGACCGAGCGGGCGGATGCGCCGCTCGCAATGGCGCGTGCTGACAGGGCAGGGGGGGCGCTCCCCGGCCGACTTGGCCAAGTCGAGGCAGCGTTGGCCGACAGCGGACGCGTTGTGTTGACGCTCAACTTACCTATGGCGGACGGGCTTCCGGTGGTGGATTGGCAACCGCTTGAGTTGATGGGGGCGGTCACACGTGCAGGCCTGTTGGGAGAGCTCGTGATTACGGCAAGTTCGGGCTCCGATGAAATCGACGATTATTTTCGTTCCCAATTGCGGCGGAATGTGCGCATTGGTGCCCGCTTATCGGCTGGTTTCTATGTGTTTCGAGTGGGCCCGTAAGACCGCAAGAAAAAAGGCCAAGATTGCAGTTGACGCCAAAAAAACGGCTCGCCACGGTGATCGCTCCTTTTCTCGTTTTTTGACCATTTCCTAGTCCGCCCAGATAGCTCAGTTGGCAGAGCACGTCCTTGGTAAGGACGAGGTCGTCGGTTCGAATCCGATTCTGGGCTCCAGGTCACTAACGATAGAAGTCACTTTCCGACAAGATACTTAGATATAAAACTCATCACATTTCACCATGGCTAAAGGCACATTCGAACGCACCAAACCCCACGTTAACGTCGGCACCATCGGCCACGTTGACCACGGAAAAACCACCACGACGACCGCCATCCTTGCCGTTCAAGCGCGCAAGGGGCTCGCCGAGGTCAAGACCTACGCGGACATCGCGAAGGGCGGCACCGTCCGTGACGCTTCCAAGATCGTCACGATCTCGGTTGCTCACGTTGAGTATCAGACCGAAAAGCGCCACTATGCGCACGTCGATTGCCCCGGCCACGCCGACTTCGTTAAGAACATGATCACCGGTGCCGCCCAGATGGACGGCGCGATCCTCGTGGTTTCCGCTGCTGACGGCCCGATGCCCCAGACCCGCGAGCACATCCTCCTCGCCCGTCAGGTGGGCGTTCCGAAGATCGTTGTCTGGCTCAACAAGGTTGACCTCATCGACGACGCCGAGCTCCTCGAGCTGGTTGAGATGGAAATCCGCGAGCTCCTCACCAAATACAAGTTCGACGGTGATGCCGCCACGATCGTTCGTGGTTCCGCCACCGCCGCTCTCGAAGACAAGCCCGAGGGCAACGCCGCCATCACCGCCCTGATGGACGCCATCGACGCCGACATTCCCGAGCCCCAGCGCGAGACCGACAAGCCCTTCCTGATGTCCATCGAAGACGTCTTCTCGATCACCGGCCGCGGCACCGTCGCCACCGGTCGTATCGAGCGCGGCGTTGTCAAGGTCAACGAGCCCGTTGAGATCGTTGGTCTCAAGGACACCGTCACCTCCGTCGTCACCGGTATCGAAATGTTCCGCAAGCTCCTCGACTCCGGTCAGGCTGGCGACAACGTCGGTATCCTCCTCCGCGGTATCGACAAGGAAGCCATCGAGCGTGGTCAGGTCCTCGCTGCGCCGAAGTCCATCACCCCGCACAAGAAGGCCAAGGCCGAGATCTACGTTCTCTCCAAGGAAGAGGGCGGCCGTCACACGCCGTTCTTCAACGGTTACCGTCCCCAGTTCTACTTCCGCACCACGGACGTGACGGGCATCGTCAACCTCCCGAAGGGCGTCGAGATGATCATGCCGGGCGACAACATCGCCGTCGAGATCGACCTCATCGTTCCGATCGCGATGGAGACGACCCAGCGCTTCGCCATCCGCGAAGGTGGTCGCACCATCGGTGCCGGCCGCGTCACCGAGATCATCGAATAAGTTAATTGTAATTCTTTAGAAACCGCCCGCCGAGGCCTCGTAAAAGGGGCCTCGGCTGCGTCGTCTAAAAACCAACCCACAGGCGTGTAGCTCAATTGGTAGAGTAGCGGTCTCCAAAACCGTTGGTTGGGGGTTCGATTCCCTCCGCGCCTGCCACTTTTATTAAATGAAGAACCCGTTCCGCAGCACCCGTATTTTCTTCGGCGAGATGTTCGAAGAGCTGAAGAAAGCCACTTGGCCGACCAAGACCGAGCTGCGCGATTCTACCATCGTGGTCATTGTGGCCGTGGTCATTCTCGGCGTGTTCACCAGCATCAGCGATTTCGCCCTCTACCAAGTTGTGGATCTTTTCACCTCTTGGGTCAGTTAACCCGCCCCTTTTTTTGACGTCCATGTCCACTGAAACGACCACGCCTGTTGGCGCCCAATGGTTCGCCCTCCACACCCTCTCCGGCCAGGAGAACAAGGTGAAGGCCTACATTGAGAAGTTCAAAAAGGTCGAAGAACTCGATGATTATATCTTCGACGTTCTTCTGCCGACCGAAGTCGTTTCCGAGGTGAAGAACGGCAAGAAGAGCACCAAAACCCGCAAGCTCTATCCGGGTTACGTGTTCATCCAGATGCGTCTCTTTGAAGAAGGACATCTGATCAACAAGCCTTGGTATTTCGTCAAGGAAGTCGCCGGCGTCATCACTTTTGTCGGCGGCGAAAAGCCCGCCGCCCTTCGTCAGTCCGAAGTCGATGAAATCAAGGCTCGCATCGAAGAGGCCAACGGCAAGGAAGTGCCCAAGGTTTCCTACGAGCTCGGCGAAGAGGTCAAGATCACCGACGGTGCTTTTGCCAACCTCACCGGCCGTATCGACGAAATCGATCCCGCCCGCGGAAAGCTCAAGATTTCCGTCTCCATTTTCGGCCGGTTCACCCCGGTCGAGCTCGAATACTGGCAGGTGCAACGTCTCACCGAGTGAGCCGACGCCCTCTTTGACACCGCCGACGTTCAGCAAAACACACGTCACTAAACACCCGCCAACTCACTTACTCACATGGCCAAGAAGATCCAAGGTTACATTCGTCTCCAACTGCCCGCTGGCGCCGCCAATCCTGCGCCTCCCGTCGGCCCCGCACTCGGCGCCCAGGGCGTTAACATCATGGCGTTCTGCAAAGAATTTAACGCCAAGACCAAGGACCAGAACGGCATGATCCTGCCGGTCGTTATCACGGTCTACTCCGACAAGAGCTTCACCTTTATCCTGAAGTCTCCTCCGGCGTCCGTCCTTCTGAAGAAGGCCGCCAACATCGCTTCCGGTTCCGCCGCTCCCAACAAAGATAAGGTCGGCAAGGTCACCACCAAGCAGCTCGCCGAGATCTGGAAGCTCAAGAAGGCCGACATGAACGCCAACGATGAAGCTGCCGGTATCAAGATCATCGCCGGCACCGCCCGCAACATGGGCATCGAAGTCGTCGATTAATTTCCCGTCCGAAACAAAAACCACTCAACGCGGGAGTTCTTCCAAGAACGTTTGAACCGCAAGGAGTAAAAATGCCCGTAAAACAAAGCAAACGCTACGTCAGCGCCGTCAAGAGCGCCGATCTCACGAAAGGTTACGCCCTGGCTGAAGCCATGGAAGTCCTTTCCAAGTTCCCCAAGGCCAAGTTCGACGAGACCGTCGAGCTTTCCATCCGCCTCGGCGTGGACGCCACCCAAGGCGACCAGATGGTGCGCGGCACCACCCCGTTGCCCAACGGCTCCGGCAAGAAGGTTCGCGTCATCGTCTTCACCGACAGCCCTGAGGTCGCCCGCAAGGCCGGTGCCGACGAAGCCGGCCTCGCCGAGCTCATGAAGAAGGTCAGCGAAGGCTGGCTCGACTTCGACGTCGCCATCGCGACGACCGAAGCCATGAAGCAGGTCCGCACGCTCGCCCGCGTCCTCGGTCCCAAGGGCCTCATGCCCAACCCGAAGTCCGGCACCGTGACCGACGACATCGCCGCCGGCATCAAGGCCGTCAAGGCCGGTCGCGTGGAGTTCAAGATGGACAAGGCCGCCAACATCGGCGTCGGCATCGGCAAGCGTTCCTTCACGAGCGCCCAGCTGCTTGAGAACGCCCAGGCGGTTCTCGAAGCCATCACCAAGGCCAAGCCTTCGTCCTTTAAGGGCAACTACATCAAGACCATCGCCGTCTCGTCCTCGATGAGCCCCGGTGTTCGCGTCGCCTCCACCGAATTCAGCAAATTCTAATCGGAATCCATACCATGAGAGCCGAAAAACAATACCTGATCAGCGAAGTCGAGTCGCACCTTAAGAAGTCCGACTACGTCATCCTCGCTAATTTCTCCAAGGTGACCGTTTCCGACGTCGCCGAACTCCGTGCCAGCCTCGCCGCCGAGAAGGCCGAGTTCCACGTGGTCAAGAACAGCTCCCTTCGCGTGGCCGCCAAGGCCCTCGGCCTGCCCGAGTTCGATGCAGCCGCATTGGCTGGCCCCACGGCCATCCTCGTCGGCGGCAAGAACCCGGCCGGCGTCGCGAAGATCATCAAGGCTTTCTTCGACAAGAAGCAGAAGCTCGAGCTGAAGGTCGGCGTGATGTCCAAGAAGATCGTTTCCGCAAACGACCTCAATGCCATCGCCGATCTGCCTCCGTTCGACGTGCTGCGTTCGCAGTTCCTCAGCCTGCTCACGAGCAACGCTGCGGCCTTCGTCCGCGTCCTCGACGCCAAGGTCAAGAAAGAGCAACCCGCCGCCTAATCCACCAACCCATTTTGAGAGGGGGCCGGGTAACACCGGCCCCTTCGAAAAGCCCAAAAATCCAAAGAGTCCGGCTAGGGGATACGTCTCTTAAACGCGTTTCATTTTTCGAAACCGCTAGTCATCTCAGGAAGTTAATACCATGAGCACCATCACCAAAGACCAAGTCATCGAATGGCTGTCCGCCCAGCCCGTTCTCGAACTCGCCGCCCTCGTTAAAGATCTCGAAGGCAAGTGGGGCGTTTCCGCCGCCGCCGCCGTTGCCGCCGCTCCTGCTGGTGGCGCTGCCGGTGCCGCTCCCGCCGAGGAGAAGACCGAGTTCAATGTCGTCCTCGTTGAGGCCGGCGCGAACAAGATCGGCGTCATCAAGGAAGTCCGCGCCATCACCGGCCTGGGCCTCAAGGAAGCCAAGGATCTCGTCGAAGGCGCACCGAAGCCCGTCAAGGAAGGCGCTTCCAAGGCCGACGCCGAGGACATCAAGAAGAAGCTCGAGGCCGCTGGCGCCAAGGTCGAACTCAAGTAAACACTTGGCGTTTAACGATCTAAATCGTCTTCAGTTTTCAGGACAGGCCGTGCTTTTGCGCGGCCTGTCCTTTGCCTTTTTCGCTTTTCGTTCTTTGTTTCCGTTTTTCGCCACCCCCTTTCGGGCGGTGTGCATCTGATTTATCGCGCCCCACCGCGCGATTTTTACCGTTTTCTTCTCTCTACTTAACCGGGATCACCCATGGCCGTTCGCAATCAACCTGACCGCATCAACTTCGGCAAACTCCGTGAAGTTATTGTTCCGCCGAACCTGATCGAAATCCAGATCACGTCGTATCTCGATTTCCTCCAAAAGGGCATCCCCGAGAAACAGCGCAAGCCCCAGGGCCTTGAGGCCGTGTTCCGCGAGGTGTTCCCGATCGAGTCCTACGACGGCCGCCTCGTGCTGGAGTATGTCTCCTACACCCTCGGTGATTCCAAAAATTCCGAGATCGAGTGCATCCGCGAAGGCATCACCTACTCGGTGCCTCTCTACGTGAAGCTCCGCCTCCGTGAGGAAGACTTCATCAAGGACGAGGAAATCTACATGGGTGAGATCCCGATGGTGACCGAGCGCGGCTCCTTCATCATCAACGGCGCCGAGCGCGTCGTCGTCTCCCAGCTGCACCGTTCGCCCGGCATCGCGTTCGAAGTCGCTCCGCATGCCAACGGCAAGCCGCTCCACTCCTTCCGCATCATTCCCGACCGCGGCACTTGGCTTGAGGTTCAGTTCGACAACAACGACCTCCTCTACGTCTATCTCGACCGCCGCCGCCGCCGCCGCAAGTTCCTCATTACGACGCTGCTCCGTTCCATCGGCTACAGCTCCGACATCGATATCCTGAACCTCTTCTATGAGATCAAGGACATCAAGATCGCCAAGGCGCTCGACCTTGAAAATGTCTCCACGCTCGTCCTCGTCGAGGATGCCATCGATGCCCAGAAGGGTGTCGTGTTGGCCCGCGCCTTCGAGCCCCTCACCAAGCAGATCGTGCGCACCTTCGAGAAGCACGACATCTCCACGATCCGCGTGATCGACACCTCTTCCGACGAAGGCGCCATCATTCGCGCCCTCAAGAAGGACCCGACCCGCAACGAGGAAGAAGCCCTCAAGGAAATCTACAAGCGTCTGCGTCCGGGCGAGCCTCCGACCACCGCCAACGCCAAGGCCCTGCTCAAGCGCCTGTTCTTCGACCCGAAGCGTTACGACCTCGGCCGCGTCGGTCGCTACAAGATCAACCAGAAGCTCGGCCTCAAGGTTGAGCTCGACCAGCGCATCCTCGAGTCCGGCGACATCACCGCCGCCACCAAATATCTCGTCCGCCTCAAGCGCGGCGAGGGCGTCGTGGACGACATCGACCATCTCGGTTCCCGCCGCGTCCGCACCGTCGGCGAGCTCCTCGCCAACCAGTGCCGCGTCGGCCTCAGCCGCACCGAGCGTCTCGTTCGCGAGCGCATGACCATGTATGACCAGTCCGTCGATTCGATCACGCCCCAGAAGCTGATCAACCCGAAGGCCCTTACCACGGTCATCCGCGACTTTTTCGCCCGTTCGCAGCTGTCGCAGTTCATGGACCAGATCAACCCGCTCGCCGAGGTCACGCACAAGCGTCGTCTCTCCGCCCTCGGGCCTGGCGGTCTCAACCGTGAGCGTGCCGGCTTCGAAGTGCGTGACGTTCACCCGTCCCACTACGGCCGCATCTGCCCGATCGAAACGCCTGAAGGTCCGAACATCGGTCTGATCAACTCCCTTTCGACCTACGCTCGCGTTAACGAGTTCGGATTCATCGAGACTCCTTACCGTCAAGTTAAAGACGGTCGCGTCACCGACAAGATCGACTATCTCACCGCCGACCAGGAAGAGGCCAAGGTCATCGCCCAGGCCAATTCCGAAATCGACGACAAGAACCACTTCGTAGGCAAGGTCACCGTTCGTCAGGACGGCGAGTTCCTCGAAGTCGCCGCTGAGGAAGTCCACTACATGGACGTGTCTCCGAAGCAGGTCATCTCGATCGCCGCCGGTATGATTCCGTTCCTTGAGCACGACGACGCCAATCGCGCGCTGATGGGAGCGAACATGCAACGCCAGGGCGTTCCTCTTCTTCAGGCCGAGTCGCCGTATGTCGGCACCGGTATTGAAGAGCGCGTTGCCCGCGACTCCAAGATCGTCGTGGTCGCCGAAGACTCCGGCATCGTTGCCTTCGTTGATGCCAAGAGCGTTGTCGTCACCAAGGACGGCGAACTCCCCCGCAACTTCGAGAAGAGCCCCAAGAGCGATCCGAAGAACGGCGTCATGGTGTATGAACTCCGCAAGTTCATGCGCTCGAACGCCGGCACGTGCTTCAACCAGAAGCCGATCGTCGACAAGGGCCAGAAGATCAAGACCGGCGACATCATCGCCGACGGTCCTTCCACCGAAAAGGGCGAGATGGCCCTCGGCCGTAACGTTCTCGTCGGCTTCATGCCTTGGAACGGTTACAACTTCGAAGACGCTATCTTGATCTCCGAAAAGGTGCTCAAGGAAGACATCTTCACTTCGATCCACATCCAGGAGTTCGAGGTCACCGCTCGTGACACCAAGCTCGGGCCGGAGGAAATCACCCGCGACATCCCGAACGTTGGCGAAGAGGCCCTCAAGAACCTCGACCACAACGGTGTCATCCGCATCGGTGCCGAAGTGAAACCCGGCGACATCCTCGTCGGTAAGATCACGCCCAAGTCTGAAACCGAACTCGCTCCCGAGGAAAAACTCCTCCGCGCGATCTTCGGCGAAAAGGCCGCTGATGTTAAGGACACCTCGTTGGTCGTTCCGTCCGGTGTCGCCGGCATCATCATGGATGTGAAGGTTTCCAGCCGCATCGATTTCGAGAAGGAGAAACTCTCTCCCTCCGATCGCCGCCGCCAGACCAAGCAGATCCAGGAAGACTACAAGACCCAGATGGACAAGCTGCGCGAAGGTCTGACCGAGGCGCTGTCCAACATCCTCCTCGGCGAGAAGATCCCGCTCGATGTCATCAACGGTGACACCAACGAGATCATCATCCCCGCCAACCGTAAGATCACCAAGACGCTCCTCCGCAAGCTCGCAGCCGTCTCCAAACACGTCGAGATCGACCCGTCCCCGGTTCGTATCAAGATCATGGAGATCATCGGTTCCTACCAGTCGAAGTTCGACGAGTTGGAAACCGACCGTGAGCGCAAGGTCACCAGCATCGAAGCCGGTGAAGACAACGGCAACGGCGCCATCAAGCAGGTCAAGGTCTACATCGCCACGAAGCACAAGCTCGAGGTCGGTGACAAGATGGCCGGTCGTCACGGTAACAAGGGCGTGGTCGCCAAGATCGTTCCCCAGGAAGACATGCCGTTCCTCCCGGACGGCACCCCGGTCGAAATCTGCTTGAACCCTCTCGGCGTGCCTTCACGCATGAACGTCGGACAGGTTCTCGAGACGCATCTCGGTTGGGCGTGTTCCAAGCTCGGCATCAAGGTCGCCACGCCGGTCTTCGACGGTATCCCCGAGAAGAAGGTCCGCGAATACCTCAAGGACGCCGGTCTGCCCACCTCGGGCAAGAGCGTGCTCTACGACGGTCGCACCGGCGAGAAGATCGATCAGCAGGTCGTGGTCGGCTACATCTACATGATGAAGCTGAACCATCTTGTGTCCCACAAGATCCACGCCCGTGCGGTCGGTCCTTACTCCCTCGTCACGCAGCAGCCGTTGGGCGGCAAAGCCCAATACGGCGGCCAGCGTTTCGGCGAAATGGAAGTGTGGGCGCTCGAAGCTTACGGCGCGGCGCACACCCTCCAGGAGCTCCTCACGGTCAAGTCCGACGACGTGCAGGGCCGCACCAAGATCTACGAGTCGCTCGTCAAGGGCGACAACACGCTGGTCGCGGGCACGCCCGAGTCCTTCAACGTGCTGATCAAGGAAATCCAGTCCCTCGGTCTGGACATCAAGCTCAACAAGCGCGACGCCTTCGGCGGTCTCACCGGCTAAGCCCGGTTTCCACGTCACTATTTAACGAATACACAAGGGATATAACTCAATATGAGCATTCAACCCAACGAAGTTGCCGCCGGTGCCCGCGAAGAAACTCGCGCCGCGCTCGGTCTGGAAGAGAGCCCGTTCGACTGCGTCTCCATCACCGTCTCCTCGCCGGAGACGATCCGCGCCTGGTCCAAGGGCGAGGTCAAGAACCCCGAGACGATCAATTACCGCACCTTCAAGCCCGAGCCGGGTGGTCTTTTCTGCCAAAAGATCTTCGGACCGGTCCGTGACTACGAGTGCGCCTGCGGAAAATACAAGCGCATCAAATACAAGGACGTCGTCTGCGATCGTTGCGGCGTCGAAGTGACCATCTCCCGCGTCCGTCGCGAGCGCATGGGCCACATCGAACTCGCTGTGCCCGTCGCGCACATCTGGTTCCTCAAGTCGATGCCTTCGCGCCTCGGTCTTCTCCTCGACATGACCGCCCGTTCGCTCGAGCGCGTCATCTACTATGAGAACTACATGGTCGTCGATCCGGGCAAGACCCCGCTCGAACTCAAGCAGCTCCTCACCGACACCGAATACCGTCAGGCTCTCGACGAATACGGTGACGACTCCTTCGTCGCCAAGATGGGGGCCGAGGCTGTTCGTGATTGCTTGGTCAAGACCGACATGGAAGCGACCGTCGCCGAGCTCCAGGAGCAGATGCGCGCCACCAAGTCCAAGCAGATCAAGAAGAAGCTCTCCAAGCGTCTCAAGGTCATCCAGGGCTTTATCCATTCCCAGTCCCGTCCCGAGTGGATGGTTCTCGAAGTGCTGCCCGTCATCCCGCCCGATCTGCGTCCTCTCGTTCCTCTCGAGGGTGGCCGTTTCGCGACGTCCGACCTGAACGATCTCTATCGCCGCGTCATCAACCGCAACAACCGTTTGCGCAACCTGATGCAGCTCAAGACGCCCGACGTTATCATCCATAACGAAAAGCGCATGTTGCAGGAAGCCGTTGACGCTCTGTTCGACAACGGTCGCCACGGCCGCCCGGTTACGGGTGCCGGCAACCGCCCCTTGAAGTCCCTCTCGGACATGCTCAAGGGCAAGCAGGGTCGTTTCCGCCAAAACTTGCTCGGCAAGCGCGTCGACTACTCCGGCCGTTCCGTCATCGTCATCGGTCCCGAGCTCAAGCTCAACCAATGCGGTCTCCCCAAGAAGATGGCACTGGTTCTCTTCGAACCGTTCATCATCCGCCGCCTCAAGGAACTCGGCTTCGTGCACACCGTCCGCGGTGCCCGCAAGATGATCGAGAAGAAGTCCCCTGAAGTGTGGGACATCTTGGAAGAAGTCACCAAGGGCCACCCGGTTCTCCTGAATCGCGCTCCGACCCTTCACCGTCTGTCCATTCAGGCGTTCGAGCCCGTCCTCATCGAGGGCGAGGCGATCCGCGTTCACCCGCTCGTCTGCACCGCTTACAACGCCGACTTCGACGGTGACCAGATGGCCGTGCACGTCCCATTGTCCCTCGAGGCGGTCATGGAGTGCAAACTCCTCATGATGGCGACGAACAACATCTTCTCGCCGTCCTCTGGCAAGCCGATCCTCACGCCTTCGCAGGACATCGTTCTCGGTGCCTACTACCTCACGATCGAGCCGCGCAAGAAGCCCGAAAAGGGCGTCCATGTGCCGCTCCTTTCCGGTCTCCAGGAAGTGCTGTTCGTCAAAGCCGACGGCGCTCTGAAGATGCACGACTGGGTCGAGGTTCCCAATCCCGACTTCGGCAAGCCGGGCACTGTTTTCGGCAACTCCGAAAAGAAGACCCTCCGCACCACCGTCGGCCGCGTGATCTTTAACCAGATCTGGCCCGCCGGCCTCGGCTTCGTGAACTTCCCTGTTCCGAAGGGCAAGCTGGGCGACCTCATCTTGAACACCTACAAGGTGGCCGGTGATGCCGAGACCGTTTTGACTCTCGACAGGCTCAAGGAGCTCGGTTTCCAAACCGCGTTCCAGGCCGGTATCTCGATCGGTATCGACGACATGATCATCCCCGAGGACAAGAAGGATATCGTCATCGACTCCCGTAAGAAGATCGCCGAGGTCGAAGCCCAGTTCAACAAGGGCATCATCACCGACGGCGAGCGCTACAACAAGGTCGTCGATATCTGGACCGGTGCGACCGACAAGATCGCCAAGGCCGTGTTCGCCAAGCTGGAGAACAACGATGGCAAGACCGAGGTTAACCCGGTTTACATCATGATGGACTCCGGTGCGCGTGGTAACAAACAGCAGGTCCGCCAGCTGTGCGGCACCCGCGGTTTGATGGCCAAGCCCTCCGGCGAAATCATCGAACGCCCGATTCTGTCGTCCTTCCGCGAAGGCCTGACGGTTCTCGAATACTTCATCTCCACCCACGGCGCCCGCAAGGGTCTCGCCGACACCGCGCTCAAGACGGCGGACGCCGGCTACCTCACCCGTAAGCTGTGCGACGTCGCCATGGACGTGATCATCGCCGAGGAAGACACCGGAAGCCGCGACGGCATCTGGAAGAAGTCGATCTTCGAAGGTGACGACGAAATCGTTAACCTCCGCGAGCGTATCGTCGGTCGTTGCGCCTGCGACGACATCTTCAACCCGCTCAATCCCTCCGAGCTGCTGGTCGCTTCCGGCGACCTCATCAGCGAGGAAATGTCGGTCAAGATCGTCGAGTCCGGCATCGAGCGCGTTAAGATCATGTCGCCCCTCACGTCGATCAGCCCCAACGGCATCGACGCGAAGAGCTACGGCATCAATCCCGCGACCAACCGCATCGCCAAGCAGGGTGACTCGGTCGGCATCATCGCCGCCCAGTCCATCGGCGAACCCGGCACGCAGCTTACGATGCGCACGTTCCACATCGGTGGCGTCGCCTCCGGCGGATTCAAAACCCCCGAGATCCGCGTGCGCAGCTCCGGCACCGTTCGCTACAAGGGCCTGCGCCTCGTGGAAACCGCCGACGGCGCCGCCATCGTGCTCAACAAGACCGGCACCATCCACATCATCGATGCGGATGACCGCGAACTTGATACCTACAACATCGTGGTCGGTTCCTTCCTGCATGTTGGCGATGGTGCCAAGATCGAGAAGGGTGCCGTGCTCGCCCAGTGGGATCCCTACAACATCCCCGTGCTCTCCGAAAAGGGCGGCACGATGGCGTTCAAAGACATGATCCCCGGTGTCACCGTGAAGCGCGAACTCGACGAATCGTCGGGCCGCATCGCCACGGTCGTCATCGAGCACAAGGAAGACCTCAATCCTCAGATCGAAGTCCGTGACGAGAAGGGCAAGCCGATCGCGGCCTACGCCATTCCGGTCGGCGCTCAGATTGCCGTGCAGGAAGGCGACATCATCGCCCCCGGCGCGCTTCTCGCCAAGACACCCCGTCAGGCCTCCAAGACCAAGGACATCACGGGTGGTCTCCCTCGTATCGCCGAGCTCTTCGAAGCCCGTCGTCCGAAGGATGCCGCCGAGATGGCCCGTATCGACGGTGTCGTTTCATTCGAAGGCACGCTGCGCGGCAAGCGCAAGCTGGTCGTTCGCAACGAAGAGACCGCCCAGGAAGAGGAGCATCTCATCCCGACCGGCAAGCACATCATCGTGCAGCCGGGCGACGTGGTCCACAAGGGCCAGCACCTCACCGAAGGCTCCGCCGATCCGCACGAGATCCTCGAAATCCTCGGACCGTCCGCGCTGTATGACTTCCTCATCAGCCAGGTGCAGGAGGTTTACCGTCTGCA
>JBAZBC010000029.1:0-45316 GCA_041671745.1 Opitutaceae bacterium | reverse complement strand
ACCATGAGATTTTTTACCAGGGATGGTTACCTCAGTGGCCTTTGCGCGCGAAGCGATAGCCTTAAGATTGGCCGGGGGTAACTCCAAGTAATCCGCAGCATCCAACAACGTGACGGCATCACGCGGGTTTTCCATGTTTTTGGCCGCAGCCCGCAGCTGCGCAGCCGCCGAGGTGTCACCCCGACGAATCAATGCGTCGATCGCCGCCGGACGGATGTCGGGGTTTTCCATCGCTGCGTAGGAGATCAGCGTGGCCAAAGACTCGGGCGAGGTATCGGTCGCCGCCGCACTGATGACGTCAAACGCCTTATACAGACCTTGCAGCGTAGTCACCGGCTTGGCTGGCGTCGGGGCGACGACCGCCGTTTTCCCCGTGGTCTCGCCGGTCGAAGATTTCGTGTCGGCAGCGGAGTTGGTCGAATCAAAGGAAAGGGAGGCCGAAGACGAGGTGGTGGTCGTGGTTTCGTCGGCCGTGACCGGCGGAACCGCCGGTGCCGGAGTCGATGCAGTCCGCGACTGAAACACCATGAACGCGCCGCCGACCAAGAGGACTCCGACAATGATAACCAAAAGTGATTTTTTCATAAAAAAAGAGAGGGGCGACCCGTTTTGAAAACAGGTTGGCACTGGGTTCACAACCACGAAGACGCGAGACAGTGGCGATCCGGAATCGTGGCACGGGCATCCTGCCCATGGAAGTGTAAACGGGAAACCCGCTCGGCCTTCCAAAGCTCCAGAAAAAAGACCCAAGCCACCCCAAACCACAGACCCCGCTTCCGATTACACACGGCTGATTTCATGCATCGATTGGTTTGGACAGGTAGGGCGTGACCGCTGGGCGCGCCGGTTGGGCGTGCAAATACTGAAAGCCTTCTCAGTGGGCCCAGCGGTCCTTCTCTACCTCCACCCCGAAATGCTCCGCGAAGCATGACCCGCGACATTGCCGAAACATATAACAAGTCGCGGCTTTACTCCTTCTGGTAGCGGAGAGCGTGAGCGATCCGAGATCGAAACCGGTCGCTCACGCTCCCCGCTACGGTTAAAGACAAAGCCCAAGATTACGGAGTGACTGGCATCAGTCGCTCCCACACCTCCCAACCCAAGCTCACAAAAAAGCCGACCTGCGGTGAAGCAGGTCGGCTCAAAGAGCTAACAACTACAAGTCAGTCAAAACTCAGTCGTTGTAGTAGTCGTTAAACGCGCTCACGTAAGCGCCCACATCGGAGCTGTCCTGAAGTGCGGAAAACTTGATGGAGCCCGTGAGTTGATCGCCATCAACGTCACCCAAAATACCCGTGATGGAGCTGGCCGCGACCTTGTAGGTCTCAACCTGAGAAGCGAAGTCAAAGTAGTCCGGCTCCATTTCCACGTAGTCGGTGTAAACGGTCTTGGAGCTTCCCGAATAGCTGTACAGGCCGGTCAGGTTGGCATTCTCGTCATAGATATCCATGTTGAAATAGCCGACAAACGACCCCTTGTAGGTCGCGGTATCAATGGCGCTCACAGGATCGTAGGCACTGCGCTTCTCGGTGTAGGTATACAAGTAGCCTTCGACGCTGTTCTCGGAATCGTCCATATAAACCGCCGGGCCGTAATAATCGGTAAAGGTGCCGATGTAGACGATCCCAAATTCCTCGCTGACAGCGAAGAGACCGGTGTCAATTTCGGTATCCGCCTCGCTGATATCAACCATCTTGAGCGTCCAGTCGGAAGCCACGCTGTCCATCTCGTAGTAGTAATAACCAAGGGGGCCGTCCTCCAGCCAAGTCTGGATCAGTTCGGTATTGGAGAGCTTTTCCTTCGCGATGACACCCTTCTCCTGATACTTTCCAAGCGTGGCGCTGTTGGAAATGGATTTCTCGTAATCCCCATCGAAACCACCGGTTTCGTAGCTGACGACCAAGGCAAAGGTGACATCACCAATCTTGCCGGGCGTGCCATCATTGGCGTGGAGAGCGGGTGAAATCGCTGCGAGCAGCAGCGTTGCGAGCGTAATCTTAGTTTTCATGTGTGTTGTGGTTGGATACTGAATTGAACCAAGGAAGTTCGGCCTGATTTGTGACAATTTCTTAACGTTCGCACGAGGCCTAATTAAGTTTACTTTCAATACCTTGGCCCATTTTGCCCCTTTTCAGCCAGCAGTGTTTCCGCCTCAGATTAAATCTACTTATATATCCACCGCATTCTGTTACGCATTTTACCATCGAAAACACACTCCACCGCCCAATCCACCGATCGACTTCGGTTTTCCAAGATAAGCATTCTTTCATTCCCGGGCGCTGCCTTTTAAACAGCCCAAAGCACTCCTAACACGCTACGGATGAGAGGGAAACTATGCAGTGCTGGCGGTTGGCATTGGAGGGCGGGCCGCCGTTCCCGCCTGCTTGGTAATCGCAGGCTTTGGCGGCGGACACAGCGGTCCGCCCTCCAGAATACCCAACACCACAGAAACCACCTTGATGCTTCCGCGTTCAATCGGGGGTGCCGGACACAAAAAAGCCGACCTGTAAAAACAGGTCGGCCGTGGCGGACGAAACTGGCGGAGCGCGTCCGTTCAGGAACCCCCTCAGTAATAGTAGCTGTAGTAGTAGTCGTAAACGAAATTGATGTAGGCGTTTACGTAGGATTGGACATCCGCTGCATCCTTAAGCGCGGAAATCTTGATCGTGCCCGAGGTCTGGGAGCCGTAGTCGCCCCCGACGATGCCAGTGATCGAACTCGCCGACACCTTATAGGTTTCGCTGCCAAGCGGATCGAAACCCTCAACGGAGGTGTAAGTATTCTTATAGGAGCCGGCGATATTATTGATACCGGTAAGGGCAGAACCCCGGCTCTTCTTGGGGCCGAAACTACCGCTGCCAATGGTGAAATAGGCCACAAAGCTGTCCTTGTAAGAACCGGTCTCCACCGAATTCGAGGTATAACCATCGATTTTAGTGGTCGTTGTGGACGACTCACTGGAGATGTAACCCATGGTATAATCGGTCGCGATATCGGGACCGTATTCGGAGTTATCTCCATCAAAATCACCTAGAAATACGATATCTTCTTCGCTGGCATTCACCGCGAAGCAGCCACCGTTAAAGTAGTAGGAATACATAGTCTCCGGCAGGTAACCCTCCACGCCGCCATCAGCTTTCACATACTGGATGACCCAGTCGGAAGCATTGCCGTAAAGAAAATCACGATCGATGAGCAGCGCGATATACTCGGTATTGGAGAGCTTCCCCTTCTTGATCACAGTCTTATACTGTGACTTCTGAAATGTATCCGATGAGGCGATCGTCTTTGTGTCGTTCGTTTCACCGTCGACGATAAACCCGCCGTCTTCGTAGGCAGTCACCAATGCGAGGGTGACGTCCCCGGTCTTACCCGGAACAGCAATACTATCAGCGAACAGGGGTGACGAAATCGCTGCGAGCAGCAGCGATGCGAGCGTGAGCTTGGTTTTCATGTGTGTTGTGGTTGTGGAGGAAGAATCGGAACTAAAACCGTTGCGGACAGAAGTTAGGCCAATGGTAATTAGCAATATTTTTACACAAAAAATTAGATCCTTGCTCTCAATAAGTTATATGGACCTGAAGCGCCTCACGCACGGGGCCAGCGCTGCTTCCTTCTACACATCAATCCGCCGAACCGAGTTTCCAGTAATCAGCGCCTGAATACCGCCAGCCCCTCTCGCTCCAACGCTGCTGGTCACAGCGCGCCCACACCCAAACCAGCTTCACGGCCTTTACGCCCTTCCGCAAAAAACCAATCCCCAAAATACAAAGCGTGGTCTTACAGAAGAGCATGAAGGTCATGAAGAAACTGTGAATCTCGCCCAAGCAGAACTCCATTCTACCGGACGATCTTCCGTAAAAAAACTCATGCACTCGGGCGGTTTGCGCAGATACTCCGCCAAAGCCCGTTGCGACTGTTACAACTCGTCGATCACCGAGCGGATCGTCTTGGCTAAGTCTGTAAGCCGGTAGGGTTTCGCCACCATGCCGCTGAACCCATGGGCCTTGTAGTTAGCCATCACCGGATCGCTTGAATAACCGCTGGACACGACCCCCTTCACCTTCGAATCCACCCTAAGCAACTCCTTCATCGCGTCCTTACCGCCCATACCGCCCGGCACAGTCAGGTCCATGATCACCAGGTCATAACGCCTGCCGCTTTGTAATGCCTCGCAATAAACACGAACCGCCTCCTGCCCGTCTTCAACACACGTTACTTCAAGGCCGAGACGACCTAGCAATGCCCGGGCCATCGCCCGGATCGGTTCCTCGTCATCCATGAACAATACGCGCCCGGTGTGATTGTCGGGGGCCTGGGCAGGCTCGACCGCCACCGGCCGTGTTTCAGGCACCGCCGGCAGCCAGAAACGGAAACAGGTTCCCTTCCCTACCTCGGACTCAACCTCGATATGCCCGTGATGCTTGCGGATGATCGAATAAACCGTGGCCAAACCCAGTCCCGTGCCCGATTTCTTCGTCGTAAAGTAGGGATCGAAGATATGCGCCAGATGGTCCGGCTGAATCCCTCCACCAGTATCGCTCAACGTGATACAGAGGTAGTCGCCCACGTCGAGTTGGGCCACGGTCGTAGCCTCAAGATGTTGATTCTTCATGGTGATGCGCAACGCACCTCCCTCCGACATGGCCTGCACTGCGTTGATCACCAGATTTTGCACCACTTGGCCGATCTGCCCCTTGTCCACCTCAACGGTCCACAACCCCTCATCGATCTCAAACTCGCAACGAACCATCGAACCGTGGAGGGCAAAACGGGCCACTTCCTTCACGACTTCGTCCAGACGCACCGCCGAGCGCACCGGCTCACCGCCGCGGGCAAAGGTCAGCAGTTGCTGGGTGAGATCCCGTGCCCGCATGACTCCGCGCTCGGCGTCCTGCAACCAACGGCCCGCCGAGGCCATCGCCTGCGAATCCAACGTGGCTAGTGTGATGTTGCCCATCACGACGGTCAGTAGATTATTAAAATCGTGAGCGATGCCGCCCGCAAGGATACCGACCGATTCGAGCTTCGAAGCCCGCAAGATTTCGCCCTCAAGGCGCGCCCGCTCGGTCACATCACGCAACACCAGGACCGTGCCAATCACCTGGCTGTGCATATCGTGAATGGGAGCACACCGACCCTCGACCACACACGGCGTGCCATCCCGCGCGAACAATACGGTATTGGCCGGCAAATCGACTACGCTGTGCGACGACACTGCCGCTGTCACCAATGGCGGCACGGCCTCCCGGGTTTTCTCATGCCGCAACACACACACCTCCGCCAACTGCCGGCCGATAGCCGAATCCTCGGCCCAACCGGTCAACTCGCTGGCGGCCTCATTGTGGAAAAGCACCCGCCCTTCCACATCGGTGGTGATTACGCCCTCGGCCATCGCACGCAGCGTCACCGCGAGGCGCTCGCGTTCGGCGGCTAAAGCCTCCTCGGTCCGCTTGATTCCGGTCAGATCGACCAGCACAACCTGTGTCCACGCGTAACTCGGCTCGCCTCCGAGCGCCGGCACCCACCAGCGGTAGAACACCCGGCGCGGCGTGCCGTCGAGCGCATTGAGCATCATCTCGCCCTCGATGGAATTACGACCCTCCCACAAGGCCCGGCAAAGGGTCCTGCGCACCTTTTCCATATCCGAAGTAACGATACGCTCAATACCATCAAGCGCCTCGGCACGGGTGCTTGCGCCCACCAGGTGCAACGCCTCGCGATTAACGCCCACCATCAACGCCCCCTTGAGTACCCCCCTGAACACATCGGCATGCGTTTCCGCAAATGTATCAAAATCCACCACGCCCTTGGCCCTCAGCGCCTCCATCCAATCCAGCAACCCCCGCAAATCGTATTCGATGATGGCCACGGGCGAGTTTTCGAACAACACACGGTAGCGTTCCTCGGACGACCGCAGCGACTGCTCGGCCCGTTTGCGTTCGTCGATGTCCGAGTGTGAGCCGACCAACCTCTGTGGCTTGCCCGACTGGTCAAACAACGCCAGCCCGCGTGATAAAATCCACTTGTAGTTGCCGTCACGGCAACGCATCCGGAATTCCACCCGGTAACTGGAACGATGCCCCTCCAAATAATCCCGCATCGCCTGCCGGACCATTTCCACATCCTCGGGATGGATGCGCGGCCAGAACTCATGCCGGGCATTCGGCAGGTCGGTCGCGGGATAGCCGATGATCTCCCTCCAACGGTCCGAAATAAAGGTCTCTCCGGTGACAAAATTGTATTCCCAAATACCCGCATTGATCGCGAGCACGGCCAGCCGCCAGCGATCCTCGATGTTGCGAAGCTTCTCCTCGGTCGCACGCAACATGCTCAGATCGGTAAAAGCGATCTGAACCCGTCGGTAGTCCGGCCTGCCCTCCTCATGCTGGGCGCTCCAATGCATCAAGCTGTGCCCGTCCCGGCTATCAATGCCGCGGTAGCGCAACTCACGAGTCATCTCAGCCTGGCCATCCCAAATCGCATGCAACTGTGCCACAAATGTTCCAAGCATTTCGGCCGTGGGGGCGCTGCGAATCAACCCCTCGTAATCCTTCACGTTATCAACCTGCGCCAGCCGCATGACCGTGCGATTGGCCGCCACCACGCCCACCAGTGCAAACTTCTGAAGGACCAACTCTGGATTAGTCCTGAGATGTGCCGCCAAATCCACCACGCCCTGCTTGCGAAGTTCGTCGAGCCAGTCGGCCACAACTGAAAAATCCTCCTCCACGATCGCGACCGGCGTGCTCTCGAAAAGATTGCGCATCCGCGCTTCCGATACACGCAACGCCCGGGTCTGCGCACCGATCTGCCCCTGCAGCCGCAAGTTGACCCAAAACACCAGCAATCCGCCCAGCGCCATAACCACAAACACCCAGGCAATCAGGTGGGCCCACGTGTCGGCCTGGATCGGCGGAGGTGCGAGCCCACCCGCGTCCTGCGCATTGAGTCGGACCGACATAACTGCATACGACAAAAACCCCAACCGCCACAGGGTCGGTGAAATATACTGGCTTATGCGGGGTGCGACCAAGCTGCGGAGCCAAAACGTCCCCTCAAGCCTTGTCGAGGCACAAGGAGTCGTATGCACCCGATCACTCACGCCAGCCATTGGCGCAACGTCTCCGCATCCCGAAGGAAAGCCTCCGGCGCGTCACCTTTCACGAATTCCAACAAAGCGAATCGATCGCCGGGAATCTGTTTTAACACCGACCAGAACCGCCCCCAGCGCTCCGCTCCATCCACCAGCGGATGCCGCTCGTTGGCAGTCGGCCACCAATGGAAAACATGGATGTTGCTCACCCGCGACTGCACCTCCCGCAGGCCCGCCACGCAATCGTCCGTCTCCTCGCCATTGTGCGGCTGCCAGCACGTATAAAAACTCGGGTGGTCAACCTCCACCAACAGTTTGCCGGCCGACTCGTTGGTATCGGTAAGCGTGCCCCCGTGAAACTCCGTCGAAATGCTCACCCCTGCCTTTGTCGCCAATCCGACGATACGTCGCAGGTCGTGGATGATTTTCCAACGCCCCTCTTCATCGGTCGCATCCGATCCCGCGCCACCCGGCCACACACGAATCGTCGGCGCACCCAATTCAACCGCCGTCTCCAGCACGCGCTCAAAAGCAAGCCCGGCATTCTCGCTCTGACCCGCCCTATAATAACTCCCATAAGCCGCCGTAAAAAGTCCATGCTCCATCGTCGTCTCCCGCACCTCGCGCGCCCGGACAAGATCGCCATGAGGCACATGGATGTCCCCGCCCCACTCGACACCTTTCAGACCTGCTTTTTTAACCAGCGCCGCCACCTCGGCGGGACTGTGCTTGCGGAAGGTGACCGAAACCAAACCAGGGTAGATCATGCACGTACGCTAGTCCGCACGCCCTTTCCGCCAAGCCGCAATTCGACCGGAATAAACCCCAAGGGAATCCCCTCCCATTCACGTAACACGGATGTGACCTTCACCGGCCCACATCCCGACTGAAAAAACAAAACCCGTATCCATATGAAATCCTCCTATCGCTCCCTCCTCCTCGTCGCCGCAGGTATCTTCGCACTCGCCGTCGGCTCCTCCGCCCACGCCGGCCAAGGTGCCGCCTACTGGCAAAACCGCTCAGCCGCCGCCAAGGCCTCCAAAGCCCCCGTCACTGAAGTGGCCACCACCACCAAGACCGCAGACAAGTCCGCCACCCTTTCCGCCGAGAAATGCACGAGCGGCAGTTGCTGCTCCGTGAACAAGGCCGGTTCCTGATTTTTTCCGGTCACGTGTGTGTGTGTGTTCAGGCCGCCTCTCGGAGGGGCGGCCTTTTTTATGCTTAAATTCCAAGGGTTTTAGTCCGCCACCTCGTATCATCTCCCGATCATGAACAAACTCATCGCCTTCACTTCCATCGCCCTCGTCCTCGGTTTCGCCACGCTCCGCGCCGAAGACAAGCCCGCTGCCGACACCTACCCGCTCACCACCTGCGTCGTCTCCGGCGAATCGCTCACCGACGGCGACATGGGCGGCCCCATCGACTACGCTTACAAGCAAGAGGGCAAACCCGACCGCCTCGTGAAATTCTGCTGCAAGATGTGCATCGGAAAATTCAAGAAAGACCCCGCCAAATACCTCGCCAAGCTCGACGCCGCCGAAGCCGCCGCCAAGGCCAAGCAGTAAACCGGCCTCCGCGCCGCTCTCCCCATGCGCTTTTCGCGCTCCATCGCCCTGGCCTTGCTGCTGGGGACAGGCCTTGCCTTCGCCGAAACCTCCGCGCCACTCACGCTGCCGGAGGTCTTCGCCGCGATCCGTAACGGCCACCCCGCCCTCGCCGCCGCCAACGCCTCGACCGAGGCCGCCCGCGCCCGCATCGACCAGGAGACGTCCTGGGCTGATCCACGACTCGGCATCGATCTCCGGCGCGGCGACACCGCGATGAACGCCGAAACGACCAACCTCGGCACCGTCAACGAGGTCGAGGTCAAGTTCTCCCAGGAGATTCCTCTGAGCGGTCGCCCGCAACTGCGCGGTCTCGCCGCCAACGCCGAAACCTCCGTCGCCTCTGCCCAAGCCCTCCGCCGCGAGTGGATGCTCCTTAACCAAGCGCGCCTGTCGTTCACCCGCCTCGCCGCCGCCGATGAACACCTCGCGGTCAATACCCGCCTCCACGACAACCTCGTGCAGACCCGCATTCTCACCCGCCAGGCCTACGAAACCGGCCAGAAACCCCAGATGGAGCTGCTCTCCCTCGAAACCGATCTCGCCAAGATCGACGCCGAGCGCACCGATCTCGAAAGCCAGCGCCTCCAGGAAAGCGCCTTGCTCAACAGCCTGATGCTCCGCCCCGTCGAGACCGCCATCGCCCCGCTCGCGCTCCCCGCCCCGGCCCTCCCCGCGCTCTCCGTGTCCGATGCCGTGGCCCGCGCCCGTGCCCGCAGTCCCGAAATCACGGTCGCCCTCCGCGAAACCGATGCCGCCCAGGCCCGACTCGCCGTCGTCCGTAAAAACCGCGCCATCGATCCCGAACTCATGCTCACCGCCCGCCGCATGCGCGGCTCCGGCGACACCATCAGCAGCTTCGACACCGGCATCTCGTTTTCCCTCCCCTGGGCCAACCCCGGCCGCACCCGCGCCGAACTGGTCGAAGCCCGCACCCGTGTCACCGCCGCCCGCGCCGAAGCCGATGCCGGCGAAGTCGAGATCACCGGCATGGTTGCCACCGCTCACGCCCGCGCCACCGCCGCCTTCTCCCAAGTGAAACGTTATCAGGACGAGCTCCTCCCCCTCTCCCACGCCTCGACCGACGCCGCCCGCCGCGACTACGAAACCGGTCGCGCATCCCTCACCTCCGTGCTCGCCGCCCAGCGCCTGACCCTCGAAACCGAGCTCAAGCTGGCCGACTTCCGCACCGAACAGGCACTCGCCTCCGCCGAGCTCTGTTTCCTCACCAGCCAGGACGTCCAGCCATGAAAGCATCCACCATTCTCTCCCTGATCATTGTCGCCGCCATCGCCGGCGGTATCGGCTACACCGCCGCCCTCCCGCCTGCCCACGCGACTGCGGGTGACGCCGACACAAAAGGCACCCGCAGGATCCAGTTCTACCAGTCCCCGATGCACCCGTGGATCAAGTCCGACCAGCCGGGCAAGTGCACCATCTGCGGCATGACGCTCGTCCCCGTTTATGAAGGCGACGCCGGCATCTCCACCGGCGACGGCATCGTGACGCTCGCCCCCGCCGCCGCGTCCGTCATCGGCGTGCAGACCGCCGGAACCGTCAAAGCCCCGCTCGTGCGCACACTCCGCGTCACCGGCATCGTCGATGACGACGAAACCCGCCACCGCTACCTCGCCTCCTACACCGACGCCCGCATCGAAAAACTCTTCGTCAACTCCACCGGCGTCGAGGTCACCAAAGGCCAGCCGCTCGCTGTGCTCTACAGCCCCGACCTGCTCACCGCTCGGCAGGAGTTCCACGCCCTCGCCACCGCCGCACCCGGCTCCGCCTTGCTCGCCCCCGCCCGCGAAAAACTCCGTCGTCTCGGTCTTCTGGATACACAGATCGACGACCTGGCCAAGCCCGGCGACGTCGCTCGCGACACCGAGATCCTCGCCACCAAGACCGGCACCGTCGTCGAACGCAGCCCCACCGCCTACGAAGGCGGCTACGTCAAAGCCGGCGAAATGCTCTTCGCCATCGGCGACTTCCAGAAAATGTGGTTCGTCTTCGACGCCTACGAACCCGACCTGCCCGATCTCCACATCGGCCAGTCCGTCACGGTCTCGATCCCGTCTCTCTCCGGCGCAACCTTCACCGCTCCCATCGCCTTCATCGACCCCAACCTCGATGCCATGACCCGCACCGCCAAGGTCCGCGTCATCCTTGAAAACGCCGACCGCCGCCTCCGCCACCGGCTCACCGCCTCCGGTCTCGTCGCGATCGAAGCCGCCGATGTCCTCGTCGCCCCGCGTTCCGCCGTGCTCCACACGCAGCGCTCTCCTCTTGTTTACGTCGAACTTGCCGACCACACCTACGCCCCCCGCATCGTGAAGACCGGCCGTGTCGGCGACAACACCATCGAGATTCTCGACGGACTCAAACCCGGCGAAAAAGTCGTCACCCAGGGAGCCCTCCTCATCGACGGACAAGCCCAGCTCGCCCACAGCGCCCAAAGTGGCACAGGCATCCTGCCCGTGTCCGAAAAAACCACCACTCCGCTGCCCGCCGCCCTCACGCTCGCCACTGCCGACGCCGCCTCCGCCCTCGCGACCGACGACCTCGCCGCCTACGCAAAACTCCTCCCTGCGCTCACCGCCGCCGTCCACCAATCCGGCGCCGCCCACGACACACTCATGCCGCTCGCGGAAAAACTTGTCGCCGGCCCCGATCTCAAAACCGCCCGCACCGCCTTCGAGCCCTTCACGACCGCCGTTGCCGACCTCGTCCGTGCCCAGCCCGCCGACCGCCGCGAAAACCTCCACATCTTCCAATGCCCCATGGCACCCGCCACCGGCAAAGCCCGCTGGCTCCAGCGCGACGCCGCGCTCAAGAACCCCTTCTTCGGCTCCGAAATGATCGACTGCGGCGTCGAACTTAAGCCGTAGGTGCTCCGGTCTACTCACTACTCGCCACCCGCTACTCGCTACTTTTAGCAAATGATCTCCGCCATCATCCGCTGGTCGCTGCACAACCGCTTCATCGTCATCGCCGCCTTCCTCGCGCTGTGCGCCTGGGGCGTCGTCGCCTTGAAACGCGTCCCCATCGACGCCATCCCCGACCTCTCCGAAAACCAGGTCATCGTCTACGCCGACTGGTCCGGGCGCTCGCCCCAGGAAGTCGAAGACCAGATCACCTACCCGCTCTCTGTCTCCCTCCAAGGCCTCGCCGGCGTCAAAACCGTGCGCGCCTCCTCGATGTTCGGGTTTTCGTTTCTCACGGTCATCTTCAACGACAAAATCGAAAACTACTTCGCTCGCACCCGCGTCCTCGAACGACTCAACTCCCTCGGCGAACTTCTCCCCACCGGCGTCACCGCCCGTCTCGGACCCGACGCCACCGGTCTCGGTTGGGTCTATCAATACTACCTCAAGGACACGTCCGGGAAACAAGACCTCGGCTCCCTCCGCACGCTCCAGGACACATTCGTCCGCTACCAACTCGCCGCCACGCCCGGCGTCGCCGAGGTCGCCTCCATCGGCGGCTTCGTCCGCCAATACCAGATCGAGGTCTCGTCCTTAAAACTCCGCCAATTCAACGTCACCCTCGGCGAGGTCATGGACGCCGTCGCCGCCTCCAACGCCAACGTCGGCGGCAAAACCCTCGAAGAAAACGGCGCCGAATACATCGTGCGCGGCGTCGGCCTCGTCACTTCCCCCGAAGACCTGGAAAAAATCCCGCTCCTCCCGCGCAACGGCACCCCGCTCACCATCCGCGACGTCGCCACCGTGCAGATCGGCGGAGACTTCCGCCGCGGCGCCCTCGACGTCAACGGTCGCGAGGTGGTCGGCGGCATCGTCGTCATGCGCTACGGCGAGAACGCCTACAAGGTCATCCAGGACATCAAAGCCCGCATCGGCACCCTCTCCCCAGGCCTGCCCGCCGGCGTCACCGTCGAGCCTTTTTATGATCGTGCCGACTTGATCCAGCGCGCCATCAACACGCTCAAGCACGCGCTCACCGAAGAGATCATTTTGGTGACGCTCGCCCACATCCTCTTCCTCTTCCACTTCCGCAGCATCCTCATCGTCACGCTGCCGCTGCCCGCCTCGATCCTCGTTTCGTTTATCCTGATGGACCGGTTCGGCATCCCGTCGAACATCATGTCGCTCACCGGTATCGCCATCTCGATCGGCGTGCTCGTCGACGCCGGCATTGTCATGACCGAAAACGTCATCCGCCACTGCGAACGCGCCCTGGAGAAAAAAAGTGGCACGGGCATCCTGCCCGTGGGTTTGAATGACGCCGATCACGGGCAAGATGCCCGTGCCACTCCCCCGCCCGCCCTCACCCCCCGCGAAGTCTTCGATCTCACGCTCACGGCCGCCACCCAGGTCGGCCGCCCGATGTTCTTCTCGATGATGATCATCGTCCTCGCCTTCGTTCCCGTATTCATGCTCTCGGGACAGGAAGGAAAACTCTTCCACCCGCTCGCCTACACCAAGAGCTTCGCCCTCCTCGGCGCGGTCATCATGGCCATCACCGCCGTCCCTGTTTTCTGCACCTACCTCGTGCGCGGCCCCTTCAAGCCCGAGAGCGAAAACTGGCTCATGAAGTTCCTCCTGCGCGGCTACGAACCCACGCTCGACTGGGCCCTCACCCACCGCAAAACCGTCCTCTCCCTCGCCGCCACGCTCCTCGCCGTCACCTCCGTCATCGCCTTCGGCCTGCCCCGCCCGCTCTCGTCACTCATCACTCGTCACTCACCACTTGCCGCGCGCCTGACGCGCGGCTTCGGCTCCGAATTCATGCCCACCCTCGAAGAAGGCTCCCTCCTCTTCATGCCCGTGCTGCTCCCGTCCACCTCGCTCACCGAGGTCAACCGCATCATGAGCTGGCAGGACAAAGTCATCGCCGCCTACCCCGAGGTCGCCTCCGTCGCCGGCAAACTCGGCCGCTCCGACACCGCCACCGACCCCGCCCCCGTCGAGATGATCGAGACCACCATCATGCTCAAGCCGCCCTCCGAGTGGCGTCCCGGCGTGACCAAACAACAGATCATCGCCGACCTCTCCGAACGCCTCACCCAGGTCCCCGGCTACGTCCCCGGTTTTCTCCAGCCCATCGAGAACCGCATTCTCATGACGAGCACCGGCATCCGCGCCCAGGTCGGCGTAAAACTCTTCGGTGACAACCTCGACGCCCTCCAAGCCAAAGCCTTCGAGATCGAAAAGGTCGTCGCCGGCATTCACGGTGCCACCGGCGTCGCCCCGTCCCGCACCCTCGGAAAACCCTATCTCGAAATCACCCCTGATCGTGAAGCCCTCCGTCGCTACGGCCTGCGTATTGCCGATGTGTTTTCTTACGTCGAAACCGGCATCGGCGGTTCCGTCGCCACCACCACGATCAAGGGCCGTGAACGTTGGCCCATCCAGGTCCGCCTCGACCGGGCCGACCGCGACGACCTCGAAAAAATCGGCGACCTCCTCATTCCCACGCCGTCGGGCCCGTTCGTCCCGCTCCGCCAGGTCGCCGCCGTCAAACGCGTGATCGGCGCCAGCGAAATCCAGTCCGAAAACGGACGCCTCCGCGTCTTCGTCCAGGCCAACGTCCAGGACCGCGACCTCGGCGGCTTCGTCGACGAAATCAAAGCCAAAGTCGCCCGCGACGTGCACCTCGATCCCGGCATGACCGTCGACTACTCCGGACAATACGAACACCAGATCCGCGCCCGGCAGACACTCCTCTACGTCTTCCCCGCCGTCATCGGCATCATCTTCGTTCTCCTCGTGATGACCTTCCGCAGCGTCGGCGAAGCCGCCCACGTCATCCTCGCCGTCCCCTTCGCACTTACTGGCGGCGTCATCCTCCAAGCCATCCTCGGTTTTAACTTCAGTGTCGCCGTATGGATCGGCTACATCGCCCTCTTCGGCACCGCGATCCAGACCGGCGTCGTCATGGTCGTTTACCTCAACGAATCCGTCGAGTCCGCCCGCGCCGCCAAAGGTAGGGCGGGACCGCTGGGCCCGCCGTCCGAAAACCCCCAACTCACCCGCCCCGAACTCATCACCGCGATCAAAGCCGGCGCCCGCCTCCGTCTGCGCCCGAAAGTCATGACCGTCGCCACGACCGTCGCCTCGTTACTCCCCATCTTCTGGAGCGCGCGCACCGGCAGCGAAGTCATGCAACCGATCGCCGCTCCGGTTGTCGGCGGTATGATCTCCTCGCTCCTCCACATCCTCCTCGTGACCCCCGTCATCTTCGCGATTCTCCACGAGCGCAAACTCGCCGTCGCAAAATGAACCACTCCCACACCGGAAACCCGGCTTCGCCCAACGCGCCGGTCTATATGGGCCTGCCGCACGAACGCGTGCTGCGTCCGCGTTTCTACGTCGCCCTCGCCCTGACGCTCCCCGTCCTCGTCCTCGCCATGGGTCCGATGCTCATCCCCTCGCTCGCGCACAGCATCGACCCGCGCGTCTCCGCCTGGCTGCAACTCGCCCTGACGACCCCCGTCTTTTTTTGGAGCGGCTGGTTCTTCATCGGCCGCTGGTGGAAATCCCTCCGCGAGCTCGATACCAACATGTTCACGCTCACCGTGACCGGCACCGGCGCCGCCTACTTCTACTCGGTCGCCGCCGTCCTCTTCGCCGACAAATTTCCCGCCTCGCTCCACACCGACTCCCACGGCGTGCCGCTCTACTTCGAGGCCGCCGCCTTCATCACCACCATCGTCCTCCTCGGACAAATCCTCGAGCAACGCGCCCACGCCCACACTGACGCCGCCATCCGGGCCTTGATGGACCTGGCCCCCGCCACCGCCCACCGCGTGCGTGACGGTCACGAAGCAGACGTCCCGCTCGCCGACATTCTCGTCGCAGACATTCTCCGCGTCCGCCCCGGCGAAAAAATCCCCGTCGACGGCACGCTCACCGAGGGCACCAGCGACGTCGATGAAGCCATGCTCACCGGCGAGCCCGACCCCGTCGTCAAAAAATCCGGCGACAAGGTCAGCGCCGGCACGTTCAACACCAACGGTTCCTTCCTCTTCCGCGCCGACCGCGTCGGTGCTGACACCCTGCTCGCCAGCATCATCAAACTCGTCGAAGAAGCCCAGGACAGCGAAGCCCCCATTCAACGCCTCGCCGACCGTGTCTCCAATTGGTTCGTGCCCATCGTCGCAGGTATTGCCGCGCTTACCTTCACGCTCTGGCTGATCCTCGGCCCCGCGCCCGCGCTCATCCCCGCGTTGGTCAACGCCGTCGCCGTCCTCATCATCGCCTGCCCTTGCGCCCTCGGACTCGCCACGCCCGTGTCGCTCATCACCGGCATCGGCCGCGGTGCCCAAGCCGGCGTGCTCGTCAAAGACGCCGCCGCCCTCGAACGCCTCACCGCCGCGACCACCGTGCTCATCGACAAGACCGGCACCCTCACCGAAGGAAAACCCCGTGTCGTCTCCATCCATCCGATTCTTTCTCTTTCCTCTTCATCTTTCTCTTTCTCCCCAAACAACGCGGAAGACGAACTCCTCACCCTCGCCGCCTCCGCCGAATCCTCCAGCGAACACCCGCTCGCCCGCGCCCTTCTCGCCGCCGCCAAGGATCGCAACCTCACCCTCGCGCCCGCCACCGACTTCACCGCCACGCCCGGCCAAGGCATCACCGCCCGCGTCAAAGACCGCACCATCCAAGTCGGCCGCGCCCCCGCCGACTCCACCGCCCACGCCACCGCGACGGTCATCGGCGTCACCATCGACAACACCTTCTCCGGCACCATTGCCCTCGCCGATCCGATCAAGTCATCGACCCCCGAAGCCATCACCGAACTCCACCGCCTCGGCCTGAAAATCTACATGGTCACCGGCGACCGCGAAGCCACCGCCCGCGCCGTCGCCGACGAACTCGGCCTCGACGGCTACCACGCCGGCGTCACCCCTGCACGCAAACAAGAGATCGTGCGCGAACACCAGTCTCGCGGCGAAGTCGTCGCCTTCGCCGGCGACGGACTCAACGACGCGCCCGCCCTCGCCGCCGCCGACATCGGTATCGCCATGGGCACCGGCACCGACGTCGCCATGGAGAGCGCCGGACTCGTCCTCGTTAAAGGCGATCTCCGCGCCCTCGTGCGCGCGGTGCATCTGAGCCGGGCAACGCTCCGCAACATCAAACAAAACCTCTTCTGGGCCTTCGCCTACAACACCGCCGGCCTCCCCCTCGCCGCCGGCCTGCTGTATCCGTTCACCGGGTGGTTGCTCAACCCCATGTTCGCCGGCGCCGCCATGAGCCTCAGCTCGATCACCGTCGTCGCCAACGCCCTCCGCCTCCGCCACGCGCGGCTCTAAACCGCCCGCGGCGGAAACCCCTCGTGCTTACTGTGCGACCGGCGCAGTAACCGGCGCGACGACGGGCGCGATGACCGCCGCAGCTGCCGCCACCTTCTCGGCCGCTGCTTTGTCTGCGGCTGCCTTTTCGGCGACCAGCTTGTCGGCCGCCAGCTTGATCGCGGCCTGTTTTTCGGCCTCGGCCTTCACCTGCGCAGCCTTCGCATAGGCCGCCTTGATCGCCGGCTCCAGTGCTGTCTCCAGTTCCGGATACACCGAAATCGTCGACGCCAGCGCCTGCTTGTAAGTCGGCTTGGTCGAAAAGCGCGCGTGCAGAAACACCGCATAATCCTCGATGGAGTTAAACGAGTAGGTGGACGAGCTCTTGATGAACTCGGCCCCGCCCACCGCCGCCTTAGCACCCAGCTCCTTGCCCTTCTTCTTGGCGAAAGGCGACAGCAGTCCCGCTCCCGGAATCGCCCCGCCCAGTGCGCTGATCGCCGCACCTCCCGCCTTTTCGCCCGCCATACCGCCCACGGTCGCTTCGACCGCCTTCTTCGCCCAAGGCGTGAGCTCGCCTTGAGCGTCATAGGGTTCGCAATACAGGCCCGACTTATCGGCGAGCGGCACCGGCGGAGTCAGCACGAGGTCCTTGCCCTCATACTGGCCGGAAATGAACAGGACTTTGCGGATAACCGTCTCCGCCCGGGCGATGTCGGCCGCCGTGTTGGCCGTGACCGTGAGTGTGCAAAAACCGGAAACCAATAGCGCGGTGAACAAGCGGGTGCTGGAATGCATGGTAGCGAGGGAAGTCTGAACGAGGTGGTGGAATGACAGCTTGCGCGTCATGCGCGGCTGATTGCAGACGGTTGGCCAATGCATGTGAGAATATCGAGCCCAAATCCGGCATCCCCACGCGTCCGGCCTCCGGCGCAATATCACGCTCGCACTTCTCTCCTCTCAAATACCATGTTGGAGGCCATGCCCCCCCACCCCTACCCCGTTCTAGGGAGAGGACTCTTCCTCGGCCTCGCCATGGTTTCCGCCACCTTCGCCGCCACCCCGCCCCCCCCGCCTTCGGTTGCGCTCAAAGACTTCCTCGGCATCTGCGGCCACACCGTGCAGTTCCACCCGGAGCTCTACACCGGCGTCGTCTCCGTCGTCCGCGACTATCACCCGATCCAATGGGACCTCGCCGACGACACAGCCACGTCCGCCCCGCTCCCCTTCGCCAAAAACAAAGTCAGCTGGGACCACATCTACGGCAGCTGGAACAAGGCCGGCATGCGCGTCCACGCCAGTCTCATGCTGTCCAACCTGCCCGCCGATCACTGGAAAAATCTCGATGCCGACGCCCGCGCCTACGGCAAGGCCTTCGCCAAAATGGCCGGCCCCGGCGGCAAAAACTGGCTCGAAGCCGTCGAGATCGGCAACGAACCCGGCCACTACTCCGACGCCGACTATGTCCGCGTTTTCGCCGCGATGTCCAAAGGCATCCGCGAAGGCGACCCGAAGCTCAAGATCGCCACCTGCAACGTCACCGCCTCGCTCAAGAGCGGCAAATACGACAAGGCCCTCGACCTGTTCCTTCCTTTCATCGACCGCGTGGACATCCTCACCGTCCACACCTACGCGCAGACCGACGGCTGGCCGACCTGGCACCACACGTTTCCCGAGGACCCCGCCACGCCCTACCTGCGCGATGTGCACAACGTCGTCGCCTGGCGCGACGCCCACGCCAAGGGCAAGCCCGTCTGGGTCACCGAATTCGGCTGGGACTGCGCCACCAGCCTCACCGGTCGCAAGGGCGCCTTCGCCAAATGGGACGGCAACGTGACCGACGCCGCGCAGGCCGCCTACTTGCTTCGCTCCATCCCGCTCTTCCTCGCCGAGGGCGTCGAACGCGCCCACATCTACTTCTTCGACGACAAGGACGAGCCGCAGATGCATGGTGCCTCCGGCATCCTGCGCAACGGCAAGCCCAAGCCCTCGTGGTATGCGCTCCGCCAGATGCAACACCTCCTCGGCGACGCCCATCTCGAAAGCCTCCATCACGACGACCTGCTCTACACCGCCCGCTGGCGCAAAGCCGACGGCACGAGTTGGCTCATGCTCTGGACCGCCGAAGCCGACCGCCCGGGCGGTTCTCCGCAAACGATCACCGCCGGACAGGCCGGCCCCGCCGTGACCATGACCCTCGATGCGGAGGAACCGATTCCCGTTCCCCTCACGCCCGTCGGACCCGGACGCTGGCGCATCACCGTCGGCCCCCGCCCGGTGTTTATTCCAGTGAAACCATGACATGCCGCCGGCGCAGGGACGGCGATGCAGAAACCCTAATCCTCAGCCGTTCGTGACGATGGTGTGCTGGTTGTCCAATCGCCGCGACAAGTCCACCGGATCGCCAATCTGCATGCTCCCCGGCACAATCTGGTAAGCCCACACCTGAAAATGCGAGAGCCACGCCCCGCCAAAAATCGTGGAAAACGCCCCGTCCACCGCATCGAGCCCGCGTGACACCGTGATGCGTCCGATGCGCGGCACATGGAACCTCGCGTCGGTCGTGAACCAGTTCCCACCGAGGTAAACCTCCGCATACGCGTGAAAATCCATGTGCCCCTCGGGATCGGGCACCCCGATGTCCGGAATGTGCCCCGTGATGTAGCGCGCCGGCACATTGAACGTGCGGTTGAGCGCGATCGCCAGGTGGGCGAAGTCGCGGCACACCCCGTAGCCGCGCTGCAGGATATCCCATGCCGAGAGATCGGGCCGGCCGGACATGTAGCGGTATTCAATATTCTGATGCAGCCAGAGACTGATCGCCTGAACCCGCGGCCAGCCGTGCTCGATGTGGCCGAATTTCTCCCAGGCAAAGTTGGTCAGCTTGTCCGAATCACAATACCGGCTCGGCAGCGTGTAGCGCAGCAACTCCGGAGGCAGCCGGTCCACCGTCACCGGAATATTGCCCGTCAGCTCATGGTTGTCCGGTCGCGAACACACCGAGACCAGCGCATCGTGCGTGATCACATTGGTCCCCCTGTTCAGCGAGAGCCGCTCGACCAGATTGCCGTGGGCGTCGAAAAATTCGTCGTAGGGCAGTCCCTGCCCGAGACTAAGCGATTCCGCCAGCACGGCGTGATGCGTTCCCGGCTGCAGTTTCAAGTTGAGCAGCAACGTCGCCGGCCCTGTGGACTCGTAAACCAACCGGCACCCCACCCGCAGGGTAATATCAAGATGTGGCAAAGCGTATGACTGCATGGCGTTCGTTTAGCACATTCCGCGCAACATCCGCGTTCCATGCAAAGTTTTTACCCTGCCGTGAACACCCCATATCGAAATCCGCTTCCGATTTGACGTCGCATCGGCGCACCGATGGTGACGAACTTGTGAACACGTGATCTCCACGCGCAAACACCTCGACTACGCACTCGGCTACCTCGGGCTCAACCTCCTCGCCGAAGCCCGCGCCGAACTCGCGTTGATCAAACCGGCCGATCAGACCACCACCGAGGTGCTGGCCGTGCACATCGAGCTGGCCATGGCCAAGTCCTCATGGACACGCATCATCAGCCTCGCCGCCAAGGTCACGTCGGCCGAACCCACCCTCGAACGCCCGTGGATTGCCTGGGCCTACGCCTTGCGTGAAAAACAACGCATCATCGAGGCCCGCGAAGTCCTGCTGCGAGGCGAACGCAACATCACTGAACCCAGTGCGCTGGTTGACTATAACCTCGCCTGTTATCACTGCCTGCTCGGCGAACTCCCCGAGGCACGCCGCCGCTTGAAACGCGCCTGCGCCTCCGAACCCGAGTGGAAAACCGAAGCCGCCACCGACCCCGATTTGACCGCCCTGCACTCCATTCAACCCTCCTGAACAGGGAACCCGCCCCCACTCCTCCTAGTCCAACTCCTTATCATGCGCTCCCTACTTACCCTCCTCCTGCTGGTCACCGGACTGCTGACGCTTACCGGCTGCAACACCTTCGAGCGCCGTGCGGACAAAAAAGCCGCCACCTTCGCCACACTCGACGAACCCACCAAGTCCCGCCTGCAAGCCGGCGAGGTCCGTGTCGGCGACAACGAGGACATGGTTTACCTCGCCCTCGGCTCTCCCGACGAAAAAAAATCAACCACCACGGCCAAAGACAAAACGACGACATGGATCTACAACCGCTACTGGCAGGAATACCGCGGTGAGGCCTACGGTGGATTTGCCCGCCGGGTCGTGCGCGACCCCAAGACCGGCACCACCACCGCCTACCTCGAACCCATCAGCCGCCCCGTTTACTCCGACCACGTGCAACCCGTTATGAAGATCACCTTCGCCGACGGGAAGGTCACCGTGGTCGAGCGAGCCAAAAACTAACCGGCCCGGCCCGCAAGGCCCGCTGATAAGCCCTATTACACAGGCTTGCCCCCGCGTGAACAAACCGCACGCTCACGCCCCATGCCCCCTTCCTCGACCCGTGATGATACGGTGCACAGCGAAGCTTTTCTAAGCTCGTTGATGCGCCGTCAGCTCCGTCTCTCCATCGCCTGCGCCGCTGCCTTCCTCGTCGCACTGCTCGGACTTCCGCTCGCCAACTACTTCGCTCCCGACCTCATGGCCACCCGCGTCGGCGGCTTCACCCTCACCTGGCTGATCCTCGGCGTATTGTTTTTCCCCTACGTCTGGCTCATCTCCGGTTATTTCATCAAACGCTCATTGCAGCTTGAGGCCGACGAGGCCCGGGAGGTTGCCAGCAAATGAACCTCTCCCTCGCTTTCCTCAACGGCGTCGATCCGTGGATCTTCGGCTTCTCCTTCGTCACCGTCGCCATCACCGTCTGGCTGGGCTTCCGCTCCGCCAAATCGTCCAAGACCGCCGGTGATTTCTTCGTCGCCGGCCGCTCCGTCTCGGTCGGCTGGAACGCCTCCGCCATCTCCGGCGAATACCTCTCGGCTGCCTCCTTCATGGGCATTGCCGGCATGGTCATGGCCGTCGGCTACGACGCGCTCTGGTATCCGGTCTGTTACGCCTGCGGTTACCTGTTCCTCCTCCTCTTCATCGCCGGACCTCTGCGCCGCTTCGGCGCCTACACGATTCCCGACTTTGCCGAGGGCCGCTACGACTCTCCGGTCTTCCGCAAGATCGCAGTCGTCTTCGTGATGTTCATCGGCCTGTTCTACACCCTTCCCCAGATGAAGGGCGCAGGCACGACGCTCGCCTACATCTTCCCCGGTCTGCCCTACTGGGTCGGCGTGGCCCTGGTCGGCGCGGTGATCACCCTCAACGTCGCCCTCGGCGGCATGAAGGGCATTACCCTCGTCCAAGCCATGCAGTATTGGATGAAGATGTTCGCCATCAGCGTGCCCGTCTTCGTGCTCATGGCCGTCTTCGGTGGCTACGGCAAAAACCTCAACGCCAACAACCCCACGCTCGCCGACGCGATGAATCCCGTCGCCATCGAGCAATCCGCCGAGGTCATCCGCCAACCGCTTCCAGACAAGGCCCCGAAGGACCACGACTGGGTCTCTCCCTTCGGTCGTCTCACGACCAAAGCCGCGAAAGCTGCCGGCCTCTCCGAGGCGGAGAGCCGACCCCTGTCGCTTGTCTACACCTACTCGCTCATCATTGCGCTCGTGTGCGGCACCGCCGGCCTCCCGCACATCTTGGTGCGATTCTACACCAACCCCGATGGCGTCGCCGCCAAGCGCACCACCATGTGGGTGATGATCCTCATCGGCATCTTCTATGTGTTCCCGCCGTTCCTCGGCGTGCTCGGACGAAACTTCCTCCCCGAGCTCTACGCCGCCACCGGAGCCAAGGGCACCGACAAGATCGTCCTCGAACTGCCCAGCATCATCCGCCAGCACTACGGTGTCTGGGGATCCATCCTCAGCGGCATCGCCTGCGCCGGTGCCTTCGCCGCCTTCATGAGCACGTTCTCCGGCCTGCTGGTCTCCATGACCGGCGCGCTCGCCCACGACGTCTACGGCCGCATGCTCAAGCCCGATGCTACTCCCGAACAACGCATGCGTATGTTCAAGTTGGCCGCCATCTTGGTCGGCGGCGTGTGCGTGCTCATGGGTTCGCAAGTCGAACAGCTGCAGATCAACTTCATGGTCGGCCAAGCCTTTGCCATCGCCGCCGCGAGTTACTTCCCGCTCCTGTTCATGAGCGTCTGGTGGCGCGGGATGACCATGAAGGGTGCGGCCACCGGCATGCTCGGCGGCGGACTCGCCGCCTTGGCCTGCACCACGATCATCAACCTGAGCGACCTGAAGATCATCGAAATGAAGTCATTCTGGGTCTCCCATCCGGTCGTCCGCATCCTGTGCGAACAGCCCGCCATCTGGTGCGTGCCGCTCTCGATCGGACTGATGATCGTCGTTTCCAAAGCCACCTCGAAGGACGTGCCGAAGGATATCCGCATGAAGATGCTCGTCCTCCACGCCCCCGAGGCCCTCGGACTGAAGAACGAATACATCAAGGAACACCACGTCGGCGTCGGGCATTGAGTTAACCCATAGTTGTGTCCGTCAAGTTCTGCAAAAGTGGATCAGTGGCTTGATGGTTTGGTGAGCTGAAAAAATTTATGGGATGGGGTGCAGGGGAAGGGGCGTCAGCCCCTTCCCCGCTTTGGATTGAGTGGAGGGGTGGCAGGGGTGGCGGTCAGCCTCCCCGCCTGATTCAGGCGGCTTTGCGTTCGGTGGTGGGTTTCTTGAGAAGCACGCGCAGGGGTTCCATGTTCAGGTAGCGGTTGCCATCGATCCATTCCTCGTGGGTTTCGACTGCGAGGGCGCGGAGCAGTCGCAGGCAGCAGGCCTCATCGGTGAAGATCCGCACGATATGGGTGCGGCGTTTAAATTCCTGATTCAGTCGTTCCAGCATGTTGGTTGATTTGAGGTGTTTGTGGTGGGCCTGGGGCAGGCGGTAGAAGGTGAAGGTCTCCTCGATGTTGGCCTCCACCCATTCGCAAAACTTCGAGTGCTTGTCCTGCCAGCGGCTCAGCCAGGCCCGCAGGTCGGTGCGCGCCTCTTGGGCATCGCGACGGTCGTAAAGCCAGCGTAGCTCCTGCAGGCAGGCTGCGTCGGCCGAACGCGGCAGGTGATCGAGCGCGTTGCGCAGGAAGTGCACGTAGCAGCGTTGCCAAAGGGCCGTTGGCAGGACTTCGGCGACCGCTTGTTTGAGTCCTTCGTGATGGTCGGTGACCACGAAGTGCACACCGGACAGTCCGCGCTGCTTGAGCCCGATAAGAAAGTCGCGCCAAGAGGTGAGGCTCTCGCGACTGGCCAATGCAACGCCGAGCACCTGACGTTGCCCGTCCCAGTCGATGCCGATCGCCACCAGCTACCGCCCGGCTTCGGATAACGCCTGCTTCTCGCACCCGTTCGTAACGCGCGTCGAGCATCACGTAGGCAAACTCCTCGCTGAGCGGTCGCGTCATGAAACGCTCCAGTTCCTCGTCGAGCTGCACGGTTATGGCCGACACGCTGCTCGCACTGAAACCGTGGCCGCAGAGTTCCTCGGTGATGGCGCGCACTTTGCGCGTCGAGACGCCCTGCACATACATCTCGGCCAGCGCCAGCAGCAGGGCCTTTTCGCTGCGCTGGTAGCGCGCAAACACCTCGGTGCGAAAGAGCCCTCCGCGGTCTTGCGGCACGCGTAGTTCGAGCGTGCCCACCCTCGTCGTCAGCTTGCGCCCGTAGTAGCCGCTGCGGTAGCCCCGGCGTTGGCTTGTGCGATCACCTTTACCGGCCCCGAGGGTCTCATCCATCTCCGCTTCGAGCACTTCCTGCACGGTCGTCTCCAGCAACGCTCGCAGCGCGTCGTCGCCGCTTAAAAGCGCCAGCAATTGCTCGCGCGTATTGGTATTTTTTGTCATGTCCTTGGTCGGACGGGTCATGGTTTTCCTTCTGTTCGTGGTTTTTGGCTTCAGCACCAAACCACTTACCATGATCCGTCTTTTTGCTGAACTTTTCGGACACTACCTAACCCATCCCGGATCAACACCAAGCCACGCATTCCGGTGCGTGGCTTTTTTGTGACTATCCGACGGGGTTTCGTCGCCGCTTCATCGCGTGTTCACATATATACGCGAGTGAAGTTTCCTATATGCCCGCGGACTCATACCTTGGTGGGACGCGAAGAGCTTTCTAAAGTAGCGGGTCTCCTTGAATCCACAGGCCAGCGCAATCTCCTCCATGTTTTTCGCGCTCTCGCGAAGGAGCACCCGCGCCTCCATCAATTGCCGCCGATGGATCGCCTCGCTCAGCGTGCATCCGTGGGCCTGGCGGTGCACACGCCCCAAGTGATCCGGATGGCAGCCCATGGCCCGCGCCACATCAGCCGCGTGGATCCCCCGATGAAAATGGGCGGCGATGAACTGCTGCGTGCGCCCCGCCATCGCATGACTCGGCGGCGGTGACGAAAGCCCGTCCCGACGCAACTCCAGCAACATCAGCATCACCAACAGCGCGGCCTGTTCCGGTATCTGCGAACGCGATTCCTGATCATCCAAAAACCGATGAAACAACTCCGCCAGCCGCTCCGCCCTCAGCGGTTGGGTGTGGCAGGGAATATCCAACACCACGTCGTTTTTTCCCGCCTTCGCCGGCAGGCAGAAATGCACCCAATAAAATTCCAACCCCTCTTCATACGCCCGTGTTCCCCGATGCCTAACCCCCGGATGGAGCAACAAGGTCTCGCCTGCCTTCACCTCAAAATCGCACCCGCCCACTTCCATCTCCAACCGCCCCGAACGCACAAAAATCAGCTCATGGGAGGGAATCACGCGATCCGGATGAATTCCATGTCCGGGCGACAGAAACAGCCCGGCGTTCTCCGCTTTCAAGGACGCCTTCACACCCAGTTTCAAGAACGACGGCATAGATCGGTTTTGTTCCGTTTTTATACAGAAATGTCCAGTTTTAAGAGGAAACAGCCAACTGGATTATCTCAATTATGTTCCTGTTTTCTCCCCTCCCCAGCCATCAAGTCCGCCTGAATGATCCGTTCTGGAGCGAACGTCTGCGCGTGAACCACGAGCAATCATTGCCCGCCCAATACGACCTGTTGCTCCGCACCGGCCGCATCGATGCGCTCCGCCTCCAATGGCACCCCGGAAGCGCCCTGCCCAAGCCCCATATCTTCTGGGACTCGGACACCGCCAAGTGGCTCGAAGCCGCCTGCTACGCGTGCCGTCTTCGCCCCGACGAATCGCTCCGTCAAAAGATCGATGAAGTCGCGGCACTCTTCATCGCCGCGCAACAGCCCGATGGTTATCTCAACTCCCACTTCACGGTTGTTCGCCCGCAAGACCGCTGGAGCAACCTAGGCTACGATCACGAACTTTACTGCGCAGGGCACCTCATCGAAGCGGCCGTCGCCCACCACCAACTCACAGGCACCGATACGCTGCTGACCACCGCGTGCCGTTTCGCAGATCTCATCGCCACCGTCTTCGGCACCGGTGAAGGCCAGTTGCGCGGTTACTGCGGTCACGAGGAAATCGAACTCGCCCTCGTGCGGCTGTATCACGCGACCGGCGAGCCCCGCTACCTCGCTCTGGCCACCTATTTCGTCGAGGAACGCGGACGCGCCCCCAACTGGTTTCAGGTGGAGGCGGAAACCCGTGCCCGCTCATCAAGAGGAAATGCGCCCATGATGCGCTTCCCGCTCGACTACTATCAGGCTCATCTCCCCGTGCGCGAACAAGAGGAAGTGACCGGCCACGCGGTGCGGGCGGTTTACCTCTATTGCGCCATGACCGATCTCGCCCGCGACCTCGGGGACGCCTCGCTGCTCGACGCCTGCCGCCGACTCTGGACCAACCTCAGCCACCACAAGCTCTACCTCACCGGCGGCATCGGCAGCAGCAAGGAAGGAGGAGAATGCTTCACCCAAAATTACGATCTCCCCAACCAAACCGCCTATTGTGAAACCTGCGCCTCCGTCGGGCTCGTCTTCTGGGCGCACCGCATGCTGCAAGCCGAAGGCGGTGCCGCCTACGCCGAAGTCATAGAACGCGCCCTCTACAACGGTGCCCTCAGCGGCATGTCCCTCGATGGTCGGAAGTTTTTCTACGAAAACCCGCTCGCCTCACTCGGCACGCATCACCGCCAGGAATGGTTCGAGTGCTCCTGCTGCCCCTCCAACCTTTCACGCCTCCTGGGCTCCCTCGGCAGTTATGTTTACTCCGAAAGCGAAGATACCCTCTTGGTTCACCTCTACATCAGCGGAGAATGCACCTTCACGCTCGGCAACGGCATCAGTGGCACCCTGCGCCAGTCAGGAGATTCTCCCTGGCAAGGTCGTGTGCGTTTTGAAATCACCACCGACCAAACGACTTCCTGGACGCTCGGCCTACGCGTGCCCGAATGGAGCTCCGGGTTTACGGTGCATATCAACGGACAGATCTCCGCCTTTGCCGCGGAAAAAGGCTACGCCTCGCTGAACCGCATTTGGCAGACCGGCGATGTGGTGGATGCCACCTTCGATCTGCCCGTCCGGCGACTCGAAGGCCATCCCATGCTCACCGCGACAGCGGGCCACACTGCGATCCAGCGCGGACCGTTTGTCTATTGCGTCGAAGACGCCGACGTTGAGCCGAGTGTCCTCGACCTCTCCCTCCCGCCCGATACATCGCTCACGTCTCGTCATGACGAAAACCTATTAGGCGGCGTGGTCGTCGTCGAAGGAACCGCCGTGACACGTGCGCCAGCCGACACAAACGCGCTCTACCGCCCCGTCTGTCACGCCCTACCCGGACGCCCCACTCCATTCCGGGCCGTCCCCTATTTTACATGGGACAATCGCCGCCCCGGAGCCATGCGCGTGTGGATTCCAAAAGCCTGATTGCCCGCAGCCCTTACTCCCGCTTGAGCTCGCGCGTCATCAGCGCCATGAGCGCCTCCGCCGGCGGCTTTCCGTCGTAGAGGATCCGATAAATCTCCCCGAGGATCGGCGCATCGATTCCGCGTTCTTTACACAGGCCGTAAAACGAATCCGTCGTGCGATAGCCCTCGACCACCGACTTGCTCGCCGCGAGCAGATCCGAGGCCTTCGCGCCTTCGCCCAAGTGTTGGCCAAACGTGCGGTTGCGACTCCACGCGCCCGTGCACGTCGCCACGAGATCGCCGAAGCCACCGAGCCCGTAAAACGTGTCGGCCTTCGCGCCCAACGCCACGCCCACCCGAACCATCTCGGCCAACGCACGCGTGAGCAGCGCGGCCTTCGCGTTGTCTCCCAGCTTCAGTCCGTCACAACAACCGGCGGCGATCGCATAAACATTTTTCAGACACCCGCCAAACTCCACGCCGGCCACATCGTCGCTCGTATAAACGCGCAACGTCGGTCCGCTGAACGCGGCCTGCACCTCTGTGAGAAACGCATCAGCCTTCGTCGCGGCCAGCACCATCGCGGCAGGTTTCCCCTTGGCGACTTCGGCGGCATTGGTCGGCCCACTGAGCGAACCGGCGCTGACCTGCGGTAAGACTGCGGCGATGACTTCGCTCGGACGCAAATGCGTGCCGAGTTCGAGTCCCTTGGCGAGCGAAACGACGAGCTTGAGCTGCGTGGCCAGCGCGAGGTTCGCCTTCACGCGTTCGCACGTCTCGCGCAATGCCTGGGACGGACACGCCAGCAGGATGACATCAGCTTCCATCAGGACCGGCGTGAGCTCATGCCCGATCTGAATGCTCAGCGGCAGCTTGATCCCCGGCAGGTAGTCCGCGTTCTCGCGGGTGGAAGCGATGGCCAGCGCCTGCTCAAACCGCCGCGGCACCAGCGTGACCGTGTGGTTGAGCCGCGAAATATGAATCGCAAACGCCGTGCCCCAAGCCCCCGCGCCGATGATGGCAAAATTCATGCGTGAAAACAGACCACAGAAATGACCAATGGGGAACTCAGGAAATCAGGAACGACCGGTTTGATTCCTGATTTCCTGAGTTCCCCATTCCCTCATCGCTTACTTCAGAAACGCCGGGACCTTTTCGGTGGCGATCTGTTGCTCGAAGGTTTCGCGGGCGTTGATCAGCTCGAAGGTGCCGCCTTTCACGAGCACCTCGGCGGCCATCGCACGGGTGTTGTAGCGGCTCGCCATCGTGAAACCATATGCGCCGGCGCTCAGGAAGGCGATATACTCGCCCTCGCCGACTTCCTGCAACTGACGGTCCTTCGCGAAACAGTCGCCGCTTTCGCAGATCGGTCCGACCACGTCCGCCACCAAGGCGCGGCGCGCGGTGTCGCGGTGCAGCGGCACGATTTCGTGGTAACTCTCATACATCGCCGGACGCACCAGATCGTTCATCGCCGCGTCCACGATCAGGAAGCTCTTACCCGCGCCGCGCTTGAGGTGCTCGACCTGCGAGAGGAGCACGCCGGAGTTGCCCACCATGAAGCGTCCGTGTTCGAGCACGATCTTCAGACCGAGCGGTTGGAGCAGAGGCACCAGCGCGGCACCGTAGGTTTCGGGCGTGAGCGGACGCGTCTCGACCGGCTGCGCGTCCCACCAGGCCTGCTGGCCGCTGGCGAGCGCGTCCTTGTAAACGATGCCCATGCCGCCACCGATGGAGAAATAAGTGATGCCGTAGGCCGCCTTCAACTGCTCAACGAAGGGTGTGATCTTGCGCACGGCCTCGATGAACGGAGCGACCGAGGTGAGTTGTGAACCGATGTGCATCTGCACGCCCTTGATCGCGATGTGCGGATACTTGGAGGCGGCCTCGTAGGCGGCGGCGGCGTTCTTGAGCGGGATGCCGAACTTGTTGTCGCTCTTGCCGGTGGTGATCTTGGCGTGGGTGTGCGCATCGACGTCGGGGTTGACGCGGATGGCGATGGGGGCCTTCACGCCGAGCTTGCCGGCGACGTGGTTGATGCGGGCCAACTCGGGCTCGCTCTCGACGTGAAATGAGAAAATGCCGTTTTCGAGCGCGAGTTGGATCTCGGCCTCGGTCTTGCCGACACCGGCGAACACGCTGCGCTTCACGTTTGCGCCCGCCGCCAGCACGCGCTTGATCTCGCCACCGCTCACCAAGTCGAAGCCCGCGCCGAGATTCGAAAAATGGCGGAGGAGCGCGATGTTGGAGTTGGCCTTCATCGCGTAGCAGATCTGGAGATCGAGACCGGCCATGCCCTTGGCAAGGCGCGCGTAGTTGTCCGCCATGGTGGCCGCACTGTAAACGTAGGTCGGCGTGCCGTAGAGACGGGCGATTTCGGCGAGATCAACGGATTCGCAGTGGAGGTTGGAACCGACGTAGTGGAAGTGGTGCATGGCAGGCGTGAAAGCGGGCGAAATTGCCGGTTCGGCGAAGGGAAAACGACTCAAATTTTCAGCCCGTGCAGACAAGCTACATCCGCCCAGCCGACCGCTGCCTCGAACACCCATTGGGAAAGCCCTGTGAAAATTGCCGTTTGCGCGACTTCCCTCTTGAAAGCGCGGGGGCAATGCCTCGAAGGTCAATGCGTGATTCGTGCCCTGCTCACATTCCTGCGTTTTTTGCGCATTCCTACCTTTATTCGAGGTCAGGGGGATCGTCGCCGCATGCCGACCACGCCGGTGCGCAACGGTAAGTTCGCCAGTTTCATGTCGGTGCAAGGCAGCAACCAAAGCTACCTTTCCGACCGCTATGACCGTCGCCTGCGCTTCCAGAAATTGACTCGCGTGGCGACCTTCCTAGCCGCCACCGCCGGTTTCGCGTGGGTCGCGATCGAGAGCGCCCAGGCGCTCTCGTTTTTCTAAAAACACCGCCCTGCAGGTTTGCACCGCACGCCGGGACGCGTTTTCTCAAGGGCATGCGTTCCCTGCTCCTCTTCATCGGTCTTTCCTTGTCCCTGGTCCTGGCGGGTTGCGGCACAGCCCCCGAACGGCGGCTCGATTCCCCCGCCGTGCAGGTGAACGAACTGAGTCCCTCCGGTGAAACCTACACGCTGTCCCTCCGTTTCGTGAACCCCAACACCGTGCCGCTGGTCGTGAGCAGCTCCACCCACAACCTGTATCTGGGTGAAACCCGCATCGCCAGCATCAAAGACCGCGACCCGATCGGCATTCCCCAACTCGGCGGCGTCAACCACACCGTGAAACTCTCGTCCGCACTGGCCAAAACAGTTCGCTCCTATCTCGCAAAACACCCCGACGAAGACCGCGCCTCGGTGGAATGTTCACTGGAGGTCTCCGTGTCAGGCGATGACACCGTCACCCTGAAAACCAGCGGCGGCGGCTCGGTGAAAGCCCGCTGAACGGCACTCCCCCCACTCCACCGCATCAATAATGCGGTGGACGTTCCTCGACAGCACTCGGTTCGGCCTGTGCCGGCCCGGCGTCTCCGCGCTGAGTCAACCGCACGACTTCGGCTTTCAGCCGATCGATCTCACGGGAAATCTCCAGCATCGCCTTGTCCTGCTCGGTCACATGACGTTGCAGCCAGGCGAGGCGCTCCTCCAGACGGTCAATGCGTTCGTTCGGCACGGGGCTTGGGATGCGGGGCCGCCGACGAGGCGGCCGCCCTCAATTTTTCCAACTCCGGCACCACCACCCGCTGGTAGCAATCGGGACACACCGAGTGGCTGAAATCGGTGCCCGTGCGCTCGTTGATGTAACTCTCGATCTGCTGCCAGTAATTTTGGTCGTCACGGACCTTTTTGCAGTAGCCGCAGATCGGAAGAAAGGCCTCCAACTGCCGCACCTCGGTCGCATAACGTAGAATGCGCTCGGCCACGCGCAACCGCATCCAGATTCCTTGGGGATCAAGCGGCTTGGTTAGAAAATCATCCACCCCGGCCTCGATCGCCTCACGCTGATTATCCACGTCGGCCTGCTGCCCCGTGAGCAGGATGAAATAGACGTAGTCGGCGTTCACGCGATTGCGCACCGTCCGGCACAACCCAAGCCCGTCGAGCTCCGGCATCATCCAGTCGCTGACGATCAGCCGCACCGACTCTTTTTCCAAAATCTTCAACGCTTCGACGCCATCCTTCGCCTCGATCACCTCGTGCCCAAGACGCAGCAGCGCCTGGCGGAGAACCGCACGAGCGACCGGATCGTCTTCTACGGCAAGTATTTTCACGGGGTTAAAGCGTTTTCAGTTCAAGAGACCACTCATTGGAAATGTCGAGACCAGTTTGCACATCTCAACGCCAGACGCGAGCACGGGGATACAATCCCTGTGCCGGAAGCCTGGTGCCGGCCTACTTGTCTGCCGGCACACTGGGCAGCGCCTGAGCGATCTCCGCCAACAGTCGCTCGCCAGTAAAAGGCTTGATCAACATCACCCGGGCTCCGGCGCTTTCCGCATGCGTAAACACCCCGACGCCGGGCCGTCCAGTCATCATCAGCACAGGCACATGCTCAAGGCCGGCCGCCTGCTTAATCCTCCTGCACACTGCAAACCCGCCCAAGCCCGGCATATCGGTGTCGAGCAACACCAAGTCCGGACGCCGCTCCGCCGCCTTCTCCAGTCCCATCATCCCGTCGACCGCCGTCGTCACCTCGTGCCCCGCCACCTCCAACATAGCCCGCACCATGAACAGAAGCGCCTCGTAATCATCAATCACCAGTATGTGTGCCATAGTTTAAAATCACTCGGATGACGGCCGTTTTTGCTCCCTCAGTCGTGCTTCAATGAGCAGATCCGCCACCTCACGACACGCTTCCCGAGCCTCCTCGGATTGCTGCATCCGCTCGATGCGCCGGCAGATGGCGTGCAACGCCGTCAAAATGCGCACCCGCTGAGTCCCACGCACGGCGGCTCCTTGCGAAATACGAAGAGGAATGGAGCGGCGCTTTTCCATTTTGCACACTTCTTGTAGTTGCACATATTTTGTCAACAACAACTCGAACCGCAAGGGGTGCCGTTGACAGCCGCCCGCGTGCCGCCCTATTTCCCACGTGATGCATTATACCCAGCTATTCCGCAGCCTGAGGGAAGCGAAAGGCCTCACGATTGAAGGTCTGGCGGAGCTGGCCGGTTGTCATCGCAACACCGTGACCAATGTCGAGTCCGGCCGGCCGGTGAAGTTCAAAACCATCGCCGAGCTCATGGAGAAAATGGGCTACACCGACCAATCCTCCGAGATGAAGAGCCTGGGCCTTCTCTGGCTGGAATCCGTCAGCGGCATTCCGTTTTCCCAACCACGCACCGAGACCGCCGCGATCAAGGCCATCGGCACCTACCGCAAATCCCTGCGCGAGTCCGCCAAGCGCCTTGAAGCCGAAGCCGTCAAAAGCGGCCTGACCCCCGACCGCATCGACCTGCTGATCTTCGCCCTGCGCCACCCCGAGATGCTGGCGATCCTCGAAAACGTCCGCGACCTCATGGCCACGTTGAACGCCGACTCCGACCTCCCCGACCTCAAGGTCGCGGAAGACGAAAAATAAGACAGCCCCGCCCTCCCCACTCTTTCTCTTTCCTCTTAATCGTTCTCTTTCTCCCTCCGGGTTGATCCTGACGAACGAGAAAGATTAAGAGAAAGAGGAAAGAAGGACCAAAAAAGTGCCGCCCCACCGCGCTACCCCAGCAGCGCCCGCAACGCCTCTACTGCATCCACTGGCACCTGACAGGTAAATCGCTCGCACACATAGGCCAGCGCCCGTCCGTCCGCCGCCGGCTTCATGTCCGCCAACCACGGCGCGCGTCCGGCCAACCAGCGGCCCGCCTCATCGTCACCCGGTGCCGCCAGCACCGCACGTCGCGGCCCCGACTTCTCGTGCAACACCGTCGCCAGCGCGCGAAAATCCGTCGACTGCGGATCGCCCGCCAACACCACCTGACGCGGCAGCTCCAACGCCCGCTCAATCGCGCACAACATCTCCGGCAGCGCATGCGGTGCCTTCGCCCACTGCGCACGCAACGCCTCGATCGTGTCCAGCGCCCGCCCGCGCGCCCCGTCGTCGTGAAACAACGCCGACAACCGCAGCAGGTTCGCCGCCGCCACCGAATTCGGCGAAGGCTCCGCGCCGTCATAGTCTTCCTTCAGCCGCAGCACGATGCTCGCATCATCGGCCCGCGAGTTGAAATACCCGCCGTGATCCGCGTCCCAAAACAACGCGTCCATTACCTGCTGCAAGCCTTCCGCCCACCGCAGCCAGCGCAAGTCAAAGGTCGCCTCATAGAGATCAAGCAACCCCGCGATGAGATATGCGTAGTCCTCGGCAAACCCTTCGTTCGTCCCGCGTCCATCACGGAAATTTCGATACAGCACGCCGCGCTTCGCGTCGTAGAGTTCCCGCTCGATAAACTCCGCCGCACGCACCGCCGCGTCGCGATAATTTCCCCGCACATCGGCCAGACACTCCGTTGTCGAAACCGCCCCGCGCGCCAGCGCCGAGATCATCAACCCGTTCCACGCCGTGATGATCTTGTCGTCCAAGTGCGGACGCGGACGCTGCTCGCGCACCACGCGCAATTTTTCCAGCGCCGCGACCAGAGTCTCAACCGCCACTTCCGGCGCGAGCCCGAGCGCCTGCGCAGTCGCCGCCAACGCACGGCGCTGCATGAGGATGTTTTTCCCCGTGAATTCATGATGAGGGTCGAGCTGCGCCGCCACGTTGCCTTCGGCCAGGACCCCGAAGTGTTCGCACACCAGCGTGGCATCAACCTCGCCCAACGCCGCCTCGATCTCGGCACGCGTCCACACATAGAACGCGCCTTCCGTCTTCGTGGCATGGGCATCCTGCCCATGATGCCCCGCGAACGAATCCGCATCCTCCGCCGAATAAAACCCGCCGCCGGGCGCGGCAAGATCACGCAACACATAGCCAAAAATATCCCGCGCGATCCACGCGAACCGTTCGTCGCCCGTGGCGAGGTGCGCGTCGAGCGCGTTCACCGCGATCTGCGCCTGGTCGTAGAGCATTTTCTCAAAGTGCGGGACAAACCACGCCTCGTCCACCGAGTAGCGGTGAAATCCGCCTCCCACGTGGTCGTGCAGACCGCCGCCCGTCATCTTTTGCAACGTCGTCGCCACCATCTGCACCGCCTCACGGCCCGACTCCGAATCGACGCCCTGGATCGTCGCCGCGCGCAACAAAAAGCCGAGGTTCGACGCCCGGGGAAACTTCGGCGCGCCCCCGAAACCACCGTTCGACGCGTCGAAGTTTTCGTTGAAATACTGGTAGGCCTTCTCGAACGCCTCGCCGCCCGAATCATGCAGATCCGGCGTCCCACCGGCCTCGTTGCGACGCGACTCGTGGTATTCTGTGAGCGACGCGATCACCCGCACCGACTCCGCGACGAGTTTTTCGCGATCACCGTCCCACGCCTTCACGATGGCCCGCAACAGCGACGGAAACCCCATGCGTCCGTGCCGGTCCTCCGGCGGAAAATACGTGCCGCCATGAAACGGCTTGAGCTCCGGCGTGAGGAACGCCGAAAGCGGCCAACCGCCGTGTCCGGTCATCGCCTGCACATAGCTCATGTAAACCTTGTCCACATCGGGCCGCTCCTCGCGGTCCACCTTGATGGAAACGAAGTGCTCGTTAAGCAGCGCGGCGATCCCGGCGTTCTCAAACGACTCGTGCGCCATCACGTGACACCAGTGACAAGTCGAGTAGCCAATGCTCAAAAAAACCGGCTTCTGTTCCGCGCGCGCCTTGGCAAACGCCGCCTCGCCCCACGGCAGCCAGTTGACGGGATTGTCCGCATGTTGAAGCAGGTAAGGCGATTTCTCGTGGGCAAGGGCGTTGGGCATGATCGGAAAACGGCCACCCTCGCCGCAAAATCCGCGCAATGCAAAGCCCGTAAAATAGCAGCCCGCCTGCATCCGCCCGACTCCGGGTCACCCACCCTGGCCACTCACGGGATTATTATTTTCGAAGGTTTTCCAGCATGCGATAGAGCGTCGACGGACTCGCGTCCGTCATGGTGCTTTTGTTCAGCGCACGTAGACTACCGTCGGCAAAAAAGGCGTTCATTGTGTCTGCCTTGTGGCGCCAATCAAATCGGTCGCCCGTGATACTGCCAAAGCCGATGACATCATACCCATCACCATCAACCCCGTTCTCCTTTGTCTCGGCCAACAATAAAGTTTGCGCAGGGAGACTTATAGCGGAAAGACGAACGGCATCCTGACCGCCGGCTCCTGCGAGATTGAGACCGTAAGTGCGCCGTGCCGGCTTTGAATAGGTATCCATGGCTTCCGGACACAAGAAAAGGTTGGCCTTTCCCGCCTCTGGAAAACGCAGCTCAAGACGTTTCTGCATGAGCATCCACCAACTGATGAGCGCGGACGGATTTTCTACGCCTACGGGATTGGGGTTAACGTTTTGCTGAACCGGTAACAGGCCATGATTGTCGATCGTATATTGCAGCATGGCCAAGCCGAGTTGTCGCAAGTTGGACTGACATTCGCTAGCCCGCGCCGCCCGGCGCACGGGGCCGACAATGGCAATCAATATACCGGAAAGCATACCCACAATGGCGATGACTGAGAGGAGTTCCACGAGGGTGAAACCGGAGTGGTGATTACGAATGTGGGAAGAGTTCATGGCATCGCTTGGTTTTCGGCAGGTCCCGGAGTATCGGAAAGGGTGAGGATCGACGCAGCGGCGAGCGCACGGGCTGCATCACCCACCAAGGTGACCGGCGGCTGGGCTTGCTTGGCTGATTCCATATAGGTGAGCCAAGGACGTGAGGTATTCTGGTTGCGATAAATGATGACATCCACACCGCCGAACACGGGCGCTCCGATGAGTGCAAACTGGCGCATGCCATTATCCCAGACACGCAACCGGGTAGCATCGACCACAGCTTGATCGTGAAGTTCGAAGCCGATTCCTAAGTTGTGCCATATGCGAATATCAGAAAGCCGGGTGCTGGAATTCCCAATGTTCACCATGCCGTTGTCATTCCCGAAAAAGCGCCCGCCACGGATCTCGCTTTCAATATGGTCGTGCGAGGAAAAGCCCTCATCAAAGTTGTCGCGGCCCGTAATGTTTTCAAAAAGCAAATGGGAGCCGGTGCCATGCAGATTAAATCCATCATTCCGTGAACCACTGGCGACAAGGTTGCGGTAGTTCTGGTGGGAAACCCCTGCGATGCGAACCGCAAAGGCACGAACGGAGATCTCCCATCCCTCTGGCGATGTAGCGTCATCGAGAATCAGACGCCGGTTAAGCGAGTCGTAGCTGATTCCAGATGAGAAGCGGCGAGTGACCGCATCTTCGGGGATACGTGTGCCCTGGTGCCGAAGCGCAAAGGGATAGGGGACTGCCACGTCGGCACCCAGCCGACCGTCGGGACCTGTGGTAAAGACCAGTGGATCGTAGCCGGTGATTTCGTTGTCATTCCCCTCGACACGGATCGGAGCCTCCTCGGTGCCGGACTTGCTGAGATAAAGCTCTTCACGGTAGGGGCCGCTTTGAGGCGCGAGCCAGAGTGTATCACCTGGCAGGGCTTGGGCAGCAGCGGCTTTGAGAGTGGCAAACGCGGCCGGATCTCGCGGATCGACTCTCAATTGGCGGCCAGAAACCACCGGCAACGCTGCGGGTAAACAAGCGGCAGACAACAGGAGCAGGAGCAATCGATGGGGAAAATGCATGGGGAAACAGCTGGATCACGGTTCGATCATCACGCCTTCGGAGTGATCGTAGTCGATAGGATGAGAGGTGGTAAGTCCGTAGCGGTTACCCTGCGATGCGCCGGGAACCTGATTGGTGTTACGGAGCGTATTGCCCTTAATCAGGACGTCTGCCGCTTGATTGATGTGAATGCCCGGTCCCCCGACGTTTTCGATCGTGTTATTCTCGATACGAATGCCCCGATGGCGGGCGTTGACGGGGCTGGGCGAATCAGGCGCCTCGCCACGATAGATAACTGAAATGGCACCGGGCGCAAACGATGCGGCACCCAGCATAATCGGATCGAACGCGGAGTTTTTGATGATGTTACCACGCACAACGATGTCGCTCACCCATCCGGCTTCGCGAAATCCCACAAACTCCGGACCGAGGGTAATGGGTGCCTGCTTGATACCGTCGATCAGGTTGTCCTCGATGACACCGTGAGAGCTCATCAGCCGGAGCGCCCGACCGCGGTGCTGGGTAAAGCGGTTATTTTTGATGACGTAGCCGGGAGCTGCGATTGCCGGAATCTCTATAAAATCTCCAACCGACAAAGCAAGTGGTTCGTCGAGCCGCAGACGGTAAAGCGTGGTGTGCCTTATCGTCCCGTGGAGCGGGAAGAGCCGGGTAGCGAGCCGCAAGTGATCCTGATCGTCGGCAGACCGCGCCGGCGAGATTCCCCGGATAGTCGTCTCGCCGATGATATCGAAATTCCCCTGTGAAAGACCGTGGACCTGATCTCCGACTCGCATGACCGAAGGAAAGGCTTCCTGACCATAGGGGCGGATCAGAGTCACGTAAGGTCCATCAACGGAATCGACACCGACTTCAGCCACCGCAAAAGCGATGCCGTGGATGTTGACTGAATCATCACCCATCCGCGAAAAATCACAGTTTTCCAAGATGGGTCCCGTGCGGGCATAAGCGTAGTTAAACCCATCGGCTGAGGTGGACAATAGTCGGGGAATGGTGGCCTCGTCGGGAGTCGGTCCAGGTGCGATAACAATGTGGTCAAAACGGTTTTGACCGTCCACGAAACGAAAGACCATGGCTAGTCCAGGCGCACTACGAATACCGACATGGGAAAGAGTAATATCCGTAGTCAATTCAACGCGTAACGCCGCCTGTTCGTGGCGAATATTCTGGACGATATAATCGCCCGGCAAAAGTGCATCGAGTTGCCAGCGGTTGGCAGGCCCGAAGGTGAGAACCGCTCGGCGCGGAGAAATGGCTCGCCCGGAGTCGGCATAAATATCAGGTGCCTCGGATTTCCATGCAAGGGTCTGCGAATCGAAAATATGAGCCCGGTTGCTAATAAGGCGGGGGCTGAGATCGGGATAGCCCTCATGGACCGTGTAGGTCAGTGTCCCGGTCTCACGGTTGATCGCATCAATCGTGCCTTGGGTAAACGGCAGCGGATCAAAATCGATGGTAAACCCACGTATGATGAGCTGCGAACAATCACGCACGGCGATGCCGCCATTGGTCAACTCGGTGAAGATAAGAACCGCTCGCTCCGAGTCCTGGGGAGAAGGGCCTTCGAAGGTAAAATCGTGCAAATCCCGAAGACGCAGCGCTGAAGATAGCCGGTGCACGCCAGCCGGGATCACAAAACGTTTCTCGCCACGGGCGACGGCCGCATCAATGCCCGACTGCAGATCGGCTTCGTCCGGCGCCGTGGCCGATGCGACAGCTTCCCCGGGGGTCGACAGGCCGATACCAGCGCAGATGGAGCCTGCTGTGCATGCAAGCCCCAGGACGATGGATGCAATGGTTTTGATCATCGGAAAGTGAACCGACACGTAATGCAACCGGTGCGCGTGGCACGCAGGATCGTTCAGGAGCGGCGGCGGCGACAAATGGCAAGCGCGAGAACGGAGGCACCGCCTAAAAGAGCGAAGGTGCTTGGTTCCGGAATACTCGAGGTCCCGCTCAGATAAAACTCAAGGGAGTTGCCGCGAGTAAAGGCACTGGTCAGTGGAAGTCCGGTCGCCGTATCGACGTAAACGGAGAGGTCGCGTCCACCCGTGTATTCGTTAGAAACAGTGGATACATTGAACGTGATGGAGCGATTGTCGGCCAGCGCGTCGTAGTGAAGCACGAAGCCATAAACCACCCCGCTGGTAAGGGCGACGGAATTGTCGAGCGCGAAGGTCATGTAGGTTCCCGCCGCAAGGGTGCTTCCCGACGAAGTTACACCCGTAAAGGTCGCCACCGTGGAAGAAGGCGTGTTGCTGTAGATGTCCGCGAAAGTATAGAGAGTCAGTGTAAAGGTCGTGTTGAGCGCGGGAGCGTTGGTGCCGTTGTTGGTGCGAAGCGTGATCGCGCTGAGCGAGAAATCTTCGGTGGCCGTGAAGGACTGTCCCGTGTCACGCCAAGAGGTGTTTGCGGGGGTGACAGTGGAGTCGGCCCTCCAGCTAAAACCGGCCGGAGTGCTGGGAGTGAAAGACTGAATCACACTGACGGCTGGCGCGATGGCGGAGGTGCTGGACGTGACCGTAGCGGCTGAGCTCATGACGAGCTGGGATAAAAACAAGGCTCCAAAAAGAAATGGGGCGGAAAAAACGGATGAGCACGGACGTATTGAGGTGGAGACGTTCATATTGGGAGTATCGTTCAAACAAGGGGCTGACGGCGGGGGGAATGGACGGGATCATTGCTCAGGTTTGACGAGGAGCAATTGCCGCGTCACTTTCCACGTAAAATGAAAGCTCAGCCCATCGTTGCAAAATCGAAGAAGTTATCGGACCCGATTTCACGTGCCCCCACAATTCGTGATGTTGCGGCCAAACTGGGTGTAAGCCACACGACCGTTTCGTTGTCGTTGCGCAATCATACGAGCATACCGCACATGACGCGGAAACGTGTGCAGGAGGGTGCCCGGAAAATGGGCTACCGGAGCAATATATTGGTCAGTGCATTGCTCACCCAAGTGCGAAGCAGGCATGTGCATAAACGGGGGGAGGTCATTGCGTGGTTGACGGCCACACCGATCGAGGAATGGCAGCAACTACCGAGTATTTCGATGGGCTTGACCGCCTCCAAGCAGCGTGCCGAGCAAGTCGGCATACGCACGGACGCTTTTTTTATCGGCACCCGAGGCGAGCATTGGCCTCAAGTGAGGCGCATGCTGGAAGCCCGGGGAGTGCGTGGGTTACTGTTTCCCCCGGTGCCATGGGACTTCCCGGCACTGGATATTCCCTGGGACAGGTTCTCCGTGATGACGATCAGCTACTCTTTTCGCCAAGCAAACCTGCATAGGGTGCTCAACGCACATTTCAACGGCATGATCACCTGCTACAAGAAACTACGTTTGGCGAAGCGCAAACGGATCGGGCTGGTCTTGCTCCGTGATGACGATGATCGCGCACATCATTATTGGCTGTCCGGTTTTCTTGCAGCGCCACACCTGTTCGGTGGTGCGACGTTACGTCCATTATTACTCAAAACCGTGAATGATAGAAATGCTTTCGGGTCTTGGTTCGGAAGCCAACGTCCCGATGCAATCATAGGATTGAACAAACATTATATCTCAAAATGGCTGGGCGAATGCGGTGCACGTATACCAGCGGATATCTGTTACGTCAGTCTTGATGCAGGACTCGATGCTAGTCAGCCCGAAGCCGGTATCCGTCAGTCTTGGGGGGAAATATTTTCCACTGCGATCGAGCTGATCGCCGGACAACTGGCGAGAAATGAAGTCGGCTTGCCTGCCATGCCCAGGGTAACGCTGATCGATGGCCTATGGTCCGATGGCCCCAGCATGGAACAAGTGTGAGCGCCCGCGGGATTGCACGATGATGGTGTAACCTTTCCCCCGTCCCTCGCGACTGGAGCTGCAATCCATTCAGCCACCATGAAAAAGCTCCTCCTCGCCTCCCTCCTCACGGCCGCCACGCCGCTCCTCCTCGCCGAAACCTCGCCCGCCACCTCCTCCGACAGCTTTCCCGTCATCGAGATGTTCACTAGCCATCTCGCCTCGAAACTCGATCTCACCGAGGCCCAGCGCGCTCAACTCAAGGACATCCTCCGCCAACATCAGCCGCGTATCGCCCCGCTCGTCGACAGCCTCCGCACCGAACAAAAAGCCTGGTTCGACTACAGCCGCTCCGCCACCGCCTCCACCGACGAAGCCTCCGACCGCATCGACCGCGTTCTCGCCGCCCAGAAAAAGCTCATGCTCGAAACCGCCGACCTGCGCACCGATCTCCGCCACGTTTTGAACGACAGCCAGCTCGCCAAGCTCGACTCGCTTCGCTCCGAAGCCGACGGCCATTTCAGCAAGCTCCGTAAGCGCATCCAAGCCTGGCTCGCCCAAGTCTGAGCCCAGAGCCCTCCCCTCTAAATCCGCCTCTCCCATTATGAAAACCACACGCCTCACCCTCGCCATCCTGATCACCGCCACCGTCCCCGCCTTCGCCGGCCCCCTCGGCGGAGGCGGCGGCACGCGCAAGGCCAATGCCCAGGCCCGCCTCGAAAACCACACGCAGGGCCAGAACCTAAGCGCCCAGCAACAGGCCAACGTCCAAAAGCTCCAGTCCGACCTCACCACCATCAAAGCCGGCTCCACAGTCACCGACACGCAAAAACAGGCCGTGAAAGACAGCCTTTCCGCCATCGCCGACGGTGCCGTCAAACCCAGCGAGGAAAGCGTCACCGCCCTGGCCGACAGCCTCTCCACCGCCCTCGCCGAGCAGTCGGTCTCCCCCCAGGAAAAAGCCACCATCGTCAAAAACGTCCAAGCCGTTCTCACCAGCGCCAACATCTCGCAAGCCGAAGTCGAAAACCTCGTCGCCTCCACTCAGGACCTGCTGGTCGCCAGCGGCGTCACCAAGGAAGACGCCCAGACCGTCGCCACCGACCTGCGCGCCATCGGCACCGAGCTGAAGACCAACGCCGCCATCGCCAAGACCGCCACGCAGGAAAAAGCCTCAGCCTTCCGCGCCAAACTCGATGCCGCCAAGACGGCGCGTGGCTCCGGTAACTGATCCCGCGTGAACGCCGTCGCTTTCCATCCTTTCGATCTCGTGTTGCCGGCTTGGCTTGCCGGTCTCGTCCAGCCAGCCTCGCCCGAGATGCCGGACCACCGCACGATGTCCGAGACCGACGAGATCCGAGAGCTGATCGCCTCCGCGATCGACGGAGATGAACGCGCCTTCGCCGAACTCATCCGTCGCCACAAAGCCCGCATCGTCCGCCTGGTCGCGCGCTTCGGCCGCACGCCGGCCGACCTCGACGAACTCGCGCAGGATGTCTTCATCAAAGCCCACCGCGCCCTCCACCGCTACCGCCACGACGCGCCGTTCGAACACTGGCTCTGCCGCATCGCCACCCGCTGCTGCCAGGATTACCTGCGCCGCCTCTATCGCCGCCGCTGGTTCACCTCGCTCGACGCCCTCCGCGACGCAGGCTTCGAACCCGCGCCCGCCGACTCCACCGACCCTCGCGTGGAAACCCTCCGCCTCGCCCTCCGCCGTCTCCCGCCCGACCAGCAGACCGTGCTCACCCTGTTCGAACTCGAAGGCCACAGCGTGCGCGACATCGCCCACTTCACCGGCTTGAGTGAGAGCAACGTCAAGGTCCGCGCGCACCGCGCCCGCCTCGCCCTCCGCGCCGAATTCGATCTCATCGCCCGCTCCGAAACCCGCGCCCGTCCTCCCCATGAATCCGCCTGATCCCCTCGACCCGCTCCTCGCCGCCCTGCGCAACGCCCCGGCCCCGGACGCCGACCGCATCGCGCTCGGACTGGAAACCCGCGTGCTCGCCCGCCTGCGCGAAGAGCGCGCTCTCGCCGCCACCTGGCTCCGTCGCTGGTCGCTCGTGCTCGGTGTGGGCACCGCCGCCTGCGCCGCACTGCTCGTCAACAACCTCCTTGATCTCTCCGCCGCCGGCCTCGACGCCGCCTGCACCGGTCATTGGCTCCTCCTCGGCTGGTTCTAACATCTTCCCTCCCATGCAACGCTGGAAATCCATCCTCGCCCCCGTCCTCATCTTTGGTCTCGGCATGATCGCAGGCGGCACCGTGGTGACACTCGTCGTCGTGCACAAGGTGCGGCACTTCATCGACGCTGGCCCCGACGAAACCGTCGCCAAAGCCGGCGCCCTCGTCGCGCGCAGACTCGATCTCGACGCCGCACAACGCCAGACGCTCGCCCCCGTGCTCACCGATCTCCAGACCGGCTTCTCCGAGCTGCGCCTCGAGACGATGCCAAAGGTCCGCCGCCTCATCCTTGATGCCGAAACCCGCCTCCGCCCATCCCTGCGCCCCGACCAACAGGCCAAACTCGACCAACTCCTCGCCGCCCCCAAAGCCCGCTGGCAGTCGCACATCCCGAAAGCCAGCCCACCGCCCCCGCCTGATTCCGCCACGCCTTAAATCTGTCTGCCCGGATTCCAAACACCCTCGACCAAAATGGTTTTAGGCGAAGCGGGCAGACCGAACTCATTTCGCGCCAATTCACCGGCCAACTGGTCCACGGCTGTGATGAAAATCCCTTCCCACGATTGACGCACTCCGGGAATCTTTGCACCGGGAGCGAGATCGAGACTCGCGTAGCCCACCTTGTCGGGCACGCGCAATCCACGCTTGGCAAGCCAATCGAGCACATAATCCGGATTGTTGCCGATGATCGCATCGGGCCGATACCGCCGGAACCAGGGATCAAATTTCCCCTCGTTGACGGGCGAGTCCAACATCAATGGCGGGATCACTCCGCCCCCATGCAGTCGCGGAGCACAAAGTGCCGCCGCCTGCCAATAATGCCGCGAACGCTCGTCTTCGTCGCACCGCATGACACAGCCGATGCGCCGGCGACCGGCATCCCGTAATCCCCGATAACAGGCCATCAATCCGTTGAAATGGGCGTTGGCCACACGGTTCAATTCCCGCTGTTGAAAAGAATAGCCCACTGCGACCACCACATGCAGCCCCCAGTCGATTTGCAGCGGAAGCAGATCGAGCGGCATGGGAGCGATGATCAAGCCGCGTATACCGCGGTTAAACAACACCCGGCCCACACTGGCCGAATCTTCGCCTTTGTGCCCGAGGGGGAATAGTTCCAGTTTCAGCCCCAGCTGCCGCGCCCGCTGCCGGATGGAATCCCAAACAGACGCGACTACCGGCGCATGATGCAGGCCATCTCCCTCGATCAACATCGCGATCACCTCGCCCGTCGCGTTGACCCGCCGACGACGCACCTGGGCAAGCAGCGCGCTCACCAAAATATTGCCCCTGTAATTCATTTGTCGCGCCAGCGCCTGCACCCGCTCCCGCGTGGCGGCCGAAATCGAAGGATGGTTGCGCAACGCCATCGAAACCGTGGCGTGGCTGACACCAAGCTTGGCCGCCAATTCGCGTAATGAGGGAGGTCGCGGGTCCATGTTACTTAACGTGGTAAACTCCAGCGCGATTGTCCCGTTTGGCAATCGGATAAAGATGCGTTCACCCCACCGCCCCGTCTCATGCTTGCCTCGCGTCATCTTTCCTCATCAGCGAATCCCCGGATCCGCCCGCCCGGGTGTAGAGCCACCCTCGGCTTCACCCTGACGGAGCTGCTCACGGTCATCGCCATCATCGGTATCCTCGCGGCGATACTCATACCCGTGGTGGGCAAGGTCCGCGCCAGCGCCAAGATTGTTCGCTGCTCCACCAATCTGCGCCAACTCCACGGGTGGCTTACGATCTACTCACAGGATGGTATGATCCGGAGACCTAGGTGACAGATAGTCCGGGGACGTAGGTTACACTTTGGGGCATTATGCCCTGGAGGACCACGACCCCAATGGAAGAGTTAATCAGATTCGTCACGCTGGCACAGAC
>JBAZBC010000028.1:0-49378 GCA_041671745.1 Opitutaceae bacterium | reverse complement strand
CATCCGCCGCCCGTCACCACCTCGCTTCGTTTCGTCCACCATCAACTCCGTCGTGATTGTTTTCATCACGCCCATCCTATCGCGCTTACGTCTTTTCGCCTACGTGGCACCCGCCCGGACGCTTACGATGTAACCGGCTACCCGGCAGCTTTTCCCCTGGAGTATTAAATTGATGCAGCACGGGTTTAGCGCAGCCATAAAATAGTCAGTAAAGTAATAAAAGTATTTATTGACAAAACAAACTTAACCGCCTCTTGTGCTTTTATGGATGCCAAACAGCTTCTACAAGCAGCCCTAGCGAAGATCCCCGAAGCCTCCGTAACAGGAGACATCAGGCGAATCACAGAACTCACCAAAATCGCCTCTAGAGCCAAAGAAATTGATGCAGAGCTCTCTCGTTTTCAGGAAGAAATACAGACCCTTTTCAATGCAGTTCTGGAGACACACGAGGCTTCCATCACTCCTCCTCCATCACAGCAAGCAGTTCGTCTTCCCGAACTGATTGGTCCCTTGGCCATTGAAATCGACTGGCATGCGATTGGGAAATCTGTGCCCAAGCTTACCATCTGCGAGCGCCAAGCTTCAGACACACTGCGACGCCTAATTGAGGAACTCTTTAATAATCTCGGTCCTGAGATTCTAGAAAAATTGTCCCAGCTCAAAATCAACCGAGGTCCACTAATATCCAAAAATCCTGAGCGGGAATTCTTAAACGCCAAATCCCGACGTTCTTATGCGCATCAACGTATATCTCGAACTGAATATTCGGTGCTTACTCACAGCGCCACTCCTGAAAAAATAGCCGCCATCATAGAAGTCCGCCGGATGCTGGGCCTTCCCGTCGGATCCATACGAGCATTCGAAGTCAGTAAGGAAGATCAAATCAAGGCACTAACCGCAGATTACCTAAATTGAGATGTCAGGAAAAAATGAAAATCCCGCTTCTTATCATCAATGACTCGGCATCTACGCCTATGCTCGAGGTTTCTGGGCCTGAAAGATTCGATCCGCTAGTTTTTCTACATCGATGCCCCGAACGCAAAGTGTCCGATTGGAACTTCATAGATTCATCCGGCTACCGACTGGGATATTATGCAGTCGCACGATGGACTGGCCGTGAGTTTCTGCCGGTTACAGATTTTGACGAAATCCCGGCACTCGCCAGAGAGTGCGGCTACGATGCACGATACTCCACAGAAAAACTGTATGTTGCTAACATCGGTGGAGTTCACAGGTGGATTACGTATTACACAGAAGCTAAGATTTCAGATTCAGAAGATGCCCTGCATCTGATTGAGCGCCACATAGCGGAGTTAGTCGGCTCGAATAGAATTCATGAGTTCGTTTTGTCAGATAGGCCTCCCACAATCGTCACCGAGTTTTGGTGCAACGATTATGACCGCATGCTAACGGAGAAGTATAATAAAATTTATACTGATAGCAGATTCGATATATTCTTCTTTCAGGAGGAATATACAAACGAAGCCTAACGGAACTCATATCGTCCCCGCCAGCTTCGCGAGCTTCTCCGCCAGATCCGGCACCGCCAAAAAGATCCTCGGCCGTCCCGTCGGCAGCACCGTGAGCAAGCCGCGTTCGACCAGATCGTAGAGGTCGTTGCTCGCCGTCTGGTGGCTCACGTTGTGGCTGCGTTGATGGCCCGTGATGACGTAGCGCGTGTGCGGCTCGCGTAGCGCGTGCAACAGCAGCGCTTGCTGCCGGTGATTGAGATCAGGCACGCCCCGCAGACACACCGACGCACGCCCCAACTCGGCCCGTTTCTCCGTCAGATAATCGCGCAGCCCCGCCACGGCTTTTTTCACCACGCCGGCTTGGTGCAGCAGGAAATACGTGAGGTCGTTGCCATCCGTCTCCGTGTGCAAAAAGGCCTCGGCGTAGCGCACCGGCGCACGCAGCAGAATTTGCGAAATCGAGATGAATTCGAAGAGCGGGTAATCCCGTCGCAACATGCACCAGTAAAACAACGCCCGCGCCGTGCGTCCGTTGCCGTCCACAAACGGATGATCATACGCCAGCCAGAAGTGCAGCAGGATCGCCCGCACCACCGGATGCACGAAAAACTCCGGCGTGGTGCCGTTCGCAAACGCACACATCGCCTCCAGCCGCGCCGGCAACTCCCCGGCAAGCGGCGGCTCGTGATAAACCGTGCCTTCGATTTCATCGACCACCTTGATCGACTCGTCCGCACGTCGGAACCGCCCCGACGCATCAGGATTGTCCATCGTGCCCTCGGTCACCCGCCGGTGCAGTTCGAAGACCAGCTCCGACGTGAGATCACGATCCCGCAGATCCCGGATGCGCTGCATCGTGAGATAATTGTTAAGGATCATCCGCTCATGCACGTCCCGCGGACGCCGCCCCGTGCGCAGCATCTCGCTGGCAACCTGGCGCGTGGTCGCCGCGCCCTCCAACTGACTGGAAGTGATCGCCTCCTCGATCAGCGTGTTGAGCACATACCGGTCACGTGTGTCCGGCTGCGCCAGTGCCTCGGGCAAACCCAGCGCCATGCCCAAACCACGGTCGATCTGGTGAAGCAATTCATTGAGCGCGTCCGGCTGACCAAAACGGAACGGCTGCCCCTTTTTGTCCTTCAACGGAATAGGCCGCAGGTTTCCCTGCCGGTGAAACTTTAATCCCAGCCACCATTCATGATGGCTAAATCCGTCCGGCACAGGCCGACGCCGCAACTCGTCCCAATGTAAATACCTATCCTGCTTACTCCATTTTGGCAGCTCTATAAAAACCGCAGGTAGCCTAGGTCCAGTTGCTTGGACAAGTTCATCAAAGTCGGGCGGCGATTGAGGAATGCGCATTAGTCCAAATTTTAGGATAAATTTGGACTAACTGGCATTCACTCTCAATCCAAATTTTAGGATAAATTTGGACTAATTTGGATTAACCACAGTTCACCAACTCGGAACTCTTGCCGTGCTCTGTGTCAGCCCTCTGTGCCGCTCTGTGAAATAATCCGATCTTCAGCTGATCGAAATCAACTCGACCTCAAACACCAGCACCGAGCCCGCCGGAATCGCGCCCTGTGCGCGGTTGCCGTAGGCGAGATCGGCGGGGATGGTGAGCTTCCACTTCGAGCCGATCGGCATCAACTGGAGCGCCTCGACCCAGCCGGGGATCACGCCGGTCACGGGAAACGAGATCGTCTCGCCGCGCTGCACCGAGCTGTCGAAGACCGTGCCGTCGATGAGCGTGCCGTGGTAGTGAACTTCGACGCTCTGATCGGGATTCGGCTTCGCGCCTTTGCCTTCGACCAGCACTTCGTATTGCAAACCCGACTCAGTCGTAACGACACCCTTGCGGGCTTTGTTGTCGGCCAAAAACTTATTGCCGGCCTCGGACTGCTTGGCGGCACCGGCGGCGGCGATCGCCTCGGCGCGCTCCTGGGCGGTTTCAAACGCGGCGCGCAGATCGGCCTCAGGCACACGCGACTTGGCTCCGCTAAGACCGTCCTGCAAACCGACGACAAACGCCGCGAGGTCGATTTCGACGCCGCCCTGGCGGGCGATGTTGGCGCCCATGTTCATGGCGATGCCGTAGCTGACGCGCTGATCAGCGGTCTCGAGGGAATATTCGGAGGAAGACATGCGAGGTGGTGATGGAGGATTGGAACTGAAGGCGACCCGAGCGATAGGCCCGGCCGCCGAAAAAACTCCGCCAACCCAAAGCCCCCGGCGATAAAGGGCAACCCTCCTCTGCGACCTCCCGACTGAATCCCCTCCCATGCGGTTATGCTGATTGCCCGGACGGACTACGGGGGTTTGGTTTGAAAACTTCATTTTCCATCACCCATGAAATACTCGGCCGCCCTTTCGCTCCTCGGTTTGATGATCGTCGCAGTTGCCCCATTGACCGCGCAACCGGTCGAAGTGCCCGCAACCGATCCGCTGGTCCGCTACGTCGGCCGCTTTGACTGCACCGACGCGGCTGGACCGCGCGGCACTTGGTCGGCGAGCTCGGTTGCCCTCACGTTCACCGGCGACTCGGTGAGCGTTAAACTCAAAGACAAAGGACAGAACTTCTGGCAGGTTGTCGTCGACGGCGCACCGACCGGTGTCCTCAAACTGGAGCCAGGCGAACAAGTTTATCCCGTTGCGTCCGGACTGTCCGCTGGAACGCATACGGTCGAGTTGGTGAAACGCACGGAGTTTTTTGCCGGCGCAACCCAGGTGGAAAGTTTCCAACTCGCCGAAGGCGCGAAACTGCTGCCAACCCCGGCACGTGCCCATCGTATCGAGGTCATCGGTGATTCCATCAGTTGCGGCTACGGCAACGAGGCACCGCGCAAAGAAGACGGCTTCTCCACCGCGACCGAAAACGCCTGGCTCGCCTACGGTGCGGTCGCCGCCCGCGAAGTCGGCGCGGACTACATGTGCGTCGCCTGGTCGGGCAAGAAGCTCTGGCCCGACAATAGTATTCTCGATTACTACGACCGCGTGTTGCCGGACGCAGCAGCGGCCAAATGGGACTTCTCCACGTGGACGCCCGACGTCGTGATCATCAATCTCGGCACCAACGATTTTAACGCCAAAGCCAATCCCGACGAAGCCGGCTGGATCGCCGCATATGTCGCCTTCATCAAAGACATTCGCAGCCACTACCCCAAGGCTCCGATCTACTGCGCAGTCGGCACGATGATGAGCGACTGGCCGCCCGAGCGTAAGCCGCGCACGGTCATCCTCGATTACCTCGCCAAGGTGATCGAACAGGCCAACGCCGACGACGGCCCGGCGGTGCACCTGATCGACTTCGGCGTGCAGAGCCAGGAAAACGGCTTGGGTGCCAACTGGCATCCCAGCGTCAAGACCCACGCCTTGATGGGCGCACAACTCGCCCAGACGTTGAAGGCCGATCTCGGCTGGTAAACAGACCGGCACAAGTGCCCTTAAAAAAATTTCCCGCAGTGGAGTCGGGTGGAACGCGTTGACCTCAAGGCGTTGCAACGAGAGCCGTCTTCCGGACCAGCGCGTTGGGGTCAACGCGCTCCACCTGCGATGTTTTCCGTCGGGCTGGCTGAAAGATTTTGGTTTCTAACGCCGGAGTTCCTGCGTTTCTATGCTCTCCTAGCACCAGCAACCACTACGAAGATGGCCACACTCAAAACTCGTCTGCACCGTCTCCGCAGTTTGGGTGGCACCGGCCTTGGATTGATCGTCGGACTGCTTTTTTTGGGCGTCGGCTGCTCTCGTAACGCACCGGCCACATCGTCCGCGCCACCGCCTCCCGCTTCGGTATCCCCGCCTGAGGGTGAAACTCCCGAACCTCCAGCCCCCGTCGTGGATGCCGCGCAAGCCGAGGCCGCCCAGGCGCAAGCTGAGGAGGTAGCGGCAGCAGTGGCCGCCGCCCGGGCCGAGATGGAACAACACCGCGCCCAAGCCGAACTGGCCCGGGCCGCTTACGTGCGCGAGCTGCAAATGGCACAAGCCAGCCAGGCGTCCGCCAGCATGGGAGGCAGCTCGCAGCAGCAAACACCCGCAAACCCGGAGCCCGAATCCGAACCTGCTCCTGAACTCGCCCCTGCGTCTGTGCCGATGCCCGTGCCGATCGAACTCCCGGCCAAACCTCCGGCCGCCACGCCGCTGAGTCCGTTGGACGAAGCGTTGCAGCAGATGAAAACCGGCACGCTCGCCTTCAACACGCCCCACGAAATGGCGCTGCTCGAGCCGACCCTGATCCACTTGGTGTTAAGCCCCCGGTCCGATGATCCGTCCGTGGCCGCGTTGGTGCTCGGCCCCGGTCCGGTGGCGGTGGAACACGCCCGCTACTCCTCCACGGTCGAAGCCCGGCTCACCGGAGATGGATTTCAAATCGACGAGGTGACCGCCGCCAGCCAGCCCGTTTCCCAAATGGAACCGACCGAGTGGCGCTGGCAGGTGACTCCGCGCACACCGGGACAACGTTCGCTGTTCCTGAATGTATACGCGGTCGTGACCCTCGACGGCGAAAAACATGAGCGGTTGATCAAGACTTTCGAACGCGAGTTCGTGGTCGAGGTCACCTTCTGGCGGCATCCGTGGATGTATCTGCGCTTCCATCCGCTGGTGGACCTGACCGGTCTCGCGCTATTGGCCGCACTGTCCGCAGGACTGGTGTTTTATACGCGCGGCTATCGCCTCATGAAAGCCGCCGGTGCGCGGTTTTCGCTGTCAGGCACCGTGGCGCCGGTCGAGCTCTTCATGAGCTACTCGAGCAAGGATCGCGCATGGGTGGAGCAACTCACCGCGGGGCTACGCGCCTCCGGGCGGACGGTGTGGATGGATGTCGGCGGAATCGCCCCGGCCATGCGTTGGTCCGCCCAGATCGTGGAAGCGTTGTCCCGCTCGAAAATGGTGGTGCTCGTGGGATCCCAAAACTCCCTGCACTCGCACAATGTCGCCAAGGAGCTGTCGCTCGCCTCCGAGCAGCGGAAGATCATCCTGCCATTGCTCATCGACGCAGCCGAAGTTCCGCCGGAACTGCTGTATCAACTGGCGGGTCTTCAAGTGGCCCGCTTGCGCGATCCGGCCGACATCGCCGAGGCGGTGCGCACGGTGCTGGCTGCACTTGAGCGCGTAAAACCCGCCGCCGACTAACCAGCATGTCCGACTACCAACCCCGCCCCCTCGCCCCCGCCGCGCCCGACTCCCTGCCGGCTGACTTGCATCCGCTGCGCGAGCAACTGGCCGCCAACGCCCATGAGGTGTGGTCCGCCGCGCGCGTGGCCCAGGGCTGGACCTGGGGACCCGTGCGCGATGACGCGCTCAAACAGCATCCGTGTCTGGTGCCCTACGATGAGTTGCCCGAATCCGAAAAACTGATCGACCGCAACGCCGTAGCCGGCGCCCTGGCTGCGATCATGCACTTCGGATGGCGCCTGCAACCACCTGTCGGCACGCCCGGTTCCTTCAAGATCCCGACCGAGGCGGCGGCGCTCCGGTGCGCCTGGGACGCCCGGGCCGACGACGAACAAAATCCGTATCCAATGGATGATTACCGCAAGGTGGCGGTTTGCGCGCTGCGACAGGGGGAACTGCTGCTGGCGAGCGACGCGGCGCGGGCCGGGCTGAGACATTATTCTGACGACCTCCGGCTGGCGTTTCTCGCGGGTCGAGCCCTTGCCGAGATGCGTCGACCTGCGGCGGCCCGCGCACTCATGGAGGCATTTATCGCCAAGGGCCACGACGACAGCGACGCACTTGGCCTGCTGGCCCGCACCTACAAGGACGAAGGCTTTGTCCGGCTCGCTGCGGGCCGGCCGGCGCAAGAGGCATGGAACCGGGCGGCGGACATCTACGGGGACGCCTTCGGGCGCCACCGGACGTATTTCAACGGGATCAACGCGGCGACCATGGCCTTTTTCGCCGGGGAAGACGCGACCGCCGGGCAACTGGCGGCCGAAGCGACCGCCCTGGCGCGACTGGAGCTGGAGACACAGCCCGGGAGCCACTGGGCCCGGGCGACGCTCGGCGAAGCGGCGTTGTTGGGGCAATTGTGGGATGAAGCGGGTTCGCACTACCGGCAGGCGGTCTCGCTGGCGGGACCGCGTTCGACCGACCGGGTTTCGATGAGCCGTCAGGCCCATCGTGTGGTGGATGAGTGGATACGCCGGGGAGGACTGTCCGGCGGCGAACCCGCTTGGATCGAGGAGTTTTTTCCACGGCACAACGTGGCGGTATTTTCAGGTCATCGTTTCGACCGGCCGGACCGCGAAAACCCGCGCCTGCGAGAGACTGACGCCGAAACCGTGCAGGGACAGATCGCAACATGGCTGACCCGCGAACGACCCCAGGCGGTGTTTTCCTCGTTGTCGATCGGAGCGGACCTGTTGTTCGCGGAGTCGGCACTGGCGCAGGAAATACCGGTTCACCTCGTGCTGGCCACCGGCCCGGAGGAAATCCGGAGGCTCGAAGGCGAATCCTTTGCCCACTGGCACCGGCGGTTCGACCGCGTGTGCGCGGAAGCCGCGTCGGTGACGATCCTGGGCACGGGACAATGTCCGCTGACACCGGTGGCGTTTGCCCACTGCAACGAGGTGTTTACCGGGCTGGCCTGGTTGAAGGCAGACAGTCTCGACGTGAACGTGTGCGGGCTCGCGGTGTGGGATGGCCGTCCGGGTGATGGTCCCGGAGGCACGGCCGACTGCGTGGAGGAGTGGCGTGCACAGGGAATGCCGGTCGAAGTGATCGCCCCCGCAAGAACATCTACCGCCGCCGCAAATCCAAAACCCGCGCAGGAGCCGGATCTCGTGGTGCGGGCTATGTTGTTCGCCGACGTGAAGGGCTTCAGCAAGCTGAGCGAGGCGGAGCTGTTTGTTTTTGGCCGGCGCTTCATGGAGTCACTCGCGTCGCTTTTGGAAAAAGGTCCGGCGCGTCACGAGATGGTCAACACCTGGGGCGACGGGGTGTTTGTTGTTTTCCGCGACGTGGTGGCCGCCGGGCGTTTTGCGCTGGCGCTGCGCGATCTGGTGAAGAACGAAAACTGGACGGCGCTGGGCCTGAGCCAGGGCCTCGGCATTCGCATCGGCCTGCACGCCGGTCCGGTAATGGAAGTGGCCGAGGATCCGGTCCTGAAGCACCCGCAATACTACGGCTGTCATATAAACCGTGCGGCCCGCATCGAACCGATCACTGAAGTCGGCCAGGTTTACGCCAGCGACAGCTTTGCCGCGCTCGCCCGTTTAAAGCCGGACACGGACTTTTCCTTCGATTACGTGGGGTCCATTCCGCTCGCCAAGAGCTTCGGTAAACAGCGGCTGTTCCGCGTCGATTACGCCGCACGCTCGGAGCAGGGCTCTTCGATTGCCTTTTTATACGGCCCGCAGCTACTCTCGCGACCGTCATGAAATCCAAGTTGATTTGGATGATGCTGTTCAGCCTCCCGACCCTGGCCGGTGGTTACATGACTTGGTCGATGTGGCGGATCCACGACGACGGTCTCTGGCTCTTCCTAGTGTTCACCGCATTTTTTTTGGCCCTCATGCTCGTGCCCTGCCTGCCTAAAAGCCGGAAGCAGAAAGAGGGTGAGCAGGTGCCGTCGACCCGGTTTGCCGGAGCCTGGGTGCTGCCGTTTTACCTGCTGCTTTTCGGAGCGATGCTCGTGATCGGGTTACTGGGGTATTTTTTCGCTCCAGGGAAGTAAACCGGCGGATTTCCTTAGGTGCCACTGCCTTGCGGATTGACCCGCCGGGGCACCGGCCCAGCCTATGCGCATCGTGCCCTCGCAGCCGGAATTCAAATACTGGGCGTTCATCAGTTACAGCCACGCTGACCGCAAGTGGGGCGACTGGTTGTTTCGTGCGCTTGAGGGTTATCATGTGCCGCGACGGATCGTGGGGCGCGCATCCCGCGACGGGGCTATTCCGCGACGGTTGTTTCCCATCTTCCGCGACCGTGACGAACTGCCCACCTCCGCCGATCTCGGCAACAACATCGCCGAGTCGCTCGCCCAGTCCCGGTATCTGGTTGTGATCTGTTCGCCCCGCTCGGCCGCCTCCCACTGGGTCAACGAAGAGGTGAAACGATTCAAGGCCCTGGGGCGCGAAAGCCGCCTCCTCTGCCTGCTTGTGGATGGTGAGCCCAACGCCACCGACAAACCCGGCCGCGAACACGAGGAGTGTTTTCCAGAGGCCGTGCGGTTCCGTGTCGGCCCCGATCTAAGCCTGCTGCGATCCGAACCCGTCGAGCCCATCGCAGCAGATGTCCGACGCGAAGGCGACGGCCCCGAGAAGGCCAAGGTCAAACTGATTGCCGGCCTGCTCGGCGTGAATTTCGACGAGCTCTGGCAACGTGAGAAGCGGCGGCGGGTCTGGCGGCGCACGCGGTCAGCCCTGCTCGGGATGATGATCGCCGCCCTCGCATTCGGAGCGTGGCAATGGTCGCGCCACGTGCGCATCGAGCGCGATATCGAAGAAGGCCGTCAGTGCTTCCTGCGTGGTGAACCGGACCGGGCTTTGATCTGGCTTTCGGCGGCCTACAGTCAGGGCGATGTCCGTGATCCGGCCCTGCTTTTCCTGCTGCATCAAGCCCGCCTCGGGCTGCCATCAACCACCCCCGACCGCCACACCGGACGCGTGTTTCGGGCGGCATTCAGTCCGGACGGACAACGCCTGGTCACCGCCAGCGACGACCACCAGGCCAAGCTCTGGGAGACCGCCACCGGAAAACTCCTCGCCACCCTGCCCCATCCGGCCTGCGTCAACTCGGCGGTTTTCAGTCCGGACGGCGACACCATTCTGACGGGTGGCAACGACGGTCGCGTGCGCCTGTGGGCCACCCCGCCCGGCGGTCCCGTGCACCAGATCACTCCGCCGCTGGAACTGGACGGCCAGGTTTTCCCTGCGGTCTTCAACCAACAGGGCACGCTCATCGCTGCGGCGAGCCAGAAGGGCGTCGCCCGGGTCTGGGATGCGTCCACCCATGCCGTTCTCGGAACATTCGAAGAGCACCTCGACTCGATCAACTCCCTCGAATTTAGCCGCGACGGCTTGATCGTTGTGACCTCGGGCAAAGACCGGACCGCCCGTATTTGGAATCCGATGACAATGGAGCAAACCGCCGTGCTCCAGCCGCACGACAGCGCCCTGCGCTATGCGGGGTTCAGTCCGGACGGCGCCCGGCTCGTCACCTGCGCGGAGACCGGCCAGTCCGGCCTGTGGCACCGCGACGGCACCCTCGTCGCCTGGCTCGAGCCCCGGCACCAAGGCCTGGTCCGGCGCGCCGCGTTCAGCCCCGACGGACGCCTGCTCGTCACGGCGGGCGGCGACGGTATCGCGAAGGTCTGGCAAGGGGAAACCGGCCGGTTTCTCTACTCGCTCAATCACGCCGACTCGGCGGATTCCGCGACCAAGCTCATCTACACGGTGTCGTTCAGCCAGCCGGATGGACGCTTGCTCGCCACCGCCGGGCAGGACGGCGTGGTCAAAATCTGGGACATGCAGGACAACGGCCGGCTCGTTCAGACGTTAACGAAGCATCACGGCGACGAGGTGATCGGCGTGGACTTCAGCCCCGACAGACACTGGTTGTCCACGGCGGGACGCGGCGGACGCGCCTTTGCCTGGGCCCTGGCGGATACGCCGACTTCACCGCCGAAGTCGATCCCGCTGGGTGGTGCGGAAAAGACCGAAGCCGCGGGAGCAGCCCTGCAGCGCACGATTGAAGGTCACTCGACTTTCGTCGCACTGGCGCGGTTCAGCGCCGACGGAGGTCGAATGATGTCAGTGGACGGCCCCGGACGCGCCCGGGTCTGGAGCACCGAACCGGGCGGCGGTCCCCTGCTCGAAACCCCTCCCGAGATCCAGGTGAACGACGCCGTGTTTGATCCGGCCGGCAACCGCCTCGTCACCGGCGACCACGCCGGCACCGTGGCCATCTGGTCCCTGGCGAACGGAGCGGCCGCGCCTGCCCCGGAAAAAAGTTTCCCCGCGCTGAACGGCCCCGTGCGCAGCGTCCTGATTTCAGCGGACGCGAAGCATTTTATCGTGGCCGGCGAAGAGCGAAAGAAGGACCCGGAGGGCGGTTGGCGGCAACGCTCCGTCGTCTGTTTTTTCAACGAAAACGGCACCCCCGGTGCCATCGTCGAAGGTTCAAATCCAGCGCTCAGTCCGGACGGGCGCCTCGTGGTCACCTTGCAGGGCGGCAATCTGGCCCAAGTGTGGACGATCAACGGAAAACCCGTCGCCACGCTGACCGGACACACGGCGCGTGTGGTGCAGGCAACCTTCAGTCACGACAGCAGCCGCATCGTGACCGCCAGCGAAGACCGCACGGCCATCGTCTGGGACACGGCCGGACACCCGCTGCTGCCGGCTCTGGCCGGCCGGGTGCAGGGAGGATTGTTCTTCGTCGCCTTCAGTCCTGACGACCACCTGATCGCGATCATCAGCGGCGGCAGTCCCACACAGCTTTGGGATGCGCACAGCGGACAACCCCGGGCATTGCTTGAGGGCGATCAGACTTACACCGCCTCGCCCACCTTCCACAACATCCAGCCGCACGCCTCGTTCAGCGCCGACGGCAACCTGATCGTCACCCAGTGTTTCACCAATCAGGTCAACGTGTGGGACACGCAAAGCGGACACCTGCTGGCCCGGCTGAAGGGACACACCGGCACCGTGACCGCAGTGGCGTTTTCCCCGGTCGGCTCACGCCTGCTCACCGGTTCGCAAGACGGCACCTTGCGCATCTGGGACACCGCTCCCGAAACGGCGAGTCCGGAAGAAGTGGCCCGGCTCGCGGTCAAAAAATCCCCGTAGGAGCTGTGTGCGCAACGGCTGCGCGCGAGATACGCAGCCGCAATATCCGGCGGGTCAGCCGGGTTGTTCCCAGCCTTTGGCGCGCTCGAGGGCGCGGGTCCAGCCGGCTTGCAACGCCGCCATCTCGGCACGCGGTCGCGCGGGTGTGAAGTTCGCATCGGCAGTCCAGTTGCCCGCGATTTCTTCGCGGTCCGACCAGAAACCGGTGGCCAGACCCGCGAGGCTGGCGGCGCCGAGGGCCGTCGTCTCGATGCAACGCGGCCGGACAACCGTCGTGTCGAGCAGGTCGGCCTGAAACTGGAGCAACGGGTCGCTGCGCGAGGCACCGCCATCGACGCGGAGCTCCTTCAGCGTCAGGCCGCTGTCTTTTTCCATGCAGGCGAGCAGGTCGGCCGTCTGAAAGGCGATGGCTTCCAGCGTGGCGCGGCAGAAATGCGCACGGTTGGTGCCGCGGGTGATGCCGACCATCGTGCCGCGCGCATACGGATCCCAATGAGGTGCGCCGAGTCCCGAGAAGGCGGGCACGAGAAAAAGTCCGCCGGCATCCGGCACCGAGGCGGCGAGCCGGTCGAGCTCGGCCGCGTCCCGCACGAGTTGCAATTCGTCGCGCAGCCACTGGATGGCCGCACCGCCGATGAAAACGGAGCCTTCCAGCGCGTAGTCGGTGCGCCCGCCGATTTTCCAGGCGACGGTGGTGAGCAGGTTGTTGCGGGAAACGACGGGTTTTTGACCCGTGTGCATCAACATGAAGCAGCCGGTGCCATAGGTGTTCTTGGCCATGCCGGGCGTGAAGCAGGCCTGGCCGAAAAGCGCGGCGTGCTGGTCGCCGGCAATGCCCGCGATGGGCGCACCCGCCGGGTAGAGGTTGCGGTCGACGTGTCCGTAGATTTCGGAGCACGAACGGATCTCCGGAAGCATGGCGCGGGGAATGCCGAAGAGCTTCAACAGGTCGTCGTCCCAGTCGCCGGTGTGGAGATTACAGAGGAGGGTGCGCGAGGCGTTGGTGACATCGGTGGCGTGCACGGCGCGCCCGGTGAGTTGCCAAAGCAGCCAGGCGTCCACCGTGCCGAAGAGCAGCTTGCCGGCCTCGGCGCGCGCGCGGACGCCCGGGATGGTTTCGAGGATCCAGCGAAGTTTGGTGGCCGAGAAATACGGATCAAGACGCAGGCCGGTTTTTTCGGCGACCAGGGGTTCGAGTCCATCGCGCCGGAGTTGCGCGCAATAGGCGGCGGTGCGGCGGTCCTGCCACACGATCGCATTGCAGACCGGGCGGCCGGTTTCTCGGTCCCACACGATGGTGGTTTCGCGCTGGTTGGTGATGCCGACGGCGGCGATGGCGTCGGTGGAGAGGTTGGCGCGGGCGAGGGCCTCGGCGGCGGTGGAGTTCTGGCTAGACCAGATTTCGAGCGGATCATGCTCCACCCAGCCGGGCTGCGGATAATACTGGGGAAACTCCTTCTGGGCGATCGAGACGATGGTGCCGGCGTGGTCAAAAACGATGGCTCGGGACGAAGTGGTGCCCTGGTCGAGCGCGAGAATATAGCGGGGAAGTCTCATGGGGTGAAATGAGGGGTGTGCTTACGCGTCGACAGGAGGGTTAGCATTGCGATGCTCTCCCGTCCATGCCCATCCCTCCCGTCATCTACGAGGACGACACGCTCATCGCCTTCAACAAGCCGAGCGGGATGCTCGTCGCACCCGATCGCTGGGACAAAGCGCGCGAAAACCTCATGGGGCTCGTGCACGACAAAATGGGTCACGGCGTGGCCAACGTGCACCGGCTCGATGCCGACACCAGCGGCATTCTCCTGTGCACCAAGGAAAAGTCCGCGCTCGATTTTGTGAGCGGGCAGTTCCAGTCGAAGACCGTGGCCAAGATTTACCACGCGCTCTGCGTCGGCACGCCGACGCCGGAGTTGTTTGTGCGGTCCGAAGATCCCGACGATGCGCCGCCGGTGGCGCTGGGGGCCGATGACTTTTTTGTGGATCGCAATCTGGTCGAAGACGAAAACCAACCCGGACGCATGCGCGCGGTGCGGAAACTCGGCAAGTCCAGCCAGACCGTGGTGAAGGTGCTGGAGCGGTTCCAGCAGTTCACCTTTGTGCAGTGCAGCCCGCTGACCGGCCGCACCCACCAACTGCGCGTGCACCTGCAATACTGCGGACTGCCCATCCTGAACGATCCGTTCTACGGGGACGGGGTGACGGAGCTGAAGCTTTCCAATCTCAAACGCGGTTACAAAGGCCGTATCGACGAGAAGCCGCTCATCACCCGGCTGGCGTTGCACGCCAGCCGTTTAACAATCAAACATCCGATCACAAAGCAGCCGGTTACGATAGACGCGCCGTTGCCGAACGAGTTTGAAGTGGCGCTGAAATACCTGCGGAAATTTGCGGCGGTAAAATAAACCGTCCGCTCCGGATGCCTGGCCTTGTCCTTGAGACCGACAAATGCAGAATGGCTGCAACGCCGGACTTATGAAAAGGTTCCTACAGTATTTGTTACCGGCTTTGGCCGGTTTGGTTCTGGTTGCGACCTTGGCGCGCGGCGAGGATGATCGTATCGAATTAACAACTACGGAAAAGGCGTGGGTCCGCGATCATCCGGTGGTGCGCTTTGGTTATGACCCGGGCTGGGGGCCGTTCAGCTACCGCGATCAACAGGGACAGTTTACCGGCATCGACCGCGACTTCCTGATGTTGTTGGAAAAGCGGCTGGGGCTGAAGTTCGAGCCGGTCCATTCGAATTCATGGCCAGAGGCCTACGAACTGGCCCGGGCGGGGGAGACGTTGTTTTTGGTAAGCACGGCTGACGAGGTCGGACGGGAGAAGGACTTCATTTTCACCCGCGCCTATAATTCATTCCCGATGGCCTTTGTGGCGCGGAGCGACTCAGCCGCGTTGATCTCGATGGATCAGCTCAATTCTCGGCGGGTGGCCGTGGCCGAAGGTTATGTGGGTTCACTCATGCTGGAGAATGAACATCCGCAAGTGCGTCGGGTCGCGGTGGCGTCGATGGACGAAGCCTTTCTGGCGGTCGCTGCGGGTCGGGCGGATGTGGCCATGACCAACATCGCCAACGCCAACTACATCATCAAATCGCTCGGCCTCACCAACCTGAAGATCGCCGGGGTCATGCCCTACCTGTTCGACCTGCGTTATGCGGTGCGCAAGGACCAGCCGGTGTTGCGCGACATCCTCGACAAAGGCGTGGCCTCACTCACAGCGCGAGACCGTCAGCAAATCGTCGGTCCATGGGTCGGCGTGGACTACGTGCGGATCATCCGCTGGGACTTCGTCATCCGGTGGGTGATCGGTGGCGTGGTGGTGGCCGGGTTGTTTTTGGGTGTCATGATCTGGCACAATCGGCGTCTGCGCTCCGAACTGGAACAGCGGGTGCGCGTGCAGCGAGAGTTGGAAGCAACCAAGCGCAGACTGGAGGAGTTGAACGAGGAAAAATCCGGCCTGATGCGCATGGCCGCCCATGACCTGCGCAATCCGTTGAACGCACTCATGCTCAACGTTGAGATCTTGCTGGAAAACACCCAGCCAAACGATCGCGAGCCGCTTGATCGTATCCTCATGTTGGCGCACCAGATGATCCACATGATCCGCAATCTGCTCGACGTGCAGGCGCTTGAGGACGGACGGCGGCGCATGCGGATCGAACCGATTGATGTGACCGCCGAGGTCACCGAGGTTTTTCTGGCCATGCAGACGATGGCCGAACGCAAACGCATCACCCTGACCACGCAGTATGCCCGCACCACTCCGCTGGCACTGGCCGACCGGGGTGCGTTGAAACAGGTCTTGAACAATCTGGTGGGCAACGCGGTGAAATACTCACCATTTGATCGCGTGGTCACGGTGGAGATAGAGCCTGCAATGAGCCGGCGACTGGCCCTGCGCGTGCGCGACCAAGGGCCGGGAATCGGGCCGAACGAAATGCCGCGCCTGTTTCAGAAATACGTGTGCCTGAGCGCCCGACCCACGGGCGGCGAACAATCGACCGGACTCGGACTGGCCATCGTGAAACAATTGGTGACGGCGATGGACGGCTCGGTGCGTTGCGAAAGCAAGCCGGACGAGGGAGCGGTGTTTATCGTCGAACTGCCGGCCGTCGCGGAAGGTCGCTAGGCGACTACACTGAACCGGCATGGTGCCAGAGCCGATCCTGCAATCGTCGGCTCGGACAGATTTAGCAGCCCCCCCAAAGAACGGGTTGCGGAGGTATTACGGGGCGTCGGTGACGGGCGCGGGAGGAGGAGTCACAGTGCGGGTCGCGCTCGTGGTGTTGCCGTCGTGACTCACGTCGAGATCGGTGGTTACGCTGCCGCCTTCGGGGCCGGTCTTGGTGGTGGTGCGGTTGACGCCGGTATCGGTCTTGACCGTAGAGCTGTTGACCGTAGCGGTTTTGCCATTGGCGCCGGTGATTGTGCCAGTGGTGGTGCGGCCGTCTTCGGTCTTGGTGGTCGTGGCGTTGTAGGTGCCCGTCTGGCCGTTGGCGCGCTCGTAAGTGCCGTCGACCGTGCCGGAGCCGGAACCGGTTTTTTCGTAGGTGGACTGGCGGCCCGACGTGGTGCCGTTGGCGTGGGTGGTGGAGGTGTTGACTGTGCCGGACTGGGTCGACGGATCCCAAGTGCGGTCGTAGCTGTGGTCGGCGGTCTTGCCGTTGGCACCGGTCAAGGAGGTGTCCCGATTTACGTTGCCGGTGCCGTCGCGAAGGATGTTGCGCTCGCCGGTGCCGCCGCGGGCGTTGAAGAATGAGCCGTGGCGTTCGCGGGCGGAAGCCGGGGTGATAAGCACCGGGAGCACAAGAGTGGACAGCGCGATCAAACCAAAGGAGCGGATGGAGGTGTTTTTCATAGCGAAATATGGATTGGGTTACGCTCCATCAAACGCACCTACCTGGGAAAAGGTTTCAGGAAAAATAATTTTTCCGTGACCGGACTATTCGGGCTTGCTGAAGAGGTAGTGACTGACGAGCCACTCTTCTCCCTTTTTATATCCCCAGAGCTCGGCGCAGCTCATGTAGAATACGCGCCAATAGGCCCACCACTTCGTCGCTTGGTCTTCGCCGTAGGTATCTCTGAAAAGCGGAATGATCTCATCGCGATGCTTGTCCATGTTTTGCAGCCAGTGCTCGGCGGTCTGCTGGTAATGGCGGCCATTGACCTTCCAGTCCTCGACGAGTTTTAAGTCATCTTGAAAACGCTGCAGCAAGTCGTGGGAGGGCATCTGGCCGCCGGTGAAAAAGTATCGGCTCATCCAGTCGTTCGGTCCTTCGGAAACGAAGTGATAACTGAAACGGCTGTGCGTAAAGATGTGCGTAAATAGCAGTCCGCCGGGCTTCAGCCAGCGGGCGATGTTGCGGAAGAGCAGGTCGTAGTTTTTGAGGTGCTCGAACATCTCGACGGAGACGACGCGGTCAAAGCTGCCGGCAGTGATGTCGAAGGCGTTGATGTCGCACGTAATGATGCGGAGGTTGGTGATCCCGCGTTTGCGGGCTTCGGTGTCGATATGCTCCTTCTGTGTGCGAGAGTTGGAGATCGCCATGATGCGGGAGCGGGGAAATTTAACGGCGTTGTAGAGGCAGAGCGAACCCCAGCCGCAGCCGAGCTCCAGGATGTCCTGACCGTCGGCGAGCTGCGCACGCTTGGCGTAGAGGGCGAGCATGTGTTCCTCGGCTTCGTCGAGCGTTTCCTTCCCGGTTGGGTAGAGGCAACCGGAGTATTTGAGGCGTTTGCCGAGGCAATAAACGTAGAACGGAGTGGGCACCTCGTAGTGTTGCTCGTTGGCGGCACAGGTCTGTTCGGCGAGGGCGCGGGTCTTGAGATCGGCGACGTAGGCGTCTGCATTGTAGCGCGCGGTTTCGTCCTTGATGCGCTTGGCGAGCAGCCGCCGGATACCGATGCGGATGAGCCAGTCGGGGAGCAGGTTTTTTTCGAGGAGAGAATCGAGCATGGGAGGGATGAAGCAGAGGCTTGGTTCCTTCCTCTTTATCTTAATCTTTCTCTTTCTTCCTCCGGAACGGGTGAGTGTTTCTCGGAGGGAGAAAGATTAAGATAAAGAGACAAGAGAAAGATCAGGGTTTCGGAAACCACGGCACGAAAACGGAGACGCGTTTTTGGTAGGCGCGGTAGGCGTCACCTCGGGAGCGGAGCGATTGTTCTTCGGCCATGGGCACACCTGTTACGCACAGGAGCAGATAAAGGATGCCTGCGGGACAGATCACGCTCGTCCAGCCCCAAGGAGAGGCGCAGGCGAAGACAAAGTAACCGACCCAGATCAACCATTCGAAAAAGTAGTTGGGATGGCGGCTGAAGCGCCACAGGCCGACGGAGCAGACTCCGCCTTTGTTGGAGGAGGTTTTTTTGAAGGCGGCGAGTTGGGCGTCAGCCAGGGATTCTCCAAACACGGCCACTATCCAGAGCGCGATTCCCGCGTATTCGAGTGGATGAAAGCCCGCAGTCGGGTTGCGGGCAATGAGCAGGAAAGGCAGGCCGAGAATGACGACCGAAAGGGCCTGCTGTTGGTAAAAGGAAAACATTTTGGCCGACAAATGATCAGCCCAGCGAGTGCGCATCTCCGTGTAACGACTGTCCTCCACCGGATGGTGACTCATGACACGGCGATAGAGGTGTGTGCCCAGACGTCCGCTCCAAAGGACAACAATAAGCGCAAACGTCCAACGACGCGGAGCCCAGCCTTGCGCGGCCGTGGCGTAGAAGAGCGCGAGCGCGCCGAACGCGTAGGACCACACGATATCCACGATGCCGTAGTTATCCATGCGTGTCGCGCGCATGAAGGCGGCCGCGAAAAGCAGCCCGAGGGCGGCTGCGGCGACGACGGCGATGAGCAGCGTGGACATGGCGGTTCAGGCGGAGGTCTTGCGCACGGCGAGGCGGGCGAGGCGATGCATCAGCGGACGCAGGCAGAAATAAATCCCGCAGATTATGAACGGCACGCTGATAGCCCAGGCGGTGAAGGCGTGGACACCGGCCCAGCCGAAGCGGTGCAGGAACTCGCGAAGGGAGTTGTGGCGGAAAGTCTCGAACACTTCGGTGAGCGTGAAGCGGTCATCGCCGGCGCCCCAGATCCATTCGCCGATGCGGACATAGACGAGAATCATCACGAGATGCACCGGAGCCAGCAGGTAGTTGATCACCTGAAGCAGCGGCTGGTTCATACGGAAGCAGAGGCCGACCACAATGTTCAGTGTCGTGGTGAATCCAAAGAAAGGGAACAACGAGGCGGAGGTGCCGATGGCGAGGGTGGCGGCGATTTTGTCCGGTGTGACGCCCTGGGTGAGCAGCGCGATGATCGGGTCGCCGAGGCGACGTTTCCAGAAGGAGCGACGGGGAGGAGTGTCTGACATGGTCACGCGAAGAGATTTTTCGCGCCGAGGAGATAGACCAGCACACCGAGGCTGGCGAGCACGGCGGGCAACGGAAGTTTACCGGGACGGCGGGTGGAGAACACTTCGTCGAGTTGTTCGGATTTTTGAATACGGAATAGTTCGATCAGGAAGTAGAGCGCCATCGCGATATTGCCCCAGAGAATGATCGCGACGAACCACAGGATGCGCGCGCCCAACGACTGCTCTTTCCACGCGACCCACACATAGAAGGCGATGAACGCCCAGTAGACATCGAAGAGCGTGGCAATGAACCACGGGTGGGTGAATACCTCGCGCGGTATGTCGAACAACGCGCATTGCGCACTCGCCCAGCCGGTCACGGCCAGCATGCAGGCGATGACGGCAAAAAAGAGAGTGCGGAGGAAAATGAGCATGGGGGCGTTCTCGTTCCTCTTTATCTTAATCTTTCTCCTGTTCGGCGGATTCCAGTTCGGAAGAGAAAGAAGAAAGATTAAGATAAAGAGGAAAGAGAAAGAGTTGAGGGCTACAGTGCGAGGTTGTTGGGGCGGGTGTGCAGGGTTTGCACGACGGAGATGTTGCGCATGGCGAAGGCGGCCTCGCAGTAACAGAGGTAGTAGCTCCACTTGCGGATGAAGCGCTCGTCGAAACCGAGCGCACGGACCTCGGCGAGTTTTTGGCGGAACGATTCATGCCACTGCCGGAGCGTGCGAGCGTAGTCGTGCCCGAGGTCGGTGATGCCGTGCATCACGAAGCCGCCGTGCGCGGAGAGCTGTTCGTTGACGCGGTTGAGAGAGAGCAACAGCGAGCCGGGGAAAATGTGCTTCTGGATAAAATCAACGCCCTTGCGAAGCTCGTCGTAACGCGCGTCGGGACAGGTGATGAATTGCAGGCCGACGAGGCCGTCGGGTTTGAGCACGCGGTCGAGCACGCCGCAGAACGCCGGCAGGTAATCGTGGCCGATGGCCTCCATCATTTCGATGGAGACGATCTTGTCGAACTGACCGGTCAGTTCGCGGTAGTCTTGGAAGCGCACCTCGATGCGGTCGGAAAGACCGGCCTCGGTGATGCGGCGGCGGGCGTAGTCGAGCTGACGTTGCGAGAGCGTGATGGTCGTCACTCGGCAGCCGTGATGGCGGGCGGCATGCATGGCCCAGCCACCCCAGCCGGAGCCGATTTCAAGGACGTGGTCGAAAGGCGAAAGGCGAAGGCTACGGCAGAGGGCTTCGTTTTTTTCGAACTGGGCGGCTTCGAGCGAGAGATCGGGCGTGGTCCATTTGGCCGCCGAATACATCATCGACGAGTCGAGAAAGAGTTCGAAGAAGTCGTTGGACAGGTCGTAGTGCTCGCTGATGTTGCGACGGGCGTTGGCGCGGGAATTGGGACGGAGCAAGTGGCGCAGGCGATTGAAGAGGCGCAGCCAGTTGAACGACAGGGAGCGCGTGGTGCTGGCGGTGGAGCCGGAGAGCGTGGGGGCATGCTCGATGTTGAGGATAAACCAGGCGATGAGATTGGCGAGATCGGCGGTGACCCAATCCCCGTCGAGGTAGGACTCCGCGAAACCGATATCTCCGGAGAGAACGCATTTGCTGAAAAAGGCGGGACGCAGGACGCGGATATGCGCGGTGGCGGAAAGTCCGGGCGGCATGACCTGCCCGACGGCCTCGGTGCGCGAGCCGAACTCGACGGAGCCGCCTTCCGGAAGTTCGAGCCGGAGGTGGCCGAGCTTCATGTTGCGCAGGGAGGCGAGCACCATGCGGCGACAGAGCGGACCGCAGGTGTCGGGCGCAGCCAGATAAGCGGTGGTCGTGTCAAAGGCGGGTGACGGGGTGTCGCTCATGGTGCGGAGGAGTCGGGTTGGTGGTGGGAGAGGGAGTCGTGGGGGCGATAGAGATCGCGTTGGTCGGAGGGCCGGCCGGCTTTGGCGAACCAAGGGATTTTTTTGAAATAGAGCAGGAGCGCGTGCCAGTGGATGAGACCGATGATCCTCAGTGTGATGAGCGGATATTTAAGGGTGAACCAGGCGAGTCTGGCATCGGTGAGCGGTTGTGAGCGACCGGTGAGCAGGCTGGTGAGGGTGCGTTGTTCACCAGCGTAATCGTCGATCCGAATAGAAAGTTTTTCAGCGGGCGTGCGCAGGTTAAAGTCAAAGGAGACATCCACGTCTGAAAACGGAGAGACGTAGAAATGTTTGGGTGTGCGCAGTTGGAACGAGGGAGGCTTGGTCGCGGATGCATGCGCCCGCCGATTTTCGGGACCGAGGTAGTAAGGTTTCATCTCCCGAAAGGTGTTGGTCACCTCCGACAAAGCGGCGACGCAGTCTCCCTCCGTGTCGTAGCAGTAGTAAAACGAAACGGGGTTGAACAGGTAGCCTAACACCCGCGGCAATGTGACGAGTTCGACCCGGCCTCCAGGGCCGAGATCAACCCCACGCACAGCCAGAAACGCGAGCACCCGGGCCTTCAGGGACGGACCATTGCGCACCGCCGTCGAGGGATCCAAATTGTCACCTAATAGGTGACAATTTGGATTATCAGCTTGGTTGTAAATTGGTTCAGACGTCGGCAGATAGTCAGATTCGCGGAAGGCGTAGACGTTGCGGCGGTTGACGGAAAAGAGACTGAGGTCGCGGTGGAGTGAAGGAAGCTCGTCGAGATCCACCGCCAGCATGAAAATGCGATACATGAAGCGGTGCGGCTTCGGGGTGAAGCGTGCGTGCATCACGTGGCACTCGTAGATTCGGGATTTCATGCACCGGTTGGTTCACCCATGCTACGCGTGACGAAGATCACCGGATGCCACAAAATGCAGGCATTCCGGCCAAGCCGTGTTTTGAAGTAAATCAGCCCATCGCTGAAGCTCTGCGATGGGCTGAGACTGAAATCGGGCGAAACGATGCCTGAGGCTAAACCACCTGGGCCTTGGCCGCGCTGCCGCCAAAGAGCTCGCGGAGCGTGCCCCAGGCTTTCAGCAGGCCGGCGTCCTGCACGCCTCCTTCGAGCCGGTAGATGTGCACGATCTCTTCTTCGTGTCCGCGATAACGCGGCGGCAGCACGAAGGCCGTGCGGTCGGCGTCGCGGATGGTCGAAAAGAACAGCCCTTTGCCGATCGATGGCGTTGAGAGGGGCACGGTCACGGTTTTCTCGGGCAGCACCATCCAGGGCTTGTAGGCAAAGGTGATGCGACCGTTTTCCGGCTCGCTGATCAACCGGCCGTAGGTGCGCATCGGCACGCCCAGTTTGGTGAGCTGATTGCTCGAAAACACCTTATTCTCCTTTTCCGCCGGTTTGAAGCGGTGCTTGGCGCCGGTGAAAAATTCCCACGAGAACACCGTGCCGAAAATCGTCAGACGGAACGCCCAGCCGGCCACCAGATAGGCGGTGACGATGATGATCAACGAGAGCGCGGCGCTGATCCACGGGTTGATCGTCGCCGAGAGGGTGACGAGGCCGAGGAGGGCGGTGCGGGCACCCTTGAGTGCGGCATCAATCGCTCCCCACGGGCTGAGTAAAATCAGGACGTTGATCGCATGCGAAGCCATCCATACGAGGACGAAAACTGCCACGCCGAAGGGGACGGTGAGCAGGTTGAGAAACCACGCGCCGTCGATGGCACCGATGTGGATGAACGCGAGTCCGGTGGACTCGATCACCGGGGCGGTATGCGCCTGTGAAACGATCATCTTGGAGAGGGCCTCCATCGTGAACGGCACGACAGCGCCGGCTGCGACGAGTCCGCTGGCCTTGTTCTCGATGGTTTCAAGAACGTCGAGGGGCTTCTTCATACCGGGAGGGAGCATGGCACCGATCGAATCCTTGGCCGCGCAGATGCCCACGATGGCGAGGGCAGGCAGGATGAAGGACCATTGCGCATACCAAGGCAGCGCGGCTTTTTCCTCGGGGGTTTTGGCCTTGAGGTTTTGGTAGATGCCAAGCGCACCCGTGCCGAGCAGCGGAGAGATGGCGACACCGGTGACCGTTGCGACCGTCTTGCTGATGGCCCCAAATGGCGACTTGTCGGCAGCGGAAGCGGGTTCGGTTTTTGCCGCAGGAGCGGGAGAGGTCGCCGCCCATACGGGAGCGACGAAAACAGCCAGCATACCGAGCAACAAGCAGGGAAGAGAGAGGCGTTTCATGCGGCGCATGGCCTATCCCGGGTCAGGGGCTTCGGCAAGTCTCGTATGCCAATTTCGCCGGGGCGGCTCAGCGGCGATCCCGTTCCAGGTTGAGCCACGCAAGTTCCTTCGGTGAGAGCGCCACGCTCAGGCAGGACAACGAGCTCACCGTTTCGGAGATCACGCGAGGGCCGATCAATGCGAAGCTTGGGAAGGGTTGGTGCAACACATAGGCAGCCGCGATGGCGATGGGGGACACGCCTTTCTTGGCGGCCAGAGCGACCGCCCGCTCGCGGCGCGAGAAGTTGTCGTCGGAATACCAGCAGCGCGTCAGTTCGGCGTCGGTTGTCTTGTCGCGGCCGGCACGGTCGGTAAAAAAACCGCGGGCCTGACTCGACCAGGCGAAGTGGGGCAGCTGGTTTTTTTTGAGCCATTTGCGCGAGTCCGCGTCGCTGGCCGAGATGCACCCGCCCCACACCGGATCAACCATGCGCGCCAGGGAGAAATTATTGGAGAGCGCACCGAAGCCCTGCAGGCCCTTGCGCTTGGCATAGCGGTTGGCCGCGATCACGCGTTTGATGCTCCAGTTGGAGCCGCCGAAGATCCCGATGCGTCCGGCACGGACATGCTCATTGAGCATCTCCACGAGTTCTCCGACCGGCATGTCGGGGTTGTCGCGGTGCATCAGGTAGATGTCCACGCGGTCGGTTTGCAGGCGCTCCAGCGACTCGTGCAACTGCCGGGTGATGCCTTCGGGCGTGCAGTGCGGGGTATGTCCTCCCTTGCCGATCACGACCAGTTCATCGCGCAGTCCGCGGTTCTTTATCCACTGACCGAGCAGGCGTTCCTGCAGGCCGTTTCCGTAGAGGTTTGCCGTGTCGAAGGTGTTGCCGCCGCGTTCGTAGTAATCGTCCCACATCGCCGCCGCGTGCGGCATGGTGCGCTGGTTGTCGCAACCCATCACCAGCCGTGAAACGGGCCGTGCCACGCCCGGCACTGCGCCGTAGATCATCGGTGCGTTCGAACGCCGGGTCAGCGGACCACGGGCAATGGTGTGCGTGTAGGCGACGGGTTTTTCGGATTCGTAGGTCAGGCCGATAGCGGCGCGCCATTGGTCGAGTGTGGCGAGGTTGCCGAGCGTGTCGTCGGTGCTCATCTGCGGCACATCGCGCAGCCCGGCGCGCACGGCGGCGGCAAAGGCATCGGCTTCGAGCGCATAGAGCGGCGCACCCTCGATGACGATTTCCTCGGGCACTGCTGCGCCGGCTTTGTGAAGAATCAGTTTGGATGAACCGCCTTCGCGATTGATCACCCATGGCGATGGCACGAGCAGCCAGCCACCGGAGCCGTAGATGCGCACGACGTTGTCCTGATTCAGTCCGACGCCGGCGGAGACCTGGGCGATCACGTCATTTTCGAATTTGAGTGTCGCGACCGCATACACATCGGCGCCGCTTTCGGGGTGCAGCACGCCTGCACCCGACACGGACACGGGATCTAGAAACGGTTTTCCCGCCGCCGCACCCGCCACGAGTCGCGCCATCGACACCGCGTAGCAGCCAACATCCAGAATGCCGCCGCCGCCGGCGTCGTTGGCCCACAGGCGCGAGGTCGGATTGTAGCCGCTGTTGAAACTAAAAGTCGCCTGCACCAACCCGACCGTGCCGAGCGCACCGGAACGAATGATCTCGGCGATCTTGGCAGTCTGCGGATGGCAGCGATACATGAACGCCTCCATCAGCACGACGCCGTGCTCACGCGCAGTCTGCACCATCACCATGGCCTCGGCGTGATTCAGGCCCATGGGTTTTTCGCACAGGATGTGTTTGCCCGCCTTGGCAGCCTTGATGACCCACTCGGCATGCTGGGGATGAGGCGTGCCGATATAGACCGCATCGACCTCGGGATCCGCGAACAGCGCTTCGTAACTCCCATGCACACGACCGATCGCGTGCGTCGCGGCAAATTTCTCCGCCGACTCCACCGTGCGGCTGCCGACGGCAACCAACCGACCGGTCTGCGAAGCGACGACACCTTGGGCAAACACACTGGCGATACGGCCGGTGCTCAGGATGCCCCAGCGAAGGGGCGAAGAAGCGGGGTTCATAGCGAAGCGGGGTTGGGGAAGTTTCGAAAGCGTGAACCAGCCGACGGATCATGCCAAGGCAGGAGCTTGCCCATTCATTGTAGATTATAAAGCTATACTACGTATTAATGCATTAAAACCGTATATCATGCAATTCTGGCAACATCCTCCTCGCGGACAATTGGCGGTCGTCATGCCTCGGGCTTCGAAGCGGAGACTCACCTTTAATCTGCACTCACATGTGTTTCACGAACTCGGATTCGTGATCGAGGGTGATTGCGATTGGCATGTCGACGGCCGGTGCGAACACCTGCACGCGGGCGACTTGTTGCTAGTGCCTGCCGGCTGCAATCATCGCGAAGAAACTCCCGGGGCCGCCAGCGCACGACTCGGCTGGATCGGTTTCGACTTCGCTGACGGCCACGCTGACATGCCGGCAGCACTATGCGCACCGGTATCGGCTCGTGAATACGAAACGGAATTCCGGCGGCTGTTCGATGTGGTGTGCGCCGAACGTCAGGGCACGGAGGCGGGACATGTCGAGCGCGCGGAGTTCGCACTGCGCGAGATCATCATCCTCCTGTGCCGGCTGCGACCAGCCGGTCCCTCCGGTGCGCCCGGCAAGACCGCCAAAAAAGCCCGCGCTCCGCAACTCGTGCAATCGGCCGCGCTCACGCTGACCGGCAATCTCGCGCACCCGATGCGCATTCGCGATCTCGCGCACTACCATTCGTTGAGCACTTCGCATTTCGCGCTGCTCTTCCGTAAGCATCAGGGCGAGACCCCGAGCCGCTATCTGCAAAAAGCCCGTCTGAACCAGGTAAAGGCACTGCTCGAGGACGGCGGACTTACCGTTAAAGAAATCGCCGCCGCCTGCGGCTACGTGGATGCCGCGCATCTTTGCCACGCGTTCAAAGCTGCGACCCGGATTACGCCGAAGCAGTTTCGCCAGCGCGCCAAGGCGCGCGCCTGAGCCGCAACCATTCCGTCAGCCCGACCGCGCGGACGGTTACTTTTTCTTGCCGCCGCCCTCGCCGCCACGACCGCCAGACTTCCCGGAGTTGTGCAGCAAGGTGCCGCCGATCACGCCGACCGCGAACATCGCAAAGTAAATGATGGCCGCCGACGCACGCAGGGGCTTGTCCGCTGCGATGGAGAAATGGAAGTCGATCACCTGCGTGTTCTCGATACTCACGTAGACGGCGAGGAACAAGATGATCAAAAACCCGATCGTGCGAAAAAAGGTCTGGGCGTTCATGGAGGTGGAGTGAGGGGAATCCCTGTGCTCCTTGCATCTCAGTGCGCCCGCTTCGGGGCAAAGACAAAAAACACCCGCCGGAAATTGCCTTCGGGCGTCCGGCGGCTCTTGCTCGGCGCATGTTGACCAAGGCCCAGCTCTCCCGCCTGCGCGCCCTCCGCGAAAAAAAGAACCGCGAGGCGGAGGCGTTGTATGTGGTCGAAAACCCCAAAGTCGTCGCCGAACTACTGGCCGTCGGCGTCGTCTTCGCAGAGCTCTACGCCACGGCCGCATGGGACGGCCCCACCTCGGTGAAACGCGTCAAAATCAGCTCCGACGAGATGGCGCGCATCAGCCACTTCCCCACCCCGTCGGAGGTCTTTGCGGTCGGCCGGATCGAACGCGCCGTCCTTCCGTCCGGCGGACTGGCGAGCGGTCTCACGCTGGCGCTCGACGGCATTCAGGATCCGGGAAACGTCGGCACGCTGTTACGCGTGGCGGACTGGTTTGCCTTTGACCGCGTGGTGTTGTCACCGGATTGCGCCGATTTGTTTTCACAGAAGGTGATCAACGCCAGCATGGGCTCCTTCGTCCGCGTTAAAACCTTCACGACCGACCTGCCCGCCGCGCTGGCCGCCGCCGGTGCGCCGGTACTCGGTTGCGACCTTGGCGGCGACGATGTGCATGGACTGCCGGCGTTGCACGATGCCGTCGTGGTGATCGGCAGCGAAGGCCGTGGCTTGTCGGCCGGCGTGCGCGCGGCCGTGACCCGGTTCGTCACGATCCCCAAATACGGTGGTGCCGAGTCGCTCAACGCCGGAGTCGCTGCCGCCATCGTGTGCGACAACCTGCGGCGGGCACTCGGGAAGTAAGACGGTCAGGCAAGTTAGCCCTACCCTTCCAACTCACCCGCCGACTCGGTGTCTTTGAGCGCCACACCGCTCACACCGAGGCGGGCGGATTCGATGAGCAGGTGCGCCAGTTTGCGCGCCGCCACCGCCGGGGGCAGTCCCTCGGGTCGTATGTTTGACACACAATTCCGATCCGCATCGGTGCAGCTCCCACGCGGATGATGTGTTAAATACGCACCGAGGCTGTCCGGCATGCCGAGCCCCGGACGCTCCCCGAGCAGTATCAACGCATGACGCGCCCCCAAGAGTTCGCCGATTTCATCCTGAAGTTTTACGCGGCCGAAAGGAGCGAGCAGAACCGGATAAAGAGTCCAACCGGCCGCAGTGAGATGCTCGGACAGCAGTGTGATGGTCTCGACCGCATGCCGCTCGGCCGCTTGTGCAGCGAGCCCGTCAGACACGATGATCACGAGATCGCGTGCGCCCCACTCTGCTGCGAGCATAGAAAGCCCGGTGCGCGAAATGGCATCAAGACGCCGGCCAAGATCGGGACGAACGAGGTAAGTTTTTTTATCGGCAACTGCGGTAGCGATACGCTGCGTGGCAAACCCTGCGGACACCAACCGACTAGCGACGCCTTCGAAATCGAACGGGGCCATCACGGCATCGCGGGCCCGTGCGTGGGAGAGCCTGAAATCGAGCACCGTTTCCATTCGCTGGCTCCCGCCGGTGCGCCCGAGTGCAATGCGGGCGGCCGTGTAGCGCCGTAACCCGACCCACGGATCTCGACCGCTGTCAGCGACGGGGACCACTACGGATGTTTCAGTATTTTTCATGATCAACAAGCAGGCAGGAACCGTGCCCCGCGTCCAAGAATCGAACCCCATCCAGCCCCTTATGCCAAACCCAAGGCGTATCCCGACGTTAATCATTCCGCTCGCCCGCAATGATGAAGCTCTCAGGCAACACTGTGCATGAACCGCCTTCCACTAATTTCTACTGCTCAACGTCACCAATCCGTGAGCACCTCCCGATGACCTCATCACCTAGGAGCCCGCCTGGAACCAGGCGATGATCAGTAAAGAAGGCAAAATGAAGCTCGGCTTGATTTTAAAAGTAGACGCGGCATCCCTCCGCGTTGCATCAGGCTCCAACATCACCGTCGGGGCTTCTTCATGCCTGTATCATCCCCCGGAGCCTCGCTGCTGCGGGCATTGTGATGGCCCCGGCCAACATCGTGCTCGCCCCATTGGTCGGCCTGTTCATTGACGGATCGGGCGGGGCCTACCGGCTGACTTTCATCGCGGGCTGTGGCATGTCGTTACTTGCCATACTCATAGCATGGAAGGTTCACCGTCAGTTCATGCAACTTGGAGGCCCAAATGGTTACATCGCCCCTGAATGACCGGCCTGCACTCCAGACAGCCGACTGACACTATTGCCCAACGGACTCCAGAATCCCTCGATCAAAACATTCTGTGGATTGGCCGGCACGCCCGATTCGCCACGCTCCACCAGACTCGTCAGCAGATCCACCGCAGTCCCTTCGAAGACCGACGCCTACCAGAAGAACCGCAACCTGATGCTCTCCGACGAGGCCGAGGCCCACAGCCTCCCCGGCTTGGAAATTCAGGCCAACGACGTGAAGTGCTCCCACGGCAGCACCAGCTCCCGCATCGAACCCGAGCAGGAGTTTTATCTTCAAGCCCGCGGCATCAACCCCGCCGCCGCCAAACAAATGCTCGTCTTCGCCTTCTTCGAGGAAGTCCTCAACAAACTCGAAAACGAAGACCTCCACAAAGCCCTCGGCACCCTCATCGAGTCCAAATTCAAAAAGTAAAAATCCGACTCGTCCGATTTGTCCGACTCCGGACTCTGTGACCTCTGTGTCCGAGCTCTGTGAACTCTGTGACAAATTCCGATTCCGATCTCCGTCCTCCTCAAACACCATGAGCTCCAAAGAACGCACGCTCTCCCGCGAAGTCACCGCCACCCAGATCCCCTCGGGTGACAAACACACGCTCTTCACCGGCACCAAGCTCTTCATCCACCAGACGCTCGGCGGCAGCTTCACCGTGCAGACCGACTTCGGTCTCTTCCGCATCGACGGCAAAGACGGCGACGCCATCGGCGAAGAAGTCATCACCGACACCGTCACCGCTTCAACCCTCGCCGATGGCGCCCCCGACCCCGAGTCCGTCTGGGACCAGCTCAAGAAAGTCTACGACCCCGAGATCCCCGTAAACATTGTCGACCTCGGCCTCGTTTACTCGATGGACGTCTCCAAAAACGAAGCCCTCGAAGGCGGCTACAAAGTCGATGTCGCCATGACCCTCACCGCCCCCGGCTGCGGCATGGGCCCCGCCATCGCCGAAGACGCCAAAGGCAAAATCCTCCTCGTCCCCGGCGTCGCCGCCGCCGACGTCCGCATCACCTGGGAACCCGCCTGGAACCAATCCATGATTTCGGAAGAGGGAAAGATGAAGTTGGGTTTGATCTGAACCAGCTTGTCACGCCGAAGTTTCAGCGCAGGCGGATCGATGATCTCCGAAGAAGGCAAAATGAAGCTCGGCCTGATCTGAGCCCCTCGTCCGCCCTGGAGCCCGGACCTCCCGGTCCGGGCTTTTTTGCGTCCGCCTATCCGAACGTCCCCTCGACTTGCCCTGCACGACTCAGTCGCCGCACTGTGGATCCGGCGAACCAAGTGCCCTCGATCAATATTGACCGAGTATGCTTCGGCACACCTGTCTCGCCATGCTGGATTGCGTTGACCAGTGACTCCACTGCGATCGCCCCCGTCATCTCGTTGTTCTCGTCGATGCCCGCGCACTCAGGCGCCCCTGCATGCTTAGCGGGCAGCGCAAAGCCACAGTCTTTCGGCACTCGCACTCCTGCCGCACGCAACCAGGACAGCACATCTCCCTCATGGGAGATAACCACATCCGGCTTGTGATCCCGATACCATCTCAAGATCCCGGTCGGCGTGAGTGTTTCCGCCACGTGCATCGGTGGCAGTTCCAGTCCGTGTTCAGCTCCGTGAATCATCCAAGCAGCCGCCCACGCCTCCTCAACATTGCGATGCACCCAGTCGGCCATCGCCAACCCGGGACGTCGATAACCAAGATTCGCCAGCTCCGTCAACAATCGCCGCATCGAACGATAATGATGGTGATGCACCACATGAAGCACGGGATGACACAACGAGCGTCCGAACGAAATCGCAGCCAACCCATCCAACCGCAAATCCATCCTGGTTTTTTCCGCAGGCTGAGGAGGCAGCAACACACCGAGAATACCGCGCGCCAGCAGTATCTGCCTCAACCTTGCCGGAGTCACCTCCGGCTCCCGAGCCCAGAATATCTCCAGCTTATAGCCAAACTCCAGTGCCCGCTGAGTGGCGCCTGCCAGGTAGCCTATTTTTTCGTGTTTTCTCCATCCCTCACGAGTAGGGAAATTCGTCAGCCAAGCGAGCAAACCATGGAACTCGCGCCGTCGGTTGATCGCCCGATAATCGGCCAAAGCCCGCAGCATCGGGTCGGGAGTATAACCCAGCTTTTGAGCACTTGCCCGGACCCGCGCCTTTACCTCCTCGGTAATGCGAACGTCATTACGCATCACTCTCGAGACCGTTGATACCGATACGCCCGCCACAGCGGCCACGTCTCGCATGTGCACCCGTTTTTCCATTCGTGCAACTTGTCGCACAATGAACCCATTGGCGTCGATGTGAAAAGATACGATCCTGATTACCAAGCCCCGGCACCAAGTTATTGAGTGCTCAAACCTCACAACCGCCCATCCACAATGAAATACCTCACAATCAGTCTGCTCTCACTGGTTTGCTCCAGTTTCACTTCTACAATCGCCTCCGCCGCCACCGTCACGGTTTCCGGTTTGACCACTGACGCCGGAGTCACCGCCAACCTTCAATTGGACGGCGGCAGTTCCAGCACGACGTTCCGCGCAGGGCTGACCACCAGCTCCGGATTTGGCCGATCCGGCGTTTGGGTCTTTCAACTACCGAACATCTCGGCGTCGGACGTCCAATCGGTTTCCTTCTCCGTTGGATTGGTCAGCCTGACTAATTCCGGCTCGATCAATTTCAACAGCGACCTGTATGCGATCACCGCCACGGCCAGCAACAGCGTATTGGGCAGCTATTATTACAACGGATCGGCCGCAGACACGACCAGCGGAGTCTCCCTGATTCAGGACAACTTTACGACCACCTCGACATCCACCGGTGCCGTGTCGACCAGTTTAGCCGGCGACTCGGCCCTGACCAGTTTTGTGGTCTCGCAGCTCAACGCCGGCAACGGCGGGAAATTCATTTTCCTACGCATCAGCGCCGATACCGATACGCTGACCTCTGTCGCTGCCGGATACAACTTTGCCACCGCCGACAACATCACCGACGGCGTGACCCTGCCCACGCTCACCATCACAACGACCTCGATCCCGGAACCGTCCACCTACGCGATCATCCTAGGCCTCGTAGCCGTCGGTGCGGCTGTCATGCAGCGCTCGCGCAGCCGCGGCACTCGCTTCCGCTAAGGGTCGCGTTCATGTCAGCTAGTCTATATCTGCTGCTAGCGGGCATGTTTGTGGTGCCGTTCTCGCACGCGAGTCCTCCGTTGGAAAACCCCGGTTTCGAGTCCGGGGTCGACCACAACTGGTGGCTATTCCTGCCCAACGGCACCACCGCCGCCGACTGTTCGCTCTCCGTCGAAACCAGGCAACCACATGGAGGATTAAAAGCAGCCTGCTTGCGTGCCTCTCGCCCCGTTCGCTTCGCCTTGGTTGCCAAACAACCGCTCCCCGTTGTCGCGGAACAAAGATATCGACTTGTCGCTTGGGTGCGCGCCGAACCCGGCGCACGCATCGAGACATCCACCGGCCCCGGCCTTTACATCCGTCTGCTCATGCGCACCGCTTCGGGTAAAGACGCGCCTGACGGCCACGTCTATGTGGCGCTCAACGGGTCCACGCAAACGACATTGAGCAACCCACGGGCTCTGCCGAAATTGACGCCTCCCGAATCCTGGACCCACATCGAGTCGGTCTTCGTCGCCCCTGCCCAAGCCGTATCCACCAACATCCAGCTCACCTGCGATGGGCTCGTCGGCGACGTGCTCTGGGACGACGTCTCCCTCGAACCAGTTTCGTCGGACACACCACTCAGCCCGGTCATGATAGCACAGACCCCGACCGCCCCCGCTCTGACTCCCTCGGATTTATTCGCCGCGCTCGATGTTGAGCAGCCGGACCTCGCACAAGTCAGAACCGCAGTCACTGCCAACGACTATGCGTCCGCAGCCAAAGCCTATCTCGCCTTCCGTCGCGCCCCGGGGACATTTCACTGGCCGGTTGAACCCGCCAACGAACAGCAGTTGGACGTCACTGATATCACGGCCAAAGCTGAACTCGTTGCCCAAAATAAATTCAACCCGAGTGGAATGGTTCCCGCCGCCTATCGCGCTGAGCTGCCCTACGTGGATTATGGCTCAAAGCCCGATTGGACGTTCAACCCCGTGCCCAAGAGCGACCCGGCCTACACGCTGGAATATCAATTTTACATCAATCGCATGCCCTTCTGGGAGTCCCTCGACCGCGCCTACGGACTGACCGGAGATGAACGCTACGCCGAAGCTTGGGTTCGACAATTGACCTCGTGGGTAAAGTCCTATCCGCGACCGCTAGAAGTGCGTCCGGGCGACACGATCGTTTGGAGAACATTGGAGTCAGGCATCCGCATGATGGGCAGCTGGCCCGACTCCTACGCCCGTTTTCTGCACTCAAACGCCTTCACGCCAGAAGCCAATTTGCTCTATCTGAACGCGGTCATCGAGCATGGCCGTCGCTTGGCAGAAGGCCTTGGAGATCTCAACCGAAGCGGCAACTGGGTCGTCACCGAGGCCTGCGGCCTCGCGTCCCTCACCTGTCTTTTCCCCGAGCTGAAGGAAGCCGCGGCATGGCGAGACCTCGCCTTCGCCCGCCTCAACCGTGAAATCCACTTTCAAGTCTGGCCCGACGGTGCGCAGATCGAACTGTCGCCCCACTACCATAACGTGACCCGCCATCACTTTGCCTTCGCTCTACGGCTGGCGCGGCTCAACGGAGTGTCCCTGCCTGCCGACTTCGAGGTCAGGCTGCGCGCAATGTATCGTTACTCACTGGAGATGATGGACGCGAGTGGCTACACGCCCACCTTCAACGACGGACTCCCGGTCAATCAACTGGCCGGGCTGAGTGAAGCCGCCGAGCTGTGGTCCGATGACACCTTGTTCCGTTTCGGAGCGGCCCCTACAGCCACGCCCTCAGACCACATCCAACCAGCCGACTCCAATCTGCTTCCCTACGCGGGGTTCGCGGTCATGCGCTCCGGCTGGGGTAAAGACGACCTAGCTATATGGTTTCGCGCTGGTCCGCCCGGCTACGCCCACTGGCACGAGGACAAGCTGTCCCTGCAAATCGCCCTAGGCGGTCAACCCCTGCTCACCGAAGCGGGTCACTTCAATTACACCGGCTCCGCCATGCGGAGATATGTGCTCACAACGTCAGCCCACAGCACCGCCACCGTTGACGGGTTGGATCAGCGACGCGGGGTGGCCGGCGGAAACTCCGCTCCCAAACCTGCCGATGTGCGCTGGACCTCCACCCGTTTATTCGACTACGCAGCGGCAGACTATGCCGACGGATACGTCAAAACGATCCCTACAGACCGCCTCTACTTCCCTCTCGATTACGAAGACACCCGCATGCGTGAGATCACGCATCAACGTCACGTCATTTACCTGCGGCCCGCTGCCGTGATCGTGGTCGACTGCTTCACCGGGACGGGCAAGCACCGCTATGACCTTTTTTGGCATTTAGACGCTCAGAGCGCGGACTACAATCCCAAGGCCCGTGTCGCGATCTCTCGACGCAAGGATGGCAAGGGACTCGTCATCTCGCCGTTCACCCACGCCTCACTCGATGTGAAGATTGTGCAAGGCCGCACCGATCCTAGTCCGCTAGGCTGGGTCGCGCGCGAACACCGGCCCATTCCTGTCGTGGTGCAAAGCCTCTCCGCCCCCGCGCCCTCCGTCATCGCCAATCTACTGGTGCCGTGGCAAGGGACCGAGCCCGCCACCTCGGTCCAACCGCTGGACGCCGGCCCAGGCTGGTGGTCCGGCCAGGTTGTCGTGAACCATGAGACCTGGCGCATTTGGCTTCGGTTGACCGAGGCCACAAACACGTTGCCAGAATCCATCACATCCACACTGCCGCCGATCACGACAGACGACGTTCTCGTCGTCCTGAAGGAATCGACCATCAACTCCCCCGCACAGGCTGGCTCTTGGGGAGATGGGACCGGCGCCCGCCTATGGCAATGGTCCGAGGATAAAGGATGGGAACACCAATGACACCCGCCCCGATCACCTCCCGCAGGGCTTTCACCTTGGTCGAATTGTTGGCAGTCATCGCTATCATCGGTGTGCTGTCCGGCATCACCCTGGTGGTGGTGGGCAGGACGCACGCCAAGGCCTTCGATGCGCGTTGCCTCTCGATGCAACGCCAACTCGGCGTGTCGGTGCAGCTTTATGCCTTCGATAATCAAAACCGGTTCCCCGGTCCTTGCTATGCCGGCGTGCGCAAAGGTTATTCGACGAAGAGCAGCGACAGCAGTTTCTTCGGATTCATCGCTCCCTATGCCGGCCTCGTTTCCGACGATAAATGGCGCAATGCTGACGCGCTGGTGTGCCCGGCGTGGAGCCGTGACGTGATCAATGCCGATCAAGCCCCCGTCTATATGCTCTCCGATTCGGTCACGTTGTCTGACGGCACCACGGTAAACCCATGGGGTTATCCCTCAAAATCGATGCCCATTCGTATCAACCAAATCGCGAATCCGGCCTCGACTTGGTTACTCAAGGACATCGATCAGAAAAACGCCTCCGCCAATGCCAGCTGGTATGCGAGCCTCCCGCCCGATCCCGTCCACGGGAACGGCAAGACCCGCAACACCCTCTTCGGAGACTACAGCGTGCGATCAGTCCCGACGGATTAATACCCCGACTCAACGGGTCCCGCCCCACCCGCCTACCTAGGCGGGCCGCTCTGACGATCCCTATGCAAACAGCTCCTCCCGCCCCCAACCCATCGTCTTCGTCCACGCCCGCAACAGACGCAACCACACCGAAAACCTGGCACGTGGGCACGCTCACCTATACCACGGGCGGATTAATAGTCCTGTTCGTATGGCTACTCTTCGGGGACTTCGCTTGGTCCATGCGCGACCGCTCGATCTGGCCGATGGCCTCGTGGTATCTCAACGAGCTGAAGGTTCCAGGGCTACTTTTCGGCCTGCTCATGACCTCGTTCCCCGCCATGGTTAGCATGACCCTGATCCCGGTCATCAGCATGAAGTCCGACCGTCATCGCGGACGTTGGGGACGCCGCATCCCGTTCCTGTTAATCACCACACCCATCGCCGCCTTTGGTATGATCGGTCTGGGCCTAACGCCCATCATCGCCAGATGGATGCACGCCCAACTGCCGGAGCAAAATGAAATGGTTGTGGCCGTGATCTGCTTCGGTGTGTTCTGGGCCGTATTCGAGTTCGCCTCCCTCGCGGGGCAGGCAGTGTTTGGCGGACTGATCAACGACGTGGTTCCCAAGCACCTATTGGGGCGTTTTTATGGTATCTTTCGCGCCGTCAGCCTCATCGACGGCATTATCTTCAACTTCTGGCTTACCGGGAAAATCCCGACCCACTATACGACGCTGCTGGTCGTCATAGGCACCTTCTACGGCTGTGCCTTCACGTGGATGTGCTTTCGTGTGAAGGAAGGCGAATATGCACCGCCGCCACCCAAGGCCACTAGGAAGGCCGGAGTTAAAACCTATTTCCGAGAGTGTTTTTCCAACCGATACTACATAGCGGTTTTCCTTATGATGATGGCGGCTGGTCTCGCCTTCACGCCCATCAACACCTTCAGCATCCCCTACGCGAAAAGCCTCGGTGTAGACATGGATCACTACGGGAAGGCACTCGCCACAACCTACCTGGCGTCCCTGATCTTGGCCTATTTTTTAGGCTGGCTGGCGGACCGCTTTCACCCGCTGCGTGTGTCGATAGCGACCATGGTCGGCTACCTAGCCGTTACCGCCTGCGGAGCCCTATTTGCCACGACCCCCTCAACCTTTTTGCTGGCCTTCATTTTACACGGCGTGCTGTCAGGGTGCTACTTCACCAGCGCCGCATCCCTTGGTCAGCGACTATTCCCGCACGAACGATTCGCACAGTTCGCGTCGGCTGCGGGCATTGTGATGGCCCCGGCCAACATCGTGCTCGCCCCATTGGTCGGCCTGTTCATTGACGGATCGGGCGGGGCTTACCGGCTGACCTTCGTCGCGGGCTGTGGCATGTCGTTACTTGCCATACTCATAGCATGGAAGGTTCACCGTCAGTTCATGCAACTTGGAGGCCCAAATGGTTACATCGCCCCTGAATGACCGGCCTGCACTCCAGACAGCCGACTGACACTATTGCCCAACGGACTCCAGAATCCCTCGATCAAAACATTCTGTGGATTGGCCGGCACGCCCGATTCGCCACGCTCGACTAGGCTCGTAAGCAAGTCCACCGCCGACGCGCCAATCACCGAACTATTCTCGTCAATACCGGCACACAGCGGATGCGCCGAATGACGCGCCGTGATCGCAAATCCACATTGCCCGGGAACGTCGATGCCGGCCGCACGCAGCCATTTCAAAACCTCCCAGCGCTCGCTCACAATCACGTCCACCCGCTGCGTTTCGCGCCAAACCAACAGCTCCTTTCCTCCCCACGCGTCGTTGATCAACGGCTTCGGCATCCTCCCGGACATCGCGTGCACAAAGTTAAAATACGCCGCCGACCACGCCTCGTCTACGCTGGCGTTGACCGAACGCCCCAAGGCCAGCCCAGGCCGGCGGTAGCCCAGAGCAAGCAATTCGCCCAGCAGCAGCTCCATCGCTCGATAGTGATGACAGTGAATGCTGTGTAGCCGGGGCTCTTCCCTCGAACAGCCGAACGACACCACCGCCAGTCCCTCCCACGGCAACTCCACCCTTGGCCGGGTGGGTGGCGGAGGTGGCAACAGCACCCCCCGCACTCCCCGCGTCAGGAGAATTTGCCGTAAACGAATCGGTGTCAGCCCAGGCTCAAGTGCCCAAAAGGGCTCCAAATCATAACCCAACTCACCCGCACGCCGCTTCGCCCCGTCAAAATACGCAGCCTTCTCGTAATGCCGCCAACCATCGCACGTCGGCTCATTGGTCACCCACGCCAGCAATCCACGAAACCTCACCCGACGACCTTGTGCCCGATACTTGGCCAAGGCCCGCAAATGCGGATCAGGTCGATACCCCATCTCCTCGGCCAGCGTCCGAATACGCTCCCGCACCTCGGGACGAATACGTGCATCCGCCCTCAACGCCCGCGACACCGTCGCCGCATGCACGCCTGCACGCTTCGCCACATCTTTGATGAGCACCCGTTTCTCCATCAATGCAACTGGGTGCACAATTAGCGCATTGGTAGCGAACCCGAAAGCTCCAGAATGCCCGATTCCTCCCCCTCCATGTATTTCAACAAGATCCGCCACCCCGATAATTTCGCCTTCGCCGCCCCTTCCGCCGCGACCGTCAAGCACCTCGGCGACGACGTGCACCGTCTCACGATCCGGGGCCGCAAACCTTGGCAAAATCCCAGCCAGGCCGAGCTCGCCACCAAGCTCCCCGGCAAGGCCCGCCACACCATCGCCGTCACGGCCAACAACGGCCTGAGCATCACCGAGACCTCCACCGGTCGCACCCTCCTCTCCGGTGTCCCCGGCGCCACCTACGGCACATGCGGCGACGCTTGGATGCTCCAGTTCCGCCACCACCCCGACATCCAGTTCTACGGCCTCGGCGAACACAGCGGTAAACTCGAAAAATCCGGCCAGCGCGTGAAGTTCTGGAACACCGATCTCTGGGGCGATTTCTCGATGCACGAGATCCGCAACGCCAACCCCAACCCGCTCTACGTTTCCATCCCTTGGCTCATCGTAAAGCAGGGCAACGACTACCTCGGCATCCTCATCAACCACCCCGGCGCGGTCTTCATGGACCTCGCCTCCAGTTTCATCTGGGCCGCCGACAACCCCGACGATCGCAACCGCCGCTCCTTCTACGTCGGCGCGCCCGACGGACACGCCGAGATCTACCTCATCGTCGGCCCGTCCCTGCCCGAACTCACCCGCAAGCTCCAGCGCCTCGTCGGCACCACCCCGCTCCCTCCGCTCTGGGCGCTCGGCCACCACCAGTGCCGCTGGGGCTACGCCGGCCCCAAGGACCTGCAACAACTCGACCGCAAGTTCACCGAGCACGACATCCCCACCGACGGCCTGTGGTTGGATATCGACTACATGGACCGCTACAAGGTCTTCACCTTCGAGCCCAAGCTCTGGGGCAACGACGACGCCATTCGCAAGTCCCTCGCCGCACTCGCCAAGAAGGGCCGCCGCGTCATCCCGATTCTCGACCCCGGCGTCAAAGTCGAGCCCGGCTACTTCGCCTGTGACGAAGGCATCATGAGAGGAATGTTCTGCCTCAATCCCGCCGGCACGCCCTACGTCGGCTTCGTCTGGCCCGGCAAAACCTACATGCCCGACTACAGCCTGCCCCATGCTCGCGCTTGGTGGGCCGACAAGGTCAAGGCCTTCGCAGAACTCGGCAACGCCGGTGCGTGGCTCGACATGAACGACCCCTCCGTCGGTGCCGTCGAACTCGACGACATGCTCTTCGACCACGGCAAGCAACCCCACGAGTATTACCATAACCAATACGCCTTCGGTATGGCCAAAGCCTCCCGCCAAGGTTTCCTCGCTGCCCGTCCCGACGAGCGTCCGTTCCTGCTCGCCCGCAGCGCCTACATCTCCAGTTCGCGCTACACCGCCGTCTGGACCGGTGACAACGTCGCCAACTGGCACCATCTGCGCGGCTGCATCCCGCTCAGCATCGGCCTCGCCCTCTCCGGCCAGCCGTTCAACGGACCCGACGTGTGCGGCTTCGGCGATGACACCACGCCCGAGCTCGCCATCGCGTGGTATAAGGCCGGATTCCTCTTCCCGTTCTTCCGCAACCACTCCATCTCCGGCTCACGCCATCAAGAGCCTTGGGCGCTCGGCGCGGCCGCGCTCAAAGTCATCGGCCGCTACATCCGCCTGCGCTACAAACTGCTCCCCTACCTCTACAATTGCTTCATCGCGCAAGAACAGTCCGGCGAAGCCATCCTGCGCCCGCTCTTCTACAACTACGCCGACACGCCCGCCCTGCCTCTCGCGAAGATCTCCGACCAATTCATGGTCGGTCGCGACATCCTCCAGGCTCCCGTGATCGAAGAGTCCGCCACCCAACGCACGCTCGTCCTCCCCGGCGATCACGCCTGGTTCTCAGCGCAAGACGGACACTGGCTCGACGGTGGCCAAACCATCGAAGTCTCCGCCGGCTCCACCGAAACCCCGCTCTTCATCCGTGAAGGCGCGCTCATCCCTATGCAGGTCGGCGAACGCACCTCGCAGAAAAATGACCTCGGCAAAATCGAGCTCCACTGCTTCCTGCGCCCCGACACCACAGACGCCGCTACCACGACCTACGCCTTCGACGACGGTCTCGGCTTCGGCTACCAAAAAGGCGAGCGCACCACCGCTAGCTTCACCGCCATCGCTTCGGGCGACGAGCTGGTCGTCACGGTCAACGAATTCACCGCCGGCTACCGCCCGCTCTCCGTGCAACTCGTCGTCCACGGCAAATTCAAACGCGCCACGCTGATCCACGGCGGACGCCACACCGCCCTGCCTCTCACTGCAGTCCGCGTCACCCTGACTGGTCGTCCGCTCTCCGTAAAAACCAGTCCACCCGTCACGCTGCGCTAAACATTAATCGAGAGAGGCCGCAGTCGAGCCTGCGTCCTCCATCGGCGTCGAATCATTGACGATCACCGCCGTCACCAGGTCTGCGCCCACGTTCACCGTGGTGCGCGCCATGTCGAGCAACCGGTCCACGCCGAGAATGATCGCGATGCCTTCCGGCGGTATGCCAAAGGTCATGCACAACCCCGCGATCAACGGTAGCGAACCGCCCGGGATGCCCGCCACTGCCACCGCGCTCAGCACCGACAGCAACAGCAGCACCAATTGCTGCCCCATCGCCAGATCCGGCCCAAACACCTGCGCCACAAACAACACTACGCAGCCCTCATACAAAGCCGTGCCGCTCATGTTCATCGTTGCCCCGAGCGGAATCACAAACCCGCTCACACTGGGCGACACCTTGAGCTCTTCCTTACACACCGTGATCGACGCCGCCATCGTCGCCGCGCTCGAACTGGTCGAAAACGCCGTGATCAGCACCGGCTTCACTGTCTTAAAAAACGCCAACGGCGAACGCTTGGTCATAAATTTCAACCACAGCGACATGGTCCCAAAAAGATGTAGCGCCAGCACCGCCAGCACGCCCGTCACAAACAACCCCAGCGCCAGCAAAATCTCGATGCCCGTCCGCACCACCACGCTGTAAATCATCATCGGCACCGCATACGGCGCCAGTCGCAGCGCGTAGTGCACGATCCCCGTCATCAATTCGTTCACCAGTTCCAGCGAACTGATCAACTTATCCCGCTTCTCATCCGTCAGCCCCACGCCCACCGCACCGACCAGCAACGCGAACAAAATCAACGGCAGCACCTCACCAATCGATCCGCGCGTCTGCCCCGTAACCGCCCCCAGCAGATTCTTCGGCATGAACATATCAACAATCGTGGACAACGTCACCGCCTGCTGTTTTCCGCGTGTCTCGATGTGCCGGCTGATGTCCGACGTATACGAACTCCGCAGCTCCTCCCGCTTCTCGACACTCAACGCATGCCCCGGCTTGACCACGTCCATCATCACGAGGGCGAGCGCCACACCGATGATCATGTTGAGCACAAACAGCCCGAATGTCTTCCCCGCCAGCGGCCCGAGCCGATCCAACCGCCCGAGCTGCACCACGCCGACGGCGAGCGAGGCGAACACCAGCGGGATGATCACAAAAAACAACAGCCTTAAAAAAATCTGCCCCGCCGGATCAAAGATCTCTTTCGAGATCCACTGCGCACCGGAGAGAAACTCCGGGAAAGCACGACCCACGGCGAGAGTGACGAGACCCGCGATCAACCCGACGACGAGTCCGCCGAGGATGCGATTGGCAAGTTTGGCGGAAGACGCAGACATGCCCATAAAAGGAAGTCATCCCGCCGCCACGGCAAGGGTTTCCTACTCCGAGGTAGGGCGGGGCCGCAGGGACCGCCGTGAATACCAAATAACCTCCCCACGCCAAACCGGTGCGCCCAGCGTTAGGGCCCTACCTCAATTCTCCGCCACCGGCACAAAGCCCCACTTCGTCGCCGAGAACAGCCCGCGATCACTCAGCTTCAAATCTGGAATCACCAACAGCGCCATGAACGACAGCGTCATAAACGGCGCATCGAGCTTCGACCCCAGCTTCTTCGAGGTCCGATCCAGCAGCGTGTAACGCCGCGCCGCCTCGCGTCCGTCCAAAGCCGACATCAACCCCGCGATCGGCAGCGGCAGCACCGCCTTCACTCGCGGCCCCACCACGCTCAGCCCTCCCTTTTCCGCGATCACCAGATTCACCGCCGCCGCCAGCGATTCATCATCGACGCCCACCGCCACGATGTTGTGCGAGTCATGCGCCACCGACGACGCCAGCGCCCCCGCCTTTAATCCAAACCCGCGAATATACCCCACCGCCACCGGAGCCTTGGTCGCATAACGATTCACCACCGCGATCTTCAACACGTCCCTCTTCACGCCAACATCCGCAATCGGCACGACCAGATGCTTCGTCACCAACTGCCCGTTGAGCGCCTCAATCACGTTCACTGTCGCGCCTTCAGTCTTCATCGCAAAATCCGCTGCCTTGACCGGCTTCGCCTTAAATTTGTTCGCCAGCTTCGGTGCCTGCCTCTTCAGCCGCGTGCGTCCGGCCGACGCCATTAGCGCACCGTCGATATACGTCCGCTCCACGCGAAAGCGTTTCGCGCTTTCCACCACGATAAAATCTGCCGGATCACCCTCGCGCAGCAAACCCACCGCCAACCCATAGTGTCCCACCGGATTCACCGACGCCGCCCACAACACCTCAAAAAAATCCACGCCCGCCGCCAACGCCCGCCGCACGTGTTCGTCGAGATGTCGCTTCACCAGCAAGTCCGGATGCAGGTCGTCGCAGCAAAACATACAATTCGCCGCGTCCGTCTTCAGCAGCGGCGCCAGCGCCGCAAAATTCCGCGCCGCCGATCCTTCGCGAATGAGAATCTTCATCCCCGCCGCCAGCTTGTCCCGCGCCTCCGCCTCGGTGAAACACTCGTGGTCGGTCGTGATGCCCGCATCCGCATACGCCTTCGCCTGCTCACCGCGCAGTCCGGGCGCGTGACCGTCGACCTGCTTTCCTTCGGCTTTCGCCGACGCGATCATCGCCATCAACTCCGAATCGCGTCCCAACACACCGGGGAAATTCATCACCTCGGCCAGATAGCGCACATCCTTCCGTTTCAACAATCGCCCCACCGCCTTCGCATCCAGCTTCGCCCCCGCCGTTTCAAACATCGTCGCCGGCACGCACGACGGCGCGCCAAAGTTGAACTTAAGCGGCGAGCGTTTCGCATCCGCCAGCATGTAACGCACCCCCGCCTCACCGAGCACGTTGGCGATCTCGTGCGGGTCCGACACCGTCGCGACCGTCCCATGGATGACCGCCCACCGCGCGAACTCCGACGGCGGCAGCAATGAACTCTCGATATGGATATGCGCGTCGACCAGTCCCGGCATGATCAGCCGTTTCTCCCTTACCTTCGGATCGCGTCGCACCGCCGTGATGCGCCCGCCCGCCCATTCCACCGTCCCAGAAAAAACCTCCCGCTTGAACAAATCCACCACTCGTCCCGAGATCGATTGAACACGCGCCTTGGTCGTCATAACAACGAGCGTTGTCCGACCGGCCCGCAGTTGCAAAGCCTCGATCTTCTTTTCATCCCTAGGATTTGATGATTCCCAACGTCCTCAGCATCGCCGGCATCGACCCCTCGGGCGGAGCCGGGCTTTTCGCAGACCTCAAGACGTTCTCCGCCCTCGGTGCCTACGGCACGGGCGTCGTCGCCGCCCTCACCGCGCAAAACACCCAGGGCGTCACCGGCGTGCAACCCGTCCCCGTCGCCTTCATCGCCCAACAGATCGACACGCTCTTCGCCGACGTTCGCATCGACGCCGTGAAACTCGGCATGCTCGGCACCACCGAAGTCGTCACCACGGTCGCCGCCACCCTCCGCCGCCACGGCGTCACCCGCTTGGTCGTCGACCCCGTCATGGTCTCCAAAAGCGGCCATCACCTCCTCTCCCCTGATGCCGTCGCCGCCTTGCGCAGCGAAATCATTCCACTCGCCGAGATCATCACCCCCAACCTTCCCGAGGTCGAGGTGCTCCTCAACTGCCCGCCCATCCTCACGCTCGCCGACATGCGCATCGCCGCCCGCGCTCTGCACGCCCTCGGACCGCGCATCGTTGTCCTCAAGGGCGGACACCTCGACGGCTCCGACAGCATCGACGTGATCGACAACGGCATCACGCAGGTCGAACTGCCCGCCACCCGTATCGTGACAAAAAACACCCACGGCACCGGTTGCACGCTCTCTGCCGCCATCGCCGCCTTGCTGCCTCAGCACGCCGACCCGCTCGACGCCATCCGGGCCGCCAAAGCCTACCTCACCGCCGCCATCGCCGCCTCCGGAGAACTCAGCGTCGGCTCCGGCCACGGCCCCGTGCATCATTTTCACAACCTCTGGGATTAATCAGGATCCGTCCCATCAACGGACTGAACCCCACCCGAAAAGACTGATGTCGGCTGACGCCACGGGAGGGCTACCATTACAAAGCGGCCCCTTTTCAACGACTGCGGATGCGGATAGCCTCGCTTAGTCAGAAACTCATCAACCCCCAACCCCCGAAGCATATGTCCGCGATTAAAATTCATCTCGAAATGGCCGAGAGCGACGCCGTTGAACGTTACGCCGCCTCGCTCCATGTAAAAGCCGAGGACGTCGCTTATGCCGCCCTCAACCGCCTCATGCTCAACGCCCGCGATCCCGAGGTGGAAAAAGACATCCTCGAAACCAGCAAATGGCGTCACGACAACCTTCCGCTCTGGAGCGACTCCGCTGTCAGCATCCACGCCTACGAGGGAAAACAAGACGCCCAAGCCGAACCGAGCCGCTACATCTGAAGTGCCCGCGTAATACGCCCGAACCGTCCCGGGCGTTTTACTCCGCCTGCGGTGCAACGACTGCCGGCGCTGTTGCTGTCGTCGTTGCCGTCGAATCGACCGGCGTTGGCAATGGCTGCTCCAGCCGCATTTCAAAGTCCATGTTCTCGCCGCCTACGGTCAGTGTGGGCGTAATCTTTAGCCGGAGGTCACCCATCTCGACTGATCCGCTCGCACCTGAGCCCAACGTGATTTCGGGCATTGTGAGCAAATCCGCCCCCGCATTTCCCGACAACTTGGTGAGCACCGCCTGCTGCTCATCCGCCACCCACACCTCTCCATGCTGAAGCGTGTTGGCTGCATTGGTGGCGATGGAGTCCAACCCCACCGCAGTCCCCGCCTCGTCGGTCAACGAAAGAAATCGTCCCGTGACCTTCACCGTTTCCACACCGTCCACCTGCTCTACGACCGGCTGGGCAAACGCATAGATCCGGCGTCCGTCCGGCAGTTTATAGCCTCCGGTAACAACCACCTCGCCCGATTTGAGCTCTGCCCGCACGGCTGAACTCAGAATATCGGCGCTCATCGGCCTCCGCAGCTCCTCCAGGTTTCCCTTGGTCTGCGCCAGTGCGGCATCCGTCTCCGTCAGACGCGACCGGGCATCTTCCAACTGGGCGCTCAGGTCGGCATTTTCACGATTCAACCGCTCCAGTTCGACGGGTGAAGGGCCGGGGGCCGGCTGCGGCCGCTCCACCACACGCACCACGGGCGGCGGCTCAGGAGCCGCATCCATCGTGTGCTTGAAAAGGCGATACGTCACCTGGCTGGCGATCACTGCGCCAATAACTGCGGCCAAGGTATAGTTTAAGATTTTCACGCGATGGAGACGCACCCGGTGCGATCACCCGACACAAAGCTCCCTCGCGCACGCTTACAACCTTCGTGATCAACCTGCGGCCGGCGGTTCCTCCGTAGGCAGAGGCAACGATTCCGCCTCAGTGGCTTCAGCGGCCGCCTTTGACTGCAAATACGGTTTCAACAAATCATACAGCGGCCGCTCGCCGATCTGCTTCTTCAACTCCGCCCACTCAAATACCGCCTGCTCGACCGACACGTCGTAGACCTTGAGCAACCGGCTGGCGTCCACAAAACTCGCGACCGCCGCTCCCACAGTCATATCCATCCCCTTCAATGCCTGCGTGGCCGACACAAATTCCTCGATTGTGTCCCGGAATTTCAGACCGCGCGGCTGCAACTTGAGCGCCGCGAAATGCACATCCTTGGAAGTGATATACGGGGTGTGCATCCCAAACGGATTCACCGTGAACCCCTGCCCCGCCATCTTGGCGATCCGCAGCCGTTCCTCGATCTCGCCCATCTCCACGACCGCCTCGGCCTCGGTCTCGAAACTCTTTCCCTTATCCACCCCGCCCTCCACCCATTTCAGCTGGAAGGTAACAATGCCACGGTAGGAGTTTTTGTAGAAATGAACGGGTGCTTCAGGGTTCATGGAGACTTGGGTTGGCAACGCTTCACTGGACGCATTCGCAAATAACCAGCAGCACCCGTGCCATCCCGTGACCCATGCTTATTTGTAAAACCGCCAAATCTCCATGTCTCCACGTTATTTACCGACCCTCCTTCACGAAAAACCCTCGTGATACGCCTTGGCCTAGATGCTTGAATCAGAGCGAAGACCTCCCCACGGTCCTTTACGTTTAATTAACGCTTTGCCCCCTCCGGCAACCGGCTTGGCCTGAAAGAGGCTGTGCCTGTTGGTTCCGTCCCCGCTACTCCCAAACATGTCAAAGGCACCCCACTTACGCATCCTCATCGCCGACGATTCGGCAGCCAGCTGCGGCGTATTGGTCATTCTCTTGGAAAACGCCGGCTACGAGGTCGTGGGTGTTTACGACGGCTACGAAGCCCTACTGTCCTTGCAAGGGCACCCCTTCGCGCTCGCAATCATCAACCACCAGCTGTCCTCGCTGGATGGGATGGAGCTGCTCATCCAAGTGCGCCGCTTTTTGCCCGCTCTGCCGGTCATCGTATGTGCCTCGGCGATCACCCCCCAACTGTCCCTTCGCTACCGCGATCTCGGCATCACCGAGTTGCTCTCAAAGCCCGTCGATCCCCGGGCGCTTCGCGACAAGGTCGTCCAAAAACTCGGCCACCCGCTGGAACCGGCCGCCGCCCTGCCCAACACCACGCTCACCCCCTTCGGTCGCATGAAACACGCGACCGACTCCGCACTCCCCAGCCCGCTCATCGCCGGCACCTCCCGCATCTCCCACCAACTGAAGTCCGACCTCCAACGCCTTCGCGATTTCCGCTCGGTCGCCATTCTCGAAGGCCCGCATGGTTGCGGCCGTTTCGAAATCGCCATCAACATCGCCTCCCCCACCGATGTCCACAAGGCCGTCTGCCACGCCGACGAATTTAACGCCGCGTTGCTCGATAACCTGCTCAAGCCCGCGCATGCGGACACGTTTCCCGTTCTCCTGGTAATGATGGAGGCAGACCGCCTTGATCACGACCGGCAGGTGTTGCTCGAAGATCTGATGCGAAGCCGGCTTGCACCGCACGCCGAGCTCTCCAAACGCCTTCGCCTCATCCTGTGCGCGCAATCGTCACTCTGCGATTTGCACTTCAATGAATTCCTGCTCCTTCGCGCAACCACCTCCACCTACACGGTGCCCGCCTTTGCCGACCGCCGGATGGATTGGCCCGACATCGCCCGGGCCATCCTCCACCGCACCGGCTCGGGACAGCGCAGCTTCGCCGACGAAGCCGTGCAATGGATTCGTGAGCAAACCTGGCCCGGCCACTACATGCAGCTCCACCGCACGATCGAGCTGGCCCGACGCCTGGCCGGTGTCATCCACACGATCACGGTCGCACACCTGGAAGCGGCACTCACCAAAGAACCCGACTTCGCCGACCCGCTCTTCCACGACTTCCTCTTCCACGTCCACTCCGGCGGCGAAATCTGATTCCGCGCCGGAGCGTCACCATTACCTCAATACGGACCGCGAATGTGCGCGGCCACTTCGTTGCGGTAAAACTCCGCCAGCTCCTCATAGGCCGCCTCGTCCAGCGGCATCAACGTGGCCAGTGCCACGAGTGCCGTAAGATGGAACCGGCTTACGCAATCAGCAGCTCGGCACCGACGCTAAAACGGCTGCACAGCGTGCGAATGTGATCGGTCGTCAGATTCCGGGTGCCTTTTAGAATTTTATAGGCCGTCGAACGATCAACAGACAACAGCTTGGCCAAGTCGTCGCCGGTCAGCTCGTTTTCGGAAAGGATGAACTTGAGAGCTTCGATGCCCTTGACCTTTGGATAAGGCGTCAGGTAGGCGGCTTCGTAGGTTTCGACCAAATGGCTGAGGAGTTCGAGGTAGTCCTCCTGGTCGGCGTTGAGTTTATGGCCGGCCAAGGCGTCGATCACATCAACCGTGTTGTCGTAGGCAACGGACTCGCGGATCGGACGCGGCATGTGCAACGCGACGAGTTCAGCGTAGCGGGTCGGCAGTTTGGCTGTCTTCATGGCGCCGATTTAGACGCTGCTTGGTAGATGGGCTTAAGCCGCGGCCAAAGCGCGAGGCTTGATGTCAGCGATTTGTTTGCCGAGGCGCTGCTTGGCCTCCCGTAGATCGCACTCCAACTGGATACGCATCCAGTAGCCCTCAGATAATCCGAAATAACGATCCAAACGCAGACCCGTATCCGCCGTGATGCCACGTTTGCCCTGAAGAATGGCGGTGATTCGCGTCAGCGGCACATGAATATCCTTGGCCAGACGATAGGCGGTAATCTCCATCGGCTTCAGAAAATCCTCTCTGAGAATTTCACCGGAAGTGATCGGCGTGAGTGTTTTCATGATGGGTTAATGATAATCGGTGATTTCTACGTCGCAGGCAGAATCATCGATCAAACTAGTTACGCCCTGCGTTAGTAACGCCAATCGCAACCATGTATCGCATCCTAAAAAGCGGTATGATCCGGAGACCTAGGTGACAGATAGTCCGGGGACGTAGGTTACACTTTGGGGCATTATGCCCTGGAGGACCACGACCCCAATGGAAGAGTTAATCAGATTCGTCACGCTGGCACAGAC
>JBAZBC010000027.1:0-51415 GCA_041671745.1 Opitutaceae bacterium | reverse complement strand
GCGTCCCGCCAGCTCGTGCACGTCTCGCGTGTCATTTTTTTAATGGCCGCGAACGCGACCGGTTTAACCGGGCACTTTGTTGGCGGGGAGCACCCAAACTGGCAAGTTTTATTTTAACAAAGTAGAACTAAGCACCTTGCCCCACCGGTTCGCCGGCGGAGACTTCGCGGCGCTTGGCGACGAAATGAATCGTCAGCGCCAGCGCGTTCATGCCGAGCGCGGACGCGCACACCGCCGGCCAGCGGCTATGCGACCACGCATAGGCACCAACCAGCGAACCAATCGCGCCACCGACAACGCGGGTCATCATGTAGAGCGTGTTCAACCGGCTGCGCGCCTCGGGCATCAGCGATAACACCAGCACCACCTTGCGGCCACCGCGTTCGCTGGGGCCGAAGACGTCATCGCGAAAGCGTTATCCGAACGAAGCCTCGCGCCAAACGCTTTATCACCGCCCGCCGTCCACCTCCGTTGACTGACCGGCTCGCTCCGCGGCAAACAGATCCGACTCCAGGCAAACCCCGCGCCAGAGCGAGAGCCACGTCTTCCAATCATGATCGCCCGCCACGGTCTTCACGCGCCCCGGCGGTAAAAGCGTTGCGAACATCCGGTGCCCGGGGGCCAGTGAATCTTCGCGCCCATAGAGCAACCAAGTCGGCGGCAACGCGGCCGACCGGTTGCCGAGAAACGTCCAGACCTCCTCCTCCACGCCCTTTGCCTTCGACGCCCGACCGGCAGCCCACGCCGCCGGACCACCTGCGGTTTTGATCTGCTCGAACAACGCCGCCTTGTCGCCCAGATAGGGCGCGAGCAACACGATCGCATCCACGGAGCCCGCCGCATCGCGTTCGTTCAGCAACGCGCCGAGACCACCGAGAGAGACGCCCACCACCACGATCCGCCGGTAACCCCGCGCCCGCGCCGGCACCCACACATCGGTGCGCAGCCGATCGATCACCGTCCGGTTATAATAATAGCCGAGGTGGGCATCCACCGTGAGCGTGTCGGCCGCGATGCCCGCCTCGCGCAACGCAGCGATGAACCCATGGCGTTCAAAAGCATCCATCGAGTCCCCGCGCCCCGGCAGAAACACCACCAGCGTCGATCCAGGTCCGGCCGGTGAAAACTGAGTCGCCTGGGTAGGAATCGGCACCGGTGTAGTGCGCAGAAAGAGCGTGCACCCGGTCAGCGCGAGCACCGCAGCGGCCATCAAGCCCAACGCCCCGATATTCCGCGATGCTTGAAACGCACTCAGAACGGCGGGGCATGGACGCGATGGCATGCTCTCGGATTATCTTCAGGTTCGCCTAGGTCAACGCACCGCCCGAGTCGTTGAATGGGTAGCCACGCGCGCCAATAGCTTTATCAACGGCCGCCTGCCCTTGTTCCGCCGTCTCGTCATGCCAGAGCGCTCCGCCTCCACCCAAATCGCGTGAGGCAAAGCCTTTTACGCGACAAAATCCTCGCTACCGAGGAAAACGACGGCAAAACGCTTGCCATCATGAACTCCGAACAGGCCAACCCTAGGCGCTGCGGGAACGAAAAGGCCGGTGATGCGCTCACCCCCCTGTCCGTCATGAATCGTCACCGCGAAGAACTGAGCCGGCAAAATGTTACCATGTTTCGGCCCGACCCCATTTTCTGAACCCCATTTTCTGAACCCTCGCGCAAGGCTTGCTCAAAAACGAAGCTCTGCGGCGTGCAAAACTCGCCATCCGCGTCCGACCCCTTCCTCCTCCTCGTATGATCCACGTCCTAACCACGCCCGAAGCAGGGGTTGTTTACACCAAGCCGTGGATGGTCGCGCTCATCTTGGATCTTGCCGGCTACAATGCGGACCGCGACTTGGGCCGCATGGTCGCCGTGGAGCCTTCCGCAGGCGACGGTGCTTTTCTCGAAGAGATGGTTCGCCGCCTAGTCTCCTCCTGCCGCCACCACGGCACACCGCTGGCCGAAGCCGACGAAGCCATCCGCGCTTACGAGATCAGCCCCGAAGCTATGCAACGCGCCGCCGAACTCGTCACCCGCACCCTGGTCGAGTTGGATATCTCCGACTCGCTCGCCGCCCGCCTTGCGCAGTCATGGATCAAAGAAGCCGATTTTCTTGAAGCCTCCCTCGGCTTTCCGGTCGCCGATTTCGTAGTCGGTAATCCGCCCTACATCCGCCTTGAGGAAATCCCTTCGGCCAAAGCCTCCTTCTACCGCTCCTTCAGCGCCATGCGTGGACGCGCTGACATCTACATCGCCTTTTATCAAGCCGCACTGCTTCAACTGAAACCCGGCGGCGTGTGCGCCTTCATCTGCGCCGACCGCTGGATGCTCAACGACTACGGCAGCGGCCTCCGCGAATTCATCACCACCCAAGGCTACAACGTCCGCTCCGTCATCGAGGCCCACGATGTCGCCGCCTTTGAAAGCGAAGTCTCCGCCTATCCCGCCGTCACCGTGATTGCCCGCGAGCTGCAAGGCCCGGTCATCGTCGCCAAGGCCCTGCCCGGCATCGAAACCGCCTACCGCCCCGATCTGCTCGATCAAATCGCCGCCGCCCGCTCCGGCCCCGCCCTACGCGTGGCCCGCTTCGCCGATTGGTTCCACGACGGCGAACCTTGGCCTTGCTCCTCGCCCGAAGCGCTGCAACTCCTCAAACATCTCGAAGCCACCTGCCTGCCCCTCGAAGACAAAACCACCGGCACCAAAATCGGCATCGGCGTGGCCACCGGCGCGGACCGCGTCTTCATCACCGCTCAAAAACCCGACATCGAGCCCGACCGCCTCCTGCCCCTCGCACTCGCTTCCGATCTCGCCGACGGCCGCGTCCGCTGGTCCGGCCACTACCTCGTCAACCCGTGGAACGAACAAGGTCTCGTCAACCTCGCCGCCTACCCGCGCCTCGCCGCCTACTTGGAGCCGCACCGCACCTTGCTCTGCGACCGCCACACCGCCAAGGACCGCCCTCATCACTGGCATAAGACCATCGATCGCGTGACACTCTCCCGCGCCGCGCAGGAAAAACTCTACATCGCCGACATCAAAGACCGCCTCCTCCCCGCGCTCGATACCGGAGAGACCTACCCGCAGCACAACCTCTACTGGATCACCTCGGAGCAATGGGACCTACGCGTCCTCGGCGCCTTGCTCATGTCCGCCGTCGGCGAATTTTTCATCCACTGCTACGGCGTGCGTATGCGCGGCGGCTTTCTGCGTTTTCAGGCTCAATACCTCCGCCGCATACGCGTGCCTAATCCCGACCAACTAAGCGACGAATTGAAACAGCAACTCCGCGACGCCTTCGACCGCCAAGACACCGCCGCAGCCACCCGCGCCGCGCTCCAAGCTTACGGCATCACCTCCATCCCCAACTAACCCCTCTCATGGCGCTCAACCTCGCGAACTACGAAAAGAAAGCCGCGCAATCGGTGAAAGCCTTCTGGGGCAACCGCGACGCCGCCCGCCAAAAGCAGATCGAAGCCGGCAAAGTCGATGCAGGCACTCGCGGCTCGGTCACGGGCGGAAAAAACATGGACGGTTTCGTGGCACTGATGATCGACCTCATCAAAGCCAACGGACTCAAGGATGCGACCATCGTCCGTGAAGGCCGTATTCCGCTCACCTTGCCCGGCTATTTTCGCCCGACCAAGCAGTGGGACATGCTCGTGCTTCGCGACAACCGCCTCATCGCCGCGCTGGAACTGAAGTCCCAAGTCGGCTCCTTCGGAAACAATTTCAACAACCGCACCGAAGAAGCCATCGGCACCGCGCAAGACCTATGGACGGCCTTCCGCGAAGGATCCTTCGGCGACGCGCCCCGTCCCTTCGTCGGCTGGTTGATGCTGGTGGAAGACGCCCCCGGCTCTCGCCGCCCGGTCCGCGACCGCAGCCATCACTTCCCCGTGCGCGCCGAGTTCCAAGGCGCGTCATATATCGAACGCTACAACCTGCTCTGCAAAAAACTCGTGCAAGAACAGCTCTACACCACGACGGCGGTGCTGGCGTCCCCGCAGACCGCGATCAAAACTGGCAAATTCGCTGACGTAAGTGACATGACGAGTCTCAAAACCTTCGTCACCAGCTTCGCCGGCCACATCGCCTCCGAAGCAGCACGATAGCCGTTTGTTATACCCATGAAATTGCGTCGTCCTCCCCTGCAAATTGATCCCGAAAATCCTTTTGCGGGTGCCTTCTACAAGCGTGTGCATTTCGCAAAATCGCTCACCTCGTTGTTGAGAAGTGCACAAGATGGCATGGTAGTCTTCGTAAACGCTCCTTGGGGTGCAGGAAAAACCACCTTCGCCCAAATGTGGCGGGCATACCTCAATAAGGAAAAATTGGATACTATCAGCTTCGATGCCTACGCCTCAGATTATGTTGCCGATCCGTTTATCTCGTTCACCGGCGAAATCATGGAGCTGCTTGAAAAGCGCATCGCTCAAAATAAAGGCGTTCAGGAGATAACTCGCAATTTTAGAGAAGCAGCAGTCAGCTTCCTGCAGCATGCGGCTCCCGTTGCTACCAAGATTGCGGTGAAGGTGGCTACTGCGGGCATCTTAAATGGGACTGAGCTTAAGGGACTAGGTGAAGCTCTTGCCAGTAGTAGCGATGATGTCTCTGATGCCACAGCGGAGGCTGTGCGGCGACGTATTGATCATTACAGTGAAGAGAAGGCTGTGCTCGCAAATTTCCGAACAAAACTCCGACAGGTTGCTGCTCTAGTGCGCGACACGCAGGGATTCCCCCTCACAATAATTGTTGATGAGTTGGACCGGTGCCGCCCCAGCTTTGCATTGGAACTACTGGAACGTATTAAACACCTATTTGATGTCGAAGGAGTTGTATTCATCCTCCTCGTCAACCGAGCTCAAATTGAAACTTATGTAAGGACCGTCTATGGCAACGAAGTGGAAGCCGCTACCTACCTCCAGAAATTCGGGGATCTTTTTGTCGATCTTCCGATGGGACAATCTCAGCCAAACGACTGGAGCCTTCGAACGTTCTTTGAAACACTTATTGAAGAGCTAGAAATCGAACCACCAGATAGCCATAATTTGCTCGCTCAAGATCTAGCGTTTTTTGGCGAACACTTTGGATTAACACTGCGAGAGGCAGAACACGTGGCAAAAACCCTAGCCTTAGATTATGCGGCCCTCACCACCGGTGATTTTAATTATTATCCCGTCGCCGCTTTCTTCGCTATCGTGAAGGTCAAAAATCCGACCATTTTTTCAAAAATCCGCAGCCAGGAATGGAGTGGAAAAGATGTATTAATGGCTCTCCGTTTCGAAAAGCTGAAAGCACAAGTTAACTCAGACGAAGGAAGGCATGGATTTTCGGTCATTGAAGCTTCACTTCTTAATGATGTAGAGATCGAGGCCCTTGCACCTGAGTCTTCACTTTCCAAAATAGCTAAACGAATGCGTGGAACTTTCGGCCCCGCACTAACTAGTGCCGTGGTATGCAGCCGACTTGAACGCTTCCGTTTTTAGCCGAACGAGCCGACGGGGTCCCAACGAGCCCACGGGCAATCCGCGCATTCAGATCGAGCAGGTAAATCACGGATTCTCAGCTGCGAGGGCGCGGATTTGCTCACTGGTCACACGCACAGGACCCTTTGTCACCACAAGGCCGTCGGCTTCGCGAACCAGCCGGTAATCCGATTTTTTCGGCGAACGGCGGACGGCAACTTTACGGGCGGTGGTCTTTCCCTTGGTAAGCGTGCTCATAAAGGAAAACTGTGCGACCGGTGCGAGCTTTGGCAAGACCCGGAAGGCAATCAGCCACACATGCCCGCGGGATCGTGTCGAGTATGGTTGTATTTTAGCCTCACCCCACGCGCTTGAGCAGGTCGCGCAGGAGTTCGCGGCGTTTTTGTTGGAAGCGGCGCTGGCGGGCGGCGTTGGTTGCGCGCTTGGTTTCCGCCGACACTGCGGGACGTCCGCGGCGCAGGCGCACCGGCAGGTCGGGCGCGGAGGTGAAGAGGTTGCGGCGTTTAAAGGCCGGCGGCGTGTCGCGCAGGGCCAGCAGGCGCGAGCGCGGGCCATCGTCGGCAAACCAGGGTTCGGGCGCGATCCGCTCCGGCTCAAAACACCAGGCAGGCGGCGCACTGTGGATGCGGGCGGACAGCCATTCTGCATAGGCGGCCAGCGTGGCGTCGGCCAAGGCACCTTCGGGGAAAAGGCCGGCGTGGCGTGGCGGTGCAGCCTCGATCGTGCGCGCCAGCGCGGGACGTGAACCGAGCGTGCGCACGGTGTGCAACCAGTCCGCCAACTCACGCCCGAAACGGGCGAGCGAATCGGCGCGGGCGGCCACTTCGGCCAGAGTTTGCGGGCGCGGTTGCATGGCGGTCAGGCGAGATCAGCGAGCGAGGTTTCAACGATTTCCCGTGCGCGGGCGGTCAGCACGTCATGCGGAAAAAAGCGCGCGAACACTGTCTCCACTTCTTCGAGCGAGGAGGGCTTGAGTTTGCCAAGGAGGAAACGGATGTCGGGCGCATCACCCGCATAACCAGGCAGGGGCGGACGGCAGGCGCGCAACTTCAGCGCCAAGAGGTAGGCGGCCGTGGGCACGGTAACCGCGAGGCCGGGGCCAAAGGTATCCGCCGGCAGGGCCCGTTTCGCTTCCTGCTCGGATAAAAACTGAGAGACATCGGAGTTGATCCAATCCTCGGGCAGGTCCTGTTCGCGAGCAACCTGGCGGGCGAGGCGGCGGCCGGTATCGGAAGGCTGAATCAATGCATCCACATCCTTGGTGCTGTCACGCGAACCATAGACCAAGGTGAACACGGCACCGCCGTAGAGGGACAATTCCAGCTCAACTCCTTCGGCCACGGCAAGCTCGCCCAAGCGGCGCAGCGCTTGCGTGAGGTGAGTTTTATCTAACGGCTCGTAAGGCATTTAAATAAAACGTTAGCTAACGTTTTATTTTAGACAATACGAAAGCAGAGCGGAGGCTACGGGGAGAGCTACAAAAACGGGGTCGGGCCGCTAGATGCTATATCTCAATTCAATTCTCCGAGGCGGTTTCATTACTTGCCTCAAATCACCCATAGTAGCACTTTAGTGCTACTATGAAGACCGAACTCGTAACCACCCTTAAACGAAAGGCTACGGAGATCATCTCGACGCTTCAGGATGATCACACACCCGTTTTGATCACGCAGCATGGGCGTCCGGCCGCGTATTTGATCGATGTGGACACGTTTGAGGGACTGCAAAAAAAGCTGTCCATTCTCGAGGGCATCGCGCTCGGAGAGCAGGCTGTTCTCGACGGGCGGACCGTGAGCAACGAAACCGCCAAGGCGCGCTTCGCCAAATGGCTGAGCTGATCTGGTCCGAGCCCGCGCTGCGGCAGCTCGAAGCGATCATCGAGTATATCGCTCTCGACAAACCCGCGGCGGCGAAACGTGTCGCGCAGACGGTCTTCGGCCTCACCGATAATGTGGAGCAGTTTAAACTTATCGGACGCGTAATCCCGGAGTTTCCCGTCGCCCGATACCGGCAGATCTGGGTCAACCCGTGCTGGATTTATTACAAGGCAACCGAAGAGGACGTCACGATCCTGCACGTCCGACGCGCCGAGTCGCTTTTCCGAATCGAGGATCTCGAAGTCTGAGGCAAAGTCTCAAACCAAGTCTGGCGACCCAAGAAACCTTTTATGTCTTCCGAATTGTGTCACAGAGTCGGAAGGCGGGAGCACGGAGCGTCACAGAGATCGCAGTTCGGAGGTTTGAACTCATGCCGTGCTCTGTGTCGGCGCTCTGTGTTTTGTGATCAAATCCGATTCCAGGGAATTCGGTCTCACGCCTTCCCGCCGAAGGTGCAGTGGTCGTCGAGGTCGAGGAGGTCGAACCAGGTTTTGATGTCTTCGCGCGTCGTGCTGAGCTTGCCAACCATCTCGGCGAAATCGGCGAGCGTCTCGGCATCGCTGTCGGGTCCGCGGTGAAGATGATGCTCGCTCCAAGCGGTGATTTCCCACTGCGAGCGGGCGTGTTTCGCGTTAGACTCGATCCAGGCGAGGATGTCGCCGTCGCCTTTGCCGGTGGCGAGCTCGGTGAGGAGCGCGTCGGGGTCGATGCCGGTGAAGTTGAAGAAGTGGCGGTCCATGCTCTCAGCTGTAACAATTCAGTCGAGAGGGTCGTATCGAGATAATCTGACGGCACGTTTCAGTGTTTCCCTCCCGGCGAAATACCCTCCGGGTATTCCTTGGTCATTCACCACCGAAATCTGCTCGCCATCTCACCCCGCTACTCCGCCTTCGACTGAATTATTACAGCTTAGCACCGTAGCGGTATTCGCCGAGTTTGCCGGCGTTGAGCGCACGACCTTTGTCGAGAATGCGTGGAAGCATAACGTAACCGCCGAGGCGGATGCGGTGGCTGCGGGGCGGACGTTGGGTGAGGTCGATCACGGGAAGGGAGGAGTTAAGAGTTGAGGGATGAGTGTTGAGAGACGGAGGAGGATTCGGATTTTTTGTCACAGAGTGCACGGAGTTCGGCATTGAGTTTGAGGAGGACATCAAGACTCCGTTCGTCACAGGGTTGGGCTCATGGCTTTAACTCTGTGAACTCGGGGTCGGCGCTCTGTGCGCTCTGTGTCGAAGATCGGAATCAGCAGATAGGAGATTGGTTGTTTTCGGAGTGGTTCACAGAGACGGAAAGAGGGGACACAGAGCGTCACAGAGATCGGAGTTCCGTAGTTTGAACTCCTGCTGTGCTCTGTGTCGGCGCTCTGTGCCCCTCTGTGACGAAGATCGAAACTGGTTCAACGGATGCCGCCGGCGATGACGATGGTTTCGCCGGTGATCCAGCGGGAGTCGTCCGAGGCGAGGAATACCACGGGCGTGGCGATTTCGTCGGGCTGGCCGATGCGGCCGAGCGGAGTATCGGCTTCGATCTTCTTGCGGAAGTCGCTCTCGATAAAACCGGCGGTGTGCGCACCTTCGGTCTCGATCATACCGGGGTTGACCGCGTTGACGCGGATCTTCTTGGCACCGAGTTCGACGGAGAGCACGCGGGTGATCGAGTCCACGGCGGCTTTGGTCGCGCTGTAAACGGTCGATCCAGGAATGGCGTTCTTCGCCACGATGGAACTGATGTTGATCACGCTGCCACCCGTCGCGGGGAACAATGGGAGCGCGGCCTGCGTGGTGAGGAGGAGGCCGAGGACGTTGATGTTGAACTGGCGGTGAAAGAGCTCGGGCGTGACGGCTTCAAGCGGGGCGAACTCATAGACACCGGCGTTGTTCACGAGGATGTCGAGCCGTCCGCTGAAGGCGGCTTTGGTGTCGGCGAGGAGGCGCGTGATGTCATCGGGTTTGGAAACGTCGCCCGCGACGGCGAAGGCTTTGCCGCCGGCGGCGATGATCTCGGCGACGACCTTGTCGGCACCGGCTTTGGAGGAGGCGTAGTTGACGGCGACCGTCGCGCCGGCAGAGGCGAGGTGCTTGGCGATAGAGGCTCCGATGCCCTTGGAGGCGCCGGTGACGAGTGCGGTTTTACCTGCGAGTTTTTGTGTGCTCATGATGTTTTGGTTTTCTGATTTTTGGATTTGGTTACGGAACGGAAATTCAGGAGGTGGGTTGGGACCAGCCGCCGCCGAGGGCTTTGATGAGGGCGACGCGGGTGATCCAGCGTTGGCCGGCGAGTTGGGCGTCGGCGCGCTCGACGGCGAGGGCGGTGCGTTGCGCGTCGACGACTTCGAAATAACTCACGTAGCCGGCGTCGTGGCGTTTCTGAGAGAGCTCGGCTCCACGGCGAGCGCTGGCGACGGCCCGGGCTTGCGCGGCGGACTGGTCGCCGAGAAGTCGCGAGGCGGTCAGCGCGTCCTGCACTTCGCGGAGGGCGACAAGGACGCTTTGTTGGTAGTTTGCGGCGGCTTCGTCGTAGGCGGCGCGGCTGCGGGCGAGGTTGGCTTTGTTGCGTCCGCCTTGGAAGAGCGGGAGGTAAACGCTCGGGCCGAAGGACCACAGGCGGCTGTCGGGCTTGATGAGGTCGTTGATGTCGGCGCTGGCGTAACCGGCGGCTCCGGTGAGCGCGATGGACGGGAAGAACGCGGCCTTGGCCACGCCGATGCGGGCGCTGGCGGCGGCGAGCGTGCGTTCGGCGGCGGCGATGTCGGGACGGCGCGTGAGCAGGTCGCCGGGGAGGCCGGCGGGGATGTTTGGGGGCAGAAGCGCGGAGGCATCGGAATCATGGGCAAGATGCCCATGCCACGACGGAGCGGGTTCGCCGAGGAGGACGGCGAGCGCGTTGGCCGTGGCGGAGCGACGGATCGCGAGGGCGGCAGCGTCGGCTTCGGTGGTGGCGAGTTCGGTTTCGGCGCGGGCGAGCGCGACATCGTCGGCGGTGCCTTGGCGGACACGGGCTTGGATGAGTTTCAACGTGTCGCGGCGGACGGCGGTGGTTTGCGTGACGATATCGAGTTCGCGATCAAGAGCGCGGAGCGTGAAGTGTGTGGTCGCCACTTCGGCGGTGAGCGAGAGGCGCGCGGCGGCAAACGTGGCTCCGGCGGCATCGAGGTCGGCACGGGCGCTTTGGTTGAGGCGGCGGACGCGGCCGAAGAGGTCGAGCTCCCACGAGAGATCGAGTGAGAGGCGGTGCGTGGTCGCTGGGGAATCGGGGAGCGCGTTGGGGACGTTGCGTGAGCTGCGTTCGCGGGTGAGCGACGGATCGGCGGCGAGCGACGGCAGGTAGGCCGAGCGGGCGACACCGGCGAGGGCGCGGGCTTGTTCGACACGGACGAGCGCAGCGCGGAGGTCTTGGTTGGCGGCGAGCGCGCGGGTGATGAGTGCGTCGAACGCGGGGTCATTGAAGGCGCGCCACCAGTCGGGAGAGAGAGCAACAGAGGAAGGATCGGCGTCGTCGCGATAGGCAGCGGGAGCGGAGACTTCGGGGCGTTGGTAGTCGGGACCGACGGAAGGCAGCGCGGCGATAGCGGAGGCTGCGGTGATGAGGGAGAGGAGGAAAGTTCTCATGTGTGGATTTTTTCGGAGTGAGTCACAGAGGCGGAAGGAGGTTGCACAGAGTGTCACAGAGGACGGATTGGTGGTTTGGACTCATGCTGTTCTCTGTGGGCCGCGCTCTGTGTAACTCTGTGACTCATTTCCGAAATCAGGCGTTGGCGGGTTTGAAGTGCGCGGTTTCGACAACGACGGGCTTGGGCTTTTTCATGCCGAGTTTTTCGAGGACGACGTAGAAGATCGGGGTGAGGAAGAGGCCGAAGATCGTCACGCCGATCATACCGGAGAAGACCGCCACACCCATCGCCTGGCGCATTTCGGCGCCGGCACCGGAGGAGAACACCAGCGGGATGACGCCGGCGATGAAGGCGATCGAGGTCATGAGAATCGGACGCAAGCGGAGGCGGCTGGCCTCGAGCGCGGCTTCGACAATCCCCTTCCCTTCTTCGCGAAGCTTCACGGCGAACTCGACAATCAGGATGGCGTTCTTGGCGGCGAGTCCGATGAGGACGATCAGGCCGATTTGGGTGAAGATGTTGTTGTCACCCTTGGTGAGCCAGATGCCGACCATCGCGGAAAGGAGCGCCATCGGCACGACGAGCAGCACGGCGAACGGGAGGCGGAAGCTTTCGTATTGGGCGGCGAGCACGAGGAACACCAGGAGGATGCTCAGCGGGAAGATGAACAGCCCTGTATTGCCGGCGATGATACGCTGGTAGGTGAGGTCGGTCCAATCGAGGACGACGCCCTTGGGGAGGACTTCGGCGGCGAGTTTTTCCATGATGGCCTCGGCTTCGACGGAGCTGTAGCCGGGGGCGGGCGCGCCGCTGAGGTCGGCGGCGGCGTAGCTGTTGTAGCGCATGGCGCGGTCGGGGCCGTAGGACTCCTTCACGGTGGCGAGGGTGCTGAGGGGGATCATCTGGCCGGTGGAGCTGCGGACCTTGAGGCGGTTGATGTCGGTGGCGTGGGTGCGGAACTGCGCGTCGGCTTGGGCGACGACCTGGTAGGTGCGGCCGAAGCGGTTGAAGTCGTTTACGTAGAGCGAGCCGAGGTTGACCTGGAGCGTCTCGAAGATGTTGGAGAGCGGGACGCCTTGCTGCTTGGCCTTGGCGCGGTCCACATCGATCTCGAGCTGCGGGGTGTTGACGGTAAAGCTGGAGTAAACACCGGCGAGGCCGGGAGTCTGGTTGGCGCGGGCGATGAGCTCCTGCGTGGCGCGGAAGAGTTCGTCGTAGCCGACGGCGGCACGGTCTTCGACGTAGAGCTTGAAGCCGCCGGTGGTGCCGAGGCCGTTGACGGGGGGCGGAGGGAAGATGGCGACGAAAGATTCCTGGATCTCGTTGAACTTGGCCTGGAGGTCTGCGGCGATCTCGGGGCCGGACATGCCCTTGCCTTTGCGCTGGTCGAAGGGTTTGAGCGTGGTGAAGGCGATGCCGGAGTTGGGCGAGTTGGTGAAGCCGTTGATCGAGAGGCCGGGGAAGGCGATGACGTTGTCCACGCCGGGGTGCTGCATGGCGATCTCGGTCATGCGACGGATGACGGCGTCGGTGCGCTCGAGGGAGGCACCGTCGGGGAGCTGGGTGAAGGCGACGAGGTATTGTTTATCCTGCGAAGGGACGAAGCCGGACGGGACTTTGCTGAAGGTGAAGCCGGTGAGCGCGAGGAGCGCGACGTAAACGATGAGGGCGAGCACGCTGACGCGGATGAGCCGGGCGACGCCGTTGGAATATTTTTGCGAGGCCCAGTCGAAGAAGCGGTTGAAGGGGCGGAAGAGCCAGCCGAAGAGGCGGTCGATCACGCGGGTGACGCGGTCCTTGGGGGCGTGGTGCGAGCGGAGGAGCAGCGCGGAGAGCGCGGGGGACAGCGTGAGGGAATTGAAGGCGGAGATGACCGTCGAGATGGCGATGGTGAGCGCGAACTGTTTGAAGAATTGTCCGGTGAGTCCGCTGATGAACGCGGTCGGCACGAACACGGCGGAGAGCACGAGGGCGACGGCGACGATGGGGCCGGTGACCTCGCGCATGGCGATCTTGGTCGCTTCGACGGGAGGGTGGCCGAGGGCGATGTTACGCTCGACGTTTTCGACGACGACGATCGCGTCATCGACGACGATGCCGATGGCGAGCACGAGACCGAAGAGCGAGAGTGCGTTGATGGAGAAACCGAGCGCGCTCATCACGGCGAAGGTGCCGACGAGCGAGACGGGGACGGCGGCGAGCGGGATGATGGAGGCGCGCCAGGTTTGCAGGAACAAAAGCACCACGATCACGACGAGGATGATCGCCTCGATGAGGGTGTGCACCACGGACTTGATGGAGCTGCGCACGAAGACGGTGGGGTCGTAGGCGATGGCGTAGTCGAGGCCCTCGGGGAAGTCGGCCTTGAGGCTTTCCATCGTCTTACGGACGTTGTCGGAGAGCTGGATCGCATTGGAGCCGGGGAGCTGGAAGACGCCGATGCCGACGGCGGTCTTGTTGGTGAGGAGGGAGCGCAGGGCGTAGTCGGAGGCACCGAGCTCGACGCGGGCGACATCGCGGAGTTGCACGCGTTCGCCGCGGGCACCGTTTTTCACGATGATGTTGCCGAACTCTTCCTCGCTGACGAGGCGGCCCTTGGTGTTGATGAGGAGCTCGGTGTCGGCGCCGTTGGGATTGGGCTGGCGACCGACGGAACCGGCGGCGACTTGGACGTTTTGCTCGCGAATGGCGGCGACGACATCGCCGGCGGTGAGGCTGCGGGAGGCGATTTTGTTGGGGTCGAGCCAGACGCGCATGGCGTAGTCACCGGAGCCCCACATGTTGATGAGGCCGACGCCGTCGAGACGTGTGAGCGGGTCCTTCAGATTGATCGTGGCGTAGTTGCGCACATAGACATCGTCGTAGCGTCCATCGGGGGAAAACAAATGGATGACGAGCGTGAGATTGGGGGAGCTTTTTTGCGTGGTAACACCGAGGCGGCGGACTTCCTCGGGGAGCTTGGGGAGGGCTTGGGCAACGCGGTTCTGGACCTGGACCTGCGCCTTATCGACATCGGTTCCGAGCTTGAAGGTGACGGTGAGGGTCATCAGGCCGTCGCTGGTGGCCTGCGAGAACATGTAGAGGGAGTTCTCGACGCCGTTGATGGATTGCTCGAGGGGCGTGGAGACGGTCTCGGCGATGGTCTTCGGGTTGGCTCCGGGGTAGCTCGCGGTGACGATGACGGTGGGCGGGATGACCTCGGGATATTCGCTGATGGGCAGCTGGAAGAGCGAGATCGCGCCAACGATGAAGATGATGATCGATAACACACCGGCGAAGATCGGGCGCTTGATGAAGAAGTCGGAGAAGTTCATGGCGAAAAATGCGCGGGCAAAGCAGTAGCTGGAGGCGGCGAGAGCGGGTGATTTTCAAAGAGGCAAAGTAACCCAATAGGTTACATTGCCTTGGCCGGTTTTTGACGGATTCGGGAATTATTTCAGGGCGACTTTGGTGGCGGCGGGCTGGGCGGGGGCGGTTTCGGCGACGACGGTCATGCCGGGGCGGACGCGTTGGAGGCCGTTGACGATGACGCGGTCACCGGGAGCGAGGCCTTCGCGGATGGCGCGTTGTCCGTCGATGATGGAGCCGAGTTTGACGGTGCGGTAGGCGACGGTGTTGGCGGCGTCCACAGTGAGGACAAACTTCTGGCTCTGGTCGGTGCCGATGGCGCGCTCGCTGATGAAGAGCGTAGGCTCGGGCGCGCTGACGGGGAGACGGACGCGGGCGGAGAGACCGGGAATGAGTTGTCCGCTTGTATTCGAGAAAACCATACGCAATACGAGGCTTCCGGTGCCGACATCAAGGCGGTTGTCGGTGGACTCGATCACGCCGCGGTGAGGGAAACCGGTTTCGTCGCTGAGCTCCATCTCGACGGCGATACGTCCGGCTTTGTTGGTAGCGAGGCGTCCGGCGGCTTGCAGGCGGTTAAAAGTGAGGACGGTGGCTTCGTCCACATCGGCATACACGTAAACTTCTCCGGTGGAGACGATCGAGGTGAGCAACGTGGCGGCACCGGGTGCACCGGAGACGAGGTTGCCGGCGGTGACGTAGGCGCGGCTGACGCGGCCGGTGATGGGCGAGCGGACCTCGGTGTGTTCGAGATCGAGGCGGGCACTGGAGAGCGTGGCCTCGGCGGCGATGAGATCGGCGCGGGCTTCGGCGAGACGGGAACTGCGGGTGTCGGCCTCCTCGACGGAGATGGCGCGTTCCTTGAGGAGATCGTCGGAGCGTTTGGCCTCGCGCTCGGCGATGCTCACGCGGACGCGGGCGCTCTGGGCTTGCGCGGTGGCGAGATCGAACTGGGCGCGATACCAGCGCGGATCAATGGTGAAGAGGACGTCGCCCTTGTTGACAAGTTGTCCGGCCTGGAGGCGGACCTCGTCGATGTGGCCGGAGACGCGCGGGCGGAGTTCGACGGATTCGACAGCTTCAACGCGGCCGAGCAGTTCGCGATGCTCGGTGACGATGCGTTGCTCGACGGAAGCGACAGTGACCTTGGGGCCGGTCGGAGCGGCGTCCGGAGCCGCGGCCACCGCAACGACGGCGACCAAGCTCAGGCTGACGAGCGAAAGGACGAAGCGATAACGCGACAACGGGGCGACCCGGCGGTCGGTGGTCGTGAGGACGGGTGGCGTGGACGTGGCAGTGAGGGTGGTCATGATGGGCGATGTGTGAAAGACGGAAAGAAAATAGATTACTAATTAGTAAACAATAAGGTCAAAAAAAGCGCGGTTTTAAGCCGCCGAAGAGGTGCGAGCGGCTCCGAGGATGCTGAGGGCGGTCTCAGGAAGAACGCGGAGGAATTCCAAATCATTTTGAATGCGGGCTTGGCCGAGGCTGCCTTCAAAGAGGGCGAAGAGGCACTTTGCCTTGGAGGCGGCATCACCGGTGGCGATTGATCCATCGGCTTGGCCGTCACGGATGGCGGACTCGAAGTAACGGATCTGACGCTGGAGTATTTCCTGGACCTTCAAGCGGATGGTTTCATCCTGGGTGCTGGTCTCGGAACCGACCGAAAAGCATGGACAACCAAGGACTTGTCCATGTTCTTTCTGAAGAACGAGCTGGGAATCGTAGGCGTGCTGGAAGAAGTTGCGGATGCGATCCAAAGGGGGAATCGAGGCGGAGAAAAGGCTGTCCCACTTCTGTTTACCGCAGTCGTTCCAGTCGGCTTCGAGGGCAGCGACGGCAAGGGCGGACTTGGATTCGAAGAAGTAATAAAAGCTGCCCTTCTTGACGCCGGCCTTCTCGCAAATGGCATCGATAGTCACGACGCCGTAACTGCGCTCCCAGATCAGATCCAGAGCGGCGTCGAGCAAGAGCTCTTTGGCGTTACTTGTGCGTCCCATGCCCAGATCAATTGTTTACTATTTAGTAAACTACAAGTCGAAAGTTTAAAATTTTGCAGTTCGCTTCACTTTACCCTCCGGCGAACTCGAACTTCACCTCGCCGCCGATGACTTTGAGTTTGGCGTCGAAGGGTTTGCCGGCCTTGGAGACGAAGCCGGTGAGCGTGTCGGTGACTTGCGCGGTGAGGAGTTTTTGCACGATGTCGGGCGTGATTTCTTTTTGAGCAATGATTTTCCACACGACGAAACGGCAGCCGCCGCGCCAGTTGGAACAGCCGTAGGCTTTTGAGCCGACCACCACGTCGCCGGCGCACACCGGGCAGGCACCAAGGGACTCGTCGCCGGACGCGGCTTTTTGCGCGGCGTCGGCGATGTCGTAGGCGGGTTTTCCTTTTTTATCGAAACGCAGGTGCGCGAAGTGGCGCGTGCCGTCCACGTCGATGGGGTGCGGCGTGAGGCTGCGTTTGTGGATGAGGATTTCGCGCGCGAGCACCGGCGAAATCGTGAGTCCCCAGAGCACGCCAGGGAGGACAAATTTGCAGCCGTCTTTCCACTTCGTGCAGCCGTAGCCGGTGCGTCCGCGCATGACGGGCGCGTGGCATGACGGACACGGGCCGAGGTTCGTCAGGTCGATGGTGGCCTCGGCGTTGCCTTGGAGGATTTCGCGCGTGTAGGCCTCGACCTCTTTCATGAAGACGGACGCCTCGTAGTCGCCGCGTTCGATGCGTTTGAGACGGTGTTCCCAGTCGCCGGTGAGTTCGGGGGATTTGAGGCGCTCGTCTTTGACGAGCGAGATGAGCGCGCGGCCGGAGTCGGTGCTCACGAGGTTCTTTTTGCGGCGCTCGACGTATTGGCGCGTGATGAGCACTTCGATGATCGAGGCCCGCGTGGCGGGCGTGCCGACGCCTTTTTCCTTGAGCGCTTCCTTCAGCGTTTCATCGGTCACGATCTTGCCGGCGGTTTCCATCAGCTGGAGGAGGCTCGCTTCGTTGAAACGCTTGGGCGCGGAGGTTTTTAACTGCGCGAGTTTCGGTTCGTGCGGGTTGCGTTCGCCTTCTTTAAAATCGGGGAGTTTTTGCGCGGCCTCGGCGTCCTTGTCCTTCGCGCCGGAGTCGTCGTCGGAGGCGTCGCCGCCGTAGAGGGCTTCCCAGCCGGCATCGACGAGGACGACTCCGCGGGCGCGGAACGGTTCCTCGGCGGCGGCGGCGTCAACCGTCGTGATCGCGCGGATACACGGCGGATAAAAGGCAGCGATGAGACGCGTGACGACCGCGTCGTAGAGTTTGGCTTCGTCGCCATCGAGTTCGCCGCCGAGGACGTGCGTGGGGATGATGGCGTGGTGATCGGAGACTTTTTTGTCGTCTATGATGCGCTTGGAAAACGGAAGCGCGGCGAGGTCGAGTTTGGCGATCTCGGCGGGTTTTACGGCGCGGAGTTTTTCGAGGAGCGGCGCGATGGTCGGCTGGATGTCGGAGCTGAGGTAGCTGCTGTCGGTGCGCGGATAAGTGAGGTGTTTTTTCTCGTAGAGGCTTTGCGCGAGCTTGAGCGTCTGGTCGGCGGTGAAGCCGTGGCGCTTGTTCATGTCGCGCTGGAGCGTGGTGAGATCGTAGAGCGACGGTGGGTGCGCGAGGGCGTTTTTCTTGGCGACACCGGTGATGACGAGGTCCTGGCCGGTGATTTTTTCGACCACACCCTGCGCCTCGGGCTGAGCGGTGAATTTGCCCGTCGTGTGTTTGAAGACGGCGCCGCGGCACTTGGTGTGGACCTCCCAAAACTCCTCGGGAACGAAGCGCTCCACTTCGAGGTCGCGGCCGACGATCATCGCAAGGATAGGCGTCTGCACGCGGCCGAGACTGAGGAGGAGGTTGCGGCGACCGTATTCGACGGTGAAGAAACGCGTGGCGTTAAGGCCCACGATCCAGTCGGCCTCGCTGCGGCAGCGGGCGGCGGCGTAGAGTTTGTCGAAGTCGGAGCCGGGCTGAAGTTTCGCGAAACCTTTTTCGATGGCCTCGTTGGTGAGCGAGCTGATCCAGAGGCGGCGGAAGGGTTTTTCCAGGCAACCCGACCATTCGAGGATGTAGCGGAAGATGAGCTCGCCCTCACGGCCAGCGTCCGTTGCGCAGATGATTTCTTCGGCGTCAGTAAAAAGTTTTTTAACGGTTTCTAGCTGTTGCAGCGCACCGGCGTCACCGCGCGGACGCAGACGAAATTCCTGCGGGATGATCGGGAGATTGGACACACGCCACGGTTTCCAGTCGGGCGTGTAGTCCTCGGGTTCCTGGAGCTCGACGAGGTGGCCAAACGCCCAGGTCACGGCCCAGCCGTTGCCCTCGAGCCAACCGTTCGCACGGCTAGACGCGCCAAGGTGCTTGGCAATGTCGCGGGCAACGGAGGGTTTTTCGGCGAGGACGACTTTCACGATGCCGCTTAGGAAGGATTTCGCCACGCAGACGTCGATGCCGAATAAAGACCGGGTCCAAATACCGGCGCGGCGGGAGGGGGATTTCGGCCCGTCTTTTAATCCCGGCATGGGCTGCTTGCTTTTCAATCAGGCGCGCCGTGTGCTAAAGGAGTTGCAGCCGCCGGTTTTCCAGAGCCGGCCGGTTACCCATTATGGCCGTTTTTAAAGCCTCACGCAGGGATGGATACCCGCCTCGCCCGAAAGGGAATCACAACAGATGGCGCGGTGCCTTCGCGTTGGCGGTTGTCTGGAGTACGGTGTTGTTGCAGGCGGCCCCCGACGACACGGTGGTCCTGCGCCTCAAGTGGTGGCATCAGTTTCAATTCGCCGGTTTCTACGCGGCACAAGCCATGGGCTATTATCAGGAGGAAGGGGTCAACGTCCGCATTGAAGAGGGCAAGGCCAGCCAGGACTCCATCGATGCCGTGGTGACCGGCCAGGTCCAGTTCGGCATAAGCGATAGCTCACTCGTATTGCGGCGAATCCAAGGCGCGCCAGTGGTCGCCTGCGCGGCGATCCTTCAACACGCACCCGACGTCATCATGAGCCGTCAGGACCGGAATATCCGCACGCCGGCGGATCTGGTCGGCACCAAGATCATGCTGCGTGGTGAACAAGGCCTGTGCTTGCTAACCGCCATGTTGAGGAAGGAAGGCATTGCCCCCGACGCGGTCGTGATTGTTCCGCATACCTGGCGACTTAACGACCTGATCGAAGGACGCGTGGACGCCATGACCGCCTACGCAACCGAAGAACCCATTCAAATGCGTCGGCGCGGCGTGGAGCCGTCGCTCATGCGCAGCCTCGATTACGGAGTGGATTTCTACGGGGACACCCTTTTCACCAACGAACAGGAGACCAGGGCTCACCCCGAACGCACCGCCGCTTTCATTCGGGCGAGCCTGCGGGGCTGGGACTATGCGTTGAAAAATCCGCAGGAGATCGCGGATCTCATTCTTAAGATGGACGGCGTAAAGGCGCGCGGAGTCACACGCGAGTCACTGCTTGGGGAAGCCGAGGCGATGACGCCCTACATCCTTTCCGACGTGGTTGAAATCGGCCATATGAACCCCGGCCGGTGGGATAAAATCGCGCAGACCTTCATCGATGTCGGCATGGCACCCAAGGGTGCCTCGCTTGATGGATTTATCTTTGATCCACATGCCGACCGTTACGCCCAATTGACTCGCTGGGCACTCCGGCTTGGCGCGGTGGCGGCAGCCGTGTCCGGAATGATTTTGCTGTGGAATCTGCAAATGCGCCGCCGCGTCACGCAGCGCACCCGTGAGCTTGCCGAGGAAATCGCCCAGCGCAGCCGCGCCGAGGAGGGCCTTCGCGCCAGCGAAGAACGCTTCCGCCTCATGTTCACCGGAGCCGCTACCGGCATCGCCGTGATTTCACCCGAGGGACGCTTTCTTCAGGCCAATCCGTCCTATTGCAACACCACCGGATATTCGGAGGAAGAGCTGCAGGGTCTGACTCTCGGCGAGCTGATATATCCGGAGCAGCATCCCGCCTATCACGCCCTCATGGACCGGCTCCTCAAGGGGCCCGAAGATAATTTCACCACCGAGATCCGTTGCCTGAAAAAAGACGGCGGCTTCGTCTGGAAGCGGGCCAGCGTATCGATGGTGCGGCCCACCGGGGAAAAACCCGGCAGCATCATCATAGTCGCCGAAGACGTAAGCGCACGACACACGGCGGAAGAAGAACTGGCCCGCGTCAACCGCGCCCAACATATGCTCGGGGACTGCAACGAGGCGCTTATTCGCTCCGATTCGGAAGCCCAGCTCCTTGCCGAGATCTGCCGGATCGCGGTCGTAATCGGCGGCTATCGCATGGCGTGGGTAGGCTTTGCCCAACACGACGAAGCCAAGAGCATACGCCCGGTCGCCCATGCCGGAGAAGAGCAGGCCTATCTTTCCGAGATTTCGCTCAGCTGGCGCGAGGATACACCCACCGGGCGAGGTCCCGTCGGGCGCTCCATCCGAGAAGGCCGTGCGACGTTTTGCACGGATATCGAAACCGATAATCGCTTCACCCAATGGCGCAGCGCCGCCCGCAATCGCGGTTATCGCAGCATGGTCTGCCTGCCGCTGAAGGATGAATACCTCACTTACGGAATGCTCGGCCTCTACTCAGGCGATGTGCTTTCCATAGGACAGGACGAAATCAAACTGCTCCAACAACTCGCCGACGACCTCGCTTTCGGCATCAGGACGCTCCGCGCCCGCGCCGAGCGCCAAAAGACCCAGGAAGCCGTGATCAAGGTGGCTCGCGGTGTATCGGCCTCCATCGGAGCGGAGTTTTTCAGCCAGCTCACCCATAACATGGTCGCAGCGCTTGGAGCGGATATCGGCGTCATCGCGATGCTCGCCCCGGCGACTCCCGCGCAAGCCCATACCTTGTGCGTGGTAGCCGATGGCGTCCGCCAAAATAATTTCAGTTACACGCTGCAAGGTGCGCCTTGTGAAAAACTGTCGCCAGGTCATCCCTACATAGTCGCACAAGACGTCCAGCGCCATTTCCCCGCCAGCGCCCTGATGTCGGATCTTGGCGCGCAAGCCTACGTAGGCCACCCCCTGGTGACACCCGACGGGCGGCTGGTCGGTGTCATGGCGGTTCTTTTCCGCCGTCCGCTTGAGCAAACGGACTTCATCGCCTCGTCACTGCAAATCTTCGCGACCCGCGCCGCCTCCGAGTTGGATCGCCAGCAAACCGACTCGCGCCTGCAAGAACAGGCCGCGCTTTTGGACAAGGCCCAGGATGCCATCATCGTGCGGGGCCTCGAGCACCACATTACCTACTGGAACAAGAGCGCCGAGCGCCTCTATGGGTGGACCGCCCAGGAAGTCCTCGGTCGTTCCATCGCAAGCCTGCTCTACAAGGAGCCATCCGGCTTCCTGGATGCCACCCGTCAAGTCATCTCGAAAGGCGAATGGGTCGGCGAGCTTCACCAAGTCAACAAAGACGGTACCGTCCTGATCGTCGAATGCCGTTGGACGCTCGTCCGCGATGAAAATGACACGCCCCGTTCCGTGCTGGCGATCAACACCGACATCACCGAGAAAAAGAAACTCGAACACCAGTTCCTCCGCGCCCAGCGCATGGAGAGTATCGGCACGCTCGCCGGCGGCATCGCCCACGATCTCAACAACGTTCTCACCCCGATCATCATGGCGGTCGACCTGATGACGCTCAACGAAACCGATGCCAACAAGATCCGCCTGCTCGATAGCATCGCCACCAGTGCCCGCCGGGGTGCGGACATGGTGGGCCAGGTTCTGTCATTTGCCCGTGGCATGGACGGACGTCGCATTGAAGTCCGGATCGTCCATCTCGTCCAAGACATCGAAAAAATGGTGCAAGAGTCGTTCCCCAAGAGCATCGGGATCACGACCCGGATTACGCCGGACATCTGGCCGATCACCGGCGACCCCACCCAACTGCACCAAGTCCTGATCAATCTCTGCGTCAACGCCCGCGATGCCATGCCGGAAGGCGGCCAGCTCACCCTGACTGCGGAAAACGTCCGTCTGGACGACTGCTATGCCGCAATGAACATCGAAGCCAAGGCGGGCCCCCACGTTGTTCTGCAAATCGAAGACACCGGCCAAGGCATTCCCGAAGCGATCATCGACAAGGTCTTCGACCCGTTTTTCACCACCAAGGAAGTCGGCAAAGGCACCGGCCTCGGCCTTTCGACCACACTCGCCATCGTCAAGAGCCACGGAGGATTCATCCACATCTACAGCGAAGAGAAAAAAGGCACCCGTTTCCGCATCTACCTGCCCGCGCAGCCGGCGGCGATCCCGGCGGCACCAACTGCAGAAGATCCCGTGATCGCACTCCCTCGGGGTCACGGAGAAACCGTATTGGTCATCGACGACGAGGCCGCCATCCGTGAAGTCGCGCGACACACGCTCGAAGCGTTTGGTTATCGCGTGCTGGAGGCCACCGATGGCGCGGCCGGCGCGGCGACCTACGCCGGACACCGAACGGAAATCGGCGTTGTGCTGATCGACATGATGATGCCGGTCATGGACGGCCCCGCCGCGATCGCCGTTCTCACCAAGATGAACCCGTCCGTGCGCATCGTCGCGGCCAGCGGGATCGCCGCCAACGCCGGCGTGGCCCGTGCCGCGAGCCGTTGCGTGAAAGCCTTTCTATCCAAGCCCTACACCGCCGAATCGTTGCTCAAAACCTTGCGGTCGGTGATCGACGCACCGGCGGATTGATCACTCCGCACGCTCCGACCGCAACCCACTCCGGCGCGAAACCTTTCACGCATTGAGCGCCATATTGACGGCCTCGATCAAGACGGCCTCGTTAAAGGGTTTTTCCAGCGTGTGAATAGCACCGAGTTTTTCCGCGAGCTCGAGATAGCTCATTGCTCCCATGCGACCGCCGCCGGACATGGCGATGACCTTCAGCAGGGGATGGCGTCGGCGAAGCTCCATGATCGTCTCCAGGCCTTCCTTGCCCGGCATGATGATGTCGGTGATCACGAGATCAAAGGAGCCTGCATCCACTGCCGCGAGGGCCTTGAACCCATTGATCGCGGTGACGACCGTGTGTCCGGCGTTCTCCAGCAACTCCTGCTGGACAGCCAGGAATTCCGCGTGGTCATCAACGAGAAGGATGCAACTCATGGGAGGGAAAGGGGTCGCAGGCGGACACCGTTTGGATACAGGCACCGCTCACAACAAACCTCGCGGTATCCAACCAACCAACCACCCGCTGGCAACGCAGATTATGTATCCAACCAATGAGTGCCCGCCTTTCCAAAAGAAAGGCGACCCCAATAACAGGGCCGCCTCTATGATGGAATATATATGCCCCGAACTGGTCGAAGCGTTCCGTCGTTCTCAGAAGAACGTCAGGTAATCGCCTTCGGCCATGCGCTTGATGAGGAGCGCAAGTTCCATCGCATGGTAGTCGCCCCACATGGACGATTCGCCGCAAGGAACCGTCTGCCCCTTCGGGATGTGATCCCAGCCGTTCGGGCGGTGATAAACACTGTGCAGGATCAAACCCTGGTGCTTCGGATCGGCCGAGAGGTAGGTGTCGGAGAACAACGAGTTCGCGACGCTGAGGCCGGCCTGCGTGTAGTGTTTGCCGGCGACCTTCTCGCCCTTGGCGGTGAGCCAGTTACCGAGACGGAGGAAACCTTGCGCGGCGATCGCGGCGGCGGAGCTGTCCACCGGCTCGAAGGCGTTGAAGGGGTTGGCGGGTTTCTGGGTGATCTCACCCAGCGCGGCCCAGTTGAGCGCGGCGCTGTCCCAGTAAGGAATGCCGTCCTTCGCGGAGTAGCCGTCGATGTAGTAGTCGCTCGTCGCCATGGCGGTTTCAAGAAAGAGGCTCGTGACGGCACGACGGCCACCGACGGCATCGAGCTCCGAGCTCTTGATGGTGTCGAGGAACTCAAGCTGCTCGGCAAAACCGGCGATGATCCAAGAGGCACCGCGCGTCCAAGTCGTGAAGGGCGAGTAGCCCTGTTGTGAGGACGGGCAGCGGAACTGGCCGTCGTTACGATTAAAGACCGACTCGTGAGCGACGCGTCCGCGGATGTCGTAGCTGTCGCGGCCCTGGCCATAGAACACGTTGTAACGCGCGGTGGTCGCGGCGTGCTCGATGGCGCGGTGGAGGAGATTGATGGACTTGTCGCCCTCGCCCATCAGCGAGTGGCCGAGCTGATGCGCAACGACCAGCGAACGCATGGAGCGAATCGTGTCGGCGAAGAGAGACTGCGGGCCGTTGAACGAGTAAACGTAGCCGGAGGGCTTCACGCCGGGCACGCCTTTGACGGGCGACCACGGGGCGTTTTGATTGGTCGTCGCGTGACGGGCGGCCTGGACGGCGCCAGAGACCTTGAGCGCGAGCTCGGTGAAGTTGAGTTCGTCCTGGTTGAAGGGGATTTTGCCCTCGAACATCAGGCGGCGAAGGTTCCCGTAGGTGGAGACGTTATTGAAGCCGTGGTCGTGCACGCCGATGTGCGAGACATGCGAGGCCATGAGCTGCACGGTCTTCTCGCGGCCGAGCTTGAGGAAACGCTCTTCGCCGGTGGCGTCGTATTGGAGGAGCGCCATGCCAAACTGGAAGCCCTGCGTCCACTCGGTCCAGCCGCGCGAGGTGTATTTGCCCTTCACGGTGAAGACCGGCGTGCCCTTGGACGGATCCCAGGATTTATTGATCGAATCGATCTTCTGACCGGCGAGTTCAAACACGCGGTCGACTTTTTTCTGAAGCTTGGCGGGGGTCAGCGTGGCGTCGATTTTCATGATAAATGGAGGCCGTCAGCGTGCGGCGCGCCCGCCCGCTAAACAAGGGACAACTGCCAGCACGAAACCGACCTCGTAGCATGATGGCGACCTCGCGACCCCGACCCGCCCGAACGGTTGATCAACCGGTGAAGGTGGTCAACAGCTCCGCGTAGATCTTCGCGCTCGCCACCAGTTCGCGCAACGAGGCGCGTTCGTCCACCGCGTGGCAGTTGTCGCCTCCGGGGCCGTAGCCGAGCGTGGGGATCTTCAGGTGATGCGCGAAGAAATGCATGTCGTTAAACCCATACGACGTGCGGAAAACGCTCTTCCGTTTGCGCACGCGCGTCACGCAACCGGCCATCGCCGCGAAGAACGGATCGTCGGGCGACGTGAAGCACGGATGGTTGTGCGAAACTTTCTCGACGGTGATGCGGCACTGCGGAATCGCTTTCGCCGCATCGCGCAAAAACGCGCGCAACTCGCGCTCGACCTTGTCCACCGTCTCGACGGGCAACACGCGCCGGTCGATGGAGAAACTCGCCAGCGCGGGCACGGTGTTGATCTTGCCGCCGGAGCCGGACGCGAAGACGCCGCCAACGTTGATCGTAGGGGTTTTGACCACGCCGTCGGGCGCGGTGAACGTGCGTTTCGTCAGCAGAAGTTTGTAGCTGTCGAGCGCGCGCACGAGGGCGGACATTTTTTCGAGGGCGTTGACGCCCAGATCGGGACGGCTGCCGTGGGCGGCCTTGCCGTGCACGCTGACATTGAGCCAGACGACGCCGTTGTGTCCGCAACACACGCCGTTGCCCTCGCCACCTTCCATCACGATCGCGTAGTCGGGGCGGATCGGCGCGTGGTGAACGAGCCAGCCGGCACCGAGTTCCGAATCGGTTTCTTCGTCGGCGGTGAACGACACCTCGACGTTGAGTTTCGGAGTGGTGCCGGTGGCCCTGAGCGCTCGCAACGCCAGCAGGAGCGAGGCGTGCGAGCCCTTCATATCGGCGGTGCCGCGACCGTAGATCCAACCGCGATCAACCGCGCCACTGAAAGCGTTGTCATGCTTCCAGACTCCGGAAACCGGCACGACGTCGTAGTGGGCGTTAATGTGGAGGGTTTTCTTCGCACCGCGCGCCGTGAGTTTGCCGAGGACGTTGTAGCGGGGATATCCGTGCTGCTCGGCCGGCAGCATTTTTTTCAGCAAGGCGGGCGGGATGGTGAAGCGACGGGTCTTCAAGCCGGCGGAGGAAAGTTCGGCTGCGAGCAGGCGGGTGATCGCGTCGTAATGGTCGCCGGGGGGATTGACCGTCGGCAGACGCACGAGGCGCTGCAACAGGGCCACCAGGTCGGCGGAGTGGACGTCGATATAGGTGGAGGGTGACATAGAGTCGGAAGCTAGACGGATTGCCATGGCGCGCGAGGCGATAAACAGTCGCGCCATGACCGCCGCCGAGATCATCGCCCTGCTCAAGCTGGAGCCGCTGCCCAACGAAGGCGGGTTCTTCCGACAAACGTATGTCAGCTACACCACCCTGCCGCATGCTCGGCGCGCCGTCGGCACCGCGATCTATTTCCTGATCACGCCGGAGGGCTTCTCGGCACTGCACCATTTGGAAACAGACGAGCTCTGGCATTTTTATGCGGGCGATCCCGTTGAACACGTGATGATCGATTCCATCTTGGGCGATGGGAAGAAACATCTTCTCGGCACCGATCTCACGGGCGGCCAGCTCCCGCAACTCGTCGTGCAAGGCGGTTACTGGCAAGGCGCCCGGCTCGCCCCCGGCCCGCGCACCCTCGGCTGGGCGTTGCTCGGCTGCACGATGGCCCCCGGCTGGGACGAGCGGGAGTTTACGCTGGGAGAACGTGATGCGCTCACGACGAAGTTTCCCGAGTGGGCGGCGGATATTCATGCGCTTACGCGATGACTTTTGACAGGGCGTGCGTCCGGCGCATGGTTGAAAAAAAGCCATGTCCCTCGCCGATCTTCGCAAAGAATACAGCCTGTCGGGTCTCCTTGAAAAGGACCTCGCGCGTGATCCGTTCCGCCAGTTCGACCGGTGGTTCCAAGAAGCCGAGGCGGCCAAGATCATCGAGCCCAACGCCATGACGCTGGCCACCGCCACGAAGGACGGACGCCCCTCCGCCCGCACCGTGTTGCTCAAGGGCGTCGATGGCCGCGGTTTCGTTTTCTACACCAACTACGAAAGCCGCAAAGGCCGCGAGCTCGCCGAAAACCCCCGCGCCTCCTTGGTGTTGCCATGGATCGCGATCGAACGGCAGGTCATCATCGAGGGAACGATCACCAAGGTCAGTCGCGAGGAGAGCGCGGCGTATTTCCACTCGCGCCCGCGTGCCAGCCAGCTCGGAGCCTGGGTCTCGCAACAGAGCTCCATCATCACCGGCCGGGCCGTGCTGGAAGACACCATGAAGGCGCTGGATAAAAAACACGCCGGCGCCGAAGTGCCCGTGCCCCCGGCGTGGGGCGGCTACCGCCTCGTGCCGGAAAGCGTCGAGTTTTGGCAGGGCCGTCGCAGCCGCCTGCATGACCGCCTGCGCTACCGCCGCGAATCCGGTAGTGATTGGATCATCGAACGCCTCGCACCCTGAAACGCTCCGCCCCGGAATCCGTGCCTACCCCCAAAAAATCAGTCCGCCACCGCGCGCCTGCACGTCCGTCTGACCGGTTACTGGCGGCCGCCCTCGCCACGCTGGGAGAAGGCGTGCTCATCGTCGGCAGCCGCTGGCAACGCGGCGGTTTTCCCATCGCGTTCGTCAACGCGAGCATCTGCACGATGACCGGCTGGTCGGCCGCCGAACTTCGCCGGCATCCCCATGGCTTTATCCACACGGAAACCCGGCATTTTGACGAACTTCGCCGCTGGCGGACCAAGGCCACCTCCAACCGCACGTTCACGGGCGAAGGTTACCTAACCCGTCGCGACGGCACCCAGCTCTACACCACCTGGACTTTCAGCCTGGTCGCCGACGCGAAGGGCCGCGTCTCCCACATCGCCATCACCTACCGTGACATGACGGCCAAACGCCGCCTGCAGGAGGCGCTCATCCATTCGCAACGCCTCGAGGCGGTCAACCGCCTCGCCGGCGGCGTCGCCCACGATTTCAACAACCTGCTCTCCGTCATCAACGGCTACTGCGAGATCCTCGGCAGCAAACCCGCATTGCGCGAAACCGCCGCCCGCGAAATCGGCGAAATCCACCGCGCCGGCCTCCAAGCCGCTGGCCTCGTCCGCCAACTCCTCGCGTTCAGCCGCCGACAAGCACTGGACCCGACCGTGGTCAGCCTCAACCAACTCGTCCGCGACAACGCCGGCATTTTCGCCAAACTCCTAGGGCCGGGCAAATCCATCGCCTTGGCGCTCGACGCCACCACCGACCACGTTCTGGTGGACACTGCGCAACTCCAGCAGGTGCTGCTCAACCTCACGCTCAACGCCCGCGACGCCCTCTCCCCCGGCGGTCGTGTCACCATCAGCACCACCAACCGCGAGATCGATGCCCGGTTTCACTCGCGCGTCGGCGATCCCCCTCCCGGCAGTTACCTGCAACTCAGCGTGCAGGACAATGGCCGCGGCATGGACGAACAAACCCAGTCGCACCTCTTCGAGCCGTTCTTCACCACCAAGGATCACGGACAGGGCACCGGTCTCGGCCTCGCACTTGTTTACGGTGTCGTCCAGCAAAGCGGCGGCTATATCAGCGTGCGCAGCGCTCTGGACGTTGGCTCCACCTTTGAAATTCTCCTACCCGAGGTCAGCGCGCCCATTGACCCGCAACCCGCGTCGCTCGGCCCCCTCCCCTCCACTCGTGGCCGTGAAACCATCCTGATCGCCGAGTCCGACCCGGTCGTTGGAAAAATGGTCGCCGGCATTCTCACGACCGACGGCTACCACGTCCTCGCCGCCAACACCCCGGCCAAGGCCCTGCAACTCGCCCGCCGCCACCGAAAGCCGATCGATCTGCTCATCGGCAACCTCCAGCACGCCGAAGCCGCCAAGGTCGCCCGCACCCTGCACACGGCGCATCCCAAGCTCCGCATCGTCACCACGGACAGCGTGCCAATCGCCCCTTTCCCCTGGCTGCCACGCGAGGCGCAGACCGCCCTCGCCAAGCCCTACGCCCTCAGCGCGCTCCTGCACACCATGAGGGCCTTGCTCGATGGCAAACCATCCCCCTCCTCCGCTCGCACCTCATCCAAGCGAGCCTCCCGTTCCCGCTCATGAAAATCCTGCTTACCGGAGCCTCCGGACTTGTCGGCAGCGCCTTCGCCCAATCCGCCACCCGTCGCGGCCATCACGTCACCGGACTCGTCGGCACCTACGCCAGCAACGTGCCCGGCGTAGCCATCCAGCACACCCTCGATCTCACCAACGAAACCGCGCTCACCTCCGCCATCCTCGAGGCGTTTCCCGATGTCATCGTCAACTGTGCCGCCGTCTCCGAACCCGCACAATGCGACGCCGACCCCGCCCGCGCCCAGGCCCTCAACGTAACGCTGCCCGCCACCCTCGCCCGCCTCTCCCACCACCTCAGCGCCCGCTTTCTCCATCTCTCCTCCGAGCAGGTCTTCGACGGCACCAGCCCCACCGCCTACACGGTCAAGAGCCCGACGAAACCCATCAACCTCTACGCCCGCCAAAAGGTCGAAAGTGAACGCCTCGTCCACACCGCCGCACCCGACTTCGCCATCACCCTCCGCGCCCCGCTGCTGTCGGGCAACAGCCTGACCGGACGCCGCAGCCTGCACGAACGCCTCTTCGCCGACTGGTCCGCCGGCAAGACGCCCAAAGTCTACACCGACGAGATCCGCCAACCCTGCACGGCCGCCAACCTCGCCGAACTCATGGTCGAGCTCCTGGAGCGAAACGACGTGCGCGGCGTCTTCCACTGGGCCGGCGCCGATGCGCTCTCCCGACACGAACTCGCCCGCCGCATCCGTGCGCATTTCAAGCTGAACGACACCGCCGCCCCGCTCGAAGCGATTACCCGGGCCGCTGACCCGCGCGCCGCGTCCAAACGCCAAGCCAGCCTCGCTCTTGATCTGAAGCCCCTCGTCGGCGTGGTGAAGACCCCCATCGAAACCTTCGACGCCCAACTCGACCAGTTCATCATCCCGCCCGCCTGCCGCGCGTGGTATTTCAGCGCGTAAAAAATCGTTCTTCGTTCTCTTACTCGTTCTCGTTCTCCTCCTCTTGATCGATCCTCCAGTCGTGCAATCCATCGAGAACGAGTAAGAGAACGAAGAACGAGAACGATTCCCAAGCTCCCCATGCAGCTCGACCTCCTCCCTCACCGCACCGCCGGTGCCGCCGAAAACATGGCGGCCGACTTTCTCCTCCTGCAACGCTACCCCGAACCCGCCCGCGCCCGCTTCCGCCACTACGACTGGCGCCGCCCCGCCTTCACCTTCGGCTTCGGGCAAAAAATCGCCTACGTCCGCGAACAACTCGCCATCCTCGCCCCCGACGAACACCTCGACCTCACCCGCCGACCGACCGGCGGCGGCGTGGTGGATCACCGCGACGACTGGACCTTTTCACTGGTGATCCCGCGCGGACACGCCCTCTACGACGCCCGCGCCACCGAAAGCTACCGCCTCGTCCACGCCGAACTCACCGACGCCCTCCGCGAACAAGGCCAACCCGTCGTCCTCAAAGAACGCTGCGAACCGTCCCCCGCATGTGGGAGCGAGCTCGCTCGCGATTCCGACGAGCCATCGCGAGCAAGCTCGCTCCCACCTCCGGCCCCGTCCGGCCCCACCGTCTGCTTCGTGCGCCCCGAACTCTACGACGTGCTCCACGCTGACACCGGCCAAAAAGTCGCCGGCGCCGCCCAGAAACGGTCGAAACACGGACTCCTCTTCCAAGGCAGCATCGCCAAACCCGTGCTCTCGCCGGCCATGGATTGGGATGCCTTTGAACAAAGCTTCACCACCCGCCTCGCCACGCTGCTGATCGCCGAAGCCATGGAGACCCCCTGGCCCGACTTCGCCGAAGGCGAACACGACGGCCTCACCGAACAATACTCCTCCCCCGAGTGGATCGAGTATCGGTGACGCACCTCACCGCACTCCCAGAAACCTCGCCAGCTCCTTCACTGCGTCCGCCGCAGAATGGCCCCGGCGGACGAAACGGTTCTGCACCCTCAGCCGTCCCGCCTCGCGATCCACCTTCGGATCGACATGGCCGACCAACTCGTCGCCCGACAACACCGGCAACGCATAATAACCGCGCACGCGTTTGTGCGCCGGCGTGTAAACCTCCCACGTATAACTGAAATCCCACAGCTTCTCCGTGAGCTTCCGGTTGTAGATGATCGGGTCGAGCGGCGCCAGCAGCCGCACCGGTCCGTTCTCCGCCACCGCCGCCTCAAAGTGCGCGGCATCCTCGCGCAGGCAGTAAAGGTGCGGACCGTCCGCGACCACGACCGCCTGCACCCGGTCCCCGACCAGAGCCAGCTCGGCTTTTTTCAGGGCTACGAGGCGATGCTGACGCAGCCGCACCAGCACCAACCACCGGGCGGTCTCCTCCGCCGCAGGCCGCGCGCTAGCCAACGCGGCGGCGGAAAACACCCGCTCCGGCAACGCATAATAACGCCGCTGCGCCCGACGCGCCGCGATGACCACCCGCCCGTGGAAAAACAGCTTCTGCAGCGTGCTCTTGGCCAAGGTGCTCGCTCCCCATCCCTGCAACGAACGCCGTCCGTCATGCAGGTCCTCCGACGATAACGGCCCGCGTGCCGCCAGCTCGGCCAGCACGTGCGGGGCAAACGCCTTCTCGCGCGGAGTCAGCCGTCCCGACCACGAGCCGGGCCGCCGTGAACGCGCCTCCATCTCCGCCCGCAGGTGAGGCCACGCCTCCTGCGGAAATGCCACGAGGATGTTTTTCCCGGGCAGGTGATGCTCGAACGCCATGCGCGTCTCCACCGCATGCGGATCGCCCTCCTCGCCGTGCAGGTGCCGCATCAGATCGCCCTCGCGATAACCCGCCACCCGGTTGCGCAGGATGAGATCGTGCATGCGGCCGCACACGTTGAGCGGATCGATCTGGATGTAGCCGTGATGCGCCAGTGCCGTGGCTACATCCGGTGCCGACGCATCGAAGAAATGCGCCCGCCGCAGAAAACGACGGGCCGCCCGCACGCTCACTCTGATCTCGGGAACGGGCATGGCGGACAGGTTAACGCTAGCCGGCTTACGCCAGCTTCACCAGCTGACCAGGCGGCACGTCGACGAGCTTGGCGTCCACGTTGAGCGTGACCGTGAGCGCGCTCGGATTGAACGCCGTCTTGCGATTGGCCGCGATCTGCACTCGCTTACGCGCCTCCTCGTAATCGAAGAGCTCGATGTTGGTGCAATACCACACGTCCGCATGGCCGGAGAGCGGCTTGAAGATACGTTCGATGCCCGCCCAATCGTTCTTGTCGAAGAACTCAAACGCATGGCCCCAGATGTAGAACACGCCGCTGTAACGGGCGTTGGCATGCAGTTGCGCAAACCGTTCGGGCACCGTGGGATTTGCGGCGTATTGATGCGCAGTGCTGGCCCAAGCCAACGGCTCGGCGGGCGGGAAACAATTGGCGGAATTTTCGCAGGTGCGGCTGTAAACGATGCCCAGGCCGCGCAGCGTTTCGATGACCTGCGGGTTATAGTTGCCGAAGGGATAAGCCATGCCGCGCACCGGATAACCGACGATGTCTTCGAGCGCCTTGCGGTCCTCCAAAACTTCGGTGGCGATCTGCGAAGCATCAAGGCGGTCGAGCCAGGGATGCGTCACCGAATGGATGGCGACCTCGTGTCCGCGATAGAGCTCCGCGACCTCGGAAACATCGAGGTGCGTGCGATTGCCCGACTCGACCGCCGGCTTGCCGGTGCGTTGAAGTTTGCCCGAGTTGAGGTTGAACGTGCCCTTCAATCCCCACGCGTTGAACGCTTCGATGATCCGACGATCAAACGTGTGGCCGTCGTCAAAGCTGGTGGTGACAGCGATGCGCTTCCCGGCGGGGAAGCGGCAGATTTCAATGCGGGCGGGGGCAAGAGAACCGGTGTTCATGAAAGCAAATTAGGAATGAAACGTTGGTGTCTGCGAGACCTGTTCACGCATGCAGTCCGGTGAATTATTGGCACGAACATAATCATCAACGTCGTCAGCCCGAACCAAGGCCGCCGAATCCATAAATGATAAAAATATTTTCAAAGGCATCCGTCCGATCCGGTTCGCGGAGGTCATTTTTCAGCGGCTTCAACACGCATAATAATCGATTTCACCAGCGAAAATCGAAATAGTATTTAGAATTCAAATACGAAAAATTACCCCAACCGGCCGGACCTCAAAAACCTCGCTCCGCATGCATTGGACACTTGCAATTCTTAAAGGGTCACTGATGCTGTCGCTGCGCGGCGCATAGTGCGCCAAGCGCCTGAAGATCCTCTTCGGGCGTCATACCAGAACCAAAACATCCACATCCCATGGCCAAAGCCAAAAAGACCGTAAAGAAAGTCGCAGCCAAGAAACCCGCCGTTAAAAAAGCGGTGAAGAAGGTTGCCGCCAAGAAGAAGAAGTAACGAGTTCCGCTCGTTGCTTTTTTTATGGCCAACAGCCGCCCGGGCAACCGGGCGGCTGTTTTCTTTTCCGGTTTTGGGATGACGCGGCACCTTCGCCATACCCGAGAAGGCGACCCCAAATACAAGAGGACACCGGATCAGTTCATCCAATAACCGCCGCCCTTTTGGTCGTCGCCAACACCAACCGCCTCGAGTTCTTCCTCGGCCTGTTCGGCGGGAACTTCCTCCAACGGCGCGAACCGCTCCGATGAAAACCCCAGCTCCTGCTGGCCGGCATGAAAAGGATCCGGCGGATTCACCAGTTCGGCCAACAACAGCCCCACCGTCGCACTGTCTCCGCCCTTCACAACCTTCTCCCGACCAAGAAACACCTCGCGAATCGTGTAGGTGTTCCCCTTGACAGGCAACTGCTTGTAAATCGCGCGAATAACCGCCGTGAAGCTGTCATTCGTGCAGACGACTTTCTGTCCTTTGACCATGATAAAGAGATTATGGGGTAAAAAGGGGAATGGGGAACTCAGGAAATCAGGAAAGAATCGAACCCCGGTTAAGCAGACGGAACCTGTGGCCCGTTTCTCCGTTCCTGATTTCCTGAGTTCCCTATAAAAACCCTGACTCTCGATTACTCGATGCGCCCCTCGTCGAAGTCGATGAGGTCGGGCACGCTGATGATTTGTTCGGCACGGTCGGCGCAGCCCATGTTGGTCAGCGCTTCCTTCAAAAACTCACGGCCGGCGGTCGTCATGCCCTTCTGGACCAGCTCACGGTTCCACTTCGCGGCGTGCACATCGGCGGGCAACAAGGTTTTCAACTTCGTTTCGATCTCCTCCGGTGTCGCCGACTCGAAGACGATCTTCTCCACCGCCGCCGGATCGATGCCAAGGTGCATGCTCAGGAAACGATCGAGTCCGCGCTTGTAGTTCTTGGCATAGCTGGCCGGGAGCGCGCCGTGCGCTTTCACATAGGCGCACTTGGCCAGGAAACGCGGCAGGTAGAGGAGGCCCGTCGCCGGATGCGGCAGGTAGGGCGACGGCAGACAGGTGAGCACTTCTCCGGTGGAACCGGGAATGGGTTTGGACAGCATGACGGTCCACTGCACCCGAGTGCGACGCGGAAGAAAACTTCTTTCTTCAGGCCGCAGGTTCGGCGTGGATGCGTTCCCTCTTCGCCTGCAACTCGCCGTCGCATTCCGGTGAGCCCCGGTCCAGATCGCGACAGACCTGCGGACGCTGCGCGTAAACCGTGCAGAAAAACTCGCGTCCACCGTTTTCGGTGATCCGCACATCAAGTGCTGCGCAATGTCCCTCATGCATGCGCAGGTAGGCACGATTCCCGATGAAATGCGCCACACGTTCGGCATCGGCGCCAAGCCGATCCCAATCGTCGCCGGTCACGCGCACGTAGGTTTCGAGGAAGGAGTGACAACAAACCCCGCACTGAAGGCAGTTGGAAATGGAGTTGCTCAAGCCGCACCCCTCGGGCCACGGGCACCGATAGGCACAACCAGACCCTGCCCGTCCCTCCCCATCAGCGCCAGCCCCCACTGGCCGTCCACTTATGAAATCCATTCCGATAAATTGTCACCTAATAGGCGACAATTTTATGCTTATCTTTTTAGTTCATATAATTAGATAATCACCATTTCACACCCTTTAGGGCATATTATACGGCCAATTTTGCGTGGTTTTAGTCAAGGGATGCGCAGCGTCGCGCCTCACTACAGCCTAAAATGTGTGCTTATGAACAATCCGCTGGATACGTTCCAATCCTGGCTCGATGACGCCAAGCGCCATGGCGTCCATGAGCCCAATGCAATGGCTCTCGGAACCGTGGACGCCGACGGACACCCCTCCGTTCGTATGGTTCTGCTCAAACACGCTGACGAAAGCGGTTTTGTTTTCTACACCAACACCGAAAGCCCCAAGGCCGATGCCATCCGGCATGAGCCCTACGCCTCGCTCTGCTTTTACTGGAATCCGCCCGGCCGTCAGGTGCGTGTCAGTGGACGGGTTGAGCCCGTAACGGACGAGGAAGCCGACTCCTACTTCAACTCCCGTCCCTACCTGAGCCGCATCGGCGCATGGGCCTCTAAACAATCCAAGCCGCTCGACGGTTACGCCGAACTCGAACGCGCCGTCGCGACCACCATGGTCAAACATCCGCGTGGCCGCATGCCGCGTCCGCCGCACTGGCACGGCTACCGGGTCGTGCCTGACTCGATCGAGCTGTGGCAGGAGCGTCCGTTCCGCCTCCACGAACGCATGGCCTTCAAGCGCACCGGCAAAGGCTGGAAGGAACAAGCCCTATATCCCTGATTCACTTTCCCCTGCCTCCAGACTCCGCTTGCTACAAAGCCCGCCTGAACTTCAGGCGGGCTTTTCTTTTGTTCAACCGCCCGTCCGGTCAAACGACAGGCTTGCGGCGGTAGATAAGCAGACCAGGCAAAGCCAGGCCCACGGCGAGTGCGGACACGATGAAGACCGCCTTCAGGCTGTTTTGAATCATCGTCGCGAACAGCTCCTGCGTATAGCCGGTGCGCTCGATCTCGATGAGCGCCAGCAACGCCGTAAACGCATAAATGCCGGGGATCATCGGGATAACCGCCGCGACCGTAAACACCTTGGGGTGTGCCCGCCATTTCTGCGCCCAATAAATGCCGACCATGCTCACCACTCCGGCGGCGATCAAGGTCGCCCACTCAATCGGCAACGGCCCGAGCCCGAACAGAGCGGTCTTATAAAGGACGAACCGCAGCACATGGCCGAGGGCCCCGGCGATCGCGCAATACTTGAGCGCCTCCTTGGGCACGTTGAAAATCATAGCGAAGCCCACCGCCGGCACGGCGGCGAAAAAGGCATCCTGCAAAAGAAGAAGCGTGAATGAGTTCATAGCCAGATCCAGGTTTTCCAAACCGTCATGCCCAAGACGATCCCACCGCAACTCGCGAGCAGGAGCAGCACGGCCATCGTGGCCCGGGCGATGCCGGTGTTAACGTAGCCCTTGACCATGTCGGAGACGGAATTGATGAGCGGGTAGCCGGGCACGAAGAGGAGCACGCAGGCTGCCATCGCCAGCTTGGGGTTGGCCACCCAGCCGTAGATCACCCCTTGCGCGGCGATCGAGGTGGCGACAAACGCGGCCATCGCGAAATTCACCAACGGATTCATGTGCATATGCGCCAGGGTCTGCCGCACATGCATGGCCACGCCACTCGCCACCAGTGTAAGGGCGCACGTGCCCCAATCCATCGGCGCTTCCTTCGCCAGCAGTCCGAGACGCGCGAAGGCGGCACACGACAGCCCCACCATCACCGAAACCAGCAGTCGATTGTAACGGAAGGGCTTGATTTGATCGAGACGGACGGCCACCGCCGCGAGGTCGAGCTTGCCCTCCTCGGCTAGCAACATCGTGCGCTGGACCTCGGTGACCGAATGCATGTTGAGCCCGCGGTCCAGGGTGCGGCGCACCGTCGTAAACGAGCGTCCGTTGTGCAGCGTGGTGAGGGTGAGCCCGTTGGCCATCAACGCGATTTCCACCTCGTTGACGCCCAGTGCCAGACCCAGCCGACGCGCGACCGATTCCGCCAAGGCGCTTTCCGCACCATGCTGCATGAGCATGAGGCAGGTCTGTGCACACAGGCGGGTGATCTCCCGTTGTTCGGTTTCTGATAATGGACGTGGTTCCGTCATGGTTTCAGCTTAGCAGAACCCGTCCAACACGCCTGTGCAATTCTTGGTGAAGGTTGAGCGAAAATCACGCTCTCGATACCGGGTTGACCCGTGTTTGTCGCGAGGTGAGGCGCAACTCGGTCTGCAAAAGCTCATGCGCGCGTCCCCGGATCACCACAACATCCGCCCTTTCAGATGCAAAGCCGCGCGTGCGCCAGCGTCCCTGGTCGTTGAGCTCCTCCTGATCGATGATCGCACCCGGCCCCAACGTGCGCTCCACGCCGGCCTCGTCCTGCAACATCACTCCCCCGTGCCGTAAATAATAATAGGCCCGGCAGAGATCACCGCGCTCGAAGAGACTTTCGCCTTTCTCCAGATGGATCGGCCGCAGGATCTCGTCCGGGGGCGGCAGCAACAGGCTGAGGTCGCGCGGAAAGATCAGATCGAAGGTCCAGTCGATCATCACCCGGAGTTTGCGCAACAGGCCGGGCAGCTTGGCCAGATAGATCGTGCGCCACAGCCACCAAGCCAAGAACCCGCTGAAGTGCAGCCCGAACACTTCGGCCACCGCCTCCCGTTCGCCAATGGTCGCCAACTGCCCCATGTATCGATAGGTGAAGGGGCGCAGTTCTCCCCCGGAAAGGGCGCGATGCAGGTTGCGCCCCAGTTGCTGGCCCTGCCGGAGAGCCAGCTGCGCGGTGGGCGGGGCCGTCTTCACTTCGCCCCGGTCGTTCCAAGGCACAGATGCACAATCGCCCGCAACCCACAGATGCGTTTGTCCGCTCACACGCATGGTCGCTTCGGCCGGCACACGGCCTTTGTCGGTCTCGATGCCGAGCTGCCGGCAGAGGTCGAGCACCACAGGATTGGGTGCGTTGCCGATGGTGGAGATGATCGTGTGCGCCTCGATAAAACTGCCGTCCGTGAAGATCACCTTGCTGGCGGTCGCCTCGGCCACACGGACGTCGAGACGGACCTCGATGCCGCGCTTTCGAAGCACGAGGAGCGCGTGTTCGCCCAGTTGTTTTCCAATCTCGATCAACAGATTCCCGTGACCGTGCACCAGAGTTACCCGAATCGTGGCACCGCGCAGATTGGCGTAGAACTTCTGCGAGCCGCGCAGGAAATCCATCACTTGCCCGGCGGTTTCCACCCCGGTGTAACCGCCACCGACCACGACAAACGTAAGCAGGCGGGCGCGAACAACCGGATCATCGACGAGATTGGCCTCCTCCAACCGGTTGATGAGCGTGGACCGCAGCCGCAAGGCATCGGACACGGACTTCATTGGACGTCCATGGTCTGCCATTCCGGGCACCCGCGAAAGGTCGGTCACACTGCCGAGCGCAAGCACCAGATGATCGAACGTGATTTCGTGATTCCGGGTGAAGCGACCGCCGTCGAGGCTGATGGTTTTGGTGGCCCAATCGATGTGATGAATCATGCCCTGCAACACGACCACCTTGCGGCAGAACTGTCGGAGCGGATTCACCACCGCTGTCGGGCTAAGCGAAGAGCCGGCCACTTCGGCCAGCATCGGCTGAAAAACGAGAACATTGCGTTCGGCGATGAGCGCCACGCGTTTTCCCCCGCCCTTGCCGAGGAGTTTTCCCAGAGTCTTGGCGCAATAGGCGCCGGCGAACCCGCCGCCGGCAATCACAACATCATAATGCATGTCATCCGATGACACGCGTTTTCTCGGAAGGTGCGATGGCAAATCCCGTCAGCGATCAGCGCGGACGGACCAGCAACAACGTGCGGTCGTCGTTGCGCATCGCGAGGGCGGAAAACTGACGCAGGTAGCGGTTCAGTTTTTCGACCACGCGGGGCAACGGGACCTGTCCTTGTCCGGCCAAGGTGGTGACCAATCGGTCGCGGCCAAACTCATCGCCCGCAGCGTTGGCCGCCTCGGTGATGCCGTCGGTGTAGAGTGCCAGCAGATCGCCCGGCCCGAGGTCGAGCACGGCCTCCTCCAGCATGGAGTCAAATACCGGACCTTCGTCAAAACCGAGCGCAAGTCCATCCGCCGAAAGCAGCTCGGCAGTGGAGCTGCCGGCCCGCAGGAGCAGCGCCGGCTCGTGACCGGCCCGCACGTAGGTGAGACGATTCGTGTCGAGATCGAGGATGCCGTAGAAAAGCGAAATGAACATGCCCGGAGGCATATCGGAATGAAGGGCCCGGTTGACCCGGCGCACCACGGTCGCGGCACTGGGTTCGCCCGCCGCGCACAAGCGCAACGTAGCGCGACAGGCCGCCATCATGAGAGCGGCGGCCGGCCCCTTGCCCGCCACATCCGCGATCACAAAACCCCAGCGATGATCGTCCACCGGCAGCACGTCGTAATAGTCGCCGCCGATGTGCAGGGACGCCTGCGAAAGCGCCTCGATTTCAACCTCTCCGATATCGGGGAATACATGCGGCCGCAGCTGATGCTGCACCTCGCCGGCGAGGCGCAAATCGCGTTCGCGCAGCGCCCGCTCGCGATCCTCCGCGTCCTTGCGCGGCGTGATGTCGCTGATGAGTCCCTCGTGATGCGTTACGTTGCCCGCTTCATCATAACGGACGACCGTGTGGTCATCGACCCAGCGCGTCGAACCGTCGGCACAGACGATGCGGTATTCCTGACTGTATTCGTTGTGCCCCGTAGACGCATGCGCCTCAACCTCGACCCCTACGCGTTCGCGGTCGTCGGGATGCGTGATGCCGCGGAAACTGAGGCGGCGACTGGTGAAATCCTCGGGTTGGTAGCCGAACTGACTGATGCTCTGGGAGACGTATTCGACCGGCCAGTTTTCTTCGGCCAGCCAGAGCACGACCACCGAGGGTGACCGATTGACGATCTGTTCCAGCTCCTCGCGACGGGCGAGCGCCAGCTTGAGTTCATCCTGGGCCTTGCGACGGATGCTGATGTCGCGGCCAACACCAAAGAAGGCACGACGGCCGTCGCGATCGGTGTAAGCGGTGCCGGTCGTGGCATGCCAGACCCAGTGGCCGTCCTTGTGATGCACCCGATACTCGATGACGCCGGGGTTAATCCCGATTTTCAGCGTTTCATTGATAAACTCACTCAACCGAGGGAGGTCATCGGGATGAACAAACTCGGTATAGGGCCGACCGATGACATCATTGACCTCATGGCCGAGCTTGGGCGTCCACGCATCGGAAACGAATTTATACAGCCCCTCCGGAGTGATCGCATAAAGGATCTCGCTGGCGATCTTCAGGTAGGTGCGCCAACGGGATTCACTGCGGCGCAATTCCTGTTCGGCGGCATGCCGCGCAGAAACATCCCCCAGCATCGCAAAGTGGTGGGTGACGCGGCCCGCCTCATCGCGCAGCACCACGACGGTGAGTTCGCACAACACCTCGCGGCCATCATGCCGCTCGTAGCGTTTTTCGAGGATGAAACCATTGCGTTTGCCCGCGTAAATTTCAGCGGTCAGCTCCTGTTGACGCACCCAGTCGTCGGGATGCGTGATCCGGTGGACGTTCTCAATGTCGCTCGCCTCCTCGGGTGAAAGCCCGATCAGTTCGCAGAAACGTTTATTGACGATGTTTTTCCCAGGACGGCCCTGTTCATCCACCTCGCGCCAGCTCAAACCGACCGGTGCATGCTCGAAGAACAACTGGAGTTGCCGCATCGCATCGGGCCCTCGGCTGAACCAACCGGGGAGTGAAAGCTCGGCATTGGGAAACGGAACATCTGCTGGAGGACGAGGCGTTTCAGATGAGGACATAGGGGGACGAGGGTTAAGTGATTAACCACCATGCCCCGCGCAATCCAGCACGAACACACATTCCGTGCAAGTGGTCGGTGCTGGCCTTGAAAGCGATTCGCCCACAGCTTTCGCCCCATGATCACCGTGGCCACCTGCAACGACCCCATGCACGCCCAGTTGTTGAAGTCGGTGCTTGAGGACAGCGGCATCCCTACCCTGATCCCCAATGAAAACAGCGCGCAGATCATGCCTCACCTGATTATCGCCCTCGGAGGCGTGCGTGTGCAGGTGCCTGACGAACACGAAGCGGCTGCCCGCGAGCTCGTCGCCGGCTTCGAGGCGGCCACGCCCGGCAGCGACACGTTTCCCCCGACCGTTTGCTGAAGCCCGCAAACGCGGCAATTACCCCTTCAACGCGCCGGCGGTCACGCCTTTGATGAGCTGTTTTTGCAGCGCGATGAACACGATCAGGATCGGAATCGTCACGATCACCAGTCCGGCGAACAACATGCCATAGTCGCTACGGTATTGGGACGTGATCGACAGATTCGCCAACCCGAGCGGCAGCGTGCGCACACCCTCGCCCGCATCGCCGCTGGTGAACATAAACGCGAAAAAATACTCCTTCCACACACCGATGAACTGAAAAATCGCCACCGTCACCAAACCCGGCCGCGCCAACGGCAACATCACCCGCCAGAACGCCGAGGCCTCCGAACAACCATCGACGACCGCCGCTTCGTAGAGCGAACGCGGCAGCGATTTGAAAAACCCCGCGAGGATGAAAATCGCGAAAGGCAGTCCATTGGCCGTGTAAACAAGGATCAAGCCCGCCCGCGAGTTGAGCAGCCCCAGCGCCCGCAGCTCGAAGAACAGCGGCACGATGGACAGTTGCACCGGAATCATGAGCCCGGCGAGAAACAGCCAGAAAATGCCTCGCCCCAGCGGATGATAAAACCGCGCCAATGCATACGCCGCCATGGCACCGAGCAGCACGATAAGCGCGACCGACGTAAACGTGACCACCAGCGAGTTGATAAAATAATCCCCGAAACGCGCCTCGTTCCACGCGCGGACATAGTTGTCCGTCTGCAACGCATCGAACTGTGGCAGCGCGAACGCTTCGCGAAAAATCATCTCGTCGGTCTTGAGCGACGAATACGCCACCCACGCCATCGGATAGACGACCCACACCAGGTAGCCCGCGAGCACGGCAAACATGAGATAGCGCGAGATTTTCATGGGATTACATTTCCACACTTTCGCGTTTGAGCGCGCGCATCACCGCCGCGCTACCGACCAGCACGAGGACAAACATCACCACGGCGATCGCGGTCGCGCGGCCGACTTGGAATTCCTGGAACATCGTCGAAACCATCAGCGTGCTCAGCGTGTGCGAGCCGCTCGCCGGATCCTGCGACGTGAGCAGCCAGATCATCTCGAATGCATTGAGCCCGCCGATCACCAAAAACACCGCCGAGATGACGAGCACCTCCCAAATAAGTGGCAGCGTGATCGTGAAAAACTGCCGCGTCGGCGACGCGCCTTCGAGATCCGCCGCTTCGTAGAGATCCGTCGGAATGCCTTCCATCGCCGCGAGGTAGAGCACGAGGTTAAACCCGCACGCCATCCACAGGTAGATGGGCAACAGCGCGCCGTAGAGATGCGCCTGCGAAAGCCACGCAAACCCGTCGAAGCTTTCAAAGCCCATCTTCACCAGCGCCGTGTTCACCAGTCCGCCATGCGGATCATAGGCGCTCATCCACAACAACGTCGCCGCGATCCCGCCGAGCAGATTGGGAAAAAGAAACACCACGCGAAACACCGACGCACCCCACACGCCGCGATGGATCAGCGTCGCAAAAAACAACGCCGCCGGCACTACCACGCACGCCGGCACCAGCATCAGGTAAAGGTTGTTGCGCAGTGCGAACCAGAACACATCGCTCTCCAGCAGCAGCCACTTGAAGTTAAACAGCCCTGCCCACGTGCGTTCGCCGAGTCCGTCCCAGCGCGTAAACGCCCACACCAACGAGGCCACTCCGGGTAAAATCACCAACGCACCGAAGAGCAAAAGCGCCGGCCCGACGAACCCGACCGCCAGCGGACCACGCAAACGTCCGAGATGCGTAGATTCAGTCGGGGAATCAGCCGTGCGCTTTCCTCCTTTTACCCGCTTCTTCCAGACAAGCCACGCCACCAGACCGGCCAGCGCGATCAACAACGCGGCGGCCGAAAACCCATGGCGGATTTCCACGCGATCCGGATCGTTTTCCCGAGCGCGCGCCGCCGCCGCCGCGGCTTCGAGCCGCTCGCCGAACTCCTCTGGCGTGATACGCCCGGTCATCAACCGGTAACGCGCATCGGTGAGCGCTTGGTTGATCACGGCAAGATTGGTCGCCGAGGCCGGCGGTGCGGCATCGAATGAACCGGGCGCCTTGGCGATCAACGCCGCCGTGTCGCGCATCAGCGGCGAATAATCATCCGGTGTCACCGCGCGCAACGCCACCGGTGAATCCACGCTTTGCGCAAAGCGCCGCGCGCGTTCCCTCGAGGTAAGAAACCGGAAAAAATCCACCGTCGCCTGTTCCTTCACCGGATCGCCGCTCGCAAAGAGAAAGTAATAGGCGCTCTGGGTCTGCAACGTGTCAGGGGAAGTGACACCGTCGGCAAACACCGGCAGGTTCATTGCCCCGAGTTCAAAGTCGGGAGGAAGCTTGCCCTTCATCTCACTGGCAAACCACGAGGCCGAAATCGTCATCGCCGCTCGCCCGTCGATGAACGCCAGTTGTGCCGCCGTGTGCGTCATGCCCTCCCAACCTTTGACGAGGTGACGCGTAGAGAGTTGCTGCAACACGCCGGCGGCGCGGATGAAGCGCGGATCGGTGCGTGCGCCCGCTTCGAGCCGGTTGTAAGCGCGCCAGCCTTCGGGTCCGACCAGGTTATAGTGTGCGGCGCGCAGAAACGCGTCGCCATAACGCATAAACACGCCGGGCAATGAAAGCGGCGCGACTCCGGCCCGCTCCATTTTTTCGCAGAGGGCGAAGAACTCGTCCCACGTGCGCGGGGCTTCCCAGCCGTTTTCGCGAAACCGCTTCTTGTCGTAGAAAACCGTCCACACTGCGTGGGCAAAAGGCAGTCCATAAACCTTTCCGCCTTCACCCCAACGCTCCAGCACGCCCGGGAGAAACGTGTCGCGCCAACGCCCGTCGCCCTCCCAATTGGGTCCATCAAGATAGGGAGCAAGGTCGAGGATACGGCCGCTTTTGATGAGGTTTGGGTAAAGCAGAACGGCATCGGTCGCATCGGGATCATCGCCCGCCATGACACGAATGCGCACCTGATCGTTGATGCGGGGATTCCCATGGATGCGGACCTTCACATCCGGACGCAGGGATTCGAATTCACGGGCGGTTTCCTCAAAAAACGCCGATCCGTAACCCGCGACGAGAACGGGAATGTCGAGTTCCAGCGGTGCAGCCTCGGCATGCACATCCCTGCGCACCCACGGGCACACAAAGATGAAAGCCATGATGAAGACCGGCGCACTCCAACGCATTGGCAAAGGTGTGCGCGGTGGGCCCGACGGGGGCCATCCCTTTCTTGTGCAAACCCGGCTCTCTCCAACTCCACGCTTTCAAATCATGGGCAAGATGCCCATGCCACCCCCGGAACAAATTGCGTTGCCGCTCGGAAGCCGCCCCCTAGAAACTCCACACTTCCCATCATGTATCAGGTCACCTTTTCCGAGCAAAGCATGCTGGAGCTGAACAAGCTCGATAAGCTGCTGCAGCTCGACGCCATCGAGCCCATCAGCTCCCTAAAACCATCCGATCTCGAACATCCCCGTGAACCGCTGGGACGCTTTACGCGGGCCGGCCACACCATGTATCGCCTGCGCTCGGGCGACCACCGCTTCTATTTTGAGACACGTGGTTCCGAGGCGGTTCATGTTCTCTACATCCTGCACAAGAACTCGCTAGAGGATTTTCTTTTACGGAACAAGTTACCTATTAGCGAGAACCAACTGGTGGAGCAAGACTCCAAATTCTGGAAATACCTGGAATCTCTCACCAAAAAATAAGCCGCTTTTTATGGCCGACGAAATCCCCTCTCCGACAGACAGCGACGCGGACAACCCTTACAGCATTGAGCAGGCGAGCCGGATTTATTTTCTGCCCAACCTGATGACGGCAGGGAATCTGTTCTGCGGGTTCGCGGCCTGTATGAAGTGCATCGAAGCCAGCTTCATTGCTCGTGGTGCGGCCGAGGTGGCTGCGATGATCCCTCCGGAGGCCATTGCTCATTACCGGGACGCGGTTTGGTATATCTTCGGTGCAATGGCCTTTGATGCCTTGGATGGACGTCTCGCTCGCATGGGTGGCAAAGAATCCCTTTTCGGTGCCGAATTCGATTCGCTCGCCGACATCGTATCCTTCGGTCTGGCCCCGGCCTTGATGGTGTTTTTCCTGATCATCCGGCCCGCCAATGGTGACCAAACCCTGTTGAGTGTCGGCGGGTTAATCGGATTTATCTACTTGTTGTGCGCTGCGATACGTCTGGCGCGATTCAACGTCATCACCCATCCGCTGCTCCAACGTCCCGGGACGAAATCCAGCAACAAGGATTTTATAGGTCTGCCGGTTCCGGCAGCGGCAGGCACGATTGCGGCTCTGGTGCTTTTTATCCTCAACCTGCTGGCAAACGACAAATCCCTACAACTGCTGACCTTTGCACTACCGCCGCTCCTCCTACTCGTCGCGATGTTAATGGTGAGCATGGTGCGTTATCCCAGCGGTAAGCAGATCGACCTGCGCACGAAAACAAAGCTCACCACCTTGGTCATCTACGTCGCCATCGGCGCAGCGGTGATCCGTTTCAAGGAATACGGTATGTTGATCGTGTGCCTTGCCTACATCTTCTACGGCCTCGTCCGACACTGGCGCCGCCACGGTCTGATCAAGCGCGCTCCGTTGGTGTGAGCCGTTCTGCGATCAACCAACCAATAACCGACCAATAACTTTCACCTTGTGCATAACCGGTCCCTTATTGGTTTTCAAAAACACGGTTTTTCACGTCGTCCCGATGCCAGTTTTAAGTGGAGAAACCCCGGGTTATGGCAGTTGTTCGCACCCCATAATAAGACGGATATCATATATCATTGAACTAGGTATCTTTTATCCTTTGTTAATTTCCACCTTTCGGGTCTCCTCTCCCTCCAGCTTTCTATGAAATTCAAGATCAACCGCGATCACTTCAGCAACGGTCTCGCCCAAGTCCTCAACGTCGTCGGCTCTAAAGCCACGATGCCAATCCTGAGCAACGTGCTGATCGAGGCCGAAAAGGACTACATCTCCCTCACGACCACCAACCTTGATCTCGGCATCCGCTGCAAAATCAAAGCCGAGGTGAAAGAAGGCGGTTCAGTCACGCTTCCGGTCAAACGCCTCGCCACCATCATCCGCGAGTTGCCCAACGTCGATGTCACCTTCGACTCCACGCCCAACCACCAGGTGAAACTCACCTCGGGCGGTTCCACTTTCCGTATCGTCGGTATCGGCAAGGAAGAGTTCCCCCCGTTGCCCGAGTTTGGAGACGACAAGAGCTTCACCCTCGAACAGGCTGAGCTCACCTCGATGCTCAAGAGCGTGTCTTACGCGCAGTCTTCCGACGAAACGCGTTACATCCTCAACGGCGTGTATTTCAACTTCCGTGACGGCAAACTGAACCTCGTCGCTACCGACGGCCGCCGCCTCGCCCTCATTTCCAAGGAGCTCGAAGTTCCCGCAGAGAGCGCTGGAAGCATCATCCTGCCTGCCAAGACCGTTTCCGAGCTCACCCGCATGCTGGACAAGGGGGAGAAGCTTAAAATCGCGTTTAACGACCGCCGCGCCTCCTTCCAGATCAACACAGACAAAGACGGCAGCGGCTTGGTCGACTCGATCTATCTTTATTCCAAGGTCGTTGAGGGCAACTACCCGAATTACCAGCAAGTCATCCCCAAGGAGACCCACCAACGCATCAAGCTGGAGCGCGAACTTTTCCTCCAATGCGTGCATCGCGCCGCCTTGGTAACCTCCGAAAAGTCCAATTCGGTGAAGATCAAGCTCACGAGCAACCTGCTCGAAATCACCGCACAGAGCCCCGATTTCGGCGAGGCTCACGAGTCCATGGCGATCGCTTACAGCGGTCCCGACCTCCAAGTCGCGTTCAACCCCGCTTTTGTCATCGATCCGCTCAAGGCCCTCACCAAGGACGAGGTTTTCTTTGAGCTGAAGGACGAGGTCAGCCCTGGCGTGTTCAAAACGCTGGAAAGCTTCATCTGCGTCATCATGCCAGTGCGGTTAAGCTGAGTTTAAAAGGTAGGGACGGACCGCTGGGTCCGTCCGGTTGGGGTATCGCATGCGGTTTATCAGTCGCGGCGGGCCCAGCGGTCCCGCCCTACCCTTGTCTCCATGAACACCGACTACCCGCTTCTCGCCGCGATCATTCTTTCGCTGGTGTTGTTGCAGTTCAACCAGCGCCGGGGTTCGCCGGTTCTGGCGATTTTCACCCGCTGGTTACGCTGGTTTATTTTCGCGTTCGGTGCGGCGGCTATTTCGCAGGACTTGGGTTGGAGTGACCGGCCCTATGCGATTCTGGTGGTCGCGTTTTTCCTCGTCTGGTTTTTGGTCGAGACGCTCTACAACTGGCTGGCAATCCATGCGCTCAGCGTGAGCACCTTGCCCCTGTTTCCCCGATTCAGCCTGAATCACTCCGGCGAAGAGTGGCCGACCCAGGCACGGTTTTTAAAGATCCGCGACTGGCTCCGTGCGAACGGATTCAAACAGGTTCAGGCGCTCAAGGCGGAGGTTGGTCCCAGCATATATTTGCGTGTATCCATTTATCAGGACGCGGATGCCGGCACGCGTTTGCAGATCACCTTTCTCCCTCAAGGCAACGGAGCGCTGGCGGTGTGTTACGGGCTTTCGACCAACACGGTCAGCGGCCATCGCTACGTGACGGACAATCTTCACCTGCCTTTTGGCGGATTCTATCCCGAAAACTGGCTGGTGTTGCGCAAGCCCTGGCGGCGTTCCCTCGCGGGCTTGGTTAAAAAACACCGTGAACGGCTGGCGCGGGGCAACGAGATTGTCGCGCCGTGGACGACGGACCCGCTCAATGATTTAAATTCGCAGCAACGCGAGTTGGAGAAGATCAACACGGAGCTCGGTTTCTTGTTTCCGCACGCGGATCGCGAGGAGCACGGCAAGATCAGCCACGAAGGCCGCTACCGTGTGTGGAAAGAATACTGGATGCTCAGCTATTTCGGGAAGAGCGTGCGGTATTGAAGGTGCAGGCAGCCCTGCGTTAGCGAAGTTCAATCGTAAGGGAGTGATCCGTCTCCACAGCCCTAAGCCGATTGTTGTAATCTTCGATCAATGCCTGGAAGAGGCTGCGAACGTCCATGTTTCTCTCGATGGCAATCTCAAGAACATTGGCCGCGATAAAATCTTCCAAGGCGACAAGCTGAACTTGTGTCGCAAGGTTTTCGTCTTCGGCAATTCCACGTGTTCCTTCGAGCCGGCTACGCGGCACGATCAACACCGGTCGCAAACGATCTTCCAGATTTTTTCGACAACGGAGCAAAACGGATCGACCGGGAGCCGCCGTGACGTGAAAAGCGATTCCATCGATAACAAAATCTCCATCACGTCCTGTCTGCGCATCGCCGGCATGAGACGGCAGGTTGGGGATATCTTTGGATGGAAATCTCGCCTGCAATTTGGCACCAACAAGATGTTGCTCAACCGTTCCGCCAGAGCGGCCTGCGGCCTCTGCTAAAATCTTTCCGATCCAGCTTTCAGGAGTGTCGGATGCACGACAGGTTATTCTAAGATTGGTGCGTCCAAGCCACGCATGAACATGGGTCAAAATCAGGTTCACACCCTCCTTGATATGTTTGGATTTTTCGGTCTCAGAAAGTTTGCCGATAATTCCGCCATATTCGACTGATTGGAGCAGACGTTTGGCGTCCTGAGCAACCTGACGCGTGGTTGCCTCTTTTAAAAAACGAATCGGGACATCGTGCTTTTTAAGCAGGTTTTGCCAAGGCATGCCCCGAATACCGCGCAACTCACCACCTTCTGAAAACAGCGCTTCGTTTTTAAGCGGTAATTCTCCCTGCAACCGATCCAAAACCACCAGTCCTGCGGCCAAGGTGTTGCGGGAAATTTTCCCTTTGCGTGTGCATGACGCCAGCCATTCATGCACAGCTAGACGAAGATTTTTAGGCATAGTGTTCAGGCCGGCACGCGGTGTCTTGTCGGAACCAGTTCTTCATAGACTGCGTCCAAATAATGCTGAGCAATCCACTCGACCACAGGAACACAGACCGCATCACCGAAGCCAAAGAGAGCCTGGTTCAACGGCACGTTCAGGATATAGTGGTCTGCCCCCATGAGGCGTGCGCATTCGCGACCGTTAAGTAGTCTAACCTGACAACGCCCGCGACCGGCCTTGAACAGAATCTGCCTGCCGCTCCCGCCTCTCGGGGTGCGAAGACACCCGGCTATTCCGTCCGTGCGAAGTTCAGCCATGGAGCGACCGTTTCGCACGCGCCGGAAAACCGTGCCGTAAGAATAAACACCCCGCCGCATCATTTCTTCTGCGGTCGCTAAGTGACGTTCACTCATCTGTCCTAGCAGATAATCCACCCTATCTTTTGACCACCATTCGGCTGAATTCGCAGGCACGGGTTCGAGTATATCGCTTAACGTAAGTCTTAACTCCGGTAGTGGCGGAAGGTTGCGAAGGTCCCATTGAACATCGTTGGAGTGCTCAAAAATGAAATCGGCCAAGGCTTTGGGGCGAATCTCGCTTTCATAAAAACCGCCTTCTTCAACCAAAGCAGGCGGGGGTTCTTCATTTTGTATGCCTACGATAAAAAGACGCTGGCGGCTCTGGGGGACAAAATACGATGCATCGATGATAAAAGTATCAACGCGGTAGCCTAAGCGGTTGAGTTCCTGAAGGACGGTCAAAAAATCCGCACCACCGTTGGACGTTAGAAACCCGGTAACGTTTTCCAGTAAAACCATCGGAGGCTTTCTACGCGCCATACCTTCCAGTGCGCGCGTGAATCCCCAAAATGCGGAAGACTGTGCTCCTCTTAGTCCCGCTCTACCTCCAGCCAGCGACAGATCGTTACATGGGAATGATGCCGTCGCCAGCATGGCATTGGGTAATGTCCGTGGGTTCAATGCGTGAATATCGCCCAAATTAAAGTGGGAGTTTTCATCCTGAAAGTGGGACGAATACATCTCCTGTTTATCGGGATCGATGTCGTTGGCAAAAACGACGTCCCAGCCTGTTCGCGCCAATCCTTCACGCATCAAACCAATACCTGCGAAGAACTCTAAAACAGTCTTGGGCACGGGAGCACGATGCTGTGGCCAAAGAGGTTTTCAAGTGGCAAAGATCCGAGCTCATATTATCGCATACTTCTTCTGCTGCGGGTGGGCGGACGGCAGGTGTTTTTTACTATCACCTTGGAAACCAAGTCTGCGTCCGGGGTGAGAAAGTGGCCAAGCTGGCCATGGGAGGTGGACAAGGTGTATGGCGTGCGGTTTCCTTCGGGGCATGGAGGTGATGCTGCAAATCGTCGAATGGCTCGATCACGCAATGCATGTGACGTTGATCACCGTCGGTAAGACGTCGATCACCGCGCTGTTGCTGGCTCAATTTGTTCTGTTGGTCGCAGTGGTGATTCTTGCCGAGCGGTTTTTCCGGCGGTGGGTGATCCGGATGCTCGACCGAACCCATCTCGATCCTGGCGTGCGTTTCGGCATCGCGCGGATGGCGGGTTATTTGTTCATCCTGTGCGGGCTTTATGGCGTGCTCCAGGTGGTGGGTTTTGATCTTGGTGCGCTGGCCGTGTTGCTCGGTGCCGTGGGTATCGGGATCGGGTTTGGCCTGCAGAACGTGGCCAGCAACTTCATCTCCGGCCTGATCATTCTGGCTGAACGGCCCATTGCGGTCGGCGACCGGGTGGATGTGGACGGTGTGCAGGGGCGCATCGAACGCATCAATCTGCGGAGCACGATTCTGATCACCAACGACAACATCGCGGTGATCGTGCCCAATTCCCGGTTCATCGAGCAATCGGTGGTGAATTGGAGCCACGGCGATCCAAAGGTGCGGATCAACGTCTCGGTGGGCGTGGCTTACGGCACGGACACGGAGTTGGTGAAAAACACTTTGATCGCGGCCGCGTTGACGAATCCTGATGCGATGAAAGATCGTAAGCGTCCGGGCGGGTGCCACCTTGACAGCATTTAGGTGAGAAGGACGAGAACACCTCTAATATGGATATGATATCCATGTAGAGGGTCGCTCGATAGCGATGATATCTCTAATGCCGACCTAT
>JBAZBC010000026.1:0-51596 GCA_041671745.1 Opitutaceae bacterium | reverse complement strand
CTGCTCCCCACCCCGCCTTGCGGCGACGCAGTTGCCTTCGACTGCCCCACGATTTCTGCCTTCTCGGTGGATATGACTTTCACATTCTGAGTTCATGGTTTCATGGACTCACTAGGGCCGGCGCTTGTCGGCGGACCTCACCTGCTTTCCCTGACATGGGCAGGATGCCCATGTCACAATCCAAGCGGCTCCACGTTCTTTGCGACCTTCATTGAACCCCGAGCCTTCGAAACCTCCGAAAAATCAGGGCAACGTCAGCTCGGTCCGGAGCACGGTCTGTTTCGCACTGGCACCACCCGCAAAATAGAAGAACGCCAGATTGCTGCCGACCACAATGGTTTGCTTGCCCGCTTCGCCGGCCGGCCCCCACGCATCGCCGTTGAACTTCAACTCAAACGGACCGGACTGGGTCGAGTAGGTCACCATTCCGGGTGCCACCACCGCACGCTGTCCCAGCGAGAGAGACTGGCGGTTCATCTTGATGGTGTAGACACCATCGATCGGGCCGCGGTTCTCCTCCATGTTCAACGGAGTGAATACGGTTTCCAGAAGCAGTGACGACGGCAAGCAGGTGACCAGCGTCTCGATGGTGAAACGCGGATGCACCCCCTTGATCTCGAACACCACCTTGCCGTCGCGAACCGTTTTATTAATCGATGAAATGTAATTATTGTCGGCCATCGAGCCCGCATTGAAGGGCTGGGACGTGCCCGAAAGCGTGCCCTGAAAGTCCAGCCAGCCGAACTCGTCGATGATCGTGCGGTTGCCCAATCCGACCAACTTGCGAAGGAAGCCCCGCTCGGAAACCTCAAAGCTGTAGTGGTCGTTGCGGAAACTGCGCGGCGACTTCAACTCTTCGGCCAGCATGCGTGCATTTTCCATTTCACGCATACGAATATCCTCGGGCGACTGTTCAACGGCGGCGGCGACCTTGGCCACAGGAGCCGCATCGCCCCCGCGTGTTACCAGGTAAACGCCCACACCGCCCAACACCACGATGGCGGCAACCGCGCCCCACAATAGCGCGGGCTTTTTCTTCGGCGGTGCTTCGGTAACCGCGACGGGGACGGTTTCCTCAACAGCAACCGGCACAGGCTCGGGATCCTCCTTAAACAAAATGGGCTTCACCACTGGAATCGGGGTGAGCGGCTTGGCCTCAACCGGCACCGCCTCAACCTCCTTGGTCTTCGTTTTCGCAACCGCCACGGGCTTCGGCTCGACCTCCGCAGTGGAGACGGCGGGAGTGGCGGTGGCCGCAACAGGCACCGCTTTCACCGGCACAGGCTTGATCGGAACCGGTTTGATCGGTGCTGCTTTGACCGGGGCAGCCTTGATCGGGGCGGGGGCAGGAGCCGCACTCGCCGCAGGCTTCACCGGAGCAGCCGCCATGGGGGCCGCTGGAGCAATCGGGGCAACCGGAGCAACGGGGGTGGGTGCCGCAGTCGGAGCCGGAGCAGGTGCCGCCGCAGCTGCCGGAACCGGCACAGGCGCATTAGCATCCAGCCAGCCATGCTGCCAAGCCGCGTCATTTCCGCGTCCGCATGCTTCAAACAACAAACCCAGCGCCGCAGCCGGCAACGCTTCCTTGGTCGCATCGCCCGTCAGGCCTCGCTGCGCGCAGAAAGCAGGCAGATTTATATCCAAGGTTTTGAGTTCAAGAGCCGACGCCACCGCCTCGGCCAGCCACATCTGGGAGGCGGGCAAACCGGCCACATGCAATGCCGTCGGACTGCAGCCAAGTGCCGCGATCGCCGGCCGCAGCAATGCCGCCAAACGTTCGGCAATCGGACCGGCCGTATCCGAAAAATCATAACCGGCGTTGAAAAACAGTTTCAAGGCCGCCGCCCGGAACTTGAGCGAGAGCCCCGCCTGCACGGCATCAAAGATCTGACTGAATCCAACAGCCACGGTGCCCGCTGCCTCGCAGCCACCGGCGGAAATACACGCAAGCTGCGCATCAGCTTCACCGATCTGCCAAACCAACACGCGGGTCGATTCGGGCATGTCTTGCAAAGCCGTCACCACGGCACCCACACGAACGGGCAGTGCCAGACGCACTCCGGCCGAAGGCAGGCCCAGTGAAGCCAACTTGGCCTGTGCGGCGTCCACCTGTTCGGTGGAGGCGGCGGATAGCACCCAAGGAGTCGTGCCAACGGTGTCGACGCGAGCACCGGAAACCGCATCAAAAGCCGTGACCTGCAACGGACCGGTCAACCCATGCTGGGCGGATTCGGCCCGGGCCAGCAGGCTCTTTACGGTGCGGATGGAGGCCGCCTCTTCGACATTGGCTCGCATCACAAACCCAACCGGAGGCACCAACAACGCCTGCACCTTTGCCGGCACTCCGCCGGGGGCAACCTTGGCGAGCCCTTCGGCAACCGCACCAGGCTCGGGCGCACAAGCCGCATAGGCTTTCACGCGTCCATCGGCATCAATCGACGCAAGCTGCACGGAGTGGGAGGAAAGTTCAACGAGGAGACGGGGGGCGGATTGCGATGCCATGAGCTTGGGGTATAGGGTGAACCGAAATAAAAATCAACCGGCGCTTAACATGTCTTGGATGTGACGACGTTTCTTCTCGAAGACCGCCTGTTTTTCGTTGAGCGCAGTCAGCTCGGCCTCCAACGCCTGGCGATCTGCCTCCATCAACGCCTCCGCATTGCGCAAGGCACCGAGTTCTTTTTTGAGCTGGGCGGCCGATGCGGCCTGCTGCTTCTCGACCTCGGCCAGCTCGGCTTCGCGCTTCGCCAATGCGGCGGTGGTTTTATCAACCGCAACCTTGGCGGCGGCCAGGGCTTCCTGCTCGTCGGTGGCCGCCGCAGTCTCGGCCTCGAGGCGCGCACGCAGGCCCGCCACTTCTTTTTCACGAGCCGCAAGAGTTTGATCGCGCTTATCAAGCGCCGCCGTGCGTTTTTCGATATCCGCCGCCTGAGTGGCAAACGCATCGCGGGCTTTTTTCTCGGCCAGCGCCGCCGCAGCCTCGGTCTCCGCAACCACAGCCTGACGGGCGACCAACGACTGCTCCTGGCCGGATAGTTTCTTTTCGCGCTGGGCGAGCTCCGCCGTCTTGATGTCGATTTCGGCCCCCGCCTCCTCGAGTCCGGCGGCGTCGGCCTCGATGCGTGCGGTCTCGGCGGCAAGCTTCCCTTGGGATGCCTTGAGGTCCTCAAGGGCGGACTTGGCCTGAACGCGGTCTTTTTCCGCCTCAACACGGGCCTTTTCCGCAGCGGCCAGATCCTTGTCGATCCGTGTCTTGGCCCCGAGGATCTCAGCTTCGGTCGTGGCCATTTTTTCTTCGGCTGCCACCAAGGCTTTCTCACGCGCAGTAAGCTTTCCGGCCTGTTCTCCAACAGCCTTTTCGCGACGTGCTACCTCGGTCGCCTTTACCTCAACTTCAGCCTGCTCCGCCTCCAGTCCGGCCGCATCCGCGTCGAGTCGTGAGGTCTCGGATGCAAGCTTCGCCTGCGCAGCCTTGATTTCGTCGCGAGCCGCCTGCACTTGCGCACGGTCTTTCTCGATCTCACTGCGGATTTTTTCCACAGCCACCAAGTCTTTGGCCAACCGGGATTTTTCCCCCAGCATCTCAGCCTCGGCCGTGGCGATTTTCTCCTCGGCTGCAGCCAGCGATTTTTCGTGCGCAGAAAGTTTGCCGGCCTGTTCCCCGACAGCCTTTTCGCGACGCGCTACCTCGGTCGCCTTTACCTCAACTTCGGCCTGCTCCGCTTCCAACCCGGCCGCATCGGCGTCGAGTCGTGAAGTCTCGGATGCAAGCTTCGCCTGCGCAGCCTTGATTTCGTCGCGGGCAGCCTGCACTTGCGCACGGTCTTTCTCGATCTCACTGCGGATTTTTTCCGCAGCTGCCTGGTCTTTTGCCAACCGGGATTTTTCCCCCAGCATCTCGGCCTCGGTCGTGGCAATTTTCTCCTCGGCGGCGGCTAGGGATTTTTCGCGCGCGGAAAGTTTCCCGGTCTGTTCGCCCAAGACATTCTCGCGACGTCTCACCTCGGCGAGCTGCTTTTTGATTTCAGCCTGCTCCGCCTCAAGCCCGGCCGCATCGGCCTCGACCCGCTGAACCTCTGTGGCCAGTTTCGATTGCGCGGCCTTGAGCTCCTCGCGTTCGGACTGCACCTGTGTGTGAATCTTCTGCGCTTCGGCCTTCGCCTGCTCCAACGAAGCAAGCTCCTTGGCCAAGGAGGCCTTGCCCTGCACCAACTCGGTTTCGACGCTGGAAATCTTCTTTTCGGCCGCCGCGAGGTTCTTTTCACGCTCGCTGATTTTCCCGGTCTGCTCGGACAGTGTTTTTTCTCGTCCGGCAATCTCATCAGACAGCTTCTTGGCCTCCATCTGGGCAACCTCCAGGCTGGCGGCTTCGGACTCGAAGCGCTTGGTCTCCGCAGCCAGTTTGGCTTGGGCAGCCTTGATTTCCTCGCGGTCGGTCTTTGCCTGGGCCTGATCCTTGACCACCTCGTGGCGCACCTTTTCCAACTCGGTCAATTCCTTCGCTAAACGCGACTTCTCGGCCAGTAAATCGGCTTCGGCGGTCGATATTTTCTCCTCGGATTTCGCCAGGGATTTTTCGCGCGCGGAAAGCGCGGCTGTTTGCTCATTCAGGGCTTTTTCGCGACGGGCAAGCTCGGCAACCTGCTTCTTCGTGTCCGCCTGGGCAGCCTCCAATTCCCCGGCCTCGGCCTCAACCCGGGCAGCCTCGGTCGCAAGCTTGGCTTGAGCCGCCTTGAGCTCCTCGCGTTCAGATTGGGCTTGGGCTCGAATCTTTTCCGCTTCGGCCCGGGCCTTTTCCACCGCAGCCTGCTCCTTGGCGAGCTTGGCCTGTTCCTCAATCAACTCCACCTCGGCGCTGGCGGTCTTCTCCTCGTTCACCATCAGGTTCTGCTCGCGCTCGATGAGCTTGCTCATCTGCGACCCCAGCGCTTTTTCACGGCGAGCAACCTCCACGGCCTGTTTCTTGGAATCCACCTGCGTCGCCTCAAAGGCCGCCGCCGCCGCCTCGATACGGGCCGATTCTTCGGCAAGCTTGGCTTTCTGTGCCTCGATTTCGGCCCGAACTTTCGCGTGCGCCGCCTGATCGGATTCGAGCGCCTTGCGTTGTTGTTCCAAGTCCGCCGCTTCATCGGCGAGACGGGCTTGCTCACCCGGAAGATCCTTCTGCGCGGCATCAAACTTCTTGCGCTCGGCGGCGAGGGTTTTCTCGCGGGATGCCAGCATCTGCTCCAATGCCTCAAGCTCCGCACGAGCCTCCTCGTGGGCCTTTAACGACTTGGCCTGACGAGCCTGGGCTTCGGCAATTTCCTGCTCGCGCTTGGCGATCGTCGCAGCGGCTTGTTTGGTGGCGGCTTGGGTTGCCTCAATCTCCGCTCTCGCCGCCTTGACCGCTTCCAACTCGGCCGCCTGCCGGGTTTTCTCCACGGCCAACGCAGCCTCCATCTCGGCCAGACTCTGCTCACGATCCTCGACGTCCTTTGACCGGGAAACACTGGTCGCGGTCGCCAAGTGGTGTTTGTCCAAAGATTCCTGAAGCTCGCGACCGAGACGATCACACTCGGCGCGCAACGTTTTCAACTCCCGGTCATCTCCAGACTTGGCCGATACGGCGGATACCGGTAGCGGAGCGTCCGAGTCTTCAGCCAGAAACAAGGTAAGCGTCGAACGACAGTGCTTGAGGAACGCACCGGCCCCCTCGGGGAACGCCGGCTTGAGCAGCTCGTCCGCCCTCGCCAGCAAAGCACCCAAATTCACCGGCGGGTGAAACAGGTCGCGCACTCCGAGGCGGATCGCCTTCACGATGAAGTCTAGTTGTGGTTTTTCGCACAGTAAGACGATATGCGCGTCATGTTGATGACTGCGTATCTTCTCCACCAGCTCGAGCACCCCGGTTTCCTTTTGCCGGGCATCACAAATGATAAGGTTGAATTTCTCGCCCTGAACTACGTTCGCCAATGCGGCTTCATCCGCAATCTCACGGTCATACAAACCGCTTCCCGTCGCGATCAATGCTTTGGCATGGAAGACGGCAGAGCCTGTCCTGGCGAGTAGGAGTTTGGCCGACACGGCGATAGGGAGTTGGTTAACTAACTGGGGGAGAAAGCGAGGCGGACCAAGATGGCACCCCTCGCAGCGGACCCGCGCAACCCCAAAGTTCCTACGAAATTAAGATTTCATAATATTTTACCATTCCACTCCGCTCTTTGCAGGCCCCCGTCCTGCCCCAAAATCATCCATCCGTTCTGAACGGTTTTGCGTCGGCCAAAACCGTCGCGACGCGACAGCTTGGCGTCGTGTAATGCCCACCGGTTTTGATACGGCTTGGCACACGAACGAAGCGATGGCTGCGATAGAAATCACGTAAGCTTCCCCCAATATTATGGTTAGTATTAACCCGATAAATAACCGCAATCCTCCTGCCATTCGCTTGCTTCCGGGAAATTCCGCTTAAAAGTTCCTGCAAATGAGCAGCTTCCTACGTGTAACCGGATTGTTGATGGTTGTTTTTATCGCAGGAGCCGTGGCGGTCAAAATCTACCAACCCAAACCCACGCCGCTCCTGCCGACACACGAGGCTCCTGCACCGCGCGTTGCACCACAGCCTGCGGCAACACCCGATCCATCCGCCAACGCTCCATCCGACGCGTCCGCCAACATCCCCGCCAGCGTCCCCGCCAGCGCGCCCGAACCGCTTCCTGCCGCGAAGAGCAATACAGACGAACCCAATCCTGCGGAGGTCACGGATGAACCCAACCGCACGTGGACCAGTCGCGATGGCCGCACGATAAAAGCCGAATATATTTCCGCGACCACAACGTCCGTGACCATCAAGCGTAGCGACGGCATCGTGTTTACCCTTCCGATCGCCAATCTCTCAGACTCCGACGCTGCGTGGATCGCAAAGCATCCGCAATCCATTCAGCCAACCCTCCTGCATCGTGAAACCACGCCCGCACCCGCGCCGCGCCCGCAAATCACCCAGCAGCAAATTGACAACATTGTCGCCGACTTCCCTTCGCCTCCGAGCCTCGGTTACAGCGAAGTCACCAATGACAGCAAACAGCTCCATGCAAAATATCTGAGCATGGTGAAGTTCATCCGGCCCAACACGATTAAAGCCAACCTCGCCATGATTCGCGCCAAGATCGACGACGACATCAAACGCCTGGACCCGATTGCCGGAACCATCAGGGGTAACTGGTCTGGAAAACGGTTCAGCGGACAATCGGCTGCGGCGGAGAACACCATTCTCTCCGCACGCGCCAGTATCTCCTGGCTCAAAGATACACTCAGCTCCCATCTCCAGGCTTACGAGACACTCGTCACGCCTGCCGAATAAGTCCGCCGCCCCGCATACAGAAGTGGAGACCCGACGTCCTCGTCGGGTCCGGTTGGTGCTTGGGGGGCCAATCAAAGCCCGACGGAGTCGCCGGGCCTCCATGGATACTTGGATTATTTCGAATGCCCCGACGCACTCAAGCCTGCACGAGTTCGTCGTCCTTGACCTTGTAGGTCACGGTATCGCCTTCCTTCACTTCGCCGCCGATGAGCGCGCGGGCGAGCTTCGTCTCGATCTGGCGTTGCAGGAAACGCTTGAGCGGACGCGCCCCGTAAACCGGATCGTAACCTTTCTCGCCCACCCAAGCCTTGGCCTTCTTGTCGAGCGTCACGGTGACACGACGGTCAGCGAGGCGCTTGTTCAGGTCGGCAAGCAAGAGGTCCACGATCTTGGTGATTTCCTCGAGCGTGAGCGGCTTGAAGAGAATCGTCTCGTCGATGCGGTTGAGGAACTCGGGACGGAACGCCTTGCGCACCTCGGCCATGACCGACTCACGCACGCTTTCCGGAATCGTATCGCCGGTCACCCCCTCGATGAGGAAACGCGAACCGAGGTTCGACGTAAGGATGATCACAGTGTTTTTGAAATCGATCGTGCGCCCCTGCGAATCGGTGATGCGTCCGTCGTCGAGCACTTGCAGCAGGATGTTGAACACATCCGGATGCGCCTTCTCGATTTCGTCGAACAGGATCACCGCGTAGGGCTTGCGGCGCACGGCTTCGGTCAGTTGACCACCTTCGTCATAACCGATGTAGCCGGGAGGCGCGCCAACGAGACGCGAGACACTGTGCTTCTCCATGTATTCCGACATGTCGATGCGCACGAGCGCCGCTTCGCTGTCGAACAGCGTCTCGGCGAGAGTCTTCGCGAGTTCGGTTTTGCCGACACCCGTCGGCCCGAGAAACAGGAAACTACCGACGGGGCGGCGCGGGTCTTTGATGCCGGCGCGGGCGCGCAGGATCGCATCGGTCGCGAGTTGCACGGCTTCGTCCTGGCCGATCACGCGCTCGTGGAGCACGTCACCAAGGCGGAGGAGTTTTTCCTTTTCGCCTTCGACGAGGCGAGTCACGGGAACGCCGCTCCACTTGGAAACGACTTCGGCGATTTCCTCGGCGGAAACCTCTTCTTTGAAGAGCTCGGTTTTCGCAGCGGTGGTTTCGGACTTTTTGAGTTCGGCTTCGAGCTGCGGGATCTTCCCGTGGCGGAGCTCGGCGAGCTTGTTGAGGTCGTAGTTGCGCTCGGCCTTTTCGAGCTCGATGCGGGCGGCGTCAAGCTGCTCGCGCACGGCACGCACGGCGTTGACCGAGGCTTTTTCTTTATCCCACTTCGCCTTGAGGCCGGCTGCTTGTGAACGGGCGTCGGCGAGTTCCTTGCGCAAGGTTTCGAGGCGATGCTTGGAGGCGTCGTCTTTTTCGAGTTTGAGCGCGGCTTCCTCGATCTCGAGTTGCATCACGCGGCGCTGGAGGGCGTCGAGTTCCTGCGGAGCCGAGTCCATCTCGGTGCGGATCATCGCGCAGGCCTCGTCCATCAAATCGATGGCCTTGTCCGGCAGAAAACGGTCGCTAATGTAGCGGTTGGAGAGCGTGACGGCGGCGACGAGCGCGTTGTCCTGAATACGCACGCCATGGTGCAGTTCGAAGCGCTCACGAATACCGCGCAGAATCGAGATCGCGTCTTCGACGGACGGCGGCTCGACCATGACGGGCTGGAAGCGGCGCTCGAGGGCGGCGTCTTTTTCGATGTGCTGGCGGTATTCGTCGAGCGTGGTCGCGCCGATACAGTGGAGTTCACCACGGGCGAGCATGGGCTTGAGGAGATTACCCGCGTCCATCGCGCCGTCGGTCTTGCCGGCGCCGACGATGGTGTGGAGTTCGTCGATGAAGAGAATGATGCGACCCTCGGCCTGCTTCACCTCGTTCAGCACGGCCTTGAGGCGCTCTTCGAATTCGCCGCGGTATTTCGCGCCCGCGACGAGCGCGCCCATATCGAGGGAGAAGATCGTCTTGTCCTTAAGACCCTCGGGCACGTCGCCGCGCACGATGCGCTGCGCGAGACCTTCGACGATGGCGGTCTTGCCTACGCCGGGTTCACCGATGAGGACGGGGTTGTTCTTGGTTTTGCGCGAAAGGATGCGCACGGTGCGGCGGATCTCGTCGTCGCGGCCGATGACGGGGTCCATTTTGCCCTTCTTCGCGAGCTCGACGAGATCGATGCCGTATTTGGTGAGCGCGGCGTAAGTCGCCTCGGGATTGTCGGTGGTCACGCGTTGGGCACCGCGCAGGCCCTTGAGAACGGCCAGCGTTTTCGAGCGCTCAATGCCGAACGACTTGAAGTAGTTTTTGAGGGAGTCTGGTTTCGCGACGTCAAGGAGCCCAAGGAAGAGGTGCTCGACGGAAACGAATTCGTCCTTGAGCGACTTGGCCTCGGCCTCGGCGCGGGTGAGGACTTCGTTCACCGACTGGGTGACGTAAACTTTCGACGTGTCCACGCTGCCGGACACCTTGGGCAGACGATCAAGCTCGCGCTCGGCGGCGAGCTGAAGCGCGCTGGTGGTCAGGCCGAGTTTCTCGACAAGCGCGGGCACGATGCCGTTTTCCTGCACGAGCAGGGCGTGGAGCAAGTGCCACGTCTCCACCTCATTGTTGCCACGCCGACGCGCCTCGGACTGGGCGTCGGTCACTGCCTGGCGGGACATCTGGGTGAGTTGGTTAAGATCCATAATAACCGTATATCGCACACCCCGCGCCAACCGGCAATGGGGTGTTCGCCTAGGGGACTTCCGGCAACCCGCAGGCACAATGCGTCAAAAGGCCGGCCCGATGCGCCGACGGTGACACAACCTGACACAGTCCGGGTGGCGCGCACACCTGCCACTGCGTCCGCCCGACCCTGAAACGAGGTTGGGCTTGCCTTTCACGCAACACGATCGATTTTGACGTTTTAAAATTAAACGCTCATGCTCGCTCAAACACGCCACACCCATATTTGCGCCCTTCTTGAAGCCCGCCGCGAACTCACCACACAGGCCTTGCAGGCCGAATTGGGCATATCGGCCGCCACCCTGCGACGCGACCTTGCCCACTTGGAACGCACCGGCCGGCTCGGGCGCACCCATGGCGGCGTGGTTCACCCCGAAGCGTTGCTCGGCGAACAGTCCTTCGCCCGCAAAGCACGCACCGCCACCGCAGCGAAACTCGCCATCGCCCGTCATGCGGCGACCCTCGTTCCGGCGGGCGCCACCATTTTTATCGACGCCGGCACCACCACCCTTGAACTCGGTCGCCTGCTCCTCGCCCGCGCCGATCTGCGCATCTACACCAACTCCGTGCCGCTCCTCCATGAGCACGGCACGCGTGCCGCCCAGTTGACCGCCGTCGGCGGCGAGGTGCGTGAAGTCAGCCAGGCTCTCGTCGGCGCGCTCGCGTTGTCGTGGCTGCGGCAGTTGCGGTTCGACATCGTCGCACTCGGGGCATCCGGCCTCGATCCCAAGGAAGGCGCCAGCACCACCGAGCTCGGCGAAGCCGCCGTCAAGCAGACCCTCATCGAACGTGGCCGCCGCGTCCTCCTGCTCACCGACGCCTCCAAGTGGAACGTCCCCGCCCCCATCTGCTTCGCCCCGTGGTCGCAGATCAACGACTGGGTCACCGACCAATCACCCGCTCGCGCCGAACTCGCCGCCCTGCGCAAAGCCGGCATCACCGTCCATCAGGCCGTTCGTTAACCCCTCCCTTCCCATGCCCGCCTCCAAACGACTCGAACAAAAAATCAGCCGCATCCAAGACGGATCCGCCACGGCGCGCGACTTCATCATCGCCGACGCCAAGGACGCCGACATGGCCTTCGGTGTCACCACCCCGGGCCGTGATCGCGCCGGCGTCCGCTGGAAATCCCTCGCCGAATATCGCGACCAAATCCGCGACGTGATCCATCAAGACATCGTGGACATCATGCTGCTCTCCGCCTCGAACCTCGAGCAACTCGCCGTCAACGAAGGCCTCTTCAAGCACTCGGCAATCACCCCGGCCGCACGGGCCAACGACACCACGGACATCTGGGCCGTTCGCGGCGGCGGTTACTCGACACACCCCTCGCGCCCCTTTCGCTCCGCGTCGATCGATCACATCAAATACGGACGCCTCGGCGAAGACTGCTCGCTGCCTGCGACCGGTGCCGATCTCGGGCTCTATTCGATCACGTTTACAAACAACATCGATTGGGACTACCGCTCGCTCGAAGACTTCAAAGCCTTCCGGCATGAGGCCGAGCAGAAGCGCTTCCGCTACTTTCTCGAAGTGTTCAATCCCAACATCGATCCCGGAATCCCCTGTGATAAAATCCCCTCTTTCCTCAACGACCACATCGTGCGCACGCTGGCCGGGGTAACTCGCGCGGGCCGCCCCCTTTTCCTTAAAATCCCCTACAACGGCCCCGGCCCGCTGGAGGAACTGGTTTCCTATGACCCCGGCATGATCGTGGGCATCCTCGGCGGAGGCGCCGGCACCACGCTCGACGCCTTCCAGCTCATCCACGACGCCCAAAAACACGGCGCGCGCGTCGCCCTCTTCGGTCGCAAGATCAACCTCTCCGAACACCCGCCCTCCTTCATCCGGTTTCTCCGCCACATCACGGACGGCGATATCAGCCCGACGGAGGCAGTGCGCGCCTATCACGACTCGCTGGAAAAACTCGTCATCAAGCCGCTCCGCCCGCTCGCCGACGATCTTCTGTCCACCACCGTCCCGCTCAGCTATCGTTGATCCATGAAACGTTCCGAAATCAACGCCACCTATCAAGCCGCCCTCGCGTGCTTCACGCGCCACGGCTGGGCCCTCCCTCCCCGAGCGCGTTGGGACATCACCGACTTCGGCCTCGGCGACTTCGCCCGACACGGCCTCACCCTCATCAACCTCGCGACCGAGCCCGAGTATTGCGAAAAGTTGATGTATGCCCGCCGCAACCAGACCACCCCGGCGCACACCCACGCCAAGAAAAAAGAAGACATCATCTGCCGCGCCGGTGAACTCACCCTTGAGCTCTGGCCCGCCAAGCCCGGCTCTTCCAGCCCCACCACGATCACGGTGCCCGTTGACGGCGCACCCGTCACTCTCGCCGCAGGCGCGCGTCTCGTGCTGCCCGCCGGCTCGCGCGTGACTCTCGTCCCCGGCGTCTGGCACGCCTTCTATCCGACTAGCGACGAATGCGTCATCGGCGAGGTCTCCACCGCCAACGACGACCTTCACGACAATTTCTTCGTCAACCCCGACATCGGCCGCTTCCCCGGCATCGAGGAAGACGAGCCCGCCGCGATCCGCCTCGTTTCCGAATGACCACTTCTCTCACCCCGCGCTCCGGCATCCTCGCTGGCGGCAATTGGATCATCGACCATGTCAAGATCCTCGACGGCTGGCCGCAGCAAGACGCGCTCGCCAACATCCTCTCCGAGTCGTGGGGCAACGGCGGCTCGCCCTACAATATCCTCAAGGATCTCTCCCGCCTCGGCGCCGACTTCCCGCTCGCCGGCATCGGCCTCGTAGGCGATGACGCCGACGGCCAGCGCATCTTCGCCGATTGTCGCCAACACGGAATCGACACCACGCAACTGCGCTCCACGTCGCTCGCGCCCACGTCCTACAGCGACGTGATGACCGACCGCACAACGGGCCGCCGCACCTTTTTCCACCAGCGTGGAGCTAACGCACTGCTGTCCCCGGAGCATTTCGATTTCTCCACCACGTCGGCGAAAATATTCCACCTCGGCTACCTACTGTTACTCGACGGCCTCGACGCGCTCGACCTCGGAATTCCGAAGGCCCGCGACGTTCTCCGGCGTGCCCGCACGGCCGGCCTGCTCACGTCGCTCGACTGCGTGAGCGAGAACGGCGACCGCTTTCACGCCGTCGTAAAACCCGTCCTGCCCGAGGTGGACGTGCTTTTCGTCAACGACTACGAGGCCGAGCAACTCAGCGGACTCGCCTTTGGTCGCGGCGACTCCATCAATCGCGCGACCGTCGAGCAGGCCGCCCGCGCCTTGCTCGCTCTCGGCGTCCGCCGCCATGTGATCATTCACTTCCCCGAAGGTGCCTGCGCCGCCGCCACCTCTCTGCTCCATCCCACGTGCTCCGAAAGCGTGCCCACCGCCGCCGAAGCCCTCCGCTTCGGACGCGAACACGGTTTTCATCCTTCCGTTTAATTTCGTTCCCTCCACATGCCCACCCGCTCACTCCCCTCCGCCGCCTGGCAGCTCGCCCGCCTGTCCTCCGTCGACGCCGTCCCTGCACCTGTCGACTGGATTCCCGCGACCGTTCCCGGCGCGGTGCAGCCCGACTGGGCCCGCGCGCACAACCTGCCCGACCTGAACTTCGGTCAAAACGTCCGCGCCTACGACGGCCTCGAAAATTTCTTCTGGCTCTACCGCACCACCATTCCCGCGGGAAAAATCGCCCCCGGCGAACGTCTCATCCTCTCCGGCGGCGGACTCGACTACCACGCCGAGATCCGCATCGCCGGCCGTAGCGTGCTCACCCACACCGGTCTCTGCACGCCCTTCGAACTCGACCTCACCGACGCCGCGCCTGGCAGCGTTCTCGAAATTTTGGTCCACCCTGCGCCCAAACGTCAGGCCCTCCCCGCCGACCGCTCGCAAGCCGCCCACGTCACCAAACCCGCCGTCAGCTACGGCTGGGACTGGCATCCGCGCCTCATCACGCTCGGCCTCTGCGAAGACATCCGCTTCTCCGTGCGCCCCGCCGCATATCTGCAGCACGTGGATTTCAGCTACACGCTGGCCGATGATTTTTCATCTGCGCACATCACCGTCACCGCCGAGACGAGCTCGCCGTCCGCCTTCAACTGGAAGCTTCGCGATCCCGAAGGCCGCGTCGTCCTCGAATCCGCCACGCCCTCCGCCACGCTACCTTCGCCTCGCCTCTGGTGGACCCACGACCACGGCGAGCCCGTGCTCTACACGCTCGAAGTCACGCTCGCCGCCGCCGGTGCCGACACCCTCGTCCGCCGCGTCGGATTCCGGCGTGTGCGTCTCGTCATGCACGAAGGCGCGTGGGACAACTTCGCCGGCTTCCCCGCCTCGCGTAACAACCCTCCCGTCACCCTCGAACTCAACGGCCGCCGCCTCTTCGCCCGCGGCACCAACTGGGTCGCCCCGGAGATTTTCACCGGCCTCATCACCGCCGAGACCTACCGCCCGCTCCTCGAACTCGCCCGCGACGCCCACTTCAACCTTCTCCGCTGCTGGGGCGGCGCGCAGGTCTCCAAGGAAAGTTTCTTCGAGCAATGCGACGCCCTCGGCCTGCTCGTCTGGCAGGAGTTCCCGCTCGCCTGCAATTACTACTCCGACATCCCCGCCTACCTCGCCGACCTTGATCGCGAGTCCCGCGCCATCATCCGCCGCGTGCGCCAGCATCCGTCGCTCGGCTTCTGGTGCGGCGGCAACGAACTCTTCAACGCGTGGTCCGGCATGGACGACCAGTCTCATCCGCTCCGCCTGCTCAACCGCAACTGCTTCGACCTCGACCGCTCCACGCCCTTCATCCCGACCGCCCCCTTCGGCGGCATGGGCCACGGCGACTACCGTTTCCGTGACGAGAAAGGCCGCGACATTTTCCAAATTTTCCAAGACGCCTCCAACACCGCCTACAGTGAGTTCGGCTGCCCAGGACCTTCGCCTGTCGCCTACCTGAAGACCTTCATCCCCGAAGCCGAACTCTGGCCGCCGAAACCCGGTTCGAGCTGGGAAACCCACCACGCCTTCAACGCCTGGGACGCCGAGCCGTCGTCGTGGCTCTGCATCGTGATTATCGAACACTACTTCGGCAAAGCCACGTCGCTAGAACAACTCGTCGCCCGCGGCGAATGGCTCCAAGGCGAAGGCTACAAATCCGTTTTCGAGGAAGCGCGCCGACAGTCCCCGCGTTGTTCGATGGCGCTCAACTGGTGCTACAACGAACCGTGGCCCAGCGCGGCCAACAACAGTATCCTCAACTACCCCGCCGCCCCGAAGCCGTCCTACTACGCCGTGCAGGCCGCCTGCCGTCCGCTCCTCGCCAGCGCCCGCATTCCCAAGTTCCAGTGGAATGCCCACGAGTTGTTCAGCGCCGAACTCTGGCTCCTCAACGATCACCCTACCGCGCAAACCGGCGGCGAGCTCGTCGCCACGCTCGAATGCGACGGCCGCTCCACCGAGCTCCTCCGCTGGTCGTTCGCCGCCCTCGCGCCGCAGCAGACTCTCGCCGGTCCTTCCGTGCGCGCCGTCCTGCCCGATACTGACAGCGGCGAATTCGCACTCGTCCTTTCCGTAGTCGCCCACCCGGACTGGAATTCCCGTTATCGACTGAGTGTGCGCACCGCACCGCGTGCAGCCACTGCGGCCACCCGTGCCATGAATAGTTGACGAAGTTCATTTCGTCTTATCCGTAGCCGGCCTTCCACAGCGCAAACCACGCACGCCCTCATTCCGCCTGCGTGCGAAACGTCACTTGGTTCACTCCCGCCGCACCCGCCGGAGGCACGCCTAGGTCCCGCAAGCGCCGGAACGCCGCCAACACCGATGCATCAAAAGCGTCACTACCGGAAGATTGCAGGATACGCACCGCGCCCAGCGTGCCATCGGCCTTGAGCAGAAACTCCACGCGTGTCTGCAACCCTTCATCGAGCCCAGCCGGTTTCTCATGGGCTGCGCGCAACCGCCCAAGCAAACGCGCAAAATAGTCCGCCGATGTTTCCGGGACGCCGCCGTCCGCCACGACGGTCGGCCCGCTGACCGGTCCCGTTGCCGCCAACACTTCATCCATGTTGATTCGCGGCGATGGGGCCACCGGACGCACGGGCTCGTGCGCGCCCGCCACCGGATGCACGCGTGCAGGTGTCGCCGGCACACGCGGCGACGTAGATCGCGGAGTAACCGGGATGGAACGCGCAACAACCTGCGGACGCGGCTCAGACTCCACCCCTGGATCCCTCACACGAACCGGAGGATCCACATGAATAGGGGTAAACCCCACCGTTGTCGCAGACGCAGAGGTCGTATGCTGCGTTGTGGTGGGTGTCCCGAAAGTCGGAATTTCAAAAACCACGACCGGCCGCGGCTCCGGCTCGTGGCGCACACCCCACATCCACCAGACCAGCACGCCCGCCACGGCGGCATGCAACAGGGCCGACAACGCCAAGGGACGTGATGTGTTCGCAAACATCTTGAGTGCCCTCCATGAACCACACCGCCGTCCCGACCACAAGCCGACGCCATCAGATTACAAAAAAACCGCCGGCAATGCGGCGGTCAAAATGGTGGACTCAACTGGACTCGAACCAGTGACCCCCTGCGTGTGAAGCAGGTGCTCTAACCAACTGAGCTATGAGTCCGAAAGGTCGGCCACGTTGGGGAACGCCCGCCGCCAAATCAACATCGTTTTCACTACGGCCAAATATAACAGGCGATGATGTCAGTCGGCTCGATTCCGGCGTAGCACGGGCATCTTGCCCGTAGAGGCGCAGACGCTCCTGCCGCAGCGTCTTCGAATCATGGCAGGATGCCCATGCCACCCCAAGCCATTGACGTCACTTCTCGTTACGCCCGGACTTCCCTTCAACGCCCCGACTCCTTCACCCACCCCAGCCAACGGGTGTCCGCCTTCAGCTCCAACGCATCGTTTGCCCCCAGTTTCGGCATGAAATTGATGCCCGTAAGCTCCTCGATACGACGGATCGGCACCACACATTCCCTCAAATCGGCCGGCGTAAGGTCCGTGCGGTGCGGCACCAAAAACCCCACCGCCACCAGCCGCCCGTCCCGCCGGCCAATCACCACTTTAAACAGATACGTGGGAATCGGCAGCCCCACCCCGTCCCTGCCCGTCGTGTAGAACAACCGGTTCATCGGCGGCGGTGCCTTCGGGTCCAGGGAGTAAACCGGCCCACTGATCACCGACACCCCTCCCAGGAGCGCCGCCCACTCGATGCAGTCGTCCTCCAACTTGGACCACACCGGAGCATTGTTGCGCTGCATCTGCGGCACCACATTCGCCAACGAAAACGACTCCGCCTGCGACTTCAGCCCGTCCTCCGGTTCACCCAGCGACTTCATCTCCGCGTTCGAAGCCAGGTGCCCCCGCGTGATTTTATCCGCACCCTTGAGACCGGCCGGCAACCCGTCCGGATTCGCGTTGGTGAAACTCTCATTCGTCGCATACGGCAGCTTCCGACGCAACGACTGCTCGACAACCTGCTCGTCCGGAAGGAAAGCGTCGTTCTCACGGCCCCAGGCCCCCTTTTTCCGACCACCCAGCTTCAGCACGGAATCCACGCGATCCACATGCGTCACCCACACCGGATAACGCCGCGCCAAATCGTAGTTGGAAACAAAATACGAATATCGCACCAACAGCAACGTCCGCCCCGCCTCCGTGCGCAACTCCGGACGCCCCCCAAAGCGCGCGGTTTCCTCATTCGTCCAGCCCGTCGCCGCCCAACGCGTCGCGTCACCCGCGCGTGAATACACCGTCCGCGCACCGACACCTGCGGTCAACGCGACCGCCAGCGACAGCACGCCCGCCCAACGCCACGCAGACACGGACGTCCTCACGCACCGAGGGGTAACGAATTTCATTCGCCCTCATTCGACCCGATTTATCCGGAAAAGAAACACGCGTCTCGCGCATCCGACAAAATGCCATGCATCAACATTGCAACCACCTGCCAAAGCCCCTTCACCAACCCGTAACGATGCAGTCTCACGTAGCAGCCGAGGTGACGAGGCTGTTGAGCAGATGGATGTCCCCGCCCCAGCCGCGTTACCTCGGCTGCTACTTTTCCCCGTCGGTTCGTCGGAATGGTTACGGCTAGGCTCAGCTCTTTTTCACCCGCACGGCTTTTCGCCCGACGTTTACCGTGCGACAGATTTCACACGTCAGCCCGTCGCAGCCGCGCGCCGTGCAATGCTCGCGGCCATAGTAAATGATGCGCAGGTGAAGCGCGTTCCAGTGCGCCTCCGGAAACAGCTTCTTCAAATCGCGCTCGGTGCGCACCACGTCGGCTCCTGCCTTGGTCAAACGCCACCGCTGCGCCAGCCGGTGGATATGCGTATCCACCGGGAACGCCGCGACGCCGAACGCCTGCGACATCACGACCGACGCCGTCTTGTGGCCGACGCCTGGCAACGCCTCCAATTCCTCAAACGAGCGCGGCACCTCTCCGCCATGATTTTTCAACAGCAGCTCCGACAGCCGCCGGATCGCCTGCGCCTTCCTCGGCGCGAGCCCGCACGGCCGCACATGCGCGTCAATCTGCGCAACCGAAAGCTTCACCATATCACGCGGATTATCCGCCTTCGCAAAAAGCCCCGGCGTCTGTAAATTCACGCGCTTGTCGGTGCACTGCGCCGACAACAACACCGCGATCAGCAGCGTGTAGGAGCTCGTATGATCGAGCGGAATCGGCGTCTCCGGATAGAGCTCGGCCAACCGGCGATCAATATACGCGGCACGAGCAGCAGAAGTGGAAAATTCAGACGTGATGGTAGTCACCTCAAAAGGACAACACCGCCCCCGTCCAAATGGCTAGGGATATTGCGCCAGATCCGAAGTCTTCCCTGCTTCTGGTGGCAGGGTATCCGTCAGCCGGCGGATGATTGGATAAATCCCCGTGGCACTGCCGGGCGGATACAGAATGAGCGTGACCCGGTCTTCCGTGCTGACACTGAAATCGTGCCGGCCGGTGGACATCCAGCCTCCTTCGATTTGAGCGGCCAGTCGCAGCGATATGCGCCCTCTGGCAGCATGGGCCTCACTCACGCCCTGCGGGATGGAGATCCGCGACGCCCCATACTGGGCAACGTATTCGCGTCCGGAAACGTTGATGATCGAAAATGATCCCCGGGGCGCTTTTTCGATCCTGTCATCCACCCCGTAAACGTCATACTTTAAGCCACCGACAGCTCCGCCGGATTTCGGGAAAAACAGCAACAGCAGTTTGCTCGCGCCTTCGGGCACGTCGTAGATCGCAACCGCGAGTTTGTCGGCACCGGTTTCTTTGCCCTCAAAAAAACAGAGCCGTGAGCCGCCGTGATAAGTGTAGGCAGGGGAACGGTAGGCACTGTAAAACTTAAGGTCCGACAGCTCGGCCTTGGCCTTGGGCACGTAGGTGAGGTTTTCCATGCCGGCCAGGGAAAACACACTGAACTGGAGAGTTACCTCCTTGGGTTTTTCAACAGGAGACACCTGCGCGAACGCGCTGAGCACGACGGACCAAAGGCCCAGAGTCGTGATTAAATATCGGAGGGTGATAGCCATCGGAATGAAATGATTTTAAAGCGCCGTCCAAAGGGTCCTGTTGGTTTTGCGATATCGTCGGCAGTGTCCACGACCTCAGGGAACCGCTGCACTGTCGCCTCCAACCAAGCTTTGCCCGCAACCTCGTTGGTGACGGGATTGAGCGCTTCCCCGTAGCCGCGAACGATAAATGTATCCGATCTTGCACGCAGGTAGGGTGCCAACGCGCCGAGAATATCGGCTTGAGTCAGGGTCAGCGAACTGAAGCCAAAATCATTGAACGAAGCGACCGTATCAAGTGGCTGCACGGCAGGTGGATTGAGCCCGACAGTGGCGATGGCCGACTCCAGCAAACTCGGCGTCCCATCATTTGCACCCGACAAGGGGTTGAGAAATTCATGAAGGTTCCTAAAGGGTCCCTTGCTAACGGCACGCTGACGAATCTGGCTTACAATTTCCGTAGCGAGCGCCTCGATTTGATCCGTGGTCAGGTTCTGAGCAGTGACCGTGTTATCGACCGAGTCGGAGGAAAGATTCTTACCTCGCACCCCCAAACGAAAGCCATACGTGTCATACGTGCGGCCGTTCTTGGAGGGCGGGCTGGGCGGCTGCCAAAAATACGTTTCTTGGGCCGACTGCGGAAATCTAAAGAATATGGGAGCCGACACACTCGACCCCAAAGTGATATCGTTGTTAAAACGTTCTTTGATGATCGCGACGGATGATTTCTGGGTTCCTGCCGTAGAGAGGCTGGTCGTATTGTCGATGTCAGCCCCCTTAAACTCCTCGCCCTCCTTGAATCGCATGCCGGAAAGCACCGCGCGCCAAGCCGCCACGCTGGTTGAATTGATATTAAATCCTCCCGATTGAAGCAGGTATCGGGAGGATAACTCAGCGGCCATCTGAACAGTGCCGATGCTACTTGTGTCCACAACCTTCAGATTCCAGTTGGGCAGTGGCTGACCAGCACTTAGATTCGGTGCAGCCGCAGTGATTGAGGTTGTTGTCGGCAGACCGGAAAAAAAGAATCTATCGAACACCGCATTTGCGTCTCCGCCCCATGAATTTCCAATCGCATACGGCCTCGTTCCGGTAAGGGTCATATGCTGAAGCTCACCAAGCGAAAGTAAGGGTAAACGTGGGAGCTCAAATAGAGGAGCATCGTTGTAACTGGAAAGCTCCGCATCTTCCGTAGTTCCTTGGATGCGGTAGATCAAAAAGCCGGACTGAACCGTATTCTGATTGCTCGTATTGTATACCGCTGGATTAAGCGCAGTAGGACTTGCATCACTACTGGGATCAAAACCCTCAAAACATGTTGATGTAAATAATTTTGCATGCGGATCAAACGTCCTCAACCAGCTGCGATCCTTATCCACATTCGAAGCCTGTTTCATACGAAATCCATAGCCAAACCACTTGGTGCTGGTTGATGAAGGAATAGAGTAACTGATGTAAGCAGGTGTCGTGTAGGTGGCCAAAAGCCCGGTGGAATTTCTGAGCTCAACGGTCAGTCCCGATGATACCGCAGGCACGCTGACACCAATACCCGTCGATGCCCCCGGCAACGTCTTGGAGTTATAATACCACCGACCGCCGCTGGTGATATTTTTATCATAAAACACCAACTGGTTGTCCGCGCTATTGTTTCTCCACCCATAAATGCGACCGGGCAGCCATGAAAGCCTGTCCGCCTGGGAGCCACTTGCGGTGAATGGCAGATACAATTGCATCGCGGTAGACGATGCCGACTTGATCACAACAGGCATGTCAGCCTGCAAATCCACTGTAGTGGTGCTTGACGAACTACTTGCTGTAATTTGTGGCAGACCGGAAATCGTTAGATACAAATCATTGGGAGGCACCAATGAGGAGGTATAGGGATTCCATAAACCTACATATGCACGGAGACCGACTTTGCACCCGGCTGATGACTCAACACTAAATTGGAGCAGGAGCTCGGTGATCACGGGTGCCACGCCAAAAGCGAGACTAGGAATAGGCGCCGAGGAATTGGATGTAACCGGTGTGCTTATTCGGTAGCGACGACGAGGAGAGTCCACACTCGTGATCGCCGGCGAGGCGACAGGATCACCGATGGCCGGCTGTCCTGGTGTCTCCATGTAACTCGGGTAATTCACATATGCGCTGAACGCGGCGCCCAACTCATCCGGCTTAAGCGAGATATCGTGCAGAAGTCCGGCATTCGCGTTTGAGGAGGGCAGTGTATTAGCGAGCACCGAATTGGTAAGGGTCGTGAAATCATGGTAATGACGCTGCAAATAAGGAGTGAGTGCACCGGTATTATCCAATAAGCTCATCTGTGACTCGGCTTGAACATTGGACAGCAGACTGTTTGTCAGCGGATCAAACCCGCCCACTGCAGATGATGTTACAGCCGTGCTCGCTCGAAAGTAATTAGGGCTCGATCCGATCTGCTGGTGAAGACGAGAACGCTGATCGTAGCCCGTCAGAGGATCAGCATCATACCAAGGTGCATACGTGACCTCGTCTGCCCGATCCGGCAGCGCCAGCGAGGCCTTCACCCCTTGGTCCCCCACCCACCATGCGTAACGACCAACACGCGGATTCGCCGTAGCCGCGAGCCCCGGAACGCTCCCTGCCGGTGCCGTAATATCCTGCTTGGCCACTTTGATGCGACGCGTCCTTTCCGCGGGGGTGGGCCCTGCCACGGCATCCGTGACCACACTTTGATTACCAACCAAGAAAACGGTGTCATCCGTGACCGTATCATCGCTCGGATCTGGAGCCGAGGTCAGTAGGTTTGCCGCCGTGGCGCCCGACTTCTCCGAGCCACTGACCAACCACATACCGGCCGCCGAACCGGATCCAGCAGCATCCCAAACACCGGTAAAATACGGCGTCTTCACCGCCGACGACGACGTGATCTCGGCCCGTGCCGTCACCCGCGCATCCGGCCCCGCGTATTTCTGCAACTGGCCGACCGCGATATTGAGCGCCAGCAAGGCATTTTGACGGGCTTGGGCCAGAGACTGGTTGTTCGCCGCCACGGAAGTTTCCACCCGCGTCAACGACGCCAGCGACACCAATAGCAGCACCAGAAACGCCAGCAGCGTGATCGTGATCAACAGCGCAAACCCACGCTTGGTCCGTGCACGCGTCGCGTTAACCGCAGGCAAGCGGTGAAGTGGGATTTTAGGACTAGACGAGTTCAAGGTTCGGGCAGGCCGGAGACGATTCGCTCAAGGCGCACGCCGCGAATTTAGCACAAACAAAGCCAGTGCCACTCAGGCACCCGCCAACACGCATCCGCCAAAAGGGACTCCTCCACCGGTCATGGACATAAAAAAATTTAATTCCACGCCCACGCGCAATCCGCCGGGGTGACATGTGGGTAACGATGGCTAAAACATACCAGTTTCTCGCCATCCGCTTACATCCCGGAGGCCTAACGCAACCACCCCTCATTCACGCGTGCAAATACTGCACGCGCGACAGGGACCGCTACGACCCACAAAAATTAAATATCAACGCAACCGAGCTTTTGAGAGCAGTTTCCTCATATCCCTCAAAGTAACTAGAACGTGACCATGGAAAGGCATCGTTCGTGCTAAAATGATTTAATGGGATCTACACGACTACTCGCCTGTTCCGTATTGGGAATGATTACAGTCGCTTTATCGACTACTGCCTCAGGCCAAATAACGTTAACCGGAACAAGTTACACACAGGATTTTGATGCAATTGGTAGCGGGCTGCCAACGGGATGGAGTGTGACCACCAGCGCCACCGCTTCAACATTAGGCACTGACGCCACGTTTACTGAGACTCCATCGACTTGGGCCTCAACTACCGACGCATTCAAAAATATTGCCAGCAACAACATCTCATTTGGTTCCAACAGCACCGCTCAAGGTAATGACACCAATCGCGCATTTGGATGGAAACCTGTTGGTGCAAACTCAGGGGAGGTAACACCTTTTAGGACTGGCGCTGTCACACTAAAATTATCGAACACTATAGGTTACACAAACTTCGCCCTCTCTTTAGATATTTTCCAAACATATAATACGAGCGGAATACAGACCTATAAACTAGAATACAGAATAGGGGACTCAGGAAGCTTCACACAAATTGGCTCAGATTATCTCACAAAAGACGCCTCCGGAGACTTCACTGATTACAATCTCACCCAATTCACCTCCGTTAGTCTCGCTGCTTTAGCCGATCAGAGTTCCCCCGTATATATTCGAATTCGTGGTGTATCTACCTCGGGTTCAAGTAATTTAGACCTAATAGGCATCGATAATTTCTCGCTGACATACAGTGCCGTCCCCGAACCCTCCACCTTCGCTCTGCTCGGCGGTGCAAGTGCCCTCGGGCTGGCCGCTTTGCATCGCTTCCGCTCCCGTCGTGTGAAATCCGCCACTAAACCGACGTTTTCCTCCTAATACCCACGGGGTAGTCTAAAAACCATTTGCCGGACGGTAGGCCTCGCCTACCGTCCTTTTTTTATGCCCGCTTCCGCGAACTCCACCGCCGCCCTCTCCGAGTTGCTCGCTCCGACCGACTCTTTCGCCCGCCGCCACAACGGCCCCGACTCCGCCGAACAGGCCGCGATGCTCAAGTGGATCAACCAGCCGTCACTCGACGCGCTCGTCGACTCCACCGTCCCGCCCCACATCCGCCGCGACGCCCTCGACCTCCCCGCCGCCCTCGGCGAAGCCGCCGCCCTCGCCGAACTGCGCGCCCTCGCCGCAAAGAACCAGATTTTCCGCAGCCACATCGGCATGGGTTACTACAACACCCACACGCCCGGCGTCATCCAGCGTAACATCCTGGAAAACCCCGGCTGGTATACCGCCTATACCCCCTACCAGGCCGAGATCGCCCAGGGCCGCCTCGAAGCCCTCCTCAATTTCCAGACGCTCATCACCGACTTGACCGGCCTCGAGATCGCCAACGCCTCCATGCTCGACGAGGGCACCGCCGCCGCCGAGGCCATGATGATGTGCCACCGCCTCAAGGACGGCGACGCCTCCGCCCACCGCACCTTCTTCGTCTCCGAAAAGTGCCACCCGCAGACGATCGACATCGTCAAAACCCGCGCCGTCCCCCTCGGCATCGAGGTCATCGTCGGCGACCACACCACCTTCGCCTTCACCGCCGGCACCTTCGGCGTGCTCGTGCAATATCCCGACACGACCGGCAGTATCCACGATTTCGCGACGTTCTTCGGAGCCGCCCATGCCGCCGGCGCGTTCACCATCGTCGCCACCGATCTGCTGGCGCTCACGCTCCTCCGCGCCCCCGGTGAATTCGGAGCCGATGTCGCCGTCGGTTCCGCGCAGCGCTTCGGCGTGCCCATGGGCTTCGGTGGCCCGCACGCCGCGTTCCTCGCCACCAAAGACGCCTTCAAGCGCCAGATGCCCGGCCGCCTCGTCGGTGTCTCCAAAGATGCCAACGGCGACCCCGCCATGCGCCTCGCCCTCGGCACCCGCGAGCAACACATCCGCCGCGACAAGGCCACCTCCAACATCTGCACCGCGCAAGTCCTCCTCGCCATCATGGCGTCGATGTATGCCATCTACCACGGCCCGGCCGGTCTCAAAAAAATCGCCCGCCGCGTCCAAGCCCTCACCCAGGTCCTCGCCGCCGGCCTCCGCGCCGCCGGGGCATCGGTCAACGCCGAACCCGTCTTCGACACGCTCACCGTCGGCAACATCTACGCGACCAAGATCCTCGCCGACGCCCTCGCGTTGAAGATCAACCTCCGCCCCATCGACGCGTCCACCGTCGGTATCTCGCTCGACGAGACCACCACGCTCGAACAGGTCGAGCAGTTGATCTCTCTCTTCGGCACCACCCGCGCCCCGCTTGCCTCAGAGGTTGAACGCGCCGGTTTCGCTGCTCCGCACGCGCGCACCTCGCCGTTCCTCACCGCCGCCGTCTTCAACCTCTACCACACCGAGCACGAGATGCTGCGCTACATCAAGCGCCTCGAAGCGAAGGACCTTTCCCTCGTCCACTCGATGATCTCGCTCGGCTCGTGCACGATGAAGCTCAACGCCACCAGCGAGATGTTCCCCGTCTCCTGGCCCGAGTTCGGACAACTCCACCCCTTCGCCCCCGCCGAGCAGACCAAGGGCTACGCGCAACTCTTCGCCGACCTCGAAGCCTGGCTCACCGAGATCACCGGTTTCGCCGCCCTCTCGCTTCAACCCAACGCCGGCTCCCAGGGCGAATACGCCGGTCTCCTCACCATCCGCGCCTTCCACGAATCGCGCGGCGAAGGTCAGCGCAACATCTGCCTCATCCCCACCAGCGCGCACGGCACCAACCCCGCCAGCGCCGCCATGTGCGGCTACAAGATCGTCCCCGTCGCCTGCGACACCAACGGCAACATCGACGTCGCCGACCTCAAGGCCAAGGCCGACGCCCACGCCAAGGATCTCGCCGTGGTGATGATCACCTACCCGTCCACCCACGGCGTGTTCGAAGCCTCCATCAAAGACCTCTGCGCCCACGTCCACTCGCTCGGCGGACAGGTCTACATGGACGGTGCCAACATGAACGCCCAGGTCGGTCTCACCTCGCCCGGCCACATCGGCGCCGACGTCTGCCATCTCAACCTCCACAAAACCTTCTGCATCCCGCACGGCGGCGGCGGGCCCGGCATGGGCCCCATCGGCGTCGCCGCGCACTTGGCGCCGTTCCTCCCCGGCCACGTCGTCGTCTCGCCCGTGCACGACAAAGGCCGCAAGCACCTCGGCGCCGTCTCGGCCGCCCCGTGGGGCAGCGCATCGATCCTGGTTATCTCGTGGATGTATATCCGCATGATGGGCCCCGACGGGCTCACCGCCGCGACCAAGATCGCCATCCTCAACGCCAACTACGTCGCCGCCCGCCTCGATAACTATTTCCCCGTCCTCTATCGTGGTGCGACCGGCCTCGTCGCCCACGAGTGCATCGTCGACCTGCGCGGCTGGAAGAAACACGGCATCGAAGCCGAAGACGCCGCCAAACGTCTCATGGACTACGGCTACCACGCGCCGACCCTGTCGTTCCCCGTCCCCGGCACGTTCATGATCGAACCGACCGAGAGTGAAACCCAGGTCGAGCTCGACCGTTTCTGCGACGCGATGATCGCCATCCACGGCGAGATGCAGGCCGTCGTCACCGGCGAATCCGACAAGGTGAACAACCCGCTTAAACACGCTCCGCACACCGCGAAGGTGGTGACCGCTGACGAATGGACGCGCCCCTACTCGCGCCAAACGGCGGCCTTCCCGAGCGAGTTTGTGCGCCAGTCCAAGTTCTGGCCGGCAGTCGGCCGCGTGGACAACGTCTACGGCGACCGCAACCTCATCTGCAGCTGCATCGGCATGGAAGCCTACGCGGAGGCGGCCGTTAAGTAACGGCGATCACCACCAGCAGTCCCACCCACGCCAACGCGGGCAGCGCCGCCATCAGCACGGCAATCGTTGCATGCCTCCGGGCCTGTCCGTTCAAGGGCAGGCTCGAAACCGCCACCTCGCCGAGTTTCCACAAGGCATACCAACTCACTCCCGGCACGAGCCAGCCGATGACCGAGGCCCGGTAGGCGGTTTCCGCCGCCCGTTCCCGGGCGTTCCAGTCCGTCCGGTAAAAACCATCGTAAGCCTGGGCTGCCGATACCCGTGCCTCTTCCGTGGAGATCAGTCCATCCGGCGCCGTGGCGGCTTCCGCGAGAAGTTTGCGCGCCTCCTCAATCCTTTCGATCTCCACCAGCAGCACTTGGTTCATGATCGGATTACCCGCGCCATACATCGAACTGGCCGCCGAAGTGTTGGTCAGCTCCGCCTCGATACCGGCCGCGCACAACCGCTCACACGCCATCCCCGCCTCAAGCGGATCCGCATAAGTCGCAATTGAGGCAAAACCGTTTCGCATGACCGGAGGCTGGCGACTCGCCCACGCCGGTCCCAGTTCAAAATAGGTTCAGTGGCCCGCCAGAGCGTCCCTCCGATTGACACCGCACCTCCGGCGGGACACGGTTCCTGCGTGGACAAGAAGCCGCAAAAAGTCGAAGCGCCCTTGGCCACCTACATCGCCAAGCAGTCGGCCAGCGTCGCAATCCCGACCCAGCATCCAGCAGGCGAATTCAAACCGCGCTACGTGGATGAGGCTACTGCCGGAAAAACCATAGAAAAACTCTTTCGCGTGCATGGAGACCTCCTCCGTCGGCTCGCGGAATACGACCGCAACGGATGACTCTGGAGGGCCAAACACGCCCCGGATCAATGGCGCTCACTCCGTCCAACCTTGGCGTCTTCGCGTCTTTGCGTTAAAACTCCTCCCATGCGTCTCCTCCGCCATCTCACTCCCGCCGGTCCCGCCTGGGCCGCTCTTCAACCCGACGGCTCCGCCCTTGAAGTCACCGGCGATCCCCTCGCCGGCACCCACCGCGTCACCGACCGCGTCGTCACGCCGGGCAAGCACCTCGCCCCCGTCGCCCCCGTGACCATCATCTGCATCGGGCTCAACTACGCCAAGCACGCCGCCGAGGGCGGCAAGGGTCCGCCCGAGCGTCCCGTGTGGTTCATGAAACTCCCCGGCGCCGTGCAAAACCCCGGCGACCCGATCCGCATCCCCCGCAACCAGCCGACCACGAAGGCCGACTACGAGGCCGAACTCGCCATCGTCCTGGGCCGCGATTGCCGCGACGCCACCAAGGAAAACGCCTTGTCCTACGTTCTCGGATACACCTGCGCCAACGACGTCTCGGCCCGCGACTGGCAGCGCGACTGGAGCGGCGGACAATGGAACCACGCCAAGAGCTTCGACACCTTCTGCCCGCTCGGCCCCGTCCTCGTCACGCCCGACGAGCTTCCGAACCCCAACGCCCTCCGCATCCGCTCGATCCTCAACGGCACGGTCATGCAGGACTCGAACACAGCCGACATGATCTTCGACGTGCCGACGATCATCGCCTTCCTCAGCGCCGACAAAACCCTGCCCGCAGGCACAATCATCCTCACCGGCACACCGGAAGGCGTGGGTTTCGCACGCCGCCCCCAAGTGTGGCTGCAACCCGGCGACACCATCGCCGTCGAAATCGAAGGCATCGGCACCCTCACCAACCCGGTCGTCTAACGATTTTCGATCACCGAAGTTTATCACAGAGCTACACAGAGCTCCGACACAGAGCACAGCATGAGTCAGAAATTCTGAGGCTGAGTCTCTGTGAAGCTCTGTGCATCCTCTTCCGACCTCTGTGTCACAGCCTTAAATTCCGAATCTCCGTCCCCCATGAACATCGTCTCCATCCCCGCCCTCCCCGAGACCGAAGGCCGCTCCCCCACCGGCAAATACCACTCCTTCTCCAAAGACATCTCCCTCGCCCTTGGTGGTATCAAAGACACCGGTGCCTGGGGCGGCGGACACCCCTTCGACCTCCAACAACGCCGCGTCCCGCCCGGCGCGTCCGTTTGCCCGCTGCACGCCCACACGCAGCAATTCGAACTCTTCATCGTCCTCGCCGGCACCGCCTCGGTCCGCACCGTGCGCCCCGCCACCTCCGATCCCCTGGCCGCGAGCGCCAGCGAGTGGTCCGCCTCCGCCACCCACACCGTCCGCGCCGGCGACGCCTTCGCCCAGCCGCCCGGCACCGCCCACCAGATCACCAACACCGGCACCGAAGACCTGATCTTCTTCGTCATCGCCGACAACCTCCCCACCGACAGCACGTTCTACCCCGAGTCGAACAAGTGGCAGATCAAGCCCCAGCGAAAACTCTTCCGCATGACCGAAGTCGACTACTTCGACGGCGAGGAATAATCACACACCGCGCGCTATCACGCCCTGGGGGCCGCGTTCCACTATTGGAACCGCACGAACAACCGCGGCAGCCTTTGCATTGTGAGGAGTGCCCGCAAAACGCTTCCTTTTCGTCATGTTGTTTACCCCGCCCGTCCGACCCTGTCGGTTCGCTGCAGCGATCTTTGTCGCCGCGCTTTCTTTCTGCGGACTCGACACCCGGTCCGCCCCGCGCATCGAGGTTTACGATCCCGCCGTCATGCTGGGATCTGTTCACAATGAAGGCACCGACGGAGAACTCCCGCGCTACAATCACGCCCCCGATGTCGTGCGTTTCAAAGGCCGGTTTATCGCGAGCTGGATGGGCAACGCTGCCGCCGGAGAAGGCAAAGCCGGCCAATCACTCTACTTTAGCACCAGCGATGATTTCCGGACATGGTCACGACCCGCCCGGCCCTTCGCCTCCACCATCGCTGCCGAAGAACCAACCGAATCGCACGCCCAACACATCCCTTGGCAACCGGCCTTTGTGAACTACCGCGACGAGGTTCTCTTTTGCGCATGGAGCATTGTCGGTCAAAACCGCCTCATCGTTTCCCGCACAACCGACGGTGTAACCTGGACTCACACCGATGTTCCCAACGCACCTGACTCGCTGAAAGGCACGGTTACTGGCTTCCCTTCCGGACACGGACTTCTCAGCAGTCGAGGTGAACTTCTGATCCCGTGCAGCCTTCCGCCCTCCGGGAAAAAAGGCCTCTGGATCCGAAATCCGTATCAGGCCGTGCTGCGCAGCACCGATGCAGGAAAAACCTGGCACTGGAGCCAGCCCATTGAAGGCTCGCTCTGGTCGGCATCCGGAAACGATCCAGCCCGCTACGATGGTGATGACGCCATCTACCACTGGGAGTTATCCCTATTCGAAAAAGCCAATGGTGCGCTTGGCTACGTAGCCCGTAACACCAGTCGGATGCCCGATCCCAAGTTCGAAAATTACCTCACCGTGCTCACCGGAGAGAGCACCGATCACGGTCTTACCTGGACACGTGCCACGCCTGTCCAGATCGACAGTGTGAGCGCCCGTCCCTTCGCCGCCAAACGCTCGCCCGCCGATGGTCTCTTCGTCGTGACCAACGACTGGGTGCGCACCGTGCCGCAGCCGGCTTGGAATACACGCTTCGGCCTCAGCCTGATGCTGTCGTCCGTGGATGATCCCAACCTTTTGCTTCCCGGCCCACTCGTCCAACCCGATGCCACGGTCGCCTGTTATCCGAACGGCTTTATCCACGAAAACCGCCTTCATCTGATCTACACTCAAGGCCGCGGCGAATATGGCTATGCCAATATCCGCACCGCAGTGATCGATCCGCTGCCGAATTTCAACGCACCATTCCTCCTGCCCCGCGACGCACGATCAGGACTGCTGATCCATGATCGCATCGCCTCCTTCCATCTGCCGGAAAGCACCCTGGGATTGGTGCTGCCTCAAGAGCTCACTGAAAAGCCCGGACTCGTCCTCACCTTCGAATCGCGAATGGACTCAGCCACAAACGAATTTCCGCTGCTCTCCATCGGCGGTAAAATCAGGAACGGAGTTAACATACGCATTGCCGCGATCCCCGGCACTGGCGATCACCGCTACCAAGCCCGACTCAGCGGCGCAGATACCTGGCAGGCTATCGCCCCGTGCGAACTCAACCGGTGGAACCGGGTCACCGTCGAACTCCGGACGGAGTCCGTAATCCTCACCATCAACGACGCCCCACCGGTCCATTTCTCCGGTCCGATCCTGCGCAAAATCGCCTTTGGCGGCCTGCATACCGCACCGATCTGGCCACGGCCCTCAAAGACGAATCTCCCTCCGGTGACCAGCCTGCGCCTCGACTCGATCCATGTCAGGTAACCTTCCCTTAGCGTTCTACTAATGGAACACGCCTGATCTCCGCTCCCGCTTACTCGTTGCCCTCATAACCACCGCATCAACAAATCCTCACAACCCCCTACCCTCATGCACCCACCTCGCTTCCTCTTGCACATCGCCGGCCCCGTTTTACTCACTGCGCTCGCCATCCTCCCGCCCTCCGCAACCGCATCCACGCTGATGCTCGATTTCGGTCCGACCGCTGTTACCGGCGATGATCGCATCGTGAGCCCGTATCACACGGTCATTCCCACCTTCACCGATACCGCTTGGAATCAGGTGCAGACTTCCGCCATCACCTCAGGCCTGCTCTACTCCGACGGCACAGCCGCAACGGGTATCACCGTGTCGGTCGGCCGCTCGTCCTCCCTCGCTTGGCAGACCCTTACCTTCGCCGGTGCCCCCTCCAGCATCGCACTCGGCACCAACAGCAACACCGGTGTATTTGCCGGCACTTCGGCGGGACGCGACGCCATCAACTACGGTGCGTCCACCACTACCACCACCGTCGTCGGTGTCGCGGTAGGCGGCTTGGCCGCCGGCACCTACGACATCTATATCGTCGGCTACAACACCAACAACACCGCCGCCTCTTCCGTCGACATGGGATTCTGGGCGCTCGCGACCTCAAGCACCGCCAATCTCGACACGACCACTTATCTCTCCTCCCCGCAGGCTGCCTCGACCAACAGTGTCACCGGCTCGTGGATCGAGGGGAGCAATTACGTAAAGCTCAGCGTCACGCTCGCCGCCAACCAATACATGACCATCTTCAGTCACGGAACCACCTCCGATGAGATGCGCGGCTTCCTCAACTCCGTGCAGATCGTCTCCACCTCGTCTATTCCCGAACCGTCCACGACCGCCGTCCTGAGCGGCCTTGGTATCCTGGTATTCGCCTCACTTGTCCGCCGCCGTCCGAACAGACAGGATCGCTCCTAACCGGACCACGTTAGCTCTGTCGCGAGCATCCACCGCCTGAACCCCGGGCCATGACCATACCCCAGACACCTTCACCCCGCGCAGGCGGACGTCATCGCGGCTTCACCTTGGTCGAGTTGCTCACCGTGATCGCGATCATCGGCATTCTGGCCGCAATCATCATCACCTCGATCAGCCACATCCGCGAATCCGCACGGAACGCCTCCTGCCGGTCCAATCTCCGTCAGCTCGCCCTCGCGACCATCGCTCACGCTGCCGACAAAAAAGGCATGCTCCCGCTCATTCTGGATGAACAGGAACAACGCTGGTCAATCCAGCTCAAGCCCTATCTCGGCGAAACCTCCTCCTCCACCCCTGTAACCGGCACCAGCGCGGGCAGCGGCCACGTTTTCATCTGTGAATCCGACGCCGTCCTTCGCACCGGAGTTTATGCCGCCCAAGACATCTGCAGCTACGGCATGAATCGTGATGTCCAGAACATCAACACATCGGTCAAGACCCGCAAACGCCTCAACTCGCTCACCAACCCCACCCGCACCATCCTCTACGGCGACACATGGGATGCCGTGAACACCACCGCGCACGCCCTCAGTCTCGGCGTGGTCAACGTGGACAGCGGCACCGGCGGTGCCTACATTCAAAACTATCACAACGATAAAGGTGCCTTCTTCGCCTTCGCCGACGCCCACGTGGAATTCCTCTCGCGCGCCGAAACGCTGGACACCACCAGGAAGCTCATGTCGATGCAGTGACCGGGGGTGACGCGACGGGCAACTTCGCGTCAGCGCCGCCCCAGCTTGCGCTCCAGATCGGCCGCCAGTTTGAGCAACGCGTGCTCCAGCTCCTTGTGATCGCGCATCGCCAGTTCTTCGTGACGCATCAAGAACGCCACGGCCAGTCTCGGCTGCCGGATGAACGGCTCCCTCACGACCGTCGCCAGTGACACGTGGTCCTTGCTGGACTCCCGGCGGTTCCAAGCGATGCCGGTCTTTTTCACTTCCCGGAGCTGCGCAAAAAATTTCTGCGGATCTCGAATCGTATAAGGCGTGATCGACTTTTCCTCCGTCGGCGGCGCGCGGCGCGACCACTCCTTCTCGTCGAGATGCGCAATCAAGACCTTGCCCGCAGACGTGGCATAAGCCCGCCCGTGCGAACCGAGTTTCGTCGTGTTCCCCTCGTCCCCCGCCGCGCAAATCACGTAGGTGTCTCGCTTGCCCAGCATGCTCAGATAGACGCTCACCCCGAGCTTCGACGCCGCCGCGCGCAGCCGGTCGTCGAGACTGAGATTACGCCCGAAGTGCGAGGCGATCTCATGCACAAAATCAAAGATGTCCGCGCTCAACGTGTAGCGCTTCGTCTCCTCGATCTTCTGCACAAAACCCAATTCCTGCAGCGTGATCAGCAGCCGGTGCACCGACGACTTCGGCATTCCCAGCTCCTCCGCCAGCTTCGTCACACCCAGCGAATGCCCGCACTGCACCATCAGCCGCACCACGGAGATGCCCTGGCTCAACGGCGTGGACTTCGTGACATCGGGCGGAGGGGGTATGCTCATATGCACACAGCCATGAACGGTCATCCCTCACGTCGCAACTCCTCATGAACCGCGCGTTCCATTAACGGAACGGCGATGCCCCCACCCTCGCCGCGTGACTCGTCATGACTTTCGAGACGCCTTGAATCGGAAGTGTGAACCTCCCCCATCACACGCTCGAAACCACCTGCCTCGTCATCGGCGGCGGACCCGCCGGCTACGGCGCCACCCTCGCCTCGCTACGCGGAGGATGCCCGACGCTCCTTGTCGAACGCCACGGCTATCTCGGCGGCATGGGCACTGCGGCCGGACTGAGTTGCTACCTCAACCACCACCACCGCCAGACCGACCTCGCCGGCGCCGTTTATCGCGAGTTCGTTCAATCTCAAAAAGACCTCGGCGCGCACTACTACGACGCCCTCGCACAAGCCGACTTCTTCGAGCCCGAGTCCTGCAAACGCTCGATGGAAACCGCCATCCTCTCCGCTGGCGGCACGCTTCTCTATCACTCGTTGCTCTCCTTTGTGCGCCGTGAAGGCGACACCTGGCTCGTCGGTTTCATGAGCAAAGGATCCATGACCCATGTGCGCTGCCATTACATAATCGATAGCACCGGCGATGCCGACGCCTGCGCCCTTGCCGGCGCCGGCATGACCCACGGCCGTCGCGTGGATGGTCGCACTCAGCCCATGTCTATGGTCGTGCAACTCGGCGGTTTTGATCCCGCCGCGTGGCAAGCCGCCGGCCACCGCCTTGTCGCCGGCCGTTACGCAACCGAAGGCGACCACTTCTCCGCCGAGATCGCCCGTGCCCGTGCCACCGGAGAATGGAGCATCCCTCGCACCGAAATCGCCATGTTCTGGTCCATGCCCGGCGACCCCACGCGCATCACCATCAACGGCACCCGCATCAACGGCTGCAACGCCTGCAACCCCGCCGAGACCACGCGCGCCGAGATCGAAGGCCGCCGCCAAGCCGGCGAACTCCTCGCATTTTTCCGTCGCTACATTCCCGGCTTTTCCCGCGCCTACCTCTTGCAAACCGGTCCGCAGATCGGCGTCCGAGAAACCCGACGAATCGTTGGCCGAGCCACGCTCGACGAAGCTCAGGTCCGCAGCCGGGCCATGCCCGATTCCAGCGTCGTCCTCTGCTCCTACCCGATTGACGTGCACCAACCCGACGGACAGGGCACTCAATTCGAGAAAGTCACCAACGACCACGTTTACGGCATCCCGTGGGAATGCCTGCTGCCCGCCGAACTCGAAAACATTCTCGCCGCCGGCCGCTGCATCAGCGCGACCCACGAGGCCGCCGGTAGTTTCCGCGTCATGCCCACCTGCGTCGGTCTCGGTGAAGCCGCCGGCACCGCCGTTGCGCTCGCCCACCGCGACCAGATTCCCGTTCACGCGCTCACCGGTCGCGATATTCGCACTGAACTCGGACGGGCCCGTGCGCTCACCGGAGTTCCCCCTCTCGACGAAATTTTTACATTCGCCCCCGCGATCGAAGCCATCGCCTTGCCCGTCTCGACCTGAGCGCGCACAAGGAATCACCGCTACCTCGCCTCCGGTTATCTAGTCTTCATGGACCGCACTCCCATCGCCGCTTCCCCCGATTATTTCCCGATGGGCTTCGTCCACGGGAACGTCCACCTCACCCGCGATCAAGGCTACACCTTCCGCCAGCTCCCATCGTCAGCGCTCGACTTCGCCGATGGCGCCCCTTGGCCACGGCTTCCCGACTACACCCAGCCCACCGACCTGCGTTTCCACAGTCTGATCATCGCCGCCGAAAGCATCACCGGCCGCCTCAACGAAGCCGCCAAGGCAGGCCGCACCTCCGCCTCTACCCGCGACTACGGCGAACTGCCCCTCTCGCTCGATCCGCAGGGCAAACCGTGGCCTCGCAGCCTCGATAAAATCGACATCTTCGATCCCTCCACGCTGCGCTACCTCCGCGACCACGTGCGGTGCCATGTTCGGGAACAGAACGCCGGCCCGCTCAACGACCGCATCCTCCTCTGGGGCCTCGACAACGAATGGGAAGGCCGCGCCAACTACTCACCCGCCGCCCTCAAAGCCTTCCGCGACTGGCTCGTCCGCGTCTACGACGGCGACATCTCGCAACTCAACGCCGCTTGGCGCACCGCGCACACCGACTTCGGCGAAACCATCGCCGGCACTCTCCCCGAAGACGGAGACCACCGCACCACACCTGCCCGCTTTCTCGACTGGTGGCACTTCCAGTCCGAATATTTCACCGCATTCCTCGCCGGCCTCGCCCGCCTCGTCGCCGAGTCCGATCCGCTGCACCGGGGCGTCGTTCACAAAGCCACTCAGCTCACCCTTGAGATGCCCGCCTGGCGCGAGCGCCTTTTGGACCAGGCCCGCTTCGCCGACCTCATCCGCCCGCACTCCGGCGGCTACTTCGGCATCGACATGTATGGCCACGGCGACCGTCAGGCCTACGAGACCAATTACGTTTTCCACTGCATCCGCCCCGCCGACCGCTCCCCCGGCCATGGCGTCATGCTCTGCGAAAACAACAATCACAACGGTCCCGCCGGCCAGTTCGCCGCAACCCAGTGGCGCCTCCTCGCCAACGGCGTCAAAGGCATGATGTATTTTACAACCGGATACGCCGGCGGCACCGCCGACTGGGACCATTTCTCCTTCCTCGAACCCGCGACCGGCGGCCTGAAGGAAAAAATGTTCTACGCCCCGCGCTGGGCCAACCACGTCCGCCGCCTCTCCCGTTTCTGGAACGAAGCCGTCCCCGCCCCTGGACTTCCCCGCCTCGCGCTGCTCCTGCCGCGCCGCGACATCCTCCTCTCGGAACTCTCCGACCGGAACCCTGCCGATACCCGCTACTCCTACCCGCAAAACCACCGCTGGATGCTCTTCCGCTGGCTCCGCGAGCGCGGCTACTGGGTCGATGTCATTCCCTGCACCAAACTCACCCCTGGCTACCTCCGCGATTACCAAGCCCTCTGCCTCATCGGCGCCGAACACCTCACCGCCACCGAAACCGAGACCATCTCCACATACGTCAACTCCGGAGGCGTCCTGATTGCCGACGCCCGCGCCGGCCTCTTCGACGAACACCACCGCGAAGCCCGCCAACTCGACAACCTCCTCGGCTTCGCCCCTCCCGAGCAACCTGTCGCCGACCGCGTCTCCTTCAACCTCGGCGACGAAACCGTCACCGTCCGCAACCCCCTCGCCGACCCACCCTCCGCCTCGCTGCGCTCCGTCGGCTCCGGCCGCGTGCTCTACTTCCCCTACGAACTCGGTTCGATGGTCACGGACGTCAAAGCCGCCTCGCTCGCCTCCGTAAAATCCGAAGCCGCCACCGCTGAGAGCGAGGAATACACCGCCCACGCCGGCGAATTCACCATCGGCCGCTGGCTCGCCGGCCTCCTCGCCCGCAGCGGACTCCGCCCCGCCTGCGCCTTTCCCTCCGCCCAGGAAATCTCCCGCGTCGAACAGCCGCTCATCGACTCCCTCGGCAACCTCGCCGTCGTCGTCTCCACCCGCGCCCACACCCAACCCGCCGAATCGCTCCCCGCCGGCCCGCTCGACCTCGCCCTTCCCGGCGATCCGTGGAGCCGCGCCTACTGGGGCCCCGCCGAAACCGACTCACTCACACCACTCCCGATCCATCCCCTCGCCACACCTGGCCAATACCGGATCGACCTCCCCGCCGTGTCCACCGCCGGCGTCATCCATCTCTTTAAATCCCACGCCCCGCTCCTCGGCATCGACCCCGTCTCCGGCTCGCGTCCCGCGCGCGACCCGCACACCGCACAGGTCACCCCCGGCAGCCCCTTCGACATCACCGTAACCCTCCTCGCGCTCACCGCACCCGCGACATCCGGCACGCTCAGCCTTGCCGCTCCCGCAGGTTGGTCCGTCTCCCCCGCGCAACACGCCACTCTCCCTCTCACGCCGGGCGCAAACCACCCGTTCACCTTCACCGTCACCCCCGCCGCCGACCACCGCGCCCACAAACCCGACTGGCTCGTTCCGCTCACCGCCCTCTGGCACGACGGCGCGCACGAATCCGCCACCGCCTTCTCCTGCGTCGAAGTCGCCGCCGACCCCGCGCGCATCCCGCACCTGCTCACCGACAACACCAGCTTCCCCAAAACGTATCCCTATCTCACGACAACTGGCGCCACCTACTCCTACCTGGCACCCGCCGATCCCTCGCTTATCGCCGATCCGCTCAAGGCCGGCGACGGCCACATCGGCGCCGCGCTCACCAACGGCTTCAGCAGCATCGGCGGACTCCGCCACAGCCACCACCGCGACATCCCCGGCACCGGCCACTTCGCCCGCTACCGCTCGCGCGAGGTGGACATCCTCTTCGATCTCAAAGCCGACCGGGACCTGATGAAAGTCGTCCTCGTGACCGGCACCGGTCCCGTTTATCCGACCGCCGTCCGCATCCTCGCCGGCACGGATGAACACACCTTCGAGTCCGTGACGTCACTCGCCCTCGACCAACCGCTGCTCGAAATCAAAACACCGCTCTTCACCCACCGCGGCCGCTATGTGCGCGTGCAAGTCAAGTGGCCCGCCGAAGGCGGCATCCTCGACGAAATCGAAATCTGGGGCCGTTAACCCCCTCTCCTCTCTATCCCCTTATGAAATCCCGTTCACTCCTGACCATCCTCCTTCTCGCCACGCTCGCTCCTATTTCGCTGCCTGCCTCCCGCATCTCATCCGCACAATCCGGCAATATCTTCACTCCCGACGCGCCCTTGGTCTTCACCTTCGAGCCCGATGCCGCCACCCCTGCCGCACAATCCGTTGTCGCAACCCTCCGCGATTTCGAAAATCGCGTCATCGCCACCTCCGAACTCAAGGACAACATCGCCACACTCCCCGCCGCCCCCTCCGGCTTTTACCGTCTCGAGATCGGTGCTGCAAACGCCCCCGCACTCGCCACCACCACGCTCGGCGTCCTGCCGCCGCTCGTCAAAAAATCCGCCGATCCCTCCTCCCGCTACGGCACCATCGCCCACCTCAAACGCATGGACGATAGCCATCGCGACCTCATGCTCGACCTCATCGCCCGCGCCGGATTCGGCTGGATTCGCGAAGGCTTCCTCTGGCACGAACTCGAACCCGCGCCCGGTGAGTGGCGCACCGACCGCTACGACGACCTCGTAAACCGCAGTCTCCGCCACGGCCTGCAAGTCCTCCCCGTCCTCGCCTTCGGCAACACCTGGGCCGCCGAAGCGCCCGACACCACGCCGCGCAACATCCTCCGCCAGACGATGCCCAAGCTCGACGCCTGGGAAACCTACGTTCGCACCATGATCACCCGCTACGGTGACCGCCTCCACGCCTGGGAAGTCTGGAACGAACCCAATCTCCCCACCTACTGGAAACCCGCGCCCGACGCCGAGGCCTACGCCCGCCTCGCCGCCCGCACCTTTGCCACCATCAAGGCCCTCGCCCCCGCCGACACCGTCATCACCGCCGGCTTCTCCCCCGAAAAGGTTAACCGCCCCGACCTCCCCGACCACGACGAAGGCACCTTCCTCCGTGCACTCGAAGCCCAACCCGTGCGTCCCTACGACGCCGTCGGCTACCACCCCTACACCGTCTTCCGCCACGGAGTTTCCCCCGCGCAAACCGCCACCCTCTTCAAACGCAACTTCGACAGCCTCGACGCCGGCCTCGACCAATCCACCCGCATGCCCGCGCCCGTCTGGATCACCGAAATCGGCGTCTCCACCATCCCCCGCATCACCACCGAGGAAAAGGCCGCCGGCCACCTCGCCATCGTGCTCACCCTAGCCCTCGCCCGCTCCGACGTTGAAAAAATCTTCCTCTACAACTTCCGCGACGTCGGCACCAACTCCCTCGAAAAAGAGGATATGTTCGGACTCATCCATAACGACTACACGCCCAAGCCCGGCTACTTCGCCTGCCACACCTTCTTCACCCGCTTCGCCGACGCCACCTTCGTCGAACGCACCGAAACCTCCGGCGTCGTCTCCCACGCATTCGCCACGCCCGACGGCCGCACCCTCCTTGCCCTCTGGTCCGCCAATGGCCAACCCCGCACCGCCGACGTCCCCGTGCCCGCCGCTGCCGCGACCCGTATCAACATCGTCGGCGACGCCACTCCGCTCGCCGTGTCCAACGGCAAGGTCACCCTCGAAGTCTCCGCCATCCCGATCTACCTCGAGTTCATCGCACAATAAGCGCGCGGCCCCGCATCCATGCCGCTCGGTCAGCCTACTGCTCGAAAAATCCGCACCCACTGTGGACCGCACGACCCCCCGCCGACTTCGGAGCCTGCTAGAGCGTGCATCCCGCCGCGTCCGACGCACCGCCTCACTCCAGCAGCAACGCCACTTGCTGGCCAGGGCCATGAACACCCTCAATCAAGATTCCTTCAACGTCAGCCGTCTTCGAGGGACCGGTGCAAAAAACGATGTTAGGGTCATCGGCCAGCGCAGTCATCGCATGCTGCAGATCCAAGTGAATCTGTCCGCGCGAGACGACGGCGATGTGAACCCACGGAGTCAGCGCAGCCAGCCGCCTCGATGTCGATGCATCGGTCAGAATGAGTGAACCCGTCTCGGCAACGGCACCGGCGGCGCGGGTGATGCCGAACTGGTAATCATCCACCCGCGTCCGGTCGAAAACCGCCTCGACCGTGAAGGTCGCGGGAAACGCAGCCTGCAGCCGGGGCCACAGTTCGGGATCACAATAACCGTGACGCCAACCGTTCTGGTCCAGCCAGTCAACCAGAGCGGCGGCACCTTCGAGCGGGAGACCGTTGACGAGCTTGAGTCGCTCCCGAAAGAGCGTCCAGGCGTCAACATCGCCGCGCATCGTGCGCATGTGGACGAGCTCGGCTTCCCAGTCGGGCCGCTGCGCACGCTGGGGCAGTGGCGCGAGCGCACTGCGGACACGGGAGAGAATGGCTTCGCGATCGGTGTTCATGGGGTTTTCTCCGGTAGGGCGGGACCGCTGGGCCCGCCGCGAGAGACGTTCGGCGCGGCGGGCGGACGGGACTTCATCCATTTTCGGAACTCACCGCCCTTCCAACCGGGAAGCGTGCGCGACCCCGTCCAGGCCTTGAACACGGGGACGGGCACGAGTTTCACCGGCAGGTGGTCGATGATCTTGCCGCCCATCATGGCGAATTTCCATGCGGCCGGCTGCGTCGCCATGACCGCCCAGCCGCCCATCGGAGGCGTGGCCGCCGCCGCCGCCTCGGACTTCTCCAACTTGCCCTTGTTGCGCAGGCGCAGGAGCAGGTCGGGAATGGGAATGTTCACCGGACACACCTCGTTGCACGCGCCGCAGAGGGACGACGCCTTGGGCAGGTCGGCGAGTTCGGGAAACTTTTTGCCCGCCAGCAACGGCGAGAGCACCGCGCCGACCGGACCGGGATAAACGCTGCGATAGGCGTGTCCGCTGGCCTGGCGATACACGGGACAGACGTTGAGGCAGGCGCCGCAACGGATGCAGCGGAGGATATCGCGACAGTCGCTGGCGAGGACATCGGTGCGGCCGTTATCCACGAAAACGACATGCATCTCCTCCGGCCCGTCGGGCTGGGCGGCCGACTTCGGACCGGTGATAAATTCGGTGTAGACGGTGAGCTGCTGGCCGGTGCCGGAGCGGGCGAGCAAGTTGAGCAGCAGCGCAAAATCACGATCGCACGGGAGGATCTTCTCGATGCCGACCATCGCGATGTGGCACTTGGTCGCGGCAAGGCAGAAACGGGAGTTGCCCTCATTGGTCACCAGCACGAGACGACCGCTTTCGGCCGAGATGAAATTGGCACCAGTCAGCGCGACGTCGGCCTCCAGGTATTTGTTGCGCAGGTGGGCGCGCGCGCGGCGGGTAATGGTCTGCGGATCATCGTTATAGGCGCCGAGTCCGTGCTTCTCAAAGGACGTGGCGATCTCGCGACGGTTCTTGTGGATGATCGGCTTGACGATGTGCGACGGATGGTCGCCATCGATCTGGATGATGAACTCGCCCAAGTCGGTTTCGACGCACTCGATTCCTTCTTTTTCGAGGAAGTGACCGAGTTCGGTCTCCTCGGAGACCATGGTCTTCGCCTTGACCATCTTCTTCGCGCCGCGGGCACGCATGATTGCCAGCACCGCCTGGTTGGCGGCCTCGGCCGTGGCGGCCCAGTGAACGGTCACGCCGTTAGCCTTGAGCTTCGCTTCGACCTGCGGGAGGTAGGTGTCGAGGTTCTCCACCACATGCTGCTTGATCTCGCCGGCAACGCGACGAAGGCGATTGGGGTCCTCGAAATGATCAAACAGCGTCTTGGTGCGCGCGTCGTATCCTTTTTTGGAACCGTCGTATACCGCCGCTTGAGTCTCTTTGCGAAGTCCGGCCGCAAACTGGTCGATCTGTTGAAATTTCATGGGGTGGAGGGCGGCCGTCTTTAGATCAACCCGGTGTTTTTCAGCGAATCGCGGAGCACTTGGGCGAAGTGCTGCGTCTTGATAGGACGTCCCTCTTTTTCAGCGAGGCCGCCGAGGTGCATCATGCAACTCATATCCAGCGACACCAACAGGTCGGGCTGCACCGCGCGGATGTGGTCGAGCTTGAGCTCTCCCATGCTCGTCGAAACGTGCGGGAACGCCACCGAGAAGGTGCCTCCAAACCCGCAGCACTGCTCACCTTCGCCGAACGGCACCACCGTAAGACCGGCGATCGAACCGAGCAGCCCGGTGACCGCCGCGCCACTGTCGGTGCCCCGCGAATGACACGAGCGGTGAAAGGCGATCTTCGCGTCATAGCGACCGGGCCACGTCTTCACGCCGAGACCGTTGACGATAAAATCGCCCAGCTCCCACGTGCGGTGGCCCAGCGCCTTGACCTGATCCAGATCCGGCTCCTTTTCGAATTCCAAAATCGCACCGTGAAACATCATCGCCGCGCAAGAACCGCTCGGCACCACCACGGGCGCATCGCCCGCAAAGGTTTTTACCGTATGCCGGACCACCTTGCGTGAAGCCGCCCAATCGCCGCCGTTGAACGCTGGCTGACCGCAGCAAGTCTGCCCTTCAGGGAACTCAACCGCGCAACCCAAGTATTCCAGAATCTCCACCGTGGCTCGCGCAGCATCATCGTAAAAGGCATCGCACAAGCAGGTGGCCATGAGCTGCACGTGCTTACCTGCGGGACGGGGACAGTCGTGATTGAGCATAGCGGGGAAGCCGTCCACCCTGCCCGTATGAGTCACTAGGGCAACCCTGAATCCGGCAGTATTTGAAAGATTTTGATAGATATTGAGAAATTAACGTTACAGGTTTTCCGCCTACCATCCCCATGCCTTCCGCCAAACCCCTTTACCTTGCCGCCATCGATCTCGGTGCCACCAGCGGCCGCGTCATCCTCGGCACCTGGGCCAAAAACAAGCTGACGCTTAAAGAGGTTCACCGCTTCCCCAACGCCTTCCAGTCCATTGGCCGACACGACTACTGGAACATCACCGGGCTCTGGAACGAAATCCTCACCGGCCTCCGCGCCGCCGTCGCCGCGCTCCCCAAAGGCACCTCGCTCGCCTCTGTCGGTGTCGACACCTGGGGCGTTGACTACGCCCTCGTCAACGATGCCGGCCGGCTCGTGTATCCGGTTCACGCCTACCGTGACGACCGCACCCAGGCCGGACTCAAGCGCCTCGCCAACACCCGTGCCGCGCTCGAGCGCGTCTATGCCGCCACTGGAATCCCCAACGTATTCTATAATTCCTCGCTCCAACTCGGGGAAGTCGTCGCCTCCTGCCCGTCGATCACCGACCTCGCCACGCGCTGCCTCTTCCTCCCCGACTACTTTAATTTCCTCCTCTCGGGCAAGATGGCCAACGAGCTGACCATCGCCAGCACGACCCAGCTCCTCGACGTTCACTCAGGCGACTGGTCGCGCGCCGCGCTCGCCCACTTCCGCGTCCCCTCCCAGTGGCTCTCCAAGCCCGTCCTCGCCGGCACCAAGCTCGGCAAGATCCGCGATATTCCCGCGCTCGCATCGACCCAGGTCATCGCCGTGCCCGGCCATGACACCGCTTGCGCCTACGACGCGATGCCCGCCAACCCCGACGGCACCGATCTCTTCCTCAGCTCCGGCACGTGGTCCCTCGTCGGCTTCGAAAGCGACACACCCATCCTCGGTGCCGAAGCCCTCGCCGCCGGCATCTCCAACGAACGCATCGGTGACGGCCGCTACCGCCCCCTCACCAACGTCATCGGGCTCTGGCTACTGGAAGGCATCATGAAAGATTTCGCCAGCCGCCCGAAGTCCAACGACGACTGGGCCAAGCTCATCACCGCCGCCGAAAAACTCCCAGCGCCCACCGCATTGATCGACGTCACCGACGCCGCGCTCACCAATCCGAAATCGATGAAGGCCGCCATCGACGCCCAGCTCAAAAAGCGCCGCATCCCCGCGCCCAAGAATCTCGCCGGTTACACCCGCCTCATCTGCGACTCCCTCGGATGCGGACACGCCGACGCCAAGGCCGCTTTTGAAAAAATGTCCGGCCGCACCTTCAAGCGCGTGCTCATGGTCGGAGGCGGCTCCAAGAACCGCCTCCTCTGCCAGTCCACCGCCGACGCATGCGGAGTCCCCGTCGTTTCCTTCGCTCTCGAAGGCACCGCCGTTGGCAACCTCGCGTCCCAACTCGTCGCGCTAAAGGCCGTGAAAAACACCGCCGCCTTTCGCGCTCTCTTCGGCAAGACCCTCAAGCAGACCGTCTACAAACCGCGCAGATCGTTGGTTTGAGGTAGGGCGGTCCCGCCCTACCTGCCGATCCCCTTCAACCTCGCATACAACGCCGCCAGTCGCGGCGTGCTCACGCCCTTGGCCTGCGCGCGCCGCAACGGCTCGCCCCAGATCGGCTCCACCTCAAGCGGTTTACCCGCAACGTAATCAATCATCGTCGACGGCTTGTAGGACCCCATCGGCCGCGTGCGCTCCACCTGATCGACCACAAAGTCCTCGGGTATCATGACGCCATAGGCTGCGGCAGCAGCCTGCACTTCGCGCATCAATGCCCACACTTCGGCCTCCATCTCCGGCGACTGCAAAACCACATCGGTCGTGATCCCTCCGCCCGCCACCGCGAGCCCGTTGAACGGCACATTCCACACCAACTTCCGCCAGCGCACATCCAACAGACTCTCGCTCACGGTCATCTTCACGCCCGCGTTCACAAACAGGTCGGCCAACGCCCGCAACGCCCCCCCCGTGGCCGCGAGCACCAGCGAGTGCGGATCGTAAGCCCCCGCCACGATATGCCCGGCCATCGTGCACTCGGCCACCCCCGGCCCGATCCGGTTCACGCACACAAAACACAACCCGCCCACCGTTCGCTCCGCTCCCACCACCGCCGCGATCTGTTCGTCCACGCCCAACCCGTTCTGCAAATTCAGCACCACCGTGCCCGCGTGCAGCAACGGAGGCAGCAACTTCGCCAACTGATCATTGGCCGTCGCCTTAAGCGTGATGACCACCAGATCAACCGGACCGATCTCCTCCGGCGTCGCCGCGATCTTCACCGCATCCGCCGGCAGCGTAAAATCCGCATCCGGTGCCTTCACCGTAATCCCTCGCCCCCGCAGCACCGCAAGATCGCTGCGCGCCAGAAACACCACCGCGTTGCCCGCACGTGCCAGCCTCCCGCCATAATAAAGCCCGAGCGCACCCGCCCCGACTACCGCGATGGTTTTAAACTGCGAAGACATGCCTTCAAACTACGCGCCAACCCGATCCGGAGCGGAAGCCTATTTCTCGCCCGTCTTCACGTCCACAGCACCTTCCCCCGCAGACTCCGGCTTCGGCGGATTGGGCACCGCGATCTGAAACCCGCCCGCCTTGTTCGCCCCCACCACCACCGCAGGGCTCAGCTTCGTAAGTCGCTCGCGCTGCGCGGTCCCAAGATTGATCAAACGGGGCATTCCCGGCACCGGCTCGGGAAATCCGTTCACCAGCCGGCTCGTCCCCAACGCTTCCTCCAGATAAATGGTCACCACGGGACTGAACGCCTTTCCCTCAGGTTGCAAAAACACCAGCTCGCCGGGCTTCATCCGCAACGAAGCCACCGCCGCCGCCTCCGCCGGCTTGGACGGATCACCCCAAGCTTGGATCGGCTCCGAGCCGTCCAAACACACGATTTTCAAACCGCGGTTGTCCACCGCTTGCACAAACCAAGACCCTTCCGGCAACACCACCGCACTGCGAATGCTTTCCACCCGCCACAAGGCCTTCGCCGGCACCTGCACCAACGCCGTCCCCGCGAGCAACCTCGCCCCGCCCTCCTTGAGCATAAAAACTGCCCGCCGCCCCACCCTCCAAAGCCCCCCGCCCGTCGCCGGATGCACCTCATACCGCGATGCATCCCCCGTGATCACCCCCTCGCCCCAGGATAAAGACCGACCCTCCGCAACCGGCTGAAGTTTTTGGCTTCCTTCCACGCGCACGAGCACATGTCCCTCGACGTGCCCCAATACCGCGCACGCCGAACCCTCGACGCCCGCAATGGCTACCATCGGAGCGATTAACAAAAACAGGATCAACTTACGCATAAAAATTAATGGGTTCAGTTCGGTGAATGGGTCCGCCCCCTAGGCATCAACCCTGTTCAACTTCCACTTCATTGCCGGCAACATGTCTAACGATTTCCCCAGCCGACAACCTCGCACGATCCCTGCTGTCGCTATCCTGACATAAGTCGGATTTATAAGTAAAAACCGACTGGCTAAAGTGCTGCCAAATAGAAATCAACTTGTATTAAGACATCCCTTACGGATTTAAGAAATTACACAAATTTTATGAAACTCCCTGCATTTCTCGCCATATTCGGCTTGGCGCTCGTGACCGCGCTAGGCCTTCCTGCACAGAGCGTGCGCGTCATCTTTGTCAGCGGCCAAGCCTCCCTGCAACGCCCCGATGAGTCCGCGCCGCGCGCCATCGTCAAGGGCGAGACGGTGGTCGTCGGCACCCGCATCGTCACCGGCACCGACGGTCGCGTCGTGCTCACCCCGATGCCCGGCGTCAAGTCCATCGTCGCCCCCAACACCTCCCTCGTTCTCGAAAGCGTATCCGAAAACCAAAGCTCTCCCTCCGAAGTCACCCACCATGCGGTGATCGACCTGAAGGAAGGCGCCGTCGTCTCCGACCTGCATAAACCCGAGGGAGTCGCTTACGATTATAGCATCCGCACCGCCCGCGGCTTGGCCGGTGCCCGCGGCACCACTTTCACCGTCGGCATCAACTCCGCCGGCATCCAGACCGTTGTCGTCGCCCATGGCACGATCTCGCTTAATTTCACCGACGGCCGCCAAGTCACCGTTTCGCTTGGCCACCTTGCCATCACCGGCACCGACGGCGGCACCAAGAACGTCGGCAGCATCAGCGAACTCTCCCCTGCCGACCAACAGATCGCGCAGAACTGGGCCGAGATCACCATCGGAGCCATCGCCAACGCCATCGAAGCCGGCATCGAACTCGACCCCGCAGCCCTCCAGAACGCCCTCGACGCCGCCAAGAGCCTCGGCATCACCCTCTCGCCCGAAGTCCAAGCGCTGGTTGATCGCGTCCTCGCCCTCTTGGAGAACCCCGCCAAGCCCGAAAACAAAGAGCTCTCGGAGATTATCACCGAACAAAAGACAAACACGATCACCGGCTTCGCGAATCTCGAAGACTTCCTCGCCTCGTTGACCCAGGAGCAAATTTACGCCTTTGGCGACATTCAGGAGGCCGGCTACGATCTCACCATCCTCCAAGACGCAACCCACCTCCAGGACGGCAAATTCGCGGCCAACCTCGTCAAGGTCTTGGATCTTTACAACGAGATCTCCTACGACACCGAGAGCTACCTCGCCGGCTTCCTCACCGACCTCGGCGTCATCGGAGACGACAACTACACCGCCGTGGGTGCCGACACCGACGGCCTACGCGCTCTGGTTTACAACTACTACTACCACTTCGCGGAGAATCAGAATGCAATCACTCCCGCCAATATCATCTCTGGCATCGAAAAACTGGATGAAGCCGACTACGCCAGCGGCCGAGGTCACGCGGACACCATCGGCTCGGACGAGGTATTTTTCCCCGGCTATCATAGCGGCCAGACCATTACCGATATTATATTTGATCGTTTGGATGTAGCTACAGACGTCTACATTGGCGCCACCAGCAAGCTGATCATCAACAACAGCAACCTCACCGAGACTGATACGTTCGTCGCCGGTTACGACTACGGAGAAGGATACATTGAACCCGGTTTCGTCTCCCTCCACGCCAGCGACCTCATCGACCTCAACAGCACACAATTCAGCTACACCGTGCGTTCAGTCCTGATGGAGTCCGCTACTATCAATCTGTCCAACATTAACTTCAACGAAGGCGTCTTCGTTCAGCTGAACTCCAAATACGGCAGCGCCAACTTCGGCTCCAGCCAGTTCGGCAAAGTCAACTTCATCCAAAACGTCTCCTACGACGGCACCCTGCTCACCGCCGCCAACTTCGGAGATGGCCTGCGCGGCACCTCGGACGTAACGGGCGGCCACATTCAAATCGGCACCCTGTCCTATCCGCTCAGTGGTTACGGCACAGTGGATGCCTTCATGAACAGCTTGGATTATGACCAGTATATGGCTCTCGGTAACATCCAAGAATACGCCAACTACGATCAATACCAGCTCGGCCTGCGCGTGCGCGACGGCACCTTCGCCAGCAACTTCAAAGACGACCTCACGCTCTACGCGGACATCTCCAATAACACGGAAAGTAACATCATCGGCGATTTCCTCGTCGATCTGGGCGTCTTGGCCGATGACAACTACACCGCTGTAGGCGCCGACCTCGATGGCCTCAAGTCCCTGGTATACGCCTACTACAATGCCTATCACAATGAGGTGCTCGACTACCCATCCACCCACGACGAAGGAGACTTCGACTACGAGACCATTACCTCCAACAACGTCTTCTTCCCCGGCTACCATAGCGGTCGCACGATCAGTAATGTTTCCTTCGATTCCCAGGGCAGTTCCGATCTCTACGTGGGCGCCACCCGCATCCTCAAAATCGACAACAGCAACTACGAAGGAGACACCTTCATCGCCAACACGGAAGGCCCCGGCTTCGTCTCCCTCCACGCTGCGGACCTCGTCGATCTCAACAGCACCCAGTTCAGCAGCGGCGTCGGCAGCATCTTGATCGAAGCGGCCACCATCAACCTGCGGAACATCACCTTCAGCGAAGGCACCTTCATCGATCTGAACTCGAAATACGGCAGTGCCCACTTCGGCTCGAGCCTGTTCGGCTACGTCAACTTCATCAGCAACGTCTACTACGGCGAAACCCTGCTCACCTTCGCCAACTTTAATGACGATGTGCGCGGCTTCGACGACGTGACCGGTGGATTTGTTCAAATCAACGTCCTGGGCTACACCCCCTCGGGCTACGCCTCGATCAACGCCTTCTACGACAGTCTGACCACGGCCCCGGACCCGGACCAGCAAGCGGCCTTCTCGCCCTTCTGGAATTCGGACAACTACAGCCAAGGACAGCTCAGTATCCGTCTCCGTGACAGCGGGTTCGCCGAGCAAATGCGTGCGTTCCTCACCGTCTCGGCCGATGTAGCCGGCAACACTGGTTTCGATCCCAGCAGCTTCCTCACCGAACTGGGCATTACCAGCGAGAACAACTACACCGTTCTCGATGCCGATCCCGACGGCCTGCGCGCCCTGCTCCTCGCCTACTCCGAGCTCTATAACAACACTGAGGGTTTCTCCGGCTTCGCCCCCGACCTCCGCGACGAGGCCGCTTTCCCCAGCACAGGCATGCCCACTACTGTTACCGGCACCAATGTGTTTTTCCCCGGTTATCATGACGGTGCCACCATCTACAACGTAGTGTTCAACACCGACGGTGCCAACGACCTCTATGTGGGTGCGACTCGCAACCTGATCATCGATAACTCCGGCATCACCGGCGTCACCTTTGAAGCGGGGACCTTCAACGGCAGCTATGGGTCTGGTTCCGTCTCCATCCAAGCCAGCGATTTGATTGACCTCAACAACACGCAGTTCAGCAACGGCGTCGGCAAGGTTCTCATCGAGGCAAAAACCATCAACCTGAGAAACATTACCTTCAACGTAGGCACCTACGTCCAACTGAACTCGTATGAGGGTAAAACCAACTTCGGCTCCAGTCAGTTCGGCTACGTCAACCTGATCTCCAACGTCAAATACGGCACCACCTTGCTCACCGAGGCCAACTTCGGCAACGATGTGCGCGGCACCATGTCCGACGCCACCCAAGGCTACGTTGATGTTAATGTCCTCGGAACCCGCCGCGCCCAATAACTCACAACCCCGGCGACTCCACCGCTTCCAATAATCACATGAAACGCATCCTTCTCCTGGCCCTCGTCGGTGCCGCCCCCGTAGGCGCGCTGATCGCTCAAACCAACAACCAAGCCATCATCGACCGCTCGCAGCAGCCTACGCCGCCCCCCGTCCCGGGAGCCGCCACGCCCGCCGCCACGGACGAAAAAGGCGACCTCGACGGCGGCACCCAGCGCATCGCCGAAGCCCGCAAGCGTCCCTTCAAACTCACCTTCGGCTACGACCTGGCGGTTAACTACACCTCCAACGTCTTCTTACAGTCGACCAAAGTGGCTGACGCGGTCGTCTTCGCCCACACCCTCACCACCAGTGCCGAGTTCAATAGCTTCGCCGTCGGCAATACCCTAGTCACACCCACCGCCGGCTTGGTCTATCAGCACTACAACCACGGCCTGGGCACCGGGGACGAGAATCTCAAATCCCTCGACTTCGATTCCTACAGCATCCCCCTCGCCCTGCGCGTGCGCTACGGCAACAACTGGGAGTTCGGCCTCAGCGTCACTCCCAACGCCGTTTACACCATCGAAGGCCACCCCTCCTACGATCTCACCTACAAGGCCGTCACCACGGCCGTCTCTGTCCGCAAACTCATCAGCCTGAGCAAGAATCAAATCCTCAGCCTCGGTGGCAGCGTCGGCTACGCCAAAACCGACTCCGTCGTTCCCTCCATTGTCTTATTGAGTTACCGCGCCGACCGTAATGACAAAATCGATACCGCCATCGACGCCGGCTACTACTACCTGATGGACCGCTGGGTTTTCGGTTCCTACGCCCGCCTATCCTATTCCGACTACCTGCACTATGAGGAAGGCAACCACAGCAAGGTGGATCGCTGCGACCTCAACGGCTCGGTCGGCCTGAGTGTGAGCTACAACATCAACTCTTGGGCATCTGCCCGCGCCACCACCAGCTACGAATGGCGCACCCCCCAGGGGAACTCCTTCGTCGATTACACCTACGAAACCGCCAATCTCGGCGTAGGCGTCAGCTTGTCCGCCAGCTTCTGATCGCCTCCACCGATTCCTGATCGGGACCGGCCTTGTCCTGGATCCAAAACACGCCCCCGAGCCCCGGCTCCCGGGCGTGTTTTGCTTTTACGCTTCTGCACGGCCAACCGGCGCCGCGTATAATACCTAATCCATTACGCCGTTGGCCCCCACGGGCAGGATGCCCGTGCCACGTGGCATGGGCATCCTGCCCATGTCGGAGAATGTCCCATTGCTTAGCCAAAAGCTGAGGTAGGGCGCGACCGCTGGGCGCGCCGGTTGGGCGTAAGCGTCCGGGCGGGTGCCACCTTGACAGCATTTAGGTGAGAAGGACGAGAACACCTCTAATATGGATATGATATCCATGTAGAGGGTCGCTCGATAGCGATGATATCTCTAATGCCGACCTAT
>JBAZBC010000025.1:0-54973 GCA_041671745.1 Opitutaceae bacterium | reverse complement strand
CATCCTCCGCCCGTCTCCGCCTCGCTTCGTTTCGTCAGGGATCAACTCCGTCGTGATTGTTTTCATCACGCCCATCCTATCGCGCTTACGTCTTTTCGCCTACGTGGCACCCGCCCGGACGCTTACTTTTCATCACGCCCATCCTATCGCGCTTACGTCTTTTCGCCTACGTGGCACCCGCCCGGACGCTTACGATCAACTCCGTCGTGATTGTTTTCATCACGCCCATCCTATCGCGCTTACGTCTTTTCGCCTACGTGGCACCCGCCCGGACGCTTACTCTCCGAGGTAGGGCGTGACCGCCGGGCGCGCCGCCCTCACCGCCCCAGTTAATCGCTAATTTCCGCTGAAACCCGCTAATCCGGACCTCATGCTCGGCGTCCTGCGCATCACCAAAGACGCCAACCTCACCCATTCCCGCATGGTTCGCGTCATCCAGTAGCACCTAGCGGCCCGACCCCGTTGGCTCGGCGATATTTAAATGGCCGCCGAATTCGGCAATAAAAATGGGATCGCATAGTAGCATTCAGCGATCTTGCACCTAGTGGCATGCCCCCCGTTTACACACAAAGTAGCAAGTAACGGCCCGCCCCCATTGGTCGACTGATGCATATAACGATTGGTCAGTCTCAGTTTTTGGTTTTTGGAACCAGCCGGAAACGACCAGGATTCGGTTCGGGAACGTCTTGGAATTCCCCGGCAAACACATTTTTATCCGACTCAAATCCAGAATAAACCCGGACCCATATTGAATCCGCTGACTTAAAGTGAAGCTCAAACAAGATGCGCTGCTTCACTTGACTGATTTCAGCTTCAACTGATACAACAGTGGTATCAAATTTTTCTTTGGGAAATATCAGAAATAATCGGCCATCCTCTTTTTTGATTACTTTCACATCCCAAGAATACGGGGCTTCGTCGCCGGCCGATAAAACCTCAAGAAGTTGATAATCCCCTGGCAATAATTCCGCCCAGGCAGCCGGAATGCAAAATGTAACGATTAGGAACAGGCTTAATACGGTTTTTATTTTCATTTTTTATTTTGGCTAACGCTTTAGATCAGACATGACCGCAGTTGGCGCGTCAAGGGGTTACGTCTCAACACTCCGACAGACTCGTGGCACTCATCTCCGTTTAGTAAATGCCATCAGGGCATCAATTGCCTTCAGGAATCTATCGATATCAGTAAAATCACATCCAAGTCCTGTATGTGTGAGATTATCAGCGGATTGGCTTTCGCTATACTCTTTAACGCACCTGTCGTAAGAGCTGACCTGCCACCAGTCCAAATGTCTTCGCAGGGCTTCAATTTGATAGTCGGTTACGGCAAAATCCTCCGAAAATGAGCCCTGCTGTATCTGACTTTCTTTCAGAAGGGACTCGAACAATCTTTCAGCAGCTTCATTAAATTCTTTTCGGCGGTCGCGCCAGAGACTGAATCTATGGCCAAGGAAAAATCCCATGACACCAGAGAAGACGCTGAAAATAGGATGCGTGATGATGTCGTAGATGTTATTCACCGGGCGTTACTTTCTTTTCGAGTGGGTTTCGTATTGGCCGTGATGATTCCAGCCAAAAGCTCTTCATTGCCTAAACGCTTTATAGTCAGGCAGCGGTTCTCCACTCATCTTTATCCACTGAATATTTCTCAAATCGGATAATGACATTTCTCCATAGTGAATTACGGCGCCATGCCATCCGCATTGAGATTTATCTGTATCAACTTTGATATCCGCATCAAATAATAAAAGCCACGTTTCTGGATGATCCTCTTGATGCGCTAGCGCGACCTTCTCAATGAAGCCGTCCTTGGTGCAAAAGAGGTCAAAGAGGAAGACACCGCTACCCGGTTGATATATTACCCAGTCATCTCTGTTGGTTTTTATCACAGCATCTCGCACGATTTGGATTTTCTCTGCGAGGGAGAGAATGCGGCAATACCGTCTCATTTATTTGATGTTAAGCGACGTGAATGCATATTACACATTACTTGATCTCTTTTTTGAAGATATCGATGAACGCCGTCCACTCCGGTTCATACTTGAGCAGAATATCCTTAGGATTTCCGCGACCAGTGGGCTTAATTTTTAAGGCCTTGGCATTCCAATCCACCCGGAAACTTTCGAGGACTACCTCACCTTCTTTTTTGCCGTCCAATATGACGCGAACCTTTTTGCGTAACGCGGCTAGTGCGTTTCGGAATTCGGGGCTAAGGACGGGCCTAGAAATATACTTCCCTTCGGTCATCCTGACATACTGCGCCTTGGCCTTCTTCTCCGCCTCCTGATGTGAGTTGGCGCGGAACCCCCTCCCGATGTATTCAACTTCATCCTCCCCACTCCAGAAGACGACGGCGAGATACCAAAGCCCCAAGTCGTCATCGTGTGCGACCCGCCACTCCACGCGCCGCCCCTCTGCCACCGCGTCCAACACGTCTTCTTTTAATTTGGTGAAATATCGAGCCATCTTTGAGATTCCAGATGTTTAAAGGTTACGATTTCTTATATCCATCGCTAAGATTGACTGAGTGAATGAAATGCAGGGTCGAGACTGAGAATATTTTTGCCAATTGAAGCATTGCGGCATCGGTATCCGGAAGCTCACGAAAAGACGGATGAACTGAAAAGCATTTATTCGAAACCTGCAGGGGTTGTCCCGCTTCGGTAACTTTCTTCAATGTATCGGCTATTTCATGTGTTTGAATGATGAGCCCCAGGGTTGTGTCACTGGCCAATATTTTATACGCAACTAGCCTATCGCCATCAGACATTAATATGGAGTAGATTCTGAATCCGCGAAGTCCCTTCGATGTCTGAATGGTTTTGGTAATTGGGGAAGGCAAAACCTTTTGGAAGTCATCGCGAGTAATGAAATTGAGCCAAGCATCTCTTGATGGCATAAGGATTTCACTATCGCCATGGTGGTTCACATACAGAGGGGCATCGGCCAGCACTTCGCGAACTTCGGGCGTGATTAAGCTTTTCTCTGAGAGAATTGATATTGCGTGGGGAAAACTGATCATTTTTTAAAGGTCAAGAGTTAAGTCTGTGGCATGTCAATTTCAATGGAAGGCCCTGAAAAGCCTCGAAAGTATAGTTCTGCGAGGAATTCAGAAACTAGCTCGGAATGCAGTCTATCATGACATGGTTTGCACATCGCAACGAGTTCAAATAGAAACTCATTTCCAATATGTTTGTATGTGGTATGGTGGACCTCTTGAGCTGAGGCGGTTCTGCACCCCTCGCAAAGATGCTGGGCCCGCTCAAGGACCAGTTTTCTTTTTGCTCTCCATTCGGGGTGTTTTAAATATCGATTATAGCACTCATTCCAGTTATCCTTGAGGCGATTTTGTTCTAGTAGGCGTGCTTTTCGATAACTCTCGTGAAAGCTTGCCCACTTTGAGCGTTTTAGTTCTTCATCGAATTTGATAAGCGTCTTTAGTTTTTCTGAATCTATTCCTTTTGCGCTGACGCGAGTGCCTACCTCCTCACCGCAGAGTTGGCATTGATTATAAAGGCGTGGGTTACCATTTTTGTCGTCTCTTCGGCACAGAATTTTTTCAGGATGCGCGCATTTTGATGGATACCCGCACTCCTCCTTGATGCGCTGTTCGTCAATTTTGAGGCTGGGGAACTCCATGATTTGGGATGCAGGCTTGAATTTTACCTAAAATCGATTGTGCGTTATGCGGGAGTTGCCTTCTTGTTTTTCCGCCTGGAGTCTCGCCATGTCTGAAGCCGACCCAATATAAAGAATAGAAAAAAGACTGCGGCATGCACTACTATGGCTGAGACTAAAAAGTCGCGGAGTGAATGAATAGCTCCGGTGAACGCATAGAGGAGGCAGCCGTGAAGGATGACGCCTGATTGTGCTGCTCCGTATAGCCAGGCTTTCCGCACCATTTTTTCATCACCGACTTTAATGTCGAAGGACACGAAGGCGGTTAATGCGCCCGTTAGAATAAATGGAACTGAAATTGATGCGGACAATATAATGATTTTAAGGGTATCCAGGCGCTCAAACAATTCTCGTTGGTAGTAAAATAACCCGAGGCAGCCCGGTGAAATGAGGCTGCAAAAGAGAATAACGACGATGGCTATGCGGCGGGAATCGGCCCATTCAATAAGTCCTTTGATGGCGTCGGTTGCATCTTTCATGGAGATTCGGTTGGGAGTAATTTGGGTGATTGTGCGGAGATGGCTTCGCCCCGTCACTTCCCGCTGGGATGCAATTGGATGTCCACTCAGGGGCAAGCAAATGCGGACGATTGAGGCTGTTTTCCGAGCCGCCATCATCACATTTCACAACAGGGACATAATCCCGCCTCCCTTAAAGGGGAGGCGGGATTATGTCCCTGTTGATGCGTCAGATTAGTTCTCGTTTTGATTTTTCGGCCGAGCGTGCTATCGGATGAGTGCTCGGGTGGTAACCAAGCCCGATTTTCCGCAACAATGGCACGTCCGCACATAACCGACCTCCGTAAGCTCAGAAAACTCAGCCAAGCAGCCCTCGCCAAAGCCATAGGGCTCACCTCCTCTGAAATCTCCCGCATTGAGTGCGGCTACCGCGATCTGGCGGAGGTAGAGGCTGTCGCCATCGCCAAGGCACTGGACGTGGTGCCGGGGAAAATTGATGTGCGCCTACTAAAGCCATTGGCGCCGGTGGGGATGGCCGCATCCACCGGGGCCGTTGCCGAGCCAAAGCCCGCTTTGCCCTCGGGCAGTCTCGAGGACGACCCCGCAAATTTCCGCGAGTTACCAAATATGACCGTCTTGGAGCGCGTCAGCTTGGGGGAGCCGGATTACCGTCAGCGTCTCATCGAAGCGCTGAAGCGGGCCAACCAAGTGCTGCACACCTCACGGGTGCCGGCAGCTACGTGGCGGGCGTGGAGGGAATTTGAACGGATGGGGCAGGAGCGGTTGAGGGGGGCCTAGCGAAGCAAGCAGGCAGTTCCCTCTGCGTAGCCACTCACGTCAAAATCGATACGTTCCCGCCCTCTTCCAGCATAACAGCGTCTTGCTTGAAGTGTCCCATAAGCTGATTGGCGCAGGACTGAATCGGCGTCTTGCCTACCAACTGCCCTTGCTGGATGCCGTCTGTGGTGACCGTGATGATGCGGCTTTCCTCGGTTTTACCGTTCCAGCACCCGGTGCTCGAAACACAAGTCCACCCCATGAAGTAGCGATTGAGAACGGCTTCCATCACCTCAATGTCCCGAGGGGAGAAGGTTCGGTTGGCGGTGTTGCGGGCTCCGACATAGAGGCGATAAACGCGATTCATGGTGGGAATTGCGCTATTGGGTGCCCCGAAAACAGGCAATGAGGAATTCTATCGTGCATCTAACGCCCTTGAAACTAAGGGTTTGATTTCCTTGGGGTGATTTGCATTTATCGGTCTTTCGCTAACCAATTACACGCCATTTGCTCAATGGATACTGCACTTTACCGTTTATACGCGAACGGATAAACGGCTATTCCTCAGGCGGCACCATTCCAGGCCACCCTACTCGCCAAAATTTTAAATTATCAGTTTATCCGTTATGACGCAGCCTGCACCCCTCCCTGATGCTCCCGGCACACTAAGCGCCGGTTTACCCCCTCCGGCAGCCTCGATCAATCCCCCTGCCGGCGCGAAGTCTAAAAGCATAAAACCGAAATACGCGGCGGCTCCATTTAACGCGCATCCGGAAAAATGGCTGCTCTCCCTACCTCAAGAGGAACTGTGCTTGGAGGATTTGGGGGGCGTATTTGACACGCCTGCACCTGAATTGCTGGTGGCCATAGTCACTTCAAGGAAAGCCTTGGAGCCCCTTGCGCTTCTACTGGTGGATGCTAATGAGCCCACAGGCTCCGGCTCCACCCTCATGGGGTGGCTCATGGAATTGAGTGACACGGTAATCTGGAAGCGCTCAACTTCCGCCTTGGACCGCTTATCCTTTGCTTTGGAGCGTCCATTTAATCAAGCGGTTTACCAAATACTAAAAGGGCGGTATAGCGAACAGCGCATCAATACCACTCATTTTTCTGCACTTTTCTGCTACAGTAGGCATATCGAATACGACTCGGGCCTCGGCTGCTTTTTCATGTATAATGGAGGCGGAGCTTGGCTTCCGGTTTCTGAAGAGCGCATTCGCGCTGAATTAATCTATTTCATGGCGCCATATTCACGAAATAATATGGAGCTATATAACCCGAAGATGGAGACTTATCGTGAGATACTTTATCACGCGAAGGCGATTGCGCTGCATAGTCCGGTTACATGGAGGAACCGACATTTACTTTGCGCTCTCAATGCAGTTATTTCGGTTTCCACCAGTAACGAAAACCTTGAGGTGTTTTCGCATAGTCCGGCCTATAAGCTGCGTAATCAAATCCCGGTTAACTATGACAAGTTAAAAACAGTGGCTCCAAAATTTGAGAAGTGGATGAGTCAGGTGCTATCGGTCGAAGATGTTACGCTTTTCCAGTATTGGTGCGGGATGGTATTGCTGAAAATCAATCCTCTGCATGTGATACTTGTGGTATCGGGTGAGGGTGGCGCAGGAAAATCAACTCTCCTGAATCTCTTGGAGAAGCTGATTGGCCCCGATAATGTGGCCACGCTTTCAACCGAGCGTCTGGAAGAGCGTTTTGAAATGTCCGAGTTTCTTAACAAGTCCTTACTTCTGGGGAAGGATGTGTCGGCCAACTTTTTGTCCAAGGATTCTGCTCACGTGCTCAAGTCTCTGTCGGGAGATACGGGCATGAAGGCCGAGGTTAAATTTTCACAGCAAAGAGTGCGGCTTGGCGGGCCTTACAATATCTGCGTCATCTCAAACTCAAAACTGCGGGTGAGGCTTGAGGGTGACGAGGCTGCTTGGCGCAGGCGTCTTTGGGTGCTTGATTTTAAGCCCCGCCCGAAGGAGGCACCAAAAGATGGCCCAAAGGACGGGCCTAAAACTGAGAAGCCAAAGCAAATTGATAAGTTTGACGAGCTGCTGTTTGAGAAAGAGGGGCCGGCTATCCTCAATTGGATGCTTCGTGGTGTGCTGGATCTTATGAAAAACCTGCGCATGCATAAAAAGATAACGCTGACGCAAGAGCAGGACGCCAGACTTGATGCAATGTTCTCCGAGCCGGGTGGCATTGACGAGTTTATCGCTACACAGGTGATTCCAGAGCCAGCCGGCATGCTGACCACGGATGATCTTTACAGCAGATATGAAAAATACTGCTATAAGCGCGGCGCTGAACCTATTCGTCACACCATTTTTGTGCGGCGTATAGGAATACCTCTATTCAAAATTTACAAAGCGGAGCACGGCAACGTGCAAAAACCGGGCGAAGCGATCCGAAAGGGTTATCGCGGTATCAAGTTAATTCCGGAGCCTAAGCTTGGCGAGCATGCGCAGGCTCCATCTGAAGCCACCGAATCGGCAGCTGCACCCGCTGTGCCTCCGGCACCTGCCGATAAATCATGAATTATATCAATCACGCTTAGTCTTGTCCATGGACACTAAAGTTACTAAATCTTCTGGCCGCTGGCCAACTTTCCGGTGGTCGCACTATCGGGTCGATACCTCCAAGGCGCAACCCATGCGCGTCGAAGATATCCCGATAGATGCGCTTCCTAATCATACATGGTTAAGCAATCTACCTGAATTCAAGTCGGATCTATACTATCAGGCTGGACATGGTTGTCCCCCGTTTTTCCATGCTTACACCTCGGAAATCGCCGATCACGCGAACAGGAGGCACTACCTGCATGTAAGCTGTAATTATGGGGAGCGTCCCTTTCTCTGGCTCTCGGGGACACAATATAAAAAGTGCCGACCGGGGAATAGCCATTTTCATCGAGTGGATTTGGTTCCGTTAATCGATGGATTGGGTGCGCGTTGGCACCGCTTTACGTATGTAGTATCATATGATTTCACGTATGTTCAAGCAGCCGCGCACAATGACACTGCTGAAAGCGATTTTCTGACATTTTTACCACCAGGGCAAAAAAAGTCGCGCCGATTTAATCTTACTTCTACTGGCGAGCTGCCAATCATTGCCTCGAATTTTAAGCACCAGAGGCATGTTATTGATATATTATAGCGGATGTGCAGACAGAGGCCGATCCCGTAGGATCAGCTTGTGTCGTCGGCTCTTTAAATCGACGCAATCACGCACTTCGCGTTTCGCATTTCTAATGTGAAGAGGCCGGTGCGTAGAAATTCTTCGATGAAGGTGCCACCGATCGTTATGACGCTGGTGCACGCCTGTTCGATGAAGACGCGGTCGCCATCGACGATCATATTGACGGCCCAGTATGAGTTGGGACGTTGAAACTTTGTGTGGCTGGCGTCAGAACCGGCTCGGGCGACAAAGCCGTTGCGGGTAAGGATAAAAACGGCATAGTTTATCGAGAGGCTGGTTTGCTGGCAGGGGATGGTGGTAGTTGTGGAGTTCATGTGTTTTATTTCTAAGGAACCGATTTTCGGCTCTTATTTTTATGTTTTTGGGGGGGGTGCGGCGTTTTTCGCTCTATCACGTGCGCTTTGGTCGCAGTCAGTCCCCTGGACAAAAACAGGGACATAATCCCCATTATATTATATATAACGGGGATTATGTCCCTGTCTTGTCCGTCCGTAGGTCTGGCGGCTCTTTCTGCGTCAGATAAAGTCTCTGGAGGGCATGTCGTCAGGCGGAGAGAAAAACCCTTCTTCGCACTTGGCTCTTCGCTCTTGGGAATCTTTCAAATATCGTGCCCTGCCAAAATCGTGGGCGAATATTTTGAGAACTTCCTCATCGGTAAAGTGAACACGCACATGACTCCACACCTTTTGAAAAGGCATTTTTAGGTTCGCCATTAGTGCATGAGGCGAGTCTTCCGCCAGTTGAAACAAGTCGTGCTCCATAAGTTTTTCCATGAGCGGCGGGCAGCATGAGGCATCAAATATACATAAATAATCATAGTGATACCTAATGACTATTTCGCATTCGGTGTGGCGGTTATAGAAATATAATCTAGTGTTAACTCGTTGCCGAAAAAGGTAATCGCTGGATTCCAGTGTTTTGGCGGCATAGTAGTAAAATACCATGAGGTTTATCGAGAGGTCGTTTTCTTCGGTTTTCATATAGAGGAATATTTTTTATGTTTAAGGACGGCTTGATTCCCGTCGTTGCACTCCTCCCCACCACTTGACCCTTGGCTAGCGCCAGCCCCCTTCGCCGGGTTGCGATACAGGGGGCTTCAGATGGTGGTGGTTACGGTGGCAGACGTAGCAAATTGCCTGGGTGCTCCCGCTTCGCTCCCGCACGCTGCGTCAATCCGTTACGACTGCCTGACCTGTTTTCGGTGCTCCGGCCGCACGAATCCTTCGCCCCGTTCTTCGCTACGCTCCGCCCGTGCCGCAGGCATCGTTTGGCCTACGCGGATGTAGCCAATCACCCCTACGCCTTCGGCTCCGGCCAAGGCCGACACTGCCTTTCCCCGCCAGCGGGGAAGAGATTATGCCCGCCCCCTTAAATGCCGGCGTAAAGGCCAGGCAAAGTGCTCCTGCGGGAACGGTCGGAGCCTCATCGACTCCCGACCACTACTCCAACCGTTGTCCTCGGAGCAGCCTTGACGCCGGCAGCGGGGGCACTCGGACGGCTGGCGCTCGCCGCTGGGCAGGGGAAACGCAGGTCGCCCAACCACGGGCAGACCGGAACACAAAAATACCTATGAAAAATACATCCTCCGGCCCTTCCATTTCTCCGCGCATCTACGTTGCCTGCCTTGCCTCTTACAATGCCGGCATTCTCTACGGTTACTGGATTGATGCCGACCAAGATGCTGATGGGATTCACGAGGAGGTCCGGGCCATGCTTGCGGGTTCATCTGTGCCTGATGCCGAGGAGTGGGCAATCCACGATTACGAGGGCTTTGGAAATGTTCGCCTGTCTGAATCCGAGAGCTTCGAGACCATCAGCCAGATTGCTGCTTTCATTGAAAAACACGGCAAAGTGGGTCTTGCGGTCCTAGAGCACTACTCCGGTGACCTTGAGGATGCCGAGCGCGCCATGGAGGACTACATGGGCACTTATGCCAGTTTGGCGGACTATGCCGAAGGCACGATGGAGGGCGTGGAAATTCCCGCGTCAGTGGCGCCCTACGTCGATTACGAGGGGATGGGGCGAGACATGGAAATGAACGGGGGCATCTTCACCATCGAGCTGGGGCACGAGGAGGTTCTGGTATTCTTGAACCACTAATGACGGTTCAGGCGCAGACGCAAAAGGCCGCGTGAGGATACCGGCAGGCCATAGAGATGACACTAACCCTTGCCTGAATCTAGCGGCTTCGCTCTTAGGTAACCCGATAGATCAGGAGAACTTGGGATGAGTTTGTGAGCATCAATTCCAAGTGCCACGGCCAACAAACACACCTCGTAATCACTCACTAGCCGTTGCCGTGTTTCAATTCGGGTGACCGTTTCTCGTGATATGTCCCACCCCATCAGCTGACAGCGTCTTGCTAGGTCATCTTGGCTCCAGTCCTTCGACTCTCGCTGATTCCGTAGCTCAGCTCCGATCAGATTCATGGATGTCTCCTTACGGCGTGGCATGTGCGGATTTAAGCACAATCATAAATTGATTTGTGTGCGGTTTACCGACCATTTCACTTGACGGAATGTGCGGTTTACCGCACTTTCCTAAGCGATCCATACCGATCTATTTATGAGATTCCCCTTCATCGCACTGATACTGACAACTGCTTCCGCTGCTCTCACGGGTTCGCCCCTTTTCGGCGCAACTATCGGCGACGATACGACCGCCAACCTCTCGGATCTACTTACCGCGCAGCCTTCTCTTACTTTCCCCGACATCGTCTTCCAAGGCTCCTCCCCGGCCTCTGGAAACTCGACAGCGGTCCTGTCCGTTGACCTAAGCCACACTTTCTCTGCCGCCAGCGCCAACCAGCGCAGCTCTATCGGCCAGAGCGGCACCATCGCCTTGGAAAGCGGCACGACTCTTAAAATCCAAGGAAGCTCAAGCTACCGCTCCGGCATCTACCTGACCACTGCTCTGGACTTTGCCATCACGTCGGCCGATTCCACCACCAAGCTCGTTTTCGAGAACTCTGCTGACTTTGGATACAACACCTACGGCGGCGCGATTCGCAACGCAGGCGGAAACCTGCGCATCGCCGGAACGACCGAGTTCACGGGTAATCAAGCCGTCAACTACTCGGGCTACGGAACCAGCGCCAGCTACGGCGGGGCCATCTACGTCAGCACAGGCTCCGTTCTGCTCTCTGGAGACGTTTCTTTCACCGATAACGTGTCCGGCGACCTCACATGGGGAGCAGGCTACGGCGGAGCGATTTACTCCGCTTCCGGAAAGGTTGAACTCACCAGCTCCTCAACATTCACGGAGAACAGCGCAGGCTATGGCGGTGCGGTAGCGCTCAACGGCAATAACAGCCACACCATCCACAACGGCACATTCACCGGGAACACTGCCCGCCAGCAGGGAGGAGCCATCTACAACCGCAGTAACCTCACGCTCTCAGGCACCAATTTGTTCGAGGACAACACCACCCTTTATACCAACGGCGGGGCCATCTTGCACGCACCCACGGCAAGTCAGGTTCTTACCATCAATGATGCCACGTTCCGCCGTAACACCGCAGCAACCGCAGGCGGAGCGATAGCCAATACCGGTGAACTCATCCTGACCGGCAGCTCTCTTTTTGAAGAGAACACCGCCACTACGGATAGCGGTGGGGCAATTTACAGTTTCAACGGTGCCCAAATCACGCTTACCAACGCGTCATTTATTCGTAATACAGCCGCGCTGCAGGGCGGTGCGATTTACACCAACGGTTCATATATCAATTACAACGTGACGACAGGTAACACCGCACTCATCAGCGGCAACACCGCAAACGGAGTCTCGAACTTTCTCTACATCAGTGCATCCGGACTGAATCACTCAGACCTCCTCATTGACACCGAAGCCGGAGCAACTCTGGACATGCGTGACGCCATTGTCGGTTACGCGCATGAATTCACCGGGGACATCTACGTCTTCAAGAGCGGAGAAGGCACTTGGAAACTTGGTGGAAACAATGATTTCAGCGCCGCAATCGACACTACCTTCGAAGTCACCGAAGGCACCCTTTATCTCTACGGACAGGACGAGGTTTCTAACGCGACTACCGTCAACCCGAGCGCCATGGTTCAGGCCGGTCACATCAACCTGACCGGAGCCAACTCCACGTTCAAACTCGCCAACACCGCTACGCTCGTAGCGGGAGGAGCGAACTCCATTAATGCCTCAAGCACCGTCACCCTTGACGGCGGATCTACGGTCAAGGGCGGCAGCGGAATCACGTCCCTTGCACTCACCGGCAGCAGCGTTCGTCTCGGCACTCAAGCCGGCCACGTCGTTACCTTTAACGCCGCCACCGGGGACACTCTCACCGTCACCACGACGCTTTCCGGACCTGGCGACCTGCTCAAGAACGGAGCGGGCACCGTCGCCTTCGTCGGCTCCTCGACCTTCACCGGAGCAGTCGAAGCGGCCGAAGGTGTCTTGGATTTCAGTGCCAGCGTGCAAAACATCACGGGCGTTGAGTTCACTGTCGGTCTCACTGTCTTGGATTCTGCCCAGATCGTCTTCAACGCATCCCAGACTTTCTCTGATAATGCCCTGATGATTGATTTCGGCAGCGCGGCCCTCGCGAGCTTAGGCAGCGGCGCAGAATGGGATCTGTTCGACGGTGCGGCCACCTCCTTCACCGGAGTCAGTATCGAAAGCCTAGCTGTGGTCAGTGCCTTCACCTCCTCGGGGGGCAATCTCTGGACGTATGACAACGGGGAAGGTGTCGCACTTACGTTCGATCAAAACACAGGCGTGTTGAGCGTCACCGCCGTCCCCGAGCCTGCATCGTTTGCCGCACTTGCCGGCCTACTCTCCCTCTCGCTCACCTACATGCGCCGCCGTAAGCGCGTTTAATTTTAGAGTCCCGCTGCCTTTAATGCCATGCAAGCCACAGCCATTTATTACCCGAGCACTTCAATGAAAGATAAGCTCCTAGCTGCCGGAGGCTATCTTCTGTATTACACGTTCATCTGGGCGCCGCTCTTTGGAATCAGCTGGGTGCTGCAGCGGTTTGTGGATGACCCCGTGTTGAAGACCGTTTTCGACATTCTCTACTACGCCGGTTACCCTATTTACGTCGCCGTTCTCATCCCGCTTGGACTAATCTACCTCGCGGGCATCGGCGTATTTTGGGTGGTCGGCAAGACCGCTCCATACAGCCTCTACGCGTTCGCGTTTTCACCTGCGGTTATCCTCTTCATTTGGTTCAAGAACCGATACATCACGCCGAAGGAATCCGTCGAGGAGAAGCGCCGCCGTGACATGGAAGCGCTCAAAAAACACAAGCCGTTCAACCCTTTCGACGACGAAACCAAGCTGTAGCCGACCCCAGTGTTCAGCGCTCCATAGCTGGCATCTGCTCTTTCATGTTTTCGTATCCGGTGCGCTGTCCATTGGTCCGCTTCTGCATGATTCTTGGTATCATGGCCGGAGCGTTGCGGTAGGCCCTGGCTACCTTGACCAAGGTGGAATCGGGGTGTGGTGTGGCCGGTTCTATTTCCGCTGCCACATCGAGAAGGAGCAGGAAGTATGGCTCGGCGATGTCAGAGCGATTTTTGATTACCGGATAAGGGCACGCGCCGGCTACACCTGTCCCGCCAAGTTTACGGATACGGCACAGAATCGCAGCCGTGAGCCTGGGCGTCAGAAGGCATGCATGTATGGCGTCGGCCGTCGCTTTATCGGGGTGCATCAGCAGTGGCTGGGGCAGACTCATGGCCAGACCGAGTAAGTCCCTCACGGCTTTCATGACGATGTCGTCGATAATTTGGTGGTCGGTGTCTTTGACAGCAATGAATGGTGGCAAGGTCGGACCGACTTGTGAGAAGAAGTCTTCCCATGCCTTCACGCGTCGTCCCGCATTCTCGTGATTAATGAAGTCGATGGATTCGCGCTGTAAAAGCCTGTCTAGTTTTCTTTGGATATTTTGCATGATGAATATAGTATATCAAATTCATCATGTGCTCGCAAATGTGACTCCGTGAGTAGCACTAGCGCCGAGTATCGATTGGGGAGGCGGCGAAAAACCTGCTGATTAGTGTGACTGCGTTGGTAGATGGGGTTGCTACTCAGTGCCGAAAAATGCTGCGACGAAAATGATGAGGTGAAGTCCGTGAGTAGCAGGGTAACCGAGGGTCGATTGGTAATGCGGAGAAAACCCAGCTGATTAGTGTGACTGCGTGGCTAGTGGGGATAGATACTCAGGGAATTATTTAATAAAAAACCCTTACATAAATGCTCTTGCGTGACTATAATAGTAGCAAAACCAGTGAGTAACAGAAGGGGGTATAGCAAGGTGTGACCGCGTCCCGCGGTCGCCTTGCTAGTCGCTCTGTCGGCTTCGCCTCTGTCGCTGTTTTACTATCCTCTATGAATACCCCCGAATCCACTCCGCAAACCCCGTCCTCACCCGATGTGAAATCACTAATCCCCGCGCTCGAAAAACTTACGCCTGCCCAGTTTGAATCTGTCCGAAAGCAAGTCTCGACGCTCGTCATCCGACAAGGCACCGCCGCCACAGAACGCTTTCAATTTTTTATGACCAAGACCGAAGCGGATGCTATCCGAGCTATCTCAAAGCGTGAAAAGATACACGCAGCGAAGCTTTTCCGCTATTACCTCCGGTGCGTTCACCCGGAATTGGCCACCCTGACAGCGAGGACGAAAAAGGCGCTCACCGATCAGCAAAAGCTGATCTCCGCGCTCATCGCCGACGACCGAATTGACATGACGCAGCTCGCGAAGGCATTGGCTGACCTGGAGGCGAAGACGGGCGTGCTTATGAAGATCATGGAAGAGCGGAGGTAGGAGAATATTATTCGGCCTTCGATGCCCTGCTTTCTGCCATTCGCTTTGTAATCCAGCGGGAGAACCTACCGGTATTATTTTCTGCTGCCACAAACAATCCACCGGGAATGATTGCACAAACGCTGTTCTGCGTGAGGAGTTCAATACTGTTTCCGACCAATCCTGCTAAATTCTTAGCGGCAAGTGATTTCACCAAGTCGTCGGTGGTTTTTTCGTGTTTTTTCAAAAATTTTATTAGTGATATGTCATCGGTGCGGGCCTCTTTTCCTGAGCATAATTGGTTCATTACGACAAACTCCCAATTGGTCAAATATTCGGGTTCCCATTTGTATGACGATGGAGCGCCCGAAAGGTCGTCTTTGCTTAAGCTTTCAGCTCTATACTCCCATCCCTTATGCTCGTCGTTCCATTTGGCATCTATAAATTTATTGAAAACTTCGGATTCTAAGTCTTCGCCGAAAATTGCAGACGATAGGTCATATAAGTAGGATAGCCGGGTCCATAATAGTTCGAGTAAAATTGTGAATGGATTGACGGACGTGGATGCCATGCATGGCCAGAATCCTTTTTCTGATATAGTGGCGTTGTATGGCATGCCATCGAGCCTAACCAAGGATGATTTCCCGCAGATAATTTGGTTCGGGAAGGATGCCATGCCAAAGCCTTGGATCGGTTTTTCTGGGGTTGCGGCTTGTTTCTCTATAAAATTATAGAAACCCTCCCGGAGTTCAAATTCGGAAGTATATCCGTCATAACCGAGAACAATTCTGATTGGCTGGTGTGCTTGAAATATCAGAATATCCTTAATCATGCTTTCGCACTCCGATAGTTGCGCGTCTTTGCTCGGGTAGGGCTTTCGGACGATGGATTTCCATGCATCCACTATTAACTGTCCCACACGCTGGTCAAATGCGCTCGATGCGTTATGCACGTCCCTGAGGTGGATGAAGGAGTCTTTCAGTCCAGCTCCATAAAGGGTTTTTTTGACCTCCACAATGGCAATCACATTTTCAATATTATAGATATAATGGTTGGTGTAGGGGAGTTTCTCACCATCGCCCTCGGCCACGATGCAGTCTATTTGACCGCTAAGTTTTCCATTATTTAAACGTATTTTTCCTTCCACGACCTTGAGGTTGAGTCCACCAAAGACAGCCTTATCGATAACATCCCTGGCAAGTCCCTCATACATGTCTCCTAGCATCGGCATATGGTTGAGGTCTGGCTGTCTTGCCAAGACCTCTTTCTCCTTCTCCATAATTTTCATGAGTAGGTCGGCGATGGTGGTAATCATTGGTCGAGGTGATTAGTGGATAAGTGAGCTGTTGCAATCGAATTGGGTGATGTGAATGTTTTTCTGGTGCGGGACTGCATTTGGTCCGATGCGCCAATTTTCATATACTAAAAATATGAAATTCAAAGAAGTTCGCATTCCATCCAAAGACCTCAATCGCATTTACAATTATATTCGCCGCGAGTCGGCCGACCACCAGGTCATCACGTCAAATATCCTATCCGGCGACCATTTGGCCGAACTTGGCCGCGTTGCCGCACTACGCGCTGACTGCCCCTCGGCTTATCTTCATTGGGTATTGGCTTTTCCGCAGGCTGATGTTGCCCGCCTGACGCCGGAGCTGATTTCAAAGGCGTGGAAGCGATTCTTTGCACTTATGGAAGTGCCGGTCACGTGTAAATATATCGTCGCCACGCATGGGACCGATATGCAGCACTCACACACTCTTTTATCGAGGGTCGGCACGGACGCGAATATATGGCTGGCTCGCTTCACTGTTCGCAAGGGCATCAAGGCTACAGAAGCACTGGAGAGGGAGTTTGGCCTAACTGTCACGCCAACTCTAAACTATGACGCGCCGTCAGTTCGTAAGCCGACTTTTAATAAAAACGAATACGAACAAAAGAGCCGAACGAGTCTACCTATTCGTAAAGAAGTTATAGTATCAATTATTGAGGAATCGATAAAGCGCTCAGAAGGGGCCTTCCTTTCGTTTATACGGGCCTGTGAATCGCAAGGGCTATGTGCGTATGTAATAGAGCGAGCAAATGGCGTCAAGGGCCTTTCTTTTACATTTGAGGGCGTGTCATATAAAGGTAGTCAAATAGGCAAGGGGTATAGCTACACGAACCTGACGAAAACACTGGCTGCCGTTGCCAAGGGCGAGGCAGACGTGCAGGCCCCAAATAGGAAGGAGCCTGAGTATCAAATTGAGGATGTGAAGGCCTTGGCGGAAACCAGTTCCTTGCCGACATCTGCTCCCCAAGTGCAGCGGACCGAGGCTGAATTGCACAAGAGGGGACTACTTGAACGGCTGGATAAGCTGCGCAAGGACTGCCCGAGAGAGCTGGAGTTTTCAGTGACCCTGCTATTTTTCATCATCGGTGCACGACTCTACGTGCCTAGATATTACTTCATGCTACGCCAGCAGGTCAGGTGGCTGGAGGAAGAAAGTCGGGAAATCAAAGCGGAGAAGGCGAAGAAATTGGAGATAATGCAGCGGGAGTGGGTGCGATGAGACGGGCGATGGTGTTCGCATGCGCTTACCCTACATCACTCACAAACAGACAGGGACATAATCCCGCCTCCCCTAAAGGGGAGGCGGGATTATGTCCCTGCTCTTGAGTTTGGCCGGCGAGCGACGGTTGGCGGCAAACAGGCCGGACCACTGGCGCAAGGTGGTCACGGAGCCTTTGAAGGAGAGACGGGCGACAGGGACCGAGTGGGTGCGAGCGGCTTCCACCATCAGAGCGCGCACCAGATTATAGGCGATACTCTGGATGAGGATTTCGCGGTCGATGAGGGCGGGCGACTGGGTGCGCAGCACGTCCAGGTCAAGGGTGGTCTTCAGGTCGCGGAAGTTGCCCTCGACCTGCCAGCGTTTGCGGTAGAGTTCCGCCAGCGCCGCGTCGGGATATCAGGGGCCGCGTATCGACTACCGCCACGTCATCGCTTCGCTGCTGCGCAAACCCGAGCGCCTCCAGACCGCCCGGCCGACGGCCAAACGCTGAGCCCTGCGCGGCGCTCGGGTTTCCGGAAAGATTGGAAAGAAAGGAGAGGGAGATTTCGGAGGAAATATCCGTTGCCGCGCCTCCCTGATAGGAATGCCATCCGACAGTAAGTTCTGAAGCATTCCCGCCGGTCTGGTTGTCGAAGGTTTCTTGGAAAAGATATTGTGCTGAGAGCGATTGTGTTCCGACGGCCAAGGCTAGCAAGGGGAGAAGAACTCCCCGGATGAGGGTATTATAATTCATGTCAAGGGGGTGCCGTCGCGCCCTAGAAGGCGGGCGAAGCGGCGATATGGGGGGGGGCTGTCTGCTTTTTCGTCCCTGCAATCTACAACCATAAGTTAACAAGGTGATTATACATGTCTTTTATAGAAGGCGACATCGGGCCGGCTCTCATGGCGATTCGGCCACTCCGGTCAGGACGCCGGAGTAATACATCAGGTTGGGATACTCGACCGTATCCAGGATTGCCGGCCGCCCCGATGACCCAAAGATGTGGTCCATTGGCCTCCATCTGGCGCCATTCTCCATTTTATTCCCAAGCGATCGTGCACTCAGCGCCGACTCCAAAGACGAGAATTTGCACCGTGTGATGACGGTGTTTTTTCCAAACCGCTTTGGGTTGTGCCCTGTCGAAATAAACATTCACGCAGCGACCGACATGGAGTATCCAGCGATACGGCACGCTGCATGGAGGAAGAACGGGGGTAGATGATTGACTGCTTTTGGGAGTAACCGAGCTGGAGGTCGGTTCGCTCATTGGGTTTATTTCGGATTCATATGATTGAGGCGCGGTGTGGTTCGGCGTGATAGGCCCTAGCGAGGAGCACCACCGGATGAATGACCGCAGTGGTCTCGCCGGCTTGCTTGAAGCCGTTGGCGATCTGAAGGTGGCAGCCGGGGTTGGCGGTGGCGACGACTTCGGCGCCAGTGGCGCGGAGGTGGCCGAGCTTGCGGTTCTGGAGCCAGCCGGCGGTCTCCGGCTGAGTGATGTTGTAGATGCCGGCGCTGCCGCAACACCATTGGGCTTCGGCGCACTCGCGCAGCTCGACGCCGGGAAGGGCGCGGAGGATGGCGCGAGGTTGGGCGCTGACCTTCTGACCGTGGCAGAGATGGCAGCTTTCGTGATAAGTGACCGTGGACGCGGGGGCGAAGGAGATGGGTTTGCGAAAATTGATTTCGACGAGGTATTCGTGGATGTCGCGGAGCTTGCGCGACCATTCGGCGGCGCGCGGGGCGTAGTCGGGGTCGTCGTGGAGCAGGTGTCCGTAGCCGCGCAGGTGCGAGCCGCAGCCGCCTGCGTTGCTGATGATCGCGTCGAAGTCGAAGGGGGTGATCAGGTCGAGTTGGCGATGGGCGAGATCGCGGGCGGAGGTGAGGTCGCCGTTGTGCGCGTGGAGCGAGCCGCAGCAAGGCTGCACGGGAGGGGTGTGGACTTCGCAGTCGTTGGCGAGGAGCACGTCCACGGTGGCGCGGTTGACATCGGGAAACGCAAGATCCTGCACGCAGCCAGTGAGGACGGCGACGCGTCGGCGGGGTGCGGCGGGTTTCTCGACGGGACGGATGAGCTGGTGGGAAAACTTTTGGCAGATCGCGGGAGCTTGCGGCTCCAGTCGGCGGAGATTGGCGGGAAGCAACGCGGTGAGGCGGGATTTGCGGAAAGCGTTTTGCGCCCCGCTGGCCTGCCAGAGGTGGAGCAGGCGGCCGACGAAGCGGAGCAGACGCGGGCGGGTGAAGAGGACTTTCACGACGGACCAGCGGATGAAATCGCGTTTGGGATGATCAAGCACGCCCTGGCGTTCGATTTCGGCGCGGGCGGTTTCGAAGAGGTTTGGGTAGTCCACTCCGGCGGGGCAGGCGGTGGTACATGCCAGGCAGCCGAGGCAGTAATACATTTCCTCGCCGAAGGCTTTGGTCACTTCGAGTTCATCGTCGGCAATGGCTCGCATGAGGGCGATGCGTCCGCGCGGACTGTGGCGTTCGAGTTTCGTCTCCTCGTAGGTCGGGCACGTGGGCAGGCACATGCCGCAGTGCATGCATTGCTGGAGGACGGAGTAGTCGAGGCCCTTGAGAAGATTTGGATCGGTGTTTTTAGTCACGGATTGGCAGACTGTCGCTTACGCTCGAAACACGGATGGGCACGGATGACGGAGGGGCGGTGCGGCTCAGTCGAAAATTTTGCCGGGGTTGAGGAGGGACTCGGGGTCGAGGCCGCGCTTCACGAGGCGGAGGAGCTCGTAGGAGTTGTCGCCGAGCTGGCGTTTGAGGAATGGTTTTTTGGCGAGGCCGACGCCATGTTCGCCGGTGATGGTGCCGCCGCGCTTGAGCGTCTCCTCGACGATGTCGGCAAAGGCGAGTTCGACCCGGTGCATCTCGGCGGCGTCGCGTTCGTCGGTCAGGATCGTGGGATGGAGGTTGCCGTCGCCGAAGTGGCCGAAGGTGGCGATGGCGAGGTCGTGTTTTTTGGCGATTGCCTCGACGGCGCGGATCATGCCGGCGAGTTCGCTGCGGGGGACGGTGACGTCTTCCAGGATCGTGGTCGGGCGCAGCCGGGCGAGGGCGGAGAACGCGCTGCGGCGCGCGGTGGCGAGTTGGGTGGCTTCGGCGGCGGTCGCGGCGCGGCGGATGGAAGATGCGCCGTGAAGGCGGCAGAGTTCCTCGATCTTTGACGCTTCGTCGGCGACGGCGGCGGGGTGTCCGTCGGTTTCGATGAGGAGGATCGCGGCGGCATCGCGGGGGAGGCCGGCCTTGGCGAAGTCCTCGACGCAGCGGAGCGTCTTCTGATCGAGGAACTCCAGGGTGCAGGGGATGATCTTGGTGGCGATGATGGCCGAGACGGTCTCGGCGGCGGCGTCCATCGCGGCGTAGGTGGCGAGGAGAGTCTGGCGCGCGGCGGGCTTGGGGAGGAGCTTGAGGAGGACCTGGGTGACGACGCCGAGGGTGCCCTCGCTGCCGATGAAGAGATCGCGGAGATTGTAGCCGGCGACGTCCTTCACGCATTTGGAGCCCAGCCAGCAGACGGAGCCGTCGGCGAGGACGACCTCCAGGCCCATCACGTAGTCGCGGGTGACGCCGTATTTGAGGCCGCGCAGGCCGCCTGAATTTTCGGCGACGTTGCCGCCGATGGTGCTGATTTTCATCGAGCCCGGGTCGGGCGGATAAAAGAGGCCGGCGGCATCGGCGGCTTCGTAGATTTTTTGGGTGATGGCGCCGGCCTCGGCGCGGAGGGTGAGGTTGGCGGTATCGACTTCTAGGATACGGTCCATCTTAACGAGACACAGGACGATTGAGCTGGGAAGGGGAACGCTGCCGCCGGAGAGTCCGGTGCCGCTGCCGCGGGTGACAACGGGGGCGCGGTGTTCGCGGGCGAGTTTGAGGATAAAGGAAACGTCGGCGGCGTCGCGCGGGAAGACGACGCAGGAGGGCGATTGTTTGAGCGTGGCGGTGCCGTCGAAACCGTAGGGGAGGATGTCCTCGAGCGCGGTCAGAATGCGGGGCTCGCCGAGGCGGTCGCAAAGGGCGGAGACGAGAACGGACAGGGGAAGGACGCTCATGAGGAGGGGAGGGCCGACAGGGAGTGCAGGTGCGCGCGCATGCCTTCAATAAACGGAGTGGCCGGGGCGGGCAGGCCATGGCGGACGAGCTTGGCGCTGTCGTAAATGCGGTGGCAGAGAAACGGGTCTTTGTCGGGGTGCGTGTCGCGATAGGTGTCGACGGGAATTTCCTCGATGCGAACCGGACGGTCGAGGAGTGCGCCGATGACTTCGTAGTAACGGCGCGACTCGATGATCTCGGGGCCGGGGACCATGTAGGTTTCGCCGGATGAGGCGGGCGCTTCGGGCGTCGCGAGGATTACCCGGGCGAGGTCGGGCGCGAAGACGGGTTGTTGAAGAAAATGGCCGGCGCCGACGAGATGCAGAGGGCGGTTGTCGAGAATGTGCCGGACAAGGTCAGGCTGGCGCCCGTGGCCGGGCAGACAGCCGAGGAGAGAGCCGGGGCCGTAGATGTGAGCGGGGCGGAGAATCGTCCAGCCGGACCATTCGGAGAGGAGGGACTCAAAGGCGACTTCACAGCGGCGTTTGCGGCCGCCGTAGCTGTCGTCGGTGCGGCAGGTCGCGGTGTCGGCATCCTGCGGAAAGGTGCGACCGGCGGACGCGATGACGAAGTCAGTCGAGATAAACACGACGCGTCCGGCGCGGTGACGGAAATGCCGGATGGTTTGCGCGGCATGTTCGGCTTTGAACGCGATGCAATCGACCACGAGGTCCCAGTCGCCGGAGAAAGCGGAGACAGCGGCGGAGAACGCAGCTTCGTCGTCGCGATCCGCGACGAGGGCGGTCGCGCCGGACGGGGCGGCGCGCAGGCCGCGGGTGATCACCGTCACTCGATGGCCCGCGTCGAGCGCGATGCGCGTGAGGGTGCCGCTGAGAAAACCGCTGCCTCCGATAATGAGCAGGTTCATGAGCCGAGGTTTGCCCGGTGGGGACGCGGGTCAACGTCCCATCCAGCCGCCGTCCACGGTGAGAATTTCGCCGTGAACGTAGTCCGAGGCGCGGGAGGCGAGGAAAACGACGGGCCCCTTGAAGTCGTCGGGCGTGCCCCACCGGCCGGCGGGGATGCGGGCGAGAATCGACGTGGCGCGTGCGGGGTCGTTACGGAGCGCCTCGGTGTTGTCGGTGGAGATGTAGCCGGGGGCGATCGCGTTGACGTTGACACCGCGACCGGCCCACTCGTTGGCGAGCGCCTTGGTGAGCTGGCCGACTCCCCCCTTGCTCGCGGCATAGCCGGGAACATTGATGCCGCCTTGGAAGGTCAGGAGCGACGCGGTGAAGATGATCTTGCCGTGGCCCCGCGCGAGCATGTCGCGTCCGAGTTCGCGGCTGAGGACGAATTGGGCGCTCAGATTGGTTTCGAGGACCTTGTCCCAAAATTCGTCGGAGTGCTCGGCGGCGGGCTGGCGGAGGATGGTGCCTGCATTGTTGACGAGGATATCGATCACGGGGGCGTCGGCGCGGAGGTTTTTGATAAACGCGTTGAGTGCAGCGCGGTCGGAGAAGTCGCACGCATAGCCGCGGAATCGGCGGCCGAGCGCGGTGACGGCGCGTTCGATGTCGCTGCCGGTGGATTCGAGCGAGGCGCTGACGCCGATGATGTCGGCTCCGGCCTCGGCGAGGGCGACGGCCATGCCGAATCCGATGCCGCGTTTGCAGCCCGTGACGAGGGCGGTTTTTCCGGAGAGGGAGAAGAGGTCGGGGAGGTTCATGGAAGGAAGGGAAATCGGAGGTCAGGCGGGCCGGCGGCTGCGGATGAGGCGTGCGGGGACGCCGCCCATGATCGAGAAAGGCGCGACGTCCTTGGTGACGACGGCGCCGGCGGCGAGGATGGAGCCGTGGCCGATGCGGACACCTGCGGTGATAATGACACGGCCGGCGACCCACACGTCGTTTTCGATGACGATGGGGGCGGGCGTGAGACCCTGTTTGGCGATGGGGCGGGTGATGTCGGAAAAGTTGTGGTCGCCGGCGATCAATTGAACAAAGGGTGCGATGCGGACATGACTCCCGATCGTGATCACGCCATCGCGCGTGGCGCGGTCGCCGTAGCCGATAAGGATGGACCCAGTTTGAACGGAGGAGTCGTCGCCGAGATCGACGTTGCCCTGAAGCGTCACACCGGGGGCGATCGTGCAACGGGCGCCGATGAGGATGGAGCCGTTGCGCGGGTGGATGCGGGCATCGGGGCTGACGCGGGCGGTGGGGTCGATGACGACGTTGCCGTGGCGGGTTGCGAGATGGCGCCCGAAGCGGAGCGCGAGGCGCTGACGCCACGTGCGGGCTTGCGGCATGCTTTCGCCGCCGTCGAACCAGGTCCAGAAGCTCATGCGTGTAGTTTTGGCGGGACGATTTCGGCGAGCACAGCGTGCGGACCGGGGAGGGTGTTGCAGAGGACGCGGTCGCCGCGGTGATTGAAGACGGGGTGGTGGCAGACGCGGAGGGGATTGCGCCCGGGGGGCTCGTGGTCGCCGAGGAACTTTGGCAGTTCGTGGCGTGCGACGGTCTGGCCGGTGCGGCGGGAGAGAAAGAGCACGGCCCCGCCAGTCGGAGTTCCTTCATCGGTCACGATGAGTTCGGGGTCGAGCGGGCTGGTCGAGGGGTGGCCAAAGCTGGCGTGGTCGCTTAGCTTGCGGTAGCCGGCACCGTCGTAGCGAACCTCGGCGAGGCAGTGGCGGCCAGGTAGGTCGGGATCAGGACCGTAGCCGATGAGGTGTTCGTTGTCGGCCTGCCATGACCAATGGGCGCCGAGGCGATCAAAGGAGAGGTCGACGGCGAGGTGGATTTCCTTGAGCTCGCGGTCGAAGGTGAAGACGGAGGTGACCCTGGGTTCGCCGCGTTCCTTCACGACGCAGTGGTTGCCGAAAAAGAAGAGGCAACGGGTGCCGGCGCGGTTCCAGCGCACGCAATAGGTCATGAGCGTGAGTCCCTCGCCAGTGCCAAGGCGCGCGGCGAGTTCGCGGTCGGTGGCGAGGAGGCGGTCGCGTTGCGGGTGGCGTGCGAGGATGTCGGTGACGCTGAAACGCAGGCACGAGGCGGCGGGGTCCAGTGAGTATTGGAAGAGGCCGTGACGGTCTCGGGATTGGAAGGGGACGGGGGCGCGTTCGGGCTTGTAGCGGCCGTCGCCGTAACCGGCGGCGTAGAGCATGCCGAGGAGACCGGAGAGGATCGGTTCGCCGAAGGGCGGGGAACCCTCCATGTCGCCGGCAATGTGAACTTCCTTGCCGGTGGCGAGGTCGCGGCGGCGGATGAGCGGGCGGTCGAGCGAGCCGCCTTGGAAATAGACTGCGCGGGCGTCGGGGGACCAAGTCTGCCAGTAGCTGGTGTGCCAGAAGGCCTCGGTGACGGGGCCGGCGGCCCAGCGTTGCTCGATGGTGCGGTCGGGGCCGAGGACGATGATTTCACCGGTGTTGGTCGCGAGATCGGCGCCGGCGATCAGGAGGCGGTCGGAGCCGTCGGGCGCGTAGGGGCACAGGCTGTAGTAGCTATGTAGGCACCAGCGGTCGGGGATCGGGATGACGCGAGGAAGGTTCATGGGATTTGGCGATGTGGGTGCGTTTACGACTCGCTCATGGCGGCGGCGCGCACGGGGTCGAGGGCGGTGCGGGGCCGTTCGCCGCGGGAGAAGCGTTCGAGCTCGTCGGCGAGGAATTGCCAGCGCAATTCGAACTCGATCGGGGCGTTGGCGCGGTGGGGGACGAGCAGGACACGGTCGTTGGTGCGCAGCGGGCTGTCGGCCTCAAGGGGCTCTTCCTCGAAGACGTCGAGGGCCAGGTGGATGGGGCGCGCGGCGGCGACGGCGATCATGTCGGCCTGGCAGACCATCTTGCCGCGGGCGATGTTGATGAAGAGCGCCTCGTCTTGCATGGCTTCGAAGTGCTCGCGGCGGACGAGTTGGTGGGTCTTGGGGTTGTGGCCGCCGGCGAGGATGATGACTTCGCACTCGCGGAAAACAGCGAGGAGCGAGGTGGACTTGATGAAGCCGCGGGCGGCGAGGGTTTCGGTGGTGGAGTGCTCGGAGTGGACGACGACGTGGTCGGTGAACGTGCGGAAGAGTTCGGCGATGCCGCGGCCGATGAGGCCGTGGCCGATGACGCCGACTTTGCGTTGATGGAGGATGCGGGTGCGTCCGAATTTCATGCGTGGCCAGGTTTCGTCGGAGCGCATGGCGTGGTGATAACCGGCGACGCGGGTGAGCGAGGTCAGGGCGAGTGCGAGGGTGTATTCGGCCATGGGGCGCACGCGGGTGGGGCCGGTGTGGATCACGGTGAGGCCGCGCGCGAGGGCGCGGGTGTCGTCCACGTTTTGGCGCAGGCCGCCGTAGGTCGTGCCGACGAGACGGAGCGAGGCGAGTGCGTCGAGCACGTCGGCGGTGAGCAGCATCTGCGCGGTGAAGGGAACGATGAGGATCTCGGCGCCTTGGGCGGCGTCGCGGATTTTATCCGGGGTGTCGGCCTCGGGGGCTTCGACGAGTTCGCCGAGCGCGGCGATGCGGGCGCGGGCGGCGGGGTCTTCGATGCGGCAGGCGAAAAAAAGTTTCATAGGGAGAGATGGATGGAGGGACGGAGGTCGGAGTTTTAACGCAAGGGCGCGAAGGCGCAAAGGTCGCAAAGAAGAAGGTGCCGGGGAGGCCGGCGGCGTTACCGCCGCGGCTACGAGGAGGGTTGGGCGCGGCAGTCGATGAGCACCTTCATGGCATCGGGGGTGGCTTCAAGGGATTCGAAGGCGGCCTGGATGCGATCGAGGGGTTCGACGCGGGTGATCATGCGATCGAGCGGAAGAGATTTCTCGCCGATGAGACGGAGGGCTTTTTCGTAGTCTTCGGGCTCATAGACGCGGGCGCCGATGAGCTTGAGCTCCTTCCAGAAGAACTGAAACAGGTTAAGTTCCACGGGCTTCGGGTAAATGGCCACGACGACGATGCGGCCGCGAATGGCGAGCAGGTCGGTCATGGTGGCGGCGGCGGCTTTGGCACCGGAGACTTCGAAGACGATGTCGGCGCCGCTGTCGGCGCTGCGTTCGCGGCAGAGTGCAGGGAGGTCGGTGGTGATCGGGCTCACGGCCTCAAAACCCAAACTGCGGGCGAACGTCAAACGGCTCTCGTTGACCTCGGAGAGAATGACGCGGGCACCGGCTGCGCGCGCGACGAGGGCGACGAGCATGCCGATGGGACCGCCGCCGATGACCACGGCGAGTTCGCCGGGCTTAACCTGGCCGAGGCGGACATCGTGGCAGGCGACGGCGAGCGGCTCGGTGAGGGCGGCTAGCTTGAGGTCGATGCCGGCGGGAGCCTTGTGCACGACGAAGGCGGGCACGGTCCATGAGTTTTGGTAGGCTCCGGGAGAATCGATGCCGATGAATTTCAGATTGCGACAGATGTGGCTGTGACCGCGGTCGGCGGGGGTCTCGGCGCGGTTGTCGAGCGGGCGAACGACGACGGGATCTCCAACGGCGAGGCCGCTGACGCCCGGGCCAACTTCGGCGACGGTGCCGGACATCTCGTGACCGATGATCTGCGGCGGTTTTACGCGGGCGTCCATCGCGCCGTGGAAGATGTGGACGTCGGTGCCGCAGATGCCGACATAGGCGACATTGAGGCGGACCTCGCCGGGGCCCGGAGCGACAGGCGAGGCGTCGGTGACGCCGAAAGTGTGGTTACCTTGGTAGTGGGATGCTTTCATGGAGGGAAGTTGGCGGGGGCGGTTTAGGTTGAAGGGATCAGCGCAGCCGGGCGACGCGGGCGCGGCGGGTGGCGATGCCCATCTTGGTGTCGCCGCGATACCAACCGGCCCAGCGGCCCTGCTCGGCGAGCGGGTAGGCGGCGAGGATGGAGTCGAGTGCGGCAAGGGCGGCGGGCAGGTCGGGCTTGTCGGGGAGCAGGGCGACGACCGTGCGGTAAAGGCCGTGGAGGATGGTGGTCTGCGTGAGGAGATTGGCGCGGAAGAACGGGAGTAGGCGCGGTTCGACGGAGGGCTCGGCGGCGCGAAGTGTTTTGAGCAGGGCGGCGAGGCGGTCGGCGGCGGCGCTGATCTGCGGCGCGGGCTCTCGCTCGGCGACCTCCTTTAGCACGCCGTCGAGCGGTTTGCGGGCGGCGTGCAGGCAGATCAGGCGTTCGACGAAGGTGCGCGCGCCGCCGTCGTAGAAGCGCCAGCCGGGTTGGAGCTCGGGCAGGCACGAGAGTAACTCGGCGTGGAACGGCGCGAGGGCGGGCGTAGCCCACTCACGAAGAAACGTGGGCGTATCCGATAAATCGTTACGCCAGACCTGTTCGCTCCATGCGGACGCGCCCATGACGTGTTCGCGGAGATTGGAGACGTTGAGGATGGCGTAGGCGGTGTCGCCCTTGGCGGCGACGGCCTGCACGGTGCGGGCGATTTTTTCCGGCGGCGGGCCTTGGACGAGGTGGGGGCCGAGCGGCCAGACGGCGACGTGGTAATAGAAGCCGTGGTCGCGGCCGGGTTCGCGGGGGAGCGTCACGAAATCGTCCTGCATCTCTTGCGTGAGATGGTGATCGGCGAAGACGTAGGTAACGCCGTCGGGTGCGCGAAGTTGACCGGATTTGATGAGTTGGGCGCCTTCGAGCCAGAGAGTAAGGGTGGCCGGCGGACGGGGACGCGGGTCGATGGAGCGGATGATCTCCATCTGGTCTTGGAGGGCGGAGGCGATGAATTCGCCGGCGCGGGTCCGGGCCTCGGGATCGTGACTCCAAAGGGGGCGGTCGCCGCGCCCACGCAGACCGACTTGCCAGATGAGGCGTTCGCCGGCCACCTCGTGCCAGCGCTCGGCGTAGGCGCGCCAGCAGGCACGCATCACGTCGGGGGCCTCGCGATAGCTGAAAGGGGAGCCGGCGCGCTCGTTCTTTGCGCACCAGGTTTCGTAGGCGAAGTGGGCGACGCCGATGGGCTCGACGTGGTGCTGGGAGACGAAGAGGCCGCGGCGAATGGCGGCGCGGATCACGGCGGCCTCGGGTTCGTTCATGATGTCGATGAACGAGGCCGGGATGATGAGGTTGGCGCGAAGCCGGAGAGCGGCCTCGAAGATCATCTCCATCGTGTCGGCGGCGACGACGGGCGTGTAGTATTGAAGGAGGCGGTTTTCGTAGTTGTCCTCCAGGTCATTGGAGGGCTTGGCGAGGGTGGTGGCGCGCGGGGGCCAATCGAGGAAGCGTTCGCCGGCGGGCGTTTGCCAGCGTCCGAGGAGGTCTTCGTCGTTGATGAACCAGCCGCGGTAACGAAACACGGGCACGCCGGACTCGATGCGTTGGGGAGTGGGGTCGAAGGCGGCAAGCGGCGCGGGCTCGATGTCTTTCCAAAACCAGAGCGGATCGACGCCAAGAAACCGGTGGGAGAATTCGTAGAGGCCGTAGATAACTCCCAGGTCGTCGCCGCCGGTGATGGCGATGCGCTGGTCGGCGGTGATCTCGAGGATGAAGGTCTCCGCCGCCAAGCTGGCGGAACGCTCAACGCTCAATGTCCAACGTCCAACGTCCAAGTTGGCAGGCACCACGACGGCGACGTCGCGGCGGAGGTCGTCGAGCGCGGCGGCGACGGCGGGCGAGGGGTGGGTGTCGGGGAGCGTGATCATAGCAGGGGTTTGGCGCGGGCGACGAGTTGGATGGCGAAGCCCCAAGGGTCGCGGAGCATGATCAGGCGGTCGCCGTTGGAGAGCGTTTGCAGGTTGTCGGCCACGGTCGCTCCGGCGGAGAGCAACTGGTCGCGCGCCGCTTCGGGGTCGGCGACGGAGAACGCGAGGTGGAGCATGAGCGGATCCATCGTGCGGTAGTCCAGGATGGGGGCTTTGGGATTGTTGTAGATCTCCACGACCACGCGGCCCGCGGCATCGGCGAGGAAGTGCGTGTGCGGGGCCTGGTCGAGCTTGCGGGCGATGGTGAAGCCGAGATGGCGACCATACCATGCGGCGACCGCGACGGGGTCGGAGGTTTGCCATGCGACGTGTTCGACGGTGAAGGAGGTAGAGCGCACGGTGTGATGGTTAAGCTCCGAGTTTCCAGACGCCAGCGCAGTCCGGTGCGATGGTGTAGGTTTTTCCGGATACGGATTCCGTGAGGACGAAGCGGGAGGCGTCCGGGGCGGTTTCCAGTTTCCAGAGCGCGTCGGCACCGGGGCTTTCGAGGGCGGCGAAGTTTTCGCCGGTCTTGAGGTGCCAGCCGGCGGTGGCGCCGGGATTGTCGACGGCGATGGCATGGACGACGGTGCGGGCCGTCGCGGCGGTTTTCTCGGTCCAGCGCACCAAGGATCCACTGCCGGGTTGACCCTCGCCGAGCTGATTGGTGCGCGGGTGATAGGCGTCGTGCACATAGGCGTGGAGCGGTTCCTCCAGCGTGCCACCGCCGAGATGGAAAAGCTTCATGCCGGCGTGGCCGCGACGGGCGACCAGGCGGTCGGGGCGGATGAGTTTGAGGTCGAGTTGGTCATCGCGGTTGTTGAGCAACCAACTCCACGACGTCTTCACGGGCCGGTCGGCGACGATGCGATCGACTACGAACAACACGTGCGGTCCGCAAAGGAACCAAAAGCGGGTGAATTCGGTGAGGGGCGCTCCGTAAAGGGCGGCCACCTCGGAGGCGATGGCGGTCACGTCGCCATCGCGGGCGAGCAGCAGGCGCTTGCCTCCGCGAGGGACGGGGGGCGCGGAGACACCGGTCTGCCGATCAAAGTAGCGTTTGGCGTCGCGCGATTGTTGCAGGATCTTGCCCTTGAGAAGGTCCTCATGGAGCCTGAGGCCGGAGTCGGCTTCGACGGAAAAGGTGCACGTGTTGTGGCTGAGCGACGAGCACTCGAGGTCGTGGATCAGGTTGCGGTAGCAACTGTGGCCGGGGTCGAGGAGAAGACGTTCGCGGTTGTGGACGAGGATGAAGCTGTTGAGGTCGCCGTGAAGATGTCCGGGGCCGTGAAGCGCCTCGCCGGCACCGTGGACGGCGAGAATGGTGCGGCCGCCGTGTTCGGGCCAGGCGTCGCGGGCGAGCACGTCGCCGCAGCTGAAGGCGGCGGCGAGCGGAACGCCTGCCGACTCGGGGGAAAGGGCGGCGGGCGCGTGGACGAGCAACGGCAACGTGAGGAAGCCGAAATCGTTGACGAAACCGAAAGTGGCGAGGTCATGCGGACTTTGCTCGATGCAGGGTAGGTAGAGCGAGTCGAAGAGCCAGCGGGCGAGTCCGGCCTCGACAGGGAGAGCGGTGCGGGCCCGCACGGCGATGTGCAGGAGGAGGTCGGCAGAGGGCCGGTAGAGGGCGGCGCTGTCGTTGAAGTTGGCGCTGCGGGGACGCGGGTAGGCGCCCCAGCCGGAGAGGGGTTTTTGGTAGAAGAAGGAGGCGGCGTCCCAGCGGGGCTTTTTGGCGTAAGGGGCGAGGGGAAGGATGGAGTCGAGGGCGGGATCGCGGCGGACGAGGGCTTCGCGGGCGATCATCATGCAGTAGGCGGCGTAGTTGCCGTATTGGATCGATTCGGCGTAGCTGCCGTCGGGTTGAAAGATGTCGGCGCAGCGGTGGAATTCGGCGGCGGCGCGGTCGATGGAGGGCTTGTCGTCGAGCACGGCTGCGGCGACGGCGAGTCCGGCGTTGAGCACGCAGCGCCAGTTGGCGAGGTGGTGGTTGGAATCGAGCCAGTTCGCGCAGAGGACGAGGCCTTTTTCGCTGAGTGTAGTTGAGAGTTCGATACGCTCGGATTCGGTGAAGAGATCCGCGGCCAGGTCGAGAACGACGGCGACGCCCCAAGTGAGGTGGGCGGTCTCGAGGTGGCCGCTCGGGGGCTTGGAGTCGTGGTCGCGGAAGGACGGGCCGATCCAGTCATCGACGGGGCGGCGGGCGATGGACAGCGTGACGTCGCGCAGCCAGGCGTCCACCGCGAGGGACGGTTTGTAGAGGGTCGCGTGAACCATCGCGGCGTCGGTGAGGTATTCGGCGGCGTGGTGCCACCAGTCGGCGGTGACGCCATGGTCTCCGAGTCCGGGCGAGGCGGCACGGCGCTCGACGCGGTTGATGAGCGCCCAATAGAAGGGGCGCACGGGATCCTTTGAGCTTGCGGCGGCAAGCGCGGTGCGTTCGGACTCGGAAAGGAAGAGAGGCATGGCGGGAGCGCGGCGAAGCCGCGCGGTTTAAGGGGGAAGATTAAGTTGAGGGAAACAAGGGGCGGGTTACTTTTTAAAGAAGTCGAAGGACTCGAAGCTGACTTCGTGCATGACGAGATGCGGCGGAAGCGAGAGGACGAAATTGATGACCTCGGCGACATCGGAGGCCTGCATGAATTTTTCGCGGGGGACGGGGCGGTCACCCCAGAAGCCGACGGTGTTGACGGGACCGGGCTTGATGGCGGTGACGCGGATGTTCTGCTTCATCACCTGGAGGGCGAGGCCCTGGCCGAAAACGGAGACGGCGGCTTTGGCGGCGCAATAGACGGGGGCGTTGGGATTGGGGCGCGTGGCGGCTTGGGAACTGATGAAGGTGATGAGCGGGTTTTGCGCGGGATCGGTGAGCGGGATGAAGTGTTTGGCGGCGAGGAAGAGGCCCTTGAGGTTGACGTCCACGATCTTGTCGTAGGAGTCCACGGGCATGTCGGCGACGGGCGAGGCGATGGACATGCCGGGGAGGTTGAGGAGCACGTCGGCGCGGCCGAATTTTTGCTTCACGGTTGCGAAGAAAGCGGCGACGTCGGCTTCGTTGGTGACATCAACGGCGGCGGTGACCACGTCGGCGGCGCCAAGCTTGCGGGCTTGGTCGGCCAGTTCGGCGAGCGGGCCTGCGGCCACGTCGGCGAGGGCGAGACGGGCGCCTTGCGGGGCGAGTTTTTCGAGAAGGGCACGACCGAAGCCGCCGCCGGCTCCGGTGATGACGATGATGCGGTCTTTATTGGATGTGTTCATTTGAAAAGGGGATGGAGGCGGGACGGGCCGGGTTTGCGGACGATCAAAAATAGCCGCCGCGTTTTACGATCTCGACGGCGGACATGCCTTCGTTGATCCAGCGTTTGAGATCGGATTCGCCGCTGGCGATTTCCTCGGCACGGATGAGAATCGGGACCGTGAGGGCGCGGGGGATGCAGAGGGCGCCGTCAACGTCGGCGAAGATGAGGTCGCCGGGATTCACGATCACGTCGCCCATGAGAATGGGCGTTTGCCAGGCGCTGATACGGAAACGGCCGAGCATGCCGTTGGAGCTGCGAAAACGAATCCAGAGGGGGAAGCCCAGTTCGAGCACACGGTCGGTGTCGCGCACGCCGCCATCGACGGCGGCACCGCGGCAGCGTTTGCGCTGGGCGGCCATGGTCATGCATTCGCCCCAGTGGGCGGATTCGTTGTCGAGGGAGGTGTCCCAGACGACAAAAGAGTCCTCGGTGATGGCGTCGAGCATCTCGGCGCGTTGAGCCATCTCGTTTTTCAGGGTAAGGTTTTTCGCCCCCTTGATGGTGAAGGCGAAGCCGGCGGCCTTCATGTGGTCGCGCAACGGCATGATGCCGTTGGGGAGCGTCTGCTTGAGGAGCTTGCGCTCACGAAGGGCGTCGTTCACCGCTGCGGTGAAAATCTTTTCGTAACGGTCGCAGATTTCCTGCTCGGGCAGGGGGAGCGGCGCGTTGGCGTCGATGTGGCGTTCGGCTTCGAGGTCTTCGAGTTTCATCATGGTCGTGGAGGGGTGGAGGCTCATTAAACCAGATTTGGGCGGACCCGTCTTTAGCTGGAATTGACGAGATTTTCATTTTTTTGACTTACGTGGGGCGATTTAACCTGTTCACATGCGCGCATGGGGTATTCGTGGCATCCTGTAGAGAATTTGGGCGCGCCGTTCGTGATGGTGGACGAGGCGACATTCGTGATTCCGTGCGCCGGCGCGGTGCGGCTGGGGAAGCATCACTTCAAGCTGCTCTTCATCCTCGACGGGCGGATCGAGCACCAGATCGACGGCGTGGAAGGACGGCAGACGCTGGAAGCGGGCGACATTCTGGTGGCTCCGTTGGTGCGCAATCATACCTATATAAACCAGCATCCGAGCAAGGCGGTTTCGTTGCACCTCGTGCGTCTCTTCCTGGATGCAGATGACCTAGCCAAGCATGCGCGGCGGCGCGTGCGAAAACCGGAGAATGACCTGAGCGATTACGTGCTGCATCATTTCCACCGGGTCGAGCAGATCACCGGGGGAATCGACAACGAGATCACTGATCTGCTGACGGCGCTGCGACGGGAAGCGGAAGCGAAGGCCGCCGGCTACCGACATCGGGTGCGGTCGCTTTGCACGGATTTGATTGTGGCGGTTTCGAGAAAAACAGGCGCCTCCCGCAGCGAGCGCGGCGGCCCTGAGGCAGGACCGGCGGCGCACATCGTGGTGGCGGCAAAGGAATATGTGCTGAAACACCTCGGGAAGGATATGACGCTGGGCGAAATCGCGTGGCATGTCGGCAAAGGCGAAGAGCATCTGGCACGGATATTCAAGCGGGAGACGGGCCGGAGTGTATTCGACTACGTGCGGGAATCACGGGTGAACAAGGCGCAAACATATCTTCTGGATCCGTCGTTGAGCCTGACGGAGATCGCGGGGCGCTGTGGTTTCCGGTCGCTGTCGTTTTTCAGCCGCACGTTTCATCAGCTGGCGGGCATGTCGCCCTCCGCCTATCGCCGGCATACGCAGGCGGTGATGCAGCCGCAGCGTTGAGGATGGGTCAGCCATTGATCCGCGCGGCGGCGGCGCGGACGCGCTCGACTAGGCGGCGCTTGGTGGCGGCGGTGATTTTTTCGGTCGAGCGGTAGGCGAGGCCGAGGGCGGCAAGTAGTTCGCCACGCTCCGAGAAGAGAGGCACGGCAATGGGGAAGGCCTTGCCCTGCGCCTGGTCGAGCGTGGCATGGTGTTGGACTCGCACCTGCTTTAGGTAGTTCTCCAATTCGCGCTCGCTCGACCAGAGATGCGTGGCCGTTTCCCAGAAAGGATGGTGCGCCTCAAAGGCGCGACGCTCCTCTTCGCCTTTGAAAGCGAGGAACAGCAGCGAGGTGGCGTTGGAATACGGCGGGCTGAAGCGGTCCAGGGGTCGCTCGATGACACCCGGATGCTCGTGGCTCACGCGCAGGGCCACGCGCACCTCGGTGCCGGCCGGCTCGGCGAAGAGCGCGGCTGAGCCGGGGAACTCCGCACTCAGCTCCAGAAGCATCGGTGAGGCGCGCTCGTGCAGGGCGTGGAGGCGCTGTCGTCCGGCGAGATCGAAGAGAGCGGGGCCGAGCACATAGCGCATGGGTTCACGCCGCTGCACGAGGTAACCGGCGATGACCAGCGTGCGCGCGAGGTTGTGGACGGTTGTCTTGCCGAGCTCCATGCGACGCGCGAGCTCGCCCAGGGCCGCGCCGTCTTCCGCCTGGCCGACCAGCTCAAGAATGCGCATGCCGCGTTGCAGCGATTGGATCTGCGTGCCGGAAGGTTTGGAGGGAGGGGGGGCTTTCATCGGAGCGGGCATGGAGGCGGGAGGGGTGGCAATCATGCCATGGGGGCGGACATCAGCCTTGACCGCAATATTGTATTCATTACAATGGATATTTATTCAACATTATTGAACTTATGAGCCCAACCCAAACTACAATCCCCGCCGAAAAAACGCCCGTCGCGATCGCCCTCAGGGCCTTCGACAAGCACGTGGAGACCCATGCGCTCGGCCACTATACGGGCATCGTGACGCTGCACGGGCTCGCCCGCCTCGGTCTGGCGCTCAAGCGGCGCGACGGCGACGACGCGGTGTTGCGGAAGGCGCGCGCGAACTTCGGTCCGTTCCTGCGAGGCGAAGAGACGTTTCGCTGCAATTTCCCCAATTACCGCGTGGGCGGCAACGGCGCGGCCTTCCTGTGGTGGCAAGGCGCGCTGCCGGAGGCGGACGAGCAGACCTTCGAGCCCTTCATCGACGAGTTGCTGCACAAGGCCGTGCGTGATCGGAATGGCATCTACTGCATGCCCGGCGCCCCGCAGGAGGAAAAGATATGGATCGACGTGGCCTTCGCGGTGACGCCGTTCCTGTTGTTCTGCGGTCTCAAGCTCGACCGCACCGACTGCATTGACGAGGCTTGGTCGCAGACGCGCAAGCTGGTGACGATGCTGCGCGACCCGACCAACGGCCTGATGAACCAGGCGATGAATTTCGGCGGTGCGGGGCATCGCACGGGCGATCACTGGAGCCGCGGCAACGGTTGGGCCATCCTCGCCCTCGCCGAGCTGGCGCAGTATTTCCCGGAGTCGCATCCGGCCCGGACGGAGGTCGTCGCGATGTTTAATGGTCTGGTGGAGGCGTGCCTGCGCATGCAGGATCCGGTCTCGGGCCTGTGGCATCAGGAGATGACCGCGCCGGAGTCGTATATCGAGACGTCGGGCTCGGGGTTGATACTCTACGGGCTCGGTGCGGGCCTCGAATGCGGCTTGCTGAAAGGGGCGCGCTATCGCGAGGCGTTCGAGCGCGGATTGCTCGGGATGCTCTCCTACATCGCGATCGACGGTTCGATGCACAACACCTGTATGGGCTGCCTTGCGCCGGGCGATGGTTCTCGCGAGGACTATATGCGACATCCACACATAATCAATGACTTCCATGCGTTCGGCCCTCTGGTGCTCGCGTTCGGGCAGGCGGTGCGCTTGAGGGTGCCAACGCTGGCATTGAGTGCATGTTAATCTTGGTTCAATGTATCCCTTGAACACGAGTCTCGCGACGTGCTCATGCGCATGTTTCACCTCTACCTCGGCCTGCCGATTCTCATCTGGTCGGCCGCTTTTATCGCTGATTGGTATTAGACGCTTAACCGCAAGCATTCAGCGGATATCCACGCCGAATTCGAAGCGAGACGCGGCGCAGTGTAACATTCCGTGATCGAAACGGCGCGGCCCATTACGGATTGATGAGACCCAGCGGGAAGCGTGAGCGACCCGGGATCGGGAACGGGTCTCCCCGGACCACTCGCTCACGTTCGTAGCACGAGCGTGAGCGAGTGGTCCGGATGGTTTGGCTGCTTTGTGATGATACGTCCTCACGATTACCCACCGAAAACAGCGAAGAACCTTCGTTAATGAATCTGCCCTTATCTCGTGCCCTATACCCTACTTCGTAGGGGCTGAGGCGCGCGCCACCATCGCGCCGCCGTTTTCTGCTCTTTGCTTTATGTAAACCAATTTATTGATCGGCATAGGCCTCGTGAATGAGCATACTGGGAATCTACAAAGATTCCGTAATCTCTGTCCGCCCCCTGTTCTCCGTCTGGTTTGCTTACCCCTCCGCGCAATTCATGGAAAACTGATTTGTTACCCCCGTGTCCCTGCATTGCTTGCAGTGCCATATCATCCTCATCGCGGCGGTATTTCCAACCCGTCAAATACGTCCGCTGCTTGCACCCCCAAACCCCAACAACAAACACAATGAACCCCTCCATCCATTCGAAATTCAACACATTGCTTTCTTTGCTCTTCTGCATCGCCTTCGCCATCCTCATTCCTGCGAACGCCTTATCCGCTGATTACTACGTGGCGACCAACGGTTCCGACACCAACGACGGTTCCTCCGCGAATCCGTGGCTCACGATCAATAAGGCCGCGCTCACGGTGACAGCCGGCGCGACAGTGTATGTCAGATCCGGCACTTATAACGAGAGGATTCGGCCTGCCAATTCCGGAACAGCCGGCGCTCCCATAACCTATCAGCCGGACACCGGCGCCACCGTCGTGATCGATGGTTATGGAATATCAACCACATATGCACAAACAGGACAGATCGACATTTTATCAAAGTCTTATATCAACATATTCGGCTTTTCCTTCGTCAACTGCCAGGCAACCGGGATTCATCTGTCTAGCACAAATAACATCAAGATCGGGAATAACACCTTCAATTCGGATTTTGGCTGGTGCCCAATTCTCGTTTATGGGGGCGGCGACAGCGACATTGAGATCTACGGCAATTACATCCATCGCACCTTTCTCGCCGTAACGCCCAATCCTTATCCGTGGTCTAGTAACGGGCAGCCTTGGGCGGAAGCAATCTCCGTCACCCGTGGAACAAATATTTCCGTGCATGATAATACGATAGCCTACAACCAGCGGGGCGAAGGCATTGATTTTAAGACCGGGACTAATAATTCGCAGATCTACAATAATACGGTCATGGGCTGTTCGTCGGTGGCCATCTACATTGATGCGCGCGGGTTTGTGACTGATATCGACATTTACCAAAACCGGGTGGGTCCCTCTCCGCACGTCGGTATCGCGCTATCCACGGAGGCGTTTACCGATGGCGGAGCGACCATTGATAGGGTCAACATCTTCAATAATGTCATCTCCAGCTGCGGACAACGAGCCATGAGCATCGGGGGATGGGGCCCAAGTCTCAACGGAAACCCCGGTTACGTTAAGAATATCAATGTTCTTAACAACACATTCTACCGCAACGGCACAGGGACAGGCAGCGCGATAGACATCAATATGGCCAATGCTTGGGATTCGACGCATCCCAACGTCACGGTATCGAACGTGGTCTTCCGAAACAATCTTATCTCCCGCGACAAGGTTACGGTCGGATCCTACGGTGGCGGTCCCGGTGCTCCCGTCGTCACGGTTGCGGACCGCAACGGCTTCGACAGCACCACCACCTACACGATCTACGGCTCAAATGCTGTGGTTGGAAATCCACAGTTTGTGGACGCCGCCAGCGGCGATTTTCGGCTGTTAGCCGGATCGGTCTTTATCAATGCGGGCTACGTCACCCCGGTAAACATAGGAGTTCCGTGAAGCTGAGGGACTCGGAAGAACCCAAGCCCAAAACACCCTTCCGCTTGGCCTTGAAGCGCGTCCGGCGGCGGCGATGGCGATCATTTACCTCCGGTAAACTTCCTTGTCGGCTCCTTGGCCGGCCCTCCCTTCCGGCGCAGCTTTACGTGTCTATTTTTGGCCGAGTCCCTTAACTGGCGCGCCAGCTGACGGACATGTCGCCGTCGTCCTATCGGCGGCACATGCCACCGCCGTGGTGCGGTCGCCCCCTTTCTCCTCATGCGCTCGCTTCTTCCCTTTTTCCTCTCACGAATCCTCCTCGCGCTTCTCCTCGCACCCCTCGTCCACGCCGAGACCCCCTCCGCCTTCGGTGGCCTGTTTCGCGACGGCGACCGCTGGGTGGCCGTCGGCGACAGCATCACCCACAACGGCACCTACCACGCTTGGGTCCAAGCCTACTACGCCACCCGCTTCCCCGAACTCCGCCTGGACACCAGCAACGCCGGTATCTCCGGCGACATCGCCGCTGGCGCCCTCCGCCGCTACGACTGGGACATCGCCCCCATGTCCGGCACCGTCGCCACCATCATGCTCGGCATGAACGACGTCGGCCGCACCCTTTACGCCGCCGGCGACGTCACCCCTGACCTCGAACGCCGACGCGCCGACGCCCTCGTCCGCCACCGCGAAGCCATGGTCGGACTCGTCCGCCGCCTTCGCGCCGACGGCATCCGCGTCATCCTCCTCACCCCCTCGCCATTCGACCAGACCGCCAACCTCAAGACCGCCAACCTCCCCGGCGTCAACGACGCCCTTGCCGTCTGCGCCGACTTCGCCCGCGAACTCGTCGCCACCGATCCCGCCGCCCTCTCCCTCATTGACCTGCACGGCCCCCTCACCGCGCTCAACACCCGCCTCCAGCAAGACGACCCCGCCTTCACCCTCATCGGCCCTGATCGCGTCCACCCCACCGCCCCCGGTCACCTCCTGATGGCCTACCACATCCTCAAGGCCCAATCCGCCCCCGCCGACGTCGCCCGCGTCACCCTCGCCGCCGACACCCTGCAAATCACCGAAACCCACAACGCCGCCGTCACCGCTCTCGCGCGTCCCGCCGCCGATCGGCTCACCTTCACCGTCCACGCCCGCGCCCTCCCCTTCCCCATCGACCCCGCCGCACGCCCCGCCCTCGACTGGGTTCCCTTCCTCGACGACCTCAACCGAGAGATCCTGCGAATCACTGGCCTCGCCCCCGGCGACTGGACCCTCGCCGTCGACGGTCAATCCCTCCGCGCCTACACCGCCGACGAACTCGCCGTCGGCGTCAACCTCGCCGCCGAGGCCAACACTCCGCAAAACCGCCAGGCCACCCTTGTCCTCAACCTCATCAAACGCCGCTGCGCCATCGAAGCTTCCGGCCCGCGCACCCTCGCCCAAATCGAACACGGCCCGCTCAATGCCCTGCCCCGCCCCATTTCCTTCGAAGCCGCACAACCCGTGGTCGAACGGAAACTGGCTGAACTGCGCGCCTCCGACAACCGTCGCGCCGCCTACTTCATCAGCATCCACGAACGCTACCTCGAAATGAAACCCAAGGAAGCGGAAACACGCGCCGAGCTCGCCCGCCTCGCCGAGGAAATCCGCGCCGCCGCACGTCCCGTCGCCCGGACCTATACGCTTGCGCGCCGATAATCCCGCTCACCGCTGCGGCCGCATCACCGGTGATGCGGTGTCAATGTCGCTTGGCGCGGAGGCGGGCGAGTTCGGCGCATGCCGCGGAGGCGTTGGTTGCATTGGGTTGTAATACCCCGCGAAACGACTATCCGGCTTTAGTCATGGGTAACGTGCGCAAGGGAAAGCCGGTCAGCCAGGGGGACATCGCAAAGGTCGCCGGAGTGTCGCGCATGACGGTGTCCAGCGCGCTGAGGAACCAGCCCGGGGTGGGGGAGGCGCTGCGCGGGCGTATCCAAGAAATAGCGACGGAGATGGGCTATGTTCCCGACGCGAGATTCAACAGCCGGATGGAACTAGTCCGGGGCGCCAAGAGCAAGGAACTCATTCCCATTGCCTGGCTCAACACCGACCCTGAATCGCGCGACTGCTGGCAAACCTACCCTTATCTCTCGCCCTATTTCACAGGGGCCGAGGCGCGCTGCCTGGAACTCGGTTATCGCATCGATCAACTTTGGACGCGGCAAGCAGGCATGACCAACCGGCGCATCTCGCAGATACTTTTCCAACGAGGAATCCGGGGCGTCATCATCGCCCCGCCCGATCGCGTCCACCTCGGACATATCCGACTTAACTGGCGGCACTTTTCCGTGGCGACCTTCGAGCGGGGCGTCAGCGCTCCACGCATGTCGCGTGTGTCTCAGGATTTCTACTACAACACCATGGTCGCGCTCAAGCTTCTCCGTCGTTTCGACTACCGGCGCATCGGCATGTTTATCAGCCAGCAAACCGACCGCCGCGCCTACTACGCGCAACAGGCCGCCATCGGGCTTTTCCATTCGCGCATTCCCAAGGCCGAACAAGTCCCTCCTCTCATGCATACGGAGCGCGACATCGATGGGGCCGACCTCGAAACATGGCTGCGCACCGAACGCCCAGATGTCGTTGTCGGCCAGCACAACCGTTTGGTGGAGCGCGTGCGCGCCGCGGGTTATCGTGTGCCCGAGGACATAGGAGTTTTTCATACGGCACTCGAGGACGACTGCGTGGACTGGGCCGGCATGTGGGCGCACAAACGCGAAATAGGGGCGGCTGTCGCCGAGCTCGTCATCTCGCGCATCCAGACTCACCAGCCCGGGCTTCCTGTCGTCCCTTACGATATCATGATTCCCGGTCGTTGGCACCCTGGGGCGACGTTGCTGATTCCCAAACCCAAATCGCCGCGGGATTAATTTTCGCAGGGGGGGCTTCATGCTCTCCATACGCCTCTCTCCGTCATCGCGATGCCGCCGTCGCCCAGTCTTTGCCTTATGTAAGGCAATTTATTGATTGGCCCACGTCTAACAAGGGCGCATCAAGTAATCCACAAGAGGGAGCAGCGGTTACCCACTTCGTTATCCCTGTCCCCCGACCTGTTCATCGTCTGATTTGCCCACCCCCCTCCCGAACAACCCATGAAAAACCAATTCGTTATAACCCCTCGTGTCCCCGCGTCGCTTCCAGTGTCTATCGCCCTCATCGCGGCGGTATTTTCCATCCCCGTTTCTCGTGCGGCTACAGACGGCCAGTGGGCTACCACTGCGGCGGGTAATTGGGCGACGGGTTCCAACTGGGTCGGCACAAACATCGCCTCTGGCAGCGATGCAACTGCGACCTTCGATACCGCCATTACTGGCACTAGAGTTATCACCGTTGATTCCGGTCGCACCATAGGACATATTGTACTCGATAGCCCTTCCTTCCAATGGCAGTTCAGCGGATCGGCCCTTACCTTGGCCACGACCACAGGTGCACCAAGCATCGAAAGCAAGCAGGGCACGCCGTATTTCGCAGGCGTCATTGCCGGCACGCAGGGATTCACAAAACTTGGAGCTGCCCGAATCTATCTGGCTGGCAATAACACATATTCCGGCATCACTTCCCTTGATGCAGGCAGTATTTATGTGCGCAACTCCGGTGGCCTCGGCGCAACCGGTGCAGGCAACGACACCATTGTCACTCGAACAGGTTCAGTCACCCCAGTGTTACATGTATTGAATAATATAAATACAGCAGAGGGCATTACCTTGCGTTATACGACGAGCGGCTTGGCCAACACGCTCGTCAACGATAGCGATGCGAATACGCTTAGTGGTTCGCTTAAACTCGAACGCGCCGGCACCGGCCCGACCACGGATATCTACACGTTTGGTGTCTTGGCGAGCGCTGGTACTCTTACGGTTTCGGGTCCCATTAGTGGCAGCCTCGGAGCAGGGGCGACCTCTGGCAACGCTGGCACCAATATCCTGCAAATCAACGCCGCTAGCGGCAGCAATGTGTATGTCACAAACGTCATTTCGGAGGGGTCCTTGTCTTCGGCAGGTGGCCTCTCTCTCACCAAGATATCCAGCGGCACGCTGACCCTCGCTGGGAGCAACACCTACACTGGGGCGACTACGGTATCGGCGGGCACCCTGCTCATCAACGGCGACCAGACCTTGGCTACCGGGGCGGTGAACGTGTCGAGCGGGGCGACCTTGGGCGGCAGCGGGACCATCGGCGGCACGACCACGATCAGCTCCGGCGGCACGCTGGCGCCGGGCAACAGCCCCGGTGTCATTACGTTCAAGAGTGCCCTCACGCTGGCCGGGGCCACCAACATGGAGCTTAATGGCACCACGCTCGGCACCACCTATGACGGCATCAACACCGGCACGGGCCTCCTGACCTATGGCGGCACATTGACGCTTACCTTCGGCAGCAGTTTCCTGACCGGAGGAGAGACCTTTGATCTGTTCACTATCGGTACGGGTGGTTCCACGGGCAGCTTCTCGTCCGTGAGTATCGCGGGTTCTTACGTCACAGGCCTGACCAACACCGCTGGAGTGTGGAGCGGCACCGTCGGTAGCTTGAACTTCGCCTTCACCCAGGCCACGGGTGAGCTATTGGTCACGTCCGCGATCCCCGAGCCCTCCACCTACGCCGCCATCTTCGGCTCGCTGGCTCTCGTCGGCGTCGTTTGGAAGCGCCGCCAGACGGGCGGCAAGTAAGCGGGGCTGCGCGATTCGTGGCTGTGTGTGTCCTTGGGCGTAAGCTCAGGGACTGCACTGCCCAATCCTTCCGTCGCTCACATCCACTCCTTCAGGGGTAGCGTGCCGACGCCTCCCCGTCCCCCTCGCTCCCGCGCATGCTGTGGCACCTCCTTAATCTCAATCTTCCATTTTTTAATAAACACCTAATGAGAAGTCACCGATTCCGTCTGTCCCTTCTGCTTGTTTCCTTCGTTCTGCTTTTGGCGTTGGGCACCAGCCAAATCGGGCTTGCGGCAACCAAGACGGCTCGTTCCGATCTCGTTTTGGCCTCCGCCAATTTGGTTCCCAACCCTGATTTCGAGGACGGCCCTTGGCGATCCTATACGCGTAGTGGCCAAGCGCGTGCCACTGTATCCGAAGAAGGGGGATACGAAAAGACATCCAGCCTCTTCCTCGTTGGCGAAACAACGGATGCAATAATCGAAGCTTATTCGGCCGGTATCACTGTTTTGCCATCTTCCAGCTATCAACTCGATTTCGCTTATAAACTCGCCTATGGATCAGGCACCTTGGACGTTCGCTGGCAAGGTGGCGGTTACGTTATTAGCCTTATCAAACCTACCTCCGGTTGGACCACATTCGTCGGTGAATTCAATGGTCTCGACCGCCGCCTTCACGGCACCCGTTACACCAAGGGGCTGGGCAGCGCCGACGGACGCGAACCCGTCCGAGACCCGACCATCGCGATTCCCGTTGGCATCACCACGATAACGATCCGCATCACATTGCGCGGCCAGGGTTCGCTTGCGGTGGATTCCCTCCGGCTCGCTCCTCTCAACCCTGCGGCGCCCGTCCACCAGGCCGCCGTTGACCGTGGAGCGTCCATCAGCGCCATCGATCAGGACGAAATCAGCCGCCTTCTCATCGTCGAACAGCCCGTCCCGGTCACACAAGCCGAACGCAAAGCCCTCTCCTCCGATAACAAACTCAACATCCGCGACGTCGTTCTCCCCTCCGCCTACGGACGCGATCCGGCTGTCGCCACGTGGCCCGCCACAGCCTCCAACCTCCGCCTCCGTGCCGGGCACTTCGTTCGCGCCGACGCTCCACAGCGTCCCGTCTTCCTCATGGGTTTTGAGTCCACCGTCGTTTATCCTTGGCTCTACAAACTTCTGGGAGCCGATTTCGTCCACTTTCAAGACACCTGCAGCGCCGGAGTCATTCGCAGCAACAAGGAAGGCGACACCACCAACGTCTGGTGGCAGAACTACGACTGGCTCGACGCCCAACTCCGCCGCGTCCTTTCATCCGGACTGTCCGCCCACGTCCAGCCCTACGAAGAACTCCAGGACGTATTCCCCGGGAAAAGGATGCCCTTCTATCGCGAGTTTCCCGACCTCTACGTCAATAAGAGCCATTTCATCAATTATCGCTTCGAGGAACCCGACGGACGCCGTCTCCGGGAAAACATGTGGCGATCCTATCTGGGGATCACCCGGCGGTATCCGATATTTTCTTACGAGCTTTTCAACGAAGTTCGCTACATGGATTACAGCCCGGCGAACCTCGCCGGGTTTCGTGGCGCCATGCAGGGAAAATACCTCACTATCTCCCGCGCCAACGCCGCCTGGGGCACCGCCTTTGCCGGATTTGGGGAGCTGATCCCTCCTGAGAAATCCAACGCAGGCGGTGGCAACCGCAGAGGGCTAAGTCCCCGCGACTTCTCCATCCCGCTCTGGGTGGACTGGCAGAAATTCATCGAAAAAGTCTTCGCCGGCCACCTCTCCGAACTCGCCGCCTTCATCCGGACCATTGACCGCTCCCCCGACGTCAATCTCACCGTGCAGTCCACCTGCGACCTGAATCAAGGTTACAGCGGCGGCGATGGCGTCTATCCCCCGCTCAAAGTCCTCAGTGAGGATTTTTACGGAGCCGAAGGCTCGGGAGGTGCCTATATCTCGCAGGTTGGCGGAGACAATTTTAACGAGATTCGAGATATGATCCAAGCCGGCATGACCGGCAAACTCGCCGCTTTTGTCGCCGACAAGAAACCCGTCATCGACATCGAAGTGAATCTGCGCGGTTATGGGCGAAGTCCCGTTCCTGGCACTCGTCTGATCGATCTCGACCATCAGTGGAAATTCCGTCCCGACAATGCGCGCGACGGGGAAACCTTGGGCTTCGCCAGCACCGGCTACGACGACTCCACGCCCGAATGGAGTCCGATCAACGTCCCTGGACTCTGGGGAGCCCAAGGCCATGCCGACTGCACCTTTGGTTGGTATCGCACCACGTTCCTCCTGCCCGCCGCACGCGCCGGCCTCCATCGCCCCGTTTTCCTTAACGGCAGCAAACTCACCGACACGGCCACCGTTTATATCAACGGCCACCGCATCCATCGCACTCAAAGCTGGAGTGAACGGTTCGGTATCGACATCAGCCCCTACCTTCACTCCGACCCCGCCGCTCCCAACACTCTCGTTGTCTCCGTCGAGAACAACTACCGCGACGGGGGCATGTATTGGGGGGGCATCCGCGATTATCTTTCGATCGACGACCGCCCTTACTCCTCCCTGGTGCCTGTTACCGCCGGTCAAATGCGCAGTTTTCTTTGGCAAAAAATCACCCACGGCGCCGACGGTCTCGTGCCCTCCTATGCCTACACGCCGGAGGGCGACCACCTCTCCATCTTCAATCCGGAGAAGGTGACGGCCGCCGCTTTGCTGGCCATGCCTCTCATTAAGCGGGAGATTTCCAATGTCGGCGATCTCGTCCTTTCTCAAAATCGACGACTGGAACCCATCGGCCTTCTCTATTCCTTTGAAAGTGGACGCGCCCGCGTTCCCGCCAACTACGAAGATTGGATCAAGGCCCCCGCCGCCAAGGACCTCACGACTTGGTATGGCGCCCTCCGTTTTGCGAATATGCCGCTCAACATGATTTACAACGATGCACTGCTGGGCGGGCGCTGCGATGCCCAGCGCGTCATCATTCTGCGCATGTGCGAACGGCTGGCCGACGGCACGCTCGCCAAACTCGAGGCCTTCGCCCGTGCCGGAGGCACCGTCCTCATCGACTACGGTTCCGCCGTCACCAACGACGACACTCACGCCCCCCTTGATCTCCGTTCGCTTGCCGGCATCGAAGTCGGCGAGTCCCGCCTTGATCCCGCCGTCGTCCGCCCCGGCCGCCTCAGCGAGGCGGCTGTGCGGACGGCTCCCCGTCTCAGCGACCGGCACACCGGCCGGCATATCAACATCGTCCCCTCAATCGTTCCGGCGGCCACGGCGGAACTTTCCTATGAAGACGGCTCCCCCGCGCTCACCCGTCGCGCGGTCGGGCTGGGCGCCATCTACTATCTTGCGGCGGAGCTTCCCTTCGACTCCCTCCAAACCCTCCTCTCGAATCTTTGCCGGGAGTCGCTGGCCGCCGATCCTTCCGCCATCGGCATCACGGTGACTCGCGCCCCCGGATCGGAAAACGGACGCTATGTCGAAGCAGATCTTTTCACCGATCCCGCCACACGCACCTCGCTGGCCTATCTCCACAACTGGGGCGATGATGCCGACGTTACCGTCCACCTCCCTTCGCTTCCCGCAGGGCGCTGGCGCGTGCGCCAGCTTGATCCCTCCATCCCCGCTCCCGAAGAAAGTATCCACACCGCCCGGGAGCTTCACTCCGGCCTCGCCCTCCGCGCGCCCTGCCAGAATCCGGTGATTCTCCTCGTCGAGCCCGCCGATGCTCCCGCCCGCCGGCTGTCCGCGCTTTCCGACCGGCATCTTGCGCAACTCGACGAACTCATGTCTCCGTCCGCGGGCTCCTCTGCGTCGGGCACGCCTCCACGCATCCTCTTCAATGCCAGCCGCGCTGAGACCATGTCGCCCGTCCGCATGCTTACCGCGATGCGTCTCCTTCGGGCCGCCGGCTACGGCCACGCCGTAAATCTCAAGGATATCGCCGCCGAAGTGAGCACCTACTCGGCGACCTTCGAAAAGGAAAAACTTTCCGACTACGCCGTCTTCGCCACTCTGGGTTCTGCCACGGGAAAACGCCGCTTCACGCCGGCCGAAATCGACACCCTTCGCGACTACGTGGCCAACGGCGGCGGCCTCCTTGTCGCCGCCAACCAATACGTCGGCCCGCATGGCTGGCTCGAAAACAACTCCGGCAAGGGACCTCTCGTCGGCGTCTTCGACTGCGGTGTCACAAACACCAATATCGATGATCCCGCGCATGCCGTGGACGGCATCGCCATGCACCCCGTGCTGGTTCCCGCGCCCTCCGGTTCCTCGCATCCGCTCCTCATCGGCGTCGCTCAAGTCAAAACCCTGGGCATGTCCGTCATCAATCCCGGCCCGAAGGCGACGGTCGTCCTTCGTTCTACCGACATGGCCACGCCTCCGAACGCCCCGGCCGTTGCCGCTCTCGAATACGGCAAAGGCCGCGTCGTCTTCCTCGGCGACGCCAAGTGGATGCAACCCGAAACCCTGGCCCAGGGCGACAACGCCCGCTTCCTTCTCAACATCATCAACTGGCTCGCGCGCCGCGAAGGTCCCGCCCTCTCCGACGCCGATGTCGCCCGGCTTGCCGATGCCCGCCTTGACTGAGCCCCTCCCTCCCTCCGCCCCCGCACCGACGCCACTCTCCCTTCCCATGAACGCCACTCCGCAATCCCGCGCCGAACCTTCGTTTATTCTCGACGCAACCCGCCAGCTCATCGTGAGCGAGGCCATTCGCACGTTCGGGGGGAAGGTGGACCTGGCCCTCGTCGGCGATTCGATCAGCGGCAACTGGCGTTGGCAGCCCGCATTGGCCCGCCTTGCGGCGGACCGTCGCGTGCTCAACTGCGGCCTGGGCGGTGATAGCACCCAGCATCTCCTTTGGCGTCTTGAACAGGGGCTTTTGCGTGAAATCGACGTTTCCCATGTGTCGTTGCTCATCGGCTTGAACAACTGCTGGAGCGACCCGTCGCCCGCCGATGTCGTCACGGGTATTCGCGCCTGCGCTCGCAAGATTCGAATCGAGCGACCGCACGCGCGACTGCTGCTTTATGCGATCTTCCCCTTGCGTGGCGAAAAAGCGCGTTTGAATCCGCTGGTGCGGGCGATCAACGCCGACTTGCAGGCGGTGGCGGCGGAGGCAGGCGCCGATTTTCGCGACCTGGGGCCGAAGTTTCACGACGCATCCGGCGAGATACCCGAGCGCTACATGCCTGATGGCGGTCACCTGGGCCCCGAGGCTTACGAAATCTGGGCCGACGATCTTCTGTCTTGGTTGGGCACCGCGCCCTGAGCAGCGGACATTTCCACACCTTGTTGTCCTCCCATGAGTCCCCGAACATGCAATCATGGGTTCACGCCCGGTCGTCGCCGGAAGGGGTTTGCATTGTTGATCACGATCACGCTGTTGGCGTTCCTCGTGCTGCTGCTTGTGTCGCTGGCGACGCTGACCCGGGTGGAGACGCGGGTGGCGGCCAACAGCCAGCAACAGGCGCAGGCCCGCCAGAATGCGCTCATGGCCCTCAATATCGCGCTGGGACAGTTGCAGAAATACGCGGGGCCGGACCAGCGCACCACCGCCGTGGCAGATATCATCGGCGATGCGAATGGCGATCCGGCGGCCAACGACGGCACGCGGTTCTGGACCGGCGTATGGGGAAACGGCATGGAGCCCGACGCGATTTTCACGCAGGCCCCGCGGCCCGTGTTGCTCAACTGGCTGGTGAGCGGCGACGAGGGTTCCCCGGCGTTTGTCATGGAGACCTCCGGTCGCATATCGAGCGCGCCGGCGCCCGGCACGATCCCGTTTGTTCCCGGAGCCTCGGTGCCAGGATTGGCGGCGGCCACGGCGCTTTCCGATGATATTGCCCTGCTTTCGGGGGATCGGGCGCGATTGCTGGTCGGGCCGGGCACCGTCGCCTCGGCTTCCGACTATGTGGTCGCGCCCTTGAAGAAAATCACGGCCCCCTTTGTGCCGGGCCTTGGCACCGCCATCGATATCGGCCGCTTTGCGTGGTGGGTTGGGGACGAAGGAGTGAAAGCGAAATACAACTTGTCCGACCCTTACGCCGCGCACACCGGAACGGGAGACCCGGAAGGGCGCTACCGTGCGCTCGCCGCACAGCGCCACGGCATCGAGCGCATCACTGGTCTGGCCAGCTATCAGTCTGTTGCTCCCGTCGCACTGCGGCGCGTGAATTCGTTTGCTCAGTCGTTGCTGGCCGATCCGGGTATGACGGCGGACGCGGCCAAGCGGAGATACCACGATGTCACTGTGGCATCGTTCGGCGTGCTTTCCAACAGCCGGACGGGGGGGCTGCGAAAGGATCTTACTCACTACCTTGAGCAAGGCGGTCTCACGGGCAACATCCTGCCCGATTCGATTTTCCCAAGCGGTGCGGCCCCGCTTGGACCGAAGTGGGAGATCCTGAAATCCTATTACGACCTTGCCGGCGAATCGGCACCGCTTGCGATGCGTCCGGCGACGGGGACGACCCACGGTATCACTCCGGTGATCGTGCAAACGGGGTTCTTCCTCGCCTTGAGAATCGAGCCCGACGGACGGTGTTTGGTGAGAACCTATCCCGTCTTCGTATTGGGGAATCCCTACTCGGTGGCCCTCACGGGGGCCGCGGACCTGCGCATCGTCAGCAACGGTTTCCCCTTTGTGGTCTTTCAGGTGGACGGGGTGCAGAAATTCAAGGCCCCGCTGGCAAATTTCCCGACTACGCCGGGGTTGCTGGGAGGCATTGATTTCCGCATCGCCGATGTGGCGCTCGGGCCCGGCGAGGTGAAGGCCTATTTCCCCGATCTCTCCGCGGGCGTGGTGCAAAACACCGGCGTGGTGCCGCTGGGAACGTCATTTTATCCCGACGTATGGGTTGCCTACGACACCGGGGTGAACGTGGCCCCTCCGACGGCCGCGACAAGCTGGGACTGGACGAACCTAAGCTCGGGAGAACTGTCGGTGGAACTGCGCATGACAGGCACGACGGAGGTGCTGCAAGCGGTCGGCCGAGTCGGACTTTCGGGGGCGACGACGGCGACCTCGCTCACGCCGCCGGCCTCGCTGGCGACCGGCTACGATTATTTCGCCCAAGGCTATACCTTTACGTTGAAGAACGCCCGGCCGGCCGCGCAGCCGGTACGACCTTTCGCCGATTATAACCTGAGGGCGCAGCAACTCTACCGCACGACCGCGGCCGGAAGCGGCTTTGGGAGCAACGCCCTGTATGTGACCGGCAAGGTGACCAGTTTCAGCGTCTTCACGACCAACATCGAGCAGCCGCGATGGGGACGCTCGTCCACGCTGACCTTGGGGAAGCAGAGCCTGGTGCTCTTCGATGTGCCTCGAAGGGGCTCCGCCGGGGAAGCCCCGCTGCTTTCCCTGGGCCAGTTGCAGCATGCGAGCATGACGGCGGACGGGCTGCAGGCGTCCTGCGGAAACCAACCCGGGAATGCCATCGGCAATTCCCTGGCGCATCCCTATGTGTCGCGAGAACTCACCTTTGAGTCCCGTGCGATCAGCTCCACGACGCAGACCTACTATGACATGAGCTACCTGCTCAACGCGGCGCTCTGGGACGGCTTTTTCTTCTCCACGGTGCCGCAGGCGGCGGGGGCCGCGGTTGTGCCCGGTGTGACGCCGCTGCCCGATCAGCGGTTGATTTTCACGGCCACGCCCGCGCCGAGTCTCTCGCAGGCTCAACAGGGCGATTCGGCGGCCCGCTGGCTGATGATCGACGGAGCCTTCAACATAAACTCGACATCGGAAGAGGCCTGGACGGCGTTGCTCGGCAGTTTGCACGGGTTGGGGATAAACGGAGAAAACGATCTCAGCACCCCATTCCCGCGCTCGATTCGACAGACGGGAGGCAGCGTGGACGCGGGCAACGGGACTTCGGACAACGCCTACGCAGGCTTCCGAAATCTGACCGCAGCACAGATCCGGGATACTGCGACGGGCGCGGGGCTTGCCAAGGAGCTGGTGCGAGAGATTCGCCGTCGCGGCCCGTTCTTGTCTCTGGCCCATTTCATCAATCGCAGGCCGACGTCCGCGACGGCGACGGATGCGGCCTTCGGACTGAAGGGGGCGATGCAAGCGGCGATCGACCGGTCGGGTGTGAACGCCGGATTTCCATCCGATGAGGTGATCACCACCGGCAACCTTACCGGAACGGCAACCTATGCCGATACCGAGGCGGCCTTGGGGGCGAGGGGCACCTGCATTCCCGGCTGGCTCACCCAGGCCGACGTGTTGCAGGCGCTGGCTCCGGGGCTGGCGGCGCGTTCGGACACGTTTGTGATTCGCGCCTATGGCGACACGCTCGACCCGGTGAATTCCACCGATGCGGCGCCGGTGATAACAGGACGGGCGTGGTGTGAGGCGGTGGTGCAGCGGTGTCCGGATTATGTGTCGCCGGCGAATGCTCCGGAGGACGCGCCAAGCGCGTTGAACGACGAAAACCGCGCGTTCGGCCGTCGGTTCAAGGTGGTTTCCTTTCGATGGCTCGGCGCCGACGACATCTGACTATGAAAAAGCTCCTTCCTCTCCTGTGGCTGACGCTGGCGACAACCGTCGTCGGCGAGAGCGTGAACGTGACATTCACCTCGGTGTCCTGCGGAGATCCCGTCCAGGGGGTGTTCTATGTTTCCGGGGGGCATGACGAGCCTCTCATCGCGCCCGCTTTTGCTCGTTCGCCGAAACAAGTTTACCGAGGGGAGCGGCGCTGGGTGTTTTTCCGGCTGGAAAAATTTCCCGGGGAACCCGTGTCGCGACGTGTCGAGGTCGCGACGGTGATCGTGCCGGACGAGGCGGGGCGGTTTTTACTGCTGTGGTCTCCGGCGGCGACGGGCAAATATCACGTGGTGGCGCTGTCCGAGGAGGAGGAGGTTTTTCCCCTCGGACAGGCTCGCATCTACAATGCCACGCCCTACAGGGTGGCGGTCAAGGGACCGTCCGCCGTTCTGGAACTGGCACCCGGCGAAACGCGACTGATGGGAGGGGATGGCCGGCGGCTGCCGATGCAAGTGGCGTATGCGCAGGCCGGAGCCTGGAAGCTGGCCGGAAACAATGTCTTTGCGCTTAACGCGCACACGCGTCGCACCGTACTGATTGCCGGCGGCGGGAACCAGAGCTTCCGCTGGACGTTCGATGGCGGCGGGGCGGATGCGGCGGACGTGATGCGCATTTTGAGTGTGGATGATTAACCCCCCCAACGCATTTCCATTTTTATACCTGACGGCGCTGGCCGTGCCAGACGTGCCAGACCTCGTTTCCCGAAATTTCTATCGATGATCGCCTCCGACCCTTTCGTTCCCGGGTATTCACCTGAGCCAACCGACCTGGATTGGTCCCGTTCTCGTGCGCCACATCACACGCTTTGTGACAGCATTCTTGCGCTTGAAGGTTCGCCGCTTTTCATCGGCGTTTCATCCGCCTGGAGCATCTCCAGGCAATCGGCCGACGGCGACTCGACTGGGGTCTTTCTGCGCTGGACGCGTCCGGTTGAAACCGCCCCCGCCAGTTTTCACGAAATTCCGCTTGGACGGATCGCCGGATTGCGACGTTTCACAAGCTGCCACCGCTACGTTCCATTCTGGCTAAAACCTGTCGCAGGGACGACCGAGTCCGACGTGAAGCCGGAAACGCTTTGGATTCTCGCCGAGAAGGAAGACATCCCCGGCTCCTTGGTCGGGCCATCGCGGCGCTACCTTCTCGTCGTTCCGCTCCTGTCCGCCACCACGCGTCACGCTCTCCAAGGCTCTGCTACCGGACTCGTCCTGACCGCCGAAACGGGCGACCCCGCCACGCCTTGCGAGGCATCCGACGCGCTCTTCGTGGCAACAGGCGGCGATCCCTACGCGCTTCTTGCGGCGTCCGCGCGCGCCGTGTCCCGGCATCTCGGGACGGGTCGCTTGCGGAGCGAGAAATCGCTCCCCGATTCCATCGACGATTTTGGATGGTGCACGTGGGACGCGTTCTACAAAGACGTGTCGCCGGCGGGCGTGCTTGCGGGACTGACGTCCTTTTCGGCCGGCGGGGTAACGCCCCGCCTGGTGATTCTCGACGATGGCTGGCAGTCAACTTGCCGCGCCGCGAGCGGCGAGGAATACCTCTCCTCCTTTGCTCCCAACGCACGTTTCGGCCACGATCTCGGCCCGCTTATACGAGAGGCGAAGCAACGGCACGGCGTCCGACATTTTTTCGTCTGGCACGCGCTTCTGGGCTATTGGGGCGGCGTATGCGACAAGGCCTTGCCCGGGTATGATGCACGTCTCGTCCCGCGTCTTTTCGGCCCCGGGGTTCTCTCGCAGGAGTCCACTTGGAACACCGGTCCCTGGGGGGCGCAACTCAGCGTCCCCGCTGCCGACCGTTTCGCCGCCTTTTACGACGACTACCACCACGCCCTCGTCTCGCAGGGGGTGGACGGAGTGAAGGTGGACGCGCAGGCGATGCTCGAGGCCGGCGGATGGGGCCAAGGCGGACGCATGCCCCTTGCGTTCGCGGCGCGAAGCGGGCTTGAGCGATCGGCACGACGTCATTTTGGCGGACGCCTGATCAACTGTATGGCGAGCAGCGGTGAGTGCGCCTACTTGTCGGCGGAAAGCGCGCTGCTGCGAACCTCAGATGATTTTTGGCCGGACCGGCCTGAGACGCACGGCGCGCATTTGCATACAAACGCGCAGGTGAGCTTGTGGATGGGCGAATTTATGCAGCCGGACTGGGACATGTTTCAATCCGCACATGAGCGGGGCTCCTACCATGCCGCGGCGCGCGCGATCTCCGGCGGGCCGGTCTATGTCTCGGACAAGGTGGGCGCGCACGATTTCGATCTGCTGCGCAAACTCGTGCTGAGCGATGGCACCGTGTTGCGGACGGACTTGCCCGGGCGGCCTTCGCCCGACTGCCTCTTCGCCGATCCGACGCGTGAAGCCGTTGCGTTGAAGCTCTTCAACCTCAACGGCGACTGCGGAGTCGTTGGTATTTTCAACGCCCGACCCACGTCCGGGGACGGGCAAAGCAAATGCTTGGGCTGTCGGGTCTCGCCGAAGGATATCCCTCCGTTGGCCGGGGAAAACTTTGTCGGTTTCGCGCACTGTAGAAACACGGCGTGGCTGGCGACGTCGAACGCCGGGACCGAGTTCCAGCTTGGGGAGGGAGAGTGGGAGATCGTCACATACGCGCCGGTTGAGCACGGTTTCGCCGCGATCGGATTGGCGGATAAACTCAATAGCGCGGGCGCCCTTGTTTCGCGAGAGTGGCACGGGTCCGACCGGGTGTATCTCCGGCTTCGGGATGGGGGGCGTTTCCTGTTTTGGTCGGATCGCGAGCCGACCACAGTGATTTTCAGGGACGCGATGATTTCCCCTCGTCGAATCGATGGTGCTGTTTATGAATGCAACCTGCCGGCAGGGGCGTCTGGTCTGGTCGTCATCGGGTGGGTATAACCCATGAGTTGGTCCACGCGGGCTCGACGAGTTGGTGGGTGAATCCCGCCGGGCAAAGCGGGGCTATTCGCTGGCGAGGCGGTCGAGGCCGACGCGGATGGCGGCTTCGTCGGACTTCACCTTGGTGTAGGTTTTGCAGGTGAGAATCCAATAGTTGCTGGCCGACGCGTGCGAGCACGGTGCGTTCGATGGAGGCGAAGGACGCCGACTGCATGCGCATGGCCTCGGCCGCTCCGATGTTGCTAGTGAAGACGACGTGGAAGTCGCTCAGGTTTGTGTGTTTGCCGGTCGCGAGCGTGATCGCGGCGTCATCCAAAATCTGGAGGAACAGGTCGAGGACGAGTGGGTGCGCTTTCTCCACTTCGTCGAAGAGCAGCGTGCCGCAGTCGGCGCGGGCGAGCACACGGCCGAGCAGCCCGGCGTCGTCGGGATGCGCGCCAATCAGTTTCTCGACGGAACTCTGATTCTGATACTCCGACAGTAAGCGTCCTCCTTGGTAAGCGTCCGGGCGGGTGCCACGTAGGCGAAAAGACGTAAGCGCGATAGGATGGGCGTGATGAAAACAATCACGACGGAGTTGATCCCTGACGAAACGAAGCGAGGCGGAGACGGGCGGAGGATG
>JBAZBC010000024.1:0-57821 GCA_041671745.1 Opitutaceae bacterium | reverse complement strand
TTATAACCGAACACGCCTTCACTCGGCCCTCGGCTTCAAAAGTCCTCTCGCCTACGAATCCAACCTCAACTAACCAACCATAACTCACGCTCAACTCGTGTCCGTTTTATCGGGGGAAACCCAAGGCTGACGCGGCCCTCAGGGCTTTGCGGCGAGCAATCCATAAAAACGTAGCCACCGGTCTGCGGATCGTGGGCGACGACGTCGGGCTCGCCCTTGGTGCGCTCCATTTCGTTGAGTGACCAGAGGAGGGCGGGCGCGGCGGAGGTCAGCCGCGCTTCGACCTGGCTCCACGTGATGCCGACGTGGCGATAGGGCGTTTTGGCAAAGCGTGTTTTTAGAACAAGGAACAACGCGTCGCGTTGGGCGGCAGTGAGTTTCTTGGAAGGCATGGGGTGAGTTGATGGACTGATTATTTTTGTGCGCGCAAAGAGGACCCAAAAAAAGGCCCGACCGGAGTGGTCGGGCCCGAGGTGGAATAAGGACGGATCAGATCGCGTGGATGGCTGATTTGCTGACAGCCATCGCGGCTTCCTTCACGGCTTCCGACATGGTCGGGTGGGCGTGGATGGTGCGGGCGAGGTCTTCGGCGCTGCCGCCGTATTCCATGTGCGTGACGATTTCGCTGATGAGCTCGCCGGCGTTTTTGCCGAGGATCTGGGCACCGAGGATTTTGTCGGTCTTGGCGTCGGCGATAATCTTCACGTAGCCGTCGGCGGCGTCGTTGGCGAGGGCGCGGGCGTTGGCAGCGAAGTTGAACTTGCCGACGTTGATTGCGAGTCCTTTGGCCTTGGCGGCATCCTCACCCAAGCCGACGGAGGCGACCTCGGGTTCGGTGTAGATGATGGCGGGCATGAGGTCCCAGTTCACATGGCCGTGTTTGCCGGCGATCCACTCGGCGACGGCGACACCGTCTTCCTCGGCTTTGTGCGCGAGCATGGGGCCGTCGATGACGTCACCAATCGCCCATACGCCGGGGGCGGTGGTCTTGAGGTGGGCGTCCACCTTGATGCGTTTTTTGTCGGTGAGCTCGACGCCGGCTTTGTCGAGGCCGAGGTTGTCGGCGTAGGGACGGCGGCCGACGGCGACGAGGACTTTGTCGGCGGGGAATTCGAGGACCTTCCCGTCGCGCTCGGCGGTGAGAATGCCTTTGGAGAAACCGGTGACTTTGGCACCGCACTCGATCTTGAGGCCTTGTTTTTGGAGCAGGCGGGTGAAGTTGCGGACAATGTCGTCGTCGTTGGCCGCGGCGATTTTGGGGAGGAACTCAACGATGGTGACTTCGGAGCCGAGACGGGCCCAGACGGAGCCGAGTTCGAGTCCGATGGCACCGCCGCCGACGACCACGAGTTTCTTCGGGACTTCGGTGAGGGTGAGCGCCTCGGTGCTGGAGATGACGGTCTCGCCGTCGAACTTCATGAACGGCAGCTCGACGGGGGCCGAGCCAGTGGCGATGACGATGTTCTTGGCGGTGAGCGTCTGGTCGCCCACCTTGAGGGTGGACGCGTTTTCAAAGGAGGCTTCGCCGGTGATGACGGTGACCTTGCGGGCTTTGGCGAGGGCGGCGACGCCGCCGGTGAGTTTGGCGACGATGCCGTCCTTCTTTTTGATCATCGTGGCGACGTCGATGGAGACGCCGTCAATCTTGATGCCGTGTTCGGCCGCGTGCTTCTGCGCGAACAGGAAGTGCTCGGAGGAAGCGAGGAGGGCTTTGCTGGGGATGCAGCCGACGTTGAGGCAGGTGCCGCCGAGGGTGGCGCGTTTGTCGATGAGGGCGACCTTGAGGCTGAGCTGGGCGGCGCGGAAAGCGCACACGTAGCCGCCGGGGCCGGCACCGATTACGATCAAGTCAAAGGATTGGGAGGACATGGTAGGTTCTTTCTCTTTCTTCTTTATCTTAATCTTTCTCGGTTCGATCCCCACAGAGGGAGAAAGAGAAAGATTACGAATAAAGAGAAAGATGGATCAGACGCTGAGGAGGAGGCGGGTCGGGTCTTCGATCGCTTGCTTGACCTTCACGAGGAAGGTGACGGCTTCTTTGCCGTCGACGAGGCGGTGGTCGTAGCTGAGGGCGAGATACATCATCGGGCGGATGACGACCTGTCCGTTGACGGCCATGGGGCGATCATTGATCGCGTGGAGTCCGAGGATCGCGCTCTGAGGGGCGTTGATGATCGGGGTCGAGAGCATCGAACCGAAGATGCCGCCGTTGGTGATGGTGAAGCAGCCGCCTTCGAAGTCGGGCAGGCCGAGTTTGCCGTCGCGGGCTTTCTTGGCGACGTCGCCGATGGCTTTTTCGATGCCGGCCATGTCGAGTTTGTCGCAATCACGGACCACGGGGACGACGAGGCCTTTCTCGGTGGAGACGGCCATGCTGATGTCGTAGTAGTGGTTTTGAATGACCTCGTCGCCGTCGAGCTGGGCGTTGATGGCAGGAACTTCTTTCAGCGCGTGGACGACGGCTTTGGTGAAGAAGGACATGAAGCCGAGCTTCACGCCGTTCTTTTTGACGAAGTCGTCCTGGTATTTTTTGCGGAGCTCCATCACGGCGGACATATCGACCTCGTTGAAGGTGGTGAGCATGGCGGCCTCGTGCTGGGCGGAGACGAGGCGCTTGGCGATCGTCTGGCGGAGCTTGGACATCTTGACGCGGCTGCGCTTGCCGGCGGGCTGGGCGGACACGACCGGAGCAGAGGCGGGCAACGACGTGACAGGCGCGGCGGCGACGGCGGCGGAAACGGTGGAGGCGGCGGGTTTCGCGTCGTTAGCGGCGAGGATGTCGCCTTTGGTGACGCGGCCGGCTTTGCCGGTGCCGGAAACGGTGGCGGGATCGATGCCGGTCTCGGCGACGATGCGGCGGACGGCGGGGGATTGCTCCGTGGATTTCGCGGCGGCGGGTGCGGCAGGAGCGGGTTTCGACTCGCTGGTGCTCGTTGCTACGGCGGAGGTGGCGTCGGTATCGATGGTGGCGACGACTTCGCCGATCTTTACTTCGGTGCCGGACTGGACCTTGAAGGTGATTTTGCCGGCGGACTCGGCGATGCCTTCCGAGGTGATTTTGTCGGTTTCGAGTTCGAAGAGAGGCTGGTCCTTTTTGACGACGGAACCGTCGGCGACGTGCCACTTGGCGAGCACGCCTGAACTGATGGATTCGCCGAGGGGCGGGATTTTGACTTCGATGAGGGACATGGGTCGGAGAGAAGTAGCGAGTAGTGAGTAGCGGGTAGTGAGTAGTAGGCAGCGAGCGGCGGAGTGGAGTTTAGAGGTTTGAATGCTCGCTACTCACTACCCGCTACTCGCTACTTTTTTAGATCGTGAACGCGTCTTTCAGGAAGGCGGCGAGTTCGCGTTTGTGGATGGCGAGCGAACCGACGGCGGGCGAGGCGGAGGCGTCGCGACCGGCGTAGGCGGCCTTGCGACCGAAGATCTCTTCGAGTTGGGGAGCGATGAAGCTCCAAGGGCCGTTGTTTTGCGATTCCTCCTGGCACCAGACAAGTTTGGCTTTGGCACAGGCCTTTGCGATTTCGGCCAGCTTTTCCTTGTGGAGGGGATACAGCTGCTCGACGCGGATGAGGGTGGTGTCGGTGACCTTGTTGGCGGTGCGATAGGATTCTAGGTCGTAGTAAACCTTGCCGGAGCAGAGGATCACGCGTTTCACGGTCTTCGGGGCCTGCGGGTCGTCGATGATTTCCTGGAAACTGCCGGTGGTGAATTCTTCGATTTTCGAAGTGGCGGCCGGGAGACGCAGGAGGGATTTGGGTGACATGACGATGAGCGGCTTGCGGAAGTCGCGCTTCATCTGGCGGCGAAGGGCGTGAAAGTAGTTCGCCGGGGTGGTGATGTTGGCCACCTGCATGTTGTCCTCGGCGCAGAGTTGGAGGAAGCGTTCGAGACGGGCCGAGCTGTGTTCGGGCCCCTGGCCTTCATAGCCGTGCGGCAAGAGAAGCACCATGCCGCTCATGCGCTGCCATTTTGATTCCGAGGAGGCGATGAACTGGTCGATGACGACCTGGGCACCGTTGGCGAAATCGCCGAACTGGGCCTCCCAAATGCAGAGCATCTGGGGGTAGTCGAGCGAGTAGCCGTAGTCGAAGCCGAGGACGGCGGCTTCGGACAGGAGTGAGTTATAAACGCAGAAACGCTCCTGCTTCTCGTCGATGTTGAGGAGGGGGACGTATTTCTCGCGGTTGTCGGAGTCGTAGAGAACGGCGTGGCGGTGGCTGAAGGTGCCGCGTTCGCAATCCTGACCGGAGAGACGCACCGGTGAGCCTTCGACGAGGAGGGTGCCAAAGGCGAGGGCTTCGCCGAAACCCCAGTCAACCGGGCCGCCGTCTTTGTAGGCTTGGAGCCGGGCGTCGAGGAGGCGTTTGATCTTGGGGTTGACCTTGAAGTTGGCGGGAACGCGGGTGAGCCCGGCGACCACCTTGGCGAGTTCATCGGTGGAGACACCGGTGGGCACGGGTGCATGGCTGAAGCCGGGCTGGAAGATGGCGCTGGAGCCATCAAACGGGCTCTTGATATGGCCTGCGGCGACGGTCGCGGCTTCGGCAGCCTTGGCCTTCTCGAAGGACGCGTCCATGGCTGCGGTGTATTCGGCCTTGATCGCTTCGGCACCGGCTTCGCTGAGGGTGTCATCTTTCACCAAGCGCTCGGAATAAGGGGCGGAGATGAGCGGATGGGCGGCGATCTTTTTATAGAGGGTCGGTTGGGTGAACGCCGGCTCGTCGGCCTCGTTGTGACCGTGGCGACGGTAGCAATACATGTCGATCACGACGTCGCGCTGGAATTTCACGCGGAACTCAAGGGCGAGGCGCATCACGTAGCAGACGGACTCCGGGTCATCACCGTTTACGTGGAAGACGGGTGCCTCGATCATCTTGGCCACATCGGTGCAGTATCGCGTCGAGCGGGAGTCGGACGGGTTCGTGGTGAAGCCGATCTGGTTGTTGATGACAAAGTGGACGGTGCCGCCGGTGCGATAGCCGGGCAGCTGGGAGAAATTGAGGGTCTCGGCCACGACGCCCTGGCCGGCGAAAGCGGCGTCGCCGTGTATCAGGAACGGGCATACGCGACGGCGCTCGACATCGCCGCGAATGCGCTGGCGAGCACGGGCCTTGCCCTCGGTTACCGGGTTGACGATTTCGAGGTGGGACGGGTTGGCCGCGAGGCGGACCTCCACGGTCTTGCCCGACGTGGTCATGAGCTCGGCCTCGTAGCCGAGGTGATATTTCACGTCACCGTCGCCACCGACGGTGTGGGGAATGTAGTTTTCCGAGAACTGTTCGAAGAGAATTTCGAAAGGTTTGCGGAGGATGTTGGTGAGAACGCTGAGACGGCCGCGGTGGGCCATGCCCATGACGATCTCCTCGACGCCGAGTTCGGGGGAGAACTCGATCATGGCATCCAATGCCGCGATCATGGTCTCGCCGCCTTCAAGCGAGAAACGTTTCTGTCCGACAAAGCGGGTGTGAAGGAACTTTTCGAAGAGCTCGGCCTTGTGGAGTCGGCGGAGAATGCGGACCTTTTGCTCGCGGGTGAAAGACGGTTGGTTGCTGCAAGCCTCCATGCGGGCCTGCAGCCATTCGCGGGCGTCGTGATCCTGCACGTGCATGTATTCGACACCGATGCGGCCACAGTAGGTTTGCTGGAGGGCGTAAACGATGTGCTTGAGCTTTTTCTGACCGCCTCCCTGGAAGTTCGTAAGCGTGAAGGTTTCCTCCATGTCCTGCGCAGAGAGACCAAAGTGATCCAGCTGGAGCTTGGGGTGGGGAGCCGGTGACGGGCTCAGCGGATCAAGGTGGGCCTGCAAATGGCCATGTGAACGATGGGCGTTGATGTAGCGCCCGACCTGGGCCTGCTTAAAACTGTCGATGACCTTGACTCCCGTCATGGTCGCCGCACCGATGGAGTTTCCTACGCTGCCGAGTGCGAAACCTTGGAAGAATGCACGCCATGTCGTATCGACAGAGTCGGGATCAATCAGCCACGCATTGTAAGCGGCTTCGATGGCCTCTGAGTTGGCGCGGGTAGGAAGGGATAGGGAGTTCATGCAGGTTGAGCGGTGCGCGGGTTGCCGGATAGGTGGTGGGTGGGCAGGTCGTGCGTGCTCGATTATTAAGGTCTATAATAATGAAAATTGTTTATCACTCTGCATGACAAAGGACTTTTACTCAAGTGTCATCCCGTGTGACCTTGGTTCTGCGGACACGTTGTAATTTTTCTAACTGACTGAAACGCCGACTTAATTAGTTTTGATGTATCGAATGGAAACACAGATCAAAGAATCCCTAATCCTGCTCTTGGATGCAATTAAGATGACTAATGGTGAGCTCATCGCTTCGGAGATGCAGCGACTGGACAATATGCTCGCCCAAGGACGATCAACATTTCATCCTCAACTTGTTCATTTTCTTGAGCGTAGGAGTTACGCCAAGGCATTGATGTTTCTGGGCGGCGAAAGTGATATTCCGGTAGGGATTTGCGGAGGGCGGGCTGGTCGTTCTTAACGTAACCAAGGATATGATACTATAAGTTGGAATCCGAAACGGATGAATTTTCAGCTATGAGCAAAGACAAGATTTCGACAGAGGGTGGCCGGAGTCTCGGCCAAAATCCATTCGGCGCTTTGGGCGGGTTGAACCTGCCGACGGCCGTGAATGTTGCTTCGGCGGCGGTTTCGATCACTGCGCATCCTGTTTCCGCGAAACCGGAGAAGAACCGAGGGCGGGTGGACGTGTTGCGCAACACGGCGGGGCGTGGAGGGAAGACCGTGACGGTGGCGAAAAACTTTGTGGGGATCGGTCTGCCGGAGAAAGAAGCGCTGTGCAAAAAGATGCGCTCGACAGCCGGTTGCGGCGGCACCGTCAAAGACGGGCAGATCGAGATTCAGGGCGATCAACGGGAATTGGTCGCACGCGTGCTGACCGAGGCAGGATTCCGCCCAGTGATGGCGGGCGGGTGACGCAGACCGCAAATCCTAAATCCCAAGCGGCTAAATCCTAAAGCGGATCAGTCTGTTGGGGGTAATTTTTAGGATTTAGGGTTTGGGATTTAGGATTTCCGCCGTCAGGCGGCGAGGCCGGCGGCGAGGGCGAGGGCGCTCTTAGCGCGGTTCAGGATGTAGAGGTGGTAGCCGGGGGCACCTTGGGCGAGCAGGTCGCGGATTTGCGTGAGCGCCCAGTCGATGCCGATGATTTCGACGACGTCGGGGTTTACTTCGGCGACTTCGAGACGGCGCGCGAGTTGCGTGGGCAGGACCGAGCCTGAGAGGGTGGCGATGCGCTGGATTTGCTTCACTGACAAGACCGGCATGAGTCCGGGCACGATGGGCACGGTGATGCCGGCGGCCCGGCATTTTTCGACGAAGCGGTGGTAGATCGCGTTGTCGAAGAAGAGCTGGGTGGTGATGAACGCGGCGCCGGCGTCGACCTTGCGCTTGAGGTTATCGAGGTCGACTTCGAGGGAGGTGGCTTCGGGGTGTTTCTCGGGATAGCCGCCGACACCGAGGCAGAAGTCGGGGTGGCGGGATTTCAAGAGAGTGACGAGTTCGTTGGCGTAACGCAGGCCGTCGGGTGTGGCCGTGAAGGTGGTTTCACCTTTGGGCGGATCGCCGCGGAGCGTCATGATGTTGCGGAAACCGCCGTCGTAAATCTGGTCGGCGAGCGCGGTGAGTTCGGCTCGGCTGTGGCCCACGCAGGTGAGGTGGGGCATCACTGTGAAACCAAGCTCGTTCTTGAGGAGCCGGCTGACTTGCGCGGTGCGTTCACGGGTGGTGCCGCCGGCGCCGTAAGTAACCGACACGAAGTCCCACGGAATCGCCTTCAACGCGGTGGCCGACTGGCGCAGGGCCTCGACGCCGGCGTCGTCCTGCGGTGGGAAAAATTCGAGCGAACGCAGCGGGCGGTTTTCGGCAAAAAGGGCGGAGATGGGCCGGTCGGGATTCATTTACGTATCAACGCATGTGAATTCGTTGATACGTATGCAAGCATGGAGTGCGGCCGAAATGATGGCGAGCGGTTACTTGGCAGCAGGAGCCGGTGCGGCGGCGGACGGTTTGGGAACGGCTTCAAATAGCGCAGCGGGGCTTGCAGGTAGCGATGTGAAGGCAAATTCGGCGACTTGGAAGGAGCGCTTGTGCATGAGGGCGTTGACGGGGTCGGAGGCGTTGGAGTGCGTCACGAAGGCGAACACAGGGCCGGCGGGCACCTTTTCGGTGACGGGGCCGAGAACGGCGACGGGGCCGGATTTTTCGGGGGTGGGTTCGGCGGGGGTGGGCTGGGCGACGTCGGCGAGGAGGGTGCCGGGGTCGGGCTTTACGGCGGCGTCTTTGATGACGGTGTGCTCGGGCTGGCGGCCGGTGGCGACAGTGAGGGTTTGGCCGTCAAACGTGGTGAGCGTGACCGTGTGGGCGGCTTCACGCGCACCGATTGCTTTCGGGTCGTTGGTCGCGGAGGTGTCGGTGAAACGCAGTCCGGTGAGCGTGCCGAGCAGCGAGGTGACGGTGTCTGATTTCAGGCGTTGTCCGTCGGGCGTGGCGGCGGCGATGAAAGCGGACTTGGCGTCGGGACGTGAAATGACGACGGGCGCGGCACCGGGGAAATCGACGGTGAGCTTGGCGATGTCGTCGGTCTTGAGGTGAATGAGCGCGGCGTCGGCCCAGCCCTTCGGATCGGTGTCGAACCAGACGCTCAGGCGGGAGAGGTAGGCTTTTTTGTCGGAGTCGAATTGGATGAAGCGACCGCCGCCGTCGGCGGTTTTTCCGAGGGCGAGGGAGGCCAGGATTTTGCCGGCATCGTCGGACAAGGTGACGTGCGTATCCTTGAATTCGAGACGGGCGAGGCGGTCGGGGTTGGCGGTGACAAAACGCTCGACTTTGGCGGCGGTGAAATTGCCGACGAAGGTGGAGAGCTTGGCGAAATCCGCAGGGAGATTGTGGTAAGAATCGACCACCCAGGAACCGGGAGCGGTGCGGTGGAGTTTGATGGTTTTTCCGTTTTCGGAGAACTCGATGCGGGAGGCGGACTCGACGACCGCCGGATCGAAGAGCGGCTGGCCGGCGCGGGGGTCGTCGGTGGGCGAGCCGGTGGACCGCTTGAAGAAGAATAGGGCGGCGGAAAGCGCGGCGAGGACGGCGACGACGATGAGAAGGGATTTGGGCTTCATGTCGGATTCAGGCGAAAGGCGATGGGCTAGGGGCGATGGGGGTTAGGTGCGGCGGGCGCGGTAGAACCAGAGGCCGAAGCAGCCGACGAGGAGGGGCGTGGCGAAGAGGTTGATGACGAGCAGGCGGTTTTCGAGGGCGTCGATGTCCTCACGCAAGGCACGGCGGATTTCACGACGCTCGCCGTTCATCGCGGCCTCCTGTTTGCGGAAATCATCGATGGTTTTTTGCATCTCGGGTGTGGCGACAAGGCGACCCCCGTCGGTGCGTTTTGACTGCAAAGCGGAGAGCTTCGACTGAACCTCGCCTATACGGGCTTCGAGGGAGGTGAGCTGCTCCTGGTATTTCTTTTGGGCCTCGACGAGCATCTTGGAAACAACCGTGAACGGACGCAGGGCGTTGCCCTTGCCACGGATGGAAATCAGGTCCTGCGAGCCGGCGAGGAATTCGACGGCGTTGCTGGCGAAGGCGAGGTTGTCGTTGAGCGGTTCAGCACCCTGCGAACCGAGGAAGTTGACGCGGCGCACGCTGTAGGCGTCGAGGAGCCAGTCGGTGTCGGCAACGAGGATGAGCGTGCTGGAACCGGAGGATTCCTTGAGACCGGCGGGCGCGGCGGGTTTACCGGTGGAGGGGAAGGGCGTGGACTTGTCCTCTTTTTTGTCGGCGTCCTTGGGCGCGCCGTCGGGGAAGGCGGTTTTAAATTTGCCGGAGAGAAGCGCGGCGATCGTGCGTTTGCCGGACGGAATGATCTGCCGGTCGACCTGGTCGGGCGGCATCATCTGGAGCGTGGTGGCCATGACCTCGCCCGATTGGTCGGACGTCTGCACCAGCGGTGTGACGGTGACGCCGGCGGGGGCGTTGATGCGGAAACTGCCGGGCTCGACGAAGAGAAGGGATTCAAGCTGGGCGACCGGCTGGGCTTTGGGATCGAGATCGTCGCGACCGAGCGAAAGCCAGACGGGCAGGCGGGCGACGCCGCCCTGGCCGGTTTGAACCTGGGTGGCGCGGGCGAGGTCGCCGACGACCTGCTGCGGATCGTAGGTGACGCCGTAGCCCTTGAGCAGGACGGGCAGATCGCTGGAGAGGTTGGGCGTGCCGCCGAACATGGCGGCTTGTCCGCCGCGGGCGGCGAAGTATTGCGAGGACGGATCGACGGCGAGGAAAACGGGTTTTCCTCCGAGGAGGAACTGGTCGATACTGTATTGGAGTTTCGGTGACACGCCTTGCGGGTGAACGATGGCGAGGGCGTCGAGACCGGCGGGAAGCTCGGTGGCGGAGGCCTCGACGGGCACGATCTCAAAAGAACGTTCCCATTCGCCGGCGATGAGCTGGCCGGGCTCGGGTGGGCGAGCCATGGGGGCGTAGGGATTGTAGGCCTCGGCGCGGAGCGGAAGACTGGTGATCAGGCCGAGTTTTTTGCGGGAGATCTGCTGCACGCTGTAGACCAGCTGGGACAAGTCGTATTCGAGGAACGACTCGCGCTGCGGGCTGAGCGCGGGGATGGTTTTTTGCTGGTCGGCCTGGATGGCGACGAGACCGAAGTAGAGCTGTTCGCCGGTGCCGGGCACGGTCTGCGGCTGGAGGCCGGCGGCGGTGGCACGCTCTTCCTCGGGCGAGTCGGACTTGGGGTTGATGACATTGAGCGTGAGCTTGCCGTGGGAGGCGCGCACGTATTGGCGGAGCATCTCCTGGACGCGCTCGGCGTAGTTTTTGTCGGCGACGCGGAGACCGGCGGCGTCATTGGAGAAGTAGTAGTCCAAGGTGACGGGCTCTTCGATTTTGGCGAGGAGCGCGCGGGTGCCGGGCGAGAGCGTGTAGATGCGGTCGGCGGTGGCGTCTCCGCGCAAAGGGAGCTGCGAGGCGAGGTAGTTGACCAGCACGAGGCCGGTGAAGAGGAGGGCGATGACGAGGGCTTTGCGTCCGGATTTCATGGTCGGGAGGCGAAGGGGTTAACGTTCGAGGGCGACGACGTTCAGGAAGAGCGTGAAGCCGGTGAGCGAGAGGAAGAAGACGATGTCCTTCGGGTCGATGATGCCCTTGGTGAAGGCGTTGAAATGGGTGATGAAGCTGAAGTTGGCCACGAGGTCGACGGCCCACACGGGGAGGACGGCCTGCAAGGCGCCGTTGAAGACGCTCCAGCCGAGGAACAACAGGATGAGGCAGGCCAGCACGCTGAGCACGAAACTGATGACCTGGTTTTTGGTGAGGGCCGAGGTGAGCGAGCAAACGCCGAGGTAGGCGCCCGCCATGAGGATGCTGCCGGCGTAGCTGCTGGCGACGACGCCCCAGTCGGGGTGACCGAGGTAGGCGAGGGTGATGACCATCGGGAAACTCAGCAGGATGGCGACGGTGAGAAACGCCCACGCGGCGAAGAATTTTCCGAGGACGGCCTCAAGCGTGGTGACGGGCAACGTGAACAACAACTCGACGGTGCCGGTGCGTTTTTCCTCGGACCAGAGCCGCATGCCGACGGCGGGGATGAGGAACAGGAATAGCCACGGATGGAACGTGAAAAAGCTTTCGAGCGAGGCGAGGTTGGCTTTGAAAAAGCCGCCGATGAAGAAGGCGAGCCCGACCGACGCCATCAGGAAGACGATCAGGAAAACGTAGGCGACCGGTGAACGGAAGTAACCGAGAAACTCGCGTTTGAGGACGGGGGTTATCTGGGACATGGGGCGGGGGAAGAAAAGTAGTGAGTAGCGGGTAGCGAGTAGTGGGTAGGCGGAATCAGGCGTCGGAGCTTGTGAGCGTGCGGAAGATTTCGTCGAGGCGGGCACCGGGCTGGCGGGAGCGGAATTGGGCCGGGGTTTCGTCGACGACGACCTTGCCTTGCGAGATGATGATGACGCGGGTGCAGATGGCTTCGACCTCTTCCAAGATGTGGGTGGAGAGGATGACGGCTTTTTCGGCGGCGAGGTTTTTGATGAGGGAGCGGACCTCGTTTTTTTGGTTGGGGTCGAGACCGTCGGTGGGCTCGTCGAGGATGAGCACGGGCGGGTTGTGCAGGAGGGACTGGGCGAAACCGACACGTTGTTTGTAGCCCTTGGAAAGGGTTTCGATCGTCTGGGTGCGGACGGATTCGAGGTGGGTGAGGGCGAGGGTGCGGGCGACCTTTTCGTCGCGGGCCGCACGGGAGCGGAAACCGCGGACCTCGGCGATGAAGGCGAGGAACTCCTCGACGGTCATCTCGCCGTAGGCGGGGGCGCTCTCGGGGAGGTAGCCGAGGCATTTTTTGACGGCGACGGGGTCTTGGGTGACATCGTGACCGTTGACGAGGGCGGTGCCGGCGGTGGGGCTGACGAAGCCGGTGATCATCTTCATGGTGGTGGATTTCCCGGCGCCGTTGGGGCCGAGGAATCCGAGGATGTCACCGCGTTTCACGGTGAAGCTGATGTTATCCACGGCACGCTTGGAGCCGTAGTCTTTAACCAAGCTTTTGACTTCGATCATGGAGTGAAAAGGGGAAGTCGGGTGTGAAAACGATTTGGCGGAAAATGTTCCGAAATTTTTAAACGCCGACAGTGGACGCAAAAAAGCCGCGTCGGGTAAGACGCGGCTGGTGAGAGGCAAATCGAGCCGGTGGTCAGGCGGAGGCGAGCTCGCGGTCTTTTTCGGTTTTGAGACGGAGCTGGCCACAGGCGGCGTCGATATCGTGGCCCTTTTCGCGGCGCAGGGTTACCGAGATGCGGGCGTCGCGAAGGACATCGGCGAAGCGTTCTAGACGTGTGTTGGACGGGCGCTTCCACGGGAGTCCTTCCACCGTGTTGTAGGGGATAAGGTTTACGTGGGCGTGGAGATCGCGCGCGATGTCGCGGAGTTTTTCGGCCTGCTCGAGCATGTCGTTCACTTCCTCGATGAGGATGAACTCGAGCGTGACCATGCGGCCGTGCTTTTCGTTGAAGGCTTTGATCGCGGGAAGGAGTTTTTCCAGCGGGTAGGCCTTGTTGACGGGCATGATTTTTTCGCGGACCTCGTCGGTGGCGCCGTGGAGCGAGATGGCGAGACGGATGCCGAGGGGCTCCTCGGCGAGCTTGAGGATTTTCGGAACGAGGCCGGACGTGGAAAGGGTGATACGGCGGGCACCGACGCCGAGTCCCCATTCGGCATTCACGATGGTGAGGGCGCGGATGATGTTGTCGTAGTTGGCGAGGGGTTCGCCCATGCCCATGACCACGATGTTGTCGAAGGAGGCGAGCTCCATGCGGGCGCGAGGGGTGCGGGCATCCTCGCGGTAGCAGACCTGAAGAAGTTGGGCGACGATCTCGCCGGCGTTGAGGTCGCGTTTGAGTCCGGCGAGACCGGAGGCGCAGAAGGCGCAGGCCATGGCGCAGCCGACCTGGGTGGAGATGCAGATGGTCTTGCGGGATTCGTCGAGGCCGACGCCCTCCTGGGGGACGCGGATGATGACCGTCTCGATGAGAGATTTGTCGCCCATCTCCAGGAGCAGCTTGTCGGTGACGTCAGTGGACTGTTTGCCGAGGACGAGCGAGGCGGGCATGAGTTCGAACGTCTCGTCGAGCCACGTGCGGAGCGGCTTGGAGAGGTTGGTCATGTCGTCCCAAGTGCGGGCGCGTTTTTTATAGACCCACTCGAGGATTTGTTTCGCGCGGAAAGCCGGCTCGCCCTGCTCGCGGAGGCGAGCGGTGAGGGAGTCGAGGGTTTCGCCGGTGAGCGGCGACTTGGCGGGCGTGTAGCGCATGACGAAGATTAGAATGGCCACAAAGAGGCACAAAGAGACACAAAGAAAACCACAAACCGGCATGAACCTACTCCAGCGCCATATTTTCAAAAGCGTGTTCTTCACCTGTGCGGTGGCTGCGGGGGTCTTCGCCTTCGTGCTGATCGTGGGGAACGCGTTCAAGGACCTGCTGGGGTATTTGCTGGCCGGACAGCTGACGTTGACGACGTTTACCAAGCTCCTTGGCTTGTTGGTGCCGTTTGTCGGTGTGCATGCGATCCCTGTGGGGATGCTGACGGGAGTGCTGCTGGTTTTGGGGCGCATGTCGGCGCAGCAGGAAATCACGGCCATGCGCGCGGCGGGTTTGGGCGTGGGTTATGTGGCGCGCCCGATCATCCTGATTGCGATTGCCGGAGTGATCGTGGCGTTGGGGTTGAATTTTTATTATATGCCGCGTGCGAGGACGCTGTATCGCACATCTATAAGTGAGGCGGTTCGACAAAACCCGTTGAGCTTAATCGTGGAGAAGACCTTCATCCGCCAATTCTCCGGTTATGTGGTTTATGTGGGGAAAAAAGACGGGGGGCTGCTGGGGGAGGTATGGGTGTGGCGACTCGACAAGGAGAAACGTGTGACGGAGTTTCTTCGCGCGAAGACCGGCCGCATTACATACGATGACGAAAAAAATGTGATGAAGGTCGTGCTCTTTGACGCCTTTGCTGATCGGCGTGATCCGAAAAATCCAGAGGTTTTTGCGAATACCGATTTTCAGGGTGCGATGGGAGAGGTGCCGTTGGATTTACCCTTGGATAATCTTTTTGGACAAAGAGTGATGGGTATTAAACTTGGCATTATGACACTGGATGAGTTGCTGGAGCGTCGTCGGCAGCTTGTGCAGGATAATGCTTCGCCGACAGAGCGCATGAAAGTCGCGGTCGCCCTGAACGAGCGAGGCGCGAGTTCGCTAACGATCTTAGCATTTACTTTTTTGGCTATTCCGCTCGGGATCAAGGTATCGCGCAAAGAAACATCGGCCAATCTGGGCATCGCCCTTATGCTGGCGTTGGGATACTATTTTATGACGTTTGCCGTGGGCTGGCTCGACCGGGCACCGGCGGTGCGACCCGACCTTTTGATGTGGTTGCCTCCGGTGTTATTCATTGGGCTGGGGGTGTGGTTGTTTCGCCGTGTTGAGCGGATTTAACGTAAACCTGCGGATTGCATTCACACTTTACCCTTGTGAGTGGCGCATGACTTCTGTTTCACTGATCGCTCACTTTCTAGCTTTGCGCGTTGTCTGATCAGTCGGGCGAACGCTTTCAATCCGAAGAAGCCGCCCTCAAACGCCGGTTTTTCCGGGCGTCAATTATTTTTCCCAGAATCTTCTTGCCGAGGTATGTCACCTTGGTAGCTTCCGCCTCTTTTCCTCATTTCATAGCCACACTTCGATATGCCAACCATCAACCAACTCGTGCGTAAAGGACGTCGCCAGATTCGCGTGAAGTCCAAGTCGCCCGCCCTTGAGGGCAACCCTTTCCGCCGCGGCGTTTGCGTGCAGGTCATGACCCGCACCCCCAAGAAGCCGAACTCCGCTATCCGTAAGGTTGCCAAAGTTCGTCTAACCAATGGCAGCGAAGTGATCTCCTACATCCCTGATGAGGGCCACAACCTCCAGGAGCACTCCATTGTGCTCGTGCGCGGTGGCCGCGTTAAGGATTTGCCTGGTGTCCGCTACCACATCGTCCGCGGCACCCTCGACGCCACCGGCGTCGAAAAGCGTCGTCGCAGCCGCTCCAAATACGGAGTCAAGCGCCCGAAGGCCGCCAAGAAGTAATTTAACCGAGGAACCCTAAGTCATGTCACGCCGCCATAAAGCCGATAAGCGTCAAACCGCTCCGGATATCCGTTACAACAGCACGCTTGTAGCCCACCTCGTCAATGTCGTCATGGAAGACGGCAAGAAGAACACCGCCGAGCGCATTGTCTACGGTGCCTTCGAGAAGGTTTCCGAGAAGCTCGAGAAGGGTGATCCCGTCGATCTGATGATCGGTGCTCTGGAAAACGCCCGCCCCCGCCTTGAGGTCAAGAGCCGCCGCGTCGGTGGTGCCACCTATCAGGTTCCGATCGAGATTTCCTACGAACGTCAGGAGAGCCTTGCCCTCCGTTGGATCGTTTCCGCTGCCACTGGTCGCAAGGGTGTTCCCATGAAGGACGCTCTCGCTGCCGAGATTGTCGATGCCTACAACAACACGGGTTCCGTGGTGAAGAAGAAGGAAGACACTCACAAGATGGCCCAGGCCAATCGCGCCTTCGCCCACCTCCGCTGGTAAGCCGTTAGTAATTTGCTGCACATGTCCGACGCTCCCGTCATTTCCATCGTCACTGATCGCGCGAAGTCTTCTCCGGTCAATTCCAAGAACCGGCCTTTCCCGCTCGAGTGGACCCGTAACATCGGTATTGCCGCGCACATCGATGCCGGCAAGACGACCACCAGCGAACGCATTCTGTTTTATTCAGGTAGCGTCCACAAGATGGGCGAAGTGCACGAAGGCACGGCCGTCACTGACTGGATGGAACAGGAACGCGAGCGTGGTATCACAATCACGGCTGCCGCTATTTCCTGTGCATGGAACGCCTCGTGCGGTCCGTGGAAGGGTATCAAACAGCGCGTAAATATCATCGACACTCCCGGACACGTGGACTTCACGGCTGAGGTGGAGCGCTCAATGCGTGTTCTCGACGGTGCCGTTGCTGTGTTCTGTGCTGTCGCCGGCGTGCAGCCCCAGTCCGAAACCGTTTGGCGCCAAGCCAATAAATACGGTGTTCCCCGCGTTGCTTTCATCAACAAGATGGATCGCACCGGTGCCGATTTCTTCCGCGCCGTCTCCGAGATGCGCGAGAAGCTGGGTGCGAACGCTCACCCACTTTTCATTCCGATTGGTAAGGAAGAAGACTTCGTTGGTCTGGTCGATCTCGTTCAGAACATCGCCTACATGTTCGAAGATCCCTTGAACATGGATTTGGATCCTGTTCGTCATCCGATCCCTGAAGCCTATGTCGCTCAGGCCAAAGAATATCGTGAGAAGCTCATTGAAGCCGCCTCCGATTTCGATGATGGCCTCGCCGAGACCTATCTGAACGGCGAAGAAATCACTTCCGATGCATTGATGACCGCTGTCCGTAAGGCGACGGTCTCGATGAAGTTCACCGGCGTGATTCCCGGTTCTGCCTTTAAGAAGAAGGGTGTGCAGCGCCTTCTTGACTGTGTAGTTAACTACCTTCCCAGCCCGATTGACGTTCCGCCCATGAAGGGCCAGGATAGCGATGGTAATGAAGTTTCTGTTACCGTTGACGACCACGCCAAGCTGGCCGGACTGGCCTTCAAGCTCTGGACCGATCCGTTCGTCGGCAAGCTGGTGTTCTACCGCGTTTACACCGGCACCCTCCAAAAGGGCACCTCACTTTACAATCCCCGCACCCGCCGCTCCGAGCGCGTTTCCCGCCTCGTGCTCATGCGCGCCATGGACCGTGAGGAAATCGAAACCGCCTACTCGGGGGACATCTGTGCTCTCGTTGGCGTGAAGGATGTCATCACCGGTGACACCCTCTGCAACGAAGACTACGACGTCCGTCTTGAGCCCCCGTCCTTCCCCGAGCCGGTTATTGCGATGTCCATCGAGCCCAACTCGAAGGCTGACCAAGAAAAGCTCGGCACTGCCCTCCAGCGCCTTGTGGCCGAAGACCCGACCCTGCGCGTTAAGACCGATGTCGACACCGGCCAGACGATTCTCGCCGGCATGGGTGAGCTTCACCTCGAAATCATCGTCGACCGTATGAAGCGCGAGTTCAAGGTCGAGGCGACCGTGGGCAAGCCCCAGATCGCCTACCGCGAGACCATCACCGGCAAGGCCGATGGCGAAGGTAAGTTTATCCGTCAGTCCGGCGGTAAGGGCCAATACGGCCATGTCGTCGTCAAGATGGAGCCCAACGAAAAGGGCAAGGGCGTCGAAGTCATCAACGAAACTGTTGGTGGTTCGATTCCGAAGGAATTTATCAAACCTTCCACCGAAGGTATTCTCGAAGCAGCCAACAATGGTGTCGTCGCCGGTTACCCGGTTGTCGATGTCATCATCCGCATCGTTGACGGGTCGTTCCACGACGTCGACTCTTCGGAAATGGCCTTCAAGATGGCCGGCATCTTCGCCTTCAAGGATGCGATGAAAGCCGCCCAGCCGATCCTCCTCGAGCCCATCATGGGTGTCGAGGTGACTACTCCTGAAGATTATCAGGGTGACCTCATCGGTGACATCAACCGTCGTCGCGGTCGCATCAACGGCATGGAGTCCAAGAACTCCGCGTGCATCATCAACTCTCACGTGCCGCTTGAGATGCTCTTCGGTTATGTGACGGACATCCGTTCGCTCTCCAAGGGCCGCGCAAGTGCTTCCATCAGTCCCTCCCATTTCGAGCAGGTTCCGAACTCGCTCCTCACCAAGATCGTCGAGTCTTCCTCGAAGGCTCCCGCTCGCACCTAATCCTTCGTTCTTTTTATCGTCATGAAAGGCCAACGCATTCGTATCAAACTCCAGGGCTACGACTATCGTGTGATCGATCAGTCTGCTTCGGAAATCGTCGAAACCGCCAAGCGCTCGGGCGCCCGCGTTTCCGGCCCGATTCCTCTTCCGACCCGCATCGAGAAGCTGACGGTCAACCGTTCCCCGCACGTCGACAAGAAGTCGATGGAGCAGTTCGAGACGCGCACCCACAAGCGCCTTATCGACATCATCGAGCCCACCGCCCAGACGGTTGATGAGCTCAAAAAATTAAATCTTCCCTCGGGCGTTGACATCACGATCAACGTGTGAGTTATCAGCCGACTCTGTTCTTACATACTTTACTTTAGCAGTATTCCATGTGCACCCCGTGCACCACTGGGTTTCTCTAATGTAGGTCGTTAAACGGAAAAATTTTCCACCTACCACTTAGCCATGTCCATCAGCACCCTACTCGGTAAAAAAATCGGGATGACGCAGGTCTATGACGCTCAAAACGTCTTGGTCCCCGTCACCGTGGTTGAAGCCGGCCCTTGCCCGGTCGTTCAAATCAAGACCACGCAGACCGACGGTTACAACGCCGTCCAGCTCGGCTTCTCCAAGCAGAAGACGAAGAACGCCTCCAAGGCCGAAAAGAACCACGCCGCCAAGGCGGGTCTCGAAGACGCCCCGCGCGTTCTCAGCGAGGTTCGCCTCGATGAGGTTTCCTCCATCAAGATCGGTGACGTTGTCACCGTCTCAGACTTCACGGAAGGCCAGCTCGTTGACGTCATCGGCGTCACCAAGGGCAAAGGTTTCCAAGGCGTCGTTAAACGCTTCCGCACCGCCGGTGGTCCTGCCACCCACGGTTCCATGTTCCACCGCCGCATCGGTTCGATCGGTATGCGCCAGACCCCTGGTCGCGTGTGGAAGAACCAGGCCATGCCTGGTCACATGGGTCAGCTCCGCGTCACCACGCAGAACCTGATGCTCGTGAAGATCCTCCCCGAGAAGAATCTCCTCCTCGTGAAGGGTGCCATCCCCGGCGCCAACGGTGACGACGTGATCGTTCGCACCGCCATCAAGGGTCAGCCCAAGAAAGCCTAACCCTAAGGAGAACATACGCACATGAAACTCAAAGTTTTCAGCTCTGACGGCAAGACCTCCCGCGAACAAGACTTCGCCGGCCTTCCCGTATTCGAAGGCGACAAGGGCCTCCAGGCCGTCAAGGAAGTAATCGTCGCCATCAACGCCAACAACCGTCTCGGCACCCACTCCACGAAAACCCGTGGCGAAGTGTCCGGCGGTGGCAAGAAGCCCTGGCGCCAAAAGGGCACCGGTCGCGCCCGCGCCGGCTCCACCCGCTCCCCGATCTGGGTCGGCGGTGGCGTCGTCTTCGGCCCCAAGCCCCGCGACTACTCCAAGAAGATCAATTCCAAGGTGAAGGCTCTCGCTTTCAGCCGCGCTCTTTTTGACCGCCTCTCCGCCGGTGAGGTTGATGTCATCGAGAAGTGGGAAATTGCTCCCGTGAAGACCAAGGTCCTCGACCAGGTCATCGAGCGCATCGCCCCTAAGGGCAAGATCCTCATCGTGGACGCCGAGTTCACCGCCGATACCGCCCGTGCCGCCTGCAATCTCGCCCGCGTCGCGCTTCAGGAAGCCTGCACGCTCAACACGCTCGATCTCGCGCAATATAAGAAGATCATCGTCAGCTCCCAAGCACTCGAGGCGATCATCGCCCGTATCAACGGAGGTAAGAACTAATGAGCGCCAACGTCCTTAAACTCGTCCGTCTCACCGAGAAGTCGAACAAGCTCTCTTCCGAGCTTGGCCAATACACCTTCCAGGTCGGGATCGATAGCAACAAGCACCAGATCGCCGAAGCCGTTGAAAAGGCTTTCAAGGTCTCGGTCACCCGCGTCAACACTGCCGTCTACCGCGGTAAAAACAAAAAGAGCCGCCAAGGCCGCCCGAGCATGACCGCCGACTACAAGAAGGCCGTCGTGACCCTCAAGGCGGGCGACAAGATCGAGCTCGTCTAATCCGGAGAACAACTAACATGGCTCTTACTCCTATTCGTCGCCCCCTCACGCCCGCTCAGCGCTTCACGCAGCTGAACAAGGCCGAGGGAGTTTCCAAAGAACGCCCCGAGCGTTCACTCACCGAGTCGCACTCCAAGTCGGGTGGTCGCAATGTCTATGGTCGCATCACGTCGCGTCGCCGCGGCGGTGGCCACAAGAAGCTCTACCGCATCATCGACTTCAAACGCGACATCCTCGACATGCCCGCCAAGGTGCAGGCCATCGAGTATGATCCGAACCGCACCGCGCACATCGCCCTCATCGCTTACGCGAACGGCGAGAAGCGCTACATCCTCGCTCCCAAGGGACTGAAGGCTGGCGATTCGATCTTCACCTCGAACAAGGCTTCGTTGAACGACTTCAATGTCGGCAACAACTTCCCCCTGTCGATCATTCCTCCTTCCACCAAGCTGCACAACGTCGAGCTCATCCCGGGCCGCGGCGCCCAGCTCGGTCGCACCGCCGGCACCTCGATCGAACTCATCAACGTCGAGAACGGTTCCGCCCAGATCAAGCTTCCCTCCGGTGAAGTCCGCCTGGTCAACCCGAACTGCCGCGCCACCATCGGCGAGGTCGGCAACGGTGACCAGATCAACGCTTCCCTCGGTAAGGCCGGCCGCAATCGCTGGCTCGGCAAGCGTCCCCGTTCGCGCGGTGTCGCCATGAACCCGGTAGACCACCCGAACGGTGGCGGTCAGGGCAAGTCCAAGGGCGGCGGCGGTCGCCAGCATCTCGTTTCCCCGTGGGGCCAGCTCGCCAAGGGCTTCCCGACGCGCAAACGCTCCAAACCTTCCAGCGCCCAGATCCTTGTTCGTCACAACGGACGCAAGCCCCGCGGCAAGAAGTAATCTCCACACCTTACCCACATGGCACGTTCCATCAAAAAAGGCTTCTTCGTCGATTACCACCTGCTCGAGAAAATCGAGAAGGCCATCAAGGCCGGCGGTTCCAAGAAGCCCATCCAAACCTGGTCACGCCGCTCGACGATCACCCCCGATTTCATCGGCCACACGTTCAGCGTTCACAACGGCAAGTCCTTCATCTCGGTGCACGTCACTGAGAACATGGTCGGCCACAAGCTCGGCGAATTCGCGCTCACCCGCGTGTTCAAGAACCACGGCGGTATGACCCGCAAGGAAATCTAAGCCGTCCCGTCGCCGCCATGTTCCGCCGTATTGCCATTGCACTCTCCCTGTTCGCCGCCGCTTCTGCGACGTCGAATGCGGCTGTGCTTGTGGCGACCCGGTCGGTCGAGGCGGCTCCGGTGGTGGCCGTGCAGGCGACCCGCGTTGCGGATGTCGTTCTGCTCGGCGCCGGCTTCGATGCCGGTCTTCGTCAAGGCATGGTGTTCAGCGTCAGTCGCGCTGGAGCCGATATCGCCGAGGTTGTCCTCGTCGAACTTCGTCCCCGCGCCGCCGCCGCCCTCATCGTGCAACTCGCCCCGGGTCAGTCGATCCGGGCCGGAGACATCGCCACCGTCAAAACTCTCAAGGTATAATCAATAAACATTAAAAAGGGCAGGGGACCTCGCGGTCCTGCTGTCGCCCCAAAAGGGAATCTTATCACAATGGAAGTCCAAGCCCTCACCCGCTACGCGCGTATGTCCCCTAAAAAGGTGCGCGAAGTTGTCCGCACCATCCAAGGCCGCAAAGCCAACGATGCCGTCGATCTCCTCATGGTCATCCCGCGCAAGTCCGCGCGACTGATCGCCAAGACGCTCAAGAGCGCCATCGCGAACGCCGAAAATAACAACAACCTCTCCGCCGATTCCCTCGTCGTGAAGAGCGCACTTGTTGAGAACGGACCTGTTCTCAAGCGCTTCAAAGCCGGCGCCCGCGGCACCGCGATGCCCCGTCGCAAGAAGATGTCCCACATCCGCATCGTCCTCTCCGACGGCAACTCCAACTAATTTACTCCCATGGGCCAAAAGACCAATCCGATCGGCTTCCGCCTTGCCGTCCGCCGCAACTGGCAGTCCCGCTGGTATGCCAGCAAGAAGGACTTCGCCAAGCTCCTCCTCGAGGACCAGATCATCCGTGAGAAACTCATGGAGAAGCTGAAGCAGGCTTCCGTTCCCCGCATCTTCATCGAGCGCGCTTCCAACCGCGTCCGCGTCAAGATCTACACCGCCCGTCCTGGTATCGTCATCGGCCGCAAGGGCGCCGAGATCGAGAACATCAAGGCCGAACTCGCCAAGCTCACCGGCAAGGACATCCTCCTCGACATCCAAGAGGTCAAGAAGCCCGAGATCGAGGCTCAGCTCGTTGCTGAGAACGTATGTCTCCAGCTCGAACGCCGCATCGCTTTCCGTCGCGCCATGAAGAAGGCCGTCGAAATGGCCATGGCGCTCGGAGCCGAAGGCATTCGTATCCAATCCTCCGGTCGTCTCGGCGGTGCCGACATCGCCCGTCGCGAGTGGCAGCGCAAAGGCCGCGTGCCGTTGCACACCCTCCGCGAAAACATCGACTACGGCTTCGCTGAAGCGAAGACCGTTTACGGCAAGATCGGCGTCAAATGCTGGATCTGCAAAAAAGAAGCCGACACGACGCTCTAATCCGTCGTCCGACCCAACCACTTAACTAAAGAGAAACCATCATGGCTCTCGCTCCCGCACGCACCAAATACCGCAAATCACAGAAGGGTTCCCGCAAGGGCAACGCCAAGCGTGGCAACACGATCTCCTTCGGTGAATTCGGCCTCCAATCCCTCAGCCGCGGCCCGATGACCGGTCAGCAGATCGAAGCTGCTCGCGTCACCATCTCGCGCCACCTCAAGCGCAAGGGCAAACTCTGGATCCGCGTATTCCCCCACAAGCCTATCACCAAGAAGCCTGCCGAAGTGCGCATGGGTTCCGGTAAAGGTCCGGTCGAATACTACGTCGCCCAGATCAAGCCCGGCGCCGTCCTTTTCGAACTCGCTGGTGTTCCCGTAACCGTCGCCAAAGAGGCCTTCCGCCTCGCTGACGCCAAACTGCCTTTCCGTTGCCGCTTCATCGTGCGCGAAGGCGCCGCCGCCTAAACCAAACCCGGCTACCCGCCAGGAAACACACGCCATGAGCAAGAAGACCAATCCCATTAACGAGCTGGCCCCCGCCGAACTCGCCGCCAAGTTGATCGAAAATCGCGAGAAGCTTCTCCACCTCCGCCTGCGCAAGCAGACCGGTCAGGTCGAGAAGACCCACGAGCTGCGCACCCTCCGCAAGGACATCGCCCGCCTCGAGACCGCGCGCAACGCCAAGACCAAAAAGGCCGCAGCCTAATCGCCACCACCATGTCCACCACGACCCGCAATTCTCGCAAGGACCTCACCGGTTTCGTCACCAGCCGCTCTGGCGACAAATCCATCAAAGTCACCGTTCCCTACAAGATCCCGCATCCGCGTTACCAGAAGACCATCAATCGTAAGACCGTTGTGCACGTTCACGACGAGAAGAACGAGACCAAGGTCGGTGACAAGGTCGAGATCATGGAGACCCGTCCACTTAGCCGTCTCAAGCGCTGGCGCATCGTCCGCGTGATCGAGGCTGCCGTCGCTGCCGATGGCACCGCCATCAGCGAAAATGACGTCGCCGAGCTCGTCCCCACCAAGACGACCAAGGCCTAAGTCCCATCAACATTTAAACAAGATCCGTCATGCTCCAACTCCGTTCATGGGTAGAAGTCGCTGATAACACAGGCGCGCGCCGCGCCATGTTCATCAGGAAAAGCGGCCAGAACACCACCACCGCTGGCGTGGGTGATGTTGTCACCGTTCATATCAAGGAAAGCTCCACCGACGCTTCCGTCAAAAAAGGCGAAGTCGCCAAGGCCGTCATCATCCGCACCAAGGCTCCGGTCCGCCGTGCCGATGGCAGCTACCTGCGCTTCGACAGCAACGCCGTCGTCATCCTCACCGCTGACGGCAATCCCAAGGGCACCCGTATCTTCGGCCCTGTCGCTCGCGAACTGCGTGCGAAAAACTTCATGAAGATCATCTCTCTCGCTCCGGAGGTTCTCTAACATGGCCACCACCAAATATCACGTTAAGCGTGGTGACGATGTCGTCGTCATCGCCGGTTCCCAAAAAGGCAAGTCGGGCAAGGTCATCGAGATCCTTCCCTCCAAAGACCGCGTGCGCGTCGAAGGCATCGCCATGCTGAAACGCCACGTCAAGAAGTCGCAGGACAACCCCAACGGCGCGATCATCGAGCGCGAGGGTTCCGTCCACGTCTCTAACCTCCAGAAGAAAGCCGTGTTCGACGCGTCCAAAAAACGCGCCGTCAAGGCCTGATTCCGTTATAACTTAAAATAGCGCTTGCCAGGGTCGAAGCTACACACTGTAACTTCGACCCTTTTCCCTCTCTACACATCACTCAAATTGCCTTCCGGGTCGGTAATCCGGCGGCTCTTACCATAATGAGCAAACACACTCCCTTCCTTAAACAGCACTACACCGAGCAGGTCGTCCCCGCCTTGGTGAAGAGCCGCGGCTACAAAAACCTCCACGAGGTTCCGAAGATCACGAAGATCTCGCTGAACACGGGTATCGACGCCGAAGCCGATAAAAACCAGATCGCCGACGTCGCTCGCGATCTCGCTGCCATCGCCGGCCAGAAGCCCGTCCTCGCCAAGTCGAAGAAAGCTATCTCCAATTTCAAACTCCGTCAGGGCCAGGTCGTTGGTGCCCATGTCACCCTTCGCGGTGAACGTATGTGGGATTTCCTCTACCGACTTCTTGCGGTCGCCCTCCCCACCATCCGCGACTTCCGCGGCGTCGGCTCCAAGCTCGACGGCCAGGGTAACTACAACCTTGGTATCTCTGACTTCACCATTTTCCCCGAAATCACCGTGGAAAACGTCAAGAAGACCATGGGTCTCGACATCACCATCGTGACCACTGCGGAATCCGACGAAGAAGGTCGCGAACTCCTCAAGCTCCTCGGTATGCCCTTCCGTCGCACCGAGCAACAAGTCGCCGCCGACGCGGCTGCCAAGAACAACGCCGCCTAATTCACTTTCGCCATGCCGAAGACCTCCGCCATCAATCGTAACGAGAAGCGTAAAGCCCTCACCGCCAAGTTCGCGCCCCTCCGCGCCGAGCTCAAGGCCATCCTCGCCAATCCCGCCACCAACGACGAAGAGTTCTTCGCCGCGCAGAAGAAGCTGCAGAAGCTCCCCCGCAACTCCTCGAAGATCCGCATCCGCAACCGTTGCTCCATGAGCGGCCGTCCGCGTGCGTTCATCCGCAAGTTCGGCGTTTCCCGTATCACCTTCCGCGAGCTCGCCCTCAACGGCAAGATCCCGGGCGTGACCAAATCCTCTTGGTAAACTTTCCGAGCCACGGGGGTCGGATATGACCCGCGCGCTCTAATTAAAAACATCCACCATGACAGATCCCGTCAGCGACTTCCTGACCCGCCTGCGCAACGCGTCCAAGGCCGGTCTCATCGAGTGCGTCTCGCCGCACTCCAAACTCAAGGAGAGCCTCGCGCTTATCCTTAAATCCGAAGGCTTCGTTTCCGAAGTCACCACCGGAACCGATGACCGCGGTCACAAAACCGTCATCGTTAAGCTCAAGTATGTCGACAACGCCCCCGCGATCACGAATCTCTCGCGCGTTTCGACCCCCGGCCGCCGTCTCTACTACAGCTACACGGAAATTCCCCGCGTGCTGAACGGCCTCGGCATCAGCATCCTTTCGACCTCGAAGGGCCTGTTGAAGGACCGTGACGCCCGTCGCCAGAAGGTTGGCGGCGAACTGCTCTGCAACGTTTGGTAACCCGGAGAATCACCACATGTCACGCGTAGGCAAAATTCCCGTTTCCATTCCCGACAAGGTCAAGGTTGACGTCAAGGGCCAGACCGTCTCGGTCGACGGACCCAAGGGCAAGGTCTCCAAGACCTTCGCTCCGGTCGTTAAAATCGTGTTCGCCGACAAAAAGGTGACCGTTACCCCCAATGACGACAGCCGCTTTTCCCGCGCCATGTTCGGCACCGCTCGTTCGGTGATCGCCGGCATGGTCAAAGGCGCTTCCGAAGGCTTCGTCAAAGAGCTCGAAATCCAAGGCGTCGGCTTCAAAGCCAACCTCAAGGGCAAGCAGCTCGACCTTGCACTGGGCTACTCCCATGCGATCCTTTTCGACATCCCCGAGGGCATCAAAATCACCGTCACCGATCAGACCAAGTTGAAGGTCGAGGGCGCTGATAAGCAGCTCGTAGGTGCAGTCACTGCGGAAATCCGCAGCTATTACCCGCCCGAGCCCTACAAGGGCAAAGGCGTCCGTATCGTTGGCGAACGTGTCCGTCGCAAGGAAGGCAAGACGGTCGCTTAACGTTTTCTTTTATAACATTCTACCCGCTCGCAAGAGCCCATTACTAAATGTCCACTACCCGCAAAGCAGACCTGCTTCAGAAGCGCCGCTGGCGTATTCGCAAGAAGGTGTTCGGCACTGCCGTCCGTCCTCGTCTTGCCGTCCGTTTCACCAGCAAGCACATCTATGCCCAGGCCGTCGACGACGAGGCCGGAACCACGCTCGCGTTCCTTTCCAGCCTCGATGCCGATCTGCGCAAGCAGAAGCTCGCCGCCAACCTCGCCGGAGCCAAGTCCCTTGGCGTGGCTTTCGCCGCCAAGGCGAAGGCTGCCGGTATCACCTCCGTCGTGTTCGACCGCTCTGGCGCTCGTTACCACGGCAAAGTCAAAGTCTTCGCTGATGCCGCCCGTGAAGGTGGTCTTGCATTCTAAACTATGAGCACTGGCACCAATCCTCCCGCCGCGCCCGCTTCCGAGCAGCGCTCTGAACGCGCCCCCCGCCGTGAAAACCGCGGTCCCCGCGAAGTTCCGAAGTCTCTCGATGAACACGGCAACGAGCTCGTCGAAAAAATCGTCTTCATCAACCGTTGCGCCAAAGTCGTAAAGGGTGGTCGTCGCTTCAGCTTCGCCGCCCTCTGCGTCGTCGGTAACCGCAAGGGCCGCGTTGGCATCGGTTACGGCAAGGCCAATGAAGTTCCTGACGCAATCAAGAAGAGCACCGAGAACGCCAAGAAGAACTTCGTGACCGTGAAGCTTAAGGGCGACACGATTCCTCACGACGTCATGGGCATTGCCGACGGCGGCAAGGTTCTCCTCAAGCCCGCCTCGACCGGCACCGGCCTCATCGCCGGTGGTGCGGTTCGTGCGGTCCTTGAAGCGGCCGGCATCAAGAACATCCTCACCAAGTCCAGCGGCTCCAGCAACCACATCGCTGTGGTGCATGCGACCCTCAACGGTCTCCTGCAGCTCCGTCTGGCCGAAGAAATCAAAGCCGTCCGTTCGGCCTGATTTTAATCACACCATAATCCGAGTCCCGCCCTGTAATTAAGCAGGGTGGGGCGACCCTCCTAGGAATTCACATGAAACTTCACGAACTTAAGAACGTTAAAGGCGCCATCCACCGCAAGAAGCGCGTGGGCTGCGGCGAAGGCGGCGGCCACGGCAAGACCTCCGGTCGCGGTGGCAAGGGCCAGTCGGCTCGTTCCGGCAGCTCCATCCGTCCCGGCTTCGAAGGCGGCCAGATGCCCCTTTACCGTAAGCTGCCCCATCGCGGCTTCAACCAGGCTGCATTCCGTAATGCCCCTGAGGTCGTCAACATCGGCGACTTCGCCAAGCTTGATGCCGCTATCACGGAGCTCAACTCCGAGGTGTTGGCCAAAGCCGGCCTTGTTCGCGGCGACAAGTCGCTGCTCAAGGTTTTGGGCGAAGGCGAACTGACCCGTGCCTTCAAGGTCACGGCCAGCAAGTTCTCCGAAACTGCCAAGGCCAAGATCGAGGCCGCTGGCGGCCAGGCCATCGTCGCCTGATAATCCAGGTGCAGGCCGCGCGAAACTAAGTCGCGCGGCCTTTTTTTTCTTCGACTCATCCGTTCTTCGTTTCTATCGCCGTGCTATCTGCTTTTACGAACTCCCTGAAGATCCCCGAGCTCCGCTCCCGTATCTTCTACACGCTGGCCCTCCTCTTTGTCGCGCGCGTTGGTGCGCACATCCCGTTGCCCGGGCTCAACCCCGCGCCGCTCGCCGCCTTTTTTAAGGAGCAGGCCAGCAGCACCGGCGGTGCTTTGGTGGGGCTCTACAACATGTTCACCGGCGGCGCCCTCGTGAAGGGAGCGGTCTTCGCCTTGGGCATCATGCCCTACATCAGCGCGTCGATCATCTTTCAGTTGATGACCGCCGTGGTGCCCGCACTCAGCCGCCTCCAGCAGGAAGGCGACGTCGGCCGCCAGAAGCTGACCCAATACACCCGCTACGCGACTCTCCTGATCTGCTTGGTTCAGGGAACGCTGCTCATTCTCGCCCTGGAAAATCCCAGCCGTCTTTTCGGTGCCGGCTTTGACGTAAATCACTACGGATCTATCGTGATCGCGACCAAAACTTGGTTCCTGATCACCTCGGTTATCTTCATGACCGCAGGCACGCTGCTTTTGATGTGGCTCGGTGAGCAGATCACCCAGCGCGGCATCGGCAACGGTATCTCGCTTCTCATCACGATCGGCATTCTCGCCGACATCCCCGGCGCAGCGACCGCCACCTACCAGTTGTTCAATCCCGCCATCGGCGTGGGTGGACTGAGCCCGTTGGTCGGCGTGATGATGATCGCGCTCTTTGTGCTCGTGACCATGGGCATCATCATGGTGGTGCAGGGCCAGCGCAAAATCCCCGTGCAATACGCGAAGCGTGTTGTGGGTAACAAGGTCATGGGCGGCCAGAGTTCGTTCCTTCCCCTGAAGGTCAATTACTCGGGCGTCATGCCGGTGATCTTCGCCAGCGCGATTCTGCTCTTCCCTCAGCAGATTTTCTCCCAGGTCGGCGCCGCCTTTAATTTGAAGTTCTTGGTCGATTTCTCGCAGAACTTGCTCCGCGGCCACTGGGTTTACTACGTGACCATGGGCACGCTCATCCTTTTCTTCAGCTATTTCTGGGTCTCCGTGATGTTCAAACCCATCCAGATCGCCGATGACCTGAAGAAATATGGCGGCTACATTCCCGGCGTTCGTCCGGGTGAGCCGACCGCCAAGTTCCTAGATTTCATCATGACCCGCATGACGCTCTCCGGCGCGATTTTCCTGACCATCATCGCTGTGTTGCCTGATTTGCTGCTGTCGCTGAATCACAAGATTCCCCAGCGCGTTGCGGTTTTCTTTGGTGGCACCGGTATGTTGATCACTGTCGGCGTCATCCTTGAAACGATGAAGCAGATCGAAACTTTCCTCCTGCAACGTCACTACGACGGCTTCCTCAAGAAAGGCCGTGTCCGCGCCCGTAGCTCCAATGCTCCTGGTGCCACCGGTGATGCCCTCAGCTCGGAGGCTCTAATGAAAGTTGCGATCCCATTGCTCGGACTGCTCCTGTTGGGCGTGGGTATTTGGGCCTATCGCATTCTTGTCAAATAAGGGCTTTACTTCGGTTGTAGTGCCTGCACGATCTGACCTCTTTTCTTCTTTCGGCGCTCCCGCCAAACAGAAGTTCTTACTGCTCGGTTCGTCTCCGTTTTCCTCGGAAAATACGATGAATCAGCTTCGTTCTTTGAATATTGAGCACGTCTCTCCCGCCGAATTGATACGGTTGGAGATTTCGCGTGGCTCGCCTCTCGGCCAAACGGTCGAAAAGGCGATCCGACAGGAATCACCCCTGACGGACGAAACCATGATCGCACTTGTGCGACGCTGGTTTTGGGCACGCAAACCTGATGCGGGTTTCGCCCTTGCGGGCTTCCCGGCTACGTTGCTCCAAGCCAAAGTATTCGACGAGTGGCTCGATGCCCGTGATGAAAACATCAACGGTGTCATCGCCGCCTCCGACTCCAACGAGTCGGTCGTCGAACACTATCGCACCCTCGGTCTTCTTTTGGAAGACGATGAATTTGTCGCCGCATGATACCCATTAAAAACAAACAAGGGATCGAGCGTATGCGCGAATCCTGTGCGATTGCCGCCCTCGTGCTAAAACAGCTCAAAGAGCTCGTTCGCCCGGGGATCACGACCTATGACTTGGATCAAGCTGCCCGCGATTTTATCGCCCAGCAAGGAGCCCGGAGCGCCTGTTATGGTTACCAGATCGGCAACCGGCGGTTTCCCGCCTACACCTGCCTTTCGGTCAACGAAGAAGTCGTCCACGGTATCGGCTCGCTAAAGCGGGTTCTGCACGATGGCGATGTGGTTTCACTCGATGTCGTGATTGAATACAATGGCTACATTGGAGACAACGCGACCACGGTTCCTCTTGGAGTCGTTCCCGCTCGAGTGGCCGAACTCCTCAAGGTCTCCGAAGAAGCCCTCTATCTCGGCATCAAGCAGGCGGTCGTGGGTAATCGTATCGGCGACATCTCGCATGCGATTCAAACCTACGTCGAATCTCACGGTTTCGGTGTCGTTCGCGACTTGGTCGGCCACGGGGTCGGCGTCTCGATGCATGAGGAACCGCAGATCCCGAACTTCGGCCGTCGCAACTCTGGCGATAAGATCAAGCCCGGCATGACCCTCGCCATTGAACCGATGGTAAATCTCGGGACCTACCGCACGAAGACACTGAGCGACGGTTGGACGATTGTTACCTCCGATAACACGCCCTCCGCGCACTTCGAACACACCGTGCTCACCACAGACAATGGCCCCGAGATCCTCACGATCCCAAAGGCGCCTTGATTCTCTTTCCCACTTTCCGGACTGGCGTCCAAAACCGCCGGCCCTGTTTCACACATTTCCAACGTTAAATAAACCCAACCTACATCCATGCCACGTATCCTCGGTGTTGATATTCCCGCGAAGAAGAAAATCGCGTATTCCCTCCGTTACATCTACGGTATCGGTCCCATCCGGGCCGATCTGATCGTCAAAGAAGTCGGTATCGATCCCGATTCCCGTGCCGAAGCGCTCACTGAAGAGCAGTTGAACAAGATCCTCCATGTCATCACTGAGAACAAGTGGGTGGTTGAGGGCGATCTCCGTCGCGAAATCACCGGTAACTTGAAGCGCCTTCAGGCGATCAACTGCTACCGCGGCGTTCGCCACCGCAAGAGCCTGCCCGTCCGCGGTCAGCGCACGAGCACCAATGCCCGCACCCGCAAGGGCCCGCGTCGCACTGTCGGTGTCACCAAGGCTCCCACCAAATAATAATTTACTACCATGGCTGAAGAAAAGTCCGCTCCCAAGAAAGAGAAGACCCCGAAGGTCGCCGCTGCCGGCGCCGAGGTCGCTGCTGCTGAGAAGCCCGTCAAGGCTTCCAAGGCTCCCAAAACCGAAGGTGCCGAAGGCGCTGCTGCTCCCGCTCCCGCGGCCGATCAGAAGCCCGTCGAACTCATCGGTGGCGTTGCCAAGCAGCCCACTGCCGAAGACCTCCTCAAGGAAGAGCTCGGCACGATCAAGATCCGCAAGGCCAAAGGTTCGAAGAACGTCACCTCCGGTGTCGCGAACATCCTTGCCTCTTTCAACAACACGATCGTTTCGATCACCGACCAAAAGGGTGCCGTCATCTCCTGGTCCAGTGCTGGTAAGTGCAACTTCCGCGGTTCGCGTAAGTCCACCGCCTACGCCGCCCAGGTCGTCGCTCAGGATGCCGCCCGCAACGCCATGTCGCACGGCCTCAAGGACGTTGTGATCAAGGTGTCCGGTCCCGGTCTCGGTCGTGACAGCGCCATCCGCGCCCTTCAGGCCATCGGCTTGGAAATCTCTTCCATCATCGACGTTACGCCGGTGCCGCACAACGGCTGCCGTCCCCGTAAGCGCCGCCGCGTTTAATCTGACGCGTCCTCCACCCATCGTTCTAATTTAAACAAAAGTAACCCACCATGGCTCGTTACACCGGTCCTACCACCCGCATCAGCCGCCGTTTCGGCACGCCGATCTTCGGCGCGACGAAGGCGTTTGAAAAGCGCAACTTCCCCCCTGGCCAGCACGGCCCCAAGCTCCGCCGCAAGCTCTCCGAGTATGCCGTCGGCTTGAACGAAAAGCAGAAGCTCCGTTACACCTACGGTCTGCTCGAGCGCCAGTTCCGCCGCACCTTCGAGACTGCCAAGCGCGAGCGCGGCGTCACCGGTGAGCGCTTCCTGCAGCTCCTCGAAACCCGTCTGGACAGCGTCATCTACCTCCTTGGCTTTGCCAAGAGCCGTGCCGCCGCCCGCCAGCTCGTCGGCCACGGCCACGTGCGCGTCAACGGTCGCAAGCTCGACATCGCCAGCGCCGTCGTCAAAGCCGGCGACGAAGTCGAAATCAAGAACCTCGCCTCCTCCCGCCAGCTTGCCCAGCGCAACCTGGAAGAGAACCGCGCCCGCCCCGTCCCGGGCTGGCTGACGCTCAACGCCGAGCAATTCAAAGCGACGGTGACCCGTCTGCCGAACCGCGACGAAATCGCCGCAAACATCAACGAACAGCTCATCGTTGAGTTCTACTCCCGCTTCTAAGCTGGAGTTTACAACCAAACGCAGCAACCACTCGCCTCCATGCCCAAACGCCTCGGAAAGTTCGAACTGCCCAATAAACTCACCAAGGTTGAGGAAGGCTCCACGCCTACCTACGCCAAGTTCATCGCCGAGCCCTTCGAAGCCGGTTACGGACACACCATTGGTAACTCTCTGCGTCGCGTGCTCCTGAGCTCCATCGAGGGCTCGGCCATCTCCTCAATCAAGATCGAGGGTGTCCAGCACGAGTTCCAGAGCATCGACGGTGTTGTGGAAGATGTCACCGACATCGTCCTCAACCTGAAGAAGGTTCTCATCGTGTCCCAGAAACGCGAGTCCATCACCCTGTCCATCAAGGTGAAGAACCGCGCTGGTGCTGTCACCGCCGCCGACATCCAAGCCGACGCCAGCATCACCATCGTCAACCCTGATCAAGTCATCGCCACGCTCGAGAAAAACACCTCGTTCGAAGCGGAGATCGAAATCAAGACCGGCCGCGGTTATTACGCCGGCGAGCAGAACAAGAAGGAAGAGCAGTCCATCGGCGTCATTCCGATCGACTCCCTTTTCTCTCCCGTTCGTCTCGTCAAGTATGCCGTGGAAAACACCCGCGTCGGCCAGATCACCGATTATGACAAGCTCATCCTCGAGATCTGGACGGACGGTCGTATCACCCCGGACGACGCCCTCAAGCAGTCCGGCTCGATCCTCAAGCATCACCTCGACGTGTTCGATCGCGTCAGCGACGAGGCCTACGAATTCGACAACCAGCAGTCCGAGGTCAGCGAGGAGCAGAACAAGCTCCGCAAGCTCCTCAACATGTCGGTCAACGAAATCGAGCTCTCCGTTCGCGCTGCGAACTGCTTGAACAACGCCAACATCACCACGGTCGGCGAACTCGCCATGAAGACCGAGCAGGAGATGCTCAAGTATCGCAACTTCGGCAAGAAGTCGCTCAACGAAATCAAGGACAAGCTCGAGGCCCTCGGTCTCTCGCTTGGCATGAAGTTCGACGAGCGCCTCCTCGACGCCGCGAAGAAGGAAGCGTAAGCGACACCTCGTATCGCCAAATCCTGAATCCCAAACGTTCAAATTCCAAAAAGAGCGCACGCGGTTTCGCGCAAGCTCCTTTGGGATTTGGCGTTTTGGTTTTTTAAATTTCTATCACTTTTCGGTTCTCGCGCCGTCCCTTCGCCCAACGCTGCGACAGGGATTGCCGATCGGGAGCCGCTATTAAACCAACACCACAATGCGCCACAAAAAACACAGTCACTCACTCGCCGGTCGTAGCGCCTCACACCGCTCTGCGATGCTCTCCAACATGGCCGCTTCTCTGATCGAGAACGACCGTATCGAGACCACCCTCGCCAAGGCGAAGGCCCTCCGTCCCTTTGTCGAAAAGATCATCACGAAGGCCAAGCAGGCTTCCGCGAAGACCGAAATGAAGGATGCCGTCCATCTCCGCCGCCTCGCCCTCAAGGACGTGCGCAACGAAGATGCCGTCACCCTCCTTTTCAACGAGAAGTATAAGGAGTTCGCCAACCGCAACGGTGGCTACACCCGCATCTACAAGCTCGCTCTGCCCCGTATCGGCGATGCCGCCGAGATGGCCATCATCGAGTTCGTCAAGGCCGACGACCAAGGCTACAAGAAGTCCAAGAAGGGTTCCAAGGCCAAGAAAGCCGCCCCTGCCAAGACTGAAGTCGCCGCCGCTCCTGAGGCCCAGGCTTAACCCGTGACCGACGCCACGGCGTCCGCTCCCGTTTAGGAAACGCGCCGAAGAGCAATCTTCGGCGCGTTTTTGTTTTATCGGGGCCTCGGATTGCTTTGGCACTTTTATTCAGCGCGGGTGCCGCACCCGCCGTTTAGCCTTCCTGAAATTCCACCTTCATGGGTCTGCAAATCGCCTCCGTCGTTTACTGCCTGCTTGTGGCCGCGCTCTTTCTCGGCCTCTGGCTATATTATGACCGGCGCGATCACGCGCGCTTCGAAGGAGAGCGTCGCCGCACCACGTTTCGCTGCGTTCGCTGCAATCATCTCTACGTGGTGCGTGGAGAAGTGGAGGAGGGGACTTGCACCCGTTGCGGACAGGAAAACAGCCGACTTAAGTTTTAACCAGCCTCTGCGTTCTCGTCGGGTTGACACCGAGCTTACGGTTCCCGCACTTTCTCAGCTTTAATTCACGTCAGTATCACGCCTTTGGCGTCCTTTCTTCATGCCACAGACCATCGCCGTCATCGATTTCGGTTCGCAATACACGCAGATCATCGCGCGTCGCATCCGCGAGTGCCAAGTTTACTCCAAGCTGTATCACTATACGGTGACAGCCGAGGAGCTCAAAGCCGATGGGGTCGTGGGTATCATTCTCTCCGGCGGACCCAGCTCCGTCTTCGCAAAGAAAGCACCCATTCCCGACAAGGCGCTGTTCGAGATGGGCGTCCCCATCCTCGGTATCTGCTACGGCCTTCAGTTGATGGGCTCCCTGCTTGGCGGTCAGGTCGCGAAAAGCGACCACCGCGAATACGGCCACGGAACCCTTACGATCCAGAAACCCGGTCGTCTTTTCGCCAAGCTCCCCAAGAAGCTGAAAGTTTGGAACTCCCACGGCGACCGCCTTATCAAGCTTCCTCCCGGGTTCAGCGCGATCGGCACCACCGACAACTCCGAGTATGCCGTCGTCGAGGATGCGAAGCGCAACTTCTACGGCATCCAGTTCCACCCCGAAGTTTTCCACAGCGAACGCGGCACTGATGTGGTCCGCAACTTCCTCGTGGGTGTCTGCAAAGCCACGCAGGACTGGACCACGGCCGACTTCATCGCCAAGTCCGTTGCTGAAATCAAGGCCACCGTCGGCAAGAAGTCCCGCGTGCTCCTCGGCCTCTCCGGCGGTGTCGATTCCTCCGTGGCCGCCGCGCTCATCCACAAGGCTATCGGCAAGCAGCTCACCTGCGTGTTTGTCGACAACGGCCTCCTTCGCAAAGGCGAGCGTGAAGTCGTCGAATCGCTCTACGCACGGAACTTCAAGATCGACGTGCGTGTCGTGGATGCATCGGCCTTGTTCTTGCGCCGCCTGAAAGGGATCACCGATCCCGAGCAGAAGCGCAAAATCATCGGTCGGACCTTTGTCGAAGTGTTTGAAAAATCCCTCAAGTCCATTGGTGGCGCCGATTTTCTCGCGCAAGGCACGCTCTATCCCGACGTGATCGAGAGCGTTGCTATCGGCAATAATCCGGCCGCCCTCATCAAGTCCCACCACAATGTCGGTGGCTTGCCCGAGCGCATGAAGCTCAAGCTGCTCGAGCCGCTTCGTGAACTCTTCAAGGACGAGGTCCGTGCGGTCGGTGAAGCCTGTGGTCTTCCCCGCGAAGTCGTCTGGCGCCAGCCGTTCCCCGGTCCCGGCCTCGGCGTGCGCGTCGTTGGCGAGATCAACAAGGAGCGCCTCGAAATCCTCCGTAATGCCGACTTTATTCTCCAAGAGGAGATGATGTCCAACGGCTGGTATTGGAAGGTCTGGCAGTCCTTTGCCGTCTTCATTCCCGTCAAGTCGGTCGGTGTGGTCGGCGACGAGCGTAATTATTCCTACGTGATCGGACTGCGCATCGTCGAAAGCATCGACGCGATGACCGCCGACTGGACCCGGTTGCCCTACGACCTGCTCCAGAAGATCTCCTCCCGCATCACCAACGAGGTCCGTGGCGTAAGTCGCGTGGTTCTCGACATCAGCTCCAAACCCCCTGCTACCATCGAGTGGGAATAATTCCCTGCGTCCGTTATCGATCCTATGAAAACATCGTTCCGTTTGTCCGCTGCTCTTGCCCTTGGTCTATTGTTCCCGCTCGCCGCGCAGGCGGCTGGAACGGTTGACCAGGTGATCGCACGGGCGCGGGCCACGGTGGGGAGCGAGGCGGCGCTTACGTCGCTCCAGTCGTTGCACTACACCGGCACGCTGACGACGACGGCCACCGATGAAAAAGGGGAGACCCGGCCGGTGAAAGTGGCGATCGAGATCATTTTCGTGTCGCCGTATCGTCAGCGCATTGTCGCCACCTCCGAAAACAAAATCGAAATCACCGCCCTCGATGACTACGAGGGTTGGCAGCGTGAGCAGGATCCCGCTGACTCCAGTCGCTGGCGCATGACTTTGCTCTCGCCTGATCAGATCAAGCGACTGCGGGCCAACACGTGGGAAAACCTCTCCTTCTTCCGTGGCCTGGAAAAGCGCCGTGGGCAGGTCGAGGATCTCGGCACGGTCAAGGTGGATGATAAGACCTGCCGTAAAATCGAGTTCGATCATGGCGATGGCATTGTTTTTACCCGCTATTTTGATGAGGCCACCGGCCAGTTGGTTCTTACCCAGACCGAGAACGGAATCACGATCCGTGAAGAAGATGAAACCTTGATTGATGGTATCCGGTTTCCGCGTAAAATCATAAGCACCAATAAATTGGCGGATGGGAGTGAACGTGCGGTCACGATCACTTTCGATAAAATCGTAGTTAACGAATCTTTTGGAGACAGCCTGTTCGCGGTGCCTGCGATGGGACATTGAGGCGATCCATTCGCTTTAGGTGTTTTCCGACTCGCGCCGAGGATCGGCAGGAGGTAGCCCTTTCCGACTAATCCTATCACCGTGCGCGTTCTTCAGTTTGCCTCTAAAACCTTCGATTCTGAACTGGTCGGCTTTTGTCAGGGAGCTGCCGTGCCCAAGGAGATTCAAGACGCCGTGGCGTCTATCTTGGCCGATATCCGCCTGCGAGGCGACGAGGCCGTGTGCTACTATGCGGCTAAGTTCGACGGGGCCAAGCTACGTGCTCGCGACTTCCGCGTAAAACCCGCCGAGATCGCCGCCGCCGCCAAGCGCCTGCCCGCCGCCGAGCGCAAGGCCCTCGTGGCCGCGCACGAGAACATCGTCGCCTTCAACAAACAGAACCTGCCCAAGGACTGGATGGGAAAGAACAAACACGGTGCCGAGGTCGGTGAGATCAATCATCCGATTCGTCGCGTCGGTCTCTACGTGCCGGGTGGCGAGGTGCCGCTTGTGTCCACGGTGTTGATGACCGCCACGCTGGCGAAGATCGCCGGCTGTCCCGAGATCGCCGTCTTCACGCCATCGAATTCGCAGGGCAAGATCGCTGATGGTGTTTTGGCGGCGCTCGACCTGATCGGCATCGACGAGGTCTATCGTATCGGTGGTGTCCAAGCCATCGGTTCGGCCGCTTTCGGCACACTGACCATTCCTGCCGTGGATAAGGTCTTTGGCCCCGGCAACGCCTACGTTTGTGAGGCCAAGCGCCAGGTGTTCGGCACCATCGGCGTTGATTCTTTGCCGGGTCCCAGCGAGGTCATGATCATCGCCGATGATACCGCCAAGGTGGACTTCGTTGCCGCCGATCTGCTTGCGCAGGCCGAGCACGGCACGGGGCGCGAGAAGATCTACCTCGTGGCCACGTCGGCCGCGCTCATCAAAGAGATCGCCGACGAAGTGCAGTCCCAGCTCAAGCTGATTTCCCGTTCCGAGAAGACGCAGCGTGTGCTCACCCAGGGGTTTCTCGCCATTGAGGTAAAGAACCTGGACGAAGCCGTGAAGATCGCCAACTACGTCGCCCCCGAACATCTGCAATTGATGGTGAAGGATGCCGCGCAGAAGGCGCTCTTGCGCGACATCACCACTGCGGGCGCGATCATGTTGGGCAATTACACGCCGACCGCGCTCGGTGACTTCACTGCGGGCCCCAGCCATGTGCTGCCGACCGCCCGGGCCGGACGCTTTTTCAGCGGACTGCGGGTCGATGATTTTATGCGCCGCACCAGTGTGATCCGTTACGAGAAGGCCTCCGTCAAAAAAGCCGAGCCGGTGGTCTCCGCCTTTGCCGCGATGGAGAAACTCGACGCTCACGGTCGCAGCGTGAAAGTCCGCGCGCTCTGATCATTTCACCACAAAAGGCATATAAGCCGCAAAAAACGCGCAGCTTGGTTTTGCGTCTTTTGTGATTCTGGTGCCACGCCCATGTCCGACCTTTCATCCCTCGCTCTCCCGCACATCCAGAAGCTTCACGCTTATACGCCCGGTCTTCAACCGACCGAGTCCGGCTGGGTGAAGCTCAACACCAACGAGTGCCCCTACGCGCCCAGCCCGCGCGTCGCCCAGGCGATCTGCGCCGAGCTGGCCGGTGACGGTGAATTGTTGCGCCTGTATCCGAACCCGAAGGCCACGCCTCTGCGACAGTTGGTGGCCAAGATCCACGGTCTTCGTGAGGAAAACGTGCTCATTGGCAACGGTTCCGACGACGTGCTCAACCTCCTCGTGCGCGTCTTTGGCGGTCCTTCCGCCGCTACGGGTGTCACGTTGCCCAGCTATTCGCTGTATCCGGTGCTCGTCGCCATCAATGACGGTTCGACCACGGTGATCGAGTTCGACCGCTCGATGAAGCTGCCGGTCGATAAGATCGTCGCTTCCGGTGCCCGCGCATTTTTTCTGACATCGCCTAATGCGCCCACCGGAGTCGCTTTCACCAACGCCGAAATCGAGGCGGTTCTCGCGAAGTTTCCTGGTGTGCTCGTGGTTGACGAGGCCTATGCGCCGTTCGCGGATCAAACGACCGTGCCGCTCCTCGCTCGCTATCCGAACTTGGTGATCACGCGCACTCTTTCCAAAGCCCATGCACTGGCCGGTATCCGCGTCGGCTACGCATTGGCCTCCGCCGGCGTGATCGAGCTGCTCGATCGCGTGCGCGACAGCTACAACGTTAACCGGCTCTCGCAGGCCGCCGCGATTGGTGCCTTGAGCGACCCCGGATATTACGACGCCATCATCAGGAAAATCATCCGCACGCGTGATTACTGGGTAGGGGAGTGGACGGAAAAATTCGGTTGGTTCATCTACCCGACGCAGACCAATTTCATTTTTGCCGAGCCGAAAAATACGAAGGGCGAAACTGGTCCCGCCGTCGCGAAATCACTCTACGATTTCCTGCTCTCACAGAAGATCCTCGTGCGCGCCTTCCCCAGCCACGCCTTGACCGCGCCATTCCTGCGCATCAGCGTCGGCAGCGACGACGAAATGTTCGCCGTCAATTCAGCAATCGAAGCATGGCTCGCAACATAACCCTCACTCGTAAAACCGCCGAAACCGACATCGCGCTCACGCTCGCCGTCGACGGCACCGGCGTGTCCAAGATCGACACCGGCGTGCCGTTCTTTGACCACATGCTCACGCTGTTCGCGAAGCATGGTCTGTTCGACCTCGACGTGAAATGCATCGGCGACATCGCGGTCGATTATCACCACACGGTCGAGGACGTCGGCCTCGTGCTCGGCGATGCCTTCAAACATGCGCTCGGCGACAAGCTCGGCATCAAGCGCTACGGCTTCTTCTTGCTCCCCATGGACGAGTCCTTGGCGCGTGTCGCTGTGGACATCGGCGGACGCCCGCACCTCGTTTACCAAGTTGAGGCACCTACGCAGTTCGTGCGCGATTTTAACATCATTCTCGTGAAGGAATTCGCCCGCGCTTTCAGCAATGCGCTGGGTGCCAACGTGCACATCACGCTCGAATATGGCGAGGAGCCTCACCACGTCGCCGAGGCGATCTTCAAGGGGCTTGCCCGTGCACTCGATATGGCCACGCAGATCGATCCACGCACTGCGGGCCAGTTGCCCTCCACCAAGGGTAAGATCTAATTCAACCGCTCTTTCTCTTTCCTCTTAATCTTTATCTTTCTCCCTGCAGGTTCTTCTGACGAAAGAGAAAGATTAAGAGAAAGACCCGTTCGGAGCCGTTAATCATTTCCGAAATGCCTGCCATCATCGCCGTCATCGACAACGGACTTTGCAACCTCGGCAGTGTCACCAAGGCCTTTGAGGCCATCGGTGCCACGCCGAAGGTCGTGCGCACGCCCGCCGAGGTGATCGCGGCCAGTGCCGACGGTCTCGTGCTGCCCGGTGTAGGTGCGTTGACTGATTGCGTCGCATCGCTCAAGGCCAGCGGACTCGCCGCAACCGTGCGCGATTGGATCGCGGACGACCAACCGTTTCTCGGCGTGTGTCTCGGTATGCAGGCGCTGTTCGACTCTTCTGAAGAGGGAAACACCGCCGGCCTTGGAATTTTCCCCGGCAAGGTGAAACGCTTTGTGCGTCCGCCCGAGTTCAAGGTCCCCCACATGGGCTGGAACACCGTGAGTTTTATTCAGCCGAATTCTCCGTTGCAGGCCGGTCTGCGCACGGACGACGAATCGTTTTATTTTGTGCACAGTTTTTACTGCGAACCGGACGACAAGTCGCTCGTCCTCGCGGAGTGCGAATACGGTGGCCCGTTCACGGCGGCGATTGCGCGCGGACGTTGTTTCGCCACGCAGTTCCACCCCGAAAAAAGCCAGTCCAAAGGCCTGCAAATCTACCGTAATTTTGCGGCGATCGCCGCCGGTTCCGCTGTGCTCGTTTGAGTAAACGAGAAATGGGCCTGACATTGAGGGTGGTGGGTGGACCACTGAATCCTTATAAAGGCCAATACTTCTGCTTACGTGGCGCGCCGTTCTTGCTTATGTCACGGTAAAGTAGCGATTGGAGCGGCGACTTTGTTTTGCATCCGGTGCGGATTTTGCTCTGTTCAAAGCATATGGCTAAATTTGCTACCCTGAAGCTCGACGATAAAGAAATTACATTGCCGGTCGTAACCGGTTCCGAAGGCGAAAAGGGCATAGATATCGGCAAGTTGCGGGCGGATACGGGCTACATCACGTTCGACGATGGTTTCGGTAACACAGGCTCCTGCACCAGCAAAATTACCTACATCGATGGCGAGGTGGGTGTGCTGCGCTATCGCGGTTACCCGATCGAGCAACTCGCGGAGAAGTCCAACTTTGTGGAGACCGCCTATCTCGTTACCCAGGGCGAACTTCCTACGTCCGATCAGCGCTCCAAGTTCTCCAAGTTACTGACCCAACACGCTCCGCTGCGCGAGGGTATGCTCCGCTTCATCCAGAGCTTTCCCCGTGATGCACATCCGATGGCCGTCCTTTCGGCGACCATCAACGCTCTTGGTGCCTACTACCCGCACCTTGCCAGTAACAACCACCAGCGCGACCTCGAACACTTCGACGAAGCCGCCGCGATTGCCATTTCCAAGGTCCGCACGATTGCCGCGCACACCTTCCGTGTGAGCAATGGCCAGCCCTTCAATTATCCGCGTCCCAATATCGGCTACTGCGAGAACTTCCTGCACCTGATGTTCTCCGAGCCGTATAACGAATACGTGCCCACCGCCGAGGTCGCCTCCGCGTTGAATCTCTTCCTTCTCCTGCACGCCGACCATGAGCAGAACTGCTCCACTTCGACCGTTCGTATGGTGGCCTCCGCCGGTGCCAACCTGTTTGCCTCGGTTTCCGCAGGCGTGAACGCCCTTTGGGGGCCTCTCCATGGTGGAGCCAACATGGCCGTGTTGGAGATGCTCCAGAGCATTCACGACGACGGCGACGACGGCACCAAGTTCATCGCCGCCGCCAAGTCCGGCAAGGGCGACCGCCTCATGGGCTTCGGTCACCGCGTGTATCGCAACTACGATCCGCGCGCCAAGATCATCAAGGGATCGTTCTACAAGGCGCTCGCTTCTCTCCACATCAAGGATGACCCGCTCCTCGACATCGCCATGAAGCTCGAAGAGGTCGCGCTGAACGATGAATACTTCGTCGCGCGCAAGCTCTACCCGAACGTCGATTTCTACTCGGGCCTCATCATGCGCGCGCTCGGCATTCCGTTGAACATGTTCACGGTCATGTTTGCCATCGGTCGCATGCCCGGCTGGATCGCCCAGTGGCGCGAGGTGGCTTCGAACCCGAAGCTCAAGATCTACCGCCCCCGCCAGATCTACACCGGCGAGCCGCAGCGCAATTTCATCCCGATCAATCTACGCTAAGCAGACCGCAAAAAGCCCGGCCATTCGGCCGGGCTTTTTGTTTTGTATAGGTTACGTTTTGGCCGGTTTCTCGGGAGGCGCTTTGAAAATCGCATCCAGATCTAGACCGGTCAGCTTTTTGATGCCGATGAACAGGCGCCACATCGAAAAAGCGACCATCAGCAAAAATGGAGGCATGATAACCACCCAGTTAGACACTGAGATGATGGCCAGTTGAGCATTGAATTCAGGTGTGCCTGTTTCCGCCAGAATTACCCAGCTTGCGACGAGGAAATTAAGCACGGCGCTTACTAAAAAGGCGGTTGCCACATACCAAGTGCAGCGCCGCATCAAGCGACTAAAGGCTTCACTGTTTTGCTTAGATTTAAGGACGTCGGCGATTTTCTCTGTATCGATGACTTGGTCGTTGTAGATAAACGTCTTTACTAAGGGCTGCTTCGAGCCTGCTGAAAGTAACACCACTGAACCAATCACTAACGATGCAGCCGCCTCTTTTACTGCGAACCAGAAGGCATCCAACTGAGTGAGAGCAAAACCACCAGTAAGCAGCACGCTAAGGAATCCTATGATCGCGATGAAATTGGGTTTTCCTCTCTGGATAAAGTCCCAGACACCATAGCCCAGCGGAAATGCGAGGGCGAAGACCAGTCCGATCACCGGCCCCAGCAACGTATCCTTGCTCAGCTTCGAAAGCACAAGGGTCGGGATGGCGATGTTGAAAACGAGGTTCAGCAGCAGGTTTTCTTTTTTGGCTGGAGCGGGCGACATAGGCGTGACTTGGGAAGAAACCACGAAACACACGAAACACACGAAAAGAAATGCATGGAGTCGGATGGATTAGTATTTCGTGTATTTCGTGTGTTTCGTGATTAAACCTGTTCTTCCATCCCATGATTCTCCTCGGAGTTAACATCGACCACTGTGCCACCGTTCGTCAGGCCCGCTACCGCGGGTATGACCAGACCGCGCCCGGACCGGTTGAACCCGATCCCGTTGCCCTCGCCGTGCTGGCCGAAAAGGCCGGTGCCGACGGCATCACCATCCACCTGCGCGAGGATCGCCGGCACATTCAGGAACACGATGTCTGGCGCCTGAAGGAGGCTTCCAAGACCCGCATCAACCTCGAACTGGCCTGCACACCGGCGATGATCGCCTTCGCGCTCAAGGCCAAGCCCCATTCCGTGTGCGTCGTGCCTGAGAGTCGCGAGGAGATTTCCACCGAGGGCGGACTCGATGTCGTAGCCCGGCGTTCGCAGGTCAAAGCCTGCATCGATGCGATGAACTCCGCCGGTATCATCACTAGTCTTTTTATCGATGCCGAGCCGGCCCAGATCGACCTGAGTGCGGAACTCGGCGCGCCGTGGGTCGAGTTGCACACCGGCGCATGGGCCAACGCCTGGCATACGCCGCGCCGCGACGCCGAGTTGGAGCGTTTGCGCGCCGGAGCGTTGCGCGCCAAGGCGGCGGGACTCGTGGTCAACGCCGGCCACGGCATCAATTACGACAACGTCGCCGATCTGCGGACCATCCCCGGCTGGCATGAGTTCAACATCGGCCACACGATCATCAGTCGGGCGCTTTCGACCGGCATCGAGGAAGCCGTGCGCGAGATGAAAAAACGCCTGAACGCATGAGCGAGCCGCGCATCATCACTTTGCCGCCGGGCGGACTCCTGCTCGGGCTCGGTTCCGACCTTATCGACGTGGACCGTGTGCGCGGCGTGCTGGAGCGTCAGGGTGACCGGTTTCTTGACCGCGTGTTCACGGCGGAAGAGCGCGCCTACTGCTTCGGGATGAAACATCCTCACAAACACCTCGCGGCGCGTTTCGCCGCGAAGGAGGCGGTGTCGAAGGCGTTTACCACGGGTATCGGTGCGGAGCTGGGTTGGAAATCGATCTCTGTGTATCACGGCAGCCGTCACGAGCCGCTGGTGCGTCTCGACGAAAAGGGCGAGGCGTTGCTCAAGCAGGTCGGAGGCACGCATGTGCTGCTCACGCTTTCGCATACCGATACCGCCGCGATGGCGGTTGCGGCCGTGGTCAAAGCGGGCTGATCTTTAACGCCATGATCGACGCGCACCCCATCCTGACCTGCGCCGAAGCGAAAGAATTCGAGGCTGCGTGGTTTGCCGGTGACGAAGTGCGCGAGTGGACGGCCATGCAGCAGGCGGGACACGCCGTCGCCGATGCGTTGCTGAATGATTTTCGTGAGATCGGGGCGTTCCCGTCCGCCGCGCGTCTGCTTGTGTTGGCCGGCAAGGGCCACAACGCGGGTGATGCGTTGATCGCGGCCCGTCGGATCGCGGAGAAATATCCGCAGTCCCGCGTCGAGGTGCGATTCGTGTTGGGCGAACGTGCTCTGCGTCCACTCGCGCAACGCGCCTGGCGGGACCTGGCTCCCGTAGCCACGAGCGCCAGCGAGTGGAACTCCGCTGGCTACGATGTGGTGATCGACGGTGTGTTCGGTTATCAATTCCGTGCGCCGCTCGATGCGCGGGCTGCCGCCGTGTTGCGTGAGGTCAACGCACTACCGATTCGTTTTCGCGCCGCGGTCGATCTCCCGAGCGGCCTCGATGATCCGTCCGCGTTCCGCGCCGATTTCACCTACGCGACCGGCATCGTAAAGACACCGTTGCTCAAGCTGCCGAATGCCGGACGCGTTCGTTGCCTCGATCTAGGTTTCAACGTGGAGCGCGTCGCTACCAACGCGCCGGACCGGGTGCTGACGTCCGCCACGCTGGATTCGTTGCGCGGACTACGGACGTCGCATTCCGACAAGCGCACCTATGGCCATCTTTTTGTCCTCGGCGGTTCACGCAGTTATCCGGGCGCGGTGCTCATGAGTGTGATGGCGGCGTTGCGCAGCGGGGCAGGGCTGGTCACCGCCTTCGTGCCGGAAACGCTCGCGCCCGCCTACGCGGCGCGCGTGCCCGAAGCGATGTGGGTGGGCTGGCCCGAGGCTCCCGATGGCGGACTGGCCATGGAAGGCTCGCATTTGTTGCGCGAGCGAATCTCCCGCGCCACGGCGTTGCTCATCGGTCCGGGATTGGGCCGTGAACCGGAAACGCTCGCGCTGGCCAAGGATATCGTGAGCCAGTCGCAAGTCCCGCTGGTGATCGATGCCGATGCGCTACAGCCGGACATCGTGGCGGCGGGAAAAGCCAAACGCATTCTCACGCCGCATGCCGGTGAATATGCGCGGATCGAACGCGGGCTTACACCCGGGATGGTAACGATTCAAAAAGGTCCGGTGACTCGCGTGAAGATCGGGGCGACCACGTATCATAGTTTTTTCGGCGGCCCGGTGTTGGCGCGTGGCGGGAGCGGCGACCTGTTGGCCGGATTGACGGCCGGATTGCTGGCGCAGTCTCCGGCCGATGCTGAGGGCGCGGCGTTGCGCGGACTGGTTTGGCATGGACTCGCGGCGGATGCGTTGGCGCGTGAGCACGGACAAGTCGCGGTCACGACCTCGCAGGTTCTCGATTTTATGCCGGCGGTTTTGCGGGGCTGATTATTTGTGCAATAACATGGCGATTGGCGCGGGATTTGCACGTGCGTGCGATTGCCAAGTATGAAACATTTATCCCGTCTTCGTGGTTTTAGTTGTCGGTGTCTGTTCGCAGTTTTGATGGTGGGAGCGCCGGTCGGTTTGTCGGCGGCGGACAGCGTGCCGCCGGTCGATGCGGCCCAGGCGATCACCCGCATCCAGTGGCTTCGCTCCGAGATCGCGCGACATAACGAGCTCTATTTCAAAAAAGCCGCGCCCGAAATCAGCGATGAGGCTTACGACCAGCTTAAGCGTGAACTGGCGGCGCTGGAAAAAGCCTATCCGTCGGTCGGTCCTGCGCCGGCCGATCAGGCACCGGCGCTGGGTGATGACCGCAGCGGAGATTTTCCGGCCTACCGGCATCGCGAGCCGATGCGCAGCCTGGAAAAATCCTACACCGAGGATGAGTTGCGCGCGTTTTATGCGAGGGTGGTGCGAGCCACGGGTGACGAGCATCCGGTGCTGGTGGTGGAACCGAAATTCGACGGACTGGCCATCAGCGTGACCTATGAACACGGACGGCTCGTGCGGGCGGTCACGCGAGGCGACGGACAGGAAGGCGACGATGTGACGGCCAACGTGCTGACCATCGCGAGCCTGCCGCGCGAGTTGCGGGCGAGCTCAGCCGATGGCACGCGCAATCCGATTCCCGATGTGGTCGAGCTGCGCGGGGAGATCTACATCGATTATGCGGAATTTGCGCGGATCAATGCCGAGCGCCAGGCGGCGGGCGACGAGCCGTTTGCGCATCCGCGGAATCTGGCGGCGGGCACGCTCAAGCAACGCGACCCGTCGGAGGTGGCGAAGCGTAAGTTGAGCGTGGTGTTTTATGGTTGGGGCGCATGGCAGGGCGGGAGTGACGAGCCCGGCTCTCAGCAAGCGTTGCACGCATTGGTGCGTGCGTGGGGATTGCCGGGCGTGAAGACTTGGACGGTCGCCACGACGGCCGATGAGATGTGGGCGGCGGTGAAAAAGCTCGGCGCTCAGCGCGCGCATCTCGGTTATCCCACCGATGGCGCGGTGGTGAAGGTGGATTCATTGGCCGCGCAACGCCGGTTGGGTGCGAACGACACGGCTCCGCTGTGGGCGATGGCGTATAAGTTTGCGCCCGAGCGGCTGAGCACGCGGTTGATCGGGATTACGCTGCAGATCGGTCGCACCGGCGTGGTGACGCCGGTGGCCGAACTGGAACCGGTCAAAATCGGCGGGACGACGATCCGGCGGGCGACGTTGCACAACGCCGTTGAAATCGAGCGGCGTGATTTGCGAGTTGGGGATTTCGTTTATGTGGAGAAGGCCGGGGAGGTGATTCCGGCGATCACCGGTGTGGATGTGAGTCGCCGAGGTAGTGATGTGGCGGCGTATGAGTTTCCGGAGAATTGTCCGTCGTGCGGAACGGTGCTTGTGCGCACCGGTGAAGTGCGTTGCCCGAACGTGAAATGCGCGGCGCAGGTAAAGCGGCGGATCGAGTATTTCGCGGCGCCGAGCGGCGTGGGAATCAAGGGCCTGGGGCCGGCGTTGATCGAACGCTTGGTGGCCGGCGGCAAAGTGACGGGTGTAGCGGGGCTTTATAGACTCACGCATGACGACGGGGTGCCGGAGCGGGTGTTGGCGGAAATCGAACGCAGCAAGTCGGCGGAGCTGGGGCGGTTTATCGTTGCGCTGGGGTGGCCCGGCGTCGGACGAAAAGCTGCGGAGGCGCTGGCGGCGCGTTACGGGAGCCTGGCGGCATTGGCCGAAGCGCAGGAGTTGGACGAGGATGGCAAGGCGTTGGTGGTGGAGCTGGTCACTCTCGGGGTGAATCCGCCGTCGCCGGGCTTGCCGGAAAAAAAGAGATGACCCAAGCTGTCGAAATGACCCCGGATGAACTCAGCGAGCGGCAGGCGTTTCTGGTGCTGAATGCTCTGCCGAATATCGGCCCGATCACGCTCTGCCGGCTGCTGGAGGAGTTGGGGGACGATCCTCGCGCCGTGTTCACGGCGGGGGCGCGACGTCTCGAAGAAGTGCGCGGAGTTGGACCGGCGATCAGCGGGACGATTGCGGCGTGGCGCGAGCATTTCGATCTGGCCCGGGAGGAGGAGCGGATGGCGCAGGCGACGACGGATTTTGTGACGCAGCGCGACAAGTATTATCCGCGATTGTTGCGCGAGATCGATAGCGCGCCGATCGGATTATATCGGAAGGGGGCGTATGATTTCTCGCAGCCGAGCGTGGCGATTGTCGGCAGCCGGCGCACGACGCTCTACGGGCAAAGCGTGGCGAAGAAGTTGGGATCGGATTTGGCGCGACTGGGGTTTTGCGTGGTGAGCGGGCTGGCGCGCGGGATCGACACGGCGGCGCATGAAGGGGCGTTGTCGGTGGGCGGGAAGACGGTCGCGGTGCTGGGCAACGGCATCGACATCATTTATCCAGCGGAGAATTTGAACCTGTATCGGCAGATCGCGGAGACGGGGGCGGTGTTGTCGGAGTTTCCCTTTACACGCCGGGCGGACAAGCAGTCGTTCGCCATGCGCAACCGGATCGTGGCGGGGATTTGCGACGCGGTCGTGGTGGTCGAGAGTGACGTGGCGGGCGGGTCGATGATCACGGCGCGGTTTGCGGGAGAGCAGGGGAGGTTGATTTTTGCGGTGCCGGGGCGGATCGACCAGGCGACGAGCGCGGGGTGTCACCAATTGATCCGCGACGGGGCGACGTTGCTGACGGGCGTGGATGATATTTTGAGCGAGTTGAACTATCTCGACGGACTGCGACCGTCCGTGATTCCCGAAAAAACGGAAGGCGGCACGGCGTTGGCCGCAGCGAGTCTCACTGATGTGGAGACGCGGGTTTACGCGTGTTTCGCAGGCGGGGCCATGGTGTCGCTCGATACGGTGAGCGCGCAGACGGGGCTGCCGACGGCGCAGCTCTCGGCAACATTGATGATGTTGGAGCTGAAGCGATTGATCGCAAAGCGGGCTGACGGGACGTTTGAGGCGAGGTGAGATGCACTATGAGGCCTGCTTCTCATATTCTTTCAAAATCATTCAAAATCTATCATTTGGCGTGTGTGACGTAGTCGGGCGGGTGGCGGATTGATAAGGGTGCTGGATGGCCAATCGTATTATCCTTAACGAAACCTCCTATTTCGGTCCCGGCTCACGCGCCGTGCTGCCTGACGAGATCAAGCGTCGCGGCTTTAAAAAAGCCTTCTTTGTCACCGACAAGGAGCTGATCAAATTCGGTGTGGCTGCCAAGGTTCTCGCCGTGCTCGACGGGGCGGGAGTGCCCTATGTGGTCTACGACGACATCAAGCAGAACCCGACTATTGCGAATGTTAACAACGGCATCGCCGCCTTCAAAAAGTCGGGTGCCGACTTCATCATCGCGGTGGGCGGCGGTTCGTCGATCGATACGGCCAAGGCTATCGGTATCGTGATCAACAACCCGGAGTTCGCCGACATCGTCTCGCTCGAGGGTGTCGCCGCCACGAAAAACCGCAGCGTGCCGATCATCGCGTTGCCGACGACGGCGGGCACGGCGGCCGAGGTGACCATCAATTATGTGATCACGGATGAAGCGGCCGTGAAGAAGATGGTGTGTGTTGATCCGAATGACATTCCGGTGTTGTCGATCGTGGACGGCGAGCTGATGTATTCGATGCCCAAGGGCCTCGCGGCCGCCACGGGCATGGATGCGCTCACCCATGCCGTCGAGTGCTACATCACGAAGGCGGCGTGGACGATGAGCGACATGTTCGCGCTGCAGGCGATCAAGATGATCGCCGAGAGCCTGCCTTCTGCGGTCAACGGTCCCGACACCGCCAAGGGCCGCGATGGAATGGCAATTGCGCAATACATCGCGGGCATGGGCTTTTCCAACGTGGGCTTGGGCATCGTGCATTCGATGGCTCACCCGCTTGGAGCGTTTTATGACACGCCGCATGGCATCGCCAACGCGGTGCTGTTGCCCTACGTGCTCGAATACAACGCCGCCGCCGCCGCGCCCAAATACCGGGACATCGCCCGGGCGATGGGCGTCGCGGGAATCGATGGCATGACGGAGTCGGCAGCCGTGGAAGCCGCCATCGGCGCGGTAAAGAAGCTGTCGAAGGCGGTGGGCATTCCAGAGAAGTTGCGCGAGATCGGCGTGAAGGAGGTCGACTTGGTTAAGTTGTCCGAGGCGGCCTTCAAAGATGTGTGCACCGGCGGGAATCCGCGCACGACGAATCCGGCTGAGATCCTGGAAATTTATCGCCGAGCTTTTTGATCATACTGAGCGCCTTCGGAAACGGGGGCGCTTTTTTTGTGATTTGTTCGGCGGGTAGGCGCTGATTTTTGTGAACATGCGGGACGGGCGAATGTCGTAGGATCTGCCGATGAAAACGATTCGTGTCAGTATTCCATGGGTGGAGGGTCTGCACATGCGCCCGGCGGGTTGTATCGTTGCCGTGGCGCGTTCATTTCGGTCGGTCGTGCGGTTGCGCGTGGGCACTCACGTCGCCGAGGCCAGCAGCATTCTCAGTATTGTTATCCTGTGTGCATCGCTGAATGCGGTGGTCGATATCGAGGCAAGCGGGGACGACGAGCAGGAGGCGGTTCGCGCCGTCGCGGCGTGTTTTGAGTCGCCACCGCCGCCGTCTTTGTAGACGCGCGGTTATGTGCGCGTGGCGCGTAGGCGAAGGAACTGGCGCGGTGTAGTGCTGAGGTCGGACACCGCGCGCACGACCACGGTGGTAGTGCCGTCGCCGTTGTCGGTGGTGGCCATCGACTCGATAGCTTCGGAATCGCTGCTCCATGACTGCAAGTCGCCGGACCACTCGACGGCGTAGGTGATGTCCGAGATGACGGTCGGGCGTGTGTAGGTGAGGGTGAGGTGATCGGCGACGTTGGTTACGACAGGCTCATGCAAGGTTGCGTCGGAAGTCGTGGGCTCTGCGTTGAGTGAATATTCCAGGAGGTTGGGGAGTCCGTCGGCATCGGGGTCGGCGGAGGGGCCGCTTATGGCATCGTCGGCGAGTTCGGCGGTGGTGAAACGGGCGAAGCGCCAGGCGTCGTAGGGTTTGTCTTGGATGGTGACGGTCGCGTTGGAGGAGGCTCCGGCGGACAGTGAATAGTCGGTGGAGACGTAGAGGGTGACGCTGCGGTCTCCTTGGGCGAGCGAGTCAGAGACAGGTGTGATTTGCACGGAGGCCGAGCTGCTGCCGGCGGGGATGAGTAGGGTGGCGGGCGGCGGGGTGTAGTGGGTTCCTGATACGGCGGAGCCGCCCCAGTTGAGCGGCACGAGCAGGGGCGAGGTGGTCGGTCCGGTGCGGGTGGCGGTGAACATTCCGGCGGTGCCATCGGATTCACGGGCCGTAGGCGAGGTGGCGGCGACCGTGACGGTGGGCGAGGTGCGCCAGGCGAGGGCGTAGGCAGTGCTGGTCGAGGTGTCGGTTGAGACGCGCAGTGCGTAGCGACCGGGGGGGAGTTCGGCGACGTATATATGCTCGACGTTGTCCACCGTGCTCGCGCTGGTTTGCAAAGTGGCCCCGATTGTGAAGGTGTCGGCGGTCACTGAGTAGAGCGCAAGATCGAGGTTGGCGAGGCTGGGCAAGAAACCTGTGAAGCCGGAGTAGGACACTGCGCGGTGCCAGACGAGGGTGGCGGCGAAGGGGGACGATGTAGTGCCTGCTGGAAGGTCGAAAAAGAAAGTGCGGCTGTTTATGTTGGTGGTGTTGCGAAGCGACGAGCTTGTCCAGGCGGTGTCGGCTACGGTGGCGCTCCCCGAGGCCGATACGGGGCCGGCGAGGAGTGTTCGGTAGGCGAGAAGAATATTGAGCTCTCCGGCTCCGTATCGGGTGTCGATGGGCTGGGTATCGGTGCGGCTCCATCCAGTGAACTCGTCTTTGGTCGCACCGGTGAGGAGAAGGGATTTTACGACACGGGGAATGTTGGCACCGGTGAGCGAGTAGGGTGTCGCGGTGAGTTTTTCCGCGAGTAGGCCAGCGGCTGAGGAGACTTGCGGGGTTGAGAAGCTGGTGACGGAATCAGGGGCGACGATGTCGGGTTTAATGCGGCCTGTGCCGTCGTAGGCAGTGAGACCGGCACTGTGTTGACCGTTGGTTAGCCCCACGCTGATCAGGTTATAACCTTGGCATAGCAGGTAGGGCAGGGTGGTCGAGTAGCCGTTGTTTACACCGGCCACCACAACGGTGCCGTAGTTGTTCGCCATGTAGTCCACTCGCACGTTGTAGGCGGCGACTGCGGAATTGATGTCGGTGCCGTCGGCAAAGCCGGTGCCGATCCAGCTGTGGTTTTGCACGAGGCGCGTCTCGGCATAGGGAATGAGACTAGCCCAGGTCTTTGCGCTGTAGGCGTCGATCAGAGTTGTGGCTGGAACCAAGCTGGCGGCATTGCCGTAAAAATAGGAACCGACGGTGGTAGCGTGTTCCGACGTTCCCGAGCCGGAACCAAGATTATATATGGTTTTCCCAGAAAAAACGCTTTGAGTTGAGTCAGGGAGGTAGTTGTTCCCGTTATCATCGTTGGCCTCGACTTGGGTCACGCCAGCAGAGACGGAGGAGGGTGGCACGCTGCTGGTGAACGTTTGCAGAAGACGGGTGTAGCCCACGTCGTCTTTCCAGTCCGCACGCAACGGCATCGCTACGGCGAGCGCAGCGAACACTAGAGCAACTGAGCGTGCGAAACGGGGGTTCACGCTTTGGGGGCAGGAAAGTGAAGTGGACTCAGCCCGGCGGCCAGGACATCTGGCGGCGGGCGAGGAGGTGAATGTGGAGGTGGGGGATTGTTTCGCAAGCATCGGGACCGTGGTTGATGACGAGCCGGAAGCCTCCGGGGATACCAAGTTTTTTTGCCACGGTGCCGGCGGTGATCAGCAGGTGGCCGAGAACAGCTTCGTCGGCGAGGGTGGCTTCACCGACTCGGGGGATGACGGTCTTCGGGATGATGAGCAGGTGCACGGGCGCTTCAGGAGCGATGTCGTGGATGACAATGCAGCTATCGTCTTCGTGCTCGATCTTGGCGGGGATTTCGCGGGCGATGATACGTTCGAAGAGGGTCTTTGGCATGGGGATTTTTTATAGGGAACTCAGGAAATCAGGAACGGAAAAATGCACTGAACATAGCGGATGCAAGGCATTGGGATGGATCGTTCCCGGATTGTTTTCTGATTTCCCCATTCAAAATTAGAGAAACAGCAGGCGCAGGTCGGCGCTGGGGGCGGTGCGGGCGGCGGTAAGATCGCGGATGTAGGCGAGGGCGTCTTCGTATTCGCGCTGGCGGCGGGCGGTGGCGCGTTTTTCGGGCGGGAGCAGGGCGGGGCGGAGATTGGTTACGAGGAGGGTCGACTCACGGAACGGTGTGAGGCGTTTGAGTCCGGTCATGAGCTCGGCGCGGGCGAAGAGGGGTGTCGCGGATGTAATCGTGCTGAGGGCGTCCCAATGGAAGAATCCGTTGCGCGGTTGACCAGCGAAAAAGCTTTCAAGGAGGCGTGCGGCAGAGGCGTTGAAGGCAACGTCGTATTTGGCGGCGAACTCGGGGTGTTCGCGGGTCTGGTCTTCGAGCTCGGCGAGGGAGAACGCGATGGCCTCTTTGATTTGATCGGCCAGGTAGAGATCGTGGCCGGTGACATGTGCGAAGAGTGCGTTGACGAAGTGCAGGCGGCGCAGGTCGTCGCGGGCGGGGGCGGGCATGGGCGGGTTCGATTCTTTCCTCTTAATCTTTATCTTTCTCTTTCTTCATCCGGATTTCCTGACGAAAGAGAACGATTAAGAGAAAGAGAACGAGTTCTGTATCAGTCTTGTGGCGCGGGTTTTTTATCCAAGGCGTTGATCTCGTGCATGAACTCGGAGACGTCGCGGAATTCTTTGTAGACGCTGGCGAAGCGCACGTAAGCGACTTCGTCGATCTTGCGCAGGCGTTGCATGACGGCGTCGCCGATTGCGCGGGACGGGATGTCGGTGTCGTATTGGGCTTCGAGAGCGTCGATCACATCTTCGACTAGCATGCCGATCTGCTCGGCGTCGACCGGTCGTTTTTGGCAGGCGGCGCGGGCGGCCCGGATGAGTTTTTCGCGGTCGAAATCTTCGCGGCGGCCGTCGCGTTTGATGACGACGATGCCTTCGCGCACGATGAACTCGGTGGTGCTGTAGCGGTGGCCGCATTCGAGGCATTCGCGACGACGCCGGATGGAGCTGCCCTCTTTGCTGATGCGGGAATCAATGACTTTGTCCTCGATGGAAGTGCACTTGGGGCAACGCATGGAATTTAGGAGTTTTTTATGGGGAACTCAGGAAATTAGGATGCGATTCGAAGAGGATTTGGAAAACGACAAGCGGGATGGTTTCCGTTCCTGATTTCTTGAGTTCCATATTAGTTGAGAGTCAGAAAATTTTCCAAGATCCGCATGCCGCCTTCGGTGGCGATGGACTCGGGGTGGAATTGGACACCCCAGATGGAAAGTGTCTTGTGACGAAGCCCCATGATCTCGCCTTCGGCGGTCTCGGCGGTGATTTCCAGACAATCGGGCAGCGTGGAGCGCTCGACTAGAAGCGAATGGTAGCGCGTGGCGGCGAAGCCTTGGGGCAGACCTTTGAAGACGTCGGTATTCTTGTGAAGGATAGGAGAGGTCTTGCCATGCATCAGCCGATCAGCGCGGACAACGTGTCCGCCGAAGTAGTGGCCGATGGATTGGTGGCCGAGGCAGACGCCGAAGATGGGTTTTTTGCCGGCAAAAGCGCCGATCATGTCAAGTGAAACGCCTGCTTCGGTGGGCGAGCAGGGGCCGGGCGAGATGAGCACGCGGTCGGGATTGAGTGCGAGGGCCTCGGAGGGGGTGATCTCGTTGTTGCGAAATACACGCTGCTCCACGCCCAATTGACCGAAGTATTGGACGAGGTTGAAGGTGAAGGAATCGTAGTTGTCGATGACGAGCAGCACGGTGATGTGGGTGGCCCACTATCCTCGCGGGTTGACACCCGGGTCAAGCGTGGCGGTAGGTTGGGGCGATGTCGGACCATTTCCAGTTGCTCAAGACCGATACCGCGACCGCCGCCCGCCGCGGTCGTCTGACCACCCGCCATGGGGTGATCGAGACGCCCATCTTCATGCCGGTGGGCACCCAGGGCACAGTCAAGTCCCTCACGCCGGCCCATCTTCGCGAGATCGGCTCACAGATCATTCTGGGGAATACCTATCATCTCAACCTGCGTCCAGGCAGCGAGTTGGTAAATGAGTTGGGTGGCTTGCATCAATTTATGGGCTGGGATGGGCCGATCCTCACGGACAGCGGTGGCTTTCAGGTCTTCTCGCTGGCGAAGTTGCGCAAGATGCATGACGACGGCGTGGAGTTTCAGTCCCACTTGGATGGAAAAAAATGCTTTCTCGGGCCGCGTGAGGTCATGACGATCCAGCAAAATCTCGGCAGCGACATCGCGATGGTCATCGACGAGTGCCCGCCTTGGCCGTGCTCGCGCGAAGATACGGCGGCGGCGTGCGAACGGTCGCTGCGTTGGGCGAGTCAGTGCAAACAGATCGCCACGGACAGCGGGTTTTTGGCGGCGGGGCATCACGTCTTTGCGATCGTGCAAGGCTCGACCTATGACGACCTGCGGCGCGAGGCGGCGGAATCGTTGGCGGCGTTGGATTTTCCGGGTTACGCCGTGGGTGGCGTGAGCGTGGGCGAGCCCGAGCCGGAGATGTTGAAACAGGTGGGCGCGACTACGCCGTTTATGCCGGTAAACAAACCCCGTTACACCATGGGACTCGGGACGCCGTCCCAGTTGCTCAAGATGATCGCGCTGGGCGTGGACATGTTCGACTGCGTGCTGCCGTCGCGGGTTGCACGCAACGGACTGGTCTTCACGCCGGACGGTCCGATGAACCTCAAAAACGAAAAGTATCGCACCGATCCGCGCCCGATTAGCGAGGAGATCGTCAACTATACCACCCGGTTCTCGCGCGCCTACTTGCGCCACCTGACGGTCGCGGGGGAGATTCTCAGCTGCACACTGCTCACGCTGCACAATCTTCATTTTTATCTGGATCTGATGACTCAGGCCCGCGCGCACATCGAGGCTGGCGACTATGCGATTTGGCATCGCGCGTGGGTGGAGCGCTACGAAACTGGAGCGGCGGCGCGAATTGCCTAGGTCCGGGCATAATTTGGCTTCGACTTCGGGCGGGGCAACTCTTCGACTCCCGACACCCAACATGCGCATTCTCGTCACCGGCGGCGCCGGCTTTCTTGGTTCCCATCTCTGCGATCGTTTGCTGAAGGACGGCAACGACGTCATCTGCCTCGATAATTTTTTCACGGGCCGGAAGAGCAATATCGCGCATCTGCACGGCCGCCCCGACTTCGAGCTCGTGCGGCACGACGTGATCGATCCCTTCAAATTCGAGGTGGATCAGATCTACAACTTGGCCTGTCCGGCCTCGCCGCCGCACTACCAGTTCAACCCCATCAAAACCACCAAGACTTCGGTGATGGGGGCGATCAATGTTCTCGGCTTGGCCAAGCGTGTCCATGCACGCGTTTTCCAGGCGAGCACGAGCGAGGTTTATGGTGATCCGAGTGTGCATCCGCAGCCCGAGAGCTACTGGGGCAACGTGAACCCCATCGGTCGCCGTTCCTGCTACGACGAGGGCAAGCGCGTCGCCGAGACCCTCTTCTTCGACTACCATCGCGAGAACAAGGTCGATATCCGCATCGTCCGTATTTTTAACACCTATGGTCCGCGCATGCACCCGAACGATGGCCGCGTCGTCTCGAACTTCATCGTGCAGGCACTCAAGGGCGAAGACATCACCATCTACGGTGACGGCTTGCAGACGCGTTCCTTTTGCTACGTCGATGACCTCATCGAGGGCTTCGTGCGCCTGATGAACCAGACCGCCACGGTAGGCCCGGTGAACATCGGTAATCCCGGCGAGTTTACCATGCTGCAACTCGCGGAGCTCACACTCAAGCTGGTGGGTGGCAAATCGAAGATCGTGCACAAGCCGCTGCCTTCCGACGACCCTAAGCAACGCCGACCGGATATCACGCTAGCCCAAAAATATCTCAATAACTGGGAGCCGACGGTGCAGCTCGAAGAGGGGCTTAAGCGCACCATCTCGTATTTTAAGACCCAGCTTTGATCCGTATTGGGGAGGGAGGGGAATAGGGACGTCGGATTTCCCAGGTTTCACGATTGGGCCATTTACTTGCGGTATTTTGGTTTGGGGCTGGGCTACCCTATAGTGGTGTGAAAATTTGGCACTTATGTAAAAACACGGTGAGCAGCGGTAACTCGGGATCAACAGGATTGGGGGGCTGAGGGAGGGCCATGGCCTTAGAGAGTGTCGTCACGAGATTGGATTGAAAGGGTGCCATGAGAGTTCGTGCCTATATGGCGATGAAAGAAATCCATCGGCGGCATGACATATCGGATCAAGTTTGGGCGGCCCAGGAGCCGCTATTGCCAGGCCGAGAGGGGAGCAGGGGAGGCGTGGCGCAAGACAATCGACGATTCATCAACGCGGTGCTGTGGGTT
>JBAZBC010000023.1:0-59486 GCA_041671745.1 Opitutaceae bacterium | reverse complement strand
CGCACTGCTTGCTGCCGAAACGCTTCGTCATGTCTTGGCAACTTCGTCTCCGTCTTCTTCGGTTCTTTCATTGGTTGAGTCTTTCTTTAGTGGCTCAACTCGTGTCCGTCGATTCGGGGCAACCTCATCCCACACCTGAATTTTAGCGTTCATTAGCGCACATTAGCGGTTAACAGTCAGGAACGCCCACCCTTATGCCATTCGCCTACTCACGCACCGTGCACTTTCCCGACACCGATGCCGCCGGCGTGGTGTTTTTCGCCCGCTACCTGTCGATCTGCCACGAAGGCTACGAGGAGTCGCTGGCCGCGGCGGGTGTGCCGCTGGGGACATTTTTCGCCGACTACGGCGTGGTCGTTCCCGTGGCCAAAAGCGAGGCCACCTACCTGCGTCCGCTGCTGTGCGGCGACAAGCTGCGCATCGATATCACCCCGGTCGGCCTCTCGGAAAACAGCTACGCGATCGACTACGTGATCTGGAAAACCGGTGCCGCCGACAAACGCGCGGCGGTCGTGCGCACCGAACATGTGTGCATCTCATCAAAGACGCGCGAACGCCTCCCCCTCCCCGTCCCGCTCGCCGCCTGGGTGCAGGCGGGATGACGGGAGCTGGGGTGCTGAAAGCTGAGAGCTAATAGCCGGGCTATGCGAAGCGCTCTTTCTCTTTCTCGTAATCGTTCTCTTTCTCCCGGGTTGAACCCGATAAAGCCGGACTGCCGGATCCGCCGTCGCCCCTTGGGAGCTATGGCAGGGACATGCAGCCGGGCGTTGAGCGACAGGTCACAAACCGTCGGCCGGTTTGCTGACGTAAGTGGCCGGATCCTCGGCGACGGCAGAAGACGAAACCGGACACGACTTCGCCATCTGCCTGACAAAGGCACTCGCCTCCTCAAGCCACATCAAACGCTCCAATAATGTCGTTCCATTGGTCGCGTCAAAACGCGTGCGTTGATGATCCGACCAGCCACCGCAGGACCAGTCCGAAGATGGCTTATCCGGTGGGATTGGCACCTTGTTCATAAGCTTCATAATCGCCCAACTCTCTAAGATCGACAAGGTCTTTATCCCGGCCAGCCGACCGCTTCATCTCACAAAGCTCACGCTTGGGGACAATCGGTATACTGACACCGGCTCCCAACGAATGCCAATGAGCCCGGGCATACACCGCGTCAAACGGGAAGGGTTCCTGCACGAACACATCAATCGGTTCCCAGCGGTATTCATCACTGACCAGTTGAAACACCATCATACCATTTTCCCTGATCCATGATTCGCGCTTCAACTGATCAGCAAACTCCACGGCACGCACGGGCACCTTGGGTCGATAACCAAGCGCAGTAAGCGACCCCATTGCAGCAATCACATTCTCTGGTATCAAATGGATCACAATATCGACGTCGGTGGTAAGGCGCTGGTAACCGTGTGCCATCACCGCAATGCCGCCAACCACCAGATAACGAACGTTCGCCTGATTTAGGGCGGAGAAAACGTGTCTCAATTTATCAACGCGCATAACCACCGTCTATCCGCACTCGCGACGCACGCAAGCCGGACAGCAGCATTACCCGCCACTCACGCCCCGCCGATCCGCGCACGCAGCGCCGCGCGGTTGACCTTGCCCTGGGCGTTGCGCGGCCAGTCGGCGGCCGGCACGGCCACGTAACGCTTGGGCCGCTTGTAGTGGGCGAGTGTTTCCAGCGGTTGCGTTTGCAACGCCGCATCCACGTCACCCGGATAACACGCCACCACCACCTCGCCCCACTCCGCGTCGGGCACGCCGAGCACCACCACGTCGGCCAGACCGCCGACCGACCGCAGCACCGCCTCGACCTCGCCCGGATCCACCTTCTCGCCACCGGTGATGATCAGCGCATCGCGACGCCCGAGCACATGCAGGCTCCCGTGTTCGTCGAACCGGCCCAGGTCCTCCGTCGGCCACGGACCGGCCTGCCGCGTCTCCGGCCAGTATCCACGAAACAATGACTCCGCCTCGATGATGATGCGGCCCTCCCCGTCCAGTCCGAGCGCGGCATGCGGAAGCGCCGCACCGCTTCCGCGCCGGCCGTCCAGGAACTCCGCCGGACGGAGCGCCGCGACCATCGCCGCCGTCTCGGTCATACCATAGGAAAACGCCAGCGGCAGCCTCGCTTTCGCCCCCGCCTCGACCAGCGCTGGCCAGGCCGGACCGCCGCCGATGAACACCCCGCGAAACCCGCGCAGCCAGTCCTCGGCTTCACGGTCGCCCAGCATCCGTTGCAACTGCGTCGGCACCAGCGAAAGAAACCAGTCACCGTCATTCGCGGTCAGCGGCGGACGCTCCCCGCCCGCCACCGAACGCCAGGCTGCCGGCAGGTAGGCACCCCCGGTCAACACCGTCCGCATCCATGCCATGAATCCACTCACATGATACAGGGGCAGCAGACCGATCGCATTCACCCTGGTGACGCCGAAGTGAGCGCAAAACCCGTTCACCGCCGCCGAGACCGTTTCTTCGTCATGACGCGCCAGCTTGAGGTTGCCCGAGGAACCGCCCGTGGGAATGCAAAGCCAGCCGCCGGCGGCCGGCGGACGACGATCCGAAGCCACCAGCGCGTTGAACTGCGCACGCTCCTGTTCCCCCCAGGCCGGATCGGCCAGAAACACCGTGCCTCCCACGGCGACCGCCTCGGTGAACCGGTCGATGAAGGCCTGCGGCTCGCACGCTTCCACCACGACATCGCGCGGCTCGCCGAGGCGGGGCGTCGCGCCCAGCAGACGGATCAAGTCAGCGCGTTCCATACGGCCTCCGGATTGAGTCGTTCAACATCCTCCACACGAAAAAAGGGAGCAGCAAACGGACCGTTGAACCCGTCTTGGGCAAACAAAGGCCACACACCGAAGCCCAGCGCCCGAGGTTTTTCCGCACGCCACGCAAATGCCAGCCTCAGTGCCGCGCACGCACCGACTGCGGTTTCCAACGCGGATGAAAACACCACATCGGCCCCGGCCGCCGCCAGCTTTGCCAGCACCGGCGCCGGATCGCCCAGCAGCGAAGGCTTGATCACGAACACCCCGCGCCAGCCGTCCGCCAGCCAGCGCCCGACATCGTCCGCCCCCACCAACGATTCGTCGAGCGCCACCGGCGTCGGGTAATCCTCCACCAACCCGCGCAACACATCCTCCGTCCGGCGGCCCCGGACCGCGCCCTCGGATACCGTTGAAAAACAGGGTTGTTCAATAAATTCAACCGGGCGGTCAGCAGTGCGCTCAAACCAGCGCACGGCCTGGCGGGGTTCCCACGCGCCGTTGGCATCGAGGCGCAGTCGCGAACCGCCGGGCAGTGCGGCAATCACATCGTCCAGCAAGGCGAGTTCATCGGCCAAGTCTCCCACGCCAACCTTCCATTTGAACGTGCGGAAACCCAGTTCGGCCTTGGGCGCAATCGCGGTAAGCGCCGCGCGACCTGCCGGCAACAAGGCCGCGACCGGCAAAAACGCCACCCCTTCGCCTCCCGCCTCCCGCCTCCCGCCTGCCTCGGCACAAGCCGAGGCCAGCGCAAACCGCAGACACCCCAACCGCGCCGGCACCGCCGCAAGTTGTTCAGGGGTGACCCACTCGCCCAACGCATCCAGTGCGACGATGATGTCATCAAGCGACTCGGTGCCGAACCACGGAATCGGCGCGGCCTCACCGTAACCGACCCCACCGTCATTGTTCGTAATACGAACAATCACCCCTTTGCGATCCGTCCATAGCCCGTGTGCCGTGCGCACCGGAGCACGAAACGGCAGTGAATAAGGACGATGGGCAAGGCGCAGACACATGTGGCTGACAACAGGCAACCCGCGCTTTTGCCAAACCACAAGAGCACACAAGATGCCGCCCCATAGAATACCCCCGACGCTTGGAGTGGCATGGGCATCTTGCCCATGGACGGACAGTCGCCCCTCCTTCGCACGTTCGAACCATGGGCAAGATGCCCATGCCACCCCAAGCCCCTGCCCTTACCTTCAATTACTCCCGTCACCCGCCGCTCAAAATCGAAAAACGATTTGCGCTTCGCCAAACCACGCCTACTACGTTCACGGCAACTTATGACAAAGGTTGCCACGCCCTTCGCCTCCGCGTTTGACGCCGGGTTTTATCAAACCGCCGACGCCTTCTTTCGCGCCAATCTGCCGGTCGCGCTTACGTTCGACGATGTGTCTCTCGCGACACTTTTCTCGGACATCCTGCCCAAGGACGCCGACACGTCCACCGCCCTGTCCGACGCGCTGAAGCTCTCCATCCCGATCATCTCGTCCGACATGGACACCGTGACCGAGGCCCGCATGGCCATCGCCATGGCCCTCAACGGCGGTCTTGGCCTCATCCACTACAACATGCCGGCTCGCGACCAAGTGAAGGAAGTCGCCCGCGTCAAACGCCACATCCACGGCCTCATCCAGGACCCGATCACCGTCTCGCCCGACCAACACGTCGGTGATGTCCTCGCCTTGATCGAAAACCGCAAATTCGATTTCCGCACCTTCCCCGTCGTCGACAAACAGGGAAAACTGGTTGGCCTGCTCTCCGGCAGCACCGTGCGCGAGCGTTATAAATCCCGCACCGTCGCCGAGGCCATGACGCCCCGCAGCGACATCCTCACCATCCACGAAAAGGCCCTCAAACCGGACCCGATCACCGCCGCCGACGCCTTTTTCACCGAGCACGTTGGCATCCACAAGATGCTCGTCGTCGACGACAACGACCACCTGCGCGGCTTGGTGACGTTCTCCGACATTGACCGTATCCTCACCGAGTCCAAGTCCCGCCGGAAGCCCGCCCGCGACAGCGATTTCCGCCTCGTGGTCGGCGCAGCCATCGCCCCCGTGCGCCTGCCCGACGGCACACTCGACGACGAAAAAATTATCACCCACGTGAGCCAACTCGTCGACGAACACATCGACGCGGTCGCCGTCTCCACCGCCCACGGCCACACCGCCGGCGTAGGCGACATCGTGCGCCTGGTTCGCGACGCCTTCCCCGATCTCACCATCATCGCAGGCAACGTCACCAGCGCCTCCGGTGTCGATTACCTCGGAGCCTGCGGGGCCAACGCCATCAAAGTCGGCCAGGGACCCGGCTCGATCTGCACCACGCGTGTCGTCGCCGGCGTCGGCATCCCCCAACTCACCGCCCTCTACGTCGCCGCCCAGGGAGCCAAGGCCCGCGGCGTCAAAATCATCGCCGACGGCGGCATCACCAAGTCCGGCGACATCGTCAAGGCCCTCACCCTCGCCGACGCCGTGATCCTCGGCGGACTGCTCGCCGGCTGTCGCGAGGCACCCGGCGAGATCATGGAGATCAACGGCAAGTTGTATAAACAGTATCGAGGCATGGGTTCGCTCAGTGCGATGAAAGCCGGCAGCGCGGCCCGCTACGGCCACGACAAAAACGACAACTCCCGCAAACTCACCGCCGAAGGCATCGAGGCGCTGAAGGAAGTCTCCGGCTCGACGGACGACGTCCTCGCCAATCTGGTGGGCGGCGTGCAAAGCGGCATGGGCTACCTCGGTGCCAAGGACCTCGCCGCACTGCGCGAAAAGGCCCGCTACATCCGCGTCTCCCCCGCCGGCCAGAAAGAGGCCTCCCCGCACGACGTGGTCGAAATCAAGACGCAGTCGAAGGGGTGAGTTGGGACGAGATACGACCCGTTCGGGACATCCTGTTTTCATCCCGTTCATCCTGTCCCAAATCCGTTCCCATAGGCTTCGAATTAAACCCCGGAGTTGAGACAGGATTAACAGGATGGAATACATGATACGATCCGTTCCGAACATCCTGCCTTTCATCCCTGTTTTCATCCTGTCCAAAAACTCCGTTCCATAATCACAGTATCAAACCACGGAGTTGAGACAGGATTTACAGGATGGAATACATGATACGATCCGTTCAAAATATTCCCTCCTCCCATCCCGTTCATTCTGTCCCAAAACTTCGATGCAAGACGACACACTCACCAAGTCCATCATCGGATGCGCCATGCGTGTCCATAATACCCTTGGCCCCGGATTTCTCGAATCCGTTTATCACCGCGCACTCGTTCACGAACTCACCAAATCCGGACTGGGCGTCGAAAGCGAAAAACCGCTGAGCGTAACCTACGACGGCGTCATTGTAGGCGATTTTTCCGCTGATCTCCTCGTGGAAGGCCGCGTGTTACTCGAACTAAAGGCCAACCAGTCCCTCGTCGCCGCCAATGAAGTTCAACTCGTCAACTATCTCACCGCGACCGGCATCGACCTCGGTCTGCTGCTAAATTTTGGCGCCGATCGACTGGAGTTTAAACGCAAAACCCGCCTCCCCAAACCCCGGAGTTTTGGACAGGATTAACAGGATAGAATACCGGATACGATCCCTTCCGAACATCCTGCCTTCCATCCCCGTTTTCATCCTGTCCCAAAACTCCGTTCCATAATCACAGTATCAAACCACGGAGTTGAGACAGGATTTACAGGATGGAATACATGATACGATCCCTTCCGAACATCCTGCCCTTCATCCCTGCTTTCATCCTGTCCAAAAACTCCGGGGCCAAATTCCGCGATTGAACCGCCCCGTCCGGCCCGCTTTGTTCGTCCGTTCGCCATGTCGCTTCTTCCTTTCTCCAGCCAACTCATCGCCGATGTCGGCATCTCCCTCGGTGACGAGGGCAAAGGCCGCCTGATCCCCGAGGTCGTCCACGAGTTGCGCGACACCGCCTCCCCGGTCACCACCGTCCTCAAGGTCAACGGCGGTGCCAACTCCGGCCACACCGCCGCCGGCATCAAGCTCAACCTGCTCCCCTCCGGCGTCGTCGAAAAGGAACTCGCCCACCTCGCCATCGGTGCCGGCGTCGTCGCCGATCCCCGCAAGGCCTGGTGGGAAGCCATGCCCCTCGAAAAGAAGGGCTACAACGTTCTCGCCCGCCTCGTCATCGACGAGCGCACCATGGTCTCCGACCTCACCCACCGCCTGCTCGACCTCGCGTGGGAAGACTACCGCGTCAACGTCCTCCATGAAGAGCCCCGCGGCTCCACCGGTCGCGGCATCACTCCCGCCTACCAGGACGAGGTCGGACAGTGGCAGATCACCTACGCCGACTTCCTCGGCAGCCGCGAAGCCTACGCCAAGAAACTCGCCCAGCGTGCCGACCGCGCCCTCGCGACCATCCAGCACGTCTGCAAAGTCTCCGCCGACACCTTCGCCGGTTTCTTCCAAAAACTCGGCGACGCCGAACTCCGCGCCAACACCGAAGCCATCGAACTCGGCGTGTTCACCCAAGCCGATTTCGATTTCACGATTTTCCGTGGTGACGGGCCGTTCTCCCTCAACCTCGCCGCCCTCACCGAGACCTACTGGCAGGCCGGCCAGCGCCTCGCCAAAAACATCGGTGAAGTCCGCGAACTCGTCCTCAAGGAACTGCGCGCCGGCCACACGATCATCGGTGAATTCGGACAGGCCTACTGGCTCGACAAACGCCACGGCTACTCGCCCAACGTCACCGCCTCGCATACCTTCACGCCCGAGTTTTTCGAGAGCGCCGGCATCCCCGTGCAGCGCATCCATACCTTCGGCGTGGCCAAGGCCTACGACACCAAGGTTGGCACACACGTGTTCATCACGCAGATGGACGAAGCGCACCCGCTCTCCGTCCTCCTCAAGAAACTCGAATTCGGCACCTCGACCGGACGCCAGCGCATGGTCGGCTGGTATGACGCCGTGGAAAAAGGCGACGCCCTCCGCTACGGCGGTTACCAGGACGTGATGATCAACAAGCTCGATGCCCTCACCCATCGCGGCGAGTGGACCGGCGACCTGCTCATCTGCACCTGCTATGAAGACGCCTCGGGTAAACGCTACCACCACGTTCCTCGCAACGACACCATCCGCAAGGTGCTGAAACCCGTTTACACGAGACACCCCGGCTGGACCGAAGACGTGTCGCAGGTCCGCAAATTCGCCGACCTGCCGAAGAACGCCCAGCGCTACGTCGCCGCGATGGTGAAATCCCTCCTTGATGTCGCCTTCCACGGCGAGCCGCTCCCTGCGTGCGACAAGCTCCCCAACCTCCGCTACCTCGGCGTGGGCCCCGAGCCGTCCCAGATCATCAAAGACGTCCCCGCGACCTCCGAGCTGATCAAGCTGGTGTAAGCCGAGATTAACTGGGCGGACAGGATACCATCCCTTCCGGACATCCTGCCTTTTATCCTGTTTTCATCCTGTCCAAAATTTCCGGTCCTATAAGCACAGAATCAAACCACGGAGTTGAGACAGGATTTACAGGATGGAATACATGATACGATCCCTTCCGAACATCCTGCCTTCCATCCCTGTTTTCATCCTGTCCAAAAACTCCGTCAACGGCCCTTTCCGGCCGTCGGTCTCAGATCTGGAAATCGCCGCGGCCGGTGCTCTCGTGCAGGCCGCACTCGCGCTTGAGTCCGCCGAAACGCGTCTGCTCCTCGGTCATACCGGCTTCGAGCTTCGACGTGCTGTGCCAGTCACCGATCGACACATAACCTTCCTCCCACAGCGGATGATAGTTGAGTCCGTTGTCCGTGAGGTAACGGTGGATCATGCGGTTGTCCCAATCGATGATCGGGTGAACTTTGGTGATCTTGTTCTGGTGCTGCACCACGGAAAGTTTTTCGCGGGTGCTGGCCTGCGTGCGGCGCAAACCGGCGAGCCAGGCGGTGGCACCCAGTTCGCGCACCGCACGGTCCATCGGCTCGACCTTGTTAAGGTGGTTGTAACGTTTCAGCCCCTCGACGCCCTGCTCCCATTGTTTGCCGTGCAACGCCTCCTGGTGGGCGGCCGTGAGCACCGGCACGTAGGTCTTGAGGTTCAGGTCGAGCTTCTTGGTGAGATCGGCGGCAAACCGATACGTCTCCGGGAAATGATAGCCGGTATCGATGAAGATCACCGGGATCTTCGGCGCGATCCGCGTAACCAAGTGGAGCATGACCGCCGCCTGAATGCCAAAGCTCGTGGTCAGCACGAGCCCGTCGCCATACGTGTCCAACGCCCACTGCACCCGCTCCTGCGCCGAAGCAGTTTCAAGGTCCAAAGTGCGTTCGGCGGGCACGGGAGCGATAGCGGCAGCATTCATGTTGCCGGAATAGATACTTACTTTATGTCCTAAGTAAAGATTTAGGACATGAATGAATCTAACCAGCTCTCCTAATGCAGGTTAAATTTACTCAGATAAACAGGAATTCACGGTAAACGTGATTTCCGCATGGAGACCCGACGACCTCGTCGGGTCAGGCCCCGCGCCCCCCAGAAAGACCCGACGGGGTCGTCGGGTCTCCATCACTCCTGCGACACTCAGAGCGCGTTCAGCAGGCGGGTGATCTCGTCCCGCTTGGTCTGGAGGTCGGCCAGCTGCTTCTTCGCACCTTCGAGCACGGCGGGCGGCGCCTTGCTGGTGAACGCCACGTTCGCCAGTCGCCCTTCGGTGCCGGCGATGTGCTTGGTCACGGTGTCGAGTTCCTTGGTGAGGCGCACGCGTTCGGCGGCCGGGTCAACTTTCACCCCGGTGTCGAGGTAGAGCGTGCCGAAGGGTGTCACGATGGCCGGCAACGCCAGTTCGTCGGTCGTGCGGTCGATGTCGGCCGAACCCACGAGGCGGTTGAGTTTCGTGACAGCACTTTCCAGCGCGAGCCACTCGGCCTGGCCGGCGAGCGCGAAGAACTTCACGTCGCGTTTCTGCGCGACCGACTGGTCGGCCTTCAACTGGCGGGCGAGCGTGGCGAACTGCTTGAGCTTATCCACGCGACCCGACGCGTCGGCGTCGATGACCACCCCGCGCGCGGCGAGCGTGGCGGCGAGTCCGTCGGCGGTCTCGATGCGCGCGTCCTGCACGAAGGGTTTTCCGGCACCGACGTAGCCGAGCAGCGACCAGAGTTCCTCGGTGATGAACGGGGCGAAGGGCTCGAACATGAGCAGGAACTCGCGGATGACGAGATCCTGCACGGCGAGCGCGTGGTCTTTGACGGACGGGTCCTGCACGCGGGCCTTGGAGACCTCGACATACCAGTCGCAAAAATCATTCCAGAAAAACGAATACAGGCGCTGGGTCGCGCCGGCGAATTCGAAGCCGGTGAAGCCGCGCTCAACCGTCTTCATTGTATCGATGAGGGCGGCGAGCAGCGCGTGGTCGTCGTCGTCGAGCTTGGACGCATCGAGACGTTCCAGAATGGCGTTGAGCGAGGAGTTGTCGCTCATCGGTCCGCTCATCTGGCGGAAACGGGACGCGTTCCAGAGCTTGTTGCAGAAGTTTTTTCCGCTCTCGATGCGGTCTTCGTCGAACTTCACGTCCTGGCCGAGCGGGGCGATCTGCAGCAGGCCGAAGCGGAGGCCGTCGGCGCCGTATTTCTGGATGAGGTCGAGCGGGTCGGGCGAGTTGCCGAGTGTCTTCGACATCTTGCGACCCTGCTTGTCGCGCACGATGCCGTTGAAATAAACGTGCTTGAACGGAATGCGCTCCTCGACGGGCGCGCCGGGCTTCGCGAATTCGAGGCCAGCCATGATCATACGGGCGACCCAGAAGAAGATGATGTCCGCGCCCGTCGCGAGCGTGGTGGTCGGGTAGAACTGCGCGAAGTTGGCCTTGGCCTGCTCCTGCGCGTCGGGCCAGCCGAGCGTGGCGAACGGCCAGAGCCAGGACGACGCCCACGTGTCGAGCACGTCGTCTTCCTGCGTCCAGTTTTCGGGGTCGGACGGACCGTCGAGGGAGACGTGGATTTTCTGCGGATCGCGCAGGTCGGCCTCGGTGAGTTTCTCGCGGTCGACGCCCTTCGCATACCACACGGGAATGCGGTGGCCCCACCAGAGCTGGCGGCTGATGCACCAGTCCTGGATGTTTTCGAGCCAGTTGAGGTAGACCTTGGTCCAGCGCTCGGGGTGCATCTGAATGAGCCCGTCGCGCACGACGGCCTTGGCTTCCTCGACGCGCGGGTATTTGAGCCACCACTGCTGGGTGAGGCGCGGCTCGATGGGCACGCCGGCACGCTGGGAGTAACCGACGTTATTCTCGTAGGGCTTCGCTTCGATGAGATTGCCGCGCTCATGGAGGACCTCGGTGGCCTTCTTGCGGGCGGCGAAACGTTCCATGCCGGCGAGCTCGGGGCCGGCGAATTCGTTCATGGTGCCGTCGGCGTTGATCGAATCAATGACCGGCAGGCTGTGGCGCTGGCCGATCTCGAAGTCGACCTTGTCGTGGGCGGGAGTGACCTTGAGCGCACCGGCGGCAAAGGCGGGATCGACCGCCGCATCGGCGATGATCGGGATCTGCACGCGATCACCAAGCGGACGCCAGACTTTTTTGCCGATGAGATGCTGGTAACGTTCGTCATCCGGATGCACCGCCACGGCGACGTCGGCCGCGATGGTCTCGGGGCGGGTCGTTTCGAGGGTGAGATGGGTGAGCTCGATGACGTTGCCGTCGGCGTCCTTGGTCGTGGTGGCTTCAACCAGCTCGTAGCGGAGGCGGTAGATGAAACCCTTGGTCGGCTTCATCTCGACCTCTTCGTCGGAGAGCGCGGTGAGCGAAACAGGGCACCAGTTGACCATGCGCTTGCCGCGGTAGATGTGGCCGCCGTCGAAGAGCTTTACGAACGACGTGAGCACGGCCTTCGAGTAGCCGGGGTCCATGGTGAAGTGCGTGCGGTCCCAGTCGCAGGAACAGCCGAGCTCGCGGAGCTGCTTGAGGATGTGGTCGCCCTTCTCGCCGCGCCAGTCCCAGACGCGTTTGAGAAACTCCTCGCGCCCGAGGTCGCGGCGGCCCTTGCCCTCGGTTTTCTTGAGGTGCTTCTCCACCATCGTCTGCGTGGCGATACCGGCGTGGTCGGTGCCGGGAATCCAGCAGGCGGCCTTGCCTTCGAGACGCGCGCGGCGGATGAGCGCATCCTGCAAGGTGTTGTTGAGCACATGGCCCATGTGCAGAATGCCAGTGACGTTGGGAGGAGGGATGACAATCGTATAGGTCTCCTGTCCGGGGGCGGCGCGGCCGGCGAAGCACTTGGCTTCCTGCCAGGCGGCATACCATTTGGTCTCAACGTCGCGGGATTCGTAGCTCTTGGTGATCTCGGCCATGATAAAAATTTAAGCCCGCCAGCCAACCGGCCGCCGCGCCCGCTGGCAAGCGTCGGAATTCGCAACCCCGTGGCACGGTCGCTGCAAGGGCGGCCCGCAGGTGCGGCTTGCCAAGCGACCGCGCCGCAACTGATTCTTCCCGCTTTATACACCTGTGACCGGTCGCATTCATAAACACGCCCTCGAACGCCTGAATTTCGTCGGCGAGGTTCCCACCGCCCAACGCCTCGCGGCCTGCAAGACCTTCCTGCGCCTCGAAAGCGCCATGATCCGCATGCACCATGACGCCGGAGAATCCGGCTTGGTCATCACCCGCGCCCGCAGTGCGATGATCGATGTCATGCTATCGCACCTGTTTGCGTATGCGATCTCGTCCTACGAGCGGCTTAACGGCCGGCTCAACACCCCTGTCTCGCTGCTCGCCCTCGGTGGCTACGGTCGCAGCGAACTGAGCCCGTTGAGCGACATCGACATCATGTTCCTGTTTCCGGCGAAGATAAAGCCGGCCGCGCTCAAACCCATCCAAGCGCACCTGACCAACGAGATCCTCTACATCCTCTGGGATTGCGGCCTCAAGGTCGGCCACTCCACCCGCACGATCGACGAAGTGTTTATCGAGGCGCGCGCCGACATCCAAAACAAGACCGCCTTGCTGGAGGCCCGCCTGATCGCGGGTTCCACTCCGCTATTCGAAGGCTTTGCCCAAACCTACCGCGCCTACTACACGGTCGACGACCCCAAGGGTTACATCGCCGCGCGTCTCGAGGATCAGCGCAGCCGGCGGGCCAAGCACGGCGATTCCGTGTTCCTTCAAGAACCCGACATCAAGAGCGGCGTCGGCGGCCTGCGTGACTACCAGAACACCATCTGGATGGCCCGGGTAAAACTCGGCATCACCGAGATCAAGGAACTCGCCGACCAAAACTACCTTCGTCGCAACGAACTTCGCGACTTCAAGCGCGCCTACGAGTTTCTCCACCGCGTTCGCAACGAGCTGCACCTGCAGAAAAAACGCGCCACCGACGTGCTCGACCTCGAGGCCCAGCCCCGCATCGCACTCGGGCTCGGCTACACCAACCAGGACATCCTCGGCCGGGTCGAACAATTCATGCGCGACTACTACCGCGCCGCCCAGACCATCTACCGTATCTCCAAACTCGTGGAGAACCGCCTCGCACTCACCCTGGAAAAGCCCAGCCGCTTTCTCTCCTTTCGCGAAGTGGTGCGCGCCCGCCGCCATGAGCGGGTCAAACACATCGACGGTTTCATTTTGCGCAACCGGGAGCTCAGCGCCGAGTCGGCTGAAATCTTCAACGAAGATCCGTCGCGTCTCATCCGTGTCTTCCGCCACTGCCAGAGTCTCGACGCGCAGATGGATTTCGCGCTGCAAAGCTTGGTGCGCGAATCCCTGCCCTTGATCACACGCCGGGTCTCGGAATCGGCCGACGCCTGCACGAGTTTCAAGGCCATTCTCGACGAGGCGGGCAACGTCCACCCCACCCTCCATCTCATGCATGAACTCGGCGTGCTCGGCCGCTTCATCCCCGAGTTCGACGGTCTCACCTGCCTCGTTCAGCACGAGTATTACCACCGCTACACGGCCGATATTCATACGCTTAACGCCATCCGTGAACTTGACCGCATTTTTACGGAAGCCGAACCCATCACCCTCAAATACCGCGAGGCCCTCCACGAAACCCCCGCCCCTACGCTGCTGTATTTGATCTTGTTGCTCCACGACATCGGCAAAGCCCGCGGCATCCAAGGCCATGCCGAAAGCGGCGTCCTGATCGCCCTGCCCATCCTGAAACGACTGGGCGTAAGCGCCAAAAACAGCGAGATCGTCGCCTTCGTCATTAAAAATCATCTCATCATGGCACGCTTTTGGCAGAAGCGGGATGTAGATGATCCCACTACCGCCGCTGCGTTTGCCGAGATGGTCCCCGATGCCGATGAGCTGCGGTATCTTTATGTCCATACATTTTGCGATGCACGCGGCACCGCGGCCGGCCTCTGGAACGGATACAAAGACTCCCTCCACACCGGACTCTTCAGCGTCACCCTCGAACTGCTGATACACGGTGAAGCCCTGGTTACCCAAAATTCGCACCGCCTGCAAATGACCTATCAGGACCTCATCTCGAAATCCATTCCCGGCATCAGCCAGGACGAGATCACCGCGCACTTTAATCTCCTTCCGGAAAAGTATTTCATCCACACCGATCCGACCGAGATCGCCCTGCACATCAGCATGGTCAACGGCCTGCTCCGGTCCATTACCCAAGCCGACTCGGTCGGTTCACTCCGTCCGATGATCGAGTGGAAGGACGACCTCAACCGCTCGCTCACGGTGGTCAATATCGTCACGTGGGACCGCGCCGGGCTCTTCTACAAACTCGCCGGTGCCTTCAGCGTCGCCGGTCTCTCCATTCTCGGCGCCAAGGTCATCTCCCGCTCCGACCACATCGCCATCGACACCTTCTATGTCGTCGAACCCGGCCGTGGCGTCGTCCAAAGTGCCAAGGCCCAGGAGATTTTCGCCCGCACGGTCGAGGAAGCCTTGGTCACCAACAAGGACCTCTACCCCGACATCGTGGCCCAGGCCCGCAAGCTGGCTCCTCCCCGCTACGCGTTGCCCACCGTCGGCGATGTCATGCACGCCTCCTTCCCGCCCACCGTGGATGTTTACCACGAACTCTCCATGCAGCGCACCATCGTCGAAGTGCAGGCCCGGGATGAGATCGGCCTCCTCTTCCGTCTTTCCAAGACGATCAGCGACCACGGCTACGACATCACCTTCGCCCGCATCGGCACCGAACGCGGCGTCGCCATCGACACCTTCTATATCGAAAACGCCCGCCCCGAGGCCTCCGACGACAACGCCCGCCTCCACACACTGCGGGACGCCATCGCCATCATCATCACCCCCTCGGATAACGCCGCCGCGATCTGAGTTTGCCCGCCGCGTTTTTGACGCGATACTCCGGGCGAAACATGGACGCCGCACCCGATCCCCGAGCCAATCTCGCGCTCTATCGCATCAGCAGTATCGCCGGACGCATTGACGATCCTCGCGAGGCGCTCAAGACGATCCTGTCGATCTGCATCGAAACCCTCGGTGCATTCTCCGGCTCCGTCTCCCTGCTCAACCCCGACACCGGCAAACTGGAAATCGACGTTCACCAAGGTCTTTTTCACGACTCCGAAGAGGTCACGCTACGCCTCGGTCAAGGCATCACCGGCTGGGTCGCCTTCCATGGTCGCCCCCAGCTCATTTCAGATGTCAACTCCGACCCCCGCTACATCGCCATCCGCCGGGAGGTCCGCAGTGAGATGGCCGCCCCCATGGTCGAAGCCGGCGGCCAGACGCTCGGGGTGATCAACGTCGATAGCGACCGTCTCGGCGGTTTCAACGACACCGACCTCGCCCTGCTGATCCGTCTTTGCGAAGAAGCCACCGCCGTCATGCAACGCCTCTGGCAGTTGCGCCACTTGCGCGGCAAGGCCCGCCAGCTCGAATCCCTGATCACCATCGGACAGTCCCTCGTCGGCAAACTCGAACAGCAGGAGCTCTTTGACACCATCACGCGCGACGCCCGCATCATCACCAACACCCGCACCTGCGCCTTCTACCTTTACGACGCGACCCGGAACACGCTCCGCCTCATTTCGCTCACACACTCCGGAAGCATTCCCACCGTTCCCGAAGATGACCTGCCCGTCGCCGGTTGCCTTCTCTCTTCCGCGATCCACACCCGCCGACAGGTCGAATTCCTCAACATCCAATCCCCCGAATTTCTCGACGTCGTGGACCTGCCGCGCGACCCGTCGCTGCGTTCATTGCTGGCCGCGCCCGTCATCTTCGAAAACGAGGTCATCGGTGTTCTCGCCGTCTTCACCGACCACGTCCACCGCTTCAACAACGACGAAAAACGACTCCTCGCCGCCCTCGCATCCCTCGGTGCCGTCGCCCTGCAAAACTCCCGCCTCTACTCCCGCGTTTTTCAAAGCGAGGAATCCCTGCGTAAAAACGAACAGCTCACCACGCTCGGTCTGCTCGCCGCCGAAATCGCCCACGAGATCCGCAATCCGCTCACGGTGATCAAACTCCTCTTCGGCTACCTCGACCTGGAGTTTCCCGCCGACGATCCCCGCCGCACCGACGTGCGTGTCATCAGTGAAAAGCTCGACCAACTTGAGGCCATCGTCTCGCGCGTGCTCAACTTCGCCAAAGCCCCGTCCAGCCTCCACTCCCGCTGGGCGCTCGCCGACATGGTTTCCGACACCATCGTCCTCATCCGCCTCAAACTCGCCCAAAGCAAGATCCAGCTCCGCTTCGAACCTCCGACCCGTCCCCTGGTCGTCGATGTTCACAAAGGCCAGATCCAGCAGGTGCTCCTGAATCTTCTCATCAACTCAACCCAGGCGATGAACGACGGCGGCACCATCACCATCCGCTGCTCAACCGAGGAACGCGGTGAAACCGAATTCGCCCTCATCGACGTCAGCGACACCGGCCGCGGCATCCCCGAAGAGTTGCGCGGCCAGATCTTCGACTCGTTTCTCTCCGGTCGCTCCGACGGCACCGGCCTCGGACTCGCCATTGCCAAACGCATCCTGCTCGGCCATCATGGCGATATCACGTTGCTCGACTCCCATTCAGGCGGCACCACCATGCGTATCGCGCTCCCGCTCGTCAGCTAATCCCTCTCATGTCCTCTGCCAAAAACCGTCCCGCCTTGATCATCGCGGTTATCGCTTTGCTCATCGCCGCCACCGTAGTCCTTTGCCTCGTAAAACTTCCCTGGTCCATCCGCCTCCCTGTCGCTGGAACCGACTTGATCGCCGCAGCCATCATCTTCGCCGTCACCCGTCAGCGACGTCCTTCCTGATCTTGCATGTCAGCCAGCCACCAGTGGAGACTCCTCACCGGTTTGTTCGTGCTGCCTATACTGCACGCAGGGGAGATCGTGGAGTTGGACCCGGTGGACGTGTCCGCAGCGATGCCGGGCGACGCCCCACTCACCCAGCCCACCCCGATCACCGCCTATAGAGGCAGCCTGCTGGCATCGACCGGCACCACCACCTACGAAGAACTCGCGCCACTCGTGCCAGGGTTCTTTGCCTCCGCCCAGTCGGTAGACAACATCAGCCTCAACCTCCGCGGGCTCACCACTGACGCTGGCGATCCCCGCATCCCCGCACGCGTGCCGGTCTTTCAGGATGGCGTAGTCATCTCCAGCCCTCGCGGCGGCGGCACCGCCCTCTTCGATTTGCAAAGCGTCGAGGTCCTCAAGGGCCCGCAACCCACCGCCTTCGGTCGCGGCGTGCAGAACGGCACCCTCTCCATCACCGACAACCCCGCGCTCAACGAAACCTCCGGCGAATTCACCGCCGGTCTCGGCGACTACAATTCCCGCCTCATCGGCGGCTATTACAACGCCCCGCTCATCTCCGAAAAACTCTTCGTCCGCACCGCCCTTTCCTACGAAAAAAACGACGGCTACGTCAAAAATCTGACACCCGGTGCCGAGTCGTTGCAGGGACGCGACACCCTCGCCGTGCGCACCAGCCTGCGCTGGCAACCCGCGCCCGACACCACTGCGGATCTCATCGTCAACATCCAGCACGACAACCCGCCCGGCATCGCCTTCAAAAGCGCTGTCAATCCCACCGCCGGCAGCACCAATCCCTACACCGCAGCCGAACTCAATCGCGGCAACGCCCTCGGCATTGACCGGGACCTCCTCGGCGTCACCGGAGTGCTGAAACATCAGCTGAGCCAAAACTGGAACCTCACCTCCACGAGCGCCCTCCGCACCGTCGATTCCCGCGACGAATTCGACGCGGACGGTTCCTCGCTCTACCTCTTCGAATTCGGCGAGCACACCACGGACCGCCAGCTCAGCCAGGAACTGCGCCTCGACTACGACGCCGGCGACCGGCTCACCGCGATGATCGGCACGAACTTCCTCTGGGAACAAGGCGAGCAGGATGTCACCCTGCGCACCGACGAAAACCGCCTCTACAAAGCCCTCACCGGAATGGCACCGCCCTTCCCGCTGCTCGACCGCTACCAGGAATCCTACGCCATTCGCTCCGAGCTTTTTGCCGCCGACGTCTTCGGTCACACCGACTACAAACTAACCGAGAAACTCACGCTCGGTGCCGGCCTGCGCATCACCCAAGAGCACATCGTCTCCGGATACCAGTCCTTCGCCGCCCCCGTCCCGGGCAACATCGACTTCATCGTGCCCACCGCCGGCGGCGGCAACGACGCCTACCGCCCCACCCCCGGCCGGCTCGAGGCCGATACCGACGCCACCTCGTGGACCGGACGACTCGACGCCCGCTACGCCTTCACTCCGCGCCACCAAGCCTACGCCAGCGTCTCACGCGGACGCCGTCCTCCGGTGCTCACCTTCGACCAACGCACCTTCGCCCTCCAGAAACTCGCCGAGGAACGCGTCTGGAACTACGAAGCCGGTTTCAAGGGCACCACCGCCAACCGCCGCGTCCAATACGGCGTATCGGTATTCCAATACTACTACGACAACTTCCAGACCGACCGCGTCGTCTCGCCCGGCGTAACCGCTCCCTTCGACGGCGGTCGCGCCCGCGGCCAAGGTCTCGAAGCCACGCTCCAAGGCACCGTCACTACGCACCTGAGTCTCTTCGCCACCTACGGCTACACCGACGCCAAGTTCTCCGCACTCGCCGCCGACGGCACGCCCCAGGCCTACGCGGGAAATTCCTTCCGACTCACCTCGCTCCACACCGTCTCCCTCGGCGGCACAGTCACCGCGCCGGCCGGCGACCGTGGAGTCGTCTTCATCACCCCCGTCGCCCAATACCGCTCCGAACAGTATTTCGAGGACGACAACGCCGCCGCCGCCGGCACGCTGCGCCAGGGAGGATTCGCCTTGTTCAACCTACGCTTCGGCTACCGCCCGCTCAACGGCCGCTGGGAAATCACCGGTTACTTAAACAACGTCTTCGACAAAAACTACCTCATCGACGCCGGCAACATCGGCCTCTCGTTCGGCCTGCCCACCACCATTCGCGGCGACCCGCGCACCACCGGCATGCAAGCCACCGTGCGATTCTAAGACTCCGCCTCCCGCGATTTTACCGACTTCATTTCCATGTCCCCCTCCGACTCCCGTGACCGTTTTCTCGCCCTGCTCAGCGCCGCCATCCACGACGGCACCCTCGTCAAGCTCACCCTCGGCAAACACCGCGGTGCCGACACCACGCTTCACAACCTGTTTGTCCGTCCCGTCACACTCAAAGCCGGACCACATCTCTCGTTTCTCTGGCGCCACGTCACCCGCGACATCACCAAGAACCACCCGCCCGCCGAGGCACTCGCACTCATCGAACCGCTCATCGGCGGCGACTTCCTCGACGCCCACCTGTTCACCCCCGCGCAGACGGCCCAGTTCGAAACACGGGCCGACGGCAGCGCCCGCCTCTCCGTAAAGACCGCCTCCGTCGCCCCCATGCCACTCTCCGAGGGTCACGACCGACCCAAGTCCCACCCGGTCCCCGGCGATTCCTCCTGGTTGCGCGCCCTCGGCGTCACCAACGACCGCGGACTCCCCCGCGAAGGCATGGCCGGCAAATTCCGGCAGATCCAAAAATTCACCGAGCTCCTCGCCCAACTCCTCTCCGAGTCCGACCTCCTCCCCGCCGATCCTGACGTAGCGGCGAGCACCTGCGACCCGTCCGTGCTCCGCATCGCCGACATGGGCTGCGGCAAAGGCTACCTCACCTTCGCCCTCGCCGCGCACCTCGGTGCCCACGCCCGCGTCACCGGCATTGAATTCCGTCCCGAATTGGTCGCGCTCTGCAACAAGCTCGCCGGCGAACACGGCCTCGCACCGCACTTGGACTTCGTCGCCGGAGACATCACATCAACGATCCTCGACGACCGCCTCGACGTCCTCGTCGCCCTGCACGCCTGTGACACGGCCACCGACGACGCCCTGATCAAAGGCATTGCCGCCGGCGCACGACTGCTGGTCGTTTCCCCCTGCTGCCAGAAGGAACTTCGCCCCCAACTCACCGCGCCCGCCGTGCTGGCCGACGCACTGCGCCACGGGATTTTCCAAGAGCGCCAGGCCGAGTTCGTGACCGATTCCCTGCGCGCCATGCTCCTCGAATGGTCTGGTTACCGCACGAAAGTCTTCGAATTCATCCCTACGGAACACACCGCGAAAAACCTCATGATCACCGCGATCAAGACCGGACGTCCGCGCGGGGCCGACGACGCGCTCGCCACCCGTATCCGTGCGTTCGCCGCCTTCTACGGAATCCGTCACCACGCACTCGCCACCCGCCTCGATTTTTCACTGCAAGCGTAACCGTGCGCACGGAGGTCCTCCGTGCCGCCGCCCCGTTCCTCAGCTCCCCCCGCTGCGCAACCGCGAAGCATAACCGCTGGAGTTGGCCTCGTATTTCTTGAGCGCCTCCATGATCGACTTCCGGTATTCCAGCTGGCCGGGAATGCTGCTCTCCCAATACAGGCACGTGCGGTAGTAGTCGTAATAGTCCCCCGTTTCGAGATCGCGCACCCCGTCGTCCGAAATCGTGCGGATCACGCGGAACAGGTCTTTGACTTCGTTGGCCGCCACCATGGCATTGGTGTTCGCGGCCCGGTAACGACTCTCGAAACCATCCAATATCACGCCGAGCCGCAGATTCTGGCGCGCCGACCGGAAATCCAGCCGCAGCACCGCACGCAATGCATCCGATGTCTCCCGGAATTTTTCGATGCGCTCGCTCTGGGCGTTCCACTTGGCCAGATCGATCGCCTCCCACTTCTTCACGCAGTCCAGCCGGTAGCCAAACCAGCGTTTGTCCACCTGGGCGGCGGCTCCCGAACGGAAGGGCGCGTTGCTCGCACCATCATCGACCTGCACGCTACGGGTCTCCGAATACGTCGCCACGCCCACCACCTCGTTGGTGCCGAGATTGACGATCGGACTCCCGCTGTTGCCGGGCTCGAAATTGGCGTTCACTTCGACCCGTGTCGGCCCCACGCCCACGATGCTGCCCGCCGTCTGCGTGGCCACGCCACCGCCCAACCGGTTGCCCACCACCACGACTTTGTCGCCGATCTTGCTGCTGGCGAAAACATCCTGTGCGAGCTTCAAGTCTCCCTGTGAACTGCCGATGCGAATGATGGCAATGTCGCTGCCCACCGCGCCAAAAACACCCAGCATCGGAATCTCTTCGCCGCGCAGCGTCGTCATCTTGAGTTTCTTGTTCCCCTCCAGCACGTGGAGATTGGTCACGATGAAATCGACGTTGCGGATTTTTGTCATGAACCCCGTAGCCGTGCCACCATCGCCTTCGATGAGCACGATGCCAGCCATCTGCTCCTGGGTCAGCGCCTGCGCATCGACCACCGCAGGGGCGGCGGGAATGGCCAAAGGCGTTCCCGCAACGGTCTCGCCGGGCTTTTTCTCCTGTCTGGGAGAATCTTCACCCAGCGCCATCAGGACGGGTTGCGGAGTCCACTCCTGTGCATTCGGGTTGAGCGCGGCGAGTGTTGACGGCGTTTGCAACTGGAAGTCCGACGGCTGAAACGCCGAATTAATTTCCTGAGACCGATACAACGTCTCCTGAATCACGATCATCGTCCGCGCGTCCAAATGAGGATCGCCGCTAAACGAACCACCGGGGCCGCCCATGCTTTCCCGGTTATAAACCAAAGTTTTGCTCACCAAGAATCGCGCCTTCTCGATCCATACCAATACGGAATCCCCCGAGGAGGTCTTGCCGCGGATTTTAAACAACGAGGGATTTTCGTTCGGACCGTCATCGACCAGCTCCGGGTTCAGCACGTTGAACAGCCGCGCATTCGAAAACCCACCCGACGGTGGATCGAACTGCGGAAGCACGAGTTCGCGACTATTTTTCGGATACAGCAACGTGCGCAGCTCGTTCGCGAATTCGGATACGGGCAGCGGCCGGGTGTTGAAGCGCCCGTTCTCCAGCCGTCCGAACACGGGCGATTGAGCGCTTGATCGGGCAACACTGATGAACGTCACGTCCGGCACAGGTGTCTTGCCCGCGCCGGAACGGGACGAAGTATCCCCGTAAGTTTGCACCGCCAGCGACCAGTCGTCGGGTTTGTTCAGCTTCAGGCTGAATTGAACACAGTTGCCCGCATAAAACCCATAGCGCGGAGCGGTCTCGGTGGGTCCACGCCCCGGCCCTCCCATCTTGGGCATTCCCGTCATAATGGGTAATAACCGCACCGAGCGGCTGACCGCCTGCACTTGGTAAGACGTGGCGCTCTGGTAAACCTGAGCCGTCGAATCCACAATCTCGCGAGCGGTTTGCGCTTGGACGATCAAGCCCCCCGTCACACACGCAAAAATCACACGCAAAATAAAAATGACTCTCATGAGGTATTTGGTTGGCGAGGCCCCTTCAGCCGGGAGCATCACTCATGCGCTTTGACGTCGGCGGGTAAACCCGCAAATCATGCGCGCCTTGATTTTTTCATTCTCCTTCAACGCCCTATGAACTGGGAGCAACTCGACTGGACCGCGCTCGACCGACTACGTGCGGGTTTCCTCACCGGCACCGCCGCCGAGGGCCCCTACTGGCAGTCCGTCTCCGACCTCGCACACTACGACCAGACCTATGCCGAACGTATCGGCTGGAAATGGGACGCACTTCTCCGCGAGCTCACCCAACGCCGCTGGTCTCCGCCCGCCAGCACCACGCTTGTTGACTGGGGCTGCGGCAGCGGTGTCGCCGGACGCCGCGTGCTCGCCGCCTTCGGCCCGCAACACTTCAACGCCCTCCGCGTCTGGGATCACTCCGAGCACGCCCGCGACTTCGCCGCCACCCGCGCCCGCGAAACCTTCCCCTCTTTTGAAGTAGCGGCGAGCGCCAACGAGCCGACCTCGGCCACACTCCCTCCCTACACACTCGTCTTGAGTCATGTGCTCAACGAGCTCTCCAACGACCAGCGCACCGCCCTCCTCTCGCTCATCGACGGAGCCCGCGCCGTGATCTGGGTCGAGCCAGGCACGCATGCCGACAGTCGCGCCCTCGCCGCCGTGCGCGATCAATTGCGCGACGGTCCGCACCGCATCGTCGCTCCTTGCACGCACCGCGAAGCCTGCCCTCTTTTTCAAGCCGCCAACGAACGCCACTGGTGCCACTTCTTCGCACCGCCGCCCCCGGGCATTCAAAACAACCCCGACTGGGTCCGCTTCTCCCATCGCTCCGGCCTCGACCTCCGCAGCCAGGCCTACAGTTGCCTAGTGCTCGAATCCTCCGAGCTCTCAACTCTCCACCCTCAGCTCTCAACTCCTTCGTCTCGCCTCCTCGGTCGCGTCGAAGTGTTCAAACCCTACGCCCGCTTCCTCGCCTGCGAGGCCACCGGCCTACATACGCTCGAACTCTCCAAACGCACCGACCCCGCCCTCATCAAGCGCCTCGATAAAAACCCACCCGTTCCCCTCTACGCACTCACCCATGATGGCCGCCAGGTCACCTTGATGACCCCGCTGGTGGCAGAACCCTGAAAAAACACTACTCGCTACTCACCACCCGCTACTCACTACTTTTAGCTCAGCTCTTGCCTCCCACCGCGAAACCCTGAATCTCTGCATCCCGACCGCCTCGCCGCGCGTTACACCCATGAAGTGCTCACCCTCAACATCACTGCGCTCGACCGCTTTGACCCCGTCGCCCCGCCGCGCCGGTTTGAGGAGCAACGCCCGCACCTCATCCGCCGCATGAGCGAATTCTCGCCCATCGACTCCGCCCCCTCGGCCGACGCTGACCGCGACGCGCACGATGCCAGTCTGCTTCGCCGCGCCGGCGAAGGCGACCAAACCGCCCTCGGCGAACTCTACGATCGCTGGGTCCGCCCCCTCCACTCCCTCGCCTGCAACGTCCTCCGCGACCCCGCCGAGGCCGAGGATGTTCTCCACGACGCCTTCGTGACGCTCTGGCAGAAATCCGCCGACTTCGACTCCAGCCGCGGCCACGCCTTCTCCTGGGCCGCCACCCTCGTGCGCAACCGCGCCATCGACCGGCTCCGCTCCCGCGCCCGCCGCGCCGAGCTCCTTGATCAAGCCGCGCCCACCGACCTCGGCTACGATGAATCCAACTCCGGCACCGACGGCACCGATTCCGCCGGACACCTCTGGCTCAAGGAAAAATCCTCCGCCGTCCGCCGCGCCCTCGCCACCCTTCCCGCCGACCAGCGCGACGCCCTCCAACTCGCCTACTTCGGCGGACTCACCCAACAGGCAATCGCCGCCGAGCTCACCCAGCCCCTCGGCACCATCAAAGCCCGTATCCGTCGCGGCCTGCTCAAACTCCGCGACGTGCTCTCTCCGCAGTTATGATCGACGAAAGCCAAGAAGAACTCGCCGCGCTCTACGCCTTCGACCTGCTCGAAGGCGCGGAACTCGCCGCGTTTGAATCCGCGCTCGCCGCCGACCCCGAGTTGCGCCGCCTCGTTGATTCCTTGCGCGGCACCGCCGCCGACCTCGCCCTCGCTGCTCCCGACATCCCGCCGCCGTCGCCCGCCCTCCGCGCCCGCATCCTCAACTCCGCCGTGCCCCTCCCTCGCGCCGGAGGCAACGGCTACGTCCTCCCCTTCACCCCGTCTCCTTGGTTCGGCTGGGCCGCCGCCGCCTGCTTCCTGGTCGCCTCGATTTTCTTCGCCGCCAAGAGCTTCAACGTCCGCGGACAACTCCAGCTCGCCCTCGACGCCGAACGCGTCGCCCGCCTCGAAGCCGGCACGTTCAAAAACCTCCTCGAAGCCGAACGCATCCTCTCGCGCGGCCAGCTCGACCACCTCGTCAACGCCGACCGGCTCATCGCCGATCTCCGCGTCCAAGCCGACGTCGCCCGCCTCAAGATTTCCACCCTCACCTCGCTCGCCGGCAACTCCCCCACCGCCCGCGCCGTCGCTGTCTGGAACCCCGACAGCCAGGAAGGCGTGCTCGTCGTCTCCCGCCTCCCCGCGCTTGAGGACGACAAGGATTACCAACTCTGGGTCATCGACCCGCAATACCCCATCCCCGTGGACGGCGGCGTCTTCACCGTCGATGCCCAAACCGGCGACGCTCGCGTCAACTTCCACCCCGGCAAAAACATAAAGGTCGCCCAGACCTTCGCCGTGTCGTTGGAACGCAGAGGCGGCGTCCCCAAGGCCGAGGGCCCGATGATGCTGATCAGCAACTGATCGAAAGTAGTGGGTAGCGAGTAGCGGGTAGTGAGCATTCAGCCCTGTCGAGAACAGCCAACGGAGTGCCCGAACTACTCACTACCCGCTACTCGCTAGCCACTACTTCCCTCGTCCGACTCTGAGCTTGCCCCCCGCGCCCCCGCCCCGAAACTCCCCACCTTTAAACCTATGGTCATCAAACCCAAAGTCCGTGGCTTCGTCTGTGTCACCGCCCATCCCGCCGGCTGCGCCGCGCACGTTCAGGAATGGATCGACTACGTAAAAGCCAAAGGTCCCGTCAAAAACGGTCCCAAGAAGGTCCTCGTGATCGGATCCTCCACCGGCTACGGACTCGCCTCTCGCATCACCGCCGCCTTCGGCTCCGGTGCCGCGACCATCGGTGTCTTCTTTGAGCGCCCGTCCGAACCCGACAAGACCGCCACCCCCGGCTGGTATAACACCGCCGCCTTCACCACCGCCGCCAAGAAAGCCGGCCTCTACGCCAAAAACTTCAACGGCGACGCCTTCTCCGACCAGCTCAAGACCGACGTCCTCGCCGCCATCAAAGCCGACCTCGGCCAGGTTGACCTCGTCGTCTATTCCCTCGCCTCTCCCCGCCGGACCCACCCCAAGACCGGCGTCGTCCACAAGTCCTGCCTCAAACCCGTCGGCCAGTCCTACACCAACAAGACCGTCGACACCGACAAGGGCGTCGTCTCCAACATCACCATCGAGCCAGCCAACGAGGCCGAAATCGCCGACACCGCCGCCGTCATGGGTGGAGAAGACTGGGAAATGTGGATCAACGCCCTCGACGAGGCCAAGCTCCTCGCCCCCGGTGCCACCTCCGTCGCCTACTCCTACATCGGACCGTCCGTCACCTGGCCCATCTACAAAAACGGCACCATCGGCCTCGCCAAAAACGACCTCGAACGTGCCGGCAAGTCCATCGATGCCACCCTCAAGGCCAACGGCTACGGACGCGCCTTCATCTCAGTCAACAAGGCCCTTGTCACCCAAGCCAGCTCCGCCATCCCCGTCGTCCCCCTCTACATCTCGATCCTTTACAAGATCATGAAGGCCAAGGGCACGCACGAGGGTTGCATCGAGCAGATCGACCGCCTCTTCCGCACCCAGATGTATGGCGGTATGGGACTCACCTTCGACGACGCCGGCCGCGTGCGCATCGACGACTGGGAAATGATGCCCGACATCCAGGCCGAGGTCGCCAAACTCTGGCCCGAAGTGAACACCGAGACACTCGCCAGCCTCACCGACATCGCCGGCTACCGCAGCGAGTTCCTCAAACTCTTCGGCTTCGGCCTCCCCGGCATCGACTACGACGCCGACATCGAGCCCCACGTCGAACTCCCCTCGTAAGCGGAAGTGGCCTGGGCATCCTGCCCATGTCTGGACCGGCTCCGTCCTACGCCTCTTAATCTTTATCTTTCTCGTTCTCTTTCTCTTTCTCGTGCCCCGCAACCGGAGAACGATAAAGACGACAGATTAAGATAAAGACGAAAGAGAAAGATCCCGCCTCACAGCGCTCAGGTTTTCGTCCATCTGGACTGTGCTCACCCCGCTTGTCCGGCCACACCCGCCCCGACTCGGCAACCCCTTGCCGTAAAAAAATGAGCCGCGCTACTGGTGATGTTCAGTCTTTCCATCCGCGCGCGCTCCCGTTGGGCTTCGCACCCTCGCACCACACCCACCGCACATGACTTGGGAGATCGCCCTTATTTTCTTTTTGCTCGCCGCCACGCTGGTGAGCTTTGTGCGTGAAAAAATCCCGCCGGATCTCACCGCGCTCGCCCTCTTCGTAGCGATCATCGCGACCGGCCTGCTATCGCCCAACAAGGCCTTCTCGGTCTTCTCCAACCCCGCGCCGTTCACCGTCGGTGCCATGTTTGTGCTCAGCGCCGCCCTCGTGCGCTGCGGTGCCATCGACCTGCTTTCCGGCTTCGTCCAAAAATCCGCCGGTTGGTCCTACCCGGTCGTGATGTTCATCCTCGTGCTGCTCGTCGCCACGATCTCGGCCTTCATCAACAACACCCCGGTCGTCGTCGTCTTCCTGCCGGTCGTGCTCGGCCTGGCGCGCAAGATGAACCTCGCCCCGTCCAAGCTCCTCATCCCTCTCTCCTACGCCGCGGTGCTCGGCGGCACCTGCACCCTCATCGGCACCAGCACCAACCTCGTCGTCAACGGCATCCTCATCGCCAAAAACCTCCCGTCGTTCAGCATGTTCGAGCTCGCCTGGCTCGGAGTGCCCACGACCTTGATCGGCGCCTGCTACCTCGCCCTGTGCGGCAAACGCATCCTGCCCACCCGCGAGATGCTCACCTCCATCCTGACCGCCGACGAACGCCGCGAATACATCACCGAAGCCTTCGTCCAGCCCGAATCCAAGGCCCTGGGCAAGACCCTAGCCGAAGCCGGCCTCAGCCGCGCCAAGGGCATCCGTCTCATCGAAATCGTGCGCGATGGCGTCGCCCTCTACATCGAACCCGAAAAAATCCGCCTCCGCGCCGGCGACCGCATCATCCTCGCCTGCCGTCCCCAGGGCATCGCCGCCACCCGCGGCGTGATCGGCATCGACCTCATCTCCGAGCTCAACCTCGGACTCGAACAGATCGCCGCCCACGAAGGCTCGCTGGTCGAAGCCGTCATCAACCCCCACTCCGGCATCGTCGGCCACACCGTGCGCGAGGTGAACTTCCGCCAGCGCTTCCGCATGATCGTGCTCGCCGTGCACCGCAAGGGCCGCAACGTCCGCGAACGCCTCGAAACCCTCCCCCTCGAAGCCGGCGACATCGTCCTGATGATGGGCACCGACCAGGCCATCGACGCCCTCCGCCAAAGCGACGACCTCGTGCTCTTCGACCGCGCCCGCGTGCCTGCCACGTCGAAAAACAAAAAAATGCCGATCGTGCTCGGCGTCATTGCCGCCGTCATCGTGGCCGCCTCGTTCAACCTCGTCCCCATCGAGATCGGCGCACTCGCCGGCTGCGTCGTCGTGTGCATCACCGGCTGCCTCAAACCCAACGAAGCCTACGCCTCCATCGAGTGGAACATCCTCTTCCTCATCTTCGGCATGCTCGCCGCTGGCCTCGCCCTTGAACAGACCGGCGCCGCCCTCTGGTTGGCGACCCAAGTGGTCGATGGCGTGCAATCCGTCGTGCCGCCCGAGCACAAAGCCATGTTTGTCCTCGGCGCGGTTTACCTGGTGACCGCCTTCCTTACCGAAGTGCTGTCCAACAATGCCATCGCCGCGCTGATGACCCCGATCGCCCTCGGCATCGCGACCAAGCTCGGCGTGAACATCCAACCCTTCGTGATCGCCGTGATGTTCGCAGCCTCGGCCGCCTTCTCGACGCCCATCGGATACCAAACCAACACCTACGTTTACGGCGTGGGAGGGTATCGATTCACTGACTTCCTAAAAATCGGCATCCCGCTCAACGTGCTCTGCTTCGTCACGTCCATGATCGTGATCCCCCGCATCTGGCCGTTCTGATCAAGAACGCCCCGATAGCTTGGTCTTCATTGTAAGGACGCACCTCGTGCACGTCCGGCTTGGTCCCTTTGCAGAGTCCACCCCACCGCTGCTGCTACGCCCAAAGAAGACAGACATTCCTATCCGTCAGGTCCGGGAGGGAAGAAAATTCAGAGATTAGAGCGGTTCAAATAAAACTATAGTCATTTTAAAGGTAGGGCGCGACCGCTGGGCGCGCCGGTTTAGATGCGATTACACCTGGTGATTCGCAGCGGGCCCGCCCTACCCACGATCCCGACACAATTCGGCTACAGTTTAATTTGAACCGCTCTAATCCCAACAGACAAGAATGTCCGTCTTCCGGCCAACTGTGCTTCCCTCGATAAAACGGACACGCGTTGAGCGTGAGTTATGGTTGGTTAGTTGAGGTTGGATTCGTAGTCGAGGGGGCTTTTGAAGCCGAGAGCCGAGTGAAGGCGAGTGCGGTTGTAAAAGCCCTCGATGTAATCGAAGATGGCGGTGATCGCCTCGCTGCGGGAGGTCCAGCGGCGGCGATAGATCAGCTCCTGTTTGAGCGTGCTCCAAAACGCCTCCATGGTGGCGTTGTCGTAGCAGTTGCCCCGACGGCTCATGGAGGGGCGATGCAGCCATGATCGGCGAGGGCCTGCCGGTAGGCACCGCTGGCATACTGGCAGCCCCAGTCGGAGTGATGCATCACTCCGGAGGCCGGTCGGCGTTGCCGCAGGGCCATGTGCAATGCGGCCAGTGGCAACGCGGTATCCAGGCTCGACCCCATAGCCCAGCCGATCAGCCGGCGGCTGTAGAGGTCGAGCACTCCGGCCAGGTAAACCCAGCCTTCGGCGGTTTCCACGTAGGTGATGTCGCTCACCCATACCTCGTCGGGCTTGGTCGGAACAGGAGCGAGCGCCAGCCGGTTCGGCGCAATCGGCTCGGCACGACAGCTGTCTGTCGTGCGCACCCGGCAACGTCGTTTCTGCCTGCCTTGCAGGCCGGACTCCCTCATCAACCGGGCCACCCGGTTGCGACCGACCGGCTCGCCTTGCTCGCGCAACGCCACCGTGATCCGGGGGCTGCCATAGCTAGTTCTAGCTAGTTTTTTGTGTATCAATTACCTTTATTCCAGCTCGTTACGCGTTATCACACTGCACCATGACTCCTGATGAGCGTGCACGCGTTGACTCAATCACGGCCGCATTCGACCGGTCCCGCCGACATTCCCCGATTCCGGGCATTTCCTCAACGGAAACCATCTCCACCACGGGCAAAGGTCTTCGTTATGCGGTGCTGTTCGTTCTGGTCCTGGCCCTCCACGCGGCCGGCTTCCTTCTCTACCAAAACTACTCCGAAGCTAAATCGACCGAACTCATCGCCCAAGCCCAGCACCAAGCTTTGGAAGACGCCCGAAATCAGGAACTCGCTGAAATGCGCGCCGTAGCCGCCGCCGCTCAAGCAGCCGCCGCACAACTTAGTAAAGCGATGGCTCAACAACGCTATTGGCAAACTTCGCAAGTTACCCAGCCGCAACCGCCCCCTACGCCTGAATACAACGTCGTCAGAACAACTCAGCGACCACAACCGGTAACCCAACAGTTCGCGCCTACGCCACCCGAGCCCGTAGCCAAAAACCGATCATCCGAACACGCCTCGATTGCCTACAACTACTTGGTGCGCAAAAAAAGTAATACGTGGAATGCACGCATCACTTCTACCAAACAAGTCACTGGCTGGGAGGGCCGCTACCGCACCGAATTCGAAATCCCACGTAACACACAGGGCACCAACTCCCTCCAGCCCCGCAGATACGAAGTCCTGACCCAAGAAAAAGATGGCCAAATCACCGCCATCGATCTCACGACCAAAGGATACTAACCACGGCAATCAACCGTGCGGACGATCATGGCGTTTAACAAACGGGCGCAGTGATGCCTTGGCCTCTCCTTCGTCTTTAAAGTGACGGTGCACGAGTTTCCCGGAAGGATCTGTTAAAACGACGCGATAGGGTGCCGTGAGATGATCAATCTGGTATAATTTCAGGAGCATCTCCCCCCAGATTAATCCAGTTAACCAAAAGTGAACCTATTTTCTGTAAAACTTGGTCAACTTGGCAAAAACGGGACTTTGTAAAAAAGTCCCCGTCTTTACCTCTGAAAACAGTGGAGCCGATGGTCGGAGTCGAACCGACGACCAGCGGTTTACGATACCGCTGCTCTACCACTGAGCTACATCGGCGTGCACAGGAAGAGCGGAAGAAACTCGCCCTGTTTGCAATCGCAAGCCTCATTTTCCCTCCCGTGCCTCTTCCGACCGATCTCTTCGACTATTCCCTGCCTCCTCACCTCGTCGCGCAGACCCCTGCCGCACGTCGTGACGCCTCTCGTTTAATGGTCGTCGACCGGGCCACCCGCTCCGTCGCCCACCACGCTTTCTCCGACCTTCCTCAGTTTCTCCACTCCGGTGATACCCTCTTTCGCAACAACGCCGCCGTCCTCCCCGCCCGCCTCCACGCCAACCGCCCCACCGGCGGCGTGATCGAGTGCCTGCTCCTGCGTCCCGACACTACCCACGGCGACAACGTCTGGTGGTGCCTGGTCCGCCCCGGTAAAAAACTCCCCGTCGACGCCACGTTTGCCCACGGCGAAGATTTTTCCGGCATCATCCTCGCCAAGGACCCCGAAGGTGCCGCGCTCATCCGTTTCACGACACCTGCCGGCCAGTCCATCACCGACGTGGCCAACCGCCTCGGCGACGTTCCTCTCCCACCCTACATCGAACGCGCCGACCCGACTGCGGAGCGTCCGCGTGACATCGAACGTTACCAGACCGTCTACGCCGACCGCGCCCGTCAGGTCGCCGTCGCCGCGCCCACCGCCGGCCTGCACTTCACGCCCGAGTTGCTCGCCACCCTCGCCGCTCAAGGCGTAGATGCCGCCGAGGTCACCCTCCATGTCGGCCTCGGAACGTTCAAACCCATCGACGCCGCCACCGTCGAGGAGCACGCCATCCATCGCGAACTCTACGAACTGCCCGTCGCCACCCAACGCGGGCTCTTTCCCGCCACCCGCACCGCCACCGGCCGCCGGATCGCCGTGGGCACGACCACTGTGCGTTCCGTCGAAGATTTCCTCTCCAAGCACACCGCGCCGCTCGACCACCCGCACTTCGCCGAAGCCGGCATCTTCATTTATCCGCCACGCACCTTCGCCGGAGTCGACGCGCTCATCACCAACTTCCACCAGCCCCGTTCCTCGCTGCTCTGCCTGTTATCGGCCTTCCTTACCCCCGGCTCCACCGAAGGCATCGCTTGGTTCAAAGAGCTCTACGCCGAGGCCATCGCCCGCGAATACCGGTTCTTCAGCTACGGTGACGCGATGCTGATTCTTTAACCCTTCCCCCCTCCCCGCTCATGACATCCGTGCCCGAGCCCACCAAGTCCGCCCCCGGCATCGCCGCATGGCGTATCCTCGTGCGCGGAGTCGCAGCGTTCGTCGCGCTGTTCATCTTTTCCGTGTGGGCGGCGGCCGGCTGGAACCTCGGACTCACCACCACGACCCGTATCGCGATCGCCCACACCAATCCAATCCTCTACAAAGACCACTTCATGCCCGGTATCGAAGTGCTCGCCCTCGGCTGGTTCGCCTGCGCTGTTATCTTTGCCCTGACTTGCAAGCGCCGGACCTAGGCCGTGTCCGCCTTTTGTGTGGCCCTCGACCCCGACACGGGCCTCTGTGTCCCCCATGACCGACGCAGAACTCCAAACGCTCATCGAAGACGCCACGTTTGACTACACGATGGGCGACACCGACGTCGCCATCGCGAAGCTCAACCGCGCCACCGAGTCCTCCCCCGCCTCCTTCGAGGCCTGGCATGCGCTGGCCGAGATCCTGTTCAGTCTGCGCCGCTTTGACGATGCCTTGCACGCCGCCGAAAAAGCCCACGCCGTGCGCAGCGACGATCTGTTCATCAACACGACCCTCTCCCGCATCTGGATGGAAAAGGGCGACAAGGCCACCGCCGAAAAATACGGTGCCCAGGCCAAAATTTTCAGCTGGAAAGACCAGCTCAAGAATCCCGACGCCCACCGAGGCGGCGTGCAGTAAGCGAACAGCTCAGGCGAACCACGTCACCCACGCCGCATGTGCGGCATGCAGGGTAGCACACGCAGCCAGCGCGGCCGCCGTGTCATCCACCGTCACTCCCCAGCCGCCCGGCAGGTCCTGGAGTTTTTTTATCCCGAACGGCTTGGCGATGTCGTAGAGCCGGAATAGCGCAAAGCCCGCGAGAAACACCACCCAGTTGGGAACAACATCCGCAAAACGCGTCCAGCCGATGAAGCACAACGGCATGGCGACAAATTCATCGAGCACGATTTTGCCCGGATCACGTTCGCCCAGGCGAAACTCCGCCTCGCCGCACAACGCCACCGAAAAATAAAACCCGACCGCACTAAACAAAATCAATCCGACATCGCCAATTCGCCCCGCGAAAAACACCGTGAAATACAACAGGCCCGCCACCGACCCCCAAGTGCCCGGAGCCTTGCGCATACGCCCCACCGGCCCGACCGTCGCACAGGCCACCACCCACGCCGTCGGCAAAAACCGCGGCCAGATCGGCTGTTTCAACGTGGTCATTTTTTGTCTTCTTCGAACAGCACCGCGCGGTATTTCACCAAATAATCCCAGCCGGACTGCACCGTGAAATACACCCCGAGGATAAACAACCCGAGTCCGGTATAGTGAATCACGCGGCCATAGGGCGAAAAATCAAAGAGCGACCAGCCGGCGATGTCCTCTTGGAGCATCGGCACGAAGAGCAAAAAACCCACGGCGATGAGCTGCGTGAGCGTCTTGGTTTTCCCACCGCGCTCCGCCGCCACCACCACGCCTTTGGCCGCCGCCATCATGCGCATGCCCGAGATCAGAAACTCGCGACAAAGCACGATCAGCACGAGATAGATCGGAACGATACCTTCCTCCACAAACACGATCATGATACCCACCACGAAAATTTTGTCCGTCAGCGCATCCATGAACTTCCCGAAGAGGGAAATCAGCTGCATTTTACGCGCAAGATAGCCGTCCAGCCAATCCCCCACTGCCGCGATGATGAACAGCCAAAACGCCAGCGTCGCCGCCCCCGACCACTCCTGTTTCATCAACCACACCACCACAAACATCAGCGGGATACGCGAGAGGGTGATGATATTCGGGAGGTTCATGGAGTCGGGCTTGGGCCGAAGACAGGCCTCGACCGGGTCAAAGGCAACCCCGTAAACGCAACGATTTGGTTCTCGCCCCCGCTCGTCCCACGCCGATGATGCCCAAGCTCATGCGTCACTGCATCTATCCAGGCACGTTCGATCCCCTCACCAACGGTCACCTTGATGTGCTCGACCGCGCAACCAAGTTGTTCGACCGCATCACCGTCGCCATTTCGCACAATCCCGGCAAAGCTCCCGTATTTTCCGCCGAACAGCGACTCGATCTCGTGCAGGCCAACATCGGCAAATACCCACACGTAACCGCCACCATTTTCGACGGCCTCCTCGTCGAATTCGCCGTCGCCCAAAAGGCCGACGCCATCATCCGCGGCCTGCGCGCACTTTCGGACTTCGAATTTGAATTCAACATGGCGTTGATGAACCGCCACCTGCAACCTCGCATCGAGACCCTCTTCGTCATGCCCCACGAGCAATTCAGTTACACCAGCTCATCGCTGGTCAAACAGGTTGCCCGCTACGGAGGCGACATCTCGCATTTTGTGCCGGCCAATGTCGCCGCCGCGCTCAGCACCGCATTTCCCCGCAGTATTTGACCTTTTGCGGCAAGTCGCCGCCTGTGCGTAACATTTCGCACTTCTTTCCGTCTAGGCGGATTCAAGCGTTGCTACTAGGTGCACGCGATTGATTGGATTTCCGGTCTCCGTATGCGCACCTGTGCATACCCGATTCGATTCCTTTGTTACCGCTCCCTTTTTAAGCCATGGCCAAATCCGGCTCCTCTACCCTCTGGATCCTCATCCCGTTGCTAGCCCTCGTCGGCAGCGGTGGGTATTATTTCTACAGAGGCAGCATCACTCCGCCGCCCCAATTCATCACCGCCAAAGTCGCCAAGGGCGACATCACGCGCTCGGTGACCGCCACCGGCGACATCCAGCCGGTCTCCACCGTGGAAGTCGGCTCGCAGATCTCGGGTCTCGTCGAACAGGTGCTCGTCGATTTCAACGACACCGTCAAAAAAGATCAGGTGCTCGCCCGTATCGACCCCGCCACTTACGAATCGCGCCTTCGCCAGGCCGACGCCGAATACTCCAATACCAAGGCCAACCATGATCTCGTCCGTCTGAATGCCGAACGCATCCGGTCACTCAAGGCCGCCAATCTGGTCTCCCAGCAGGAACTGGATCAGGCCGAAGCCGAGCTCTCCCAAGCCGAGGCGCAAATGCTCATTCGCAAGGCCTCCGTCGAAAACGCCCGCGTCGACCTTTCCCGTTGCACAATCAAGTCCCCCATCGACGGCTCCGTGCTCACCCGCCAGATCGTCGCGGGAAAAACCGTCGCCGCCAGTCTCAACGCTCCGGTCTTGTTCACCTTGGTCGAGGATCTTCGCCGCATGCAGATCGAGGCCGCCGTATCCGAGGCCGACATCGGTGCCGTGACCGAAAAAATGTCGGTCGACTTCACGGTCGATGCTTATCCCGACCGCCGCTTTCAAGGCACCGTGCGTCAGATCCGCAATACACCGGTCCGCGAACAAAACGTCATCACTTACACCACCATCATCGACGTTGCCAACGATGACCTGAAACTCAAACCGGGCATGACCGCCAATGTCTCCGTGATCATCGAGCAGCGCAAAGAGATCCCCATCGTGCCGAACTCAGCCCTGCGCGTGCGCATCCCCGAAGAACTCCTGCTCACATCCGCGAGTTCAAAGGATAAAAACAAACCCGCAGCCGCGACCCCCGAGGAAAACCTTCGCGCCCTGCTCACCGAAGTCGGACACACCGGCGGACGCCCCACCCCTGAAATCATGCAACGCGTCCGGGCTCTCGCCGAAGAACGCGGACTGACCATCCCCGCACGTCGCAACCGCGACAACGCCGCTGCCTCCGCCATCACGACCCGCACGCTTTACCGGGTCGCCGGCACGCCCGATCACCCGCTCGCCGAGCCGGTCGAGGTCCGCCTCGGTATCACCAACGGCACGTTCACCGAAGTGGTCTCCGGACTCTCGGAAAACGATGTCGTCATCACCGGCATATTATCCGCCGCCGAGTCAGCTGTCAGCGGCACGGCATCCCCCTTCGGCGGTCAGTCCCGGTCTCACTAAGCCCGCGCCGATGCAGCCCGTCGTCCAGCTCCGCGATATTCGCAAAACCTACCGCAACGGCGACCTCGAGGTCCATGCCGTCCGGGGCATCTCGCTCGATATCCACAAGGGCGAATTCATCGCCATCATGGGTTCCTCCGGATCAGGCAAGTCGACGCTCATGAATACCCTGGGCTGTCTCGATCGACCCTCCGGTGGCACCTACCTGCTCGACGGTATCAACGTCTCCGATCTCGACCGCAACCGGCGCGCCGACATCCGCAACCACAAGCTCGGTTTCGTCTTTCAGGGGTTCAACCTGCTCTCGCGCACCAGCGCCTTGGAAAACGTCGAGCTGCCCATGCTCTACGCCCCCCGCCGTGTCTCCGCCGATGAGATGCGCGAGCGAGCCATGCACGCATTGGAGATCGTCGGACTGGCCGCACGTTACGACCACCTGCCCAATCAGCTTTCAGGCGGACAACAACAGCGCGTCGCCATCGCCCGCGCCCTCGTCAACAACCCCCAGGTCATCCTCGCCGACGAGCCCACCGGCAATCTCGACACCAAGACCTCCGTCGAGGTCATGGGCGTTTTCCAAAAACTCAACGACCAGGGCATCACCATCGTGATGGTCACGCACGAGCTGGACATCGCCCGCTACTGCAAACGCAATCTCATCGTCCGCGACGGCCTCGTTGTGCGCGACGAACCCGTCGCAGACCGCTCCTTCGCCGCCGAAGAACTCCAGAAAGTCGCCCAGGCCGAGGTCGACGCCAAGCTCACCCACGACCTTGCCTCTCACTCCAACGCGAAAGACTGATCCATGCGTATCGTAGCCACCATCGTCATCGCGATCCGCGCCCTTCGCCGAAACAAGATGCGGTCCTTCCTCACCGCGCTCGGCATTATCATCGGCGTCGGCGCCGTCATCACGATGGTGAGCATTGGCAACGGCGCCAAGGCCCAGGTCGAAGCCCAGGTGGCAAGTCTCGGCAACAACGTCATCACGGTCTCGCCCGGCAGTTCCAGCGCCTCGGGTGCCCGCGGCGGACAGGGCTCGTCCAACACCCTCACCGTTGAGGACGCCGTGGCTATCCAACGCGAAATCGTCGGCGCAGTCTCCGTGTCTCCCGAAATTCGCAACGGAAACCAGATCCAGGGCAACGGCCTCAACTGGCGCACCAACATTTCCGGTGTAGCACCCGACTTCATCAGCATTCGCGCCTGGTCCATCCGGGCCGGCGACATCTTCACCGAGAGCGACGTCCGCGCCAACGCCAAGGTCTGTGTCATCGGCGAAACCATCGTCCGCCAGCTCTATGCCGACGTCAATCCGCTCGGCCAGACCCTCCGCATCCGCAACATCCCCTTCCGCATCGTCGGCGTGCTCAACCAAAAGGGATTCAGCTACTCCGGTTCGGATCAGGATGACATTGTTCTCATACCTTACTCCAGCTTCATGACGCGGGTCTTCCGCTGGCGCCGCACGATCAATAACATCCTCATCGAGTCCTCCTCAGCCGAGGCCATGCCGCGTATCCAGCAAGAGGTTACCGACCTGCTGGCCCAGCGCCGCGAGGGCCGCGAGCCCGACTTCACCGTGCGCAACCAGCTTGAGCTCGCCGCCGCCGCCACCGAGACCTCCCGCACCATGACCGCGCTCCTCGGGGCCATCGCCGGCGTATCACTGCTGGTCGGCGGCATCGGCATCATGAACATCATGCTCGTTTCCGTCACCGAGCGCACCCGCGAGATCGGCATCCGTCTCGCCATCGGCGCTCATGACCGCGACATCCGCCTGCAATTTCTCATCGAGGCCATGATCCTTAGCGCCATGGGTGGCATTCTCGGCGTCAGTCTCGGCATCGGCATTTCCGAAACACTTTCCCGCGTCAACGGCTGGCCCGTGCTCGTATCCTCCCAGTCCGTCATCATCGCGGTCGCCTTCTCCGCCGCCGTCGGCATCGGCTTCGGTTTCTACCCCGCGCACAAAGCCGCCCAACTCGACCCCATCGACGCCCTTCGTTTCGAATAAAGTGGCATGGGCATCCTGCCCATGATTTTGCACTCACGAGAACCACCGCAAACCCTGCGCCCCTCCAACGATGTCCCGCTCACGCCTGCATCCGTTCTTTCTCTTTATCGTAATCGTTCTCGCTGTTCCCCTGCGATCCCTCCGCGCCGAACCCGCCCCGCTCGATGCCGCCATCGCGCTCTACAACGCCCATCGCGCAGCCGAGGCCATCGAGCCGCTCAAGGCCATTATCGCCCGCGAACCCAAGAATGTCAGCGCCCTGTGGTATCTCGGACGCTGCCTGCTCAAAACCCAGAACCGCGAAGCGGCCGCCGACACCCTCGCCAAAGCCGTCGCCCTTTCCCCCAACGACCCGAAAATCCTCGCCGACTACGGCACCGCCAATCTCCTGCACGCCACCGAACTCGGCCACACGTTCGGTGCCATTTTCTACGCCCGACGCGGACGCAACGCCCTCGAACAAGCCGTCAAACTTTCGCCCGACACCATCGCCTACCGCGAAGGCCTGATTCAGTTCTACACCCGCGCACCGTCGTTTGCCGGCGGCGACCTCGACAAAGCCTACGTCCACATCGCCGAGATCGCCAAACGCGACCCCGCCCGCGGCACCGTCATCAAAGCCACCACTCTTTGCAGCGAAAAGCGCTACGACGAAGCCCTCGCCGCCTGCGAAGACTTTCTACGCGAACAGCCCGACAACTACCTCGGACTCTACACCCTCGGCCGCATCGCCTCCGAAACCGGCCGCGATCTCGCCAAAGGCGAACAAGCCCTCCGCCGCTGCCTGCAAATCACGCCGCGCACCGAGGAGCCCGATCACGCCGGCGCCCACTACCGCCTCGGCCTCATCTACGAAAAAGACCATCGCCCTGACGAAGCCCGCACAGAATTCAAAGCCGCCCTCGCCCTCGAGCCCGTGTTCCCCGAGGCCACCGAAGCCCTGACGCGCCTCAAGTAAACCCGTCCGTTAATTCCGTCGTGCCACTGGTTTTGGCACCAAGCTTGCCCGCACCTCCGCGCCACGCATGCTCGCCGTCCACACCGCCGCATGAGCGACTCGCCTCCCATCGTCGAACTCCAGTCCGTCACCAAGCGCTTCGGTGACAGCGACCGCCCGCCCGTGTTTGCCAACCTCTCGCTCCGCGCCGAGCCCGGCGAATTCATCAGCCTCATCGGTGCCAGCGGCTGCGGTAAATCCACCCTCCTCCGACTTCTCTCCGGCCTCTCCTCGCCGTCCTCCGGTCGCGTCCTCATCGAAGGCCAATCCCCCGAAACTTCATCCTCCGATCGCGCGTTTATTTTCCAGGATGCCGCGCTGCTCCCTTGGCGCACGGTCCGCCAAAACGCCGAAACCCTGCTCCAGCTCCGCGGCACACCCGCCGCCCGCCGTCACGAACTCTCCGCGCAACTCCTCGACCTCGCCCGCATCGGCCACCTCGCCGACCGCTACCCGCGCCAGCTCTCCGGCGGCGAAAAAATGCGCGTCTCCATCGCTCGCGCACTCACGCTGGAACCGTCGCTCCTCCTCCTCGACGAACCCTTCGGTGCCCTCGACGAACTCACCCGCGAACACCTCAACGAAGAACTCCTCGCCTTGCGCGAACGTCGTCACTGGACCGCGTTCTTCGTCACCCATTCCGTCGCCGAGGCGGTTTTCCTTTCGACGCGCATCCTGATTCTCGCCGGTGGACGCATCGCCCACGATCTGCCCGTCGCTCTGCCGTATCCGCGCAACGCCGACACCCGCGAAACGTCCGCCTACCTCAACCGTGTCGCCGAGGTATCCCGCCTCCTGCACGCCGCAGTATCCGCATGAACCGCCGCGTCCTCACGTTTGCACTCCCCGTCCTCACCGGCATTCTGCTCGTCGCCGCTTGGTATGCGGTGCGCCTCTGGGTTTTGCCCGCCGACCAACGTTTCCTGCTCCCCGCCCCCGATGCCGTCCTGCATGCCTTCGGCGAAAAAGCCCCCCAACTCTGGTCCGCCACGCTTTCGACCGCCACCGGTGCCCTGCTCGGCTTCGCCACCGCCGTCATCGTGAGTGTCGCGCTCGGCCTGGCGCTTTCGCTCTCACCGCTCGTGCGCGCCAGCCTCTACCCTTGGCTCATGGCGCTTCAACTCACGCCCATCATCGTCCTAGCCCCCATCCTCATCCTCTGGGTCGGACCGGGCCTGAAGAGCGTCGTGATCATCACGTTTCTCATCAGTTTTTTCCCGCTAGTCGTGAACACCACGCAAGGCCTCGTCTCCACCGACCGCCTTCTCGTTGACCTCTTCCGCATGGGTCGCGCCTCGCGTCTGCAACAGATTTTCCTCCTCCGCGTGCCCGCCGCCATGCCGTATTTTTTCACCGGCCTGCGCATCGCCGCCGCCCTCGCTCCCATCGGTGCCATCTCCGGCGACATGTTCGCCGGCAGCTCCGGCGGCGGCCAAGGCGGACTCGGTTTCCTCGCCGTCATCTACAGCGCCCAGTTCCAGATTCCCGCCCTCTACGCCACCGCCATCGTGAGCTGCGTGCTCGGCTTCCTCTTCGCCGGCGCCGTCGTGTGGCTGAGCTGGTTCGCCCTCCACCGCTGGCACGACTCCTATCAACCCAAGGACTGACACTCTTTCTCTTTCCTCTTTATCTTAATCGTTCTCCCTTTCGAAAAACCTCCGCCTCACCTGACGAAAGATAAAGATTAAGAGGAAAGAGAAAGATTTTACCCACCCATGCCCGCTCCCCGCCAACTCCACTGCCGCGACCGCGTCCTCCTCCTCGACGGCACGCCGCACCTCGTCGGCATCCTCAACGTCACCGACGATTCCTTCTTCGACGGCGGACAACACAACAACCTCCCCGCCGCCGTCTCCCACGCCCGCCTGCTCATCGCCGAAGGCGCCTCCGTCATCGACATCGGCGGACAATCCACCCGCCCCGGCTATGTCGAAGTCGGCCCCGAAGAAGAAATCCGCCGCGTCGTCCCCGTCATCCGCGAATTGGTCAAACACGTAGCCGCCCCCCTCTCGATCGACACCTACCACGCCGCCGTCGCCGACGCGGCCCTCTCCGCCGGCGCCCACATCGTCAACGACGTCCACGGACTCCAACGCGACCCCTCCATGGCCTCCGTGATCGCCCGCCATGGTGCCGCCGCCATCCTCATGCACAACGACGCCGCTTTCCGCGACGCCCCCGGTGACGTGATGGACAACCTCAAAACCTTCCTCACCCGCACGCTCGACCTCGCCCGCGCCGCCGGCATCGACCCCGCCCGCATCATCCTCGATCCCGGCATCGGCTTCGGCAAAACCCAGCCGCAAAACCTCGCCATCCTCGCCCACCTGTCCGAATTGCACGATCTTGGACATCCGCTCCTCCTCGGCATCTCCCGCAAGTCCGTGATCAGCCACGTCCTCGATCTCCCGCCCGACGAACGCCTCGAAGGCACCCTCGCCCTCACCGCACTGGCCGTCTCGCAAGGCGTTCAGTTTCATCGCGTCCACGACGTCGAAGCCAACCACCGCGCCGCCCTCATGTCCGCCGCCGTGCGTTTGCCATAAAAATCTTTCTCGTTCTCTTACTCTTTCTCGTTCTCTTTCCGACTCACACATGACCGGCCGCATCACCCTCTCCAACATGGTATTCTACGGATACCATGGCGATCTCCCCGAGGAGAGCACCCTCGGCCAGCGCTTCGTGATCGATATCACGCTCACGCTCGACATCGCCGCCGCCGCCGCGACCGACGACCTCCACAAAACCGTCGACTACACCCGCGTCTACAGCATCTGCCGCGAAACCTTGGAGAAAGACCGTTTCAAGCTCATCGAAGCCCTCGCCGGTCACGTGATCGACCGCATCCTCGACGCCTGCCCCATCGTCGATCAAGTGGACATCGTCATCAAAAAACCCTCCGTCCCCATCGCCGGTATTCTCGACCATGTCGCCGTCGAAACCAGCAAATCGCGTGCAGACCGCCTACCTCGGACTGGGCGGTAATCTCGGCGACCGCCGCGCCCTGCTGGCGTCCGCACTAGGCCACCTTGCCTCCGCTCCGGCGGTGCGCATTGCCCGCGTCTCTCCCGTTTACGAAACCAAGGCCGTCGGACTCACTGACCAGCCCGACTTCCTCAACCTGGTAGTCGAACTCGAGACCACGCTCACGCCCCACGCGCTGCTCGATCTCTGCCTGTCGATTGAGCAACGCCTCGGACGCGTCCGCCGCGAACGCTGGGGCCCGCGCACCCTCGACATCGACGTCCTCCTTCACACCGGCCACTCACTCGCCGACGACCGCCTGACCCTGCCGCACCCACGACTCCACGAACGCGCCTTCGTCCTCGCGCCGCTCGCCGACCTCGCCCCCGACCTGCTCGTCAACGGCACCCCCGTCCGCGTCCACCTCGCCCGGTCCGACCGCACCGGCATCGCGCAACGACTCGACCTCGCGCTCACCCCGCCGGTCATCCTCGAAGAAATCACGTTGCCTGCCCCGCCCCACGAATTTTTCGCCCGCGTCGCCCAACGCGACCATGCCTTCTTCCTCGACAGCGGACTCACCTCCGGCGGCCTCGGTGCCTATTCCTTCATCGGTTTCGACCCCTTCCTGGTTTTCCGCGCCAAAGACCGTCCCTGCACCCTGCCTGAACTCCAAACGCTCCTCCGCCGCTACTCCCGCCCGTCACAGACGGCGGGCTTCGGACTCCCGACGCCCGACTCGTCTCCTCCGCTTCCATTCACCGGTGGTGCCGTCGGTTTCTTCGGCTACGAACTCTGCACTCAACTGGAGAAACTCCCGCGCGCCCGTCCCGACGATTTCCCGGAAATCCCCGACTGCGAATTTGGTTTCTACGATAGCCTGATCGCCCACGAACACGCCACCAACCGCACCTGGCTCGTCGCCAATCCGGTCGCCTCCACCCCGGCCTTCGACCTGCTCGCGCGTCTTCGCGACACCCTCGCCGCCCCGACTCCGCCATCCACTCCGCATCCCGTTCATCCTGTCCAATCCGTCTCCAATTTCACCGCCACTACCTACTCCGACGCCATCGGCCGCATTAAAAACTACATCGCCTCCGGTGATGTCTATCAGGTCAACCTCACCCAGCGCTTCTCCACTCCTCTCCCCTGCGCACCCTACGACCTCTATCTTCGTCTCCGCCAACGCAGCCCGGCTCCCTTCGCCACCTACCTTTCTTTCGGCCCCGTCCAACTCATCAGTAGTTCCCCCGAGCGTTTCCTCACACTCCGCGACCGTCACGTCGAAACCCGTCCCATCAAGGGCACCCGCCCGCGCTCGTCCGATCCGTCCACCGACGCCCGCCTCGCCGCCGAACTGCTCGTCAGCGAAAAAGACCGCGCCGAGCTCCTCATGATCGTCGATCTCGAACGCAACGACCTGGGCCGCGTCTGCGAATTCGGTTCCGTCCGCGTCGATCAACTCTGGCAACTCGAGTCCCACCCGACCGTCCATCACCTGGTCGCCACCGTGTCCGGCACCCTGCGTTCCGGCCTCGACGCCATCGATTGCGTGCGTGCCTGCTTCCCCGGCGGCTCCATCACCGGCGCCCCCAAGATCCGCGCCATGGAGATCATCGACGAACTCGAACCCCACCGCCGCCATGTTTACACCGGCACCATCGGCTACCTCGGTTTCGACGGCAACGCCGACCTTAATATCGCCATCCGCACCATCAGCTGCGCGAACGGCCGCGCCTGCTACCACGTCGGCGGCGGCATCGTCTGGGACTCCGACCCCGCCGCCGAATACCAGGAAACCCTCGATAAAGGCCGCGCCATGCACGAGGCACTCACGGCCTGACTCTTTCTATTTTCTCTTAATCTTTCTCTTTCTCCTCCCATAATACGCTCTCCAATCCGAGAAAGATTAAGATAAAGAGGAAAGAGAAAGATTTTCCCCATGGCCCCCCACGTCCTCCTCGACAACGTCCTGCTCCCCGCCTCCGCCGCGCTTATCCCCGCGACGAGCGAAGGCTTCCTCTACGGTCACGGCCTCTTCGAAACCATCAAGGTCCGCAACTCCCGTCCCGCCTTCCTCGCCCACCACCACGCCCGCCTCACCGCCAGCGCCCGCGCCCTCGATCTGCCCTACGCCGTCTCCGTCGACTCTCTCCGCGAGCGCCTCGTCCGCGTCATCGCCGCCAACGGCCTGACCGATGGTTCCGTCAAGGTCGTCGTCTTCAACAACGACACCGCCACCGGCGAACTCATCACAACCCGCCCCAATTTTTATCCCGCCGAAATCTACGCGCGCGGCTTTCACCTCAAGACCGTCTTCACCGGCGAACGCACCGGCACGCTGTCCGAGCACAAGACCCTCAACTACCTCGCCAACATCCGCGCCAAACGCGCCGCCGTCGCCGCCGGCTTTGACGAACCGCTCTTTCTCACACCCGCCGGCATCGTCATCGAAGGTGCGACCACCAACCTCTTCATCGTCCACCAAGGCACGGTGATCACCCCGTCGCACGCCAGCGGACCGCTCCCCGGCATCGCCCGCGGACGCGTCCTCGACCTGCTCGGCCCCGTGCGCGCCCGCGAAGCCTTGCTCACCCACGCCGACTTGAACCACGCCGACGAACTCTTTGTCACCAACGCCCTGCTCGGCATCATGCCGGTCACCCGTCTCGACGACCGCATTCTCCCGATCGGCCCCCTCACCCGCGAACTCAGCCCCGCCTACCACGCACTCGAAACCAACTCGCTCTCATGAAAACGCCCGCACTCCGACTCCTCCTTCTGGCCGCCGTCGCCTGCCTGCCTTTCGCCCTTTTCGCAACCACCGCCACTCCGACCAAGATCATCGTGCAACTCGACTGGATCGCCGAGCCCGAGCACGGCGGCTTTTACCAGGCGCAGGCCAAGGGCTACTTCAAAGACGCCGGCCTCGACGTGGAGATCATCCCCGGCGGCCCCAACGCCTTCGTCATGCAGAAGCTCGCCACCGGCCGCGCCCAGTTCGGCCAGGGTGACAGCACCAACACCCTCCTCGCCATCGCCCAGGAGATCCCGGTGATCCAGATCGCCGCCGTTTTCCAGAACGACCCGTCCGTGTTCATGCTGCACGCCGACAACCCCGTCACCCGCTTCGAAGACCTCAACGGCAAAACCGTGATGGCCCGCCCCGAGTGGGCGTTCCTCCCCTACCTGAAGAAAAAATACGGCATCGATTTCAAACTCATCCCCCAGAACTACTCCGTCGCCAACTTCGTCGCGGACAAGGATCTCATCCAGCAGGGCTACTACATCGCCGAACCCTACCACATCATCAAAGCCGGCGGCGCCATGCCCCGCTTCCTTTACGCGTGGGACGCCGGCTTCGACGCCTACGCCGTGGTCGTCGCCAACAAAGCCTGGGCGGCGGCCCATCCCACCGAAACCCGCGCCTTTGTGCAGGCCTACATCAAAGGATGGAACGACTACCTCACCAACGACCCGGCCCCCGCCCACGCGCTGATGAAGGCGGCCAACCCCAACAACACGGACGAATTCATGATGTTCTCCCGTAAAATGATCACCGACGAAAAACTCGTGACCGGCCGCGGCCCCGAAGGCGGCCCGGCCAACACCGGCCGCATCACCCGCGAACGTTTCCAGACGCAGATCGACCAACTCGAAGACCTCGCCATCCTCCCCAAAGGCAAAGTCGCCGTCGATCAAGCCATGACCACCGACTACTTGCCGGCCAAGTAAGCGCCAAGAGTTGAAAGGTAGAGCGCGACCGCCGGGCGCGCCGAAGCAGTGATCAAAAGCCGGCGTGCCGGCCAAGCCGCCTCAAGCCTCCAGCTCGACGTTCCAGTAGGCCAGATCGAGGAAGTCTTTCCAGCGCTCGCGCTCCTTGTTGCCGAGCACCAGTGAGATCACCGGACGCCACTTGGGTCGCACCGGCTTGCGGATGAGCCGCATGTGCGCCTGGTGCGGCAGGCGGTTCGCCTTTTTGGAGTTACACTTGATGCACGAGCAGACGATGTTTTCCCACGTCGTCTTCCCCCCGAAATCACGCGGGATCACGTGATCGAGGTTCAAATCCTCGCGCTCGAAAATATTGCCGCAATACTGGCAGGTATCCTTGTCGCGCTCGAAGACATTGCCGCGCGTCAGCTTCAGCTCCTTGCACGGCAGCCGGTCGAAATACGCGAGCAGGATGACCCGCGGCAGCCGGATCGTCGTGCGCGGCGTGTGCACCTGATCGATGATCTCCAGCGGCGGATTGCTCTGCGAGAAATCCACCCAGTCCATGAGATTAAAGACGCGGAAGTCATCCTCGTGGTGATGAACGACGCTCGCGTGACCTCTCGACAACAAACCAAAGGCGCGTTTAGCGCCGATAACGTTCACCGCCTGCCACAGGCGATTTAGGACCAACACAGGTTGATCAAGCACAGCCTCCATATGGGCTCTGACGAGTAGTTGTGCCCCGGAGACGTGTCAAGAACCGCGCCCGTAAACTTCACGTGACGGCAAGAATGGAGGGCGGGCCGCTGTGCCCGCCGCGAACCCGTCCTCTGCAAAACCGGCGGGGACAGCGCCCCACCCTCCCCCTTAACCTCACTCCATCTCGCGATCCGCGTCCGTCGCCAGCGCGGGCTCCAGCGCGATATTCTTCACGCGGATTCCCTTCAGCTTTTGCAGGATCAACGGCACGTGCTCGTTCACGACGTCGACCAGCGTGTGCCGCTGGTGAATATCCATCGCCCCAACCACATTGGCCGGCAGACGCGTGACACCCGCGACCTTGCCCACGATGTCGGCCGGAGTGATGAGCTGCTTGCGGCCCACGTTGAAAAACACCGTCGTCATGCCCGGCTCCCGACCGGTGCGCGCGGGGCGCAGGAACTTCTGCTTGGACGGACGCACCGGCGACGGTTCGCCCTCGTTTTCAAAAAGCGCCCGCTCCTGCTCCGCCGGCAGCGGAGCCGCCGCCTTGACCTCGGAGGTGAAGTCCGACGCTGGCTCGGTCAGAGCAACCGGAGCGACCGGCGTAACCATCTTGGGCTTGTTGGCCACCTTGGCGAACGCCGCCGGCACCGCGTTCGGCTTCTCGGCTGCTTTCTCGCTCACATAAGCGGGCGCGGGTATGTGCGCGGCGGGCTTAGGGGTCGCGACTGCAGACGTGGCCGGACGCGACACCGGAGCGGCGGGCTTCGACTTGGTGGCGGGGGCGGCGGCACCCTCGGGTTTGTCACTACCGCCATGCATCATGTGCAACAACGCCGATACGATGTCGGTGCTCGGATGCCCCTGCTCGATCAGGCGGTCGATGAAGCGGTCCTGCTTGATATACGCTCCGCCATCCAGCACGCCGCGCACCTTTTCAAAAAACACATTCTCGCGCGCCTCCTCGACCTGGTCGAGGGACGGCACGTTTTCGCGACGGATCTTGAGTTTCCCGTAGCGGATCATGTTTTGCAGCCCGTAGATCTCGCGGCCCGAGACAAACGTGAACGCCTTGCCCTCTCGACCGGCGCGACCCGTGCGGCCCACGCGATGCGTGTAATCCTCGGCGTCGTTCGGCAGGTCAAAGTTGAACACGACTTCGAGGTCGTCGACATCAAGACCGCGTGCGGCCACGTCGGTCGCAACGAGGAACTCGAAGCCGCGGCGTTTGAACTTGTCCATCACCCGCGTGCGGGTCGACTGCGTGATGTCACCATGCAGTCGGTCGGTCGCGTAACCACGGGCGTGCAGGTGTTCGTCGAGCTCATCGACCATGACCTTGGTGGAACAGAAAATGATGCCGTAACGAAAATCGTGGAGGTCGATCAGACGCGTGAGCACGTCGATCTTGTAGCGGCGATCCACCTCGAAATAGACCTGATCGACCTTCGGCGCATTCTGAGCCAAAGCGGCGATCTTGACCCACTCCGGATTCGGCAGGAACCGGTTGATCATGTTCTGAATCGCCGGTGGCATCGTGGCCGAGAAAAACAGCGACTGGCGGGTGTCCGGCGTCTCCGAAAGGATCTTCTCGATGTCGTCGCGGAAACCCATGTCGAGCATGCGGTCGCACTCGTCGAGGATAACCATCTTGAGGTTGTCGAGACGCAGCGTGCCGCGCTCCATGTGGTCCATCACACGACCGGGCGTGCCGATCACGATCTGGGCCCCGCCTTCCAGTGCGCGAATCTGGCGCTCATACGGCTGGCCACCAAAAATCGGCACCTCGCGCACTCCGGTTTTGAAGAACGCCAGCTTGGCGATTTCCTCGGCGACCTGGACGGCGAGTTCACGCGTCGGGCAAAGAATGAGCACTTGCACGACCTTCTTCTTGGGATCGACCTTCTCGACGGCGGGCACGCCGAACGCGGCGGTTTTGCCCGAGCCGGTGGCCGACTGACCCACGACGTCTTTGCCGGCGAGCAGCAACGGGATGACGGCGGTTTGAATCGGCGAAGCCTCTTCAAAACCCATCTTGTCCACGGCCTTCAACACCTCGGCGGACAGTCCGAGATCAGCAAATTTACGTTTTTCCATAGCGCACCCTATGCGGCCCCACCGCAAAATGAGAGCCTAAACTCAATCGCCCCGCCGGAACCCCTTGTCGCCTGCGGAAAATAATCCGTAACGTTTGCCCGCCGCTTCCTCAGTAAGTGACAGGAGCACCCGTCTCTCAGCTCCCGCCACCATGACTACGCCCAACACACCTCCCTCCGGCCAACCCGATCCCGCCGCCCTGCTGGCTCTTGGTCTCGCCACGCAGGCAGCCGAGGGTAACGCAACCTCTGCGCCGCCACTCACACCTGGCGAACTCGCGGTCGATTTCCCTCAACTCGAAATCATCGAGCTCATTGGCCGCGGAGGCATGGGGGCCGTTTACAAGGCCCGCCAGCGCGACCTCGACCGCCTCGTTGCCCTCAAGATCCTCCGCCCCGGCCTCGACGCCGACCCCGGCTTTTCGGAGCGCTTCACCCGCGAAGCCCGCGCCCTCGCCAAGCTTAACCACCCCGGCATCGTCATCCTCTACGAATTCGGGAAAACCTCCGCCGGCCGCTACTTCATCCTCATGGAGTTCGTCGACGGCGTGAACCTCCGCCAACTCCTCTCGGCCGGCCGTCTCTCGCCGCGCGAAGCCCTCGCCATCGTCCCGCCGCTCTGCGACGCGCTTCAATACGCACACGACCGAGGCCTCGTCCACCTGGACATCAAACCCGAAAACATCCTGGTTGACCGCCTCGGTCGCATAAAAATCGCCGACTTCGGCATAGCCAAGATCGCCACCGGCCAAGCCGAGACCAGCGCCTCCGTCGAAATCGCCGGCACTCCCGCCTACATGGCCCCCGAGCAACGCGATCATCCCGCCGAGGTGGACCACCGTGCCGATCTCTATGCGCTCGGCGTCGTCTTCTACCAAATGCTCACCGGCGAACTCCCCACCGCCGACCAACTCCGTCCACCCTCGACCCGCGTGCAACTCGACGTGCGCCTCGACGAGATCGTCCTCCGCGCCCTCGAAAAAGACCCCGCCCACCGCTACGCCACCGCCAGCGAAATGAAAACGCAGGTGGAAACGGTTGCGAACACTCCTGGCACTTCATCCTCAGTCACGATAACACTCCCACCACCGAAAAGATGGGGTTTGGCCACACTGCTCATTACCATCATTCTTTTGAGCTGTGGTTTGTATTTTATCATGCGTGCCCCCAGAAACACAGGGCCCGATAATGATAAGATCGTCGCACGGCAATCGCTGCTTGAGCAACCTGTCAAGCTGCGCGCCGTAAACTGGCTCGATCAAGCCGAAGCAGGATCAGGTAATGCGTGGCTACCCACCGGCAATGATGCCCCATTAAATGAATGGCGACCGCCTTCAGTCAGGCCCGTGCTCAAGGAAAACGCCCATACCCGTTTTCTCTGTCTTTGGTTCAGTCACCCGTTCGTTGACATGCTGAGTTTGGCAGACGTCGAGTTGTTAGCCCCGAACGATTCCTCCAGTCCCCTTGCGGCCATCTACTCCGGTCGAGCATACAGCACGATTCCAGCAAAGACGCCTGCAGTCACCGATGGATGGCTGGTAGTCACCACCAACGTCGATACCAGCCGCAGTGTTCCGCCAACCGTTATGGCACGTCTCCGCTACTCGATCGGCCCGTGGCACACGTGGGACATAGTAAGCTCCGACTTCAATAAACCCCGCATACTCGACTATGATGTCACGCTAGAGCCACCCCAAGAGGATCCAAAACGTGCAAGAGCCTACCTCGAAATCCGCAGCACTCTTCGCGACCACGGAGTTCTCGAACAATGGGACGTCGTGGCACTCACCCGGGACGGACACCGCCTTGAACGTTATGATCGACACACCATCACTCAAAATAAGGACCTCACCGAACGTCTCTATTTTAATGCACTGCTTTCACATGTCCGCGCGCTTGAAATTCGCAAGCGCCCCATCCGCATAGCCTCATGGAGTGTGCCACTTCAAGTCACCGACTTCGCTCCCTATTTTTCCAAACCCGCCGCCACCTTCGATCCAGTGGTCGAGCGCACGTGGACGCCGTCGGGGTCAAGATTCACCGGGATGTTGGATCTGGACACCGGCCATGAATTCGCCCTGGCCCAGCTCTACGTGAACCAAGGCCCGAGCATGGAACTGGTCGATACCGGAACCCGCCAAGTCGTCGGAAAAATTAACCTCGAAGACAACAAACTCGGCTGGCTCGCCGAACATAAGATCGACCTACTGGGCACGCGTGAAAAGATGATCGGGGTTTTGGTCGGCATCGGCATGACGGCGGTGCCAGTCAGCCACGCGGCGTGGTCCGATCTTTCCGTAGAAGACATTATCAACGCCCCGGGCCTTACGACACCCGCAGCCTCCGTCCCTGCCGAAACCACGCTCGACGGTGCCGACACTTGGCTGTTTCTCACGCGAGAAGGTAGCCGAGGTATACTTCAAATCGTCGAACGCACCGAGAATCCCCGAGCCTTGCGGTTTCGCTACAAGCGGGTGCGAACCTGGTCGGCAGACCGCCTGCCGGATGCGCCTCTCTCCGCCGGCTCAGTAAGCACTCCGTGAGCGACGCCTTCCACACCACCCGCTGGACGCTCGTCCTCGCCGCCGGCGAGGGCACCGATCGCGCCCTCGGCGAACTTTTCTCACTCTACCGCCCCCCCCTGCTCGCCCACGCCCGACGGCACGGACTTGCCTCAACCGATGTCGAGGATGCCGTCCAAGGCTTCTTCGCACGCCTCCTCCGCCTCGAATCACTCTCCACCGCAAACCGCGAGCGAGGCCGTTTCCGTTCCTTTCTTCTCGGCTCCTTCAATCACTACCTCGCCGACCTCCACGACCACGCCCGCGCCGAAAAACGCGGCGCGCACCTGCTCGCCCCGCTCGACACCGCCGCCACCGAAACCGCCTTGAATTCGGCCACGTCCGCCGACCTGCCTCCCGACCGCGCTTTCGACCGCGCCTGGGCTCTCGCTCTCCTCGACACCGTCACCGCCCGCCTACGGAACGACTATCTCAAGACTGAACACGCGGAGTATTTCAACGCGCTCTTTCCCTGTCTGGCCGGCCGCGCTGCCGACGCCCCGCACGCCGCCATCGCCCAAAAACTCGGCCTGAGCGAACCCGCCGTCCGCGTCGCCGTGCACCGCCTGCGCAAACACTACCGCGAACTCCTCCGCGACGAAGTCGCCCAGACCGTCGCCCGCCCCGAAGATATCGATGACGAACTCCGCCACCTGCTCTCGGCGGTCACGCCTTGACCCGGGTCCTTTGTATATACACCGTATGTCCATGAGCACCGCCCAATCCATCGTCGCCAAGGTTTTCAAATCGGGTAATTCGATCGCCATCCGCATGCCCCGCTCCGTCAAACTCAAGTCCAAGTCCTACATCGTCGAGTCCGTTAACGGCGGTTACCGCCTCATCGACCCCGCAGCCGAGGCCAAGCGACTCAAGGCTCTCCGCGACCTGCGCGGATCGGCACCCGATTTTCCCGACCACACCACGTGATCTACTTGCCGGACACCAACGTCTGGTCGCGCTTCCTGCGTAACCGACGCGAGGACGCCGCCCTGTGCGACCGGGTGGAAATAAATCTGCGCGAATGCCGCCTCGCCGCCATCGCGCTCATGGAACTCGAATACGGCGCCGCCAAACGCCCCGACATCCCTGCGTTTCGGGAGCGAATCATTCAGCTTCAGGCTATCTTCCCCGAGGTCATCCCATTCGACGCCCGCGCCGCCTACCACGCCGGGTTCGTGCGCGCCCACCTCGCCACCCTCAAGCCCAACGCCCAACCCATCGGCCCTTACGACGCGTTGCTCGCCGGGCAAGCCCTCGCTGTCGGCGCGATTTTCGTGACACACAATCTCGCCGAGTTTTCACGTGTCCCCGGCCTAGTCTGTGAAAACTGGCAGCGTGCCGCCGATTAAACGCCAAACCGTTTAACCGCTCGCCTTCCCTCGCATTCCCCACGCCAATCTGCGCCATGCCTTTTTCCAAACTCGGTCTCTATTCCAGCCTCGTGCGCGGTGCGCAGGCTCTGGGCTACACCGAGCCCACGCCCATCCAGCTCCAGGCCATTCCCGCCGTCTTCTCAGGTCGTGACTTGATCGCGTCCGCCCAGACCGGCACCGGCAAGACCGCTGCGTTTGCCCTCCCTATTCTCAACCGCCTCGGTCCCCACCGGTCCACCGGCCCGCGCGTGCTCGTCCTTGAACCCACCCGCGAACTGGCCGCGCAGGTTGACGACGCTTTCCACGCCCTCGGCAAGTTCACTGATTTCAAATCCATCGTCCTTCACGGCGGCGTCACTCTCGGGCCCCAGCGCAACGCCCTCCGTGCCGGCGTCGATGTCATCGTCGCCACCACCGGCCGCCTCCGTGAGTTCCTTGACGGCACGCTCATCAACCTCTCCAGCATCGAGGTCCTCGTCCTCGACGAAGTGGACCGCATGCTGGACATGGGCTTCATCGAAGACGTCAAAGCCATCGTGAAACTTTGTCCGCCCAAACGGCAGACACTCCTCTTCTCCGCCACCATCCCCCCGAAGCTCGAAGAGGTCGCCAAGTTCGCTCTCAACAATCCGCAGCGCATCGAGATCGCCCGCACGCGTCCAGTCACCGAGTCGGTCAACCACGTCATTCACCCGGTCACCGAAAACCAGAAGCTCGACCTGCTCTACGCGCTCCTCCAACGCGACGACTTCAAGAGTGTGATTGTCTTCACCCGCACGCGCAAAGGTGCCGACCGCGTCGCCCACCAGCTCCGTCTCGAAAACCAAGCCTGCGTCGTCATCCATGCCGAGCGCACCCAAGGCCAGCGCGTCGACGCCCTCGACAAATTCAAGACCGGCCGCTGCGGCGTGCTCGTCGCCACCGACATCGCGGCGCGCGGCATCGACGTCGCCGGCGTATCGCACGTCATCAATTTCGACGTGCCGCTTCACGCCGAGGATTACGTCCACCGCATCGGCCGCACCGGCCGCGCCGCCGCCACCGGCGATGCCGTCACCCTCGTCACCCCGCAGGAGGCCAACGAGGTCGTCGCCATCGAAAAACTCATCGGCCAAACCATCCCGGTCATCCCCGTCGAAGGCTTCCCCTACGAAGGCGGCACCGCACCACGCGTCGATCCGGCCAATTCACTGGCCAACTCGCCAAAGCGCGCCGGTCACCAACAATCGCTCGGCAAAGGCGGCAAACAAAAGGGCGACGCCGGCAATAACCAGGACAAGACCTACCGAGGCAAAGCCTTCGGCGGCGGCAACCCGACGTGGCATTCCAAAGGCAAGCCCGGAGCCCACTGGCGCGACCGCAAAGGGCGTTAAAACCATCGAAGTTTAGACCGGATTAACGGGATGGGGACAGGATTCAGAATCACTGACTCCGACATCCTGCCTCCATCCCGTTCATCCTGTCTAAAAAAACTTCGACTCACCGCACCTGCAGCGTGCTGCCGTCGTATTCGAGTCCGAGCGACGGAATCGTCACGGCCTTGCGGTCGCCTTCTTTCTTCACGGTGCCAGCGTGCCATGCGGTATAGCCCGCATCTTTCGCGGCGGTCAGCGTCGCATCCAGATTCTTCGGCGACACATACGCGGCGAAACCGATGCCTTGGTTAAAGGTCGCATACGCCTCGCGCAGATCTATCGGCCCCGCCTCGCGCAGAAATTTGAACAACGCCGGTTCTTCGCCCGGATTCGTGATCTCGTAGACGAACGACTCGTCGAGGCGCATAAGTTTGCGCCAGCCGTGGCCGGTGACGTGCGAGACGTAGTTGAGTTTGATCCCGGCCTTTTGGCACGCGGCGACGAACTTCACGTAGATGACCGACGGGGCCAGCAAGGCCTCTCCATAGGTGCGCGAGTCGCCATGACCGATAGGCGTCTGGTAACCCTGCGGCAGCTTCGAGGCGATCAGGCGACAGAGCGAAAGTCCGTTGGTCTGCACACCCGACGAGGCGAGGAACACGATGGCGTCGCCGTCCTGCACGTCGCCCGTGATGCGCTGCGACTTCGGCTCGACTTTCCCGATGGCGGAACCGGCGAGGACGATGGCGTCCTCCTTCACGATACCGCGCAAGGTCGGCGTTTCACCGCCGCCCCAGACCGCGCCCGCTTGGCGGCAACCTTCGGCCCAGCCCTCGACGAGCGCTTCCATGCGGGCCGCGTCGGTAAACCAGGCGGACTCGCCGACAGCGGCGTGCATGGCGACGGAGATGGGCAACGCGCCGCAGGTGATCAGGTCGTTAACGATGGTCGCGACGGTATCGATGGAAATCTCGCGATAAAAGTTTTTGCCCGTCTGCGCATAGACGGCGTCAGCCACAAGGTTCTTGGTGCCGAGTCCTTCCTCGACATGCGCCAAGTAGTGGCCGGCCGCCTCCATGAGGTAGCAGCTCTCACCGCGCGTGTTGGCGGGCTCGGCGTAGCCGTGCGAAGCGAGCAGAGGCGCGGTAGTCTTGGCGGCCTTCTGGCAGGCGCGCTTAAAGGCGTCGAGTTGGTCGTAGTTAACACCGGAGGATTCGTAGGAGAGCGACATGCGAGGGAAAACGAAGTGAAACCGCTAATGGGAGCTAATAAACGCTAAATTTAAGGACCCGGTCCAAAAATGACTTTAACCGCGAAGAACACGAAGGGCCGCGAAGCCGATCAAACCACCGGAGCACCCTGCCCCGCGCTCGAGCTTCGCGCCCCTTCGTGTTCTTCGCGGTTAAACCTTCGTTGGGCAGGACTCAGTAGCTGCGGCCTTCGCCTTTTTCGAAATAGTTCAGGTAGGCTTGGTTCACCACGCGGAAGCCGCCGGGCGTAGGATATTTGCCGGTGAAATACCAGTCGCCGGTGTGGTTGGGCACGGCGGAACGAAGGTTTTCGATAGTCTGGAAAATAATCTCGAACTCGCCCTCCCACTCGATGTTTTTCGGGCGGACCAGCTCGGTGATCTTCGCGGAAATCTCCTCGGGCGTGAACGGTTCGTAGATCTTGCGCACGTGGTTGACCGAGTCGCCTTTCGCGATGGCCTCACGGCAGAGTTCGTAAACCTCCTGAAGGATGTGGCCCTGTCCGCGTTCCTTGAGCAACGCGACGGTCGCCTCGAAGGCCACGAATTTGCCCAGCTCCGACATGTCGATGCCGTAGCAGTCGGGGAACCTGATCTGCGGCGCGGTCGAAACGATCACGATCTTCTTCGGGTTGAGCCGCGAAAGGATGCGCAGGATGGAACGGCGCAACGTGGTGCCGCGCACGATGGAGTCGTCGACGCACACGAGATGGTCGCCCGGTTTGATGGAGCCGTAAGTGATGTCGTAAACATGGCTCACGAGCTGGTTGCGCATGCCTTCCTGTCCGATGAAGGTGCGGATCTTGATGTCCTTCGAAACGACCTTTTCGCCGCGCGGCCAGTTGCGCATGATCAGATCATCGAGCATCGCATCGTCGAGCGTGCCGGCCTGCACCGCCTTCATGATGGACGTCTTCACCTCGCCGCGGCGTTTCTCGCGGAGCCCGTGCATGAGGCCGTAGAAGGCGACTTCGGCGGTGTTCGGGACGAAGCTGAACACGGTGTTTTCCCAATCGTGTCCGACGGCCTTGAGCACCTGCTCGGTAAGGCGGCTGCCAAGGAGTTTGCGCTCTTTGTAGATCTCGATGTCGTTGCCGCGTGAAAAATAGATGCGCTCAAACGAGCACGACGTGCGCGGCAGCGGCGCGGTGAAACGCGAGGTGGTCATCTGGCCGTTGCGCTTGATGACCATTACATTGCCGGGAGCGACTTCCTTGGGTTGATCGAGGTTGAGATCGAACACCGTCATGAGCGGCGCACGCTCGGAGGCGAAGGCGATCACTTCGTCATTCTGGAAATACCAGCAGGGGCGGATGCCCGACGGATCGCGGGCGACGAACGCGTCGCCGTTGCCGATGAGACCGCAAAGCGTGTAGCCGCCATCCCATTTCTGCGAGGAACGGGTGATCACCCGGGCGAGATCGAGCTGGTCGCTGATCATGCGGGAAGTCTCCTCAGGCGTGTGGCCTTCGCCGCGCAGCTTGCGGAAGAGTTCGTCGTGTTCCTCGTCGAGGAAGAAGCCGATTTTTTCCAACATGGCCTGCGTGTCGGTGGCGAAAATCGGGTGCTGGCCCATCGCGATCAGCGACTGGTTGAGCTCCTCGGTGTTCGTCATGTTGAAATTACCGCACAGCGCGAGGTTGCGCGTGGGCCAGGGCGAACGGCGGAAAAACGGATGGCAGGACGAGATGTTGTAACCGCCGCTGGTGCCGTAGCGCAGATGGCCCATCAGCAACTCGCCGCCGAAATCGAAGTGCTTCTTCACCGTCTCGGCGAACTCGGGGTGAATCTCTCCGCTGGCGACCTTTTCGTTATACTGGGTCAGGAGCGTCTTGAAAATCTTGTCGAGCGGGTTGGTCTTCACGCAACGCTCACGGAACATGAAAGGATCGCCGGCGGGGATGTCGCTCTTTACGCAGGAAACACCGGCACCGTCCTGACCGCGGTTGTGCTGCTTCTCCATGAGGAGAAAAAGCTTGGTGAAGCCCCAGAGCGGCGTGCCATATTTTTCCTGGTAATAGGAAAGCGGCTTGAGGAGCCGCACCATCGCAATACCGCATTCGTGGGTGATCTTGTCGCTCATGAGTTGGAACAGGAATATGTGGTCGTAACCACCAAGCATGGAGAAAGGTCGGGCATCGCGTATCTTAGCACAGAATTCGCGAACGTGCATACTGACCGGAATTGATCGCTTAATCCCCACAATTCTCCCGCGTTCAAACCCTGCTGGACCGGCAGGGTGGCGGAGGTGGACGAATGCGTTATGTTCACGGCCGTTAAAAGAAAACGATGACGCCCTGAATCCCCCACCGGTCAAGGGGTTTTTCCCGCAAGCGTTCGATGAAACCCCAAATCCAGGGTCGAATCAGCCTCGCCTGCAAATGAGGTTCATTCACTCTGGCCCGATGCAATGGCTCCCCCAGACCCGCGCACAACGAATCCGAGCGCTGTTTCTAGGGGTAATTTTTATTTTCGTAGCCGGCTGGTTTGTGCTTAAGCCGTTAACCCTCTGGATATTTTATCAACCGCAAGCCGGTGACGTGGTTTTCCAATCCCTGCCGGGCGGGTATGATCTGGTCGAAGCTATCGAAGGCATCACCCGGTCTCCGTTCTCTCACTGCGGTGCCGTTGAAAAAATCGACGGCAAATGGATGGTGATTGAAGCGATCGGTGAAGTCAGGCGAACGCCGTTGCTGCTCTGGATCGCCCGAGGACGGGGTTCGCGCATCACGGTTTGCCGGTTGAAGGAGCCCTACCGCCACCACATTCCGACCATGACCCTCGCGATGGATCACCTGCTTGGCCAGCCTTACGACTTTCGCTATAAATTTGGCGACGATGAGATCTATTGTTCGGAGCTGGTCTTCCGAGGTTATCAAATCGCCACCCAAGGCGAAGCCCTCGGGACGCTCCGCACGCTAGGCAGCATGAACTGGAAACCTTACACCCAGGTTATTCAAAAATATGAGCAATGCGGCCCCGACAACCTGCCGCTGGACCGGTCGATGATCACGCCACGAGACCTGGCGGAGGCGCCTCAACTCGAACAGGTGTTCAGCTGCCGGTTTTGAGCGGGTTCAACTCTGATTGCGCGGGTGAAACTTAGAGTGTTGGTCGAGCAGCCGCTTCTCTTCCACCGCCGTATAAATCTGCGTCGTGGCGATGTTGGCGTGACCGAGCATCTCCTGAATCGCGCGCAAATCCGCCCCGCCGCCCAGCAGGTGCGTGGCAAACGAGTGACGCAGCAAATGCGGTTTCACCGTTTTCGTGATGCCCGCGCTCTTCGCATATTTTTTGACCAGCACCCACAGCATCTGCCGCGAGATCGCCGTGCCGCGCTCACTCAGGAAAAGCTGGCTGCCGGTCTTCGGTTTCACGAAATGCGGACGCCCCGCCGCCAGGTAGGCGGCGAGCGCCTCGGAGGCTTTGCCGCCCACGGGCACGACGCGCTCCTTCGAACCTTTGCCGAATACACGCAGGAACCCCGCCTCCAGATCAACCTGCTGAATGTTGAGTCCCGCCAGTTCGGAAACACGCAGTCCGCTCGAATAAAACAACTCCAAGATCGCCCGGTCGCGCAGCGCATGCGCAGCGCCACCGACGGGCGCGGCGAGCAAGGCGTCGATCTCCTGCGTGTTGAGCGTGCCGGGGATTTTGCGACGGAGTTTGGGCCCTTGGAGCAACTCGGTGAAATCATCCGACCGCACGCGTTCGCGCACCAAGTGACGGGCAAACATACGCAACGCCGAGAGTTTTCGCGCGAGGCTCGCGACCGTGTAGTCCTCCGCTTTCGTGCCTTCCGGGGCGTTTGGCACCAGCTCGATTTTGAGGGAATACAACCACTCCATCACCTGGTCGCCGGTCGCGGCTTTCCAGTTCTTAACGCCGGCTCGCGCAAGGTGTGCCGCGCACTGGCGCAGGTCGCTCTCGTAGGCTTCGAGCGTGCGGTCGGATCGTCCGCGTTCGAGCGTGAGCGAATTGCCAAAGTCACGGATCGGATCATCAAGATCGGCGGGCAGTCCGAAGTCGGCAGCATCGGGTGTTTCGGGATGTGAGGTAGAGTCGGCCACCGGATACAAAAAAGACGCCGTCGGAAGGACGGCGTCGATGGAAATAAAAAAGTGGCATGGGCATCCTGCCCATGATCCGAAAGAAACACGGGCAGGATGCCCGTGCCTGAAGTTTGGCGCATCCGAGATTTAATTGTGGGAGTAGAACAGGGCGGAGGCGAGGTCGGTGGAGGATTTATCCGACTTCTGGTCCGGACCGGGGCGATAGCAGAAGTGGGATAAACTCTCTGGT
>JBAZBC010000022.1:0-59692 GCA_041671745.1 Opitutaceae bacterium | reverse complement strand
CTACATCGAGCGACCTCCGATCCCCTCCACCACACCACCTACAACCAGCCTCGACTACCAAATCTACCTCGATAAAGTGTCACCCATGTCTCCGGATAGTTTGTAACCTAGGTCCGGATCATACCGGTCCCGGTAAGGCCGCTGTAGCCGGCGGCGACTTTGGTGGATGTGCCGTTGCGGGAATCGGCCCAGCTGGTGAAATGTGTATTGGCGCTGCTTTCGGCCGGGGTGGCCCCGATGCGAACGAGGGCACCACTGCCGGTGGTGATCGTGTTGATGGTGGAGAGGTTGATGAGGTAGCTGCTCCAGAGGGTGCCGGTGACGGCGGTCTGGCTGATGTCGGCTCCGATGACGTTGATGTTGTTGGAGAAGGCGAGGGCACCGCCGCTGGTCTGCAACGAGCCAAAGGTGAGGCCGCCGGACTGGATGGTGTAGCCGGAGGTGCGGTTGCCGCCGTCGTCGTAGTAGGCGACGCCGGTGTCGAGCCCGGCGGTGTTGGCGTTGGGCTTCTGGCCTGCGAGAGCCCCGGTCGTGTAGCCGTTGAAGCCCTCATACACGAGCAGGGTTGCGTGCGTGACGGGCACGAGGGCAAGGACGAGCACGGTCATGGCTGCGCGCGCAACTTGAGGAAGAAATGGCTGAAAACGAGAACTTGTGTTCATGAGGGGGGCATGAAGGCCGCTGAACGGCGCGGGCGGGAGGGGGGTATGCCAGAAGATCGCTCTTCTTCGCGCAGGCTGCAACTATGGAGTGTCCAACGGGCGTGATCGCCAACCGGGTGCGAGTGGATCGGATGGTGAAGCCGGCCCTGGCTCAGTTTTTTGGAAATCTGACCCACTTGGCACCACGCTCGGAGGACTTCACGGCTGTTTCGATGAAGGCCATGCCGGCGAGGCCGTCGTCGATGGTCGGGTAGTCGTAGCCGGTCTTGGGCACCTTGCGTCCGGCGACGGAGTCGGCGATCGCGACGGCGGCGGAGCGGTAGACGTTGGCGAAGGCCTCGATGAAGCCCTCGGGATGGGCAAAGGGCGTGCGCGTGGCTCCCTTGGCGGCGTCGGAGAGGTAGCCGTTGCCGCGGCGAGAGACGACCGGCGGGGCGTCGGCCCGTTTGAAGACGAGTTCGTTGGGGTTTTCCTGGTGCCACTCCAGCGAGCCCTTGGTGCCGTAGACGCGGATGTTGAGGTTGTTCTCGTCGCCGTTGGAGATCTGCGAGGCGAAGAGAATGCCCTTGGCGCCGTTGTCGAAACGCAGCAGGCAGTTGCCGTCGTCATCGAGCGGGCGTCCGGGAATGAAGGTCGTCAGCTCGGCGCAGAGTTCGGCGATTTCGAGGCCGGTGATGTAGCGGACGAGGTTGTGCGCGTGTGTGCCGATGTCGCCCATGCAGTTGGAAACGCCGGAGACGGACGGGTCCATCCGCCAGTTGGAGATGGCGCCGTCGGTCTTCTGATCGAGTGCGGTGATGGCGTAGCCCTGCGGATATTCGGCGACGATCTTCAGGATGCGGCCGAGCTTGCCGGTGCGGACCCACTGGCGCGCTTCCTTCACCATCGGGTAGCCGGTGTAGTTGTGGGTGAGGGCGAACACGCGGCCGGATTTTTTGACGATGGCGGCGAGCTTGCGGCCCTGGGCGAACGAAGAGCAGAGGGGCTTGTCGCAGATGACGTGGAAGCCGGCTTCCAGAAAAGTCTTCGCGACGTCGAAGTGGGTGTTGTTGCGCGTGACGATCGACACGACGTCGATGCGTTGGCCGGCGGGCAACGCGGCCTCGGCGCGGGCCATCTCGGCGTAGCTGTCGTAGACGCGGGCGGGATCGAGGAAGAGATCGGCGCCGGAGAGTTTGGATTTTTCCGGGTCGGAGGAAAAGCAGCCGGCGACGAGATCGAATTCGCCGTCGAGGCGGGCGGCCATGCGGTGGACGGCGCCGATGAAGGCACCGCGTCCGCCGCCGACCATGCCGAGACGGAGTTTGCGGGGGAGTTTCATAGGGTGAGGGGAAGTCGGGTGTGAAAACAAGCGCGCCGCGCCGGTGAGGGCGCGGCGCGGGGAGGGGGAAAGTCGCTTAGAGGGCGACGGGTTTTCCGGTGGCGGCGGACTTGTAGGCGCCGTCGATGATCTTCATCAGCGACAGGGCTTGGTCGGGCGTGTTGAGGGGCTTCTCCTTGCGCTCGAGGACGCGGATAAAGTTCACGGCGGAACGCACGCGGCCCATCGTTTCGTCGGCGGGGACGATGATGTCGCGGTTCACGTGGCGACCGTTTTCCACGGAGTAGAGCTGGCAGGCGTCCTGCGCGGTGTTGTCGAGACCGTCGGTGCCGAAGAGGCGGCGGACGAGCCCGCCGGCCTTGGTGCCTTGGAAGGTGACGGAGACTTCTTCGCGCTGGTTGAGCTCGGCCCAGGAAACTTGGAAGGACAGGGCCTGGCCGGTCTTGAAAGTGACGAAACCGTGAGCGGCGGCCTCGACATCGGTCGTGCCTTTGGCGACATCGGGGATGCCCCACGGGCCCTTGTAGGCCTTGTCGTCGATGTGATCGGTGTAGGTGCGGGCGAGGATGTGGGCGGGTTCAGGGTAGCCCATGAAGTGCATGCCGAGGTCGATCATGTGGAGGAGATCGATGAGCGGACCGCCGCCGGAGAGGGCCTTGGTGGTGAACCAGCCGCCGAAGCCGGGGATGCCGGCACGGCGGATCCATTTGGCTTGGCAGGTGTTGATGGTGCCGACGACGCCCTGTTGGATGTAGTCCATCATCGCGTAGCTTTCGGGGCGGGCGCGGTTGTTGAAGTTGAACATCAACGTGCGCTTCGCTTTGGCGGCGGCGGTCTTGAGGGCGAGCATCTCCTTGGCGCTGAGCGCGGGAGGCTTTTCGCAGAAGACATGTTTGCCGGCTTTGAGCGCCTGGAGCGCGAGGGGAGCGTGAAACTTGTTGGGGACGATGATGGAGACGGCGTCGAGATCGGTGACGGTCTTCAGCATTTTCGTGACGTCGTCGAAGACCTGCGGGATGCCGTGTTTGGCGGCGGCTTTTTCGGCGGCGGCTTGGTTGACGTCGGCGAGGGCGACGATTTCGGCTCCGGCCTGGCGGAAACCGGTGGCGTGATAGCCGGCCATGCCGCCGGCACCGATGATGGCGATTTTGATGCTCATGGTTTTTGGGAAGTAGCGGGTAGTGAGTAGCGGGTAGCGAGTAGGGCAGAGGTTTCGCAAGCGTGATGCTCGCTACTCACTACCCGCTACTCGCTACTTTTGGTTACTGGTTTTTCTTTTCGAAGGCGGCGTCGAAGGCGACGGCGCTCGGGGGGAAGTCGAGCTTGTGGACGAAGGCGGAGGCCTCGCTCGCTCCGTGGACGCGGTCCATGCGGATGTCTTCCCACTCGACGGAGAGCGGTCCGCGGTAGCCGACGTCGTTCAGCGCGACGATGATGTCCTCGAACTTCACGTCACCGTGTCCGAGCGAACGGAAATCCCAGGCGCGGCGGGCGTCGCCGAAGCTGGTGTGTCCGCCGAAGACGCCGACGGTGCCGTCGCCGTGGCCCCACCAGACGTCCTTCATGTGGGCGTGGAAAATGCGCGGGCCGAATTCGCGGATGAACTTCACGTAGTCGACGCCCTGATACGCGAGGTGCGACGGGTCGTAATTGAAACCGAAACGCTTGTGGCCCTTCACGGCGTCGATGGCGCGGCGGGCGGTGGCGATGTCGAAGGCGATTTCAGTGGGATGAACTTCGAGGCCGAAGTTCACGTTGGCGTGTTCGAAGGCTTCGAGGATGGGGCCGAAGCGTTTGCCGAAGTCGGCGAAGCCGGCGTCCCAGTAGGCCTGCGAGGTGGGCGGGAAGGCGTAGATCGAGTGCCAGATGGAGGAACCGGTGAAGCCGTTGACGACGGCGGGGAAGGAGTTGCGGACCTTGAGGCCGGGCTGGGCGTCGAAGAAGACGCGGGCGGCCTTGGCGGCGAGGGCGAGTTTTTTGGCGGCGCGCTTGCGGACGCCTTCGGGTTCGCCGTTGCCCCAGACGTCGGGAGGGAGAATGGACTTGTGACGCTCGTCGATGAGGTCGCACACGGCTTGGCCGACGAGATGGCTGGAGATGGCGAAGGAAGTGAGGCCGTGATCCTTCAGGAGTTCCCACTTTTGGTGGACGTATTTTTTGGAGGAGACGGCGGCGTCGACGTCGAAGTGGTCGCCCCAGCAGGCGAGTTCGAGGCCGTCGTAGCCCATTTTTTTGGCGAGGGGCGCGAGTTGTTCGAGGGGAAGGTCGGCCCATTGGCCGGTGAAGAGGGTAACGGGGCGGGGCATGGTGAGGAGGATTTCTATGGGGAACTCAGGAAATCAGGAACGGAAGTGAAAGCTTAATTATAGATCCAATATTTGCGGGTGTTTTGTTGGTAGGAGAGGGCTTGGGAGCGCCAGGCGGCGATGTAGGAGTCCACGTTTACGCGGGCTCCGTCGCGTTTGAGGGCATCCCACCACGTGGTGGAGCCGACGTGGATGTTGAAGCTGCGCATGTCCTTGGCTCCGAGTTTGGCGAAGGGGTTGGGCGGATCGTAGCGGCAGGCCAGCCGCATGAGTTCAAAACTGATCTCAGTGGGGCGCCAGGATTGCCAGTTGGTGACCTCGACGTAGACGCCTTCCTTTGGTTTGCCGTCGGCGTCGGGCGCGGTGAGCTTGCGGTAGGAGAGACCGGGGATTTTTTGCGCGGTCAGGTCGGCGATGAGGCGGTCGGCGGTGACGTTTTTGAAGGCGAGTCCGCGGAACGGATAACTGGTCCCGATGCCGTGGTGGAAGCCGCTGTATTCGCAGCCGAGGCCGATCATGGCGTAGCCCATCACGGCGGGGAAATCGCGGATCATGGGGGAGGTGGGCACGAATCGCAGACCGGTCTCGGGCCAGCGCATCGAACGACTCCAGCCGCGCATGGGGACGATGGTGAGGCGGCCCTTGCGGCGGATGCTCTCGGGGATGTCGAGGATCCCGGGTTCGCTGGCGGCCATCTTGGCGAGTTCGCCCAGGGTCAGGCCGTGGACGTAGGGCATCCGGAACGCACCCACGCCGCTGAACCATTCGCGGTCGAGGAGCGGGCCGTCGACTTTGTAGCCGCCGAGGGGATTGGGCCGATCGAGGATGATGACCTCGACGTTGTTGGCGAAGCAGGCGTCCATCGCGTAACGCATGACCACGTTGTAGGTGTAGGAACGCACGCCGATGTCCTGCAGGTCGATGACGAGCGCATCGATGGTCTTGAGTTGGGCGGGGGTGGGTTTGCGGTTTTTGCCGTGAAGGGAGTAGATCGGGAGCTTGGTGCGCGGATCGATGGAGTCATCGACGTTGGCCGAGGCCTTGATGTCGCCGGAGAGGCTGTGTTCGGGCGCGAACAGGGCGACGAGTTTGACGTTGGTCGCGCGGCGCAGGACCTCGATGGTGCTTTCGCCGCGGCGGTTGACGCCGGCGGGGTGGGTGAGGAGGCCGATGCGTTTGCCGGCGACAGCGCGGAAGCCGGTGGCTTCAAGCACGTCGATGCCAAGCATGACGGGAAACTCGACAGGCGGGCGGAGGGAGACCGTCGGGATGGAAGGCGTGGACGGTTTGGCGGGCGTCACCACGGGCTTGCGGACGGGGGGCGGGGGCGCGTTGTGCGATTCGGAACGGCAACCGGAGAGTCCGGTCAGACCGGCGGTGAGAGCGAGAAGCAGGGGGATAAATACGAGACGGGGAAAACCGGGCATCGAGGGGCTACTTTGAATTCGATGTGGGCTCCGTCGAGCCGGAAGCGGCTTTTTGGGTGAGAACTTTGCGTTTATGGACGACGGCCTGGCGGACGCCGAGGCGCCAGAGCAGGTCGAGCATGGCTCCGAGAGCCAGTCCGCTGATCACACCGCCGAGAAGCAGGGCGTTGATGCGGTTGCCGAGTCCGCGGGTCCAGCGCAGGTCGTGGGGCGGCTTGGCCGGGCTGTCGGGCGGTGTAGCGAGGACGTCGGGCAGGGAGTCTTCGCCGGTTTGAAAATCGAGTTCGGGTGAGCTCACGACCTCAATGCTGCTACCGAATCCTGAGACGTTGATGATGGCTTTGCCGAGTTGGTAGGTGCCGTAGTAGATCGGGACGGCGGTGACCGGGTTGGTAATGAATTGCAGTCCGCCGAGCAGCATGAAGTTGCCGCGCAAGAGCAGGGCGAGGACGAAGGCGGCGGGGAGTTGCACGCCTAGAAACGGGAGCAGCGAAAGGATGGAGCCGGCGTAGAGGGCGGGACGGACGTGCGCGGTTTTGAAGGACCACAGGTAGGAGCGCTTGCGGGCGACGGCGGCGAAGCGGCCCACGAGCGGGTATTTGTGGAGGCGGGCCCGGCGAGGCATGAACCGCAGGAAGTTCTTCACCCGACGGATGCGGGCGAAGCGTTCTTTGCGGTGGTGGTGCTCGTCGTGGGTCATGGAGGGAGGGAAACACGACAAGGTGCCTGCAACGGACGGGATTCAAAACAAAACGGGCCGGACCGTGAAGCCCGAACCGGGAGCGTGCGCTCCCAGGTATCACGACACGGTTCAGGCCCGGCGTTGGAGGCGGATGGAGGCGGGGTCGCCGCCGAGTTCCTCAAAAAGAACCAAACTGTTATGTTCGCGGAGCCAGTCGGCGGGGACGTGGTAGTGGCGCTGGGTGGCGACACCGCTGGGGATGGCATCGAGGCTGCCTTTCATCCAGCCCATCCACGGGCCCATGGGGTCGGACTCAACGATGTTCCAGTAGCGTCCGAGGCAGCGGCCGTTGAGCCAGACGAGGCCCTTGGTCATGCCGCCGAGATCGAGGGCGAAGGGGCCGCCGGATTTTGGCCGGGCAAAGGTGGTGCGCCACCAGGAGAGCGGACGCGTTTGCGGGCGGGCGGGGGATTTTTTCCAGGTTGCGAGGGCACCGGCGTCGGAGAAGAGCGCGGTGCGTTCGCCGAGGAGGCCGGGCTGCATATGCCAGACGGCGGCGAGCTTGCGGCCACGCCAGCGGACGGGAGCCCAGAGGCCCTTGTGCTCATCGGCCATGTTGGCGTAGCCGATCATCCAATCGCCTTTGATGAGGCCGAGGGCGCAGGCGAGGATCGAGAGGCGGTGGCGGCCGGCGGGAAGATCGAGCGTGAATGTTTGGGTGAACTTGCCGGCATCGAGTTTGCCGCGGCGCTCGCGGAGCGGACCGGGCGTGGTGACGGCGAGGCGACCGTCAATAAAAACATGGACGATGTCCGCGACGCGTTCGAGGAGGAGTTCGCCGGTGCCGGATTCTTTGGCGGAGACGACGAGGTCGGTCTCATACCAGCAGTAATCGGTCTCGTCGCGGGTGAGGAGCAGCTGTTCGACAGGTTTGGCGGCGACGACGGCGGATTGAAGGTCGACGGGCCAATCGGAGGGGAGCGGTTCGGCGCGGTGGACAAAGGGGGCAAGGCGGGTGCCGGAGGTTTTCCACGTGCGGCGAATGGGGCGCGGGTGGTCGCCGCTGTCGAAGATGATTTTGCCGGCGGCGGTGACGATGCGCACGGAGCGAGGGGCGAGGGTGTGGTCTTTGCCGCCGTGGCGGATGGCCGCGGGCTCGGTGGCGTCGTTGCAGAGGAAGGCGAGGCCGGAGGAATAGGCGCAGACGACTTGGGCGGGGCCGGCCTCGGTGATGTCGGGGCGTTCGCAGTCGATGAAGCCGGCTGCGCAGGTAGTGAGGGCGTGGTTGAGGCGGGCGAGGTGGAGGGACTTGGTGGTGGGCAGGCCGTATTCGTCGAGCGGGGCGCCGAATTCGTAGGCGGTCGTGAGCAGATACATGGACTCGCGGCCGAAGTTGGTGCCGCCGTGCCAGAGGAAGTAGTTTACGCCGGAGCCGCCGGCGGCGAAGAAGCGCGCGGTGGCGTAGGCGAGTTCCTCGGGGTGGCGCTTGGGGAGGACGCCGCCCCAGGTCTGATACCAACCGGTCCAGTTTTCGGTCCAGAGTGCGGGGGCGCGGGGGTGGGCGCGGAAATGATGCGGGATCATTTCGTGGGCGCGGAAGGCGTTGATGGTTTCGAGTGAACCGTCGGCGCTGGCGACGGCGTTGTCCTGGCCGGCTTCGGCGGCGCGACCGGCGGCGCAGGTGATCCACGGGATGCCGAGGTCGAGGGATTTGGCGAGATCGACGCACCACTGGAGGTAGCGGCGGCCGTCCTCGCCGTAAGTGGCGGCGATGTTGTCGTATTCGTTTTCGATCTGACCGAGGATGATGGGGCCGCCGTTGGCGGCGGAGAGCGGGCGCACGACTTCGGAGACGAGACGGACCCAGCGGGCCATCTCGCGTTTGAAGGGTTCGTTGTCGGTGCGCATGCGGATGCCGGGGACATCGCGGAGCCAGCCGGGGAGTCCGCCGAAATTGGTCTCGGCACAGATGTAAGGTCCGATGCGGAGGATGACGTGAAGGCCTTCGGCCTGGGCGAGACGGCAGAAATGGACGAGATCGAGGCGACCGGAAAAATCGAGGACACCGGGGCGGCGCTCGTGGAGGTTCCAGAAGACGTAGGTCTCGATGGTGTTGAGGCCGGACTTTTTGGCGTGGCGGAAGATGCCGGGCCACATGGCGGGCGTGCTGCGCGGGTAGTGGACGGCGCCGCTGAGGATGAGCGTGCGGCGGCCGTCGATGAGGAGCGCGCGGTGGTCGTGGGAGATGGTCATGATGTTGAGTTGGAAAAAATGAACCGGGGGCGTGGGGTTATTTGGCCGGATGCGCGGTTTCGAGGGCGCGCTGGGCCTGGACCGAGGCGGTGGCGTGGTTGCGCAGGCTGGCGGCATCTGCGGCGGACAAATCGGGAGGCGTGAACCCGGCGGGGACGACGTCGGTGTTGAAAAGCACCTGATACCAGACGGAGGCGCCGAGGTAGCGGCCGGCGGTGTTGAGGTGAATGGCGTCGAGCGTGAGCTTCGGGTTGCCGGTCTTGTCTTGGGTCCACCGCCAGCCGGCGTTCAGGCTGGTGCGCTGGTCGGGGAGCCGGCCGGCGGGCGGATTCTTGAAATCGAACGTCTTGTCGACGACAAAGGTCCAGCGCGGCGTCTGCCGGGCGAGTTGAAACGCGTCTCCCGAGGGGATGATCCGGCAGCCTGTCTCGGCGGCGAGTCGTCGGTAGGCGTCGCGCACGCCGGCATACATTTTCGCGGGAGTGAAGCCGTCCTGTTTTTGGAAGGAGGGGTGATCCTCGCGGTAGGCCCAGGTTTCGTGAATCAGGATTTCGGCCCGGGGGGCATAGCGGTGGATGGCGGCGATGAGCCGATCGACATACGGGTGGTAGGTCTCGGGTTTGTAGCTTTGCAGGCTCCATTGCTGGATGGTGACGATGTCCCAGGATTCGGCGGTCAGGGCTTCGGGCAGCGTGACGGCACGGGTGTGTCGGGTCTTGGGGTCCACGAAGGCTTTGTAGGCGCGGCCTTCGGGATCGCCGGCCTCGGCTTGGGCGAGATGGCGGGCGTGGCTCTCCAGCGAGCAACCGCCGAGATTGGCCTTGCCGAGGACAAGCGTCTTGTCACCCGCCTCGGCGAGGTCGGGCAGGAAGGTGGTGGCGTAGTCGGCGAAGCTGTTGCCGATGGTGAGGACTTTGACGGAGGTGCGTTCGGCGGCGGGACTGGCGCAGGTCGGTGATGGTGCGAAAAAAGCCAGCGTGAGCAGCAGGACGGAACCTGTGCGGGCGACCTGAGCGCGGAGACGAAGTATGGAAAATGTCATGGAGTGGGATCAGGGGGTGGTGCGGGGAAGGAGAATGCCGCTCAGGTAGAGGTTGAGGCCGGCGTAGGTGGCGGGGTTCCCGGGCGCATAGGCGCGCGTGGCGAGTATGGCGGCCTTGCCGATGGGTGTATCGAGAAGTTCGATATGGACCGTGTGAGGTCCGGCGGGGAGGTCGCCGGGATACCACCAGGCGGCGAGGCGGGAATGGCCGTCCACGCAGAAGGCATCGAAGAAGGTGGTCTCGACGGACGGGCGGTCGTCCACGGTGACGCGGAAGCGACCGGAGTCGGGAGTCTTGAGGCCGGCGAGGCCGAAGGAGGTTCCGGTGAAGGTAAAGGTTGTCGAGGAGCCGGGAGCCGTGGCGAGCCAGGTGGGCGGGGTGAGATTGGCGGGTTGCCAGGCGGTGCGTTTGTCGAGGGAGGGAAGAAGGGACCAGTTGCCGGTGCGCGTGAGTTTTTCGACGGGGAGGATGGCCGCGGTATCCCACGGCGCGGATGTGAGCGCGGCAGGCAGGACGTGTGGCGCGGCATCGCCGGTGAGGAGGCGGGGGAGGGCGCGGTCGATGACGGAAAAGTAGAGGCGGTGGCCGGCGGGGAGTGGGTGAGTGCCGTCGGCGGAGAAGACGAGGCGGCCCGCGGAGTCGCGGCCTTCGGCATCGAGACCGGCGGGGAGTCCTTTGAAGAGGAGTTTGCCGGCGTCTGCCTGGCGGGCGACTTCAACGCCGAACTGGATGGACGGGATGCCGTAGTGGGCGGCGACTTCTTCCATGGCTCGGGAGGTGGCGGCGGGGCGGCCGGCCTGGAGGTCGGGGAGTTGCGACTGGCTCAGGGTATAGACGAAGACGATGTCGGTGCGCGGGTCGGCGCGCCATGTCTGGCGGACGATCCCCTCCATGGCGGCGCGGATGCGGTCCGGGGCGGCGCCGATGTCGTTGACGGCGAATTCGACGAAGAGGAGGTCGGGGGAGCGGGCGAGGACGTGGTCGGCGAGGCGGCAGGCGCCGAAGGCCGAATCGGTGCCGGGGATGGCGGCGGAGATCTCGGTGAGCGCCGACTTGGGGTAGGCGGCCTTGAGGTGATCGCGGACGAGAACGCGCCAGCCCTGGGCGGCGGTGATGCTGCCGCCGAGGAAAGCGACACGCACGGGCTCGCCGGCGGAGAGCCTGGCGTGGACGTTGGGCAGGCCGCCGCGCGGAGCGAGCTCTTCAAGGGCAATGGCGGTGGGCGTCGAGCACAGGCTGAGTAGTGCGAGGACGCAGACAAAAATAGATTTTAACATGACGGGGAGGTGTCTTGCCGGGGAAGGCGGGCGGGCCGAGTTGGAGCCGAGGGTGTCGTGGATTAAATGCGCAAACGTTTGCGTATTTAAAGTAAAAAAAGCCTTCGTTGCTCCGTTTTACACGAGTCAGTCGGGCCTGCGAGGCGGCCGGGGGGGCGGGGGTTGGAGATTGGCGGACCGACAGCCTCCTTACGTCGGCTGCTACATCGACGGGCCGGCCTCCTGCATCCGGCTAGACGGCGGCGGGGACGGCCGGGCGCAGGGAGCGGCAGGAGCCTCGTTTTACGAAGTCGGGGAGGAGCAGGACGGTGCGGTTTTCCAGCGAGTTGCCGGGAGGGAGGCGGTGGGAGCCGAGTTGGATCGCGATTTGGGCAAGCGTCTGGACGACGCGGCCGAGGTGGATGTCGAAGGTGGTGAGCGGCGGATCCAGTTCGGCGGTGATGGGCAGATTGTCGTGACCGACGAGACTGATGTCCTCCGGGATGGAGAGGCCGGCGGCGAGGGCGGCTTTGCGGCCGCCGAGGGCGAGCCAGTCCGAGGCGAAAATGAGGGCCGTGGGGCGGTCGGTTTTTTGGAGCAGCGGGAGGAGGGTTTCGCAGGCACCCTCCTGGTTGCAGCGTTCGGCGGATTGCTCGAAAACCCAATCGGGGCGCAAGGGAAGGCTGAACTCGTGCATGGAGGCGATGAAGGCCTCTTTGTAGGCGAGGTAGTAGAATTCGCTGGCGGGGCCGGTGACCATGCCGATGCGCTCGTGGCCGAGGGCGGCGAGGTATTGGACGGCGACGTTGCAGCTCTGGCGGGTGTCGGCGACGACGCTGATCTGGTCGGCGAAGCCAGACTGTTTGTCGTAGAGGATGGCGGGGATGCCGAGGTCGTGGACGACCGCGAAGGAGGACTCGTCGAAGTGGCCGTAGAAAAGGCCGACGTTCACTTCGAGGGCCTGTTCCTTGAGGTCCTGATTGTCCTTGAAGTAGAGAACCTTGAGGTCGACGCCTTGAGTTTTAAGGGCGAGACGGAGGCGCTCGATGAGGCCGAGGGCGCTGGGGTTGATCTCGCGATCGGCGCTGTAGTAGGGCGCGAAAAAAAGGCCGACGAGGAGCGAAGGGCGGTCCTTGAGCTGGCGGGCGGCGCTGCTGGGGGAATAGCGATGTTCCTTGGCGGCGGCGAGCACGCGCTTGCGGGTCTTGAGGCTCACGCCGGGACGGTTGTTGAGCGAACGCGACACGGTGCCGATGCTGAGCCCAAGGAGCCGGGCAAGTTCCGTGATGTCGACCTTGGCGGATTCGCCTGCAGCGGCTTCGGGACTTTCGAATGTCATGAAGGCTGACATACTCTGCAAAGCGCCGGATGCAATCATGGTTGGCCGATCAATGAGCGCACATCGACCCGCCCCAGGGCCGGGGCAAAGAGACGGAGGGCGACGAGTCCGTCACCGGGAAGGGCAGGGCCGGGATCAAGGGCGTCGAGGCTGGCGAGGCGGGTGCCGTCGGTGTCGGCGAGAAGCTGGATGGCCAGCGTGGTTTCGGCGGTGGACAGGTTGGTTTGGGTGGTGATGACGAGACGATACCAGTCGCTGGCAGGGAAGGAGGGCACGCGGATTTGGGCCGAGGGCAGCTGGTCCTTGGCGGCGATGGTGCCGGAGGGCCAGATGGGTGTGCGGTAAACCCGGATCAACCCCCGGTCGGCCGTGGTGCGGCTGACGAGCACCAGGTGGGAGGGAGCCGATTCGGACTTGCCGTGGAGATGAATGCCGAAGGATGCGCCGTTGGTCGGCAGGCGAAACGCGGTGGCGAGCGTCTTATCCGTCGGAATGAGGGGCGTGCCTTGGCTGGCAAGGATGAGCGTGCAGAGATTCGTCGCCGTGGGAGACCAGACGAGCCCATCCCGGGAGATGGAGGTGAATTGGCTGGCGCCGCGTTCGATGAAGCAGGCGGACAAGGCGTCCGGATGATCGAAGGAGGCGAGGGCGTGCGAGCGCGGGCCGGCGATGCTGTTGGGCGCCGTCGGGGCGGCGTGGGCGGACGGGATGCCTAGAGTAATGAAGGCCAGGGTGATCGCGCAGGGAGCCGTGCGCAGGATCGCGTAAGCAGCCTTAAGATTTACCTGAGGCGGGGTGGGCGGTGTGCCACGTATAAGAAAGCGAAATGTGAGCATGGGAACAGCAAGGAAGTTTTTTTGAATTTGACAACGCAAACGTTTGCGTTTTTTTTCGGGGAATCGAGATTCCCGTGGTTTTGGCGGATGCCAACCGCGGGATGCGATTCACCGCTTCCCCTCCGCATTAACCCACCCCACTAAACTTGCCTGCCCCTATGAATACGCTTCGCCAAATCCTGCAGACCGCTTTTGTCACCACGCTGATGTCGGCCGCCGCTTCCGCCGCCACGCTCACGCTTAATCCGACCGCTGACACCTTTGTGCGTGCCGACAGCACCACGAGCACGGCCGGCGCGGCAGCAGCCGAGTTGTTGGTCGGCCAGTTGACCAGCACCCAGGCCATGCACGGGTTGTTGTCGTTCGACCTGTCGTCGATTCCGGTGGACGCGACGATCAACTCGGTGAGCCTCGTCATGCGTCAGTCCACCGAGGATGGCAGCAGCCTGATCACAACCGTCACGCTGGAACTGCATCTGTTGACGCAGACGTTCGTTGAGAATCAGGCGACTTGGAATAATCGGGTTACCGGGACCGCCTGGACCACGGCGGGCGGAACGTTTGACTCCGCAGTGCTTTCGAGTGTCTCGGTCAGTGTCCGGCCTTCGCAGGCGTCGCTTACTTTGCCGCTCGACCAGACCTGGGCGTCCTCCAGCGACTTTGTGTCGGCGGTGCAGAGTGCGGCGGATGGATCCAATTCGATCGCGTTTCTGCTAAAGGACGCGAACGAGACGAATGCGGGGCGCGAGCTCGTCAAGTTCTACAGCAAGGAGGGCTCGTCCGCGCCCCAGCTGATCATTGATTACACGGCGGCCTCCATTCCCGAACCCTCCACCGTCGCCCTGTTGATGGGTTCGGTGGTGCTGGCGGGTGGAGTCTGCCTGCGTCGTCGTTCGCGTTGAACGCATTTCCCCTTATTGTATCCACCCGCGCCTTGTCCTGATGTCGTGAGCAGCGATATCCGGCGCGCATTTCCCCACCCCGTCATGCATACCCCGTTTCGCCCCTTTCGTCGCGATCCCTCGCGCGGCGGGTTTACCCTGGTCGAGTTGCTCACCGTCATTGCCATCGTCGGCATCCTCGCGGCCATCATCATCCCCGTGGTCGGTCGAGCGCGTGATTCTGCCAAAGCCACGCAGTGCCTGGGCAATCTGCGGCAGCTGAGTCTGGCCACACAGCTCTACGCCGCCGACAACAAGGGCCGGCTGATGCCGCTCGACTACCGGTTCAATAGCTTGCTCTGGCCGTATGCCCATAGCGGTTCGAGTGCCAGCCAGATCAGTGTCTCGGGTAACGATCTGCCGGCGTCGCTCGCGGGTTCGGTATTTGAATGTCCCAAGGCCTCTGAGGATACCTCCACCGTCAAGCGCAGCTATGGCATCAATCAGTATCTGGCACCCGGTTCTCCGGTCGATGCATCGAACAATAAAATTGTCACCTACTCGGCGATCACGGAGCCCTCGCAAGGTGCGCTCTTTGGCGATGTGCTGGGATCCAGCGGACTCAACGCGGCGACGCTCAATCCGCGTCACAACAAACGACTCAATGTGGTCTATGTGGACGGGCATGCTGCCGCGATGACGATCACCACCACCATCGCCAATCCGGGGGCCTACGTCACCGAGCCGTTCTGGACCGGCCTGCGTCGCTAGGTCCGTGGATCGTTTCTCCCTTACCTATCCCTCATGTCATTTATGCTTTTTTTTGCGCGGATCCGTCGCCGGCGCGTCCTTTTACTCACCTGCCTGGTGCTGTCGATTGCCGGTCGGGCCTCGTGTGTTTTCGCCGCCGTGCCCACGCCGGCGGACACGCTGTTGATCGAGCCGGAGACTTTCGTGGCGCTGGGACCGTGGCAGCGCACGGGCATTCAAATCCAGTCGAGCAACATGGCGGCGACGGCGTTCGCCGGGTTTCGTATCCAGGAACCGGGGACCTATCACGTGTGGACGCGCACACAGGATTTCCCCGCCAGCCAGCCGGGCTCGCGGCGGTTGCTCTTGAAGATCGACGAGACGCCCGTCGCCCGGGAGTCGGGCACGCACGGGCGAGAGGGCTGGTATTGGGAACAGGTTGGCGAAGCAAAACTCGACGAGGGGCTGCATCTGCTGGAGATCGTGGACACGGCCAGGTTTTACGCGCGTCTGGATGCGATTATCGTGACTCGCTCGGACTTCGATCCCAACACCCGGTCGCGGGCGGCACTGGATGTTTTTACGACCGCGGTGGTGCAACCCGAGCGAGTGAAGACGGGCTCCGGGGATATCCGCACGACTGCGGGGATCGCCCCCCTGGCCGAGCTGGCCAACGCCGACGTGACGATCCGTTTTCGTGCCGCGCGCACGCCGGACGGGAAGGAACGGGTGGTGCGCGAGGTGGTGTTTGCGGATACCTCCACGCTCACCGGTGCATCCCTTGCCGATGCGGGGGCCGAGGAGTTGCTGGTGATCCGCCGGACGGATCCGGGCGTTTCGTTCGACGCTTATTTTCCGAGCTGGCAGACCGACGCGCAGACGGAGTGGTTGCTCGCCGGACGCCGGCTCCGGCGTCCGGCCGACGCGCGCGATCCGTTCGTGGCGGGCTCGGTCGGACGCCTGCATCCGGTCGCGGCACGCCCGCTCGGCAAGGATGCGGCGGAACTGGTTTACCGCGGCGATGACGGGCTGGAGGCGCGTGCGATCTGGCGGCTGCCGGCGCGGGGTTTTTCGGCGCGCATGGAGGTGAGCATGAAAACCCCCGAAGCGGGTTGTTATTCGTTCGCTTTCGGCACGGGACGTCCGGTCGCGCGCGGGCAGGTCACGGCGGTTCAGCTGCCGCCACTGTATCAGTTCCAACGCCTGCCCGACTCACCGCAGATGATCACCTCGTCGGAGACACCGCATCCCTTCGCACTGGTGGAAACGGGCGGCGGGCTGACTGCCGGCGTGTTCGCCGATCCTGCGGGGCTGACGCAGGAGTGGGCCACGCGAAGCAACGCCACCTACGGTTTCTCCCTGGTTGACCCGTCGGGCGAGGCGCGGCCCTTCATTTTTACGCCCATCCTTGGCGGGGCCGGTTCGCGTCTGGCGCGTGGAGAGAAATTGAGCGCCAGCTGGTGGGTGGGGATCGCGCCGCTGCCCTGGGACCGGGTGATGCGTGCGGCCGACCGCGAGCTGTATGGTTTGCGCGACTACCGTGAGCCGGTGACCGCTTCGCTCACCGAGCAGGCGCTCAACATCATCGACCTGATGCGCGACGACGCGGCGTCCGGTTGGAATGCGCGCCTGAAGGGGCCGGCCAACATCGAGAGCCCGAGCACGGTGACGCACGCGGCGCCGCTCATGTATCTCTCCGCCGCGCGGCTGACGCGCGACGAGGCGTTTTTCCGTCAGCGTGCCGAGCCGGCGATGGAATATCTGCTCAGCCGCCCGGGCGCGCACTTCGCGCTTTCGGCCGAAAAGAATCTCTACGTCACCGAGGCCACCGCGAAGATCGCGTTCGACAACGTCTTTTACGGCTCCGCGATCTGGCAGGGCTTCGACGATCTCACCGGCGGGCTGAACCCGTGGTTGCGCGAAAAAGCGTCGCGCAAGGGCACGCCGCTCAAGCCGCGTAACAACAGCGCCGAGCCCGATTGGTCGGGGATGCTCGCGCTTTACCGGCTACAACCGGACGCGGCGCTGCTGGCCAAGATTTGCTTTGAGGCCAACGGCTGGCTTGAGCGCGTTGGCACACTCAACCAGACAACCACGCGCGGCATACAGCCTTTCTACAACGTCGCGTTTTATCCCTACTGGTGGGATCTGCTCGACCTGTATGAGCTGACCTCCGATGCGCGCTATCTCGACGCGGCCAAAGGCTTCGCCAATCAGACGGTGGCGGGCCAGTGGGTGACGCCGCCGGTGGCACCCGGCGACACCACGCTCTATCCGGGCGGGCGGAGCGAAGGCTCCTATCTTGTCTGGTGGAAAGATCAGGATCGCTTCCGTCTAGGCTGGCAGGATTTTTCCGGCCTGGCCCACGGGGAGTCACTGGTGCACGGGGAATTCAAGATCCCCGAGAAGAAGGTGCCTGCCTGGCAGGTGTCCGTGGTCGGGCTCGGGGTGGAACAGCCGATCTCGTATATCAGCGCGGCTTCGCGGATGAGCAATATCCAGCTCACCGTCTGGGCGGCGAATCTCCTCCGGCTCGCTGGCGCCACGGGCGATGATTACTGGCGCACCTTTGCGCGCAATGCGGTCATCGGTCGCGGTGCGAGTTATCCCGGCTACTATCTTTCCGACTATCTTGATCTGGCCCTGGACAGGGACTACCCGGGCAAAGGTCCGGACCTCACCTATCTTTACTGGCATCACGTGCCGGTGCATCTGGCGATGCTGGTGGACTATCTCTTCACCGATGCCGAGATGCGCACGAAGGGCGCGGTGCGTTTTCCCTACAGTAAACAACAGGGCTACGTGTGGTTCTCGTCGCGGATCTACGGTGGTAAACCCGGCCGCGTCTTCGACGACGCGGAGTGTTGGCCTTGGCTTGATCGGACAAAGTTCCGCGTTGCCACGCCGAAGGTGGATTACCTCGCTGCACGCAGCCGCGAGCAATTTCACCTCGTGCTGATGAACCAGGCTCAAGGCGCGACGGTTGCGCCGGTGGAGCTCGACTACGCGGCGCTCGGCATCTCTCCGGACGCGACGCCCCGGTTGCGCACGGCCACCGGGGATCGCGTGCTGCCCGTTTCGCCCGACGGGACGTTTTCACTGCCGCTCGAAAAAGGCGCGTTCGCGGTGCTGAGTTTCGCCACCAAGCCGGAGGACGTTTGGCCCAGGCAGACGCCGGTCACGGCGAAACCGGTGAGTGCGTCGCTCGATGACGGCTGGGGCGAGCTGCGTGGCTACCGCGTGCGTTCGCCGTTCGGTCGCGACACGGTTTACGTGGCGCTGAGTGCACGCCCCGATTCCGGGACGGCGGCGCTTGAAGTCGAAGGCGACGCCAAGGCCGGTCTTTCGCTCGATGCCTATCCCTATGAATTTTCCCTGCCCGGCCTCGCGCTGGAGCGCACGGTGCGCTTCCGGGTGCAGCTCACGGGCAAGGAGGGAAAGCGCACGCTCACCCCTTGGTTTGAACTGACCGGCACGCCCCGCACCTGAAGCGGTTTTCTCTTTCGCATGAACATACGTCCTCTGGATTGGATCATCATCGCCAGCTTTGTCGGCACGCTGCTGGTGGTGGCGCTCTTTCTGAAAAAATACACGCGCACCGTGGCCGACTTCCTCGTGGCGAACCGGTGCGCGGGACGCTACCTGATCGCGGTGGGGCAGGGCATGGGCACGTTTGGAGTCACCTCGATGGTCGCGAACTTCGAGAAGTTTTACCAAGCGGGTTTCGCGGCGATGTGGTGGGGTTTCATGCTCGCGCCGGTGGGTCTGGTGGTGGCGATGAGCGGCTGGGTGGTGTATCGCTACCGGGCGACGCGTGCGCTGACCCTGGCCCAGTTTTTTGAGATGCGCTACAACCGCAGCTTCCGTGTGTTTGCCGGCATGCTCGGCTTCGTGGCGGGCCTGCTCAACTATGGGGTGTTTCCCGGCATCGTGGCAAACGTGCTGGTGCAACTCGCCAACCTGCCTTCACACGTGGCGGTGCTGGGTCTGGCCGTGGACACGCGTGTCTTGGTGATGTTGCCGATGCTGGTGGTGCCGGTGCTGATCACGCTCTACGGCGGCATGATCACGTGTATCGTCACGGATTATTTGCAGGGCATGTTCATGGTGGCGGTTTACGTGGCGATCGCGCTCTACCTGCTCGTGCGCTTCGACTGGTCGGTGGTGATGGCGAGCGTGGCGATGACCGATCCCGGCTCGTCGCTGCTCGATCCCTTCGACCAGCAGGCCATCACGGATTTCAATATCTGGTTCTTTTTCATATTTGCTTTCAAGGCCTTCTACAACTGCCTCGGGTGGCAAAGCTCGCAGGGGTTCAATGCGGCGGCGCGTTCGCCGCACGAGGCGCGTATGGCGAGCGTGCTGGGAGAGTGGCGCGCGGGCATCCTCTACATCGTGCCACTGATCATCCCGATCTGCGCCTACGCCATTTTCCACCATCCTTCGCTGCACGTGCTCGGTGAGATGGCGCAGGCGAAGATCGCGGCGATTCCCGATGCGCAGATGCGCAGCCAGATGACGGTGCCGATCGCGTTGGCGGTGATTTTGCCCACGGGATTGATCGGGCTCTTCATCGCGGCGGTGATCGGCGGATCGATCGGCACGGACACGAGCCAGTTGCATTCATGGGGCAGTATTTTTGTGCAGGACGTGGTGTTGCCGCTGCGCAAAAAGCCATTCTCGCCCGAGGGGCAGATGCGTTGCCTGCGGTTGGCGGTGGTTTTCGTGGCGAGTTTCACCTTTCTGTGGAGCGCATTTTTTCCGCTGCACGACCACATTTTCATGTATTTTTTGATCACGGGCACGATCTACCTTGGCGGTTCGGGTTCGGTGATCATCGGCGGCCTGTATTGGCGCAAGGCGACGACGCAGGGCGCGTGGGCGGCGATGATCACGGGCGCGTTGGTGGCCACGACCGGCGTGGGCCTGCAGACGATATGGACGAATGTGCCGGAGCTGGCGGCACTGGCGCCGAAGATGCCGCTGAACGGCGCATGGTTGGCGATGATCGCCTACGTGTGTTCGATCCTCGCCTTTGTCTTGGTTTCGCTGGGAACTTGCCGCGGACGCGAGTTTGACCTCGACCGGTTGCTCGGGCGCTCGGGAGAGGTTCCCGTGGATCTAACGGAGCCGGCCAAGTCGCTTGCGCCGAAGGAAACATTCACGCGTGAGGACCGGTGGACGTTCGGACTCAAGATCATCTGGACGGCGTTTTTCACCGCGGTGTTCGTGGTGGTTACGATCATCGGTCTGAGCGGCGGGCTCACCCTGGAGTGGTGGCGGGGCTGGTGGGATTTTACCGTGGGCATCTCGATGATCGCGGCGGTCGGCACGGTGATCTGGTTTCTCATCGGAGGCCGCACGGACTTGCGCCTGCTGTTTCAAACCTTGCGCGCTGACCGGGGTAACCCAGCGGACAATGGCAGCGTGACGCCGTCATCCAATGAGCGGTCGCGGTAGGTCATGAGGCGGAGCGGAGCCGGTCAGGCCGGACCGACGTAAGCAAAGCGTGGTTGGATGCGACCGTCGATTTCGATGGTTTCCAAAAACATCGCGCGGGGACGAACCCAAAGTCCGTAATCCCCGTAAAGCAGGCGGTAGGTGACGAGTTCCTCCTCGGTTTCGGAGTGCTTGGCGACGCCGAGAACGAGGTAGTCCTTGCCTTTGTAGTGGCGGTAGCGACCGGGGAGAGGGCCGGCGGGGTGGACGGGGATGGGGGGGACGGTGGGCGCAGCGTCGGGAGGGGAAGGCATGAGGTGAAGAAGAAGGGCTCCGGCTGGGTTTAAAGGCCAGTTTTTTGACTGTTGACAAGCGATTCTGAACTGCATTGAAACGATTCAATGAATTCATTGAAGGCCCCGTCAGTGACCGTGAACGACGTTGCGCGTAGTGCAGGCGTGTCGGTGGGCACGGTGAGTCGGGTTTTGAACGGTGCGGCCAATATTGCCCCCGAGAATCTGGCAAAGGTGCAGAAGGCGATGAGCGATTTGGGCTACCAAAAGCACCATTCGGCGGGTTTGCTGGCGTCGCGAAAGAATGGGTCTTCGTCGCGCTCGGGAAACATCGGGCTGGTTTTTGCGGACGCCGGTCCGGCTTGGTCGAATCACCCGCTGATCTCGGCCTACACGATGGGTATCGAGGAAGCGTGTCGGGAGAGTGGTTTTCACCCCTTGGTCGAGCTGGCCAGTCCGAGTGGGGATCTGCCCCGCTGTGTGCGCGAAGGGAAAGTGGACGGGCTGCTGGTCAAGGCGACTCGCGGGGTGCCGTCGTTTGTTAAAAATCTGCCGGCCCACTTGCCGGTCATCCTGATCAGCGTGAATGATCCGGCGGTTAACATTCCACAGGTCGCGCCTGATAATCAAGGGGCGGGCTGGGTGGTGGCGGATCATCTTTGGAAGAAAGGGCATCGGCGAATCGCGTTTGTGTGCACGGACTCGATGCATCCGATGTTTATCACCCGTATGCACGGCTACGAAAGCTACCTGCGTCTTAAGGGGACTTTCGATCCGGCTTTGGTGGTGATGGAATCTCAAGTTGAGAATCCCAGTGTGCCTGAAGAGACGCCTCCGGATATGGAGGCGGTGTTGGATCGTTTGTTGGTGGCTACGCGGGGTGCGGAGCCGACCGCGATTATCACGGCCAACGACTGGATGGCGCGGGGGTTGTATGATGCGATTGCGCGTCGCGGTCTTAAGGTTCCACAGAATATCAGCGTAGTGGGCTTCGACAATGTCGGGATGCTCTGCGCGACGATGTCGCCGACCCTGACCAGTTTCGATCTCGATTTCAGTGCGGTCGTGCGCGCTGCGGCGATGGACCTCTTCGACTATATCGAGGAGCCCGGTCTCAAGCGCGACCCGTCGGTGCGGCTGGTGCGCGGGCACTTGGTCGAGCGCGAATCGGTCCGTGGGCTTGTCTCCATTGGGAACGACCCGGATGGCGAGGAGGCAAAGTCTTCAAATCCCGAACTCCTTTCAGTGACTCGTTAAGTTAACTTTCAAACCCCGAAATACCCATGAAATCCAAAACCACACTCTTGAAACCGTCGCTGCGGTTTGCCAGTGTCGCCCTCTTGGCGGCGCTGAGCCAGTCACTTCCATTGGCCCAGGCTACGCCTCTTTATTGGGACAGTAATTCGACTGCCGCAGGCGCGGGCACGACGCCGACTGGCACTTGGGGGACCAGTAATTTTTGGAATACGGATTCAGCGGGCGGCTCCGGGACGTTTTCGGCCGCCACTACCAGCGCGGATGACGTTTTTTTCTCCGCAGGCGCGGATGCGACTGGCTCACCGACGATCACGGTGAACGGAACGCAGAGCGTGAATAAGATAACCTTCCAATCGGGGGATGCTATCGTGCTGCAGGGAGGCGGTCTTCAGATTGGCGCGGGCGGTATCACGTGGTCATCGACTACTGGCACTGGGAACCCAAACATAAAGAGTGCCATTACGTTGATGGAATCTCAGACGTGGACGAATACTTCCGCGAAAGCGGTGATTGTCGGAACAACGGCGGGCGTAGCGAATACATCCGCTACGGCTTCGGTTGTCCTTACGGTTTCTGCTACCGGCTCGGGCAGCGTGAATGTGCAGAATGTAGACATTATAAAGGACAATAACGGACACGCCACCTCAGTGGTGGTGGACAGCAGCGGGAGTGGGTCATTCTCGATTAATGGTGCGCAGAGCTACAGCGGTGGGACTACGGTCAAGCAAGGAACTTTCCGTGTTGATATTGCGGGAGGCGCCGGCACTGGAACGATATTGATGGGGGATACCACCGGTAACAAGACGACGACCCTGCAGAATAATAATAGTAATTTGGCGAATGACATTACGGTGCAGGCAGGCACTACCGGCCTTGTTTCCATAACCGCGCTCAACACGTCTTCGGCTACCTTCAGTGGCACGATCACGCTCAATAATGTGAATCTTGTTCGCTTCAATGCCACCGGTGCGGCTACCACGACAGTCAGTGGGTTGGTTACCGGAGTAGGTGGTTTGTATAAGAGCACCGTGGGTTCCACGTTAATTCTCACCCACGCCAACGACTATAGCGGTGGCACACGTCTGGACCAAGGAATCCTCCAGATCGGCAATGACTCGGCGCTGGGCACCGGCGCAATTCAATTCAACAGCGCATCGACCACAGTCGCTCCAGTCTTTCAAAGCGCCGACACCAACGCGCGAAGCATTTCTAACATAATTAGCACATTTGGCGGAACGACGGCAGGGACCTTGTATGCGTTCGGCGCGGCAGGCACGGGTGCGCTCAGCTTTACGAACACGACATCGGCGAGTCTGGCCGGCGTTAACCGCATCTTCCAGGTCGACAGCAACACGAGCTTCGCGAACGGCTTTACGAGCACGGGCGGCGCGATCACCAAGACGGGCTCCGCGACACTTACGCTGGGTGGCACGAACACCTACACGGGTGCCACGACGGTTTCGGCCGGCACGCTGCTGGTGAACGGATCACTTGCTTCTGCCAGTGCCGTTTCGGTTGCCAACGCCGCCACGCTGGGCGGCACCGGCACCATCTCCGGTGCGACCACCTTGGCCTCGGGATCGTTCCTGACTCCGGGCGCATCGTCCACCGCCGCCGGTAAGCTGACCTTCGGCAGCACGTTGAATATGTCGGGTGCCACGCTCAATGTGTTCATCAAGCAGGCAGGCACCGCAGGTGTGGATTATTCCCAAGTGGCGGCGACTGGCGCGACCACGATCACGGGTGGCTCACTGGCACTCATACTCGATGATTCTTTCGGGTCCACAGCCTCCATTGGACAGCAGTTTACCGTGCTCACCAGTAGCAACTTAATCGGCACGTTCACCCAAGGCTCTTCCATTGTCGCGACTTTGGGATCGGACACCTACACCTTTGGAATCGATTATGGCACCATCACGGCCAATGCCCTCACACTTACCCTTACAGCGACCTCGGCGGTTCCGGAGCCTGCGAGCTATGCCGCGTTGATGGGCGGACTAGTGCTAGCCGGACTGGTCATGAGGCGTAAGTCGCGTAAGGTTTAACTCCTCCCTGTATTCTCCCTTCGCTATACCCCATGAAAGCCGAGTCCCGTGGTTTTACGTTGGTTGAGTTGCTGACGGTGATCGCCATTGTTGGCATCCTTGCCGCGATTATTATTCCGGTGGTCGGGGCTGCCCGAGCTTCGGCTCGCAAAAGCACCTGCCTCAATAACCTCAGACAAATCGGGGCGGCGTGTCAGTTGTATGCGGGGGAGCATAAAGGCCGGTTTCCTTACGGTTATTATGTGCCTGCTCCAGGTAACAGCGGCCAATCCAATGGCACGTGGGATATTCAGATCAGTGCCTATCTGGGGAGAGCGATCACCGGTTCGGTAAAGGGTGAGTATCCCGTTCTTCTTTGTCCGTCTGACGTGACTCCGGCGACGACCAGTGGGAACGCCCGTCGCTCCTATTCTATGGTGCGCGGTTCAGATGGGTTTGGGGTTTCGTCCAATGCCATTCCCGGATCCACGGCACCGACGCCAGGCGTTATGCAAAATGCGGTCGTGGAATACCCGCGCACGATTTTGATCGTTGAACGCAGCCAGTCCGTGGCAACGGGCGGCTCGGATAATGTGGTCGGGTCAGTTGCGTGTTCAGTCACCGACAGGCCTCAGGACCAAATCAACAATGGTAACGGGGTGAACCTCCATGCCGGTTTGTTTAACTACCTTTTTGCGGATGGCCACGTCGCGAGTCTTCGGCCTGAGGAGACTATCGGCACGGGCACGATGACCTCACCCAAGGGCATGTGGACGTTGACGGCCGGCGACTGAGTTTCGGGCCACCCCCTCCTTTCATTTTACGATGCGCGCTTCTTTGAAGGCGTTGCGTCACTACCCATCCATACCTCTATGATTCGTTTCGTTTCTATTTTTTGTCTTGGTGCTTCAGTCCTCACGACCGTTCTGTGCGGTGCGGAGTCGGTTGCCTTGTGGCCGAAGGCGGGTGCCAAACCTGCCCGGCAACATGGCGACAAGACGTTCGCCTATCAGGTGACGGCGCAGGCGCTCGAACTCAATTTCAAGGACGTCAACCAGTCCGATGACTATGTGCACATCGACCTCGGTGCGGTTGATCTGACGGACTACCTTGGCGGAGGCTACGTCGAGGTGACCTTGAGCGCCGACCAGCCCATCTTGCGGTTGAGTGCGCTCGTGGCTGACCCGGCCAGCTTCTGGCCTTCTCGGCAGTTGCTCGAGGGCGGCGCTATTCTGCGGGTGGGCGAGCAGGCCTACCGTTTTTATATCGATGGGATTACCGCCAAGAGGGCCGTGGCCAAGAGAGACCATCTTTATCTTTTCTTGCAGGACATGGGTGGGGCGGCGCGTGGCGATGCGACGGTGGCCATCACGAAGGTCGTGCTTTGTCCGCCGGTCGCGGAAGCGAGCAAGGAAAAGCGCGAGTGGTATGCACGCCAGTATGCCTGGCCCACGGAGGAGCAGCTCCAGGCGCCCGAATCCCTTTATTATGAGGACTGGTCCCGAGGGGTGGAGTGGTCGCAGGTGTCGGGCAATCCCCGTTTGCAGTGGCAGTCGTTGGCGGGTGAGTGGTCGAAGCAATCATTCGGAGAGAAAACCTGGGACTACGCGTTTCTGGCCGACACGAGTTATGCCAACGCAGGATTCGATGCGGCCAAGTGGCCCGTCGTTTCAGTTCCCGAGCCGGTCGTGGAAGATCAAGCCGGTGGGTATTTCTGGTATCGGCGCGAAGTCGAGCTGCCGGCCTCGATGCTCGGCGGAAAGGTATATTTGCGTTTCGACGACATCTCCGAAGATGCGCGGATATATGTGAACGGTCAGCTGGCTGGCACGCAGGCTTCCGTGGAGAAGCGTTACGACTGGGTGGCCGAGAATGGGAGTCGCAATGCCAATCGGTTCGGCGTGCCCGTGAAGAAGGCGATCACGTGGCAGCATTTTGATCGTGTCGGTATTCCCTTTCCGTTTGATGCGGCGGCCGTGCCCGAAAACGCGTTGCGCTTGGTGCTGCCGATTTACTCGGGCGAATACCATTGGCCGCTGGCGTATGAGGTGGGTGATTTGTTGAAGCCGGGCAAAAACACCCTCGCGGTGCGGGTGTATGGCAACCCGATGCGTGGCTGGTGGATTTTCCGTCATCGGGATGATCGTGCCGCGCGCAATGTCTTCGGGTTGGTCGGCAACGCCTGGCTGGCCGCGCAACCTCAGCCGCAGATCGCGAGTGCGACGCGTCTGCCCGCCGCAGCCGTGGGAGCGGATGGTTTGGCGATCCACCGGTTTGTGTGTGCTCTCACGTCCGGATCGGCCGGTCGCACGGTGAAAATCCGCATCGGTGAAGAAACGCATGCGTTGACGCAGGAGGCCGATGGCACGTGGGCGACGGAGTTCCGGCTCCCGGCGTCGTTCGCCGAATATCATGCCGCGCTCACGGTGTCGCAGCCGGATGGTGCGGTGATTGATTCACGTGAGATCTCATTTTATGGCACGGTGGTGGAGGTCCGGGACCGCGAGTTTTTTGTGAACGGCGATCCCTACTTCGTGCGCGGCATCAACGCCGCACCGGGGGTTGAATGGAATAACGACCGCTCCACGACTCGGCGTGAGTTTTTCCGCACACTGCGTTTTTATCAGCAGCTCGGGCTGAACACGCTGCGCATCGAGGGAGCCGAAACCTGGCAGATGGATGCGGCGCAGGCCGCCGGCTTTATGGTGATGCCGACCACGGGCGCGGCTTCGACGGATTGGGGAATCGGCATATTCGGCCAGTTGGTTTCGCCGGATATGCGCATGGCTTGGGACCGGCAAAGCTCGCTGGCGCTGTTGGTGCGCGATCACGCGAACATTCTTCTGTGGAATGGCGGCAACGAGTTGCACCACACGCCTGGCTACGATGACCGGGCGATCCTTGAAACCTACCTCGACGGCGTCCAGGTCGCGTTCAAGGACAACGATCCCTACCGCCGTAGGGTGACGTATGCGAATCTCGATGAGTTGAAGAAGAACTGGTTTTTCTTCAACGGGCAGGACGTCGTCGGATGGAACATTTATCAGCTGCCCGAGGCTTTTGCTGCGGATTTGCCTGAGATCTTCGCGAAGGCCGGAGACCGGCCGGTGATTTTCACGGAGTGGGGCACCTATAAGGGTAAACCCGATCGCGAAGGTCGCTTCGATGCGTGGGAAAATGAAATGCGCGGACTGTGGAAAATCATTTCGGGAACTCCCGGTTCGGCGGGCGGTTTCATTTTTGCCTGGCACGGTGAGCTCGAGGATGACCGGGGCCGTGCGTTCTTGCGGGAGCTCTTCATGCCCTTCGCCATCGCGAACAAGGACGGAAAAGTGTTCTTCAAAAACAAGAGTGAGGCACCGATGCGCGACGTCACTTTCATGGTTGTCTCGCCCGAGGGATTGGACGTGCCGCTGGCGGACGTCGCGGCGGAGATCGCACCGGGAGCCGTCTATGAGTTGAAGCTGCTCAAGATCCCACAGCCCGGGTCAAGTTTGGAAATCTGCTACGACACGCACCACGGCCTGAAGCACTTCTTTACGCAGCCTATTAAATGAAACCTTCCTCACAGTCCTCCGACGGGTTGAGTGCATTTCTCGATAATGCCGGATTCAGGCGCATGCTTGAGCAGTGCTGGGAACCCGAGGGTGGTTACTATCGCGAACCGACCTCCGGCTTGGCTGCCGTGCCCGGACTTTTGCAGTATATGCTGCTTTACCATGTCTATGGTGCGATGCAGCCGGGTGCGGATGGGATGCACCAATCTCGTGCGGAGAAGGTGGCGCGCCATCTGTCGCGGTGCGTGCTCGAAGACGGCCTGCTGCTGGAGTCGGCGGGAAACATCAGCGATCATCCGGCCAACGCCTGCCATGTCGCGGACGGACTCGGCACGTTTTGTTATTATGCCGCCAAGTTGGGTTGGGACACGGTGGCGGTCGATGAGGCGAAAGGCGCCTTGGTGCGCATCGTGGAGAAACATCATGTGGTGCGTGTGCCGGACGGCATTTCCGGTCGCACCCAGCAGATGCGTTTCGAGCTGCGCGCCTACTACTGGGCCTGGCGAGTCACTGGAGATGAAAAATACCGGAAGGCCTGTCTCACGCTTTGGGCAAACGGCATCAATGCCTACCAAAACCCGATTGCGCTGTCGGGCGCGTTGATCCAGCCGAGCCTTCATCCGGATTTCACCTGGAACTACACCTGCACCTCAGGGACGACCACGGAGTATGCGACCAACACGCACACGCCGGTCTATTACTGCACGGAGCCGCAGGGATTCGTGTTCGTGTATCTGCACGGGCTGCGCGACGGCGTGTTCGAACGCAATCCGGTCTGGGATACGTTCTGTCGTAAATTTCTGCGCGGTTTGATGCGCAATATTTCGCGCGCGGGCCACACGTCGAGCGATGTGGACGGCTATGGGATTCATCGCGCCTGGTATAGCGGCTGTTTGGTCGAGTCGGTGCCGTTGGAAGCGATTGGAGCGGCGGATATCGTCGGGCTTTCAACCGAAGAGAAGTCGTGGTTTCGGTGGTATGTGGGGCGCTATGTGGACTTCATTCGCCGTGCCCCTGATTTCGGGAAAAACGGACTCCTCGCGCAATGTGCCTACGGGCACAACATCACCATCGAGAAACAATTTCCATCGCTGCTGGCCTCGCGGTTTTACGCCCAACTCGCCCGTGGCCTGCACGAATACGGAATCGAAGCCGTGGCTCCGGTCGAGCCGCCGCCGATGTTCAGTTATGCGTGGTGGCAAAACTGGGTGCGAGTGAGCACGCCGGTTTACGAAACGAGTTTTGTCGGCACGACCTCGCTTTGCGGTGTTCCGGTTGCACGGCATTACGGTGACCCGAATCTCGGCTGCATCCACGGTGGTGCGGTGCTCGCGACCTTGTTTGCCGGCGAGACTTTGCTCTACGCGACATCCAACGACCCCGAAAGCCTTTGGCATGTCGAACTGGTTGATGTGAATGGCAACCTGCACCGCAGCGCCGGCAGTTCGTTTGAAGACGAGACGACGATGACGGTGAAAACCTCGGATGGCCGCCTGCTCACGCAGGACAGCTTTGAGGCGTATCAGGAACCGGTGAATGGTATGATCGGGGCCGCCCCGCTTGAACTCTCCTGGGCCAAAAAACTACGCCGCCAAGAGCTGCGATTTTTTGTGCAACAGGTTTTTTCGCCTGCGGAGATCGACACGACGTGGGGCTTTGGTTGCCCGCGTGGTTTCTATGTGCGCACCGCGAATTTTGTTCTCACGGTCCCGGCCACGCTGGAACCCGAAGTGAAACGTGATGGCGCATGGACGTCGTTAAGTGTCGGACCTGCTCAATCCGGCTGGCCCGAGGCGCTGCGCTGGCGCAAAGACGGCACGGTGGTGACGGTCACGCTTGCGACCACCGACTCGGATGGCGGAGCACGCCAGGCGGAAGTGCGGGCACTGCCGACGACCCTTGGACGTCCCGGCGGCGAGAATTCGTTTTGTCCTTATCCCCTCCTGCAAGTTCGCCTCGCGCTGGCAGTCGGACCTGCACTCACGCGGGCCAGCCTCAATCACCGCATAACGTTCACCCAACTTTGATTATTTTATCATGAAACTACACCACTACCTCATTCCCCTGCTCGGTCTGGCCTGTGCGCAAACCACGGTTGTCCGCGGTATCGAAATCAAATTCGAAGCGACTGAAGGTTATTCCATTTCCGGAGGCACGCCGTTTTCAAATGGAAATCTCGGTGGCCAGCCATTCAAAGCGGGAGCGACCAAATGGTATAGCAGCACAACTCCCGGGACCGACATGGTCCGGGTGGTGAAAGACGCCCGCGGGCAATATTTGCAGACGTTCGACACCCAGCACGAAGGAGGTGCTTTTTTCCGGTTCTTGCCGTCCGGTGATGATCTCGGCGATGTCTTTGACCCCGAAAGCAGCGTGTTGGCCTACAGTTTCAACCTGCGGATCGACGATGAACCGTTTCCCCACACCCGAGATACCGGAGTATTGGTTCGCCCCCGTTTTGGCGAAGATACCAGCGGTCATCCGGTGACGGCATTCGAATTCCTGGACAGCGGTCGTTTCAACTACTCCGACGAAACTAAAACGATCGCAGCAGTGGCGAAGGACGGCACGACCTTTTACGCCAAGAAAGGCGTGATGTTTACGGTGTCCGGTCAGATCGATTACGCCGCCAACACCTACACGTTATTCGTCAACGGTGTTCAGCAGAAGACCGATGCGGGAAGTCTGGCGATTCCGTTCAAGAGCACGGAAGGCAAGACCCCCAATTTCTCATTGCGTGATCTGAGCGATACCGGAAATAAATTCCGCCGGGTGTCGTTCGACGACCTGAAGCTGGAGCTCGTGCGCGCCCGAAAATAGCCCTCGATAACGACCCAGGCAGGGTGCAAGAGCGCAAGCCGTATTGAAGCCGCTCCAACTTCTTGGTCACACGGGCAGGCACATGAAAAAAGACCGCGTCGGTTAAGACGCGGTCTTCGTAGGGAAGGCGGAACTGGCGGCGCGGCTTAGAAGGCGGAGCCGTCGGCCTTGGTGTAGCAGAGGTCGGCGTCCTTGGCGCGGTTGGCGTAGACGACTTGGATGTGGTTGCGCTTGTGGCGGGCCGTCGAAGGGGTGGCAGGATCAGAGGGTGTTGAGGTGCCATTGGCAGCTGGTGAAGTCGGCTGCGGCGGCTGGCACGGGAAGTCCGATGTGCATGAGCACGCCGGCTGACATGAGGGTTTCGGTGCCGTCGATGACGACGCGGTAGGTTTTTTGGGGATCGAGTCCGCGCAGCTTGAGGCTGCGGTAAGGGGCGTTGGGCTCGGCGAGGGTAGTTACGTGCGTCACGAGCGCTTCGGCAGCGTCGGGGGCTACGATCATCCAGGCGGTTTCCTGTGAGGCGTAGGGGTTCTTGAGGCGATAAAGGTCGCCGGTGAGGAGGAGCGGGCGGATTTGTTTGTAGAAGGCCGTCTGGCGTTTGACCTCGGTTTTTTCGTCGTCGGGGAGGGCGGCGAGGTCGAGTTCGTAGCCGAAGGCACCGGTGAAGGCGACGTCGCCGCGGGTGCGGAAGGGGGTGGTCCGGCCGACTTGGTGATTGGGCACGGCGGAGACGTGCGCGGCCATTGTGCTAAAGGGATAGGCAAGGCTGGTGCCGTATTGGATGCGCAGTCGGGCGATGGCGTCGGAGTCGTCGCTCGTCCATATCTGCGGCATGTAGGCGAGGATGCCGGGGTCGAAGCGTCCGCCGCCGCCGGAGCAGCCTTCGAAGAGGATGTGCGGGAACTCGCGGGTGAAGCGCCCCATGATGTCGTAGAGGCCGAGCACGTAACGGTGCGCGGTCTCCTGTTGGCGTGAAGGAGGGAGTGCGGCGGAACCGACTTCGGTGAAGTGGCGGTTCATGTCCCATTTCACGTAAGTAATGGGGGTTTCACGGAGGATTTTGGAGATGCGAGTGTAGATCTCTTCGCGCACTTCGGTTCGGGAAAAATCGAGGATGAGTTGCTGGCGTCCTTCGGTGCGGGGACGATCGGGCACGTGGATACACCAGTCGGGGTGGGCGCGGTAGAGATCACTGTCGACCGAGATCATCTCGGGTTCGAACCAGAGACCGAACTCGACGCCTTTGGCCTTGATGCGCCGGGCGAGGTCGTCGAGGCCGCCGGGGAGTTTTTTGCGGTCAACGACCCAGTCGCCGAGCGAGGAGCAATCATCGTCGCGTTTGCCGAACCAACCGTCGTCGAGGACGAAGAGTTCCACGCCGAGTTCAGCGCCGGCGGTGGCGATGGATTCCAGTTTGTCTGCGTTGAAGTTGAAATAGGTGGCCTCCCAGTTGTTGACGAGGATGGGCCGCGTTTTCTCGCGCCAGGCGACGGGCAGCAGGTGCTGGCGGTAGAAGCGGTGGAGGGCGCGGGACATGCCGCCGAGGCCTTCGGATGAAAACACGAGGACGGCTTCGGGCGTCTGGAACGAATCGCCGGGGGCAAGTTGCCACGCGAAGTCGAAGGGGTTGATGCCGAGCTGGGCGCGGGCGCAGGAGAACGGGTCCAGTTCGACCTGGGCGAGAAAGTTGCCGCTATAAACGAGGTTGAATCCGTAAACAGAGCCGTGGTCTTCGTTGGTGCCGAGTTCGGCGAGGGCGAAGAACGGGTTGTGCTGCTGGCTGCTTGTGCCGCGGCGACTCTCGGTGGATTGCACGCCGGGGTGGAGTGGGGAGGCAACGGTGTCGCGTTTGCGGGCCCAAGCGCCGGAGAGCTGGATGAATGTGTGGTCGGCGAAGGATGAATTGAAATCGAGGGACGCGGAGAGGGTTCTCCGCAGCTCGAGGGTCGCGGTGCCGGTGTTCACGATGCGCGCGGACCGGGTGACGACCGGGTGTTGAGCGAAGGCCGTGTAGCGCAACGCCACGCGCAGGCTGAGGAGGGTGTCTTCGAGGACGAGCGTGAGCGTGTCGGCGTCGGTGTTTTTTTCGGCGAAGGTGGCAGGCAGTCCGGCGAGGGCGGGTTTGCCGATTTCGATGCGGTGCGGGGAGCCTTCATGCTGGCGATGCCGGAGTTGGTGCCGGGACTGGCACTCGATTGGGATCATCTACCGTTGGTTGCCCTGGGCTACAGCATGCTAGGGCAGCGCATTCATCAGGCCTGTCATCATCATATCGAGGGCGCGATCACCTGTAACCGTGAACTTGAGAGCCTTGGGGTGCCGTCGTATCGGACTCGCCATTACCCGGCATGATGACGAGCAGGTTCACCATTATTATTGGAGGGCGGGTTTTTGGTGACGCAGCAAGTCCACGGAGGACGGATGTTGCCGGTTCATTTTCATACAGGTTACCATGAGGATGATGGATTCATGGACTGGGTGCGGCGAGCGCAGCCTGATGCGATCATCGGGAGTTTCCCATGTCCGGGATTGGAGCTGCTTCGCCGGGGGGAGTGTCCGTGCCGGAGGAAATCGCCTACGCGAGTCTCGATTTGGACCGCAGCCATCTGGGGGCAGTCGCCGGGATTCGACAAAATTGGGAGCGCACCGGCGCGGCGCTCATCGACCTGCTGGCAGGATAGATAAACGTAAATGAACTCGGGTTGTCGGCGACTCCGAAACTGGTGCAGATCGAGGGGGGGATGGGTGCCGGGGGAAACGGCGGCTGATTGACGGTTTCAGCGCAGTCGGGAGGGATCGGAGGAACGATTTGGTTAAAAAAAGGCCGGCCGCTTGCAGGCGGTCGGCCGGGAGGGAACAGGCGAGGGGCGGATTATTGCCCGTGGCAGTTCTTGTATTTTTTGCCGCTGCCGCAGGGACATGGATCGTTGCGGCCGACCTTCGGGGTGTCGCGGCGGATGGTCACCTTGGGGAGTTCGATTTCCTTGGCCGGGGCGGCTTCGGGGATCGGGCCGCCGCTGGTGGTGATCTGGGGTGCAGCCGCGATCGGCGTGTTGTCCGGCCCCTGGGCCTTCGCACTGCGGCTGAGGAGCGCGAGCATGTTTTCGAACACGTCGAGGTTCGATGCGTTGCGGAACAGGCCGGTGCAGATCTGGAGACGGATGTGGCCCATCATCTCCCCGAAATATTTGAAGGCCTCACCCTTGTAGGCGACGAGCGGGTCGGTCTGGCCGTAGCTGCGCAGGCCGATGGCCCGGCGCAGTTCTTCCATCTCGGTGAGGTGCTCCTGCCAGTGGTGGTCGATCGCGTTGATGATGACGTAGCGTTCGAGCGAGCCGAGGGCTTCGGGGATCTCGACGGATTCCTTTACTTCGTAGGCCTTGCGGACGCGGTCGACGACGAGTGTGGTGAGCGCCTCGATGTTGTCGCCGACGAGGTCTTCGACCTTGAGGCCGACGGGGAAGGTGGCGTTGACCCAACCGACGAAGCTTTCGATGGCGGCCTGGGTGGCACCGCTGCGACCGGTGATACCGGCGTTTTCAAGGCGGCTGTCCACTTCCTCGGCGACCTGCTCGAGGATGATGTCCTTCGGACGGTCGGCGTGAATGGCGGCGTTGCGGATGCCGTAGACTACCTCGCGCTGCTGGTTGAGCACGTCGTCGTATTGGAGCAGGCGCTTGCGCTGGGAGAAGTTCTGCTGCTCGACCTTTTTCTGGGCGCTCTCGATGGAGCGGTTGAGCCACGGGTGCTCAAGCTCTTCGCCGTCTTTCATCGAGCCTTCCATGAGGCGTGAGGCCAGGTTGCCCTGGAGGAAAAGACGCATGAGGTTGTCCTCGAGCGAGAGGAAGAACTTGGTGAGGCCGGGGTCGCCCTGGCGCGAGCAACGTCCGCGCAACTGGCGGTCGATGCGGCGGGATTCGTGGCGCTCGGTGCCGATGACGTAGAGGCCGCCGATCTCACGGACGCCTTCGCCGAGTTTGATGTCGGTGCCGCGGCCCGCCATGTTGGTGGCGATGGTGACGCCGCCTCGCTGGCCGGCGCGGGTGATGATCTCGGCCTCTTGCTCGTGATACTTGGCGTTGAGCACGGTGTGGATGACTCCGGCACGCTTGAGCATGCGGGAGAGGACTTCGGAGGACTCGACGGAGACGGTGCCGACGAGGACGGGCTGGCCCCGCTTGTTGGCGGCCTCGATTTCGGAGACGACCGCGTTGAACTTGTCGCGGCGGGTCTTGAAGATGGAGTCGTTGCGGTCGATGCGGATGCAGGGCTGGTTGGTCGGGATGACCTGCACGGAGAGTTTGTAGATGTCGTTAAACTCCATCGCCTCGGTCTCGGCGGTGCCGGTCATGCCGGCGAGTTTTTCGTAGAGACGGAAATAGTTCTGGATCGTGATCGTCGCATAGGTGCGGGTCTCGCGCTCGATGTTGACGTTTTCCTTGGCCTCGACGGCCTGGTGGAGGCCGTCGGACCAGCGGCGGCCCGGCATGACGCGGCCGGTGTTTTCATCGACGATCATGACCTTGCCCTCGGCGACGACGTATTCGACGTCCTTTTCGTAGAGGGAGTAGGCGCGGAGGAGTTGGGAGATGGCGTGGATCTGCTCCGAGACCTCGGAGTAATTGTTCTGGGACTTGAGCTTGATCTCCTCGCGCTGCTCGATCGAAAGGTCGGCGCGGCGCTCGAGTTCGCTGAACTCGGTGGCGAGGTCGGGGAGCACGAAGGCGTCGGGATTGTCGGGGCGCAGACGGGTGCGGCCGAGCTCGCTCAAGTCGGCCTGGTGCTGGCGCTCGTCGATCGAGTAGAGCAGTTCTTCCTTGAGACGGTAGAGTTCCGTCTTCTGGAAATCGCTGTTCATGTCGGTCTCGGTCTTGTCGAGAAGTTTGCGCCACTCGGGGGTCTCCATGAGACGGAGGAGCTGCTTGTTCTTCGGGTGGCCGATCTTGACCTGAAGGAGTTTGAGGGCGGCGGCCTTGCGTTCGTCGGCGGTGACGTCGGGTTTTTCGAGGACGGCCTTGGCGTCGTTGGCGAAACGGTTGCAGAGGCGGATCTGCTCGTTGACGAGGGACTCGATGCCGGGCTTGAGGCGGGTGAAGGGCTGTTCGCGCTCGATGGGGGCCGGGCCGGAAATGATGAGCGGGGTGCGGGCTTCGTCGACGAGGATGGAGTCGATTTCGTCCACGATGCAGAACCAGTAGTCGCGCTGGACTTGGTCTTCCTTGCGGGTGGCCATGCCGTTGTCGCGCAGGTAGTCGAAGCCGAATTCGGAGGCGGTGCCGTAGGTGATGTCACGGCCATACATCTCGCGGCGGAGGTCGGACGGCATCTGTTGTTGGATACAGCCGGTGGTGAGACCGAGGAAGCCGAAGAGGTGGCCCATCCACTCGGAGTCGCGTCGGGCGAGGTAGTCGTTGACGGTGACGAGCTGGGTGTTCCGGCCGGTGAGGGCGTTGAGGTAGAGGGGCAGGGTGGATACGAGCGTCTTGCCCTCGCCAGTGGCCATTTCGGCGATCTTGCCGGAGTGGATGGCGTAGCCGCCGATCAACTGGACGTCGAAGTGGACCATGTTCCATTCGAGCTCGTGTCCGCAGACCAAGGCGCGGGTGCCGACGAGGCGGCGGGCGGCGTTTTTGACGGTGGCGAAGGCCTCTGGCAAAATTTGGTCGAGCGACTCGCCGGCTTTTATGCGGGCGCGAAATTCGTCGGTCTTGGCGCGAAGCTGTTCATCGGTGAGCTTTTGGCAGGAAAGCTCGAATTCATTGATGCGCGCGACCAGAGGGCGGGCCTTTTCGAGAAACTTGCGATAATGACGACCGGCAAAGCGCTTGAAGAGAATGGAAAGCATGAAGGGTGAAGACGGTAGAGCGGGAAAGGGTCTTGGCAAATGACAAAATTAGGACGGGAGGTGACGTTTAGGTGGAGGAGTCTGGCATCGTGCCAAGTGGTTGGGAACAGGCTGGTGGCCGAAGGATCCCGGCGTGGGTCACGTAACGGCAGGGTGGTGAACCGGACTGCATCGGTTTATTTTGAGGACCGAACCTCGATTGGCGTGAATAGAACTGACTCGGATGAAAATAATCGGATTTGTAAATATATTGATAATATGCGCATTGCGAGTAAGTGCATTTTATATGCGAACGAAGGGATGGCGGTGGGGGGGTATTTTATCCAGATAGTGTGTATACCCTATACCCCAGAATGAGTAATCCTACCTTTGCAGAGTGTTTTTGTGCGAAACACGATATACCGCCGGAGAAGTTTATGCGCGCGGTGTTTAAGCGGGCCCTATACCGCAGGACGCATTTGCTGAAATGGTTGCTGCCGATGGTGCACCCAAACTATTTCGTGGCGGATTTTGATCTGATTTACAGTGTGGAACGGCTTACCCGTATTCGGGATTTCGGGACGGAAGCGGCTCGGTTCAATGAGCATCCGGCCAATCGGGGTTTTTTGCGGCGGACGCTTTGTTTTCGTGTTTCCACGAGTCGGTTGCGCGGACTTATCCGAGAATCGCTGCCGCGCACTTCGACGCCGTCCAAGAAGGAATCAACCGAGGAGGATGTTTCGGCGGTGCCGTTCGAGATGACGTCGGGGCGCGATTTCGGTGCGCAGGAATCACGTGATCACAAGCATTGCTGACGAGGCAATCGACCGACGGGGCGGCGGAGTGCCTACCAAGCGAGCACCCAGTATTGGTCCTGAGTGATTTTTTGAGCGGCGGCGACCGGCACCCAGCGTTCTTGAAAACGAGGGCCCCAAGAGTCGGAGATAGCGATCTCGTTCGTCGTCCGGTTGTAGCCGATGATGAGGCAGGCGTGGCCGGTGGCGAGGTCGGGTTGCAGTTCGGCGAGCAAGGTCGGAGTGAGCACGGATTTTGGGGTGAAGAGACCGGGTTTGGCGGTGTTGCGCACCTCGGTGTTTTCGTCGGTCAGGCGGTTGAAAAGACGGGTGGAGTATAGGCCCCAGATAATGGGTCTGCCTTCATCAATATACTTCGCGAGGCCGATGGTGGTGAATTTTGGGGAAACCTTTTCGAGGTGCCGGCCTTGGCGGCGCACGAAGCGATCCAGGCTGCGGGCCATGTTGTCGAAGCTGGTGCCACCGCCGAAGTCGGTGCCACCGCAGGCGGCGAGTTCATACATGTCGGCGGGGATGCCTGCGTAGCGTAGGTAGCGTTCGAATGTCGCGGGAACGCAGTAGCCTTTGGGGCCTTGGTTCACCATCGGAATCTGGTCGAGGATGACGTCTCCGTTGGGGCGGCGGTTGATGCGTTCCTTGAACATCTTTCGCACCTGGTCGTCGCTGAGGCGCGCGGTGGCGGCGCGTTCTGCAGGGATGATCTTGAGTGAAACCATCTGGGCTTCGTCGTGGCTGACGAGCAGGGCGTGAGAGCCCCATTCCCAGTGGAGGGAGCGGCGGCCGGGATCGAGTCCGCCGACCGAGGTCTCTCGTTTTGGCTCGCCGAGCTTGGCGGTGAGCGCGGTTGAGATCGTTTCGAAGTCGCGATTCAGGGCGTTGTCGAATTCCTTGAGCTCGTCTTTGTCGGGAGGGAAGGGCGAGTCGCGATGTTGGAAGGCCGGGTAGTCTCCGCGATTGGCGAACTGGATGGTGAGCGTGGTGACATGGCCCTGCTCGGCTTGGAGGGCCAGCATGCGGGCGTCGGCACCGAGGATGGAAACGGGTTTGCGCGGATAGCCGCGGTAGCCTTCGAAGCGGTCGGTTTTGCCTTCGAGCGGGAGGTGGAGACGAGCGGCGACTTCAGGGACGGGGTCGTCCCAGAGGATATCATCGACGAGAAGATCAAAGCCGAGGAGTTCGTTGAGTTCTTGGAAGTCGCGGGCGGGTTTGGCGGTAGCTGCGGCGGCGGCTGTGGCGGCGGCTTCGATTTGTCGGGTGACAAACTCCCGGTCGGCGGAGGAAAGCAGGGACAACTGCAGGGCGAAGGTGCGGCCGTCGCTGCGGCGCAGGCTGACTTCGGAGGTGGTGGCGGAAAGATAGTCGGCTTCAAGCGTGCGGCCTTGGGTGTCGGTCCACGTGCGGGCTTGGAGCGATATGATCCAAAGAAGACCGAGAGCGATGGAGGGGGGGAGTCTGGACATGTCTCGACCTTCTTTTTCGGAGAAATTCCGGAAGAGAACGAGAACGATTATGAGAACGAAGAAAGAGCCTGATCAGGCCTCGGCTTGGGCGCGGGCACGTTCGGTGGCGGCGGCGACGAAGTAGCTCTGGGCTGAAAAGGAGGGCGCGTCGGGAGCGCGGCGCACGGCCAGATAACCGCCGTTGGAGCGAAGCTCGCGGGCGTTTTCGTTGTCTTGGAGTTCGATGACGAAGAGTTCGTCGGTGATCCAGCGGCGCAGGGCGGGATCGAGCACCGGGTAGACCACCTCGACGCGTCGGAAGAAATTGCGAGGCATCCAGTCGGCGCTGCCGGCGAGAACAAGCGGCTCGGTGCCGCCGGAGTTTTCGAAGTAGAAGGCGCGGGCGTGTTCGAGGTAGCGGCCGACGATGCTGCGCACGCGGATGTTATCGCTGAGGCCCTTGACGGCGGGGACGAGGCAGCAGACGCCGCGCACGATGATGTCGATCTTCACTCCGGCCCGGGAGGCGGCGTAGAGCTTGTCGATGGTAATTTTGTCCACCAGCGAGTTCATCTTGACGATGATGCGGGCGGGTTTGCCGGCGGTGGCGTTGTCGGTCTCGCGCTGGATCAATTCCTGGATGCGGCTGTGCAGGTTGTAGGGGGCGACCAGCAGGTGTTCGAAGACGGGCTGGCGGCTGAAGCCGGTGAGGGTGTTGAAGAGGTTGGCCGCATCGGCGGTGAGTTCTTCGCGGGCGGTGAAATAGCTCAGATCGGTGTAGAGCCGGGCGGTCTTGGGGTTGTAGTTGCCGGTGCCGAGGTGGGCGTAACGGCGGAGGAGTTTGCCCTCGCGACGGACGACCAGCGAACACTTGCAGTGGGTCTTGTGGCCGATGAGCCCGTAGACGACATGCACGCCGGCTTCTTCGAGCTGCTTGGCCCATTGGATGTTGTTGGCCTCGTCGAAGCGGGCCTTCAACTCGACGAGAGCGGTGACCTGTTTGCCGTTTTTGGAGGCCTCGATGAGGGCGCGCACGATGGGCGAGTCGCCGCTGGTGCGGTAGAGTGTCTGCTTGATGGCGAAAACCTTCGGGTCGCGGGCGGCCTGTTCGACGAAATCGACGACGGGCTGGAACGAGTCGTAGGGGTGGTGCAGGAGCACGTCCTGGGCGCGCAGGGTTTCGAAAATCTGCGCGGGGTCGCGGAGGGCGGAGACGTTGACCGGGGTGAAGGACGGATACTTCAGGTCGGGGCGTTCGATCTCGGCGAGGGCCATCAAGCGGAGGAGATTGATGGGGCCGTTCAGGCGGAAGACGTATTCATGCGAGAGGTCGAGATTCTCGCAGAGGGTTTGGAAAATGCCGTCGTTGACGCCTTCTTCGATCTCCAGTCGCACGGCGGCGCCGCGGCGGAGGTTGCGGAGCTCTTCCTCGATTTTTTTGAGGAGATTTTCGGCTTCTTCCTCGTCGATGTAGAGGTCGCTGTTGCGGGTGACGCGGAAGGCGTGGGCACCGTTGACGCGGTAGCCGGGGAAAAATTCGCCGGCGCAGAGCTTGATGATTTCGGAGAGGAAAACGAAGCGCTGTTGGGTGCCCGAGCCGGCGGGGTCGATCGGGACGAGCCGCGGGAGGATGCGCGGCACGGGGAGGATGGCGGCGAGGTGTTCGACCTCGGGCGTGTCGGGGTTGTCGAGGGAAACGATGACGTTGAGCGACTTGTTGCCGAGCTGCGGGAACGGGTGCGACTGGTCGAGCGCGAGCGGCGTGAGCACGGGAAATACCTGCTCGTGGAAGTAGGCGGAAACCCAGTTGAGTTCGGCCGGGGTGAGCTCGGCGGCGGTCTTGAAGACGATGCCCTCGGCGGCGAGTGCGGGCAGGAGCTGGTTGTGCCAGCAGTCGTATTGGTCCTCGACGAGCGAGCCGACGACGGAATGGATGCGGCGGAGGGATTCCTTGGGGCCGAGACCGTCCACGCTGGGTTCGGTGACGCCGCTCTCGACCTGTTGAATGATGCCGGCGACGCGGATCTCGAAGAATTCGTCGAGGTTGGAGGAGACGATCGCGAGGAATTTGACGCGTTCGAGGAGGGGATGTTTGGCGTTCTGGGCCTGCTCCATCACGCGACGGTTAAAGGCGAGCCAGCTGAGTTCGCGGTTAAAGTAGGCGGACTTGACCGGCTTGGCCGAGGGGGAGACGGGACGATGGCGGGTCTTGGGCACGATGACGAGGTCCTCGGCGAGGCTGGCGGCATCGACGGCGACGGCTGTGGGAGCGGTCTTGCCGGTGGCGGGCTTGGTGGGGCGGGTGGTTTTGCGCTTCGTGGCCATCAGGAAAAGACGGATCAACCTAGGGCACGCGTGGGGCAAAACCAGTTTTTAATGGTGTGTTGCCGGAATGTAACCAGGCGCTGACTGCGGCTCAGGGAGCCACGGTCACGGGTAGGCCAACCCAGGCGAGGTCGAGCAAGGTGAGGGCGTCCCAGTTGGCTAGGCGGAAGCAGCCGTGGGATTCGGTGCGGCCGACCTGTTCGGGCGAAGGCGTGCCGTGCATGCCGTAGCCCGGGCGGTCGAGGCCGATCCACGCCACGCCGACCGGGTTGTTGGGGCCGGGCGGAATGATGAGTTTGCGGCCGAGTTCCTTGGCTTCGGTGGATTCGGGGAACGTCTCGGGGTTGAAGGTGTAGTTGGGGCCGGCGATGACGACGGTGACATGGAGTTCGCCGACGGGGCGTTTTTCGACGTTGGCGGCAATGCTTACGGGGAAGTGGGCGAGGAGTTTACCGTCGGCATCGCGGGCCTGAAGGACGTGATCGGCTAGGCGGATTTCGAGGCGCGCGGCCTTGGCGGCAAACGGGGCCATGCTCACATCGGGGACGGACACGTGCGTGCCGGCGGGGACGGATTTCCAGTCCACGCTTGGGTTGAGTGCTTGGATGAACTTCAGGCTGGAGTGGGCGCGTTCGGCGACGAGTTCGAGGACGGTTTCGTGGGCGAGGACTGTTTGTTGGGATTTGCCGAGCCAGGTTTTTTGGACGGGCTGAAGATCGGCGAGGTCGTTGGCGGCGAGCGTAAGCTGGGTGAGCGGAGGCGTGTTCAGGACGAGGGCGGCGCGGGTGTCGTCGTCAAGGCGTCCGGTGGGATGAAGGCCGGTGCTTTGCTGAAAGGCGAGGAGGGCGGCGACGGACTGGGCACCGGGGACGCCGTCGATGGGGCCGCAGGAGAAACCATGACGGGCGAGGGCGATCTGCGTTTCCAGCCATGACTCGACGGGACGCGGATACGTGCGTGGGGCGGCGACAGGCTTGAACTCGACGAGCGGAGTGCGGGACGCGTTGGTTTGCGCGGGGAGGGCGTCGTTGGTCGCGGCAAGGGCAAAGAGGGTGAGGATGAGAAGCAGCGGGCGCACGGATTGGAGCGAGTTTCCCGTGCGGACCGCCGGACGTCGAGGGGGTTCTCGAATACGCGTCGGAGCGGCCACAAAAAAACGCCAAAGAGCGCGACTGCAAACGAGTCCCTCATGCGTGCGTATCGGCGCGACGCGCACTCTAATAAGGGGCGCCCGGCGTGTTTTTGTGGCTGATCCTCAGACGGCCACCGCGTGACGGTAGTGGCCGTGAATGGGGCGGACGCGATTAGGGTCCACGAGGGCGGCCTCGATGTCGGCGCGTTCATTCACGACATCCCAGAGCGGCTGGGGAACAGTGGGAATAAGAAAAAAGGCTTCGCGGGCGCGGGTGTTCCACCGGTCGCCAAGGCGGGCAAAGTCGTCGGGTTGCACGGCCTGCCGGCAGTCGGGGACACCGCACAGGCAAGGGAAGGGGGCGAGGGGGTTGAGGGTGCCGTAGTCGTCGGTGAGTTCGTCGCCGACGGCGATGTCGCGGACGGCGAGTTCGAAGTCGTAGCCGAGGCTCAGGCAATTGGCCGAGCAGGAGTGGTTGAAGAAGCGACCGTGATCCCAGCACAGGATGTGGCGGCCGCGGGCGTCGATGTAGGAGTATTTGTCGAGCGCGGCCTGGGCGTGGGGGGGGAGGCCGGCGACTTGCTCGGGGTTGAATTTCTGATCCAGGGAGTCGAGGGCCCAGATAATGGTGCCTCTCGGAATAAGCCGGGTGGCGAAGACGCCCCAGCCGATGTTGTCATTTACGAAACGAATTTCCGTATCGGGGTGGACCATATAGTCGCGTTTGTTTGGTAGCGGTGAATAGCAGATGCAGCACCACTGCGGGGGCTGGCGACACAGATTCGTAACTATGTTTGTAATCGGGCTTCGGGACGTTAACCGGTCGCTTTTGATCTGCTTATCTTATGGGAGCGCCGTGGTTTATTGCCTTTACGTTGCGCTCATGGGGCGGAACTTCGTATCCGCATGATTATACGTGACCCGAAGAGGCGTGTGGAAATCCGAAGGTTGGAGGAATTGGCGGCAAGTGATCCCGGTCGGTTTGGTTCGGAGCATCGCAAGGCTGTTTTTCGCGCGTTGCTCTGGCTGGTTGGATTGATCGCCCTACCCTTTTCGCTGGCTCTGACCGGTCTGGCGGGTTTGTGGTGGTGGCCCGGTTATGTCGTGTTCGACGGTATCATGCTGGCCGTCGGGCTATGGCTTTCGATCAAGGCGATTCGTTGCCTGGTGCTCACATTTCCGGAGGTAAGTGCATTGACCATGGACCGGGGCACTTACGCGCTGCTATTCCGCGACATCAATGAAATTAGGACGCGTATCGATGCGCCCAAGTTTGATCGCATCGAGTTCACCATGGATCTGAATGCGTGCGTCACGCAGCGTCCGCAGTGGTTCGGGCTCCTAGGCAGCAAGAGCTGTTTATACATAGGATTCCCTCTGATTTTCTTACTGACGCGTGAGGAGTTCAAAACCGTGCTGGCCCATGAAATCGCCCATATTTCCAGGCGTCATGGTCTAGCCCGGCGCAGGGCGTTATTGGTTCAGGCATCGGTGGTGAATATCTACGAGCACTTCAGCAAAGGGGGGCGGGGAGTGGCCGGGTTATTGCTCGGGAAGTGGATGGATCGGTTCATGCCGGCGGTGATCGACCACGGTTTGGTCGCAGGGCGCATGCACGAAAGGGAAGCCGATTTGATTGCGGCCCGGGCCTGCGGCGTCGATTCGTGCGTGCGCGCGTTGGTAAAGATATTCACCCTGTCGGCCATCTACGACGAGGATGTGCGCGAGTTGTTCGACGAGTCCGTTCGACGGAACAATTTCCCCAATGTGTCATATTTGGAAGCGTTTCAAAGGCATGTGGACGAGGCTGCAGAAAACCCGCAGCGCGTCGCGGCTTTGCTGGACGCCGAGTTGTTTCGCATGACCGAACTGACTTCTTCGCATCCTTCGCTGCGCGAGCGATTGCAGAATATCCGGGGGACTTGGTCGGGTGCGCTGGATCTGCGCGGCGGTGCGGCCGAGGAGTATCTGGGTCGGGCCCACAAGCAGCTGCGGTTGGAAATCGACCGGCAATGGCTTGCGGAGATCAAGACCGGGTGGCGCCGCCGGCATGATAAATTAAGGGCGACCGAAGCCCGCCTTCATAAAGTGCAGAACATGAAAGACGATGGAGAAACCCTGTATGGTTATGAGTTGATGAACATGGCGGCATGGACGGAGGAGTTGTATGGCCGCAAGCAGGCTTTGATGGCATACACCGAATACCATCTGAAGTATCCCCTGATGACTGAGGGGCGGTTTCATTACGGACGGCTTTTGTTGGCGAATGACGAACAGAAGGGGTTGAACGTTCTGATCGAACTGGTGCGCAACGATCCGCATTACCGGGAGGAGGGACTTTCGATTATCAAGGATGGTTATCGCCGCAAGGGGGACGAGCACGGGGTGCAGTGGTGCGAAAAACAGTTGGATGCATTTTACGATGAAATGGAGGCCGTCGTCGAAGACCGGTTCGAACATCGATCCACCGATGTTTTCCATGTCCACGAGCTGCCGGTGAATTTTCAGGAGTCGCTTTACCGGTTGTGCGGTGAGTTTCCCGGTATCCAGCGGCTGTATCTTTTACGAAAGGAAGTGAAGCATTACAGGGAGAGTCCGTTTCATGTGATGGTCGTGGCTTTCAATAAGCAGTGCCGGTATCGGGCGGAACAGACCCGGGTCATGGCCATCCTGCGATATGTGGTGGAGCTTCCGGGGGGATGCACCGTGGTGAACGAAGACCGGCATTCGGTGCTCGCCAAGCGGGTGAGGCGCGCGGAACTGAAGACAGCCAAGATATATGATCGCAATGATGGGTGAGTGAGGCTTGGTCCCTGTCTATGTCCCGAAGCGTCGTTCTCAATCCCACCCTGCGCTGCATCCGTTGCGAGCAGGTCCCGCGTTGGTGCGTGTGCGAAGGGCTGCGCACCGTGGCGTGCCCGGTCGCGGTGGATGTGCTGATGCATTCGCGGGAAGTTAACCGGCCGAGCAGCACCGGACACCTTCTCCAACGGGTGGTTGAGGGCACGCGGACGCATGTCTGGCGGCATGATGCGATGCCGGTGCGGGAGCAGATTCTGCGGCCGGAAAAAGAACTTTGGGTGCTGCATCCGTTGGGCGAACCCATGCCGGAGGACGGCGTTCCCGGAAATGTGCAGGTGCTCCTCCTGGATGGAAGCTGGGGCGAGGCGGCGGACATGAAAAAAGCGGTCGAGGGTTGGGGACGGCGGGTGAGCCTGCCGATGACGGGCAAGAGCCGTTACTGGCTGAGGACGCAACAGGGCCCCGGACAGTTTTCCACGGCGGAGGCGTTGTTGTTTTTGCTGGCGGCGATGAGACTGAAGCAGACATACGATGAACTGTTGGTTCAGTTGGAACTTCACGTGTATGCGGGATTGCGCACTCGCGGGCAGACGCTGCCGGCGGCGGATTTTTTGGCGACGTCGCCGTTGCGGACCGTGATGCCGGAGGTGATTGCACGGATGAATCCGCAGTCGCCGGAGGAGAAGGCGGTGTTTGGCGCATTGCTGCGGCAACGCACCGCGAATGCCCGCGTGCTCAAGAGCGGGTGAATGCGGTTACCAATGATTGAATCGATTTGTCTGCCTCCGAGAAACCACGGCAATGTGCTCTTCGTCTCACAGGCACCATTCCTCACAACCACCCACCCATGAAACTACGTCTGTTACTTACCGCGCTCCTGATCGCCTTTATCGCCTCTCCGTTCGCCCATGCGGGTGACGAGAAGGATACTCCGCTGGAAAAACAAATGGGCACCATGAACCGGGCGTTCAAACAACTCAAGAAACAGGCGACCGAGTCCACCCTCAGCGATGCCTCGCTTGCGTTGGTGGCCCAGATGCTGAAAGCCGCGCAGACCTCCGTCGATCTGATTCCCGAGAAGGCCGCCGACCTTCCCGAGGGTGACCGCGCCGCGTTCACGGCGGCTTACAAAGAGAAGATGGACAAGTTGATCGCTGTGTTGGGCAAACTGGAAACCGCCCTCAAAGCTAAGGACAACGCCGAGGCCGCCAAGCTGGTGACCGAGCTCGGCGCTATGCAGCGCTCCGGGCACAAAGAGTTCCGCAAGCCGAAGGACTGAGTCGCGGCGCGTCGGGATACGTGGGGCTTTCCGGCCCGACGTGCGTTTGACTGCGTAGCCGGTGATCGATGCGGAGTTGCCGCCGATAAGCGGAGCCCGCAAGATCGGCGATCTTCCCATGCTCACTCCCGGAACTTTCGCCCCGCCCTCGTCGCCACGCGCCACGCGCGTCCTGTTGCTCGGTTCGGGCGAATTGGGCAAGGAGGTCGTTATCGAGCTGCAACGCTTCGGCTGCGAGGTGATCGCGTGTGATCGCTACGCTGGCGCGCCGGCGACGCAGGTGGCGCATCGCAGCCATGTGTTTTCCATGCTCGACGGCGCGGCGCTGAGGCGTGTGATCGCCGACGAAAAGCCCGATCTCGTCGTGCCGGAGATCGAGGCCATCGCGACCGATGTGCTCGTCGAACTCGAAGCCGCCGGGCAACGTGTGGTGCCGACGGCCCGCGCCGCGAAACTCACGATGAACCGCGAAGGCATTCGCCGGCTCGTGGCGGAGGAGCTCAAGCTGCCGACCTCGCCTTATCGGTTTGTCGGCACCGAGGCCGAGGCGACGGCGGCGGGTGCGGAGCTGGGCTTTCCCTGCGTGCTCAAGCCGCTCATGTCGTCGAGCGGACACGGCCAGAGCGTCGTCAAGACGGCGGCGGACATGGCGGCGGCTTGGAAATATGCGCAGGAAGGCGCGCGGGCCGGTGCGGGGCGTTGCATCGTCGAGGGGTTTATCCGTTTTGATTACGAGATTACGGTGCTCACGGTGTCGGCGGTGAACGGCATCCAGTGCTGCCTGCCCGTCGGCCATGTGCAGATCGACGGGGATTATCGTGAGAGCTGGCAGCCTTGCGCGATGTCGGTTTCATCGTGGGCCGAGGCTCAACGTATCGCGAAGGCCGTGGTCGGGAATCTCGGCGGCTATGGGTTGTTTGGCGTTGAGTGCTTCGTGCGCGGCGACGAGGTGATTTTTAGCGAAGTGAGCCCGCGTCCACATGACACGGGCCTCGTGACAATCGGGAGCCAGGCGCTGTCGGAGTTTGCGCTGCACGCGCGGGCGATTCTTGGGCTGCCGGTGCCAGCGATCCAGTTGCTGCGGCCGGCGCACAGCGTGGCGCTGCTAGGTCATGGCGACGGCGTGCCGGTGGTGTCGGGCGTGGAGAAGGCGCTGGCGGTGCCTGAGAGCCAGGTGCGGATTTTTGGAAAACCCGAGTGTCGCGGTCATCGCCGGCTGGCCGTGGCGGTGGCGAGCGGGGCGACGCCGGAGGAGGCCCGTGATCGCGCGCGGGCGATGGCTGCGCAGATCACGATCACGGTCGGGACGTGAACCGCGACTGACCGGCTAATATCCGGTATCCGGATACGTTGAAGGACCGCCGGCCGTTTTCCGGCCTTGGATAAAAATTTCCGGATCGGTGAATCGAGGCTTTGCAGGGGCACCGGAGGTTCTCATAAAAGAGGCATGTCCGTGTCCGGTAGGTGCCCCCGTTTGTCCGTTTGGTCGGGCGTTTTGAGTGTCGTATTGCTGTTAAGCTGCGGGGCCGGGTGCCGCCGTGCGCAGACGACTGAAGGCGGGGCGGCGGAGAAAGTTATCCGCGTGTGGTCGCATCAAGGACAAGAGGCGGAGAACCGCGCCATGCGCGGGATCGCGGAGGCGTTCAACAAGGCGCATGTGGCGCAAGGTGTGCGGGTGGATATGTCGTTTTTCCCCGACTTTCAGTATTCGGAAAAGCTGGCCATCGCGGCGGCGGCGCGGGATCTGCCGGATGTGTTTGACCTCGACGGACCGCTGGTGGCGCGGCTGGTCGATGCGGGACTGCTGGCGCCGCTGGATGATGTTATCGACGCGACGGAGCGGGATGATTTTTTGCCGACGATCATCCAGCAAGGCACTGTGGATGGAAAACTTTATGCGCTCGGGTCGTTTGATTCGGCGGTGGTGCTTTACTACGACCGCGAGATGCTGGCGAAAGCCGGAGTGACGCCGGCGGTCGAAGACGAAGGCTGGACATGGGGCGAGTTTATGGCGGCGTGTGCGAAGCTGAAGGCAGAGGGCATCGAACCGCTGGCGATGCACATGGATGACGGGGCGGACGAGTGGTTCACGTATGCATTCAGTCCGGTGGTGTGGAGCGGAGGCGGCGACCTGATCGACCCGGATTTTGCCCAGACGCGCGGGGTGCTCGCCAGTGTGGAGAATGTGCGCAGCCTGACGGACTGGCAGGAGATTTTTATGAAGAGTTACGCGGCGACGGATCCGGTGGATCCGAATCCGTTCGATCATGGCAAGGTGGCGATGGATTGGACGGGGCATTGGATGGCGCGGTCGCATCTGGAGGCGAAAGGCGCGCGGTTGGGTGTGATGCGGTTGCCCAGAGTGGGCGCTCAGTCGTCGGCGCCGTGCGGGAGCTGGTGCTGGGGAATTTCGGCGCAGGCGAAGGATGCGACGCTGGCGGCGGAATGGTTGCGCTGGGTGACGGATGCGAAGACGGGAGTGGAGCCCATTGTGCGTGCGAACGGCGCGGTGCCCTCGCGGACGTCGGCCTTTGAGGCATTTCCCGAATACGAACGGATGCCCTATAAGTTGTTTCGCGAGCAGTTGGAGACGACGGCGCGGGCGCGTCCGCGGACGCCGTTTTATGCAACGCTTACGGGACGGTTTGCGGCGGCGTTGCGCGACATCGCACGCGGGGCGGACGTGGAGGGACGGTTGAAACAGGCGGAGAATGAAGTGCAGGCGGTGATCGACCGGCGCGGTGGGACTGGAGGGAGAAAGATTAAGATAAAGAAGAAAGAGAAAGAGTCGGAGGGGCGGCCATGACCGAGTGGGAACGCAGGCGGGCGCGGAGTGCGCCATGGTTTTTGCTGCCGGCGCTGGGGCTGCTCGCGGTGTTTGTCGTGTGGCCGTTGCTGCGCGCGGGCTGGTGGAGCTTCACGAATGCGGACCTGTTGTCGCCGGAGCGGGCGCATGGGATTGGGCTGGAGAACTACGGTGACCTGTGGGCGGATGGGCGGTTTCGGAGTGCGTTTGCGAATACGTGGGTGTTTGCGCTGCTGGTGGTGCCGCTGCAGACCATCGCGGCGTTTTTTATGGCGCTGTGGGTGAATCGTCCGGAGCCGGCGTGGCGGATGTTGCGCGGAGTGTTTTTTGTGCCGGTGGTGGTGGCGATGCCGGTGCTGGCGGTGTTGTGGACGCTGCTCTACCAACCCGCGCAAGGCGGCGAGATGGGGCCGGTGAACGCGGCGTTGGCCGTGTTCGGCGTGCCGGCGCAGGCGTGGTTACGCGACCCGGTGCTGGCGTTGCCGGCGATCGCCTTCATGTCGATCTGGCAGGGCGTGGGTTTGCAGATGATGGTGTTCCTCGCGGGTCTGCAAGGCGTGTCGAAGGAGCTGTTGGATGCGGCGCGCATCGACGGAGCGGGCGCGTGGCAACGCGTGTGGCACGTGGTGGTGCCCTCGATGCGCAACACGATTATCTTTGTGGTAACGGTGACGACGATTCTGGCGTTCCGGATTTTTGTGCAGCCCTACCTGATGACTCGGGGCGGACCGGGCAACAGCACGCTGTCGCTGATCCAGTCGGTTTATGAAATGACTTTTGTGAACCAGAACCTCGGGCGGGCGTGCGCGGCGGCGATGGCGTTTCTCGTGTTGGTGGGCGGACTCACCTGGTTGCAACGCCGGTTGTTGAAGGAGGAACGCGAATGAAGAAGGTGTTTTTATGGATTCTGAGTGCGGCGGTCGCGGCGGTGTTTTTGGCACCGCTGCTGTGGATGGTGGCGGCGTCGTTGCGGGACGAAGCGTCTATTTTTAGCGGAGGCTGGTTGAGCGCGGACGGGTGGACGTTGCAGAACTATACCGATGCGTGGCGCAGGGCCGGATTGGGAAGGGCGCTGGTGAACTCGGGGCTGCAAGTGCTGGTGATCGGAGGTGTCGGGTTGTTTGTGAACGCGATGGCGGCGTATGCCTTCGCACGGCTGGAGTTTCGCGGGCGCGAGTGGTTGTTTGCGGGTGTCGTCATGTTGATCGTGCTGCCGGTGGAAGTGCTGGCGGTGCCGATGTTTTTCACGGCGCGGGATCTGGGACTGACGGGCGGTTATGGTGCGGCGATGGCGGGGTTGACGGTGCCGTTTCTGGCGAAGGCGTTTAATGTCTATTTTCTGCGGCAGCATTTTCTGACGGTGCCGTCGGCGTTGGAAGAGGCGGCGGTGATGGACGGCGCGGGACCGTGGCGGCTTTTTTGGAACGTGGCGCTGCCCTCGGTCAAACCGGCGCTGGCGACGGTGGCGGTGCTCGACCTGCTGACGCACTGGGGCGATTTCCTGTGGCCGCTGATGATCGCGACGCGCGAAGAGACGCGCACGGTGCAGTTGAGTCTGGCGAATCTGTTCACCCAGCCGCCGGTGCAGTGGGGTGACATCCTGGCATGCGCGGTGATGGCGACGCTGCCGGTGATGCTATTCTTCAAATGGTTCCAGCGCTACGTGGTGGCGACGGATGCGCGGGCGGGGATCAAGTGACCGTTAGTCAGGGGTTGCCGGGCAGGTCCGTAAAATAAGAGACGGCGGGCGGGCTCGGGAGATTCAAATGCAGGTAGTCCGTCGCCGCACTCCACGTAGAGAATACCTCGATCGGGTGACGTTCGGCCATGGCCGTGCGGTAGATCATCGCGCAGGCGGTGAGCCAAGGAGAGGAGGTGATGGTCGCCCAACGCACATTACTTGTGTGCGGATCTTGTTGAAGAAAGCTGATATAGGTGCGGACCTGGGCAATATCATGAGACACGCACATGCGCGAAATATCGATGATACCGTGGTAGGATTTGCAGTAGGCTGGATCGGCCCAGAGCCGCTGGGTGCAGGCGATCACTTGTTCGAGGGAGAAGTGTCCCTCGTAGACTTGGAAAATGAAACGACGGTCAGGATCGATGGCGTGGCCGTAGTTCATGAAGCGTGGAGTCGGGAATTAACGATCTAATATGGGTATTAACATACCTAGTATATTTGGGGTATCAATCCTGAAATGTATTGCAGCTTAATGGATTAAGGCACTTTTGTGCCACGGGCGGCGGCGAGCAGGCCATACCATTCTTCGCGGGTGAGAGTGATGTCGTCGGCCGAGGCGCTGGCGCGGACGCGTTCGGCTTTGGTTGTGCCGATGATGGGTTGCATGCCGGCCGGGTGGCGGAGAATCCATGCGAGCAGGATGGCTTCGGCGGAGACTTTTTTGGCGGCGGCGAGTTCGGTGATGAGCGGAGCGGCGGGGTGGTCGGCTTTGAAGAGTTTGCCTCCGCCGACGGGGGACCACGGCTGGACGAGAATCTCGTGGCGGAGGCAGTAATCGAGGGTGCCGGTGGCGAGGCTGGCCTCGGCCATGGCCCCGGTGCGGTTCGCCATGAAGCCCTCGACGACGAGGGCGGGCTGCGCGAGGGAGAACTCAAGCTGGTTCACCACCAGCGGCTGGCGCACGTAGTGACGGAGCAGCTCGATCTGGCCGGGAGTGTGGTTGCTTACGCCGAAGTGGCGGACCTTGCCGGAGCGGTGGAGCGTGTCGAAGGCGCGGGCGACCTCGGCGGGTTCGCCGAGCGGGTCGGGGCGGTGGAGGAGGAGGAGATCGAGGTGGGCGACGCCGAGCCGTTGAATGATGGCCTCGGTCGAACGGATGATATGGTCGTGGCTGAAGTCGTAGCGGGCGGGTTCACCGCTGAGGTAGGCGTCGTTGGGGAAGCGGATGCCGACCTTCGATTGGAGGACGATGCGGTCGCGGAGGCCGGGGTTGGATTTGAGGATGCGACCGAAGAGTGTCTCGGATTTGCCGCAGGTGTAGATGTCGGCATGGTCGAAAAAATTGATGCCGCAATCTAGTGCGGCGGCGATGGTGTCACGGGCGTTTTTTTCGATTTCAATCGAGATGGGTTCGTGATCCCAAGTGCCGCCGATTTTCATACAGCCGTAGGCGATGCGGGAAACAGTGAGATCGGTCTTGGGAATGCGGTAGGTTTTCATGGGGAAGTGAAGATTGAATCGGGGCGGTGGCTGCGGATTACGCGGATGCACACGGACATTTCGGGGATAGAGGCCGGCAGTCGATGTGCTTTTCCGGAATCCAATGGGGGTTAAGGAAAGAGAGCGATCAATCCGGCACGAAAGGCGGGGTTGATGGAGTTGAAGTGATTCTTCTTGGGGAAGTCTTCGCGATGGATGACGAGATCGGTGAAGGGGTCGTTGACGAGCTCGGTTTGGAGAAGATCGAGATCGGTGATCATCGACGTGCTGTCACGCAGGCCGACACTCAAGAATACGCGGGCGGGGAGCGAGGACTGAGAGGTGCGGAGGGCGGAGACTTGTTGAAGAAGAATGCGGTCTCCCCACCAGATGGACGGGGCGCTGGCGAGGATGCGGTTGAAGAAGGGTTCCGGTTTGAAGAGAGTGTGCAGGGCGAAGAGTGCGCCAAGTGAATGGCCGGCGATTCCGCGGACGTCAGGATGAATTGGATACCGGCGCGCGAGTTCGGGCCAGAGTTGGGTTTTGATGAAATCGAGAAACGTGTCGGCTCCGCCGGCTTGAGGTGCGCCTTCGATGGCGACGGGAGTGTAGTCGCAGGCGCGGTGGTTTCCCGGTTGCTGGTAGCTTGCACCATAGCCGATGCCTACGAGGAGGATCGAAGCGAGCGCGGGGTGTGTTTTCGCAAGCGAAGCGCAGGCTTCTCGCAGAAGGGGAAACTGGTCGTCGCCGTCGAGGCAGAGGACGACGGGCCAAGGGGTTGACGTATCCGGGGGTGGGCCGGAGGGCGTGTCTACATAGATAAAATATCTAGTATCGAAGCTGTTGAGGTGAAAAGCGGGCGACGGTTTGGCGGGCGTCATGCCGGTCAAGATGTGGACAGCAATGCTAAGACGTCAAAACACGGATGCTTACATGTGTGCCTTTTCATCAACGAGGAATGGCGGTGGAGCCCTGCGCTGTTAATATTGCAAAAGTATGAAAACGGCCCGCGTGCGTTCCCTTTTGTCGGGAGAACAGTCTGATCCAAGTCTTCTTACTGGAAGCAGTGAGGCGATTCGTCATGTCGTGTGCCTGGCTAACGATGTGGCGGATACGGATGTCACGGTGCTGATCGAAGGTGAGAGCGGAACGGGCAAGGAGCTGGTTGCGCGGACCATCCATGAGCGCAGTCGGCGTGCGAAGAAGCCATTCATCTTTGTCAATTGTGCGGCGCTGCCGGAGCACTTGGTCGAGTCGGAGTTGTTTGGTTACGTGAAGGGAGCGTTCACCGATGCGCGCACGGACAAGCCGGGGCGCTTTTTGCTGGCGGACGGAGGCACGCTGTTTCTGGACGAGATCGGGGATCTTTCGCCGAAGGGGCAGGGAGATCTTTTGCGCGTGCTGGAGGATCGGGCGTTTCGGATGATTGGCGGCACCGAGATGGTGAATGTGGACGTGCGCATCATCGCGGCGACCAATCGCAATTTGCAGGAGGCGGTGGCGGAGGGTAAGTTTCGCGAGGACCTTTTTTATCGATTGCAGATTGTGCCGATTCTGACGCCTCCGTTGCGCGATCGGGTCGAGGACATCCCGGAGCTGATCGAAACCTTCCTCGCCTATTTTCGGTCGAAGCACGGACGCGGGCCGGAGCGGATGTCGGCCGGCGCGTTGCTTGCGTGCCAACGTTTCCCCTGGCCGGGCAACGTGCGGCAGTTGCGCAATCTGATCGAGCGGTTGGTGGTGACTTGCCGGTCCACCGAAATTACGGAGTCCGATCTCCCGAAATTCATCGGCGAGCATGAGAGCACTTCGGCTGAGTTCACCGTTCGCGTGGGCATGACACTGGCCGAGGCAGAACGTTTGTTGATCAAAAAAACCCTGTTGCAGGCGACCACCCATCGCGAGAAGGCGGCCGGTTTGTTGGGGATCAGCAGACGTGCGCTGCAATACAAACTAAAGGCTTATGGGTTACTCGAAACTAAGGAAGTGGAGGCGGTCACCGAGCCTGCACAGGAATAAGGAGCCTGGTGCACTATTTGCACGGATCGGGCGGGGGCTACGTGGAAATGGAAAGTGGTTTTGGGTCATAATAAGTTTAATCAATTGTTGGGCAGGTGCATGTGGTAGCATTTCAGGGAGGGGTATGGCGCATGCATAAGAATCCGAGTCATGAACTCTATCACGGAAAAGATGTTTGAACTTCAATCAATCATGCTGTCGCAGGAACCTGCCCAAGGGGCGGTGTCGGATCGCGTCACGCAGTTGCGGGGAGAAGTGCCGGGCGCGTTGCTCGCTCATTTCGACCGACTGGTTTTGAGGGGCAAGCGAGCGGTGGCGAAGGTGCGGCATGGGGTGTGCGGTGAATGTCACATGCGGCTGCCGTCGGGCGTGGCTGCGAGTTTGGCCCAAGCTGAGGATGTGGTTCTGTGCGAGACCTGCAGTTGTTATCTCCTGCCTTCACTGGAGGAAATCGCCGAGCAGAATAAACTGAAGGAAGAGTCCCGTGCGCGCCGGTTGCAGAAGATCCGCCGTGCGCTGGCATCGGTGGATTGATGATTCCGTATTTTGGCGAGAGCCAGGCAACGGATTCTGGCCGGATGATAGCCCGCTGAGGGTTCGAGCCCCTCTCTCGCCGCCATTATTGTGAAACGGAGCCGTGGCTGTCGTCACGGCTTTGTTGTATTTGATTTCATTCGCCGCCTCTTGCGGACGCAAAGGGGCGGGGCATCGTTGGTGCTATGGACTCTGTAACTCAGGAACTGCCGTCCGGAGAAATCGTGATTCGCACGATTGCCCAGCCGGCCGATACGAATGCCAACGGCGACGTCTTCGGCGGTTGGTTGATGGGGCAGATGGATCTCGGCGGTGCGGTGCTCGCGAGGAATATCGCGCGCAGCCGCGTGGTGACCGTGGCGGTCGAAGCGATGAGCTTCGTGGCACCGGTCAATGTGGGGGACACGCTGACATGCTACGCGAGTGTGGTGAAGAGCGGGCGCACCTCGCTCACGATCGCGCTGGAGGCGTGGGTGCATCATTTCAAGGATGGTCGCCAGCAGCAGGTGACGCACGGGAGGTTCACCTACGTTGCCATCGATGACGCGGGCAAACCGCATCCGGTCCAGAGGAATTAACGCGGGTGTTTGCTTTTGCGGAAGGCGGGCTAGATTGAGGCATGGAAACACGCACGTTGGGTAAAAGAGGTCCGGTGGTATCGGCGCTTGGGCTGGGTTGCATGGGCATGTCGGATTTTTACGCCGGTCAAAATGACGCGGAGTCCGTGGCGACGATGCATCGGGCGCTGGATCGAGGTGTCACGATGTTGGATACGGCGGATATGTATGGAATCGGGAAAAACGAAGAGCTTGTCGGCCGGGCGATCGAAGGCCGGCGCGACGGGGTGTTCATCGCGACGAAGTTTGGCATCGTGCGTGATGCGAGCGATCCGTCGAAGCGCGGCGTGTGCGGTCGGCCCGACTATGTGCGGGCGTCTTGTGACGCGAGTTTGCGCCGGTTGGGTGTGGACGTGATCGATCTGTATTATCAGCACCGGGTAGATCCGGAGACTCCGATCGAGGAGACGGTGGGGGCGATGGCTGAGCTGGTGAAGGCGGGCAAGGTGCGCCACCTCGGGCTTTCCGAGGCCGGAGCGGAGACGATCCGACGGGCGCACGCGGTGCACCCGATCAGGGCGTTGCAGATGGAGTATTCGCTGTGGAGCCGTGATCCGGAGGACGGGTTGCTGGCGCTGTGCCGTGAACTGGGGATTGGATTCGTGGCGTATAGTCCGCTCGGTCGCGGGTTTCTCACGGGGCAATTGAAGCGCTTCGAGGACTTCGCGGCGGACGACTACCGCCGGTTTACGCCGCGCTTTCAGGGGGATAATTTCCAAAAGAACCTCGATCTGGTGCACCGCGTGGAGGCGATTGCGACGCGCAAGGGCGTGAAGGCGGGGCAACTCGCGCTCGCGTGGGTATTGGCGCAGGGGACGGACATCGTGCCGATTCCCGGGACGAAGCGCCGGACCTATCTGGACGAGAACCTGGACGCTGTCGCGGTGACGTTGACCGCCGCGGAATTGAAGGAGATCGAAGCGGTGTTTCCGCAGGGCGCGGCGGCGGGCACGCGGTATCCGGCGGCGATGATGGGGGCGGTGGGGCGTTGAGAAGGCGGCAGGGGGGCGTAAAAACGGGTTGCGGGTTACGGTTGCCGGAAGGGCAGCGGGCGTGGCAGGCTGCGGGGCATGATTGTGCGCAAACGACTGCCTTGGCTGAGGATGTTGCTGGTGTGGCGTGGCTCCATTTTGAGGAAGGTTCTGCCGCAGCTGTTCGTGACCATCGGGTGCGCGTTGGTGGTGATGCTGGCTTACAAGCACGGCGGGTGGCAGCCGGGGTTGAGCATGCAGCCGTTTTCGCTCTTGGGCATCGCGATGGCGATCTTCCTGGGGTTTCGCAACAATGCCAGTTACGAACGATTCTGGGAGGCGCGGAAAGCGTGGGGGGCGTTGTTAAACGAGTGCCGGACACTGGCGCGACAGGTCCTCAATCTGACGGATTGCGATGACGCGACGAAGCGACGGATGGTTTACCTGATCATCGCGTTTGTGCATGCGTTGCGGCATCAGCTGCGAAGCACCGATGCGACGGCGGATATGAATCGCCTGTTGGAAAACGAAGCCGTGAAGCGGCGGGTGTTGGCGGCGCGATTTAAGCCGGCGGTGATTCTGGTGGCTTTCGGCGACGAGCTGGCGGCGGCGCGACGAAGTGGGAAAGTGGAGCCGATTTTGGCGGCGGCGTGCGAGCCGACGATGGCGGGATTATCGACGGTGCTCGGGACGTGCGAACGCATCGCGAACACGCCGATTCCGTTTACGTATTCGGTGATTATTCACCGGGTGATCTATCTGTTCGCGCTGTTGTTGCCCTTCGGACTGGTCGAGGCGGTGGGCGCGTGGACACCGGTGATCGTCGGGTTCTCGGCGTATATGTTTTTCACGTTGGAAGCCCTCAGTGATGAGATCGAAGAACCCTTTGGTATGATGCCCAATGACCTCGCGCTCGATGCGATGTCGGCGGGCATCGAGGCGACCGTGCGCGAGACGTTGGGTGAGGTGCCGTTGCCGGTCGCGCCCGAGCCGGTGGACTACGTGCTGAGTTGAGCACGCAGTCCGCGGTGCAGGCTACTTGGCAGCAGGTTGAGGGGGAGCCGGACGGCGTCCTCCTTGGTAGGCGGGCGCGGCGGTGCCGACAAGGATGAGGGTGGCGCCAAGGAGTTCGACGGTGGTGAAATGTTCGTGGAAGAAAACGATTCCACCCACGGCGATGCCGAGGGGGACGAGCATTTGCAGGAGGGAGCCTTCGGCGACCGAGAGATCGCGGAAGGCGCGGGTCATGAGAAGTTGTCCGGCTGCGGCGGATACACTGGCGATCGCGAGCAAGATCCAGGTTACGGGCGTGAGTGCGGAGAGGTGCATGGCGGCGGGGCCTGCGCAGAAGAGCAGACCGTAGACGCATTGGGCGGCGAAGATGGTGGCGGTGTGTTCGCGGGCGTGGAGCTGGCGGATGAGCACGACGATCCACGCCGCTCCGAAGGCGTTGAGCAGGGCGAAGGCGTCGAGAAACCCCGTGTGCGTGCCATGGGAAAACGGGTTGGTGAGCAGTCCGAGTCCGAGCACGGCGGTGACCGCGCCGGCCAGAAGGGCCGGGCGCAGGTGTTCGCGCAACGCCCACACGGCGAAGAGTCCGCCCCAGATGACGTAGGTGTTGTTGATAAACGTGGCGCGACCGGCACCGAGGTGCAGGACGGTGTAGTAGAACCCGAGCGTGCAGATGCCGCCGAGGACGCCACGCGTGATGAGCTTCGGATGAGTGAAGAGGTTGCGCGGCTGGAATTCGTGGCGGTAAATCGTGAGCACAAGGGTAAGCCCGACGACGAAACGGGTGGAGCCGATGAGCCAGACGCTCACGTTTCCGAAGCCGGCGAGGGCGCGGATGAGCAGCACGTTGATGATGAAGCACGCGGTGGATGCGAGCATCAGCAGGAGGCTGGTGTTATGGGACCGGATGGACGTGGGACGGGAGGTCATGACGGGTGTCTGGTTGGCGGACGGCCCGATAACGGCGCATAAAAAAACCGCGCCGGAATCGGGCGCGGTTGCTTCGTGGGAGGCGTTTCTTGGGTTTGGATTTTCAAGAGACGATCACTGACCATGCAGCCGCGCATTCGCTGACGCGAATGGCGCGCCAGAGAGCGAGTGCGGTTACATGGACTTTATGCTGGTTGAGCATGTGTGAGGATGGCTGGATTGGCGGAGGGGGCAGGGGAATGCAACAGTGGGATTGGGGGCGATGCTGGATTGTGACTTATAATGTAGCACCAGATGGCACTCATTTTTTTGAACATGACCGTCGTCATGGAATTAAAAAAGTCGCCACGAGCGAACGCTTGATTGCGCGTGTTTGGAATGCGGACAAGGCCGTTATCATGAAGGCTGCGACGCTGGCGAGGCAGTCGGTCGGTAGCATTGTGGTGACACATGCGCTCAAGGTGGCCCTCGAGATATTGGAGACGCACAATCGAGTTATATTCAATGCCGAGCAGTCGCGCCGGTTTTGTGGAATCGTTGCTGGCCAAGCTGGCGGCACCGACGGCTCGGATGCGTGAGGCGATGAAGTTTTCGCGTGCGAAGGTGATGAGCGTTTGGATTAGGTGAAGCCGGAAGCGGAAGGCGGATTATTGATCACTCATGGAATCACCCACCGGCGGGACTCGATGGGGGCGGCTGATCCCGCCGTGGTTCCAGACGGTTATGCGCGGGTTCCGAAACCGAGTCAGTAGGAATGTTAGTCCGGGGCGTTGGTTGATGCGATGAGTTTGGTTGTGATTACCAATCCCGGGCGGAGAGACGGATCGGCAGGCACCTCAAAAACCGACCGCGCCGATACGCTGAATTTTTCCAGCCACTATCGGGATTTTTTTGGGGCGACCGGCGACGGAGGACCGGCGTGCGTATATGGTGGCTTGAGGTGGTGAATAGTTTTAAATCATTAATCTGTATATACTTTAATGGCAGATTAGCTCGTGTTGTCCTAAGGATAGACCGGAGATTCGGTTGTTATATTTTCGCCCGCACGCGATATACCACGAAACGCATGGTCTACCCCCTTTCGCAGTCCCGGCGCGGCTTTGCGCTGCTGATCACCATCACGCTGCTGGCGTTTTTGGTGTTGCTGCTTGTTTCGCTGGCGTCGCTCACACGGGTGGAAACCCAGGTGGCCTCCAACAATCAGACGCTCTCGCAGGCCCGGCAAAACGCGTTGCTCGCCTTGAATATCGCCCTCGGGCAGTTGCAGAAATACGCCGGTCCCGACCAGCGGGTGACGGCTCGCGCCGAAATCCTTTCCGCCGTTCCCGCTATCGGCAACGCCATGTGGACCGGCGTCTGGGGCAACAGCCAGGCTTCGTCTGCGATTTCCTCCACGGACACGCTACTCAACTGGCTGGTGAGCGGGAATGAGGGCGCGACCTTCGACTTCAGCAAAACGGCCGCCACCTTCGGTCAGATCACCACCGTGGCGACTGGTATAACCAAGACCCCGGCCACCGCCCTCACGACCACCGGGGCCTCGCCCACGGGGGTAACGCTGGTGGGTGCCAACTCGGCCGGTTCGGTCGCAGCCAACCAGGTGGTTGCGCCCTTGATGTCGATCACCGTGCCTGCCTCGCAATTGCCCGGGTTTGCCTCTACCGACAACACGGCGACCCCCGTGGGCCGCTACGCCTACTGGGTGGGGGACGAGGGAGTGAAGGCCCGGGCGAACTTGATCGATCCTACGTTGGTATGATCCGGACCTAGGTTACAAACTATCCGGAGACATGGGTGACACTTTATCGAGGTAGATTTGGTAGTCGAGGCTGGTTGTAGGTGGTGTGGTGGAGGGGATCGGAGGTCGCTCGATGTAGGC
>JBAZBC010000021.1:0-72203 GCA_041671745.1 Opitutaceae bacterium | reverse complement strand
CTACATCGAGCGACCTCCGATCCCCTCCACCACACCACCTACAACCAGCCTCGACTACCAAATCTACCTCGATAAAGTGTCACCCATGTCTCCGGATAGTTTGTAACCTAGGTCCGGATCATACCGACCCCGATACCGACGGGATGGTCAACCTGCACGAATACGTCTTCTTCGGGCAGCCGCTGAACTCGGACACCAATCTGGCGCCCACACTCGAACAAATTGGAACCGCCCTGACGCTCACCTACCGTGAACGTCACGCGATGACCGATGTGTCGATCCGCCTGCAAGGCTCCGACACCCTGCAAAACTGGATCACCTACCAACCTCTAATATCAAAAGACGGCGATCCAAATCCCGAACCTCCACTGCAGGGAGGCACTCCAAAGGCGGGCGTAACCTCTAGTTCATTTGGATTCTCAGTGATATACATGGAGTCAAATAGAGAGCTAGAAATAAGCAGTCCACTACAGCCATCTTCACTTGCCAACGCAGAAGTAATGCAAGGATTCAACGATAGATATTATAGCCGTCTTTATGGAACAATTGCCCATGAAATAGCCCACGCACCCGGAAAACAGCAAGAAGGCATAGATCATAGCGAGGGCGGATTAATGAGTGATGGTGGTGCAAAAATTAATGTAGATTTCACGATGAAGTCACTGAGACGTTTCAGGTCGGCGACTAGCTGGGGTAGTTAAACCAAGCCAAATACCATGATGAAAAAAATTATCCTGCTGCTTATTGTAGCAAACGCGTTGTCAGCTACAGTCATTAGTCCACCAGAGGGGATTGCCATAAATAAATTATGCGGATTCATTGAGTCCTACAAATACTACGTCAGGGACGGGGTATTAACAAGTTGGGAGGATGTGGACAAATATGACGGCATGGCCCGATATGCGGGATATTTCGGACCCAATAAGGACATCAGCCAAATCTACTCATTTATTCCAGCCTCTGATCGCGGTAAATTCACCAAGGGAGAGCTCATATTAATCCGATCCAATCCAATGGATTGGCCTGATATCTGGAATGAAAATCTCACAATAGGGAATGCGCATGCCGTTGATGAAAAAGATTCTAAAATTTTAAAAGACCGAAAAAGACCCATCCGCTATTTAATCTATAAGGATAAAAACGGGATTCTCCTTACGGAATGGTGGTATGAGGATGAGGTCCAAGCCATGCTGAAAGAAACCGGACTTGTTATTCCACCCCCAACACCCTACAGACCAGCTAAAGCCGCGACTACATCGGGATCAGGCATCCCTCCGTCCATTGAATCCAAAAATCTGACGGCTCCTTCCGGCGCTAGTAACGCAGAAACGATCCCTACAGAAGTAAAACCGGAGAGCTAAGGTCTGAATGGTGGCCAGAGTCCAAGGTTCAAAAAATGATTGCGGAAACGGGAATAATTATTCCACCCCCAACACCCTATAAGCTAACCAACCCAATAGTTTCCCTTAAAACGCAAACAAATCCGCCATCAGTCGCTGATAACACTCAATCAATTAATATTAAAAATGTTAGCCACAAGACCGTGGCAACCTCAACCCCCTTCGACCAACATGGTCATGTGAGTGCCTGGTGGATTCTAGGTGTATTTATAATTTCGGTATTGGGATTCCTTTTCTCGAAAAAATTGCGCAAGAAATAGACAGACGATATTTTAAACACGGGTTTCACCTCTAAAAGTATCCGGCGTTTTAGAACAACAACCCGTTGGTGAACACTAATGAAAACACACCTTAAAATATTTCATGCCGGGGCATTGGCCCTGCTCACATCACTTTGTATCGCATCTACAATTTCTCCGCCTGAAAAGATAATGATCGGCCAATTTCTGCATCCGCTAAACGAAGCGACGCAATCAGGCCTCATTGGCACAATTCAGGAATGGCGCGACATTGAACATTTACCCGTAAAAACACAACTCGACCTATTGGGCGCTTATTCACAAAAACGCGTTAATGTTAGTGATTATTTTTCCATTATCCTCCTGAAGGACAGAGGAAAATTTCCTGATCGAAAACTCGTTTTCGTAAGCGCTCAGCCATTCAATGAAACTAGGTGGTAGGAGATGGGCGGATGCGCAGAGGTGGGGGCGGTTGATGGCAGAGGTGGCGGGCTTCGGGCTTGCAAGCTGGACGCGCACCCCGAGCGTGGGGCGCTATGACAAAGCCTTTCAAAGCCAGTGCGCCGGTCGATGCATGGACCACCGCAGCCGAATTGTTGGTGCGCTGGCTCGAAAACCATGAGCGCGTCGATGCGCTGCTCGACAGCCTGCCTCGCTCGCTCGGACGCACCGAACGCGGACGTTGCCAGCACTTGCTGTTTGGCGCGGTGCGCAATCTGGGGCGGATCGAGGCGGTGTTCACGCCGATGCTGGCACGTCCGCCACGGACGATCATCAAGGCCGTGCTCCTGCTGGCCGGTTATGAATTGATCGAGGGTGGCAATGACGGACACACCGCGCGCGTGGTTCACCATGCGGTTGAACAAACCAAGTCGCTGGCGAGCCAGCCCGAGGCAAAGATGGTCAACGCGGTCGTGCGCAAGATCGCCGCCGCTCTTGCGGCTCAAACCGTGCCGGCGGCGCTGGCCGGAGCGACGGAGCTCGCGTCTTATTATTCGCATCCGGAGTGGTTGGTGCGCCGTTGGCTGGCGCAGTTCGGTGCGGCGAACACGCGGGCGTTGCTGGAGTGGAATCAGAAACCGGCGCCAGTGTATGCGCGTTGGCGTGCGGAGGGCGGTCCGGCGGGCGAGGATGCGGCATTGTTCACGGCGACGGCTTGGCCGGGTTTTTATGAGGTGAAATCGGGCGCTTGGGCGCGGATCGAAACGTTGGTGGGCGATGGAACGTTGTTCCTGCAGGATCCGGCGACACGCCATGCGGTGGAGTTGCTCGCACCCAAATCCGGTGAAACCGTGCTCGATGCCTGCGCCGCACCCGGCGGCAAGAGTCTGGCGATCTCCGATGCGATGTCGGGTGGCCGGGTCGTGGCGATGGACCTGCCTGGACCGCGCATTGATCGTTTGAAGCAGAACCTTTCACGGGCCAAGGGCGACGTCGCGTTGGTGCAGGGCGATGTGTTGCAGGCGGAACGGTTGGGCGTTTTCGAGGAGCATAATTTACCGAAGGCGTATGATGCGGTGTTGCTCGACCTGCCGTGTTCCAACACCGGCGTGATGCGCCATCGCGTGGATGTGAAGTGGCGGTTGCAGGTGTCGGACTTCGCCAAGCACGCGCGTCAGCAAGGCGAGTTGCTAAGCGCAGCGGCGCGTTTTGTGGCTCCGGGCGGGCGATTGGTTTATTCGACGTGCAGTCTCGACGCCGAGGAAAACGAGGCCGTGATCAACACGTTCCTCGAGAAGACCAAGGGGCGTTATAAGTTGGAGTCGAAACGGCTGAGCATGCCCTGGGTGGACGGCCACGATGGCGCGGCGGCGTTTTGCCTGCGTAAGTCGGCGAGCTGATCCGCAGCGCTTGGGGGGCGTGATGTGGGTATCCTGATCCTGTCCTCCAAGCCCACGGGCAGGATGCCCGTGCCACTTCACTTTTGTGGCTGGGGCAGGCTGCGGCTCAGAAGCCACGCGCATACGCCGAAGGCGGCGGCGATCACGTAGAGCGTGTGGCTGCGGCCGGGGATGACGTAGTAAATCGTGCCGGCGAGGATCGGGGTGATCGCTCGGGAAAGCGAACCAAGTGAACGGTAGATGCCGAGCACGCGACCTTGTTCGGAGTTGCCTGCGTAAAGGGAGATGAGTCCGGTGGTCGACGGGTTGACGAGGCCTCCGCCGAGAGCGAGCAAGCCTACGCCGAGATAGAGCAGGCCGGTGGTGCCGGCGAAGCCGATGCAGAGCAGACCGGCAGTCGAAAAAATCAGACCGCCGGTGAGCACGGACGTCTCGCGGTGTTTCACCAGCAGTTTGCGGACGATGTAGCCTTGGGTGATGATGGAGCACACGCCGAGGAACCCCATGAGCATGCCGTTTTGGCGGGCGGTGTAGCCGAAGCGTTCGGCGCTGACGAAGACCAACGAGGTTTCCATGGCGACGAAAGCCACGGAGTAGAGAAACGCCACGAGGTTGATGCTGCGCACCGGGATGTTGTCCATGCCGAGGATGGCGCGGAGGGGGTTGCGCAGGCGAGGTTCGGCGGCGGCTCCGCGCGAGGCGGCGGGCAAGGTTTCGTTAAAGCGGGCACCGATCCAAATCAGATTCACCATGCCGAGACCAAAGGCGATGAACGCGGGAACCGAAAACGGATTGATGCCCCAAGAGGCCCAGCTGGGGTGGGCGGCGAGGAGGTTTACATGGGAGGAGAACGCCCCGATGAGCGGGCCGGTGACGAGGCCGAGACCGAAGGCGGCACCGACCATGCCCATGGCTTTGGAGCGTTCTTCACGGGTGGTGACGTCGGCAACGGCGGCCGTGGCGACGGAGAGGTTTCCGCCGAAAGCTCCGGCGAGAAGGCGGGCGGTGATGAAAACCCAGAACGATCCGCTGAGCGCCCAGAGCAGGTAGCTCGCGGCGGTGCCGGCCACGGTGAAAAACAGGATGGGCCGGCGGCCGAGTTTGTCGGAGAGACCGCCCCAGAATGGTGCGAAGACAAATTGGAGAATCGAGAACAGGGAACTGATGATGCCGCCGAAGAGCACTTCCGGGAGGTGACCTTCGTTGCCCAGCGCCCGGGCCATGGCTTCCACATGTTCGAGCAACCAACGAAGGAGGCCAGACTGGCCGTCGACCGCGAGGTAGTGTTTCAGCAGGTCGGGCCCTAGAGGGAAGATTATGGAAAAGCCGATGAGGTCGATGTAGAGCGTGAGAAAAATCACGCCCAATGACAGGGCTCGCTTGGGAGAGGGTGACGCGATGGTGGACACGAAGCCCTCAGGCAAGCGACTCAGGCGTGCCGAGCAAGGCGCGAATGGCGTCAGTTAGCGAAACTTCGGGCCGACTTGACTCTTCGCGGTTTCCGGCCGGATCAGGCCAGCATTTTGCTGATTTGCCGACGCAGGGCCTGAAGAGAAAATGGTTTCTGGAGAAAGCTGACACGGTCGTCGGTCGCGAGTTCGGGCACGGAGCTTTCATTATAACCGCTCATGACGATGACGGGGATTTGTGGGGCGAGGACTCGGAGTGCGTGCAGGGTTTCCTCGCCGTTCATTCGCGGCATGGTGAGATCGAGCAGGATCAGGGCGATCTCGGTGCGGTGTTTTTCAAAAAGTTCAAGACCTTCCACTCCATCGGCTGCGGTGAGGGTTTTGAGTCCGAATGTGCGGAACATCTGATCGGCCACCGCACGCACACCCTCTTCATCATCGATTAGCAGCACGGTGCCGGTGAGCGGATGGGCACGGCTTTCAAAAGGTTGGCGGCTTTCTCTTACGGGAGCGGGCAAGGAGGCGGCTGGCAGCAAAAGGGTGAAGGTCGATCCGGAGCCGGGGGCGCTGCTGACCAGCAGGCTACCTTGGTGGCTTCGCACGATGCCGAGGACGGCGGCGAGGCCGAGGCCGCGGCCGGCGAATTTGGTGGTGAAGAATGGATCGAAAATTTTCCCCAAGGTTGCCGCGCTCATGCCTGCGCCGGTGTCTTGCACTCGCAGGCAGGCAAAGTCTCCTTCACCGGTCGGAGGCGGCAGAACGGCGCGAGCGAGTTGGGGATCATTGCGTCGCATGGCGACGGTTTCGATCGTGATGATACCGTCGTGTTCGCCAATTGCATCGGAGGCGTTGACGACGAGGTTCATGATGATCTGGCGGATCTGGGTGGCATCGACATCGACGTCGGGCACGCCAGCGTGGAACCGGAAGTAGAGGCTGGCTCGTTTGCTGATGGAGTGTTCGAGCAGCGGAGTGGTGTCGCGCACGAGGGTTTCCAGGGTGCAGTGTTGCACGAGGAACCTGCCTTTGCCGGCGTAGGCGAGCATCTGCTGGCACAGCTCGGCTGCGCGTTGAGCTCCGGACTCGATTTGCGACAGGTGTTGTTGAAGCGGGGAGTGGCGGGGAAGTTCGATCCGGGATATGCTGGCGTGGCCGAGGATGCTGGTCAGCAGGTTGTTGAAATCGTGGGCGATGCCTCCGGCGAGAACGCCGAGGCTTTCGAGCTTTTGGGATTCTAGCAGCTTGCGATCAAGCGTGTCTTTTTCGGCCTCGGCTTCTTTGCGGCGGGTGATGTCGATGGCGAGGCCTTCGATGAAGAGCAGTTCGCCTTCGTTTGAGTAGATGCCCTGACCTCGGTCCAGCACCCACTTTATGCCGCCCTCGTGGTGTCGAAGCCGGTATTCGCTTTCGTAGGAGTGCTGCGATGCGAGGGCGGTGTCCACGGTTGCCTGGTGCTGAGCCCGATCCTCCGGTTCGATGAGATTTTCGTAGCAGGGGGTGCCCGCAATCAGTTCTTGCGGGGTGTAGCCGACGATCTCGATCGAGCCACGGCTGATGAACGAAGGCTGGCGCGGCGAGTGGTGGGGGTAGCGATATGCCATGCCCGGCATTTGCCGAAGTAGGTTGTCAATTTGCCGGCGGCTTTCGCGCAGCTCGGCCTCGGTGCTTTGGCGTTTGTGGATGTCGGCTTCGAGAAGGCCTTGTGTATGGCGAAGCTCGGCGGTGCGTTCGCTGACCTGTTGTTCGATTAACTCGGTTCTGTGGCGGATACTGATAAAATAGGCACCGAGGAGGAGGGCGAAGAGCATGCTGCCGGTGAAGACGAGGCGCGGAGTGGCGCTGATCTGTCCGTCGATCCAGCCGGTCTTGGGGGCGTAGTAGCATCGCCAAGTGCGGCCGCCGATCACAAGGTTGGCGCTGTGGAGAGCGTCGGATGAAAGATCCGACTTGTCTTGAAGCGGGCGAGTGGCGGTTGCACCGGTTGCGCGCCGACTAAAGAGAAAGGAGTCCGTTTTGTCTGTCTGGGTGGTCAGATCGAGGATGAGTGTATCTAGGGTGTTGGCGGGGTAGTTGGCCCACGACTGGCCTAGCATGTCGTCTAATCTAAAGACGATCTGAACAAATCCGAAGAGTTGTTCGGTGTCGTTGATCGTGCGAAAGACCGGGCAGGCCATGATCACGCCGAACTGGTTGTCGCCGGGCTGCTCTTGCACCAAGCGAACCTTGCGGGTCATCACAAGGGCATGGTTTTTAGCTCCCCGTATGAGATCCTCGCGGGATGGTCCGACGGCGAGGTCGAAGCCCAAGGCCGGCTCGTTGCCGATGATGGGATCCGTGTAGAGAATCGGGTAATGAACGGGGCGTTCTCCGGCGTCGGTAAGTTGTCCGTCGTCAGTGAGCTCGGTGAACTTGTAAGTGGGGATGATTTCGTGGCGGGCCCATGCCTCGATTTCGCCGCGCCGGGAACCGGGCACGACCGGGACCCACTGAAGCGCTTGGATGCCTTGGTGCCGTTCGCGTATGTCCCGGGTTGCGGATTGGAATTCGAACAGGGTGACGTCGTCGGAATTGGCGAACAGGTTTCGCAGGTTGTAGAGGCACTCTTCGTAACCGCGGACACTTTCGCTGATCAGTGCATGCCGGACCGAGGCTCGACGGAAAAACTCCTCAGTGACACGGGCGTGTTCGGCATAATACGACACGCGATAAAGGGTGAATGCCGTGCCGAGTCCGAGCACTACCACGATGATGAATGCCAGACGTCCTTTCAGAAGTGTCTTCCAGAAGTTAGCTCGGGGTTTCATGGGCGCTGACGGAAAGCATTCAGCATGTTGAATACCATGGGGTCAGCGAGGCTGTTATTAAAAAAACACCCCCGCTCCGTTTGCACGGGGTGAGGGTGGAAATCAATGCATGGAAGTGAGTCAGTCGCCTTAGAGCGTGTAAGGCAGAGGATACTTCGCGGTGAGCTTGGCGACGCGCTCCTTGGCGGAGGCGAGCGCGGCGGCTTCTCCGTCGGTGCCGATGGCCTTGAGCACAGTGTCGATGGCGGCGGCGATCTCATCCATGTCGACTTCGACGAAACCGCGCGAGGTGATTGCGGGTGTGCCGAGGCGGATGCCGGAGGCCTGGAACGGAGAACGCGTCTCGAAAGGAACGGTGTTCTTGTTGCAGGTGATGTGGGCGAGATCGAGGGTTTCCTGGGCCTTCTTGGCGGTGAGTTCGGGAAGGTTGTGGCGGAGATCGATCAGGAAGAGATGGTTGTCGGTGCCGCCGGAAACGAGCTTGTAGCCGCGCTTGGTAAAGGCGGCGGCGAGGGCGCGGGAGTTGGCGACGATCTGGTTCGCGTAGACCTTGAAGTTGGGCTTGAGGGCCTCGGCGAAGCACACGGCTTTGCCGGCGATGACGTGCATGAGCGGGCCGCCCTGGCCGCCGGGGAACATGGCGGAGTCGATGGCTTTCGCGTGTGCGGCTTTACACATGATCAGACCGCCGCGCGGGCCGCGCAGGGTCTTGTGCGTGGTGGTCGTCACGAAGTCGGCGTGGGGGAAGGGCGACGGGTGGACACCGGCGGCGACGAGGCCGGCGATGTGGGCGATGTCGGCGAAGAGGAAGGCGCCGACGGAGCGGGCGATCTCGCCCATGCGGGCGAAATCGATGACGCGGGAGTAGGCGGAGGCACCCACGGTGATCATCATGGGTTTTTCGCGTTCGGCGATGGCGGCGAGTTCGTCGTAGTCAATCAGGCCGGTGTCCTCGCGGACGCCGTATTGGACGAAGCTGTATTGTTTGCCGGAGAAATTGGCGGGGTTGCCATGGGTGAGGTGACCGCCGTGCGAGAGGTTCATGCCGAGGATTTTCGCGCCGAGCGGCAGGACGGCGGTGTAGACGGCGAAGTTGGCCTGGGAGCCGGAGTGCGGCTGGACGTTGGCGTGTTCGGCGCCGAAGAGGGCCTTGGCGCGATCGATGGCGAGGGTCTCGACCTTGTCGACGAACTCGCAGCCGCCATACCAACGCTTCGCAGGATAACCCTCGGCGTATTTGTTGGTGAGCACGCTGCCCTGGGCCTCCATGACGGCCGGGTAGGTGAAATTCTCGGAAGCGATGAGCTCGATGTGGCTCTGCTGGCGGGCGAACTCGGAGGCGATGGCCGAGTAAATTTCAGGATCGAGGGTTTTGAGCGGCGTGGCGTTGATCGACATGGGTTAAAAGAGTAAGCGGTGATTCCGCACGGCAAACGCCTCGGGCACAAATCGAAAAAAAGCCCAGACTGTAGGTTATCGGGGAAAGGAAGTTGGCTGGCAGGGGAGTTTTAAGGCGTGAGCAAAATGGCGGATATTCATACTTGACTAAATTAGAGTTATAATAACTCTATTTATGTAGCGCTTACCCCATGCTTACCTCGTCGCCTATTTTTGACTATGCTTTTGGCCCCGTGCGGTCCTCTAGGGAATCGGGCTGGAGGCGGATGCAGGGTTTCACGCTGGTGGAGCTCCTGGCCGTTTTGGCGATTGTTGGGATACTCGCCGGGATTTTGATTCCGGTTGTCGCAGGGGTCAGAGATCGGTCCCGCACCGCTGTTTGTGTCTCTAATCTGAGGCAAATCGGGATCAGTTTCCGGGTGTATCTGGCGGACAACAAGGGGCTGGGGCTGAAATCCTATATCAGCTCGGGTTCGGAATACTGGTATCGCACTCTCTTGGGCTCCTCCACGTCCAGCGCGGTTGTGGATTCGAATGCGCTACCGGCCTGTCCCTCTGCGGACGTCACTGGTAGTCATGCCGCCGCCGGAGGCTACGGGATGACCAACCTCGTAGTCTGGTATCCGGTGCCGCTTCATCGGGTGGACAGCGATTCGCATTTCTTTTCTGCGCGTCTGCAACGGCCGCAGGACTGGCCGCTGTTTATGGATGCTGATACGCCGATTATCTACGGTCTGGATAATCCCGTTGAATCGGCGGCGAGCAGCTCCCGTTTTGCGGCTCGCCATGGAGGGAAGGCCAACGTGCTGATGACGGATCTTCATCTGGAATCCGTTGGCTACGGAGATTCTCGTTGGAGCCAGAGCGCTCTTAACTCGGGTTCTTACTACACGCCATGATTTCGATACAGCGTGTTTTCACCGGCTTTTTGCTTTCTGTCCTTTGCGCGAGCGCATGGGCGACCGGAACGGCTATTATAGATACTGCGTGGAAAGTCGGCCTTACGTCTTCCTTTCCCTCGGGGGTGGCCTTCTCGGGTGAATCGGGGCAGTATGTTATCACGGTCAAAAACAGTTCGCCCGAGCAGGCTTCGGCGACTTTGCGCCTTACGGCTCAGGCACCAGGCGAGCCTGTTTCGGGCAGTTGGGAGTGGCCGGTCAATCTCGGGGCTAACGAGTCCGGCAAGTTTGTGTGGGATGCTCCGATGGGGACGACCGGTTATCGGGTGCTTTCCGCCGTGGTGCGCGGAAACGGTCATGAACTCGGCCGTAGCGAGAGCGCGTTGCTGGTTGTCGATCTGCCCAAGGAGAATGAACCGTCGGCATCCCGTAGTTTTTTTGGAACGATGTTTTTGCGGGATGCGAAGGCCGCCGCCCGCATAGGTGTGCGCGTTGAGCGCCGTCAGGCGGTTTGGGCGTGGTTGCAACCCAAAGGCCCGGATGCGTGGAGTTGGACGGGAACGGATGACGGGATACGCGATCGGAAAGAGCAGGGGATCGAGACCGTTTTGACAATCCGACCGGAAATATCCCCGAAGTGGGCGAAATGGAAGTCGATGGAGGAACTCGCCAAGCCTGAGCATATCGTTGATTTTTCTGCGTTCGTTCGGACATTGGTGGCTCGTTACAAAGATCGGATTCTGGCGGTTGAAATCATTAACGAACCGGATCTGGAGGTTGCCCGGAACGCGGAGGGCAAGACCCCTGCGGCCGAAGTTTATGCCCGACTCTTAAAAGCGGGCTACGAAGCCTCAAAATCCGTCGCTCCGGAGCTGCCCGTGATCGGCCTGGATGTGAGCGGGGTGGATTTCCCTCGTCTTCAGTTCAGCAAGGCGGTGCTCGCAATGGATTCAGCGTCGATGGACATCATGGGTGGGCATCCGTATAACCACTCGCGTTATGTGGGTGGGGATGCCTTGCCGGAATCGCCGCTCAAAATGGATGCTGCGGGCCGGATGCGTTCGATGGCGGCGTTGATGCGGGAGAACGGGTTGAAGCCTCGCATCTGGAGCACGGAGTTTGGTTGGGCCCTGCATCTGGACGAACCGCTGTCGTCTCCGTCGGCGCGTCTGTTTGCCGCCTATACGGCGCAGGCGATTGTGTTGTGCCGCTCCGTGCCCGAAGTCGAAAAACTGTTCTGGTTTGCCGCCGCATTCCCAGGCCAGGAACGATCGAGTTCTTATGGCATGTTTCGCAAGGCGGATGAGCGGGCAAATTATGCCCGAAGCGACGGAAACTGGTATCCGTCTCCGTCGGCGGCAGCCTATGCGACCTGCGCACGGTTACTGGATGATGTCACCTTCGTTCGTCAATTCACAATCGGTCCGTTTTGCCATGTGCTACGTTTTGCCGACAAGAGGACAGGCGAGGGCGTGCTGGCTGTCTGGATGGAGGATGCCGCGTCAGTCGGAGGCGGCGCGAAACTTCGGTTGTCTGCATACGAGCCCGAAAACGGGCGGGTTATCGACGCACTGGGCAGCGAAATACCCTTTTCGAACACATTAGATCTGGATCCGTTGCCCGTGTTTATGGTCGTTTCCGAGAACAACGCGGACCGCTTGGAGAAAGGTCTGCGCGATGCGACTGTGGAGGCGCGTGAGCGGATTGTCATTCAGGGGGGGCATGTTTCGCGGATGGATCAAATCTCGCTCGATGTCATCAACAACGATCTACGCTCCGCTGCGGTCAAAGTGTTTCAATCTGGGAGCGCACAGTCGGCACGTTCCCGTTTGTTGGAACCAGGGATCAATACGCTGACGATTCCCGCCGAAGGATTAGTATTGGATGCTCCAGGACAGACCTCGATTGAGATGCTTGACGAGCGGACGTCGGTATCCGTGACGATGGAGGTCCGCCATCGTTTACGTTCACTGCAACATATTGTCCCGGCGGACGCCTCGATGGAGTCGTCGCTTCGCCGAGTAACCAAGTCCATTGTGCTCGCACAGCGCGATCAAGTGCTGCCCGCCGACCCGGGTATCGATTGGGCAGGCCCGAAGGATCTTTCGCTCACCGCATGGGCAGGGTGGACATCCGGTGGAATCGCCTTGGCTTTGAACGTAGAGGACGACGTTCACGCCGGGCCTCCGGCTGGCACCGCCAACGCATGGAGCTACGATTCGCTGCAAGTCGCCTTTGATATGAGCAATCGGGCAGGTTCGGGATATAACGAACAGTGCCACGAATTTTCCGTGGCGTTGGACGATACGGGGACACCGGTTTTAATCGCCGACGGGGGCGTTAAAATTCCCGCGGATTCCGCGCACCTGCGCATCCGGCGGGATGGTGCGCTCACATGCTACGAAATGATTTTCCCCTGGACATTGCTCGGCGCGGAACCGCTTTCCCGCAGGGATGCGTTCCGCATGAATTTCATCGCCAACGACAATGACGGCAAGGGGCGCAAGTGCTGGATCGGCCTGGCCCCGGGGATTGGCGAGACCAAGCGCCCCGAGGCCTTCCCCCAATGGGTGCTGAGAGACAGCGCCCGATGATTTCCCCCTCCTGTAGTTAACCTCACATCTAAATACCATGAAAGCATCCCACCGGGCCTTGGCGGCCTTTTTTTCCATCTCCCTAGGTTTGACGGGCGCGCAAGCGGCCTTGGTTGGCATCGATAATTTTTCCTCCGTGTCCGACGGCACGCTTTTGAGCGCCGTGTCGGGATGGTCCACCTCTTCAACGACGGCGACCGTCTCCTCGGGCTTTGGCTTTGGCGGAAGCAAGGGAGTCGAAATCGTGACTGCGGCCCAAAGCAATGCACTGATACTTACCGGCAGCAATATCATGACCTCCGCCAGCGGACTGGTGCAGTTCAATGCGGACATCAGGATCGGGACCACGGACAGTTATAATATTCCCCAAATCCTGATCGGGAAGAATGATGGCGTGAACGGGTTTGCCATTCGCTTTAACGGTGGGACGGCCAACGGTGCCTCCGACAATTTCGTCCAGATTTCATCGGGCACCGGCACGAGTTGGGGGTCTCCCGGTGTCGCCACCGTGGCTAATTCCGCCTGGGTTCCCGGTGATTGGTATGAAGTGAGGCTGACGGTGTCACTCCCGGGCACCGGCACGGGCCAGACCGTGACCGGGACTTTGTCGATCTACAATCTTTCAACCAGCTCCTACCTCTTGCAGAACACCAGCATCGCAGGGCTGGGATCGAGCGGCAGTTTTGATACGATCAATGTGATCAGTCTACAAGGGGCAGGCTCAAACCGGACGTTTGACGTGAGCAACCTGCAAATCGGCACGGCCATTCCCGAACCTTCGACTGCAGCGATTCTGTCCGGTGCGTCTATTCTGGGATTCGCCGTTCTTCGCCGCCGTTCCCACCAAAACGTTCGTTAATTTTTTTGTCTTTGAAAACGATCACACTACTCTCTTTCGCTCTCTTGTGCGGTGTCGCATCGATGCAGGCCGCTGACCCGACAAAAAAAATCCAAGAGTCGTTTTCGTCCGTGTCAGATGGCACGTTGCTGGATAAAATGCCTGAATGGAAACTCCATTATGGAGAAGGATCTGCCGCCCAAGTTCTCGCGGCTGCGGGTTATGAAGGGAACGGGGTGCGCTTTTCGAGCAAGACCAACTACAGCCGCGCTCTCGATTCTTTCACCGGGGGCGTGGAACTGCGTTTTAAGCTGCGGGTCATGGCCGAGAGCGACGCATACGTCATATCGCAGATCGTGCTCGGCCAGTCGGGAGGAGTGAACAGTCTAAGTGTGCGTTTTAATGGAGGAAACAAGGATGGCTGGGAGGATAATTTTATCGAGGTTTCCTCCGGTGGCGAAAGCTGGGGTAAAACGAAATTCAGAAAGGTGCCCGACTCACGTTGGCGCAAAGGCCAGTGGTATGAGGTCGTTGTCTCCGGTATGCGTCTTGATGGGCAGCGGAACGGTGAGCTGGTTGGGAAAATAAGTATCAATAAATTAGATGCAAAAAATGAAGACACCAAGACACTGATTCAAGATGTGCCTCTAGCCTGCGTGGGCGAGGGGGCTTTTAATCAGGCGGATGTGGTTATAATCGGGAATGCCGGTTCCGGGCGGACATTCGATGTGGATGACATCATTCTCACGGCCAGCGCCCCCTAGCTCTCAACGCTCAGTTCTGGCTTACGATGAATCGATCAGCGTATGCTGTCCCAATCATGGGAACATCCCGATCACCACGCACTGACATGCGTCCAACGCTCAAAACCATCGCCGACGCACTCGGCGTTACTCCGATGACCGTCTCCAAATCCTTGCGCGGGATCGGGCGTATCAGCGAGGAAACGCGCCGGCTCGTTCGCAGCAAGGCCGAGGAGGTCGGGTATCTGTCGTCGCAGGAACGTTTGTTTCCGCCGTTTGTGCGAATGATGCGAGGTGACGAGCATCGGCTGCGGCTGCTCTGCCCTACCATCGGCACCATCGACCGCGGTGATACAATTCCCTACCGCAACGACATGATTGAGGGCCTGACGCGCACGCTCGCCCAGACCGAGGGAGACGTGCTCGCGGAGGCCTTTTCGTCGCTCGATGAAATGCTGGAGTATATCGAACATTCGCCGCGTATCCATGGAGTGATTTTGAGTGAACCGTATCCGACGCGTTGGATTGATGCTCTGCGAAAAGTTACGCCGGTGATCTACACCGTGGGTCATGATTTTCAGCGGGGCGTGAATTCGGTGTTTTTCAATGAAGCGCGTGCGGCTACGCTGGCCGTGGACCGGCTGCGCGCGGCGGGCCACCGGCATATCGGGTGGCTGGGGATTTTTGATAAAAACGCACCTTTCCACGTTCCGGATGAAGCGTTCGATATGGAGAGTAATGCCGACTGGCTGGCGCGTTCAGCGCACGGCACACGTTACGCATCCTGGCTCTATCTTGCGCGTGAACACGGTGGCGCAGCGAGTTGGCCTGTGAGTCTGATCGAACGCGATTGGCTTACCTGTTCGTTGTCCGAAGCCGTCCGGCGCGGGTGCCGCGAAATTCTGGAGGCGCGGCCACGGCCCACGGCCATCGTCTGTGTTTCAAATGCCGTCGCGTGTGAGGTGATTGTGCAACTCGAAGAAGCCGGGCTGAAGATCCCGAAGGACATGAGCATCGTCTCCTATGGCGTCGAGGAGCATGGCCGCACCAGTGACGGACATCTTTTGACCGGACTCATCATGCCCATGGACAAGGTGGGCGGTCTGGTGCCGGAGGTCGTGCAGCGTTGTCAGGCTTATCCGGACGGGCTGCCGATCAGCATTCAGTTCGATGCGGACTGGGCACCCGGGGAAACACTGGCGACGACCAAAACCTGAAATTTTTATGGAAACACTACAGCCAACCCAAGTCTCTCCCGCTCCCGCTTATCAGCAGGGCATTCTGCAACGGCATCCGGCGAATCCGATCATCCCGCCCGGTGCCATGCCAGTGCCGTGCTCGTCGGTGTTTAACTGCGGGGCGACTTGGTTTGAGGATCGTGTGCTGTTGCTTTTGCGCACGGAGGATCTGGCGCGTGACAACGCATTTCACGTGGCGACGAGTGAGGATGGTGTGAATTTCGAAATCGATGAGCAGCCGATCGACTATCCGTTGCGTGACACCGAGAGCCGGTGGTTGGAGAATCGTTTTGATATGCGCATCACGGCGCTCGAAGGGTGGTATTACGTCACGCATGCGAGCTGGCTGGGCGGGTTTGGCAGCTGTATCGGCATTGCGCGCACCCGGGATTTTAGCCGGTTCGAGGCGGTGGGGGAATTGTCGGTGCCGTCCAATCGCAACGCGGCCCTGTTCCCTGAAAAAATCGGCGGGCGCTACGCGCGGCTGGAACGTCCGCAGAACATTGACGGCAAGGGAAGGATATGGATCACCTATTCGCCGGACTTGCTCCACTGGGGGCAGGGGCGTCCGCTGGCGTTGCCCGACGTGCCGTGGAGCCGGGAAAAGGCCGGCGCGGGCGCGATCCCGATCAAGACGGACCGGGGCTGGCTCTGTGTCTATCACGCCACGGCCAAAAACTGCGCGACGGAGAACTATTACCTCGGGGTGATGTTGCTTGATCTGGAGCACCCGGAGCGCGTGATCGCGGCACCGCGTCAATTCATCCTGCAACCGGAGACGATCTACGAGTGCATCGGACAGGTGCCCAATGTGGTCTTCACGAATGGTGCCGTGGTGATGCCGGACGGAATGCTGAACATCTACTATGGCGGTGCAGATACGCGGGTGTGCTTGGCGCAGGTGCCGCTGGATGAGCTGGTGGATTTCTGCGTGGCCAAAGGATCATGACTCGAACCATGCGGTTACCAGTGGGCAGGGCATTGCGCCTGCTGCCGATGGGAGATTCCATCACCCAAGGTTCGCCGGACAAGCCGGGCGGCTACCGGGGTGTGTTGGAACGGCGTTTGCAGGAGGCCGGCTGGAACTTTGAGTTTGTCGGCCGGTGCACCGAAAATTCCGAGGGCATGTCTTATCCGAGGCATGAAGGGCATCCGGGGTTTCGAATTGAGGAGCTGAGACGCGGACATACGAACGCGTTTTCGTCGTGTCGTGCGATCAAGGAGACTGTCGCAGACTTGAGGCCGGATTGCGTGTTGCTGTTGGTCGGAACGAACAATCTGTATTTTGACGACCCGCGTCATGCGGCTGAGGAAATGAACCGGCTGTGGGACGAGATAGTAGGGGCGGCGAGCAACCCGGTTCTTTGGGTGGGAACCTTGCCCTTGATCCTGCCGGGGCTGAAGTCATGGGGGCACGATATTCCTGCGGATGTGGGCGCGCGTGTGGCGGCGTTCAACGGCTTGCTCGGCGACATGGCCGAAGCGCGAACCCGATGCGGACAGGATGTGCGGTTGGTGAACACGGCCAGCGCGGCCAGTGGCCGGGAAGATTTACAGGCCGACGGGGTGCATCCCTCCGCCCACTCAATGGAGGGGATGGGCGAAATTTGGTGGCAGGCGCTTCGTGGGGCACGCGACCGGACGTCTACTTTTTCGCGGCCAGTGTCTTGAGGAACTCCACGAGGGACGGGATGGCTTCGACCATTTCGTCCCGGCAGGCTTCATAGTCGCTGAGTGAACCGCCATAGGGATCGCCGATTTCTTTGTCGGAGGAGCGGGGCATAAACTCACGGAAAAGGTAGACGTTGCGCGGGATAGGCTCGAAGGAGAGCTGGATCATCGCGCGGTGACTTTCGGTCATGCAAAACACGACGTCGGATTCGGCCAGGAGTTCGGGAGTAAGCTCCTGGCTGGTGTGGCCTTTTATGTTGAGGCCGACTTTTTTGAGGGCGGTGACGGAGTTTTCCGAGACGCGGTCGCCCGGTCGGGCGGCGACACCGGCGGAGATGACGCGCCATGATTTTAGCGGTTCGGGCTGGGCGCTTAGTGCATGTTTCAACAGAGCTTCAGCCATCGGGCTGCGACAGATGTTGGCGGTGCAAACGGTGACGATGGTTCCGGTCTTGGCCATGCGGACAGTGGTTCTGAAGGGATAGCGTTTGGCGTGAAAGGCAACCCCGGGTTGGCCTAGATTCGTTTGAGCGCGACCAGTCCCTGATAAATCTGCACGGCACATTGCAGCACGGCATCGACCGGGACAGGGGAGGGCGGATCAACTGGCTTGTCACCGTCGGTTTTCACCGGGCCGCCCTGAGCGCCGGAGTGTTCCTTGGCCAAAGCGACTTCATCGTAGCGGGTCTTGTCGGTGTTTTCCGAGATGAGCTTGGTGGCGGCCGTGCCGGCGGTGAGGGCGTCGAAGGCCCGGTGATCGGCTTCGGGGGTCGTCGTCACCGCGATGTCGGTTTTGAAGCCGGCTGCCGTCAGTCCGATGGTGAGGCACCTGGGCATGGAGGCGAGCCGGGCCCGCAGACCGGCAGGAGTTTCAGGGGAAACCAAGGCTAGAATAATCCGGTGTTCCGACGGCGGGACGGCTTTGAGGGTGGCCAGCAGGGTTGCGGCCGCGGCTTCGTCACCAACGTAGCGGAGATCGACCACGGTGGAGCCGGTGTCCGGGGCTTTGACAACTTCAGGTGCGAGGGCCGGGCGGAGGTAGGAAAGCCCGGGCACGAGGTCGGCGGCGTGAAGCCCGACACAGAGCAGGCCGGCCAACGCGAGAAGGAGCGGGATGCGTTTCATCGGCGGTTGAGTTGTTTGGCACCGATGTCGCGACGATAGACCTTGGTGGAGCAGTCGATCTGTTCGCACACGGCGTAGGCGGAGTCGGCGGCGGCGCGGAGCGTGGGGGCGAGCGCGGTGACGCCGAGGACGCGTCCTCCGGCGGTCACGACCTCGCCGGCTGCGTTGGTGGCGGTGCCGGCGTGGATGATCTGGACGTTGGCGGGAAGCGGGGAGGGAAAGCGGATGACGTCGCCCTTGGGGTAGGCGTCGGGGTAGCCTTTGGCGGCGATGACGACGCAGAGGGCGTGGTCGGGTTTAATGGCGAAGCGCACACCGGCGAGCGTGCCCTGCGCGGCGGCCCAGAGGAGGGCGAGCACGTCGGTGTCGAGGCGGGGAAGAACGACCTGCGTCTCGGGGTCGCCGAAGCGGGTGTTGTATTCGAGCACGCTCGGGCCGTCGGGCGTGAGCATGATGCCGATGAAGAGGGTGCCGCGGAAGTCGATGCCTTCGTCGGCGATGGCGTTGACGGAGGGTTTGACGATTTCTCGCTCGATCTGTGCAAGCAGGGCAGGGGTGACGACGTCGGCGGGGGAGTAGGTGCCCATGCCGCCGGTGTTGGGGCCGGTATCGCCGTCGCCGATACGTTTGTGGTCCTGCGAGGTGGGCAGGATGATGTAGTCGCGGCCGGAGGTGACGACGAGGATGGAGGTTTCTTCGCCGAACATACAATCTTCGACGAGAATCTGGCTGCCGGCGGAGCCGAATTTGTTGCCGGCGAGCATGTCGTGGACGGCGGCTTCGGCTTCGGCGAGGGTTTGGGCGACGATCACACCTTTGCCGGCGGCCAGTCCGTCGGCTTTGATGACGATGGGCGCGCCGCGTTGACGGATATAGTCGAGGGCGGGTTGGACCTCGGTAAAGATACCGGAGGCAGCGGTGGGGATGCCGTATTTGAGGAGGATCTGCTTGGTGAAAACCTTGGAGGCTTCGAGGCGGGCTCCGTCGGCTTTGGGGCCGTAGGCGGGGATGCCAATCTTCGCGAGGGCGTCGACGAGGCCGAGGGAGAGCGGGACCTCAGGGCCGACGATGACGAAGTCGATTTTTTCGCGCTGGGCGAGGGCGACGAGACCGGGGATGTCGTCGGCGGCGACGGGAAACGAGGGGATCTCGGCGGCGATGCCGGCGTTGCCGGGTGCGGCGATCACGCGGGGTTGCGCAGGGGAGGCGAGGACGGCTTTGACCAGCGAGTGCTCGCGGCCGCCAGCGCCGACGATGAGGACGTTTTTAGGAAGTTGGGTGGATGCGGGAATCGCGGAAGACACGGAAGGAAAAGAGAACGAGTAAGAGAAAGAGAACGAGAACGATTTTCAGTCGGTCAGAGCACTTGAAGGGTCTTGCGATAGAAGGCCACGACTTCGTCAGGGTCGTCGGTGAAGAGCATGTAATCGAGCATCCAGGCCGGTGTGCGTTTCGATTTCACCATGGCGCGCAGCTGGCGGCGCAGGTCGGTCCAGTAGGAGGAATTGAAAAACACGTAGGGAACGCGCGGACGGATGCCGAGCTTGAGATTGCACAGCTCGATGCCGATTTCTTCGAGCGTGCCGACGCCGCCGACGTTGAAGACGCAAAAATCCGCGACTTCGAACCACTTCTGCCGGTAGTGGCGGGCGGTTTCCTGGAAGGTGTTGAAAAAATCCACGCCGAGTTCGGGCGGCTGGGCTTCGAGTTCGAGGAAGCAGGCACCGGTGAGAGCGCCCTTGGCCCTGGCCTGGTCGGTCGCGAGGCGCATGACGCCGCCGCCGCCGCCGGTGAGCACGCCGACGTTGGGTCCGATGAAACCGGTGAGTTTGTCGATAAGGCCGGAGATACGGTCGGTGTCGGCCTTTTCCAATCCGACGGCGGAACCGTAGAAGGCGAGGATGGTGCTCTCTTGAAATTGGCGCCGCAGCTCCTCGCGCACGAAAAAGCCATGGTTCTTTTTATACGTGTGGCGGTAGAGGTCGCCCATCGCGGTGTTGAACCAGTAAACGTCGATGCCGAGGTCGTGGTAGGTTTCGAGGCGGCCGTGGGCGTTGTTGGAAAAGAAGAAGCCGTGGGTGCGCGAGGGCTGGCGGAAAATGATGCGGCGCAACTTGAGCTCGGGCAGGCGGGTCAGCAGTTCGACGTGTTCGAGCAGGTTGGGGAAATAGTCGATGAGCAGGGTATCCGCGTCGGGCTGAACGGCGGAAATGGCCTCGACCATAGTGCGGTAGCCGCAGGTCTTGAGGGAGTCGGGTTTGGGGGTGGGGCCGCCGCCGGTGTGCAGGAATAGGCTGAAGTTCTGCATCAACGCGCTTTGTCCTTTGACGCTGATACGGGTGCGCGGGCGGGCGGAGGGATCGGTCTTGGGCGGGTGGGCGTCGATGCAGGTGAACAGGTCGGTCGCAGTGGTCAGCAGGCGTGTGCGACGGCGGCGCAGGGATTTAAATTCCGGGTCGGTGAGGGTGTTGCCTGCGGCGGTGGCGGCGGGGGCGCGGAAGATCTCGACCGATACCATCGGGTTCACGACGGGCTCGGTGCCGGTGTTGTAAATCTCCAGCATGATGTTCGTTCCAAAGGTCTTGATCGGATCGAGCAGAACCGCGCTGGTGTGGATGCCAAAGTTGCCTTCGCCGCGGTTGAGCAGGATGTAATGCTCTTTGAGATACATCGAGCAACTGGTGAGCACACCCGAACGCGGAGCGATGGTGAGCAAGTCGATTTCCTGGCGCAGCTGGACCTTGTCGAGGTAGTTGCGGCCGGCTTCACCGCTGACGAGGCGCTCGAAATCGGGACGCTTGAGCTTGGGATTGAGCGTGTAGCGGACGTGATGCGGAGTCAGAAAAACGCGGCCGAGGCGGTCGATACTGATGGTGTTGGGCAGCTTGAGACGGTTGGTCTGCACGGCGTCCCAGATCTCGGCGGTGGAGAGCTTGGCGCTTTCGGGGGCGTAGAATAGACGGCCCACCGGGGAGCCCGGACGCAGGAGTTTTTTCCAGTAACCGGCGTTGGGCAGGGTGCTGTCGAAGAGGAAGGCCTCGGACGGGAGGACCAGGCGTCCGCCATCGATCACGCACGGGCCTTTGGGCATCATCTCGATGCCGATGCGGGCGAGGGTGCTGCGCTCGGTGAAGTTGAGCTGGGGCAGATGGTCTTTCCAGAATTCGAGTTCTCCGGGGCTGCGAGGCCAGAAAGCCAGCGTGAGGCAGACGGTGCGGGCGTCCTTGGTCTTGATCGTGAGAATCTGGCCGTCCTGGCTCGTCCAAAAAAGGTCGGGGTGCATGGCGATGGGATTAATGAACTGCTACATACTTCCGGACACAAGTAGCGAGTAAGAGGTTGCCAACGAGTAACAGCGAGGGCAGGAAAGTTTACTTTTTACGGCACAAAACCCAACGCGCCGTTTCTAGTTCCAACCTCCAATCCATGAAATTCACCTCCACGTTAACGGCTGCTTTGCTCGCCATCGGCACGGTTGCCTCGCTTACCGCTCAGGATGCGCCCATGCCTGCCGCCGAAGCCGCACCTGCCGCTGCGACCGCCAAGTTCACCGAACCCCAGTTGCTTGAAACCTTCGGCTGGTTTGTCGGCCGCCGTATGGGTTTGAGCGAACTCGGTTTCACCGCCGAGCAGACCGCCGCCATCATCAAGGGCATCCAATCTTCCGCCACCGGCGCAGATTCTCCTTACAAGATCGACGAGATCGGGCCCGAACTCGACAAGTTCATGCAGGCCAAGCAGGCCGCCTACACCGCCAAGCAGCGCACCAAGAGCGATGCCGCCAGCACAGCGTTCTTCGCGACGCTCAAGGACAAGAAGGGCGTCGTCGCCTTGCCCAGCGGTCTCTACTACGAAATCCTCAAGGAAGGTGCCGGCGAGTATCCGAAGGCCACCGACACCGTGAAGGTGCACTACACCGGCACGCTGCTTGACGGCAAAGTGTTCGACAGCTCCGTCGAGCGCGGCGAGCCCGCCGAGTTTCCGCTCAACGGCGTGATCCCCGGCTGGACCGAGGGTGTGCAAAAGATCAACAAGGGCGGTAAGATCAAACTCTACGTTCCCTACCAGCTCGCCTACGGTGAAGAGGGTCGTCCTCCGACCATCCCGCCCGCTGCCACGCTGGTGTTCGAGGTTGAACTGCTCGACATCAAGGCCCCCGCCGCCGCCGAACCGGCCAGCGCGACCACTGCGCCTGCGACCGCTCCGGTTTCGACCGAAGGCATGTAATTCGTCGCTCCCCGCGACCGACGTCACCGGTTTTGTCAAAAGCCCTCCGCCTGTAAAGCGGAGGGCTTTTTGTTGCGGTATTGTCACGTTGGCCGTGTGCCTAAGGGGTTGCGTTCCGAGAGAGACGCCGGTCTTAACATGGGTTTACGTCCAATGAATATCGCGCTCGTTACCGAAACATTCCCGCCGGAGGTCAATGGCGTTGCCATGACCCTGAGCCGGTTGGTCGGCGGGATGCGCGCCCGGGGGCACACCGTCGAAGTGATGCGTCCGCGGCAGAAGGTGGAGCTCAAGGCTGGGGTGACGGATGCCGGTGCGCTTGACTATCTGGTGCCCGGTGTGCCGATCCCGTTTTACAGTGCGCTGCGCATGGGACTGCCGGTCACGGGCCAGTTGAAAAAACGCTGGCGTGAGCGCCGCCCCGACGTGGTGCATGTGGCCACCGAGGGACCGCTGGGCCTGGCGGCGTTGCGTGCGGCGCACCTGTGCAAGCTGCCGGTGACGTCGAGTTTTCACACCAACTTTCACCAATACGGCGGCCACTACGGGCTCACGCTTGGGCGCGACCTGGCGCTGCGCTACCTGCGGTGGTTCCACAACCGCACGCGGTGCACAATGGTGCCGGCCTCGGATCTGAAGGCGCAGTTCGCCGGTGATGGGTTCGAGCGACTGGTGGTGCTGGCGCGCGGGGTGGACGGAAAACTGTTCTCGCCGACGAAGCGCAGTGCGGCGTTGCGCTCGGAGTGGGGGGCGGAGCCGGGCGATCCGGTGATGATCTATGTCGGCCGCATGGCGGCGGAGAAGAACCTCGCGCTGGTGGTCGAGGCATTTCTCCGACTGCAACAGAATGAGCCGCGCGCCAAATTTGTGCTGGTGGGCGACGGACCGGAGCGCGCCGCTCTGGAGAAAAAATATCCACAATTTCACTACGCCGGCATGCGCCGTGGGGAGGAACTGGCGGCGCATTACGCGTCGGCGGACGTGTTTGCCTTTGCGAGTGTAACGGAGACGTTTGGCAACGTCGTGACCGAGGCGATGGCGAGCGGGCTGGTGGTTCTGGCCTACGATTACGCGGCGACGCGGGAGCATGTGCGCGACGGCGTGAACGGCTTTGCGGCGGCGTTTGGCGAGCGCGAGGCGTTTCTGGATGGCGTGCGAATTCTGCTGGAGCGGCGGGCGGCGTGGCCGGTGATTCGCGAGGCGGCGCGACGGACCGCCGAGGGTATCACTTGGGACGCGATTTTCGATGTTTATGAGAGGGAATTAAGCGCGGCGACGGCGGTTGGTTTGTAATATATTACAAACGGTTTTCTGGCATTTTTGAGAGAGTGGTCATAGCTTCTGGTCGTGGTCACGGGGCCACATGATAGATGACAGGTTGGGTAGCTGACAGGTTGGCTGATCGGATAAGGTCAGGGCCAGTGACAGGTCAGTGAGACAGCAGGTCAGATGTCAGGTTAGTGAAAAGTCAGATGACAGATGTCAGGTCAGAGAAAGGTTAGGTAGCAGTCCAAAAGTTAAAAACTCAGTAGACTCCGCCACAACCCATACGACGAAGATAAGCGCCATTGCCGCGCTAGCGGGCTCGACCCGCACAACGATGAGCCTCCCCGATCCCGTTCGAGGAGGCTCAACTGTTTTCAGAATTGCAGAGTGTTTTTCCGACACCCCAAAGGCAGCGGATTTTTCACAGAAGGTCGCGAAGCCCGTGAAGCCGGTTTGGGCGTGGCATGGGCATCTTGCCCATGGTCGGGTTCCCCAATCCTCACGGGCTGGAAGCCCGTGCCACGTTCGGCGGTCGTGCGCCGGCTGAAGACTGTTCCTGAAACTCTTTCTCTTTCCTCTTAATCTTTCTCTTTCTCCCTCCGCCGGACTCTCCCGACGAAAGATAAAGATTAAGAGGAAAGAGAAAGCGGTCGGATGGGGCGCTTACCGCGCTTGCGAGGGGTAGCGGCGGAGATCGAGCGTGTGGCGGCCTTCGGGGGGGAAATCGATCTTGGAGATGAGGCGCGGCTGGCCGTAGGTGTGCGGCCAGGATTCCCAGCGTTCGGTGAAGCGTTCGAGGGCGTCGGCGGGCGTGGCCGGGCGCGAGGTGTAGGGCACGCTGCGGGGATTCCACACATGCCAGCGGGCGGCGGCTTGCACGGTGAAGTTTTCCTTGTCCACCCATTCGATGAGCAGGGGGGCGTGCACAGGAATGTGCGGGTGCAGCGCGGGGTTGAGGAAAAACGCCCGGTAACGCACGCCGGCGGCGGCGGACGTCGTGCCTTCGATCGGGCGGAATTCGCAGGGCAGGCCGTTGACCAGAAGAATGCCTTTTTCGAGGACGGCGACGTCGCTCACGGACACCTCGATGCGGTCCATGCTGGCGTCCACGCAACGCGAGGTGCCGCCGCCGCCGTTGGGCTGTTCGCCGAGGAGCGGCCAGGCTTCGAGGGCTTGGCGGAAAGTCACGGTGTGGGTGACGGGTTCGGCTTTCGATTTTTTCGGCGTCGGGGTCGTGAAGACGAATTCGCCGAGCTTGGGGAAGCGGAATTCCCAGAGCGGGCGCAGCCATTCGGTTTCGAACGGGATGCCGTGGGCGCGCAGGTCGGCGCAGATCGTAGACAGGTCTTCCCACACGAAGGCGGGGAGGAAAAACCTGTCGTGGAGTTCGCCGCCCCAGCGGATGAAGGGCGTTTTATACGGATCGGCCGCGAGGCGGGCGAAGATTGCGCGGATGAACAGCGCGACGACCGACATGGCGGGGCGGTCGGGGTGCGTCTCGAAGGCTCGCAGTTCCACGAGGCCGGCGCGGCCATTGCCCGCGAAGGGATTCCAGAGCTTGTCCACGCTGATCTCGGCGCGGTGGGTGTTGCCCGAGCGGTCCATGAGCAGATCGCGGAAGAGCAGGTCGAAGAGGGCGTAGTTTTGCGGAGAGCCGAATTGTTCGGCACCGGCGCAGGCAATCTCGAGTTCGTAGAGGGCTTCGAAGGTGGATTCGTCGATGCGGGGAGCCTGTGAGCTCGGGCCCATGTATTGTCCGCTGAAGGCGTAGCTGAGCGCGGGGTGATGTTGGAAATAACGGATGGCCGAGGGCAGGAGCGCGGGGAAGGCGAAGAACGGCGAGACGAGGCCGAGGGGGCCGCCGAAGACGAGGTGCGCGCCGCCGCCGGTGCCGGTGGTGCGGCCGTTGAGCTGGGACTTGCGTGCGGTGAGTCCGATGGCGTCGGCGGCGGAGTAGATGTGGTCGAGCTGGCGGTCGTAGGCGGACCAGTCGGCGCAGACGGCGAGGTTGACCTCGATGACGCCGGGGTCGGAGGCGAAGCCGATGGTGGGCAGGCGCGGGTCGATCGGAGGGGCGTAACCGGCAAGAACGGCGTCCTTGAGTTTCAGGGAAACGAAGACGCTTTCGATCGCGGTGATGAGTTCGATGTAGGCCTCGAGGGCGAGTGGCGGAATGAAGATCGTGACGGCGCCGTCTTTGACTTCGACGGTGAGGGCGCGGCGGAGGTTTTTCTCGTTGAGGCGGGTCAGGGGCAGGCGCAGGCCGATGAGGCTGTCGCCGGGGAAGAGCACGGCGGAGTCTGCTTTGAGGGCGGAGGTCCAGGTGTCACTCACCCACGCGGAGCCATCGTGGTCGAGCGGGAGGACGAAGCCGGCGTTGGCGTCGGGGGTGGTTTCGTCGTGGGCCGGCAGGATACCGGCGACAGGAACGGAGAGTTTTTTGGCGAGCGCGGTGATGACGGCGCCGGCGTGTTTCAGGGTATGGCGGCCTTTGCGGGTGTCGCCGCGCAGGCGGGTGACGTCGTTCCAGAGCGGTTGACCGTCGGCACGCCATTGGACCAGGAGGGCCCAGCGGGGGAGGGGTTCGCCGGGATAGTGTTTGCCGGAGGTTTCAAGGATGACGGCGCCGGGGTAGGCGGTCTCGATGAGCTGGCGGGCGAAGCGGCGGGCGTAGTCGAGCTTGGTCGGGCCGAGCGCGGCGGTGTTCCACTCGGCACCCTGCGGGTCGTGCGGGATGAACGTGGGCTCGCCGCCCATCGTGAAGAGCATGCCGCTTTGGGCGAATGAGGATTCGACGGCGTCACCGCAGGCGCGGATGGCGGACCAAGTGGCGGGACGGTAAGGGGCGGGGGAACTCATGAGCCTTGTTCGACGATGATGTTGTGACCGAGTTTGGAGGGGACCGGGTCAGGTGCGTAGTAGGAGCCTTGGATGGGATTGACGCTCTCTGCAATGGCCCCGTGTGCAACGGGGATAAAATGCTCGTCGCAGAAGGTGCCGTTGGTGGGATCCAGGCCTTTCCAGCCGGCACCGGGCAGGTAAACCTCGGCCCAGGCATGCATGGCGTTGGACGCAACGGACTCCGGGTTTGGCTCCGGGACGTAAAGGTATCCGCTCACAAAGCGTGCGGCGAAACCGAGGGTGCGGCAGAGTTCGACGAAGAGGACGGCGTAGTCGCGACAGGAACCGGTGCCCAAGGCCAGCGTGGTGAGCGAAGGCTGAATACCGATTTCGTCGCGGCGGTTGTAGGTCAGCGATTGGTGGACGAGGCTGTTGAGCGCGATCAAGTAGGGGATGGTTTCCTTGGGGCGATCAACGAAGTGTTCGTCGAGCCAGTTGCGCAAAGAGATCTGGGTGTTGTCGAAGGGCGGGGCGAGATAAGGGGCGAGGTGAAACTTGTGGATGGGTTCGTATTCGAAGGGCGCGGTGAAGGCGTGGGTCTTCAGGATGAAGTCGAACGGGTTGGTGTCCAGGGTCTCGACTTCGAACTCGGTGCGAATGCTCAGAGTGGCGGACCGCTCCCAAAAATGTGCCCAGGCAAGGAGGTTGTCCAAGGGGTCGCGGGACCAGATGATCTTGGCGTCGGGAGAAATGTTGAAGTGAAAGTGGTTTACCCGAAGCAGGGCGCTGTCACGCGGACGCATGTAGAGCAGGTGGGGTGAATAAGAGACCTCCTGGTCGTATTCGTAGCGCGTGAGATGGGAGACTATGAGCTTCATGCAATAGAGGAAAGGGATGGGGCAGGTGCTCGTTTAGCATTTAGCGGGCCGCCGTATGAATTTGATTAAAGGTTGGGGCTGCCGGGCGGCAAAGCGAGTGAGTTAACCTTTTTTCGGGTTTGGCATGGAGGCGAGGTGGCCCTTGCGTGTGGGCGCACAATGCAATCCGGCGATGTTAATCTTTATCTCGTGGGCTTCATGGGCACGGGCAAGACCACCATCGGTCGGGTCGTGGCCCATCGGCTCGGCTTTGCCCTGCTCGACAGCGATCACGAGATTGAGCGCCTGCAGGGACGGACGATTCCGCAGATTTTTGCCGACGAGGGTGAACCGGCGTTCAGAAAAATGGAACGCGCGTTCGTCGAGGGCGGACATCCAACGACGCGAGCGGTGGTCGCATGCGGTGGCGGGATGGTGGTGCAGCCGGGGATGCTGGATGCGTTGAAGGGCCTGGGGGTTGTCGTCTGTCTGCACGCTTCGCTGGACACGATCCTTCGGCGCACGCAGGGGAATCGCAACCGACCGCTGCTCGATGTGGAGGATCCGATGGAGCGCATCCGGACGCTCTACGCGGCGCGCGAGGCTATTTATAATCAAGCGGGCACCGTGATTCTGACCGACGGGCGTCCGATGCTCGACATCGTGCAGCATGTCATGCGCGCCTATCGGCGCGAGGCTCCGGAGTTCGTGCGGTCGGTCAAGGCACATGGCCGCTGATCGTGAGCAGATGCGCGCGCGGTTGCAGGCGCTCGGTTTTGACGAGGTGCGCTTTGCGCGTGTCGAGCCGGGCTTTGGCCCGGGCCTGAGTGCGTGGATTGAAGCCGGCTATCATGCTGATATGAATTGGATGGATCGGACCGTGCCCAAGCGCAGCGATCCGACGCTGGTGCTGCCAGAGGCGCGCTCGGTCATCATGCTCGGTGTGAATTATCTGCCGCCGCCCGAAGTGACGGCTGCGGCGAACGGGGCAGGGGGAGCGACCGGTGGAAAGCCGGCATGGGCGCGTTATGCGCTCTATGATGATTACCACGATACGATCAAAGCGGCGTTGGTGCGCGCGGGGGAAGTGCTGGCGGAACTGGGCGCGTCGGCGACGGATTTTCGCTATTACGTGGACACGGGACCGGTGATCGAGCGCGGTTGGGCGGCGAAGTCGGGACTCGGGTTCATCGGCAAAAACGCGATGCTAATCTCGCGCACGCACGGTAATTGGCTGTTTCTCGCGGCGGTGCTGACGACCTTGGAATTCGAGCCCGATGCTCCCGTGCGCAAGGAGGCGGCGGGGCGGGAGACGGAGCCGGGGTTGTTGTGCGGCAAGTGCACGCGCTGCATGGACGCTTGCCCGACGCAGGCGTTACCCGTGCCGGGTGTGGTGGATGCGCGACGCTGCGTGTCCTACCAGACGATTGAAAACAAAGGTATCATTCCGCGTGAGCTGCGGGCGGGTATCGGTCATCGTATCTACGGATGCGATACGTGTCTGGAGGTGTGTCCGTGGAATCGCTTTGCGAAGGCGGGCAGGCAGGTGCTGCTGGCGGCGCGCTACGGGTTGGCTGATTTACCGCTAAGCGAATTGCTCGAACTGACGCCTGAGCGGTTTGCGGCGGTATTTAAAGGAACAGCGATCAAGCGCGTAAAAATCACCGGCTTGTTGCGTAACACCTGCATTGTGGCGGCTAATACGCGGGCGCACGAGTGTCTTGATGCGTTGGTTCGGCTCGCGGGTCACGCGTCACCGGTGGTCAGGGCCCACGCCGTGTGGGCGGTGCGCAAGCTGGGCGGCGTCGGGCGTCTGGAGGGGGTGCAAACTGCCGAGCGGGATCCGGTGGTGTTGGCGGAATACGAAGGCGATGTTTGACGTGGCACGGGCATCTTGCCCGTGGGGGGGGGGCCTAAAACATGGGCAGGATGCCCATGCCACTCCTGAATTTAGGCGAACACGCGGTCGATCATCTCGCTAAATGCCGCCGGCGGCCGGACAGGTTTGCCGGTGCGATCAATGAAGGCGTGCATCGTAAAGGCGGTGGCGAGCAGTTCCTCTCCCCGGTGGAGTTCATATTCCATACGGATGCGAAGGGAGGGCTTCTCGCGAAGGACTGTCGTTACGACGACCGTGTCGTCATATTTGGCGGGACGCAGATAACGCAGACCGACTTCCAGCACCGGCAGAAAAAATCCCTGGGCCTCCAGTTCGCGGTAGGGCAGGCCGTGATCTTTTAAGAGATGCGTGCGGCCGATTTCCAGCCATGGCAGGTAGCTGCCGTGGTAAACGACGCCCATCATATCGGTTTCAGCATAACGGACGGAGACAGAGGCGCGGGACGTGATCATCGGCGGCAAAAGATGCGTGACCACAACGCAGAAGCCGGGGAGGAACAAGTTTCTTTGCGCCCGGACAGGGGGAACCCGGTGCTTTCGAGGCATTGCGAAGGAAATTGAATGATTAGCAGTAGCGCGGTTTAGGGGTGTCCAAACTAATTATCTCTGCTGATAGGGTATGTTCGTGGAATTTTTGTTTTACTTTGGAAAATCCGGACCATTCCTTCACCGGCTGACTTTGACCACTTCAACCTGACCAACCTGTGAGCCACCAACACTCGCGAAAAACTTTCTTCGCCAAGTTGCTGGGCCTATTCGCCGTCGCCGGCGTGGCCCCCAAACTCCTTGCCAAATCGTCCGCGTCGCCCGCCGCCGCTCCGGTTTCCGCAGAGGCACCCTTCAAGGTGACCCAGGACTCCCGCACCGTCGCCCGCTCGGGCGATACGGTATAACCCGAGTCTTCACGTTCGCTTAGCGAAGATCCCACCGGCATATGTCCAAACTTTTTCCCAAATCGGCCAACAGGTTGCCGCTGCAGATCATCATCTTGGTGATCGTCCTCGGCAGCATCGTCACGGCCGGCACGACCTATTACGCGACCAACAGTTACATCAACGTTGGTTACGCCCCGGTGCAGCCCGTGCCGTTCAGCCATGCGCTGCACAACGGCCAGCTCGGCATCGACTGCCGCTACTGCCACGTCGGCGTGGACAAAGGCCCGACCTCCACGGTCCCGACCTCGCAGACCTGCATGAACTGCCACAACCAGGTCAAGCCCGACAGCCCCCTGCTTGAAGTCGTGCGCAACAGCTACGCCTCCGGGGATCCGGTTCCTTGGGTGAAGATCCACCAGGCGCCCGACTACGTTTACTTCAACCACTCGGTGCACATCGCCCGTGGTGTTTCCTGCGTCATGTGCCATGGCCAGATCAACGAGATGGACGTCGTCCACCAGGCCAAGCCGCTCTCGATGGGCTTCTGCCTGGAGTGCCACCGTGCCCCCGAAAAATTTGTTCGCGATCCGAAGCTCGTCACCCAACTCGACTGGAAGCACCCCGGCGGTGACGCCGGTCAGCTCGAAGACGGCAAGAAGTTCGTCCACGACTGGAACATCAAACCTCCGCAAAGCTGCTCCGGCTGCCATCGCTGATCACGCTGATGAAACGCAAATTTGAACATCCCGCTCCTTCTGAACGCGAGCTGACCGGCCCTAAATACTGGCGCAGCTTGGATGAATTGGCCGAGACCCCGGGCTTCAAAGCCGAGGTCGAACGCGAGTTCCCTGCCGACGCTTCGAACCTGAACGGCGTTGACCGCCGTCAGTTCTTCAAGCTCATGGCCGCCTCCTTCGCCCTCGGTGGCGTGGGTCTGGCCGCTGGCTGCCGTCGCCCCGAGAAGCACATTCTCCCCTACGGCAAGTCCGTTGAGGACATCATTCCGGGTCTGCCGCTCTACTTCGCCTCGGCTATGCCGACCCGCAAAGGCGCCATCCCGATCCTCGCCGAGACCCATCAGGGCCGTCCGACCAAGATCGAAGGCAACCCGACCTACTCTCCCTATGGTGGCGCGACCAACGCCTTCGTGCAGGCCTCCGTCCTCGATCTCTATGATCCGGACCGTGCGACCGTCTCCACCGTGAAGGGTGCCGCCGCCACGGGTGCCGCCGTTCAAGACCTGCTCGCGAAAATCGGTTCCGACGCCTCCCTCGGTTCCGGTGCCGGTCTGGCCTTCCTAGCCGGCCAGTCCAGTTCGCCGACGCGTGCTGCGCTGGTTGCCGGACTCCGCAAGAAGTTCCCCAAGGCCATCTGGGCCGAATACGAAGCTTCCCTCGACGAGGCGTCCGCTTCCGCCGCGCAGGCTGCCTTCGGCCAGAGCGTCAAGCCGATCTACCAATTCGCCAAGGCCAAGCGTATCGTTTCGATCGACTCCGACTTCTTCCAAGCCGAGTCCCATTCGCTCTATTACAGCCGCGAGTTTACCAAGGGCCGCAAGATCCTGAAGAAGGAAGATGCGATGAACCGCCTCTACGCGATCGAGAGCGGCTTCTCGCTCGTCGGTTCGATGGCCGATCACCGCCTGCGTCTCGCGAGCAGCCACATGCTGGCGTTCGCCGCCGCGCTGGCTAGCAAGGTTTCGGGTGACGACACCTTCAGTCCGTTGTCCAAGGGTCTTGAGTTCAAGGACCAAGACAAGTGGCTCGATGCCTGCGCTGCCGACCTTCTTGCCCACAAGGGCGAGTGCGTGATCGTCGCCGGCAGCCACCTGCCGGCCCAGGTTCACGCCATCGTTTATGCGATGAACGTCATCCTCGGCAACGTCGGCAAGACCCTCGATTTCGTCGAGGTTCCCGCCAGCAACGCCGCGACGATCTCGACCCTCGCTTCCGCCATCAAAGAAGGCTCGGTCAAGACCCTCGTCATCCTCGGCGGCAATCCCGCTTACGATGCGCCGGCCGATCTCGATTTTGCCACGCTCCTCAAGAGTGTGCCCGAGGTGGTCCGTTACGGTTACTATGTGGACGAGACGTCCGCGGTTTCCGGTGCGCACATCCAGGCCGCCCACTACCTTGAGTCGTGGGGCGACGCCCGCACGGCCGACGGCACCATCGTGCCGGTGCAGCCGATGATCATGCCGCTCTTCAACGGCCTGACCGAGATCGAAGTCCTCGCCCGCATTGCCGGCGAGAGCATCACCGATCCCTACACACTGGTTTACAACACCATCACCGGCCTCGTCGGTGGTAACGCCGACCACGTGTTCCGCCAGTTTCTCCATGACGGTCTGCTTCACGGCACCGCCTACACGAAGGCTTCGGTTCGGTTCAACGCGGTCGGTCTGTCGCCGATCTTCGCGCTGGCTCCGCAGTTTGTTGCGCTCTCCGAGGAAAACCTCGAAGTCCGCTTCACCTTCGACGCCAAGGTCGATGATGGCCGCTTCGCCAACAACGGCTGGCTCCAGGAGTGCCCCGATCCGATCACCAAGATCTCGTGGGACAACGCCATCCTCGTCAGCCCCAAGCTCGCCAAGCACCTCGGCATTGATCCCGCCGGTTCGCTCCTGCAGGTCGCCCGCAAGGAGAACGCCACTTACAAGCAGGGTAAAGAACAGGCCTTCATCGGTGAAGTCACCGTCAACGGTGTCACCGTCCGTGGTCCTCTCCACATCCAGCCGGGTCTTTCCAACTACACCCTCGTCCTCCCGCTCGGCTATGGCCGCACGGTGTCCGGTCGCGTAGGCAAGGGCGTTGGCCACAACTTCTATCCACTGCGCACCACCAGCACGCTGGGCTACGCCACCGGTGCCAAGCTCGTGGTCAAGCAAGACGAACTCCACGCCCTCGCCAACACCCAGGAGCACTGGTCGATGGAAGGTCGCGAGATCGTCCGCGAGGCGAATCGTTACAACGAAGACGGCTCCAGCGTCGACCTTGGTTTCGTCAACACCTTCGGCATCGAGTCCCACGCCCCGTCGAACCTCGGCGAAGAAGACTCCATCGCCGAGATGGCCAAGCTCTCCCCTCAGGAGCGCGCCGAGCGCAAGGCGCTGCTCGCCGTCGAGACGCCCCGTGGACAGTCGCTCTACGAACATCCGAACCTCACCGGCGTCCACCAGTGGGGCATGTCGATCGACCTGAACACCTGCATCGGCTGCAACGCCTGCGTGGTGGCCTGCCAAGCGGAGAACAACATTCCGATCGTCGGCAAGGAGCAGGTCCTCCGCGGTCGTGAGATGCATTGGATCCGCCTCGACCGCTACTACTCCGACGGCAACATCGAAGCCGCCGCGTTCGGTGGTCCGGGTAACAAGGAGATCCCCGAGGATCCGCAGGTTTCCATCCAGCCGGTCGGTTGCCAGCACTGCGAAGCCGCCCCGTGCGAAATCGTGTGCCCCGTCAACGCCACCGTGCACGACGACGAAGGCCTCAACGTCATGGCCTACAACCGCTGCATCGGCACGCGCTACTGCGCGAACAATTGCCCTTACAAGGTTCGCCGTTTCAATTTCTTCGACTGGAACAAGCGTTCGCTTGACGAGCTTTACATGGGACCGCTCGGCAAGTCCGGCATGCCGGAACTCGTCAAGATGGTGAAGAACCCCGACGTCACCGTGCGCATGCGCGGCGTGATGGAGAAGTGCACCTATTGCGTGCAACGCATCCAGCAGGCCAAGATCAAGCAGAAGGTGAAGGCCGGCGCGTCCGACCATGTCGAGATCCCCGACGGCACGATCAAGACGGCCTGCCAACAGGTCTGCCCGGTCGACGCTGTCGTCTTCGGTAACATCAAGGATCCGGAGAGCGCCGTTTCGAAGGCCAAGGTCCTCGATCAAAACTACGCTCTGCTCGGATACCTCAATATCCGTCCCCGCACCTCTTATCTCGGTAAGCTGCGCAACCCGAACCCGGCCATGCCCGACTACGCCGCGCTCCCGCTCAGCCGCACCGAATACGAAAAGAAAAACAACCCGCACTTCGGACACGAACCCGCTCACGGTGGCGAGTCCGGTCCCGGTGAACATGCCCCCGAGGGCGAGGTTAAGGGTGAACACCACTCCTTCCTCAAAGGTAACAACCTCTTCGGAGGACTTAGCTAATGGCCGCTCACGCACATTCCACCGCCGCCCAGCCGGCCATCCTCAACGAGGTCAACCCGACCCCGTTCCCTCGCGCCACTCTGGTTGAAAACAACCGGAGCTACGGTTGGGTGACGGACAAGATCTGCGGGATCATCGAGGGCAAGACCCCCACCTGGTGGTGGGTCTGCTTCGCACTCGCCTGCTGCATCGCGTCCTTCACGGTCTGTGGCATCATCTACCTCGTCTCGACGGGCGTCGGTGTCTGGGGCCACGCCAACCCGGTCAACTGGGCGTGGGACATCGTCAACTTCGTGTTCTGGATCGGCATCGGCCACGCCGGCACGCTGATCTCCGCGATCTTGTGCTTGCTGCGTCAGAAGTGGCGCACGTCCATCAATCGCGCCGCCGAGGCCATGACGATTTTCGCCGTGGTGTGCGCCGGTATCTTCCCGGTGTTCCACGTCGGTCGCGTCTGGTTCGCCTGGTATCTGTTCCCGATCCCGAACAGCAACGCCATCTGGCAGAACTACCGTTCGCCGCTGGAGTGGGACGTGTTTGCCGTCTCGACCTACGGAACGGTGTCCGTGCTCTTCTGGTATGTCGGTCTCCTTCCTGACTTGGCCGTCCTCCGCGACCGCTTCTTCAAGGCCGGCAAGAAAGTTCGTTCGTTCTGCTACGGCCTGTTCGCCATGGGCTGGCGCGGTTCCAACCGCCACTGGAGCAACTACGAGATGGCCTACCTGATCCTCGCCGGCGTATCCACGCCGCTGGTGCTCTCGGTGCATACCATCGTGTCGTTCGACTTCGCGGTTTCATTGCTCCCCGGCTGGCACACGACGATCTTCCCTCCTTACTTCGTGGCGGGCGCTATCTTCTCCGGCTTTGGCATGGTGCTCACCCTGATGCTGCCGCTGCGCGCCATCTACGGCATGCAGGACCTCATCACGCAGTATCACATCGACTGCATGTGTAAGATCGTTTTGGCGACGGGCACCATCGTGGGTTACGCCTATGGCATGGAGTTCTTCATCGCTTGGTATGGTGCGAACCCCAACGAAGGGTTTGCGTTCATCAACCGCGCCTTCGGTCACTACGCCTGGGCTTACTGGATCATGATCAGCTGCAACGTCCTTACGCCGCAGTTCTTCTGGTTCAAAAAAGTCCGCCAGAACACCTCCTTCGTCTGGATCCTCTCGATCTTCGTCAACGTCGGCATGTGGTTCGAGCGCTTCGTGATCATCGTCACGTCGCTGGCCCGCGACTTCCTGCCGTCCTCGTGGGGTTACTACAGCCCTTCGATCGTCGAAATCTTCACCTTCTTCGGCACCTTCGGTGTGTTCAGCGTGCTGTTCCTCCTCTTCATCCGTTTCCTCCCGGTGATGCCGATGGCCGAAATCAAGGCCGTCATGCCGCAAGCCGACGTCCACGGTCACCACTAAGTTCCAGCCGACAACCTTACGATCATGTCAGCACAACCTTACGGCCTAGTCGCCACCTTCGACTCCACCCCCGACGTTTACCACGCGGCGGAGCAGGTGCGCGATGCCGGCTACAAAAACTGGGACTGCATCACGCCGTTCCCCATCCACGGTCTGGACAAGGCCATGGGTGTGAAACGCTCCAACGTGCCGAAGTTCTCCCTCTGCGGCGGCCTGCTCGGTTTTACGACCGGCATGTCGCTCATCTTTTACACGAGCTACGTCAACTATCCGCTGGTGGTGGGTGGCAAGCCCTTCTTCAGCCCGCTGTTCGCCTTCCCGGTGTCCTACGAGCTTACGATTCTTTTCACCGCGTTCGCGACCATCGGCGGCATGTTCTTCCTGAACGGCCTTCCGATGCACTATCACCCGGTGCTCAAGAGCGACCTGATCGTGACTGCCATGGACGACAAGTTTCTCATCGTGATCGAGTCCAAGGACCCGAAATTCAACCTCGCCCACACCAAGGCCCTTCTTGAGAAGGCCGGGGGCAAAGACATCCAGGAGCTGGAAGCCTGAGCCATGCGTTACGTCTATCTCACCCTCTTCTTCATCGTGGTGCTGACGGTCTCCATCCTTGGATTCCGCGGTTCGCTGTCCACCCGCACGCCGATGGAAATCTTCCCGGACATGGACCACCAGTCCAAAGACAAGCCCCAAGCCGAGTCCGCGTTTTTCGCCGACGGTCGTGCTGATCGTCCGACGCCGGCCGGTGCCGTTCCGTTCGGTCGCACGTCCGAGATCGCCGACGCCAACTTCCTGAAGGCCGACTCCGCCGTGTTCGAAGGCAAGGATACCTCGGGCGCCTTCATCAAAGGCTTCCCGTCCGCCATCACGGTGGACGCCACGCTGCTTGAGCGCGGTCAGGGTCGTTACACCATCTACTGCGCGCCCTGCCACGGTGCGCTCGGTGATGGGAACGGCATCACCAAACAATACGGCATGGGCGCCACGCCCAGCTACCATGACGACCGCCTGCGCACCATGGCCAACGGCGAGATCTTCAACACCATTACTCACGGCAAGGCCAACATGCTTTCCTATGCGGACAAGCTGGTCGCCCAGGATCGCTGGGCGGTCATCGCCTACGTTCGCGCCCTCCAGCGCGCCGCCCATGCCACCGTGGCGGACGTTCCGCCTGATCACAAATCCGAGCTTGGTATCAAATGAGCACACACGCAGCCACCGCGCCCGCGGCTCTCTCTTCTGAATCGTCATCGTCGTCCTGCTCTTGCGCAGGCAAGGCTCTCGGCGTCGGCTTCGCCGGTATCGCCCTGACGATCATTGGTCTCTTCGTGTCCGATGGACACGCCGTCGCCCTTTCGTGGCTCGTCGGCGTCACCTTCTGGACCGCCATCGCCATCGGCATGCTGATGCTGGTGATGATCCACCACATCCTCGACGCATCTTGGTCGGTCGTTCTCCGCCGCCAGTTCGAACACTGCCTGTCGGCCTTCCCGTGGCTTGCGCTGCTGTTCGCACCGTTGGTCATCGTCTCGTTGACCGGCACCCACGACTACATCTGGATCTGGATGAATCCCGAGCACATCATTCACGGAGGCCACACCGTTTCGCACGATCCGCTCTACGTGAAGAAGTCGGGCTTCCTGAACATCCAGATGTTCGTCGCCATGTATGTCCTCTGCTTCGGTGTGTGGATCTGGCTTTCCTCCCGTTTGCGCAAGGCCTCCTTCACCCAGGACACCGATGGTGACATCAAGTGGACCCTCATGAACCGCAAGACGGCCGCCTTCGGTCTGGCCCTCGGTGCGGTCACGCTGACGCTCGCCGCCATCTTCTGGGTCAAGAGTCTCGAGTATCACTGGTTCTCCACGATGTTCGGTGTGTGGTTCTTCGCCAACTGCGTGCGCGGGGCACTCTCCATCGGCATCCTGCTTACTCTGTGTCTCTATAATCGCGGCGACTATAAGGGCATCCTCAACACCAACCACCTCTACTCGGCGGGCATGTTGATCTTCGCCTTCACCGTGTTCTGGGCCTACGTCACGTTCTCCCAATACTTCCTGATCTGGAACGCCAACGTTCCCGAGGAAACCTTCTGGTATAACCTCCGCGAAATCACCAAGGCCGGCGCGCCCAGCCAGTGGAAATACGTCGGCATGGTCATCCTGTTCGGCCACTTCCTGCTGCCGTTCCTTTATCTGCTCTCCTACAAGAACAAGATCACCCATAGCCGCATCAAGTTCATCGTGGTCTGCATTCTGGTCACCATCGCGATCGACCTGATCTATAACATCATGCCGGCGCTCAAGACCGAGAATGGTCTCGGTGATCCGCTGCCGTTCCTCTCGATCAACCTGCTCTGGATTGCGACCTCCATCATCGGTGTGGGCGGCGTGTTCTTCTGGGCCTACATGAAGAGTTTTCCCAAGGCCAAGCTCATCCCGATCCGCGATCCGCGCATCTCCGAATGCCTCACGCACCATGAGTGATTCAATCAAAACGTCCACGTCCACGGGTTCCTGGGTGACGGTTGCGGCCGCCATCGGCGGTTTTGCGATCTTTGCCCTCATCGTCTTCATCGCCTACCTGCCGAAGACCCCGGCCCCGATCCCCGCTGGTGACGGCGTTCGCACGCCCGAGCAGCGCAAGGTCGCGCTCGCCGAGATGCGCGCCAAGGAAAAGGCGGGGTCCACCACCTACGGCTGGGTTGACCAGGCCACCGGCGTGGTTCGCATCCCGATCGACGAAGCCATCAAACTCACGATCAAGGAGATCAACTCCAAGAAGTGATGATCCCGGGCGGTTCCGTCGGCGCTATGCCGGCTCGACCTCCGTCCGGTTTCCCCTCTTCTTTCTCGGATTAACACCCAACGATGGCCACTGATTCCAGCCTTTCTCCCGGACTGACGCCGGAATACTCCACGCCTCAGGCGGCGGAGGCTTCCGTCATCGATGCCTCCCTGCGCGCACCGCTCATTGCCCTGACCGCTTCCGCAGTGGTCTGGCTCCTGATTGCCAGCATGCTCGGCATCATCTCGTCCTGGCAATTGCACACGCCGGCGTTTTTTGACGGCTGCGAGTATGTGACTTTTGGTCGCATCCAACCCGCCCAGACCAATGCCTTCATCTTCGGCTGGGGCTTCAACGCCGCTTTTGCGGTGGGGCTTTGGATCATGGCCCGCCTCTCGCGCGGTGCCTTGCCCGCTTGTGGTGTCTTGTTGCTTGGAACGGTATTCTGGAATGTCGGTGTGACTGCGGGCGTCAGCGGTATCATTCTCGGTTTCTCGACTTCCATCGAGTGGCTGGAAATGCCCGGCTTCGTCTCGCCCTTGCTGCTGATTGCCTATGCGCTCATCAGTGCGTGGTCATTGGTCGTGTTTCGTGCGGGTCGCTCTAAGCAGATCTACGCTTCCCAATGGTATCTCTTTGCGGCGTTGTTCTGGTTCCCCTGGATCTACTCGGTTGCCGAAGTGATGTTGGTGCTGTCACCGGTGCGTGGCACGGTCCAGTCGGTTGTTCACGCTTGGTTTGCGGGCAACCTCTTCCTTCTCTGGTTCGGCTCTATCGGTCTGGCTGCCATCTACTATTTCCTCCCGAAGCTGCTCTCGAAGCCGGTTTCCAACTACTACCTCGCCTCTCTGAGTTTCTGGTGGCTGGTGATTTTCGGTAGCTGGGCCGGAGTTGCCCGTCTTATCGGCGGTCCCGTTCCCGCTTGGGTGCAGACGGTCGGCGCGGCCGCCAGTTTCATGCTCCTTGTGCCCATCGTGATCCTTGGCATGAACCACTACGGCACGCTTTCGGGGCGTTGGTCTGCGCTTAAAGATAGCATTACGCTGCGTTTCGTTGCCTGCGGCATCGTCGCATTGACGCTGATGCTGTTGGCTTGGGTTGCCGACGCCATCCATGGCATCGCGGCGATCACTCAGTTCACCTATGCCGTTCCGGCGCAGGTGCAACTCGGCTTCTACGGCTTCTTCAGCATGGTGATGTTTGGTTCCCTTTATTACATCGTGCCACGTATTCTTGGCACCGAGTGGGCGAGTGCTCCACTGGCAGGCGTTCATTTCGGGGCCTCCGCGATCGGTGTGGCTCTTCTGGTCGGCTCCCTTGCAATTGGCGGCTATAATCAAGGCTTCCTGATGTCGGACGCCACCGTCAGCTTTGCCGACGTGACCAAGGCCACGTTGCCGTATCTTTTGGCTGCGAGCACCGCGCTGGTGCTGCTCGCCATCGGTCAGCTGGCCTTTGCCATTAACTTTTTCTGGACTCTTAGTCGTGCCTCCGCTCCTGCCGTGTGCTCGGTGAAAGGTCTGCTGGCCGCTGAACTGGAGGCCGCCCGATGAACCGCGCTCCCCTTATTTTTCTCGGCGTTTTCTGCGCCCTCGCTTTTTCATTCGTCGGTCTCGTTCTGACCAATCAGCTCACCTACGGTGCCTTCACGACTCACGTCGATGAGGACGAGGGTAAGGTGTTCCCGCTTCAGACCCCCGGCATCGCTGCCCAGGGTAAACTCGTCTATCAAGACCTCGGCTGCGTGAGTTGCCACACCCAGCAGGCCCGCCGCGAAGGTTTTGGCTCTGACATCGGCGAACACAGCCGTGGTTGGGGCGAACGCCAGAGCGTTGCCCGCGACTACCTTCGTGAGTCCCGTGTATTGCTCGGCTCGCAGCGCATCGGTCCTGATCTTCGTAATCTGGCCGTCCGTAAAAACCCCGACAATGTCGCCTTCACCGCCGACTGGCTCTACCGTTACCTTTTCAACCCGAAGCTGGTGGTGAAGGACTCGAGTATGGCTCGTTACGCGTTCCTCTTTGAGACGCGCAAGATCATCGGCGAGCCCTCCCCGAAAGCTTTAAAGCTTCCCGAGATTTATGCTCCTGAGGAAGGTTACGAGCTTGTCCCTACGGCTCGTGGCGAAGCCTTGGTAGCTTATCTGTTGAGCCTGAAGGATACCTACGCCTATCCCGAGACGAAGAACGTCTACACGCCGCCGCCCGCTTCCGAAGAAGGTGAAACCAAAAAGGGTCACGAATGAGCGATCAACACAGCAATCTCCCCTCCGACCAGTCCGGAGCTTCCGATGAAAGCATCCAGCAGGTTCACGCCAAGCTGGTGAGCGAGAAGCCCGAGCCCGCGCAGGGTTTTAAGGCGATGCCGTTGTTCCTCCTCGGCTTCGTTTCCACGATGATCTTCGTGGCGTGCATTTACATCGTGCACTATCGCGGCGGTTTCAGCCCGATGGTTTACGACGAGCGCTTTGATCCGAAGTCCGCCGCGGGTGCCGGTGCCAAGGAGATGACGCCTGAGCAATTCATCGCCGCCGGTAAAAAAGCCTACATGTCGGCCTGCGTAACCTGCCACCAAGTCAACGGCAAGGGCACGCCGGGTGCATTCCCTCCGCTGGCCGGCTCCGAGTATGCCGACGGCAGCGAAGAACGTGTCATTCGTATTGTTCTGCACGGACTGAACGGCCCGGTTGAGGTCGAGGGAAATACCTTCAACGGTGCCATGCCGGCCTTCGGCAAGGTCGTCGGTGGCGGCTACAACTGGAACGAGGAAAAGATCGCCCAAGTGCTGACCTACGTCCGCCAAGAATGGGGCAACAAAGCCGAACCGATCACCAAGGCGAAGGTTGCCGAAATCCTCGCCAAGGAAAAGGACCGTGCCAAGCCGTGGACGGTCGGTGAACTGGATCCGTTCAAGTAAGCCTTCCGTTTTCGAGCCTCCAAAGATTCAAACCCGACCCGCAGTGGTCGGGTTTTTTATTTCTCCTGACACGTAGCGATTTAACCCAGATCTGGCCGTCGGGCGGGCCTTCGTTGACTTCACTTCAGCTGCGGCGGAACGTTTGACCTTAGCGGAGGACACAAGGGAATGTTCAGGTGTAGTGGTGTCTGCGAAGCACACGTCATTTATGGATTTCCTTACCGTTAAGAATCTCACCAAAAGCCATCCTTCGCCCGAGGGTGGGCGGGTGGTGGTCGTGGACGTGGCGGAGTTTGCTTTGGCCGAAGGTGCCCAGTTGGCTTTGCGCGGTGGGAGTGGGAGCGGGAAGACCACGTTTCTCAATTTGATCGCGGGGATTCTGGCTCCGGACACGGGAGAGATTAACTTAGGTGGAGAATCCATGACCGGACAAAGCGAGGCGGGGCGTGATCGATTACGGGCGGCGACCATCGGGTATGTGTTCCAGACGTTTAACCTTTTACAGGGCTACACCTGCTTGGAAAACGTGGAGCTCGGCATGGCGTTCGGCCCGCTCGGCCGCGATCATGCGCGGGCGCGGGCTCTGCTCGAACGAATGGGGCTCGGGGCGCGACTCGGTCACCGCCCGTCGCAGCTTTCGGTCGGGCAACAGCAGCGGGTGGCCGTGGCCCGGGCGTTGGCGAACCGTCCGCGCCTGGTGCTGGCCGACGAACCGACTGGCAATCTTGATCGGGCGAACTCGCGCGAGGCTTTGAGGTTGATCCGTGAAACCTGCCGGGAGGAGGGCGCGGCGTTGCTGTTGGTGAGTCACGACGAGGACGTGCTGGCGGACTTTGGTGACGTGATGGACTTTGCGGCGTTAAATCAGGCGGGACGGGAGGCGGTGCGATGAGCACACTCTTTCTTTTGGTGCGACGCAGTCTGCGGCAACACGCGCTCTCGACCTTGGTGACGGCGCTGTCCATCGCTCTGGCGGGCGGGTTGCTGATGGCGGTGTGGGCGGTGAAGACCCAGGCGCGCGCGGTCTTCACGCAGACGGACACGGGGTTCGATGCGGTGCTGGGTGCGCGCGGGTCCAAATTACAGTTGGTGCTCAATGCGGTGTTTCACCTTGAGGCCTCGCCGGGAAATATCACTGCGGCCGACTACGACCAAATCCGCGCAAATCCGGCGGTGAGGCGTGCGGTGCCGCTGGCATTGGGCGACAACCTGAAGGGCTATCGCATCGTGGGCACGATCCCGGAGTTTTTCACCGAGGGCGAATACGCACCCGGACGGCACTTCAAACTCGCGCAAGGAAAGTGGTTCGCACTCATGGCACGCGAGGCGGTGGTGGGTGATTTTGCCGCGCGACAATTGGGTCTGAAAGTAGGTGATACGTTTCACCCCTTTCACGGGTTGAGCTACAATCCGTCGGAGCAGCATGCGGAAACTTATGTGGTGGCGGGGGTGCTCGCACCCTCCAACACGCCGGTGGACAAGGTCGTGTGGATTCCAGTCGAAGGCGTGCAGACCATGACCGGGCATGACCCGAAGATGTCGGACGAATTGAGCGCGGTGCTGGTGAAACTCACCTCGCCCATGGTGGGGTTTCAGCTGGACCGCATCTACAACCGGGAGGGCAGCCGGCTGACCTTCGCCTATCCGATCGGTGCGATCGTGGCCGACCTTTTTGGCAAGATCAGTTGGTTCGACCAGGTGCTTTCGCTGGTTGCCTGGTTGGTTGCGGTTGTGTCGGCGGCAGGTGTGCTCGTTGCAATCTACAACTCCATGAGCGCACGCCGGAAGGATCTCGCCATCTTGCGGGCGCTGGGAGCGCGACGCGTGTTGTTGTTTGCCTCGGTCGTGACGGAGGCGGCGATGATCGGTGCGCTGGGCATGGTGCTGGCGCTGGCGGTGTATGCGGGAATTTTTTACGGGGTGGCGGCGGCGATCCGTGCGCAGACAGGTGTGGCCCTGGAACCGTGGGCGTGGACTCCGGTGTTTGTCTGGGCCCCGTTGGGTATGGTGGTGCTTTGTGCGCTTTCGGGACTGCTGCCGGCGGCGAAGGCTTACCGCACCGACGTGGCCCGTCACCTGGCGCCGCTCTCCTGATTGCGGTTTCGTCGCAGTTGACCAACCGTTCCTTCAAACCGTCCAGCACACCACGCCACGCATGAGTTCAATACCTGGAAATTCACCGCAAGCGGAGCCCGCGCGTTCCCGGTCCACGGTGTCGCGCAACGTTCTGATTGCGGGCGTGGTGTTGGCGGCGGCGTGTTTGTTGTGGGCCGACTTGGGTAAACGTCCGATGGTCGTGACGTCGGCGGATGGTTCACCCAATGACGAACTCTGGATGGAGCGGCGCGAGCAGGAGGCCCGCGCGAAAAAATTGGTGCCCGAGGCGGGTAAGAAAGGGCACGGCACCAAAACCATCACGTTCCCCGAGTTGTCCTACACGTTGAGTCCCGAGCAGGAAAAGCAGGGGGAAACGGATGGCTATGCGCGCTGGTTGCCGCCAGAGGTGAAGGCGCTTGATGGCCGGAAGGTGCGCGTCGAGGGCTTTATGCTGCCGATGCTGGTGAAGGAGGGCAAAGCCAGTGAGTTTCTCATCATGGCGAACCAGCTCTCGTGTTGCTACGGACAGCCGCCGCGTTTCTGCGATTTCATCACGGCAAAGGCCGCGTCGGATCCGGTGCCGATGGTGCAGGACCGTGTGCTCGTTTACGAGGGCACCCTGCACGTCGCCGACACGTTCGACGGCAAGGTGTGGACGGGACTCTACACACTGGAACTGGATTCGATGGGGCGGTGATTCCGCCCTGAACGGAGGGCGTTAGCCCTGAGCGAGTTCTTCAGCGCGGGCTTTGGCGGCTTGCACGGTCTCGGCGATGATCGCGCGGAAATTATGCGCTTCCATGCGTTTTAAGCCGGCGAAGGTGGTGCCGTTGGGCGAGGTGACCTGGTTGCGCAGGATCTCGGGATCGGTGCCGGTTTCGGCCATAAGGCGGGCGGAGCCGAGCAGAGTCTGGACGGCGAGCATCTGGGCGGTGTCGCGATCAAGTCCGGCGGTGATGCCGGCTTCGCGGAGCGCGGCGGTGAACTCGAACACGAAGGCCGGTCCGCAACCACTCACGCCCATGAGGGCCTCGATCTGGCTTTCGGGAATCTCGACCTCGCGGCCGATGGCGCGGAGGAGTGCGAGCACGGTGTCGCGGTCGGCGGACGAAAGCGGTGTGAGTGAGCACCAGCCGGTCATGCCGGCACCGATGGCGCTGGGGGTGTTGGGCATGGTGCGCACGATGTTGCGGGCGGCGGGGAAGGCGGTGGAGAGGCGTGCGAGCGTCTTGGCGGCGAGGACCGAGATGACCAGCTTGCCGGCGCTGAGCGCGGCGAGGCGCGGGTCGATGGCGGCGAGGTGCTGGGGCTTGAAGGCAACCACCACGATGTCGGCGGCGGCCAGCAGGTCTTCCGGCGTCGTGGAAATGCGGATACCGGTGCGGTCGGCCAGTTTCTGCGCGCTGGCTCCACCGCCGCCGAGGCAGGAGATGTCGGCGGGGACGCAGACGTTTCGGGCGAGCAGCCCGGTCACAATAGCGGAGGCCATGTTGCCGGCTCCGATGAAGGCGATTTTGAGCATGGGAGTGAACAGGGATGCCGAAGGCATCAAGCCCTGGTGGTTTTCTTTGGTTTGCGGGTGACCGGATGGACGAGGATGGCAATGGTGCCGCCACCCGGGCGGTTTTCCATCATGACCTCTCCACCGAGGTTGCGCAGGGCGTGGCGCGCCACGGTGAGTCCCATTCCGACTCCGACGGTATGCTTGGAGCTGACAAAGGGTTCAAATATGCGATCACGGATTTCTTCGTCGATACCCCGGCCGGCGTCCTCGATTCGGATCTCAATCATCGGGCCTTCGGATTTCTCTACGACAGACGTGCGCAGCCAAATCGTGCGCTGTTCGTCGGGTTTTTCGTCGTAGGACTCCCAGGCGTTCATGAGGACCTTGCCAAGCACGTCCTCGAAGATCTCCACGTGGGTATCGATCAGATAATCGCCGAGCGGGTTTTCAATGGTGACGGGTCGGGTGATCTTGTTTTCCGCTTGGTAGCGGGCGATGGCACCGTCGAGGACTTCGCTGAGTTTGCAGGGAACGAGCGGGAGCCGGGATTTGACGACCAGGGTGCCGAGTTGGCGGATGATGGAAACGATGCGTTGGACGGCGTTTTCGACGCTCTGCGCATTCTTTTTCACCTGCTCGGGTTTGTCGTAATGGGCTTTGATGAGGTCGAGGTAGCCAAGGACGACACCGAGGAGATTGTTGAGGTTGTGGGCGACGCCTTGGGTGACTGCGCCGATGGTGGCGGCGCGACGGGCCTCAATCAGGCGACGTTGCAGGTCGAGCATCTCCCGGTTGATGGTCACCAAGCGCAGTTGGGTCTGCACGCGCGCGATGGTCTCATCGAGGTCGATGGGTTTGGTGATATAATCGACCGCCCCGACGCCCAGTCCTTCGATTTTCCCTTCCTTGGAGCTGCGCGCGGTGACGAAGATAATCGGGATGTGGCGCGAGGTTTCGTCGGCCTGCAGGCGTTGACATACCTCGATGCCGTCCATGTCGGGCATCATCACATCAAGCAGGATAAGGTCGGGCTTGGTGTGCGCGACCACGTTGAGCGCCTCCTGTCCGTCGTAGGCGGTCAGGATTTCGATGCCCTCTTTCTCCAGCTTGCGTTTGAGAAGCTGAACGTTGATGGGCTGGTCATCGACGACCAGAATTTTTGGGACAGGCATCAGGGGGTATTAAACAGTCGGTCGGGGCGGAGGCAAATATTCAGGTATGCGACTGAAGGTGAGCCTTGACGGTGTTTTTCATGAGCATGGCCACGGTCATGGGGCCGACTCCGCCGGGAACGGGGGTGATCTTCGAGACAAGCGGCGAAACGGAAGGGAAATGCACGTCGCCGGTCAGGCGGTATCCGGTTTTTTTGGACGGGTCGGGGACGCGGTTGATTCCTACGTCGATGATGACGGCACCGGGTTTGACCATGTCGGCGGTGACGAACTCAGCACGACCGATGGCGGCGATGAGCACGTCGGCCTGACGGGTGAGGGCGGCGACATCCTTGGTGCCGGAGTGGCAGATGGTGACGGTGCCGTTGGCTCCGGCTTTTTTCTGGAGGGCGAGGAGGGCGACCGGTTTGCCGACGATGAGTGAGCGTCCGAGGACCACGACGTGTTTGCCCTTCAGGTCGGTGCCGGAGCGGGCGAGGAGTTCCATGATGCCGGCGGGGGTGCAGGCGACGAAGCCGGTGTCGTCCTCTTGGGCGACTTTGCCGATATTGAGCGTGTGGAAGCCGTCGACGTCTTTGTGTGCGGCGAGGCGGCGGAAGGCGGCGGGTTCGTCAAGGTGCTTGGGCAAGGGAGACTGGACGAGGATGCCGTCGACGGTCGGATCGTTGTTGAGATCGTCGATGATCTTCTCGAGTTCGGCCTGAGTGGTGGTGGCGGGAGGGAGAATGATGCGGCTTTCGATTCCGATTTCGACGGCGGTCTTCTCCTTCTTTTTTACGTAGGAGACGGAGGCGGGGTCTTCGCCGACGCGCACGAGGGCGATGCAGGGCTTGCGTCCGGTGAAGCCGGAGACCTGGGTTTTGAGTTCGGCGACAATGGTCGCCGCGATTTGGTTACCGTCGATCAGTTCCATGAGATAAAAATAAGAAACCCGCGAAACCTGTGAAACGAGGCGAAAAGAGGGGTTGTCTTTCGCTTCGTTTCGCAGGTTTTGCGGGCAAGTGTCGGGAAGTTAGCGGAGTTGGAGGCTTTCGGCGACGACGACCATGTCTTTGCTGCCGGGGATGGCGCGGGCAGTGCCGTAAACAATCACGGTGCGGTCGAGGTATCGGTTGAGCAGTTCAGTGGCGAGGAGCTTGCTCACATCAACATATGCGTAGCGTGCGCCAGCGTCGTCGTTGAGCTGGAAGTCATAGGGGCGGCGTGGGCGGAACGGGCTGTAGGTGGAAGCGAACTTGCCCTGGAAGAGGCGGGGCAGGGCGCTCGATCCGCCGTCGCCGATCGGAGCAGCCTTGCCAATCGTGGTGACCGCGGGAGCGGCAGGAGCGACGGGCTCGGGGGTGGGCGCTGGCATCGGATGGGCGACGGCCGCAGCCACGGGTGCGGGGGCGGCAACCGGAGCTGCGACGGTGTGCATCGGGGTCTTGATGTAGCCGATGACGGCTTTTTTAAGGCGGAACTTGGTCCACTTGCCACGATAGTCGATGATCTCGGCCATATCGTCCTTCTCGGCGTGGGTAAGAATCATGGAGTCCGCCTTGGGTTCGGTGTAATAGGCCGCGCCGATGCGCACATCGAGGGACTTGGTGACGTCCTTGTTGGCGGCCCAGACCTCGTGCGGGCCGGCGAGGGTGACGGCGGTCCAGCCGGCGGGGGACTTAACTGCGGCGGAGGCGGCGGGCTCGGTGCCGGCCGGCAATGTGGCGATGATCGTGGCGGTTGCCTCGGGGCCGGAGTAAACCGGCGTTTTTTCGGCAAGCGGCGCGGCGCTCAGGGCGAGGGTCGAGGCGAAGATCGCGACGACGAAACGAAGAGAGGTGGGCGTCATAGTTTTTTGGCGGTGCGTTGGGCGAGAGCGACGGCTTGGGGATGCAGGCCGGGGTCTTTGAACAGGGAGTTAATTTCCTTGATGGAAAGTTGTTTCATGGCCCGCAAAGGAATTCCTTTCAGCGGGAACGAGCCGATTTGGTAGCGACGGAGGCGTTTCACGTCGTAACCGAGCTTGCCGAAGAGCACGCGGATCTCGCGTTTTTTACCGTGGTGCATGCTGACGTCCATGCTCTCGGATTCGTCGTTTTTGCCGGCGTTGACGAGTGCGGCCGTTTCGACCTTGAGGTGCTCGCCATCCACGGTGAGGCCGCGGATGAGTTGGGAAATGCGCGACTGGGGGAAGGGTTTTTTAAGCGCGACGAAGTAGCGTTTAACGACGACGTTGCGCGGATGCATCAACCGGTTGGCGAGATCGCCGTCGGTCGTGAGGATGAGAAGGCCTTCGCTTTCCTTGTCGAGACGGCCGGCGCAGAAGAAACGGAACTTCGAGAATTCGCGGGGGAGGAGGTCGAAGACGGTCTGCGGGTTGAACGGGTCGTCGTTGGAGCACACGAGGCCGCGGGGCTTGTGCATCGCGAGCGTGATCTTCGGCTGGGTCGCGACGTTTTTGATCGTCTTGCCGCTCACGGTGACCTTGTCGACGCCGGGAGTGACCTTTTGGCCGGGGATCGCCTTGATGGCGTTCACCCAGACTTCGCCCTCGCGGATGAGCACTTCAGCATCACGGCGCGAGCAGATGCCGGTTTCGGCTAGATATTTTTGCAGGCGGATAGGCTCGGAATCGCTCATGAGCGGCCTAGTTGGCGGCAAAGCGCAGGCCGACGCAAGCTCGCGCGGCGCTTGTTGCAACTAAGGGCTTGCGGGGGAATCTTCGCTAGCCCTCAATTTGCGTTTTTATGTCAGCTCCCGACGCCACATCCGCATTTTCCAAAGACCATCCGTTCCCGGCCAAAGTCACAGAGAATCGCCTGCTCAACAAGGCCGGTTCCGCCAAGGACACCCGGCATTTCGCAGTCAATCTGGGTGATAGCGGACTTTCCTACAAGGCCGGTGATTCGCTGGGCGTGTTCCCCACCAACCGTCCGATCGAAGTGGCTGAAATCTTGGAGAAACTTGGCACCACCGGTGATGAACTGGTTTCGCCCGCCATGCTCAAGCTGGCGACTCCGATCACGTTGCATGAGGCGCTTTCCCACCGGCTGGCCCTCGGCAGTCCCACGGCGAAGATCATCAACACTCTGTTTGCCAAGGCCACGGACGCCAACGAGAAGTCCAAGCTTGAGGCTTTCACCAAACCCGAGGCCAAGGAGGCCTTGGCCGGCTACCTCGACGAGCGCGAATACATCGACATCCTGAGCGAGTTCCCGAACACGAAGCTGACTCCGCAGGAGTTTGTTGATCACTTGCGCAAGTTGATGCCGCGTCTCTACTCGATTGCGTCTTCGCCGAAGATGTTCCCCAACGAGATCCATCTCACCGTGGCGATCGTGCGGTATTCCACCAACCATCGCGAGCGTCATGGGGTGTGCTCGACGTTCCTTGCCGACCGCGTGCGCGTAGGAGAGACGCCCGCCCCGGTGTTTGTTTCGCATTCACATTTTGGTCCGCCCGAGGACACCACCAAGGATGCCATCATGGTTGGGCCGGGCACGGGTATCGCGCCGTTCCGTGCTTTCGTGCAGGACCGTGTTGCCGCCGGTGCTACCGGACGCAATTGGGTGTTTTTCGGTGATCAAAAGAGCCAGACCGATTTTCTCTATCAGGAAGAGTGGGAGGCTTATCTGGCCAAGGGGCAGATTGCCCATCTCGATCTCGCTTGGTCGCGCGACCAGATCCTCAAAGTTTACGTGCAGGATAAGATGCGCGAAAAGGGTGCCGAGCTCTGGCAGTGGATCGATGGTGGCGGATATTTCTTCGTGTGCGGCGATGCCAAGCGCATGGCCAAGGACGTGGATGTCGCCCTCCATGATGTGATCTCCCAGCACGGTGGCATGACCGCCGAGCAGGCCGTCGACTACGTAAAGCAGATGAAGAAGGACAAGCGTTACCAGCGCGACGTCTACTGAGCCGCCGCTGCGCGTCGGCTAAAATTCCAAACTCCAAATCCCAAACTCCAAATAAATCCCAACTGACCGTAGGTTTTCGATGCTGATTCTTTGGCGTTTGGACCTTTGGCGTTTGGTTTTTTGATCCCCTCCATGACCTTCACCAACAGAACCGCTCTCGTAACCGGCGCCGGACGTGGCATCGGCAAAGCCATCGCTGAAACTCTCGCCGCCAAGGGCGTCACCGTCATCTGCGTTTCCAAGTCCGCCGAGTCTTGCGGTGCCGTGGCTGCGGCCATCACCGCCGCAGGTGGCAAGGCCGTCGCTCGCGCCGTCGACGTCGCCGATGGTCCGGCCGTCGTGAAGGCCTCCGAGGAACTCCTCAAGGAATTCGGTAAGATCGATATCCTTGTTAACAATGCCGGTATCACCCGTGACGGCCTGCTCGCCCGTATGTCGGACGACGACTGGAACTCGGTGATCCAGACCAATCTCACCAGCTGCTTCCATTGGACCAAGGCCATCGGCTGGCCTATGTGCCGCAACCGTTGGGGGCGTATCGTGAATATTTCCTCGGTGACCGGTATCATGGGCAACGCCGGCCAGGCCAACTACGGCGCCGCCAAGGCCGGTATGATCGGTTTCACCAAGTCGATCGCCAAGGAATTCGCGAAGCGCGGGGTCACCGCCAACGTTGTCGCTCCCGGCTTCATCAAGACCGATATGACCGCCGAATTGAGCGAAGAAGTTCAAAAAGGTGCCACCGCGCTGATTCCTATGCAGCGTTTCGGCGAAGCCGCCGAAATCGCCCATGCCGTTGCTTTCCTCGCCTCCGAAGAATCCTCCTATGTCACAGGTCAAGTTTTTGCCGTTGACGGCGGTATGGCGATGTGACCCCTTCAAACCCTCAGCAAACACCCATCATGGCCGACCAAAAAACCATCGAACAGCGCGTCAAAGAAATCATTGTTAACCAGCTTAACGTGAACGAAGAGCAGATCACGCCCCAGGCGTCATTCCTGGATGATCTTGGCGCCGATTCCCTCGACACCGTCGAGCTCATCATGGCCTTCGAAGAAGAGTTCAAGGACGAGATCAAGGGCGAGATCCCCGAGTCTGACGCCGAAAAGCTCACCACCGTCGGCCAGGTCGTTGAATACATCACGGCCAAAGCTGGCGCCAAGTAAGCAGTGTTTCATCTTCGGCGTTCTACCGAGCCTCTCACGAGACTGTCAGGTAGGACGCCTTTTTTGTTTATAGATAGCCCTTTGTTTTAAAAGCCTCATGGAAACCCTCCCCGCCTCCCAGCGCGTCGTTGTAACCGGTCTTGGTGCCATTCATGGACTCGGCCATGATGTGGACTCTTTTTGGGCCAGCCTTCTGGCCGGCAAACCGGGCATTGGTCGCGTTTCTCTATTTGATCCGACTCCTTTCACCACCCAGGTCGGTGCCGAGGTGCGCGACTGGAATGCCGAGGAGCACATGGATCCCAAGGAGGCGCGTCGCAACGACCGCTACACCCACTTCGGTATTTGCGCCGCCAAGCAGGCGTTCAAGGATTCGGGGCTCGATATGTCGCAGGAGGATCCCGATCGCGTGGGCGTGGTCATCGGTTCCGGTATCGGCGGCATGATGACTTATGAGACACAGCTGAAAAAGCTGTTCGACGGCGGTCCGCGCAAGGTGTCGCCCTTCACCATCCCGGCGCTGATCGGCAATATTTGTTCGGGTATGTTTGCCATCGAGATTGGTGCCCGCGGTCCGAATTTCGGCGTGGTCTCCGCTTGTGCCACCGGCACGCATGCCATCGGCGAATCCATGCACATGATCAAGCGCGGCGATGCCGACGTGATGATTGCCGGCGGTGCCGAGGCTGCCATCACACCTTTTGCTTACGCCAGTTTCTGCGCGATGCGCGCGATGAGCACGCGCAATGACGATCCGGCCACGTCGAGTCGGCCGTTCTCACTCGGCCGCGACGGCTTTGTGATGGGCGAGGGTGCAGGCGTATTGGTGCTCGAATCCCTTGAGCACGCCCAGAAACGCGGCGCGCGGATTTATGCCGAAGTGACGGGCTATGCGGCCACGGCCGACGCCCATCATATCACCATGCCCGATCCCGAGGGCAAGGGACTGGGTATGGCCATGAACCGCGCACTCAAGGCCTCCGGTGTCACACCCGACCAGGTCGACTACATCAACGCCCACGGCACCTCGACTCCTTACAACGACAAATTCGAGACGCTCGCGATCAAGCGCGTGTTTGGGGAACGTGCCAAATCCCTCGCGATCAGCTCGACCAAGTCGATGACCGGTCACCTGCTCGGCGCCGCCGGCGGCATCGAGAGCGTTATCAGCGTGAAGACCATTCAAACCGGCATGATCGCGCCGACGATCAACCTCCACGAACCCGATCCGGAGTGCGATCTGGACTACGTTCCCAATGTCGCCCGCGAGTCGAAAGTGAAGGTCGTCATGAGCAACAACCTCGGTTTCGGCGGACAAAACGCCGCCGTGGTGTTCAAGGCGCTTTAATCGGACAAGGGACGATAGGCGGATATTCTTGTCCGTCCTCATATTCAGCAAAAACCCCGGGCTTTTCGGCCCGGGGTTTTTTGTGTCCGTAGATTCGATACGGATTACTTGAGGATCATTTCCTTCACCGTTTTACCCGCGGGGATCATGGGGAGCACGTGCTCGGTATAAGGCACGATGACGTCGAGGACATACGGACCGTCGTGGTCGAGCATCTCCTGGATGGCTTCGCGCAGCTCTTCCTTGCGGATGACTCGGCGGCCCTTCACGCCGAAACCTTCGGCGATCTTGACGAAATCGGGATACAAGCCACCGGGATTGTCGGGGCTGCCGATGTTGTCGTGGTGCCCGAGGATAGTGTTGCCGCGGACTGAACCGTAGAAGCGGTCTTCCCACTGAACAACCATGCCGAGGTGCTGGTTGTTCAGGATCATGGCCTTGGCGGCGATCTTTTCGACCGCGGCGGTGGCGAGCTCCTGCACGTTCATGAGGAAAGAACCGTCACCGTCGATGTCGATGACCTGCTTGTCGGGACAGGCGACCTTGGCGCCGAGCGCGGCAGGATAGCCGTAGCCCATGGCACCGAGACCGAGCGAGCTGATGTAGCGGCGGGGCTCGTCGAACTGGTAGAACTGACCGGCCCACATCTGATGCTGACCCACGCCGGTGGCGATGATGGCGTCGCCCTTGGTGAGTTCGAAGAGCGCCTGGATGGCCTCCTGCGGGATGATGTGTTTATTGTCCTCGTAGCTGAATGGATAGTCGCGCTTCCAGGCGTTGACCTGGGTGATCCACGGTTTGGTGTCGGGAGCGGCGAACTTGGCGGCGGCCATCAGTTCGTTGAGGCGAACGAGGGCGTGTTTGATGTCGCTGACGATCGGGAACTGGACGCGCTTGTTCTTGTTGTGCTCGGAGGCGTCGATGTCGATGTGGACGATGGTCGCATTGGGGGCGAACTTGGACACGTCGCCGGTGATGCGGTCGTCGAAACGGGCACCGAGGCAGAGGACGAGATCGCTTTGGTCGACGGCCCAGTTGCCGTAGGCGGCACCGTGCATGCCGAACCAGCGCATGGAGAGCGGGTGGGATTCGGGGAAGGCACCGATGCCCATGAGGGTGGTGGCTACGGGGATGTTGGTCTTCTCGGCGAAGGCCTTGAGGTCCGTATGCGCCTCGGCCGAGATCAGGCCGCCACCGGCGTAGATAACGGGTTTTTTGGCGGCGGAGATCAGGTCCAGCACGCGCTTGAGTTCGTCGTCACTGGCCTGCGGCAGGGAACCGAGGGTCGGGTTGGCGAAGGAGACCGTGGCCGGGAACACCGGGGTGAGCTTGGTCTGTTGGACGTCCTTCGGGATGTCGATGACCACGGGACCGGGACGGCCGGTGCGGGCGAGATAGAAGGCTTCTTTGATGATGCGGGGCAGGTCGGCCGCATCGAGCACGAGGTAGGAGTGCTTCACGATCGGCAGGGTCATGCCGAAGAAGTCGGTTTCCTGGAACGCGGACTTGCCGATGAATTTGCTGAACACCTGGCCGGTGATCGCGACCATCGGCGTCGAGTCCATGAAGGCGTCGGCGATGGCGGAGATGAGATTGGTGGCACCGGGACCGCTGGTGGCCATACACACGCCGACCTTGCCGGTGGCGCGGGCGTAGCCCTCGGCGGCGAAGGAGCCGCCCTGCTCATGGCGGGGGAGAATGACGCGAACTTTGTCGGAGCGGGCGAAAGCCTGGTGGAGCTCCTGCGAGGCACCGCCCGGATAGGCGAAGATCACGTCAACGCCTTCGCGGGAAAGGGACTCTACGACCACGTCGGCACCATTCATGGCGCGGCCAATTTCGGGCTTGGGAAACGACGAGGGGGATGTGGAGGTTTTCATAGGCGTTTAAACGTGATGACGTAAGGGTGAGAGAAAACCTGCGAGCCCTGCCGCTGGCAAGAGCGGAAAACGAGGCTTCGGGGCCCACCGCCCGACACTACGCCACGGCCATTAGTCGCCCATTCCTCCCGTGGTTTACTCCTTTGGCCAAAACCAGCTGCGTCGATTGCGGTTTGGTCGGAAATTACGGATTCGAGGCCAGCAGGCCGTTGCGCTGGGCGTAGAGAATCAGGCCGGCAGGGTCGCGGATCCCCAGCTTGTCCTTGAGTTGGCTGGTCTGGTTTTGGACGGTTTTTACGCTGCAACCGGCGAGGTCGGCGATCTCCTTCAAGTTAAGTCCGCGGGAAAGACCTCGAAGGATTTCGCGTTCACGGAGGGTGAGGGCGGAGCCCAGCACGGGGGCTTCGGAGCGGAGGGATTCGACCAGTAAACGGGAACTGCGCGGGCAGTAAAACGAGCCGCCTGCCAGGACTTGTTTCATCGCTTTGAGAAAGGTTTCCAGTGGCGACTGTTTCAGGACGATACCGTGCACGCCCAATGCGAGGGCGGAGCGCAGGACGGTTTCGTCGTCGTGGGAGGAAACGATCAGCCAGCGGATCGTGGGAAACTCCCCGACGATGGATTGGATTAGATCGGCGGCGTTCCCGTCAGGCAAAGACCAGTCGACTACCATGAGGTCGGGAACGAGGCGGCGGGCGAGGGTAATGCCGTCGTTGACCGAGATGCCTTCGCCGGCGAGGTCCGTTTGAAGGTGTTCGCGAACGAGGGCTGCGAGCAGTTGGCGAACGAGCGTGTGATCCTCGATCAAGACAATGCGGGGTGGAGAACTCGGGGCCGACATCCGCCGCAAAGCGTGTGTGCGATGAAAGCGGTTACGAGTAGAAATCCGGGATATCTTCCCGTGCTCCGGGAAAAAATCTCCCTTGGGATTAGCCGCGTATTTGAGGCAGAGTGTAGGGAGATGTCCCCTGTGATTCACTTTCTCGACGACCTTCCCTTGCGAGTGGCGTTCTCAATCGCGCTGCATGGACTGGCTTTGTTGATCGTGGGTTCGCTTGCTTTGGTGCTGGGGGCCAGATCGGCATCGATTAAAAACTATGAGGGGCCGAGGTGGCGCTGGTTTGGCTGGTTTGCGATTTTCAAGGGCATGGCGGTCGTCGCCTCGCTTGCGCTGGGTGTTTCCAGTGGGACCAGAACACCTCTGTTTTTTGATGCGATCTATGTGGGTATCACGTTACCGGCTTGGTTGGCTGGCGCGCAATTCGTGTGGACGACCTGGCGCGGTTGGTTGCCGAAGTCGACCCCGTGGCTTCCGAGTTGCCTGTGGGCGCTGGCGGTGGGTGTGGCATTTTTGTGGGGCGGAATCCGTGGTTTTTCCGTCCTGCACCCGATTTTCGCCACCACGATCGGTGTGGCGGTGCTGGTGACTTTGGTGATGGAGGCGCGGGCGTTGGAGCGCCGGGGCACGGTGCGCGGCGCGGTGGACATGATGTTGGTGGTGGCCGGACTGGGCGGATTACTGGTGCTCGAATGGCTGGGGCGCGACTACTACGCGCTCATGCAGGGATGGACGACGAATACGTTGCAACTTTACGCCCAGCAAAAATTCGGGGTGATGACGGCCGCCACGGTCTGCGCGTGGGCGCTGCTCGTCGGTTGGTGGCTGTGGATGCGCGATCATGTGTCCCGGCTCGAGGCACGCGGCTGGTTGAGACACGCCTTGTGGGTGATGCCGCTTGGGTTGACCTTGATGACGGTGACCGGGTTCATGGTGCTCAACCGCATCAAAATCCAGGGCAATGATCGGGCCGATCGGTTCTTCGCGCAGCGGGTGAAAAATGCGGCGGTCACCCTTGAGATCGCAGCAAAGAGCGGGGGAGTGGCGGCCTACGGGCCGGTGCTCAACCAACTCTTCGCGGTAAATTCAGATCTGGATTCCATTGTCATTGGACGAATGGTGAATGGCCGGTTGGTGACGGTGGTTTCGACTGCTCCCGATGTGCCGCTACCGGAGCGCCCGCATTTGTGGCGTTATGGCAATCGGACGGATGAGTGCTTTAGTGAGTCCAAGGTCGGTTTCAGTTCCTCGTTTATGCAGGATGAGCTGGGGACGTTCACGTTGTTTTGTGAGCCGTGTCCGCTGATGGAAGACGGCTGGCTGATGTTTCGAGTGAGCTATTTTACTTGGGGTGAGACCATGGGGCCCGTGATCGCGCAGGCGACGTTCATCATCGTGATGGCGGGAATCCTGGTGGTGTCGGCCGTCGTATTCTCGATTCAGCGGGAAATCTCCAGTGAAGTGCGGCTTAACTTTGCCCGTGCGGAGGCGACCAGCCGGGCCAAGTCCGAACTGCTTGCGCGTGCCAGCCACGAGTTGCGCACGCCCATCCAAGGAGTGCTTGGTTACACCGATCTGCTGGAGCGGACAACGTTGGGGCCGCGTCAGCGGGGATGGGTCGAGGCATTGCGCAATCAGGGCAAGCACCTGCTTCGACTTGTGAATGACCTGCTGGACTTCGGTGCGTTGCAGAATGGGCGGTTGAGTATCGAGGCGAAGCCGGTGTCGCCGGCAGAGGTGGCCCGAGATGCCATGTCGGTGGTGAGACCGCAGGCGGAGGTAAACGGTCTGGTGTGTGAGTTGACGATCGATGAAACGGTGCCTCAGTGGGTGCTCGGCGATGCGACCCGTCTGCGGCAGATTCTGGTGAACTTGCTGGGCAATGCGGTGAAATTTACCGCACGGGGCCGGGTTGATCTGCGGGTGAGCGCGACCGGCGATGCGGGAGGGGATGCGTGCACGCGATTGCTTTTTTCGGTGGTGGACACGGGGCCGGGTATCGCGCCGGACGATCTCGCCTCACTGTTTGATCCGCATGGACGGTTGCATCGTCACCCGGCCGAGGGGGCCGGACTGGGGTTGGCGCTCTCTCGTAGTTTGTGCGAAGCCATGGGCGGTGAACTCAAGGTTCACAGCGAATTTGGTCATGGCGCGACCTTTATGGCCAGCGTGGTGTTGCCCGTGACTGCGGCACCGGAGAGCAAAGAGGAGTCAATGCAAGTGCTGCCGGTGCTCGGGTTGCGCGTATTGGTGGTCGAAGACAACACGCCCTTGCGGCTGTTGATGGGGGCGTGGCTGAACGAACTCGGTTGCACCTACCTGTTGGTGGGAGATGGGGAATCTGCACTGGCGGCCGCGCGCCAAGAGCATTTCGACGCGGTGGTGCTGGATCTCGGGTTGCCGGGGATCGACGGACACGCGGTTGCACGCAGCCTGTGTGACGGTGTGTCGAGGGCGACGCGTCCGTGGATCGTGGGATTGTCGGCACACGCCGGAGATGCGGACCGCGAGCAGGCGTTGGCGTCAGGCATGGACCGGTTTTTATCGAAACCGGTGGGGTTGGCAGGGCTGGCGGCGGTGTTGCGCCGCGAGGTGATACAGACGGGCTCTTCGAGCGGATTGCTCTCTACGCGGTTGTTGCGCGGTTCGACGCTGGAGCATGTGCGCGCCACGGCTGAAGAAGAAACGCCGGTGCGTCTCTACGCACTCAGGATCGCGGCCGATGGTCAGGATTGGGAAAAGGTGGCGGCGATGGCCCACTACCTGTGCAACACGGCGGATGTGTTGGGGGCGGCGGTGTTGCATGATGCTTGTCTCGACTGCGAGCGAGCGGCCAAGGCGGGCAACATCGAACGCGTGATGTTGTTGGTTCAAACCATCGAGCGCCTGGGGGCGGAGCGTCCGATGTCGTAAACGTCGGAGGCGAGCGTTTTCTCTTGGCGGAGCAGGGGGGCGGGCAACACGCTGGTCGGATGCCAAAGCTGTTGTTTATAGGAGATATCGTTGGAAAACCCGGTCGTGAAATATTGGCGGAACGACTGTTGCGCCTGAAGGCGGAATTGCAGGCCGATGTGGTGATCGCCAATGGCGAAAACGTTGCCGCCGGCTCGGGCATTACCGGTGCATTGGCCAAGACTCTCTTGGGCACCGGAATCGATGCGATCACGCTGGGCGATCATGTGTGGGACCAGCGCGGGTGGGATGATGATATTGATGATTTTCCGACTGTCTGCCGTCCGGCCAACCTGCCCGAATCATGCCCGGGAGCGGATCATGTCATTGTCGACGTAAAGGGATTTAAACTGGCCGTGTTCACCGTGCTCGGGCGCACGTTCATGGGTATGAAAGCGGAGTGTCCGTTCCTGTGCGTCGACGCCATGTTCAAAAAACTCGAAGGCAAGGCCGACGGAGTTCTGGTCGAAGTGCATGCCGAGGCGACCAGTGAAAAAATCGCATTGGGCTGGCATCTGGATGGTCGGGCGATCGCGGTGCTCGGCACTCATACTCATGTGCCGACGGCCGACGCATGTGTGCTGCCGAAGGGAACCGGGTTTATGTGTGATGTGGGCATGACGGGGCCGTATGCCTCGGTGCTCGGTCGCGAGGTGGTGCCGGTGTTGGGACGTTTTATCGACGGGATGCCGCGCCGGTTCGAAGTGGCTGAGGGTGATGTGCGCATCTCGGGTGCGCTGGTCGATTACGATGAGGTGGCGAAGCGTGCGACCGAGGTGCGGTTGATCACGGTGCGTCGCGCGGGCGGGCGGTGATAGCCCATAAAAAAGGCGGGCCATGACGGCCCGCCTTTTGGCGAAGTGATCAGTTGTGCACCACGCCGGCCTCTTCGTAGAGGCCGAGGCGACGGTAGCGCTCGTAGCGGGCGTCGAGGAGGGCGTCGCCCTTGAGTCCGCGAAGATCGTTGAGATGTTTTTGCAGAGCGTAGCTGAGAGTGGCGGCGGCCTTTTCGTAGTCGTTGTGCGCGCCGCCAAAGGGCTCGGCGATGACTTCGTCCACCACGCCCAGTTTTTCGAGTTGGTCGGCGTTGAGCTTGAGGGCTTCGGCGGCCTTCGAGGCGGCGGTCGGATCCTTCCAGAGGATCGCGGCGCAACCTTCGGGCGAGATGACCGAGTAATAGCTGTTTTCGAAGATGAGCACGCGGTCGGTCACGCCGATGCCGAGGGCACCGCCGGAGCCGCCTTCGCCGACGACTACGGAGATCGATGGAACGCGGAGCATGGCCATCTCGCGGAGGTTGGTCGCGATGGCCTCGGAGACGTGACGTTCCTCGGAGCCGAGGCCAGGATACGCGCCGGGAGTGTCGATGAAAGTGATGACGGGCAGGCCGAATTTCTCGGCGGTTTTCATCAGGCGCAGTGCTTTGCGATAGCCCTCGGGCTGGGGCATGCCGAAATTACGGGCGATCTTTTCCTTGGTCTCACGGCCTTTTTGTTGGGCGATGACCATGATGGCTTCGCCTTTGAAGAAGGCGGTGCCGCCGATCAACGCACGGTCGTCATTGAACTGACGGTCGCCGTGGAGCTCGATGAAGTTTTCACAGAGAAGGTTGATGTAATCGAGGGCGTAAGGGCGGCGCGGGTGACGGGCGATCTGGACCTTTTGCCACGGGGTGAGGCTGGAATAGATTTCGCGCTGGGTGGCGGCTATCTTGCGTTCGATGGCCGCGATCTCGCTCGCCACATCGAGGTTGTTCTCAAGGGACTGCTGGCTGAGTTGCTCGAGCTGGGCGCTGAGGTCGCGCAGGGGCTTCTCGAACTCGAGGGTGTAAACAGGTTTTTCCATGTGAAGCGGGCAAGGCTAGGCGGGAGGCTCCATCGCTGTCAATTGGTGGTATTGGAACGCCTGATGCCTCGAAATTGCAGTGGACATTGTAATGTTCGCGCTCTGCGCTATCTGCGATACTCCAAACGCTTAAATGACTACCCTAGCATTAATCCCTCAAGTATCGCAGTGGTGGGACGGTCTCGATCTCGCCCGGCAGGTGTTTTATGGAATCGGCGCCATCGCCGGCCTGTTGGCGTTGATCATGTCGTTCCTCGCCGTAATCGGGATGGAACATCATGACGCGATCGATTCGATGGGTTCCGCCGACGTTGATCATGGTGGTGGCGGTATTTTCTCCATCAAGCCACTGACCGGGTTTTTTCTTGGATTCGGCTGGGCGGGCGGTCTCGCGCTTGATGCGGGACTGTCGATGTTTGCCGCCGTTGCTATCGCGGTGTTTGCGGGTGCCGTGTTGATGGCGGTAATCGTGGCCATGTTCCGCGGGATTTATGCCATGCGCAGTGATGGCACCGTGCGGCCCTCCGAAGCGCTGAATGCCACCGGCACCGTTTATGTCACGCTGCCGCCCTCGAAGGCGGCCGGTGGTCAGGTGATCGTGAATTTCAGCGGACGTCAGGAAACCTTTGCCGCGCTCAATGCCGCCGACCGTGCGGTGGCGAGCGGCGAGCGGGTGAAGGTTATCCAGATCATTGATTCCAGCACAGTGTTGGTGGAGCCGCTCTGACGCCTCTGTTCAACTCCTCACGTTCTCAATTTCCGCTTCAACTTCCCTTATTCCCATGATCGAAACCATCGCCATCTCCCTCGTTGTTTTCTTCCTTCTGGTCATCGCATCCACGCTGATCTCCCGCTACCGGATGTGTCCGCCGGACAAAATCCTAGTAGTCTACGGTAAGGTCGCCAGCGGCCTTTCGTCCAAATGCTACCACGGTGGCGCGACCTTCGTGGTCCCGTTTTTCCAGAGCTACCAGTATCTCGACCTCACTCCCATCACCTTGGACATCGAGCTGAAGGGCGCGCTCTCCAGTCAGAACATCCGAATCGATGCGCCGGCTTCGTTCACCATCGGTATTTCCACCGATCTTGAAGTGATGCAGAACGCCGCCACCCGTCTGCTCGGCCGTTCGCTCGACGAGGTGCAGCAGCTCGCTTCCGAAATCATCATGGGCCAGATGCGTGTCGTCTTCGCCTCGATGACCATCGAGGAGATCAATAATGATCGCGAAAAGCTCATCGGCGCCATCACCAAGGGCGTCGAGGTAGAGTTGCACAAGGTCGGTCTGCGCATGATCAACGGCAACATTCGCGACATCAAAGATCTCTCCGGCTACATCGACGCGCTCGGCAAGGAATCCGCCGCCCGCGCCATCAACGACGCGCAGATCAAGGTCGCTCAGGAAAACCAGCGCGGTTCTGTTGGTCGCGCCGAGGCCGAGCGCGAGCAGGTTATTCGCGTGGCAAACGCCCAGGCCGAGGCCAAGCGGGGACAAAACACCGCGCAGTCGATCATCGCCAAGTCCGACGCCGATCTCGCTTCCGACCAGGCCGAGGCCAAGCGCCGCACAGAGGCCGCGCAAAAGGTCTCCGAAGCCCGTGTTTTGCAGGAAGGCTACAAAGCCCAGCAGGAGGCCGAACTCGCCCGCGCCGATCGCGACAAGGCTGCCCAGCAGGCCGACTTGATCGTGAAGGCCGAGGTTGAAAAACAACGTCTCCGGATCGATGCCGAGGCCAAGGCCGCCCAGTCCGAGATCGTCCAAAAAGGTCAGTCGGCCGCTTACATCATCCAGAAGGATGCCGAGGCCGAGGGTGTGAAACGTGTCGCCGAGGGCGAGGCTGCGGGTATCCGTGCCAAGCTCTCCGCCGAGGCGTCCGGTATCCAGGCCAAGCTTACGGCCGAGGCCGAGGGCACGCGCGCCCTCCTTGATGCGAAGGCGCAGGGCTTCGAGAAACTTCTCCGCGTCGCCGACGACACCGCCGGCGCGACCCAGTTGCTCATCGCCGAAAATATCGTGCGCATCGCCGAGATCCAGGCGGGTGCGATCAAGGGACTCTCGTTCGAGAAGGTCATCGTCATGGGTGGCGGCAACGGTGCCGGCGGTGCGTCCGCAGGTCCCGGCCAGTTCGTGCAGGACCTCTACAAGGGCGTGCTGCCCATCAACGAACTCGCCAAGAGCGTGGGCCTGAACCTGCCGGCGTTCCTCGGCACCACGCCGCCGGAAGCCCCCAAGGCGGATTCCGCCGGCGACAAAGCCTGATGAATGACGAGGATTCATTCCGGTTTAATTCCCCGCGCCGCGGCTTCAGTGTGAAGCCGGGGCGCGGACCGTCGGCCTTCGGGGCATTGGCGGGTGTAGGCGCGGTGATCTTCGGTATTTTTTGGACGATCATGGCGTTCTCGATCACGCGTAACTCCCCGTTTCCGATGGTAGGGACGATTTTCCCGTTGTTCGGAGTGGTCTTTGTTTTGGTGGGTGTGGGGCGGGTTGTTTATGATTTGCGCAACGCCACCGGCAGGGATCGCAACTCCATCGTGGACGTGCTGCCGCAGGAACAGGAGCCGGATCCGCTCGACGCTCGTTTCGGGCGTTCATCGGCCGGGCCAAGGGCGCAGGCATCGCGGACGACGGATGTGGAGGCGCGGTTGAGCGCGCTTCAGGCGCTGCGAAGCAAAGGATCGATCACCGAGGTTGAATATGCGGAGCAACGCAGTCGCATCCTGAGCGAACTGTAGGTAGCGCCTACGCGTTTAGGGTAGCGGCTCTAGATTCTCCAGCGGGATTCGCACGTGGAGACCTTGTTGAAGCACGTCGACGGAGACGATGATGCCTTTCGGGTTGGCCGGATCATCCACGATGCCTTCAAGGCCCCAGAGCGGACCGGAGGTCACACGCACGCGAGTGCCCTTATGTATGAGTGGACGCAGGGTGAGTTCGAACCCCGAGGCCACGATGGTGCGCACGTCCTCCATTTGGCGAAGGAATAGGGTTTCATTGCCGACCGGAATGGCTCGGACGAGTAGATCCTGCTGGAAAATGCGGGGTTTGTTTTCGAGGGCGATCTTAGTGAAAACGTAGCCGGCGAATAACGGCTTGGTGAACCGCTTGGTCTGCTTGCCATAGCGCCGCATGCTCTCGACGAGCGGGAGGTAGTGCTCGAATTTTTCGGCGGTGAGCAGAACCGCTAGTTTTTTTTCGCAGCGCGGTTTCGTGTGGCACACGAACCAGCGCATGTCGCCGGGGGCGGGGGTATTCACCGTTTCAGGAGAAAACGCACTGCGGCGAAGTAGCCCTCGAGTCCGAGGCCGCTGATCACCGCAAGGGCAATCGGCGCGGTGAGGGATGTGTGGCGGAATTCTTCGCGCTTGTAGATATTGGAAATGTGGACCTCGACGGCGGGCAGGTGCGCACCGGCGAGCGCATCGCGCAGGGCGACGCTCGTGTGCGTGAAGGCGGCGCCGTTGATCACGATGCCGTCGATATTGGCGTCGGCGAGCGCGGCAATCTTGTCGATAAGTGCGCCCTCGTGATTGGACTGGAAAAAGTCGAGGGTGGCCACGCTTGCGAACTCGGTGCGCAGCGAGGCTTCGAGGTCGGCGAGCGTGGTGCTGCCGTAGATCTCGGGTTCGCGTTTGCCGAGGCGGTCGAGGTTGGGGCCGTTGAGGATGGCGATGGTTTTCATCGGTGCGTGCTAGGCATTACAGGACAACGCGCGGTGGCGTCACGCCTTCTTTCAGGCGGCGCTGATACGGCAGCCGTGGACGCTGAAGCCGGCACCGAAGCTGACGAGCCACCAGTCGTGGCCGGATTGGGGGCGCGAGTCGCGCAGAGCTTCATCCAATGCGAAGAGCATGGAAGGGCTGCTCATGTTGCCATGCTCGCGGAGCACGCGGCGGCTGGCGTCGAGCGGGTAGGCGGGCAGGACGGACTCGATGGCCTTGATGACTTCGCGTCCGCCGGGGTGGGCGATGATGCGGTCAATGGGCACGCAGCCGAAGGGCTCGGAGGCGAGCAGGTGTGAGACGGCATCGGCCGCGAGGGCGGGCACGGTTTTGTGGAGGAGATTGCGAAGTTTTCCGTCGCGCGTTTCGAAGCGGAGTTTGTCGCGGTCGAGCGGGCGGTGGAGGGTGTTGAAGCCGTGGCAACGCACGCCGGGTGAATTGGGTCGGGGTTTTGCGGTCCAGATGCTGGCGGCTGCGCCGTCGCTGAAAAGACAGGCGCTGATGAGCACGCCGGGATCGTCGTCGAGGAAGAAGGCGGCGGAGCAAATCTCCACCGCGACGCAGGCGACGATGGCGTCAGGTTGGGCAGCGAGCACGGCGTTGGTGGCACGCAGCATGGGGATGGCCGCGCCGCAGCCGTGGCCTACGAGATCCTCAAGGAAAGCGTTGGGGCGGAGTCCGAGTTGTTCGGCCACGTAGCTGGTCACGCCCGGGCAGAGGTAACCGGTGCAGGTGCAGATGAGCAGTGCGTCGAGATCGGTTGCGCGCAGGCCCGCTTGGGCGAGCGCAGCGGTGAGTGCGCGACCGGCGAGTTCCGGCGCGCCTTGGCGGAAGATTGCGTTGAGCTGATCGGGCGTGCTGTCGAACAGGCCGTCGAGGTCGGCGCTGGCGAAGTGACGCCGGTCGATGCCGCTGTCGCCGTTCAGGACCGCTTCGACCAATTGATGGGAACGAGGGGAGAGCCGGTGCCGGGCGTTGGACCGCATCATCAGTTGCCAGCACTCGGGCTGGGTGAGGGCGGTCGGCGGAACGGCGGTAGCGAGGGCTTGGAGATACATCAGTGGGTGACGCGGTAAAGGGGACGAAGCGGGAGGAGTCCGAGGCGGTTGGCGCCGGCGAGCCAGCGCTGGCCGGCGGGTTGATAGAGAAACGGATGCAGGGCCGCAGCGGCAGACAGACGAATCCGGAAAAGGTGACGGAGGCGTGTTTGCACAATGCGCAGCGTGACGGGCCAGGTGGCATGTCCGTGCGACCATGCGAGCAACGGATCAAGCGCCTGCTCCGCGCTCTGAAACGCCATGGCCATGCCGTGTCCGGTGAACGGCGGGATCATCGCATAGGTGTCGCCGATCACGATGCGGTCGGCGCGGGTGGACGGTTTCGAGAAACCCAGACCGGCGATGGCGGAGAACGAGTCGGGATCGATTTCGACGGAGGCGAGCCGGTCGGCGAGTTCGGCGAGACCGGTGGCGCGAAGGTAGGTGAACAACGCGGTTTCGCGGGTGACGGAGTCGAGCCCTTCGCGCTGGCGGAAGAGCCCGGAGACATTGACACGGCCGTCTTCGACGGCGCAGAGCCCTACGTAGGCTTGGTCGCCCAGATGCAATTCCAACTCGGCCGTGAGCGGGAGATTGCGGGCATGGCATTTGAGGCCGATCCACTCGGGGCGGGCGGGGCGGCGTCCGGTGGCGAAGACGCGGCCGGCAGGCGATTCATCGAGGGCCATGCGTGTCTGCGTGCGAAGGTCGCCGCCTGCCGTGAGGAAGGCGTTGGCGAGCCGCTGGTCGAGCGCGTGGCGGCTCAGGGCGAGCGCGGGTTCGGGCAGGGTTTGGTGACGCAGCGGTTGTCCGTGCTTAAACCAGGCGACTTCGCGGTGTTGTTGCGCGTCGGTGAGAAAAGGGGCGAGTCCAAGACGGTCGATGGTGCCGGCGGACAAACCGGTGATGAATTCACCGCAGACACGATGGCGCGGATACCCGCCTGATTCGAAAAGAGTTACAGGCACATCGGCGCGGCTCAGGGCGAGGCCGAGCGAGAGGCCGGCTAGACCGCCGCCAATGATTTCGATGGGGTGGGGTGATGCGGGGGACTTCATGGCCGGCGTTCGGCGATTACTCGGTAGGCACCCAGACACGAGGAGGTGATGCGCCATTGCCAGAGTTGCGGATCAAGGCCGAGAGCGAGAGGAAGTTCGTCGGCGCGAAAACCGGCGGCGATGCTGACACTGCCGTCGTGTTGCGTGACCGGATGGGCACCGACCAACGGGGTGATGAAGTCCCAAAAACGCTGGTTGAAACGCTTGCGGGTGGGTTCGCTAAACACGAGGAGGCGGGCATGCGGGCGAAGCGCGGCACCGAGCTTAGCGAGGGCTTCGTCAGTGAAGTGGTGCAGGATCAAGTTGCCGATCACGACGGGGTATTCGTTCCAGCCGGCGAAATCGCAAATGTCGGCTTGGTGCCAGCGGGCCGAAGCGGGCCAGGCGGGCGGTGTCGGCACGCGATCAATGCTGTCGATCAGAGGGGCGACCGGACGCAGGCTACGGGCGAGTTCGCCGGTGCCGGAGCCGAGTTCGAGGACTCGTTCGCCGGGACGCACGTGGCTGGCGAGCGCCGAACGGAACCAGCGCGCGTTGCCCATAACGCGGTTGATGACGCGGAGGTCTCGGCGGCTTTTCAGGGCGTCGGGGTGCGCGGGCGGAAGCGAGTCGAGGATCTCGGGTTCGAGGCGGCGTTGCACCGGACGAAGCTGCACGCGGATTGCAGCAGGTCAATGAGGCGGAATCTTATAATGGATTGTCCGTCGCGATGAATTCCCACGGCAGACCGAACTTGGCGGAGAGTTCGGCGGCGAGGGCCTTCACGCCGTGGACCTCGGTCGCGTAGTGGCCGCAGAGGTAGAGGTTGAGCTTCTGCTCCTGGGCGGTGTTGAACCATTCTTCGCGCAGTTCGCCGGTGACGAGTGTGTCGACGCCGGCGGCGGCGAGTTCGGGGATGGCGCTGTTGCCGCTGCCGCTGCAGAAAGCGACGGCGGACGGAGTGTCGGAGCCGTATTCGATGGCGATGACACGGTCGTAGAGTTCCTCGAGCTGGCCGCGCAAAGCCGAGCGTGGTCCGGAACGGGAGGCGATGCGGCCGATGGATTCGCCGTCCTTCACGAGGAACGGCCGGTCGGGCACGAGGTTGAGCTCGCGGGCGAGGAGGGCGTTGTTGCCGAGCTCGGGGTGGCCGTCGAGCGGGAGGTGGTTGCTGTAGAGTGCGCAGTTGGCGCGCATCAAGGTGACGATGCGCTCGTAGACGGGGCCGGTGATGGGGCGGGGCATGTCCCAATACATGCCATGGTGGACAATCAGGAAATCGACGCCGGCCTCGATGGCTTTTTGGAAGGGGATGATGCCGGCGTCGACGGCGGCGCCGATGCGGGTGACCCGGCCGCTGTTGGCGAGTTGCAGGCCGTTGAAGGCGCCGGGAGCGTCCTTGTAGGCGGTGCGGCGGGTGCGTTCATCGCAGTAAGTGACGAGGTCTTGCAGCGTGGGCATGATCGGTTGATGGGGGCGCGGATTCAGGGTGGCAATTTTCAAAACGCGGGCTACCGATTGCGCACATGAGCGAACCTTGCTCCGCGGTCGACCTGATCGCCCAAGCCACCCAGCAGTTTTCCGGACGCCCCTCGTGGGACGACTATTTCATGGCTACCGCCGTGTTGATGTCCACGCGCTCGCCGTGTGAACGCCTGCACGTGGGCTGCGTGATCGTGAGCGGTGGCGACCGGCAGAACCGCCTGATCGCGGCCGGCTACAACGGCTTTCTCCCCGGCACGCCGCACCTCTCGCGACTGCGCGAAGGCCGTGAACAGGCGACCGTGCACGCCGAGCAAAACGCCATCGCCGACGCCGCCCGCCGGGGCAGCCCGGTCGAGGGCAGCGTGGCCTATGTGACTCATTTTCCGTGCATCAACTGCGCGAAGATTCTCGCCGCCGCAGGCATTGCGCAGATTCGTTACCGGGAGGATTACAACAATGATCCGCTGGTGGTGCCGTTGCTGACGGATGCCAACGTCTCGATCTTGAAACTTTGAGAAGGCGCCTTTTTTTATCCTCTGATGTCAGCCCGTCATCCTGATTCATCCGCCGTTCTGGGCGGTTCCCTCCTGCTGGCGCATCCCTCGCTCCAAGACGACAATTTCAAGCGCACCGTGATCCTGATCGCTTCCCATGACAGCGACGGTGCGATGGGCGTGGTGATCAACCGGCCGCTCGGCAAATGCCTGGGAGAACTCAACGCGGAGTTCGGCGCGAGCGCATTGGCCGATGTGCCGCTGTTTGCAGGCGGTCCGGTGCAGCCGCAGCAGGTGATTCTTTGCGTGTGGCGTCCGCATCCGGAGAGCGACGGATTTCAGCTGATGTTCGGCATCGATCCGCAGCGTGCGGAGGAGCTCATGGGCGAAGAAGGCGTGCACATGAGGGCGTTTCTCGGCTACGCCGGATGGACGGGCGGTCAACTGGAAGACGAAATGCAACGCGACACTTGGGTGGTGAGTCCGCTGGTGGCGGATTTGTTGGAGGATTCCCCCGACGAACAGCTTTGGCGAGACTTGCTCGGGCAGATTGACGATGAGTGGAAACTCCTCGCGAACGAGCCCGAGGACCCGAGTTTGAATTAAGTGCCAGGCCCGGGGATCCGACCTGGGTTTCAGGCGCACGGACAGGATGTCTGTGCCAGGTTGATACTGATCCAACATTTCCGTTGACAGAGAGACGAGCGAACGGTGTTTTCGTCTCTTTTATGAAAGTTGTTTCCTCTATCAAATCCGCGAAGAAGCGTCACCCTGCCTGCCAGGTCGTCCGCCGCAAAGGCCGCATCTACGTCATCAACAAGGTCGAGCCCCGTTACAAGGCCCGCCAAGGTTAATCCAAACACCTCTTTACCAACGTGAAAGCCGAAGGCCACCCAGTTCTCAACAACGTTTGCTACCTCGATGTTTCGAGCGGCAAGCGCTTCCTCACCAAGTCCACGATGAAGTCCGCCCGTAAGGAAGTCATCGATGGCGTCGAGCACTTCATCGTCCTCCGCGACGTGACCTCCGACTCGCATCCCGCCTACACCGGCGAGAAGCGCATCGTGGACACCGCCGGTCGCGTCGAGAAGTTCACCTCGAAGTTCAAGCGCGGCGCCGCCAAGAAGTAAGGCACGTAAGCGATCGACGAACATCTTTCAGTCCGCCTGCGAAGGCGGACTTTTTTGTGTCCGGGTATCGAGGCTGAGGTTGAGCACGCGGGTGCGGCGCGCTCCGGTGTGGCCGCCGACGGGTGTGCGCTCGGAAGGCGCACTGTAGGCGCTGCGGCGGTAGCCCTGGCGGTTGGGATCGCTGGCGCAGCGGAGTTGGAAATCCTGCATGCGGGCGAAGAGACCTAGCAATTGGTCGGGCAACGGGTAGTCGTCGAGGCCGGAGCGTTGCAGGGCGAGCAACAGCTCGTGGGTCGTCTCGAGGGTAGAGAGGCAGCCGGCGACGGGCTGTTGTTTGATCACGTAACGGCTGGGCGCGCTTGGCGTGAACATGACGCGCGGGAGACGTTGGAGCGACGGACTGAGGCGGAGCATTTTTTTGGCTCCGGCCCAGGTGGCGTCCACGAGGAAAAACACGAGACGGCGGTCGCCGATGTCGGCGGGCGTGAGATCGCCCTTGGAGAGGTTGCGGGAGCTGGCGCTCGGATAGACGAGCATGACCAGGTTGCGCGGATCGTTTATGATCTCCTGCACGGCCTCGTGATCGTCGAAGGCGAGGCCCATCTGGAGTTCGCTGTTGGGCAGGCAGAGGTGCGTGAGGCGGCCGGTAGCGGCCTTCTCGTGTTTGAATTCATGCGGGTGCATGAGGAACACGAAACGGGTGCGCGTCTCCATCGGGATGATGGAGGAACACCAGCAGAGCGGCTTCGGCCAGAAGCAGCGGTAACACGTTTCACGACTCATGCGTGAAACTCAGACGGGCGGGCGCGGGGGTATCAATCCAACGCTGCTTTAATCTGCGCGCTCAGCGCGGTGTAGTCGGCGTCGTCGAGCAGGCGTTTCGGTTCCGGCATCATGGTAAACGTCGTGCCCCAGGCCGGACCGTCCACGTATTTGGGGACGAGGTGCATGTGGAGATGCGGGAGTTTGTCCGAGTAGGCGCCGTAGTTGATCTTGGCCGGGCTGAAGGCGGTTTTGATGGCCTTGGCGGCGCGGGCAACATCTTGCGTGAAAAGGGTCAGTTCGGCGTCGGCCAGCTCGAAGAGCTCGTTGACGTGCCCGTTGTAGGCCACGATGCAGCGTCCGCGGTGGGTTTGCTCTTTAAAGAGGTAGAGAGTGGAGACTTGGAGCGAGGTGATTTCGATCATCAAGTCGATCAATCGCTGGTCTTTATGACAGTAGAGGCAGTCGGGCTTGGGTTGCATAATTAGAGGAAATACGGGCCTGCGTAAGGAACCGAATACATGACAAGAAATGCGCAGAAGTGGCCTGACTTTGGCTATTCTGCCTGCGATTTCTCATTTTTACATGAAACACGGATCTAACAAACAGGAGGTGGATTTGGTCTTTGTGGGCGCGGGGGTGATGAGCACCACGCTGGCCACGCTGCTCAAGGAGCTGCAGCCGGACCTGACGATCGAGATCGTCGAAGCCCTCGATATGGTCGCGGGTGAGAGCACGAATCCTTGGAATAACGCCGGCACGGGTCACGCGGCATTATGTGAACTCAATTACACACCGGAAAAACCCGACGGCTCGGTGGACATCTCGAAGGCGATCCAGATCAACGAGGCCTTCGAGGTTTCGAAGCAGTTCTGGGCGTCGCTGGTCGAGCGCCGGCGGTTGCCTGCTCCGCGGGAGTTCATCACGGCCGTGCCTCACCTGAGTTTTGTGCGAGGCAAAGACGTGGTGTTTTTGCGCACCCGCCATCAGGCGCTGGCGGCGCATCCGCTGTTTGCGGGCATGGACTACACGGAGGACCGCGAAAAAATCGCCGCGTGGGCACCGCTCGTCATGCAGGGACGCGATCCGTCCGAGCCGGTGGCGGCCACGCGGGCCGAAGAGGGCACCGACGTGAATTTCGGCGCGTTGACGCAGGGCATGTTGGAGTCGTTGAGCAAACAACCCGGAGTGAGCGTGCACTTGGGCGAGCGGGTGACCGACGTGACGCGCAAAGCCGACGGGCGCTGGAGGCTCAAAATCGACGGCAAGTCGGGCAAGCGCCGCGTGATCGCGCGGTTCGCGTTTCTCGGTGCGGGTGGCGGAGCGCTGCCGTTGCTGCAAAAATCGGACATTCCCGAGGGGCGCGGGTTTGGCGGATTTCCGGTCAGCGGTCAGTGGTTGCGTTGCGACAATCCCGAGGTGGTCGCTCGTCATCAGGCCAAGGTTTACGGGAAGGCCTCGGTGGGGGCGCCGCCGATGTCGGTGCCGCATCTCGATACGCGGGTGATCGACGGAAAACAGTCGCTGTTGTTCGGACCTTACGCGGGATTTTCCACGAAGTTTCTCAAGGCGGGATCGTTCCTTGATCTGCCGACATCGATCAAGCCGGGCAACCTCGGACCCATGCTGGCCGTGGCGCGCGACAACGTTGACCTTACCAAGTATCTCATCGGCCAGGTGGTGCAGTCGCCGGAGCAACGCTTCGCGGCGTTGCAGGACTATTTTCCCGAGGCAAATCCGGCGGATTGGCGTCTCGAAGTCGCCGGACAGCGGGTGCAGATCATCAAGAAGGAGTCGAAGCGCGGCGGCATGCTGCAATTCGGCACCGAGGTGGTGGCGGCGTCCGACGGCTCGATCGCCGCGCTGCTGGGAGCTTCGCCCGGTGCGTCCACGGCGGTGTCGATCATGCTGGGGCTCATCCAACGCTGTTTCCCCGAGCAGAGCAAAACCGCCGCGTGGCAGGAGAAGCTGCGGGAGTTGATTCCGTCTTACGGGCAATCGCTCGCGCAGGATGCCGCGCTGCTGGCGCAGGTTCGCGGACAGACGAATCGTGTGCTCGGTCTCAACAACGTTGCCGCTGCCGAGGTGGTGGCTATGCGATAAGACGGTTGCCGTGAATCGATCGGGCGCCATGGTGAAGGCCAAGCGGTTTCACCATGGTTGCCCTTAATCTACGTTATGTCGCCGAATTGGCCGGACCGGGACGGTTGGGGTTTGTCGCCACCAACGGACTGCAGGATTACCTCTTGATCGAAGGCGGGTAAGCGTCCGGGCGGGTGCCACGTAGGCGAAAAGACGTAAGCGCGATAGGATGGGCGTGATGAAAACAATCACGACGGAGTTGATCCCTGACGAAACGAAGCGAGGCGGAGACGGGCGGAGGATG
>JBAZBC010000020.1:0-89258 GCA_041671745.1 Opitutaceae bacterium | reverse complement strand
CATAGGTCGGCATTAGAGATATCATCGCTATCGAGCGACCCTCTACATGGATATCATATCCATATTAGAGGTGTTCTCGTCCTTCTCACCTAAATGCTGTCAAGGTGGCACCCGCCCGGACGCTTACTAATGATCGGGATACCATCGATTGTGATGCGCTTACTGACTGCGATTTTATTGAAGGGTTGTCTCATTCTCAGTGCGGGAAGACATGAGATTACTGGGTAAAAACTTAGCAGTGAGGCCTCTCCCCGATGAAACTTTGATGTCTTTCCTAACCCGAATTGCCGTCGATTTGTGTATCACGTGGCAGGATTTTTTGCGGGTCACCGCAGGCTCCTATGCGCCTTCAGCACGGCAGGGAGAGAGGAAGTCTTTCGATTGGGATCGCTTATCAGAAATGGTCGGGGTCACTCCAGATATTCTGTTTGGAATGTCTGAACGCTCGCTGTTCCTGCAGCGTGACGATACCTCCCGGTTGTCTGGGCAAAAACTCCGTCGTATGCCGTGGACTGGCACCAAAGGCTATTCGGTGTATTCGCCTGCTGCGTTAGGAAGAAGCGATCATCTTCGTTTGTCTTGGCACCGTCCGGACATCTTGGTCGATCTTCCCAGTGGCACGCTATTTTTAAGACATTGCGGCGACTGCCGGACCGAACTTGCCAATGTTCGATGGGGCAATGCCATTTCGCAGTGCCCGTGTTGTGGGTCTCCTCTTGGCGCAGCTATTCAGATCAAAGCTCCGATAGGTCTAATCAAATACCTGGATGATCTATCACCCCAAATTGATACCCACTTTCGAAGCAAGCCTGTGAATGCGTTCGCGCCGATGATCACGCATTGCGCCGCAGTTTGGCATGTAGCGGCTCAGCTCAAAAACAATCCAGAATTTGCCGCACTCCGTTCCTACCTGATAGATGCAGTGCAGGCAGGGTCTTGGATCACTGGTCTGGACGAGGATCCTTCAAGTGCCGGCGCAGAGGCAATGCATTATGCGCAGCTTTGGGTCGCGGCGGATTATGCGTGCAAGCAATACCCGGAAGTTACCCACCGATTTGATCTCATGATCAAGTTCTCCCGGTATTACCGTTCCGATCATATTGCACTCACTCGCGGCCTTAGGGAATTGATGCAGCGTCTATCTTTGGTATGAGCGTGCTTGGTCTAGAGACGCCATCGAGCGTTGCGTGGAAGATTGCGAGAGCGGACGGCATGTTATTGAGCCAGTTTCTGGAACTGGCGTTGCGTTTGGACTGGAATAGGTCTAGGACAGATGTCGATTTCCTCTTGGCGAACTTGAGCGATGTGTCGGGTTCATATCCGGAATTAGGAGCGGCTGCGTCCGCAGTTCCGAATTTGCCTGGCCACTGGTTTCGCTCGACCTGGAATGCCGATACTCGGTCCCATACTGCACGCATTCATTTTTGCCCCGACTGCTTACGGACAAATGGTGGGCACGCCAAGTGGGCTTGGCGGGTGAAATTTATATCATGTTGTCCGCTTCATGAAAGATTTCTCGTTAGTGAGTGTCCGGAGTGCAGAGAGGTTTTCCGTTTCAGGTTGGGGGCCGGATTGAGCACAGGATCTCATTGGCTGGATCACTGGGCTTATTGTCCTTCGTGTGGTTCCGAAACCCGTAGGGGAGAGCGCGCGCCTCACTGGTTGAGTTCAGCGACTGACTACCTGGAAACAGGCGACGACGCTGTGCGAGCACTCGCGCTGAAGCTTACAAAACAGTTGAGCGCGAACTCGTCGCTATTGCGGGCATGTAGCGCGGCACTGTGTCTACCATCATCATGTGAAAATGCCGCATGTGTGGCATCGGCCATGATTTTTGGTTTTCAAAAAGGGGTATTTTGGGAGCAGTCCAGCACTGGCCATGAGGTCGCACATTTTGCTCTTACGGGAACACCGCTTTCAGCAGCATTACCATCGGCACTAGGTGACATGGTGAAAGTGTGAGGCTGGTCCTGAGGCCTAGGAAGTGGCCGCGTGTGATGGTGAATCTGAGCTGATAACGCTCTTTTTAAGAGCCATTTTCTTACAAAGAAGAATTTTTTAAGCCGGTGATGTAAGAATAGGTCCCGGTATTTTTGTCTGCCTGCACTGGTGGATCTGACGGAATTCTTTCACATCTTACGCTGCATAAATAGCTAGCTCGGAGGATCTAGATGTTGGCGCACTGGTGAACTTAATCCTGAACGGGTGATGTATGACGTTTTGAGCTTTGCGCCTCGTTGGCGGAGGTTTGCGCCTCGGTGTGGTCGGATGGGGTGAATTGTAAAAGAACGGAGCGGGATCCTTAAGCCCGCCTTAAGAGCTTCAGCCAGCCCCTCCAGGTGCGGACGTTTGGCACTAGTCGGTTGAGCCAGTAGCGGCGCCGACTGCAAGCTGAACACCCCGCCAGATGCGTCCGGTAGCGCTTGGACAGGCGTTTGGTCTGGTGATCGATCCAGCGGCCGATTGGTTTTGCCCATCCGTCTACCCAGTCTCCCAGACCGACAGGGATCGATAGGTTGGGCGCAGGAACAGCCAGCGGACCACTGGTCGACTGACAGTTCCCCCATGCGCCCCACTTGCGGCGCGGACAGGCTGCACATGGGTCATTCACGTCGATTCTCCCCGCCTTTTGATCCTCGCAGGGGTCTACGCAGTCCTCGCAGTTATCGTCCCGGATCTGGGCATCGTGGGTCGTGAAGCTCATGGCGCGAATGGCTCACACAACCAGCCCAAGAATACCACCAACACAGTCGCATTTGACGCGGGGACAGCCAACGAGACGTAACCAGAGGTCACATCCATGCCGCTGGTGAATGTAAATTCCACGTAGGTCTCTGTGCCATCCGTGCTAGCCCCCCCTGAAAGTGGCGTCGTGCGGATGAGGTAACGCAGCCGGTAGGTGTGGCCTACGATCAATTCCCCGTCCGGCATTGAGGATAACTTGAACCGTGCACGGGCCAGACGGGCGCTAGCACTTAGCGCATCCTCATCTTTGTTTCGATAGGCGCCCGCTGTGTCATTCCAGTCATCGTCAAATCCCTCGGCGGCGATAGCATCATCTACTGCGGCTACGACATCATCGATTGTGAGCTCATTGGTGAAATCATTACGAACCTCACCCGATGATGACGCCGAGGTCTTTGTGGCTACATATACACACCCACCTACACCCGCGATTGACTGATAGGTTGCTCCCTGCGTCACAGATCCACCACCACCACCGCAGACAGCCACAGCGGGAATGCTTCCGACGTCATAGGGATCTCCGTCCGACCAATCGCCGGGGACGAGCGCTCCCTCTTCGTCGTAACTAGAGTTACGCTCCCGACTATGGCAGACCTGAGAAACTGAGTTCGAAATCGACGCTGGATTAGGTTCGAGCCAGGTGGCCGATCCACTAGCCGTGGTGGTATTTTCTCCATACAGAAACGATCCTGATCCACAGTTCGGCGCAGTCGTCTCAAGCGCATTGTAAAACGATACGGTAAATGACCCGCTATAGTTGATCTCCTTGAAATACCGACCGGCCTCAGTGGGCGATGCCCAACCCCAAGGTCCCTGCGACTTGGAGATCGAGTCATATTCGATGATCGGTGCCGTGGTCGGACAGCATTGAAGAGCCGTGAGCACGCGTTTGTAGAGGTTCCAGAGGTGGTAGTCCTCGATTGGCGATACGCGGCCGCCGCCTCCGATGATTTCGGCCAGCTTGGCGTCGCTGTCGATGCCCTCATCAGCCCGCACCGCTTTAAACGCATCATAACCCGTCGTGCCCGTGAACGTGCCCTCGATGTCGATCAGGACTTTCGCCAGGTCGCCGATCACCGGATCGGCGATGTCATCGGGATCCTCCACGCTCGTGAGATCCGTGAGGAACCGGCTGGCCTTGATCGCAGTCATGTCGGATGCCTTTAGCTGCCAAAGATCGCCGCAGTATTCGAGGATGTAGGCCAGCGCCTCCCACAGCTCGTCGCGCTCCTCTTTGCGGATCACGCGGGTGCCGTCCAGATAGTCGGTGAACTCGGTCCATTCGTAGGCCATGGCTTCACCTCAATAGATGCCGAGCTGATGCATCGTGATCCAGTAGGTCACAGCAGAGATCGGGAAGTCTCCATCTGTCACGAAGGAGATGATGAACCCGTTGTCGTAGGTCGTGCTGCCGGCGGGATTGGCGGCGTGCACATAGGAGCGGAACCAGCCCCGGCCGGTGACCGGGATGTTGATGCAGTCGCCACCTCGCGGCATGATGTTGAGTCCCTTGTAGTATGAGACCACGCGGGCAACGAGCTCCTCCTTGGTCGCCACCGCGCCGGCGGGGGCAAACGTATCGGACGTGCCCTGGATTGCCGGCAGATCAGTGGTCGAGACATCGTTACGCGGAGAGAACAGCGTCAACGCCGCCTCGCTGCCGATCTGGCCGCCAGTGCGGGCGAAGGCGAGTCCGGTGGACTGGGTTTTGCGATTGGCCCGCCAAAGATCGATCAGGTCGCCGAAGCTGGAGAGACGGGCGGGGCGCACGGTAACCAGCTCGCGATTGGTCTGATCCAGGCTGATGCTTTGCACGCAGGCGCGCATGGTTGCCCACTCGGGACGCGCCGCGCAGTCGAAGTTCACGACCTTGCCCGGCCAGATGGCAAACGAAGTCAGCGTGCGCACGATGGGGAATGAGCCTTCATGTTGCAGCACCGCGAGCGGAGTGTAGAGCTGCTGGGCGAGTGCCACGGGCTTGGGCTCTTCGTCATTCCCCGATTCATCGGTGAGGAGCGAATAGGTTTTCGTCTGCGCGCTGGTGGCCGTGATGATGACGGAGAGGGTCTGATGCTTCACCTCCTGTTTCCCATCCACGGTGGCGATCTTGTAGAGGCACTCGACGGCGATCTTTTGATACTCAGCCTTGATGTTGTAGACCTGCTGCATCCAGCCGGTGACCGCGCCCTTTTCGAGCTCGCGTTCGCAGGCCGGATCGATGGCGAGGCTCTCGACCGTCCCGCCCAGGCCGTCATCGACCAGCACGGGCTCGGGGAGTTGGCGGGTGCCGTTGCGAAAACCGAGGATCTCCACCGCATCTGCGTATTTCAACAATGGCAGCTTCCGTTTCCAGAAGGCGGCGACCTCGTCGTAGTGATCCATGCCGGTCTTGAGGTAACCTACGAAGACCAGGTTGGTGTTGATGAAGCGGGTATCGACCTCCTGCCTTATGCGCGTCGAGTCGTAGTTGGCGGCGCCGAGCTGGATCGTGAAGGAGCTTACGCGCCGGCCACGCGAAGGCGTATCGAGCGGGTAGCGCTCGATGTCCACCGTGCGCCAGCCGTTGGCATTGGTGCGCAGGTAGTAGAGGACCACGCCGGCGGAGAGTTGCTCGTAGCACGGCCGCAGTTTGATCTGCTCGAACGGCGTATAGTCTCCCGTGTTGCCCTGATCCTTGGCGGGCACTTTTACGGTGACCGCACCGAGGAGCGAGGCCCGCGAGATATTGAGCGCCGGCGGGTTGACCGAGTAGTCGCACCAGCTGACCGCATCGGGGGCGAGTTGGAGCATGCGCTTGATGACACTGGCATGGCTGAGATCGGTCACCTCCTGCCAGAGGATCTTAAAATCGAAGCCGGTCACCGCCCCGATCGCACCCTCCCAACCCGCATCGATGGCGCTCTGCAATACGGCGGTGATAGCCACTCCCAGGTCTACCTTTTGGCCATCATCGGCCTGACCCAGCACGACGAGCCCCTGCTCTTTCCCGATCAATACCGGGGTCGCGGCGTCGGGATCCTCGGCCACCGAGTAAAACTGCACATAAGGCATCTCTTCGAGCGCCTGCCAAGGGCCGGTGGCCGTGTAGGTGATGCTCTCCGAGGCCGCTCCCAGGTCGCGTGGCGTATCGTCGACCGTGCCGCGAAAGCGCACGACGTCGTCCACCGTCACCACGATCTCATCACCGTAAGCCCAGCGCAGGTTGGCATCGAAGGCCGCCAAGGGGTCATCCCAGACAAACGTATCGGCCGCGAGTGACAGCCCGGTGAGCCGATATGACTTGATACCCAGCGCGACCGTTGTCTCTCCGTTGATTCTCCAGATTGAGCTCATTGCGTGCGCAGGTCTTTGACCTGGGTGGTGAGTTTCCCGACTTCCACGATAAGCGACTGGAAGGCTTTATCAGTCGCGGCCGACTTACCCACGATGGCCTGTCCGAAGTCCTTCAACTTCTCGTGCAACTTGGCGATATTCTCGGCCGAAGCATCAGTCTTGACGGCATCGGCCGCGCTGGCGACGACACCGGCGAGATCGGCCGCCGAAGTGCCGGCGGGGCCCCGCACGCCGGCGGCCGCACCGGCGGTGCGTGAGATCTGTGGGACCACGCTGGAGAAAGACGGGGCAGTCGGGACGAGCGGGATGCGACCGTTGGCATCGGCCTCGCTCAGGCGCCCCACGGCGCGGTTGTCGTAGATGGAGATCGTTTCCTGCGTCGAGGGACGAGAGACGAGGGACGCGGGCGTGGAAGCAGCACCGGGCTTTTTCAGTTGGGCGAGTTGATACTCGGCGGAGAGTTTGCGGCGGGCGGCGCGTTCGGCTTCTTCCTCGGTGGCGCCGGTCGCCTCCATCACGCGGTGTATTTCCTCGCGCAGCTTCTTCTCGTTTTCCAGCCGGTCGGCGACCTGGTCGAGACCCTTGGCGCGGGCTTCGGTGATCTGGATGTCGAGGACGTAGTCGGCGCGGGACTGTTGTTGCTTGGCGAGTTCCTTGGCCTGGTCGGCGATTTTCTCGGCGATGGATTTTTGCACCGCCTCAATGTCCTGGGTGACTTCGAGGACCTGTCGGCTCAGCTCCAGGTAGCGTTGCTCGGCCGCGTCGCGTTCCTTGCCGGCGGGCATGGCATCGAGGGTGCCGGCGTAGGTCGCGATGCTGGCGTTGGACGGCAACTCGGCGCGACGTCGGCGGAGGATGTCGAGTTTCTCCTGGTCGTCGGCCATCTTGAGGACGGTGTCGTCGTAGGTCTTCTGCGTCTCAGGTAGTTTTGCAGCACGATCATCGCGGATTTTTTCGGAGTTCTTAATGAAGGCTTCAGTCTCTTTTAAGAGACGCAGGCGGTCGGCCTCGGCACCGTTGATGGCGTGCACGCGATCATAGACCTGTTCGACCTGGCCGCGCTGCAGGGCGAGGAATTTGAGCTGCTGTTCGCTTTGTTGCACGCGCACGGCGTCGCCCTGGTTGATCGCGTCATAGAGATCCTGCTGGGCCTTGGCCTCCTGCGTGCGGATGCGCTCATACACGGCGAGCTTGTCGGCCGAGGTGACCATCGAGGACATGGCCTTGGCGTTGCCGACGGTGTCGGAGCCGTAGCGGTTGCCCTGGTCCTCGATGCGGCGCGTGCGGGCGTCGGCGGTGGCATTGATCTGCGCACGGATGAGCCAGCCGGCGAGCGCGGCGATGACGAGCGGAGCGACGACGGCCGCGATCGCACCACCCGTCACGCCGGCGCCGGCGGCGGCCGGTGCGGCGGCACTAGCGGCGGGTAGGATCGAGCCGGAGAAGCGGCCGGCGTTGGCGAGACGGGCGAGATCGGGGCCGGCGGCCGCGAGCGTGCCGGCGGTGCGTCCGTAGCTGGCAGCACCACCCACCGCACGGGCGGCGGCGTTAGCGACCTGGGCGGTGGTATTGCGGGCGAGCGCGGCCGTCTCGGCCTCGATGGCGACGGTGGACCGGATGAGGGCGGCGGCTTTGAGGGCGAGGCCGATAAGGAGATTGGTGACGTTGACGGCCGTGTAGGCGGCGCCGAGGGCGGCGGCCGCTTTGGCGACGAAGATGAGGGCGTCACGGTTCTCAATCGCCCAGATGGTGAGATCGTAGCCGCTCTTCACCAGGGAGGCGATGCCCTCGCCGATGTCGGAGAGGCTTTGCACGATCGCGGGGTCGTTGAGCGCGGCCGATAGATCGAGCGTGCCCTTGGTCATCGCCTCGAAAATTGGCTTCGTGACCTTGGCGAGCACGTCGTCGATCGCGTCCTCCAGATTGGACATCGCGGTCTGGTAGGTCTGGGCACCGCGTTTGCCGGCTTCGGCGAAGGCGCTGATCTTGCCGGTGAGAAATTCGTAGAGCTGGCCCTTGGCCTTGGCGCCGTTCACGTCGGCGGCCGTGACACCCAGAATCTTCGCGGCGGCCGCGTCGGCGTTGATGTTGCCGGTGACGAGCGCACGGGTCTCCTGCAGGAGCTGCTGGCTGGAGATGCCGAGGCCGGAGAGGGCCTGGCTCATGTTCACGATGAGCTCGACCTGTTTCTCCATCGGGATGTTGGCGGCCGTGAGCGGGCCGGAGAGCGCCTGGTAGGACTGCACCAGGGACTGGAACGTGGCGGGCGATTCCTTGGCCTTCTGTTTGAGCAGTTCGATGGCCTGGGCGCTGGCGGCCATCGCGTCGTCGAAGGTTTTAAACCGGCCCTCGGTATCGAATTGTTTCATCACGGCAGCGATGCCGAGGGCGGCGGTCTCCAGCGTGGCGTTGAAGGCGACGCCGCGCTCGATGGCACGGTCCATGGCGGCGGGGATCTGCGCGATGGAGCCGACCAGGCGGCCGCCGATGTCGATCGCGGCGCCGGCCTTGAGGGCGGCGAAGAGTTGGTTCGACTGGCCCTGCAGCTGTTGCTCCTTGGCGATGATCGCGTCGAAGCCCGACACGTCGCCCTTGGAGTTGATCAGGATGGAGATGCGGCGTTCGGCCATGGTTTGGAGGTGTCGGAGATCGGATTATTTCACAGAGGCGGAAGGAGGGACCACAGAGGGCCACAGAGACGGAGGTGTGGCCACAAAAGGCACAGAAGGCGCAAAATCGGAGTGGGTTGGTTTTGTGTCTCTTGTGCTTTTTGTGGCAAAATTCTGGATTCGAATAGGTCGCGTTCTGTGACGAAGATCGGGGTTGGTTATTTCAATTCAGCGCCGTGGAGGTCGGCTTGGAATTGGAGGTTGCGGGCGAACTCCTCGTCGACCGCCTCGATGAGGGCGAACATTTCGTCGGCGGGTTGGGCGCGGATGAAGGACGGCACGGTGTGCTGGCTCACGGCGAGTCGCACGGAGAGCTCGCGGAGTCGGGCGAGGACTTCGGCTCGGGACTCAGGGGGGCGATGGGCGTGCTTTTTTTTTGAGCCTCCAGCGCGGCCTCGAATTGTTCCTGTGTCTCGAAGTCGATGCCCTGCACCCAGAGCATCATTTTGCGGTGGAGATCGAGGAGCTGGTGGTATTGCAGCGTGCGCAGCCAGGCGGTGCGTTCCTCCTTGAGCGCGGCGGCCGCATCGAGCGGCACAGTGAGGGCGACCAGCTGCGCGATGATGCGTTTGTGTTGGGAAAGCGCGTCAGGGACGACGCCGGCCTCGGGTGTATCGAGGCGAATGCATTCCTCGATCTGGGCGAGGATGGGCATGGGGATGGAGATCACGGCGCCGGTGGCGGCGTCGGTGATGTCGAGATAGCGGGGAGAGGCGAGGTGCATGGGTGCGGGCGGAGTCGAGGGACGAGGGTCGAGTGTCGAGCGCTTCACGGCGCCAGCGGATCGGGGGCGAGGATGGTGGCGGTCGGGAGGCCGAGGGCGGTGACGCCGGCGACCATCATGGGGTTGTCGCTGCTGAACCATGACGAGTTGTCCCACTCGAAGCGGGCGTCGGCATCGAGGGCGGCGATCATCCCGCGTAGCTCGGTGAGCTTGTCGGCTGATTTGACGCGCTGGATCAGCGTGTCTTTGAGGATGCGGTGGGTGGGTGTGGGCGGGGCGGGCTCGGGGGCGACGATGGCGGCGGCGAGTGTGGCGTCGGTCGGCTCGGCGTAGATCGCGGCGTCCGTGGTAGTCGCGGGCGTAGCGATGACGGCCGTGAAGCGTGCGATGGAGTTGCCGCTGTCGAGGGCTTTGCCTTGGGCATCGGCGAAGGCGTAGAGGACTACGCCGGCGGCGGCATCCACGCGCTGCACGATGGCCTTGGGATGGGCGGCACCAGTGAGCGTGAGGACGCGGGGGGCGTCGGGCTCGGCGGCATGGAGGCCGGAGAAGAGAAAGAGGAAGAGAAAGAGGAAAGAGAACGATTTCATGGATCAGTTGCTAAGGGTGTAGTCGACGGAGACGTTGATCGTGCCCGTGTAGTTCGACGTGTCGGGATCGAGGACGATGTCGAGGTCACCAGCGGAGGTGGCAGCGGGGAACGGGTTGGCGATGGTGTGGGCCTTGAGGCCGGTGCCGTAGGTGTTGAGGGCGACCCACTGCGCGGCGGTATTGGTGGTGCCGAGCGTAAGGCCGGATCCGGACGAGGCCGTGGTCGCGGTCGTCGTGATGTTGGTCACGCGGGCGTTCGCAGGCAGCGCGATCTGGCCGAGGAGCGACTTGGGCTCATGTGTGCCCGACCAGGAGAGCGAGCCGCGCACATTGCCTCCTCGTGGATCGGGATTGATCAGCGCGACACCGCTGGCGGGGATCGTTACGTCACGGCTATTGCCCGAGGTATCTTTGAGTTGGTAGCCGGAAGAGCGCTGGCTGGAGTCCATCTCGAAGAGGGTTCCGAGGTCATATAGCTCGGCATTATCGATACTTACCCCTGTCCCGCTAGTATTCCCGAAAAATGCAATCTCGTTAGTGTGAGATGCCGTGAACTCGATAGTGGTTGTCGCGTTAGCGGCAGCCAATCCATAGATTCCGGCCCCGCTGTCGCCTACCAGGAGCCCTATGTTACCGCCTACAGAATCAGAAAGCGTAATGGTGAATCGGTATCTCCTACCTTTGTATAAATGACCGGACACGCATACCGCCCCCGCGTAAAAGCCTGCACTAAGTCCGGTGATTACTCCTTTTCCGCCAGAGTGGGTGAGTGTGGCCCCGCTGATAGCTATCCATGTCCCCAGACCTCCTGTAAATGTATTATCATCACCGACCAAACGGTTGGCTGTGCTTCCCCCGCGCTGCTCTGGCAGAGTCACGAGGCCGCGATTGATGAACGCCTGAATCTCGGTCTGCGTGAGCGCGTAGTTCCAGAGCGAAATCCTGCTAGACGTCCTCGATCCGGAGATAGCTGGAGGGATATAGCTCAGTGGGGTGCTGTAGTCAGTGGTATCTACTCCTCCACCATCTGCTACTCCATTAATGTAAAATGTGCCAACCCCTGATGCGCGAACATAGGTGATATATACAGGGACGTTTAGCGGCAGCGTGGTATTCGAGATGAGGCCGACCGGACCGCCCACGGCGCAAGTGAACAACTTGCCAGCGTTTAACCCAAAGTAACCGTGGACCAACGCAAAAGATCCGATCGCTCCTCCTAATATATCTCCCGAGTTACTCGCACCAAGATTCACCACTAGAGAAACGGTAAAATCACTTAATCCTATCACGGGCAGGTTTACAATTTGAGCATAACTAGATCCGTCAAAGCGCAGCCCATCGCGCTCCAGCAGCGCGGCAAGACGCACATCGAGCGCGGCCTTGTCTCCGAGGGCGGTGACGGCGTCGGTGTCGTTGGTGCCGATGATGACGGTGGCGGCGCTGGCTTTCGGGACGGTGACGACGGGGTTGCCCGAGACGCCGCTGCCGTTGGTGAGCGTTGCCAGGCCGCTGCCGGTGATCGTGCGTTGCGCCCAGGTGTCGGTTGCCGTGCGCACCGCGATGCCGGTGGACGACAATCCCTCGACGGCCGCGAGGTCGTTAGCCAGGGCGAGCGTGGGGTTGCCGCTCACGCCGCTGCCGTTGGTCACCGTGATGCCGGCGGCCGGTGCGGTGAGCGTGCGCTGGGTTGCCACATCGGTGCCGATGACGAGGCCGAGGGTGCCACGTGCGGTGGCGGCGTCGGCGTCGTCGAGGAGCGTGAGGGCGAAGGCGCTGGCCTGGCTGTCATCGAGCTTGGCATCGAGCGCGGCCTGCAGGCCGTTCACCTTGGCAATGGCGATCTGCGAATCGGCAAAGATGACGGTGGCGAGGTGGAGATCCACGGCCGAGCCGCTCTCGGCGGTGATCGTGCTGCCGTTTTTCAGCGTGAGCACGGCGCTGTCGAGCAGGCGGTTGTCGGTGCCGCCGGTCCATTGGTCGTCCTGGAGCGTCTGCGCGCTGCAGGCGAGGGGCGAGAGGCTAGAGGCGAGAGCGATGGCGACGAGCGCCGAGAGTCGAGTGACGAGTGAGGGTTTCATAGTTAGGATTTAGCTGCTTGGGATTTAGGATTTCACCGCGCAGCGGTGCGTTATTCTTCGAGGTTGGCGGGATTTGATACGGCGATGCCGCTGAGCTTGTAGTTGCTGTCGGGGGCGTTGGCGGAGAGGTGGACGATAAAGCCGTCCACGGTGATCGAGTCGGCGGGGACGGACTCCACGCGGACGTTGGCGGAGACGGGGGAGGGCTTGAGCACCACACAGCCGATCTCGGGAGGGGCGGCGAGCGGGGTGGCGAAGACGACCTCCACCACCTTCACGCCCATGGGAATCGGGATTCTGAATACGCGGATCATGTCGGCATAGGGTTCGATGTCGCCGGGCGAGCCGTCGGTGGGCAGGCCTCCGCGCAACGTGTAGGTGGTGATGGTAGAAACGCCTTTGTGGCGGCGGGGCACGCCGGTGAGCACGGCGCCGGCGAGGATGACGGCCGACTCTTCATCGACCTCCCCCAGCAGGAAGGTGACGCTGCCCTCGGCCGGGAGCGCGCCGAAGTGCAGCAGGCAGAAGCTCTCGGCCGTGGCGACGTTGGCGTGCTGGCGGGTAACGGTGAAGCTGACCTCGGTGGAGGCGTTGCCGCGATTTTCAACCCGCATCGCCAGCGCACGGGCGAGAGGAATATCCTCGCCGATGCGCCGGCCGTTGACCGTGAGGTCGGACGGCGACTCTTTCCCGCCGGTGGCGAGCCAGGTGCTGTTGATGCGGATTTTCATTCGGTGGTGGTGTCGAGGGGCGAACGTCGAGAGACGAAAGCTTCGGAGGGTTCGGAGTTTCGGGCTCTCGGCTCTCGACGCTCGGCTCTCGACTCAGCCGGAAGCTCAGGCCTCGGGATCGGGGACTTCGCCGATCTCAAACAGAGGCCCGAGGACGCCGGTGGTGACTGTGCGGCGGGTGACGAAGGTGATCTCGCCGGCGCGCTTTTTTCCGCGCTGGAAGATCGATCCTCCCTGGCTGAGGCTTGCACCATGCAACGTAACGACGGGGGCGCCGATTTCGCTGCCAGTGATCACGAGGTCGGCACCGCCGATCGAGGCACCACGACGCACGCCGGTTCCCTGAATGGCGAGGGCGGTCAAGATCTCGTCTTGCGTGATGCCGATCGGGACGCACCTGCAGGTCGCCGTGAGCGTCCCAAGCGTCTTGTCGATGTTGCCCTGGCTATCGGTCGGTTGGTCATCGAGCGAAAGACTGAAATCGATCTGGAACCCGTCTTCAGTTTCAAACGCAAGAGTGCCAATCGCGGCGCTGTAGGCGTAGTTCGGAACCTTGGTGAGGTCGAAACCGGTCAATGCGACATCGCTCGCGGCGACGCCGAGGCTGACACGTGAAGCAGCTGCCGCCCATTCTGTGGCATTGGCCAGCATGCCTGAGAACTCCATCGAGCCGAGAATCGGCTTGTTGGTTGAAAGCGTGATCGATGGCAGTTTCGTGACGGCCGCAGCGGCAATCGTGAGCGGCTGTCCATTGTTGGGCGTGATGACCAGCGGCTTGTCGACCGCGCCAAAAATGGAAGTGCCGACGTTCATCGCGGCATAAGGAAGAATGACCGCGAGATCCTTCCACATCTTGGGCGTGAGCGTGACCTGGACAGAGATGTCTTTCAGGCGCTGATCCACGACACCATACGCGTCGACGAGAACCTCGAAGGTTTCTTTCGAGATCGTGGCGTTAATGCCGTCTTGGGAAAAGATATGGGCGGAGTCGAAAAGGACCTTGCCGGGTCCCGTGGGAATAGTTGAGCGATCGATAGCCATGAGAGGAGGAGTTGAGAGTTGAGTGCTGAGAGTTGAGAGGGCGGAGGGTTAGGAGGCGGCGGGTTTGGATTCGGGCTTGGGCTCGAACTTGGCGGCTTCGTCGGCCGTGACGGTGTCGATGAAGTTGCCCGTGGGACTGAAGCGGTGGACGCCGGCTTCGCCGGCGGGCTGATGCTGGCCGACCGTGCGGCCGCTCTTCTCGTGACGGTAAGGCGTCACGGCTTTGGTGGTCTTGTGATCGAGGGTTGGAAGCTGAGAGCTGGTTTTAGCGGGAACGGCGGGGGCCGGAGCGGAGGGAGTGGCGTGTTTTTTCATGGCTTAAGGAAAGTTTAAAACTAGGTGCTAGTGGCTAGTTGCTAGGGGCTAGGTTCGGAGATTTCAGAGTTCGGACTAGTGGCTAGGTGCTAGAAGCTAGGGGCTAGTCACCCAGGGATTCGTCGAGACCGAAGCTGCCGGCGCCGGAGAAACCGAGATCGAGGATGATGCGCTTCTTGGTCGTTGCCCGCGCATCCACCGGATCGGGATCCGCGGTGATCACACCGGCGCCGGGAATGTCCCTGGGCGTGAAGTGATGCAGGCGGGCAAGCACGATCTCCATGAGGAGGTGAGCCGTCTTCCCCGAGTCGTCGGTCGTCGTGTCCTGGATAATGCGGACTACGAAATCGAAGCGGTCGAACACGATGGCCGAAACATCAGGCGAGATGCCGCCGGGCAAAGGCGGAGAAACGAAGATCGTGGCACCGACCGCACCTGCCAGAGCTTCATCGATCCTGGTTTCGAGCGAACCTTCCACCTTGCCCAGGACATCGAGCCCGACCGCGATCTTCGCAGAGCTGCGCAGGTGGGCGACGATCGCGGCCTGATAGGCGAGCGAATAACTGGCTGAGAAGTCGAGAGGGAGGTCGGGCATGGTGGTTGGAGGCGTGAGGCGTTGGGCGAGAGGCGAGAGGCGAGAGGTTTCGGAGTTAGGATTTAGCCGCTTGGGATTTAGGATTTCGGGTTGCTCGATCAGGCCGCCCGTTCATCGAGCAACCCGAGGAACTCTTCGACGGCGGAGACGACGGCCTCGATGAGATCGAACTCGGTGGGGAGCACAGTCTCGTCGCCTTCCATCTTCACCGAGCGCACGAGCCAGAAGACGGCCTCGCCCCCTTGCTTGCCGCCAGGGAGCGCGACTTTCTTGAAGACGCCGTCCACCTTGCGGCGTTTATACACGAGGACGGTTGCCTCGCGGCGGACGAGTGCCAGGCGCTCGCGGCCGAGCTGCGGGTCGTAGGCGTAGCCGACTTCGAGATCGCCGAACTCGCCGGCACGCTTGCCGTGCGCCTCGGCCGTGGCGGGGATCGTGAGATATTTGGCGGAGACCGGAGTGAGCCGGCCGCCGGGCAGGCCGGCGGTGCCGTAGTAGCGCAGCGCGATGCCCACGGCGTTGATCGAGAGCACGACCTCGTCATTGCTGATAAAGCGGAAGTTTACCGCGTCGGCCGCCTTGGCGTAGAAGTTGGTGCGCTGGCCGCCGAGCTTGTTGGGCGACGAGGTATTTTTTGCCCGCAGGTGTTTCTGCAGGGCGTTGCGACCGGCGCGGCCGCCGACGTTGAGGATGCCCCTGGAGTCGAGCACGCGCTTGCGCAACGGCGCGAGGCCGGTGTCGCCTTTGGTGGAGACGCGGAAGCCGAGGCCGCTCATGACTGGGCCTCCGGGTTGGTGAGGACGAACACGCCGGCTTCGTCGAAGTGGCCGATCGCGTTGCCGGCGCGATCGCGGGCGGCCTCCAGCGCGGCCTTCATGCGTTTGTCCTGGACGACGTGCGAGGCCTGCACGCCTTGGTTGATGTCGCCGGTGACGTTGTCGGGGAAAAGCTGGGTGTTCAGGTCGATCAGACCGAGGGCCATGGCTTCGCGGCGGGAGACATCTTCCACGCCCATGCCGGAGTTGAAATCGAACGGAGGATAGGGATTGCCGAAGCGAGAGAGGTTGACCCAGACCTTGTCGGTCTTGAGTGCGACCAGGCCGGTGCCGGCGGGGCCGCCGGCATCTTTCCAGCGCTGTTCCCAATCGCGCTGGACCTTGGTCTCGATCACGCGCACCAGGCGCTGGGCGGGATACATGTCCAGGATGTCGGCCTGCTGGCCTTGGATGTAGTTGCCCAGGCCGCGCATCATTTCGACGTTGGTGCCGATCTGCAGGTTGATGCGGGCGGAGCTGGCCAAGTCTTCGAGGCCGCCGGTCTTGTCGGGCGGTGCCTGGTAGCCGGTGCGCCAGAGGTGCTGCTTGATGCGCAGGCGGGCGGTGGCGACATCGAGCTTGCCGGCGAGAACGTCGGAGAACCCGGCACCGAGTTCGTCCAGGTGCGCAAATTCCGACACCTTGGCGGAGAATCGCGACCGGCGGAGGAGCGCGGGCTGCAGCCGGGCGAGTTCGCCGGAGGAGAGCGTGGTGGGCAACCAGCGGCGGGCCGCTTCGGATGCCAGGGCTTCCTCGAACGGGAGTGCATGACCCCAAATCACGACGCACCTCCCGGAGTTTCGGTTTTTTCACCACGGAGACACGGAGACACAGAGGGCTCACAAAGGGATCCGGACTCGTTCCGACCTTCGTGCCTTTGTGTCTTTGTGGTGGAAACTCCGGATGCCGGATCAAAGGCGCGGCCGTGGGTGGCTTCTTGGTGGCAGCACGGGCACGTCGGCGGGCCGTCCCACGAATAGACGCAGCGGTTGCACGCCCACTCACGCTCGGGCGAGGTGGGGGTGGCGGGGCCGATGTTGGCGTATATCGGTTCGCTCATGTCGAGTAGAACATGCCGTCGTCGGTGCGGGCGGCATCGGAGAGGGCGACCATCACACCGAGGATTTCGGCGACGGCGGCTTTGGGGGCGTGAGCGATTGAGCGGGCGATCTCGTCGAGAGACAGGCCGGCGGAAGCGTTGCGCAGCACGGTTCGTATGGCGGAGATGCGGCCGGTCATGGTGCTTGGCCAGGCGGGTTTTCCCGCCAGAGTCACGACGCGGGCGCAGGCGGGCTTGGCGACTTTGGCCGTCTTCGACGCACGGTAAGCGTGGAGTGGGATCTGGTAGTCGGGGCGGAGCCAGCGGATTTTCCCGGCGGCCTCCTCGGCAACACGCTCGGCATTGAGTGCGACGACCCGCTCAAGGATTTCAGAATCAGTCATCGGCCACGGCCAGCCGTAAGCGGCGGCGACTGCCGCATCGATCTCGTCATGCAAGCGAATGAGCGTGGCGACATCGGCCTGCTCGTAGATCTCCAGCTCGCGGGGCGTGAGCACCTCGGCGAGACGCGCTTTGCTGGCGACATTGTAGAGCGCAGTCGTGCCGACTCCGTCCGCGTTGGCGGAGGCACGGGCGGCATCGAGCGATTCGGCGGAACGCCGGACCTTGGGCAACTCGGGTTGTGTGTTCTCGTCGAACATGGCTTAGCTCCCGTCCTGATCTTCGCGGGTGAACTGACGGCAGCGCGGCGTAATGCGCGGGAGTCGCGCACCGCTGGACTTCTCTTCCGTGGGCGTGACCGGTTCCTCGATGTCGAATTTGCAGGCGGCGGCGGCCGCGAGTTTCTTCTCCGCGCTTTCGAAGAGGAGGAGCTTCGCTTTCTCCGGCTCGATATCGAGGCGGCCGAGCATCTTCACAGCAAAGATGGCGAGCGCCGCACCCTTCAGCTTCTGCGGGATCGTGCCGTCAGGGCCGAGCGTGTTGGTTTTGCAGGCCCCAACCGAACCGCGGACTTCGTCGATCGTCTCGCCGAGAGTTTCCACCAACGGATCCGCCTGCCCGTCGGCGAGCGCCTTGGTGCGGAGCGCGGTGAGGAGCTTCGCGTTTACGGTGCGGAGCGCGTCGGCTTCGGTGAGTGTGATCCAGGCCATGATGGTTTAGCGGGTGCGTCGCGGTTTCATAAAAGCCCCGGCCGCCTGCGCGGCGGGGCTGGCAGAAACAACCACGCTGATTGCTCAGGTGATGTTGTATTGCTCGGAGGCGGCCGCGTTGGTGAGGAGGACTTGTTCGGACCAATCCATCTTCACGACCTCGCCACGGCCGTCCGTGCGGGGATAGGTGCCGGGCATCATCCAGCGACCACGCACGCGGAAGGTCTTCATGAACGAAGGATCGCGGCGGGTGGGTTTATCCAGGCGGGCGAACGCGAGAAGTTTGTCCTCGAGGAAAAACTTCTTGTCCTTGGCTTTGCCCTTCGGAGCGGCGTCGTAAGAGAGCCAGCTGACCTTGGTGAACGTTTTGTCCGCCGAGATCAGGAGCTTCTTGAAATTCTCCAGCGTCGGGGCGATGGCCTCGATGCCGGGGAAGTAACCCTTCACCTTGGCGTTGGCGAAGAACACGACCAGGGCCGAGGGCGGGAGCACGATGCCGACCTGCATCATGGAGCCATAGCCGGCGGCCTTCATGATGTTGATGATGGTATCGTTCAACTCCGCGACCGGATCCTTCGCGTCGTCGGTCCAGTCGCCCTTTTCGGCGATGACCGGCGCGTTGGCGACGGCCGTGTCGATCACACGCTTCTCGTGAGAGAGGCCGGCGAGCGCAGCGACTTCGTCGGCGGTCTCCATAAGGAGGGCTTCGCCTTCCTCTTCCTCGATCTCGATATTGTCGAGCGGGCTGTCGATCGCGTGGGGCGAGCAATCGTAGTTTTCGTCATCCTGATCGAAACGAATGATCGTCGCTTCGCCGCCGAGGCCGCGCATCGTCTCGGGGATCTTGAAGCGGGTCTCTTCGTCGTAGACCTTGTATTTGCCGGTGTGCTTGCTGACTTCGACCGGAGGAGCGATGAACGTGGCAAGCTCGGAGGTCGCTTCTTGAGCGGCGCCCTGGGCGTATTCACGGATGGTGGGGCGTCCGGAGAGGACGCTGAGTTTGGTTTTATCGGACATGGGAATGATTTTCGAGTGGTTGGGAAATGCACCGGGCTAGAACGAACCAGCCCGGCGCGGGAAGTGAGGATGTGTGGGTGGGCTGGGTGGTGTTTACGCGATGACGACCTGGCCGTTGGCAACGGCGGCGGTGTGCATGGCGGTGAGCTTCGCGACCGTGGCAATGTGCGAGTCGTTGAGGAGCTCCAGCTGAACCAGGAGCGCGTCGAAGTCGGCCTTCGTCGGGTTGACCGCCGTGGAGTTGAGCGCGGCGAACACACCATCCGCAGGAGCGGCGGCGGCAGGAGCGGCGACCACGCTCGGCACGATGATCAGCTTGATCAGCGGGCGGAATTTGAGGTGCTGGCCGTCCACAAAGTCTTCCTCGGCGCGGCCGATCTGGACATAGACGCCGGGCGTGGCGGGAAGCACGCGGAGCTTGCCGCGATCGCCGGCAGTGGCGACCAATGCCAGGACGAGGTTGTCGCCCTGGTTGCCGGCGCCCTTGGCGACGGCGCGCACCTGATCGAGCGCGGTGAGCGGGAGGGCCGAGACGATGTCGCCGATCGCGCCATCCTCGACAAGGACGTGCGTGGCGATGTCGGTATCAGCCGTGGGGGTGGTGAAACCACCGTTGACGACGAGGACCAGGTGACCGGTCTTGTCGGTGAGATCAACGACCGCCGGGAGATTATCCAGGAGGCCGCGCTTAACATCCGTTTGGAGACATTTCATGGGAATGGGAGACGAGTTTTAGTGTGCGGGTGAAGTGATGGGCGGGTGTGATCGGCCGGGGTTAGTCGGCCTTTTCGATTTCGCCACGGGCCTGCTGGAAGCAGGCCGAGAACGCACGGCGCGGGTTGGTGGCCTTGAGTTCGTCGGCGCGGTTTTTGATGCGCTTGGCGAGGGCGGCCTCGGCCTTGCCATCGGATTCACCTTCGACGGCGGGAGTCTCGGGGGTCTCGGATCCGCCGCGATTGGTGATCGGCTTCTTCGGCGCGGTGCCGGGCTGGAGACCTTCGAGAAATTCCAGCGTGCCTTTGCGGTCGGCCTTGAGCTTCAACTTCACCGATTCGCGGTTTTTGATGACGCCCTTGTATTTTTCGAGGTCGGCATCGATGGCGGTGTCGAGCAAGCCGTCGCGGTCGGCGGTGACCGTTGCGAGATTGGCTTCGGCCGTGGTTGCGCGATTCACGATGACTTGAAGGGCGGCGAGGCCCGATTCTTCGGACGCGTCTTCAGCGAGTCCGAGTTTCTTGAGCAGTGTTTTCATGGTATTGGGTTGGGATTCGTCCCGCTCTTCGCGGTTGGAAATGGGTTTGCCGCCCTTGTTGTTCGGGTCGTTGGTCAGCGCCAAACGATCGAGAGCCAGGGGACGGACGGCCGGCACGGTCTTGTTCTTCACCTTGCGGGTGCCGACTTTCTCCACGTCCTCCGGGTTGTAGACGGAGGAGAAAAACTTGAAGCGCTTCTTGGTGACGGCCGGCTCGCCGATGTCGGTCCAGTCAACGCGGCCCTCCAGCTGGCCGGCGCGGTTGCGGACTTCCATCAGCCAGCCGAACGCCTCCGTCGACTTTTCGACGTCCAGGCTGAAGTGATCCTGATCGACCAGGAGGCCCGAGAAGTCGGCGCCGGCCTTGTCGGCCGCCGCCTTGAAACGGTTGACGATCGAGTCGAAGGCGGTGCTGTCGAGAACCTGGACGACGCCGGCGGCGCGGTTGAAGTGTTCGCCGGCGACTTCGATCTGATACCAGCCATCAGTGGGCAAGGTGCCGGTGCGGTTTAGAATTTGCGTGTTCATGGTGTTTTTGGGCGCTCTTAAGGTTGTTTTAAGCTCAACGCTGCCGCGTTTTGGCGCGGCGGACGGGTGTAGATACCCCCCTGCGGTTTTTAAGGGGCTTGGCGGGGCTGCGTTCGGCGCGGGCTTTGGCGCCCTCGATCGCACCCGAAACGAGGGCGGTGGCGCTGGCATCGGCCAGGACGGCGGCCTTGGCCTCGCCCTTCACCCATTCGGTGAGCAGGCCGGGCCAGGCGGCGTCGATCTCGCGGGCGACGCGCATCCACTCGGCATCCGTGGTGGTGGCGTCGAGTTCAGCCAGGCGCTTCAGGATCGCGTCCTGGTCCTTGCGGACGGCGGCAGCGAGATCAGCCTTCGCCGTCTCCTCGAAGGTGATGTCGTTGAGACGCTCCATGAGTTTCTCAGTGGTGGCGCGATTGGTGATCGGCTTGCCGGTGGCGGGATCGATTTCGCCAGGAGCGCCCGTCGCCGGCGCGTCTTTCCGCGTAACCTTCCAACCGGTCTTCTGCGTGACTTGCTCGGGATCGAGATCGAAACCGGCAAGGGTGAGTTTGGAGACCTGCTCTACGGCGGCGGCGCTGTCGGGCTCCTCGTTGGCAGCCAGGGCAAAGTAAACGACCTGCTCCTGACCGGGGAAACCTTCCTCCAGCCAGGGCATGATGAGATTGCGCTGGATGATCTCGGAGATCCGGCGGGCCTCGGCTTTGGCGATGCGCTCGAAGACTTCGGTGTGCGCCCCGCCGGCAAGGGTGCCGCTGCCGGCCTCGGCGAGCATGGTGAGCATCCCGCCGGTGCCTGCGAGGACGAGCTTCTCCGAAAGGTGATCGAGGCGATCCTTAAACGTCTTCGGGTCGTGCGGCATCTCGTTGGGCGTATAGGTGCTGCCGTGGGGCAGGTAACCGCTGCCGCCCTCGGCGACTTGCTGCGCGGCGGCCTCATACTCTGCCTCGTCTTCCTCGGCCACGTCGGGCGGGCCGACGACCACGCCGCCTGGCACGTTGTAGATCTCGTTGAAGGCATCCCAATCCTTCTCGCTCAAGTTGGACTTGATGAACTTGAGCAAACCGAAGCGATTGATGGGGCGGCGAACTTCACGATAGAGGAACCGCTCCATCGGCAACACGGCTTCCGCCGGCAGGCCGTCGAAAGAAGTGCTCTTGGCTTTGGGGTTGTATTTCCATGCACCGCGCAGGCCGTCGCGCACGAGATTCCAGTGGTCGACCGGCTCCAGGTGATAGATGTCGCCGTCGGCGTTGTAGTATTTCTCGACGTGAGCGAATCCACGGAACGGCGCCATCGCGAGGTGTTCGATCGCTTCGTAGATGTTGTCGATGCCGGCGAGCTTCTCCCAGAGATAGTCCTCCTGCTGGCTCACGAGGTTTTTGGGAGCGCCGTCCTCGGGATTGAGGTTGTAATCCATCTCGATGATGCGGCCGATGCGCAGGGAGAGCAGGGCGATCATGTCGGGATCCGTCCCCTCGACGTGGAAATACGTCCACTGGAGATCCGCCATGCGCCCCATGTTGTAATCTTCCAGGAGCGCAACGGCGCGAGCGATGGTGAGGCCGCGCAGCGGGTTGAGCTGGTCACGCCACCCGTTCATGCGGGCGACACGGCTCTCGGCCGACGACGAGCCGGAGGGCGCGGTGATCGCCCGGACGGGCTCTCCGCGGGCGTTGAGGATCGTGCCCCTCGGCAGATTCTTGCGCGGGAGCAGGCGGGCGGTCTCTACCTTGTGTTTAGATTGGGTTTTCATGCGGTGACTTCACGACGACGGCTCAGGGCGAAACGCCCGCCGCCGCCAAAGGCTCGGGCGCGGCGGCCACCACGGGCAAAGGGCTTGGGCTTGGAGGGAGGACGCACGCGGGACTGGCTGGCGCGGATCGCCAGGGCGACGGACCAGAACTCGTCGGCGTGGCCGGCATCGTCGCGGGTGGCGGCGATCGAGACACGGCCGCCGGGGCTGGTGATCTTCTCGGGCTTGCGGAGCGAGTCGCGCAGGGCGGCATCCATCGGGATCTCGATGCGGTGGTCCTCGAAGACGCCGAGCATCTCCGTCGCCATGATCTCGGTGACACGGGCCTTGGGCGCCTTGCGGCCCTCGGCGAGGATCCGCTTGGTGATCGGTTCCGACGAACCGAAGTTCACGCCGTTGATCTTGCGGCCCCACGGTTTCTCCTGGGCGTATTCAACCAGACCGAGGCCGATGCCCGTCATGTCGATCTCACCGCGCTTGAATTTGGGCAGCGTGGCGATGCGCTCCAGCTGGCGCTGCTGATCGGGCAGGCGCATGTTTTCCATGCGCAGCATCGCGACGATACGATACATCTGGCCGATCTTTTCGAGGACGGTCTGGACGGAGAGGTCGCGGTTGCGGCCGACGTCCTGGCCGAGATACAGGATCCCGATCGTCTTCTCAACCAGGCGCACGATCGTGGCGTCGCTCCACTCCTGAGACTCGACAATCACTCCCTCGCGTTGGGCGGCGTTGATCAGCTCCTGGGTGAGGAGCGCCGCGTTCTCGTCGTTAAACATGCACTCGTAGTTCTGATCGTAGGCGCGTTTGTCGGACGCTTCCTCGCGGGCCTGCGCCGGCGTGATCTCCTTACCATTGACGGCGGAGTAGATCTTTATCTCGCCGGCCGCCCAGGCATCGGAGCGGCGCACGCGGTAATACGGAATGCGCCCCTCGCTGATGAGCTGATAGAACATGTTCCGCTTGCCGTTGCCGGTGCTGGCGATGCGGCAGAGGAAATCAGGGTTGGAGGAAATGATCGGCTCGGCGGCCTCCCAAATGGCCTGGCTGTTTTCATGGAACGCGAACTCGTCCATGATAAGGTCTCCGGAGAAACCACGCGCCGTGCGCGGGTTGGCGGCGAGCACGAGGATACGGCCGACCTTGCCCTCGACGGTGATGCGGACCTCGCCGCGCATCATGTCGTATTTCATGTCCTCGGGGATATCCGTGCGCTTATCGAGGGCGTCGTTGTTGCTCTCGATCTCCATCGCCTGGCCGAGCTTTCGGCAGACCTCCTGGCACTTGAGCACGAACTCGGCGCCGTTGGCGCGGGAGTTGGAGAGCACCGTGACCAGGCGGCCGGGATTGCGCAGCAGGCGGTCCACCGCCCAGGCGGCGAGCGTGTGGCTCTTGCCGACCTGGCGCGACCAGTGGAGGATCATCGTCTTCGTCTCGTGATCCCAAAAGACGCGCTCCTGGTATTTGCGGAACGTGATGAGGCCGGCCGCATCGGCGACGACGTTGCTCACCTGACCGGCGGTGGCGACGGCGACGGCCGCGCCGACCATGATGGCCTGGCGAGCTTTCTTAAGGGCTTTGCGGACCGGCTTGGTCATTGGCCGTGCCCTCCGGTAATCGTGGGCTTGATCGCCTGCCAGGCTGCATCAGTGAAGACCTCTTCGATAATAATGTCTCCGCGCATGCCGGCGCACTGCATCGTCCGCGCAAACACGCGACTGATCACGATCTGATCAGGTTTACGCGCTACATCCATGCCGCCAAAAAACCGGCGCTGGTATGGCTGGAGAAACGGGAGTGCGGCGGGCTGGCTCATTCGACGTTCTCCCCCTTGGTGGTGACCGGTTTGAAATCGGCGGGCTTCTCGCCGAAGAGACGCTTTCGGATCCGTTCCGTCTTGGCAGCCGCATCGAGCTTGTTGTCGGCGATGACTAGGCGGATCTCGTGCGCGTGCTCGAGCACGGCGGCGGCCGCGTCGAATTGCTGCATGACCATGCGCTGCTGAAGTGCGGCCAGATCCGCGGCGAGTTTCTTGTCGCCACGGTCGCCGGTCTTCAGGCGGGCGATCGCCAGGGAGACGTTGTTGGCTTCTTTGCTGCCGATGTCGCCTACGTCGATCCGGCGGGCGGCGTCGAAGACTTTGGCGGCGAAGGCGGAGGCGGCACCATCGGCGAGGCCCATGCCCGACTTGGCCACGGCCGCGACATCCTCGGCCAGGCGGGCGGATGCCTTAAGCTCGTCCAGGTATTCCTGCATCGCCGTTTTGCGGAAGGTGTTCGCGCTGTCGTGGGAGATCGTCACGCCGAACTCCGCCGCCAGCGCCTGGATGGCGGGGCCGGTGGTGCCGCCCTTGGTCTGCGCGCAGCGCTTGAAGAACTCCATGAGTTCCTCGGCGGTGAGGGAGGTTTCGATTTTGGTGGGCATGATGGCTAGTCGCTAGGATCTAGTTGCTAGGAGCTAGTGCAGAGAACGGCGGGCGGTTGATGAAGACGGGGAGGCGGTAGGCGCTGAGCAGGCCCGCAGGCTTGCTCCGGCGCGCATTGGCACGCGCCGGAGTTTTGACCTTAGCGACCTGACCAAAGCCCCGCACCCGGACCAGGGATGCGGGAAGTGTTGTGCGGGCCTTGCTCAAACAAGGCCCTCCTGGGCGGCGTAGTCGTAACCCGCCGAGGTGATCTTCCACCGCTTGTTTTCGGGGGAGATCGTCTTGTCGATGACCATGACCAGTTTCTTGTCGGCCAGGTAATCGAGCGCGTCGTCGAGTTCCTTGTCGGCCGGCTCGAAGCCGCCGACCTTGGCGCCGACCTTGAGCATCGCGGGCTTGAGCCCCACCGCGCCGGCGGCGGCGAGTTGGGCGATGAGGTTCTGGCGGAAGAGTTCGCGGGCGGTGGCGTTCATGTGCGGGGAAGACGGCCGAGGATGGTCGTCAATTTGGCGTCGATGTTGTGGAGGGTCGTTTCGGTCGTGCGTTTTGATTCCTGGAGAACCGAGATTTCGGCGGTGTGTTTCTCGATTTCCTTGTGCATCGACTTGCGGGATGACGTTGCAGAGGTCAGGCGTTCATCGACCTCCTGTTGGTCGCGGGTATATTCCGGCCGGGAGATAAAACGCTCGTGCAAGGGAGGCGTTGATTTCGGTTCGAGACGATCGGACTCCTCCCGGCGAGACCGGTTATAGTCGAACAACCACCGCGACATGATAATCAATGCCAGGGCAACCATGCCGAAGAACTCGGCTGAGAGCGGCGCGGTGGTTTGAGCGAGGAGAGAAATCATTTCGAGCGGAGTCGGGCGTTTTCGGCGCGGAGTTGGGCGGTGAGTTCGAGGAGCGTGAGTTCGGTGGCGTTGCGGTTGGCGATGTAGGCGGGCGAGACCAGCTGCAGCGGTGCGGTGAGTGTGATCGTGCGGCCGGTGCCGGCCGCCGCCTCGTTGAACGTCACGGCCCGCAGCTGCGCGGCCGTGGCGTCATCGGGCGCCGTGATCGTCGTCCCCGCCGGCAGCTGCAGGCGGTAGCTGTTGCCCATCGCCGTGCCCGGCACCGGCGACACGCTCGGCCTCGACGCGGGTAATGAGCTGCACGCGCAGAGCATCAGCGGCAGCAAAATCACCACGGCGTTCCAGCTCGGCGATCTGCGCTTCGAGTTCGCGGAACTCGGCGCTGATCTCGTCGCTGCGCTGCGCAGGCGACGGATCCACGCGCCGATTAAACCATGCGACCAGGAGCGGCGCGAGCGCACCGAGGAGACCGAGGACCGCGAGGATGATGGATGCAGACACACGACGGGGCTCCGGTTAGGTGACATCTTGCACGATGCGATCGAGGAGCGGCTGCACGCCGTAGTCCTCGGCCACGCTCTTAATCTTGGCCTTGATCGCTTTCTCCTGGGCGGCGACGGCGGGAATCTTGGTCGCGGACTCGATGGCGACGACGAGCGATTCGCTTACCTTCTGCGCCGTCTTCTTCTCACCATGTTGCCAGATGGCCAGGAGCGAGGTGACGGCGGCGATCACGGCACCAATCACCGCGCCGTCCGCATACCAGGGCGTGGTTGTCGTAGCAGCGGAGGTAACGACGCTGGTTGGCTCAGCCGCGGCATCGGCGGCCTGGGCTAACTGCGGAGCGAAGGACAACACCGCAGCGAGCGCCACGGCGGAGAGGATGAGGAGTCGGATGTTTTTCATGGTGCGGATTGGGAAAGTCGGAGTTCGGATTTGTGGTTTGGGCTCTGTGCAACTCGGATTTGAACTCGGTGAACTCTGTGACGAAGATCGAATGTTAGAGCAGGCGACCGTTGGGCTTGCCGATGGGATCGCGGCCGTTTCGGCGTTCCTGGTTGCGAGCGCGATAAGCCAAATCGGCGATGCCCTTCACCGTGCGGCTCATGGCCACCAGCTCCTCGCGGAAGTGGTCGGCCTTCTTCTTGTCGAGGGCGAAAACATGCGATTGGCCGCCATCGGTGACCAGGGTGATGAGTGTGACATCATTCTCGCCGGGCGCATGCATGACACCCACAGCGGCGACCTCATGGTAAACCGTGGGCAACCCATGGGCGGAGCCCCGCGAGTCGCGCTCGATGAGATCCTGTAGATGGGCGAATCGGGCAGCGCGATCGGAGCCGCCGGCCGTGCCGATGGAGGGGCGATCATGCCCACTCATGCGTGGACCTCCGCGCCAAATCTTGCGGCGAATAGGGTTTCTGTTACTGCTGGGTGAGCGACGTTTTGCACGCCGCTACCGTCTCATAGAAATGCCCGCGAGCGGTAATCGTAGCTTTGCTACCTTGCTTAGTTTGAGGTTTTTTATCGGGAGGGCCTGCTGCCTCTATGAACCACACCGGTCATGCGCTATGATACGGGCATGAAAACACTCCTATTCTCCAATCGAGTCGCACCCAATCTCACCCAGCTCCAACGGTGGTTGGTGTCGCTCGATAAAACCACCGGCCGGCAAGCCCGCCGGAAAATACGGGGCATCGTAAAACGGCTGGATAAAACAAAAAGCCCCGACCGGTGAAGGTCGGGGCTTTAAATCATTCCGTATTAGGCGGCACCCATTCTACCCTCCCAGGCTTCTGACTGGGATTGATTTTTTGCGCTACTCCATGTGCAGATTCTGTTGTTACTATTAACTTGTTTTCATTCCACACGCGCACCGTCCACTCACCGAGTAGTTTGGCATCTGCACCGAGGGCGAATGGTATTTCAATCGTCACCAGCTTTCCCGGCTCCAGTAACAATGCTTTGGATATGCCAGCATTTGCGTATTTAGTCATGCGAAAGGGTTCCACAATGACCAATGCGCGATTACTTTTGGCGGCGAGCCGCAGGGTGATCGTAAGCGTCCTGCTCTTGTCCTTCGAGGAATACTCCCTGGGCCAAGCAGCTGTGACCATTATCGCATTACCGGACAATGCGGCAACTTCCGGTGACTCCGGTGCGACTCTCGATATTTCTGCAATAACCGGGTTGTTGGCTTTGAAATTAGCCGAATTGAAATCATCCCACTTAAGAAAGAATGCTTCACCGTCCTCGCGCTTCACCTTGAGCCCTGTCTGATATATCCCAAGCACCTCGAACAAGGATTGGCGCCCATTTAAATCACTCAATAGAACCGTCCCTCTTGGATAGAGCGGCGTTAACTTCGTTGCCACTCCTGCGGCAGGCCTTACCTTCTTTGCAAAGGCGTCATTTGGATCCAACTCCTGCGCAGTCAAAATGCCGCACAACAGCACGGCGAGGAGTAGAGTGGTGAGAAGTTTCATGGGCGGAATAATACGGTTTTATTGAAGACGTGGGAATTATAATTGGGGTGCGTTATTTTTTCGCCGACATGAAGGTCGCCAGTAATTTATCGAATATACGTTCCTTGGCGGCCGTATCATCACCGCCGAGACGCTCCGCCTCTTCGCGACAGGCCCTGATAAATTTTAGATAGTCCCCAAAGGCCGTGCCCGCTGGCGTCGATGCCACTACCTGCGACTGGCTTTGACCTCCTTGGCTCTGGGTCTGAATCCCGGCGGCGACTTCGGCCGACTCCAATTTACTCCAAGCCTTGGGAGAGATCGGATGCTTACCCTTCCGATAGGCAAAGAGCATGCCATTTGAGAGGCGAATCACGCCAGTGAGTTCGCTGACGTTTACTCGTAGGTGTGCCGCTAAGCGATCCGTGCGAGCTGAAAACTCTCCAAATGACTCCGATTTTATTTGCATAACTCCAATTTAATCCGATTCGTGTAGCTCAAGCTACCCGCTACACCATGAAACACACGAAGAAAGTTCCTCCCCGTTCAGCGCGAGGCCCCGCCAAGTTCCCCGGCATTGTCGGGGCTGCCCACGCACTGGGGGTCAACCGCACGCACCTCTACCTGGTGCTTTCAGGCAAGCGCACCAGCGCCCGCCTGCTCAAGCGCTACCACGCCCTGAACAAAGCCGCCGCCTGATTTCCGCTCACAAAAAAGCCCCCGGTTACAGCCGAGGGCTCAATAAAAACTAAAGCACGAACATGAACACCACCACCCAGTCAGCCCCGACCGTCAAGGTCGTTTCCTTCCTCGGTCACAATATCCGCCAACTCGGCACCGCTGACGAGCCCACGTTTGTCGTCGCCGATGCGATGAAGGCCGCCGGGCTTGCCCGAGACCGCAAGCTTTTCGCCCGCCTCCCCGAGTGGTCGAAGGGTGTGGCAATCTGCCACCCCCTTCCGGGCCGCAAAGGCGGCACCCAGACCGTCAACGTTGTGACTGAGGCCGGGCTCACCTACATGGCCTTGCGGTCGAATAAGCCCCAAGCGCAAGAGTTCGCCCGCTGGGTGTGCTGTGAGGTGCTGCCCGCGATCCGCAAGTATGGCCTCTATGTCGAGCCGGGGGCCGAAGCACCCAAGGGCACGTTGCGCCGCACGCGGGCGATGGCCCGCCTCGCCGCCTGCCGCGAGGCGCTGCAACGCGACCCGGCGACGCGGCCCGCTGATACCCAGACCATCGGCGAATTCCTCGCCGCGCGCGGCCTCTCACTGCGCAAAGGCGACCTCATGCGCTTCTCGCGACGGGCGTGGTGCGCCGCCGGCCAGCGCTACGACGCGCCACGGCTCTACCTCGGCGCCCAGCGTTTCCCTGTGCTCTACCCACCCGCCGCACTCGCAGCCGCGCTGAAGGAGGCCGCATGAACGCCGATCTAGCCCTCGAAGACCTCGTGCGCTCGCAGGTCTCCCCCCAGAACTACACCTACCTCGACGGCGTTTTGATGCTCAAGCGCGAGGGCATCAACCAGCTCACGGCGGCGGTGGAGGCAGGGCGCCTGCCCGGCAATCCCGCGCAGGCAAAGGCCCTGCGTGAATGGGTCGCTAAGACCTTCCCCGCAAAAAAGGAGGACGCATGAGCACGCAACGAAAGATAAGCATCGAGATCGACGGCCCCGTTACCCCCCAAGCCATTAGCCGCCTGACCGTCATGTGCGCCCACGCGAAACACACCCAAGATGCCTTTAGGATGCTCATGAGGGCACATCGAGCAGTGCTTGCGGCGATCCCGTTACTGGAAGCCGATCGACAGCTTGTCCTCATGGCTACAGGTAGCCTTACCGAGATTTCCGGCCGCCTGCTCGGCTGCGCGGAGATTGTGGCAACAGTGCACCAGTCTCGACTTTCCGGACGAGCAGCAAATGCAGCCGTTCATCGGCTCTTAGTGCCAGCGCCATCGCAAGCTCGGCCTTCTCGCGCACGGCAGCCAGCTCACTCCGCAAATCCGCAATCTCCTGGTCGCGCTTCGTCATCCCCCAAGTCCAGCAAGCGCCCCACTGCCGCTCAACGCTAAACCCCATGCCCGCGCCCACTCTCAACCGCCCCGAGCTGATGCTCGACTTCCTCCTGCCCGCCGGCCGCGAGAAGTTCCGGCTCGATGAGGTGGCGCGGATCCTCTCCGACGACGCCGGCGACCCCGTCTCCATCCAGTCAATACGCAACGGCCTCGACAGCGGTGCACTCTTCGGGAGCCGGTTCAACTTTTCCAAGATCAAAGACGTCGCCGAACGCCATCGCGTGCAATGGCTCACCCGCGACGACGTGCTCCTCGCCCTCCTCGAAGCGCGCTCCGCGCCGGAGGCCGAGCGCCTCGGCCGGTTCCTCGCCATCCTCGTCAACTTCTCCCCCGAGGCGCTCGACACCGTGATCGCCACCGCCGTGGCCACACGGACGCGCAAGGCGCGGCGCTGAGGCCTAGCTCCCAGTTTCTAGCAACTAGTAACCGACCAACCGAATCCAGACCATGAATACAACGACCACTGCTGAAAAGAAGTCAGAAGTTAGAAGTCAGAAGTCAGACGCAGGGACCAAGAAGTCCGCAGCACCGACCCACATCGAACCGAGGGCGGCAGGCATGCCGAAGAAGATCTCCACCCGCGACGCCCGCGCCAACCTCCTAATCAAGCTCCTCGTCACGCGTGAGTGCCTCGCCCGCAACGAGGCCGTCTACCAGACGCCCCTGGAGCGCGCCAACAACGAGCGCCGGTATCGTGCAGACATCGCCGCCGCCCAGTTCGAACTGGAGAAGGGCCTCATCAAGACCTGCGGTCTCGACCACCTCGATGGCGTCGAGCGCGTCTACGGAATCAAGCGCCGCATACCCAGCTGGGAGCGCGCCCGCAAAGCCGACCCCGTCGCCTCCACGCAAACCGCCGCCGCCTGAATTTCCCGACCATGAAAAACCAATTCAAAAAAGTCCTACGAAAACTGCGTGCATACAGCGAACAGCGCCAGCATGGCGCGGGCGTTGGGGTCCAGTTCTTCGTCAATCGTGCGAATCCACCGCTTGCGCTCCAGGCCGATGGCCGTCCACTCGATGGCGTAGCCGTCGCCGCGACGCGCCCAAGCATTGACCCAGCCCACGGTCACGAGGGCGTCGAGGGTCGCGTGGAAATCATCCCGGCCGAGGCCATCTTTGGTTTTGCTCATGAGCGCCAGAATCGGCGGGAGCGCTTCCGCCCTCAAGCCCGAAACACCGCCGCCTGAGCCATGAAGGCCATTCTCCACCGCCTCCGCCAACGCACCCGCTCCCTCGGCGTCAAGATCGCCGGCCGCCTCAGTTATTGGGTGACCTGCAAGATCGTCCCCAAGGGCGACACGTCACGCGGCCAGATCTACTGGCAAGACCGCCTGCGCTGGTTCCTCGAACCCTACACCGACCGCCTCTTCTCCTGGGCCTACACCGGCAGCGACGAGGAGATCCAGTCCGTGTATGACGGCGAGATCCCGCCGTTCCACATGAGCGAGCGGCAGCGGGCGGAGTTCGAGCAATACGATCTCACCGGCATCACCGCGCATTGTTGCGAACCCGAGTGCCAATGGCACGGGCCGATCACCGCCTGTCACAACTACCGCTGCGCCCGCTGCCGTAAGGCCGGCGTGTGGATCGACTCATTCGAAGCCGCCTGAGCCATGCCCTCCGTCTCCTCCACGCTCACTCTGGCCAACTCTCGCGGCCCGCTCTCGGGCCTGCAACACCGCCCGCCCTTCATGCCCGACAAGTGCGCCGTGCGCAGCCTGCCGATGATCGAGGGGCACTACTTCGCGGTGCTCACCATGAGCCCCAACCCCGAGGCCGGCCTGATCTACCCCGAGAGCTACGCCGTCCTCGGCCTCTTTGCCTGCGACCACGTGCCCACGATGGGCGACGTGCAGGCCTTGGCCAACGAGCACCCCGAGCGCTTCGGGTTTCTCAACTCCTTCTAAATTCCCCCATGTCTTCAACCGATTCAGAACTCAAAGTCTCCCGCGCCACCAAGGCCCTGCTCATCGCCGAAGGCTTCGCGCTCACGCAACCCAAGCAGGTCGCCGATCTCCAGCAAAAGGCCGTCGCCCAACTCATGGCCGTCACCGAGCTGGAGAATAAAGCCGCCCTCGGCGCGGTGATCTCCGGCCTCACGCTCAAACGCGTTAAAGCCAGCCTTAAGCATGGCGAGTGGATCTCGTGGCAGAGCGAAATCCGCCAGGTCGAACCCGCCGGCGATGACCTCCGTTCAAAAACGCACCGCGGTGCGTTTTTGCCCTCCATCCGCCAATGCGCCTACTACATGCGCCTCGCCGAAGTCTTTGTCGATAAGACCAAAGTGCAACTTCCCGAGCTTCTGGCACTGCCCGGCGACCAGCTCTCCCTCGACATGGCCGACAGCGCCCAGGCCCGCGCCTTTGCCGAAAAACTCAAGACCTTCGTGGGCGACCAGTCGCTCAACGATCTCCTGGACCGTCACCGCATCAAAGAGCGCAAGGACATCGTGGGCGAGACCGCCAAGGGCGGCAACCTCGGGCGCGGCGCGGAGCCGCCCTCGATGTCGCCGGTCGAGCAGCTCGCCGCCGAGAAGGCCGAGGCCATCCGCTGGTATCAGGCGCAGTGCTTCACCTGGAAAAACGAGTTCTACGTCGCCCGCAGTTTCACGCACCTGCCCGACGAGGCCACGCAGGACGGCGAACTCACCCTCCCGCAATTTCGCCAGATGCTGGCCGATACCCTCGCCGCCGTCGATGCCGAGGCCACCGCCCGCGCCAAACCCCGCAGCAACCGCAAACAACTCCTCGCCACCTCCCATGTCTGATCTCGCCCTCGCCACCTTCGATTCCCTGCGCTGCCGGTTTGTGCCCTCGCTCTCCGAGCAGGCCGTCATCGGCACCCTCGACGACTCCATCAAAGCCGCCCTCAAGGTGTGGCTCGTCGTCATGGGGCGCTGCCACCTCGCCCGCAACAAGAAGGCCGAATACGCGGCCATCGAAACCGAGATGAAGGGCAGCGGCCTGCGCGGTTTCTCGGAGGGCAACATCAAGCGCCGGTGGCTCGACTTCAAAGCCTCCAACTGGTCGTGGCGTGTATTGGTGGCTGACTACAAGCTCCCGCCCGATCTCGCCGAGACCGCCCGCACCGCGCTCCCGCCCGCCTTCGTCGCCTACTGGCAGCGCTACGCGGTCGGTTTCTCCGGCGGTGCCCGCGCCGCCCACGTGCAGCTCGAAGCCCGCTGGCAGGCCGGCGACACCATCGAGGGCCTCGGCTCCTGGATGTCGTGGTGGCAGGCCCAGCCGCAGAACGACGGCCGCCCGCTCCCTGTGCTCGTCCCGCCCATGCCCGAGGGCTGCTCCTACGACAACCTCGTGCGGAAGCTCCCGCAGGGCGTGGAACTCACCGCCGCCCGCGAGGGTTTCTTCTCCGCAACCAACGAGCTGCCGATCATGCGCCGCGACCGCAGCGAACTGCGCTTCCTGGAACTCGTCACGTGGGACGACCACCCGCTCAACCTCGAAGTCGCCCGCGTCGATCTCGGCCAGGTCTGCAAGGTCAACGGCCTGTTCGGCATGGATGTCGCCACCGCGACCATCATCCAGCACGGCATCGGTGCCCGCACCGAGATGCCCAACGGCGTCGAACGCAGCCTCAACCGCAGCGACACACGCGGCCAGCTCTTTCAATTCCTCCGCCGCTACGGCGTGCCGAAAAACTATGTGATGTGGCTGCTCTTCGAGCGCGCCTCCTCCGGCCTCAACCAGCAGGACGAGGAGTGGCTGCACCACATCTCCAACGGCATGATCCGCGTGAAGCGCACCGGGATGCACACGCACTCCCTCACGCCCGGCGGCCCCTCCGAAACCTACGGCTCTCCTCAGGCCAAGGGCTGGATCGAGAGTTATTTTAACTTGCTCGACCGCGCCCTCTCCGGCCTGCCCGGCCAGAAGGGGAGCAACCCGCTCACCGACCAGAAGGGCGACTTCAAGGCGCTCAAGGACGAAGCCGAGAAAACCCTCGCCCTCGTCAAAGACCTCCCGCCCGCGCTCGCCAATCTCGCCACCCTGCGCGTCCTCACCGAGGAGCAATGCAAGGTTCTCGTGAACCACACCATCGCCGTCCTCGACAACCGCGACAACCACCGCCTGCAGGGCTTCGAGCCCGTCCCCATGTGGCGCGTGCGCGGCCTCACGCAGTCCAACCCCTGGCGCCCGCTCGATGAGATGCCCCGCGACCTCCCCGCCAGCGCGGTCGAGATCGAGAGCTTTATGGAGACGCCGATGCAGAAACGCCGCCGCCTCTACGACCCTGCCGACTTCAACCCCATCGACGAGAGCGTCCTCGTCTATCTCCTCGACGACAAGAAGCCCGTGACCGTCACGCGCCCCTACCAGATCACCTTCCAAGACCAGCGCGTCACCCGCACCTACACGCTCCAAGACCCGCGTCTGGAGAAGATCGGCACGCCCTTCACCGCAATCTACGACCGCAACACCCGCGACTCGATCCACCTCCACCGCCCCGGCGGCGGCTACGTCGGCACCGCTCTTCTCTGGAAGGGTGCCAACCCGCTAAACGCCGAGGAAATCGCCGCCACCTCGGCGACGATCAAAGAGCAGCAGAACCACCTGCTCAAACGCGCCAAGACGCTCCAGCTGCCCACAGCGGCGGCGCACAACGAACGCATCGCGGCCGACAACGAACGCATCGCCGGTGTGCTCTCCGAACAGGAAGCCGCCCGTCTCGAAGCCGGTGCCATGCGCACCGCCACCGAGGCCGTCGCCACCACCCGCGCCGCGTCCACCAAACGCACCGCGAAGAAGCGGGCCGACGCCGACAAGACGCTCACCTCCATCACCACGCAGGCCGCGACCATGACCGGCCTCTGAGCCCTAGCCTCTAGCTTCTAGCAACTAGCAACTTTCCGACCAACAACACCGACCAATGGCCACCAAAGAAACACTCCCCACGATCTCACAACTGCGCGAATGGATCACCTCGGGCACCGAGAATCCCAAGCGCTTCGCCTATCCGCAGGAGGCCGTCGAGCCCACCCTCGGGATGCTCGACTACGCGCACTTCTGCTGCGACTCCAACATCGAGATCGTCACCGAGAAATGCCGCGCAATGAGCTTCACCTACGACCGGCAATACTACTACCAGCTGCTCACCGGCCGCTACTTCCGCGTCGATGCCGAGCAGAAAGTCCAAGGCTCCTGGCGCAACCTCCGCGAGCTGTGGACGCAGGTCGAGCTGCGCCTCACCTTCGCCCGCCAGATCTCCAAGGTGATCTTCACCGAGACCACTGTCTGGGAGACGATCAACGAATACGTGCAGCGCAAACGCGTCTCCTACACCTCATGCAAATTCGGCGCGATCGTCGGCTACACCGGGTCCCAGAAATCGGCCTGCTTCAACGAACTCATCCGCCGCGAGGAAGCCGGCACCATCATCCGTATGGAGGCCCCGCCTATCCCGTCGCTCAGCGAGTTTATCCACAAACTCTCCGACATCCTCGGCTCCGCCAAGAGCGACGGCCGCGCCGAGCGCCGCGACTTCATCCGCAAGCATTTCAAAGTGCCCCGCCGCACGCTGATCGTGGACAACATCCAGCGCTGCCTCTGCCGCTCGGTGAAGAACGGTTCGTATCAACCCATCTTCGAGTTCCTCCTGGAGCTGCAGGAAGACACCGGCTGCACGATCATCATCAGCTGGACGCCCGACGCCGACAAATTCGAGGAGGCTCTCAAGTCCGCCTTCTTCGAACAGTTCATCGGCCGAATCGGCGGCGAGCGCGAAATCCTCCGCCTCGAAGAGTTTACCAACGACGAAGACATCCGCCGGTTCTGCGGCACCTTCAAAGTTGAACCCGCCGACATCGAAGAGCTCATGCCCCGCCTGCGCACGCTCGTGCAGGAGAAGGGCCGCGTGCGGCCCCTCATCCAAGCCCTGCAAGCCGGCCACCGCCTGGCCAACGCCGCCAACAAGCCCTACCGCGCCATCCACCTCCGCACCTACCTCGCCGACTGAGTTTTTAACCCGCGCTTAAGCCCCCCTCAAAATGTCCTCGAAACATAAATACGAAACCCGCCTCAACGGGCGCGGCGGCTGGGAAGCAGGCATCATCGGCGACCGCCCCGGCAACGGTGAAGGCAACTACGCCACCGAGGCCGACGCCTACGCCTACGTCCGCCGCAACTACGAGCCGACCGAGATCAAACGCGGCGAGGAGCCCACCGTCATGCCGGCCCCCAAGCCCGCCCGCAAATCCGCCCCGCAACCCAGCGCCGCCGGCCGCCTCCTGCGCCGCGTCAAAGCCCTGACCAAATGACCCTCACCGATATCACCGAGCTGCGCGATTATCACCTGCGCGAAGCGGTCATCCGCTGCAACCGCGACGACACCGACCGCGCCCAGGCGCTCTGGCACCAACGCAAGGCCGAAGGCCTGGCTGAACTGGCCGAGGCCCTCGAAACCCACCTGCCCGCGCTCACCCGCGCCTTCGGCGCCGGCGACAACACCCCAGGCGACGACGCCATCGGCTCCTGACCATGACCACCAAGCCACCCGCCCTCGCCAAAGCCGATCGCCAGCGCTGGGCGTCCATACGGCTCTCTGCTCGTGCTGTCGCCCTCGTGCGCGCTGGCGAGATCAGTCGAGGCTTTCGCCACCACCGCGCCGCGATGCGTTGCGCAATGCTTTCCCACGACACCTTCCGCACCACGTAAATCCAACCACCACCGACCATGTCCACGACCAAAACCAAAAACCACACCGCCATCACCCGCGCCCAGCTCACCCGCGTGCTGGAGGCCGCCACCCGCATCGAATACCCATCCGACAAAGAGCGCGACTTCCGAGTCGCCGTGATGAAGCGCCTGCCCGCCGTCGCCGAACTCTCACAACTCAGCGAGGAGGCCCAACAGGAGCGCGCCGTTGACGTGCGCGCCTTCGATGCCGTCGCCAAGATTGAGCGTCCCAACGACGAGGAGCGGGCCTTCCGCGACCTCGTGATGGGCAAGCTCGCCGTGGCCTTCGGCCTCAAAGCCATGCGCAACATCAGCCTCGTCCGTGCGAAATGAGCTTCGCCGAACGCACGCTCCCCGAGTGGACCGAGTTCATGCGTGAACTCATCCAGCGCGAAGGCCGCGCCGTGCAGGCAGGCCGCGACAACACGATCGAAGTCCAATCCTTCAACACAGGCGAGTGGCACACGATCAACCTCACGAACGGCAAGCCGTTCTTCACCACCACCGCCGAGCGCGACACCGCACTGGCGCGGATCCAGACGCCATGACCGCCGCCCGCCAGCACCACCTCGGCCCGCTCGATTTCACCGGAGGCCCGAATGCCCCGCAGCCCGGCTCCGGAATGAAGGAGCTGAAGGCGGCGGCGATTACCAAGCCGGCCTCTTTTTATTATCCGCTCTTTGAACACATGAGCCGCGAACACGGCTTGATTTTAACCGAATCCGAACTCGCTGAAATCACGCGCATCGCGGGCGAGTTGAACGTGTAAGATGAACCACGGCCCCGCTACGCTCGACGTTCGCACGCCTCCAACGACCCAAGCGGGGTCGTTGGTTCTGGCGTCTGGTTCGCCTCTGGTGGCTGTGCTCTGCGTGTCCGCGAAGTCGATATACAAGCAGCTCGCCGGCGTGGAGTGCTACGACATGCGCCGCGACGTGCGCAGCTTCGCGGGCGGGATGCCGGTCGTGGCTCACCCGCCTTGCCGGTCGTGGTCGGCGAAGTGCGCGCACCAAGCGAAGCCGCTGCCCGGCGAGAAAGAACTCGGCCCGCTCTGTGTAGAGTGGCTGCGTAAATGCGGCGGCGTGCTGGAGCACCCGGCAAACTCGCGGCTCTTCGCTCACTGCGGGCTGCCGCGACCAGGCGAAGCCCGCGACGGGCTGTGGTCTATCGCCGTCTCGCAAGCCTGGTGGGGCCACTCGATCACGAAAAACACGTGGCTCTGCTTCGCTCATATTTCCCCACGCGCCGTCGAATTTCCGATGGTGCTCCACAACGGCGCGCGCGATCACCGACGGTGGCAACTTATGTCGCGCGCAAAACGCTCGGCAACGCCGCGCGCGATGGCCGAGTGGCTCGTCGCTTCCGCAGCTTTGGCGAACGCCGCAGTCAGCAACGCCGTGAACGGCTCCAATACGCCGGACGGGACCAGCAACGGCGTTGCGCTGTAGTGCATGGTTGGGCATCCGATTTTATGACTGACGAATACACACCAAAACAAAGGGTATACCTAGACGCTCTGCAAAAAGCGGGAGCAAACTGCGCGGCGCAAATCGCGTTCACGCTTCAGCACGAGTATGGGATCACGCTTCCGGAAAAAGCATTAAAGCACGTGGAGAATACCGTCGTGATACACATCCCTGAAATCGCGATGACCGTCCTCAAGAACCTCCCGTCTTTGCCCAACACCACGGTGAGCAACACCGGGGCGAATACTAAAACCTAAAATCAAACACTCTATGGCTACGAAAACTAAAAAACTCATGCCAGCCGGACAGCCCCCGGTGTTGGCTCTAGCACATGGTTCGGCTCCGTGTTCCTGCTGGGAAACGATGGACAACCGGCTTCGCGAAAAAGGATTCAAGATCGCCGACGCGTGCTCTGCGCTTGTGATCGCAGGCAACCGACTCGAAGCGCGGCGCTACCTCCCACTGCAACGCGCCGACGGTAAGAAGCCAAGCCGCGCCGAACCCAAAGGCATCACGATTTCTCACTGCCCTTTCTGCGGGCAATCGCTTCTGCCGAACGCCAAGGTGAGCCGCGCTCACCCAGAAAAAGGACAATGACATGAGCGTAGAACAGACACGCGAAAAAGGACAGATGGTGAGCGTTGGCTCTGACGATTTGTTAGCGGAACTGCGCGCACGCTTTCCCAAGGCGCGCCTGCACTTCCCGCCAACTCCCGACTGCAAGCGATGCTCAGGGACCGGCGTCGAAGCGGCTCGCACGCTCTCGACCGGAACCAAACTCAACGCCGGCCCATGCGCATGCCTCTTCTTCGGAGAAAATACGACGTGGCTCGCCGGCCTGCTGGCGAAGACCGCACGCGAGGCTCTTTCCGCTAACAAGTGATTGTGCGACGCCACGTCGCCTATTGAATCATGCAACACTACTCCTACGAAATTGATACCAATCGGCTCGGGCCTTCTGACTCGAAACCGTGGCAGTCAGTGATGGCGGCACGGGACGCGACCTGGGCGGCCTGCGCCGCAGCTGGCTACGAACTCAATACACGGAAAGAGTATTCTGGATGGGCGCGCCGCTTCTCGGTTTGGTTGTTGCTCCGACCCAGGCCAGACGCGGAGCAACAGCCAGCCGAGAAGATCCGCGACTTCCTGCTCTGGCTCGCCAACGGCCAGGGAATCAACCGGCCGCTCTCGCAGGTCTCGCTCGATCAGGCGCGGCACGCGCTGCTTTTCCTCTACCAAAAAGTTCGCCGCCAGGATGTCGGTAACATCGGCGTGATCCCCGTCGCGAAGCGCCCCAAGACTCTTCCGCACGTCATGACTCCCGCGCAGGTGCGCGCGCTGCTCGATGCCATCAAGGACGGCCCGTTCGCCCGCTACAGCCTCATGGCTAAGCTGCTTTTCTACACCGGCGGCCGCATCGTCGATGTCCTTAACCTCCGCGTGCAGGATCTCGACTGGCGCAACTCCGAGGTGATCTTTCGCCACGGCAAGGCCGGCAAAGATCGCCGCGCTCTTCTTCCGTGCTCCATCATGCCCGAGCTTCGCGAGCAACTCCGCTATGCCCGCATGTGTTTCGACTCCGATGCCCGCGCCAAAATCCCCGTCGCCCTCCCGCGCAGCGTTTATAATAAATGCCAACGCTACGGATTCGCTCCCGCGTGGTTTTGGGTTTTCCCAGCGCCCGGTCACTGCCAGCACCCCGACATCGGCCACACCGTCCGCTGGCGCATTCACGAAAAATCCCTCCAGCGCGCCGTCCGCGATGCCTCCGAAAAGATCGGCCTCCTCGGGGTCGCCACGCCGCACCGTCTCCGCCACGCCTGCGCCACGGAGCTTCTCCGCAGCGGCGTGGACATTCGTTGCGTGCAGGAGCTGCTCGGTCACGAGAGCGTCGAGACCACGCAAATCTACACGCACACCGACCTGCGCGATCCCCGCATGCGTGCTGCCGTGGATCTTCTCGCCACACCCGCGACCACCAAGGCCATCGCCTCATGACCCCCGCCGCCCGCAACCGTTATTTCACGCTCTGGCCGGCCGCCGCCGTCGCCAGCGGGTGGAACGCGAAGGATGAGGCGAAACGCCGCGCCGTCACCACGGAATGCATGCGCCTGGTGCGCGGCCCCGTCGTCAAATCCTCCTCCGATCTCGGCGAGGATGAAATCACCGCACTCTTTTGTTACCTCGAACACCTCGGCGACGCCGCCAGCCTGGACAAATCCGCCCGTTGGGACACCTGCCGGCAGGACTATAAGACCTACGCCCGCGCCAAAAACGCCGACTGGCACGAGGAACAGACCTACGGTAAGGGCAAAAACAAACTCGACCGCAACCGCTTCAAAGGCGAGACCAGCGCCAAGGGCGGCCCGCTCGATGATCTCGATGCGGACAAAGTCAGGAAGCGCTATTACACGATGGCAAACCGCCACGCCTCGAAGCTGAAACGCGAAAAAGGCCAAAATCTGGCCAGCCAAAAACCGACCACGCCCGCTTTCCCCATCGGCAACGACACGCCCGCGCCCGTCGCCCCCGCCGTCGAACCCGCACCCGACCGCACCGAGACCCCCGTCGAAGCCTTCGACGAAGCCAACCCTTTCGGATGAACGGCCACGTCACAACCCGCACCGGTATCGAGATCCGCATCGGCGATGTCCCGCTTCCTGTGAAGCTCGATGCGATCGGCGCTACGCTGGCCGCCGTGCGTGAGGCGCACGGAGACACGATCCCGCCTCGTTGTTGGGCAGCCATGCACCGCGCCCAGGAAGCCATCGTCGACGCGATGCTCGCCGTGAATGATCACCGGCCCATCGAGTTGCCGGATGTCAAAAAACGCCTGCACCACGGACGATGAACGGAGAACTCGATCTCGGTCTCAAAACCCCCGCTTCGGCCGTGTCGCCGGACGAGGTAGAGGCCGTGGTCGCCGTTCTCAATACCGCGCCGGCACGCGGCTGGATGACCGCCCACGAAATCGCCGCCGCGCTCAACAAAGACCAGCCGAGCTTCGAACGCCGCGTGCGTGCGATCGCCAGCGCGGCCGCGCCGGAGATCGTGAGTTATCCAGGCTCGCCAGGCTACAAGCTCTGGGACCGCTGCAGCGTCGAAGAAATCAATCACGCGATCAATTCCTTCGAGACGCAGGGCAAGGACATGATCAAACGCGCCCACATCTACCGTCTGGCCTACCACCGCCGCCACCGCTCCCGCGTTGACGCCACCGCCGCCCAGGCATCATTCCTTTAACTTGCACGACATGGATACATTCGAAGGCACGATTGATGGCACCCCCGCTCTGTTTCACATGCAGCAGAGAGAGTATGCGCGTCTTCCCGATGGCTATCTTGAGATTGTGCGGACGATGACTGACATTATCGGCGTGCGTGATCGGACCGGTAACTTGGTCGAGCTAGTCTGGCAACCAATCCCCAACAGCGTGGCGGTTGCGATTCAAAGTCGGTCCATCGAGCGCGACATGTTCGGCTTCGGGGGCGATCATTTCTGATCCGCTAGCCGGTCTTAAGGATCCTTTAAGAAATCCCGTCCGGGTGGCTTAAAAAACCAACCCGAGGCGCAAACCTCCGCCATTTCGGCCTGATTCGGTTAGGATGGCGGGCGACGAGGAGCAAAGCCGATCAGGGCAGGGCGCTCCGCTATCGGCGGGCGGTTCCCCCTCTGTAATCAGGGTTATTCAGGGGAGCTCAGGCTTTTTCAGGCGAGGAGCAAACCTCACGCCCTCTCTCAGTGAAAGGCACATTCTTACACTTGTGAATAAGTTTTTGCCTCGAAATCGGGGTTTATGACGGAGTTATCTTGACCAAAGTGGGCTAAAATGGGTTGAAATGGGGCACTGTGGGGGGACTTGGCGGTCTCTCTATGCTCTAATGGTCCAATCCGGCACAAGTTACACCGGCCTTTTCAGGCACACACTCGACGACAAGAATCGTGTCACGATTCCGTCGGCGTGGCGTTCTGCCCACGGTGAAGGGGAGCAGTTCTTGGCGACGCCACATCCGGACGGTTACATCGCCATTTTGCCTCCCGCCGAGGTCGCCAAGCTCCGCGCCAAGATCGAGGCCATCGCGTTGTCCGATGGTTCGGGGCAAGACTTCGCCGCCCGCTTCTTTTCGCAGACGCAGACCCTTGGCTTCGACAAGCAGGGTCGCATCATGCTCAACGGCGACCTGCTTACGCATGCCGGTATCTCCAAGGATGCCGTTCTGGTGGGGTCGTTGACCAAATTCAGTCTCTACAGCCCCGACCGTTGGAGTCGGGTGGAACAGCGGACCGCCGGAGAGAACTTCGGCGATCTCATGCGCCGGCTCGGCATATAACCCATGCACTCAAGCCGCCATCATCTTCCGATTCGCTCGCTGGAACTTCCAGCCCGACTCGGGCGCCGCCGGCGCATCCCGGAACCGTCCGCCACGGCGGCGGAAGTCCGCGCCCGTTTCGAACAGAGCAACCTCGCCGTCGCCCTGGCCGCCCGCCCGGTCTGGCTGCGCGGTCCCCTGTTTCTCCATTCGCGTTGTCAATCGTCGTCCGCCGCCGAGCGCCATGCTGCCTGAGGCCGCCATTGTTCCGATGACACCCGGCCATAAGCCCGTTCTGTTGCGCGAGACGCTCGACTTGCTCGCCCCCCGCAGTGGTGGTCGTTACCTCGACGCAACTTTCGGCGGCGGCGGACATACCCGGGCGATCCTTGAGGCCGCGCCCGGCGTCAATGTCGTTGCCCTCGACCGTGACCCCGCCGCCCAGCCGCGCGCCGAAATCCTGCGCATGGAATTCGAGGAGTGCTTCGCGCTGATCGACTGCGACTTTGGCCGCCTTGGTGAACTTCCGGTGGATAAGTTCGACGGCATCCTCTTCGACTTCGGGGTTTCGTCCTTTCAACTCGATGATGCCGAGCGTGGCTTCTCGTTTCGCAACGACGCCCCGGCCGACATGCGCATGGACCCGCGTTCGGGCGTGCCCGCGTCCGTCTGGCTCGAAACCGCCACCGAGGAGATGCTCGTCCGCGCCGTGCGCGACTACGGCGAGGAGAAGAACTGGCGTCATGTGGTGCGTGCGATCATCGCCGCGCGCGGCACCGGCACGCTGGCTCGCACCGCTTCGCTGGCCGAACTCATTTCCAACGCCATTCCGCCGCGTGACCGTTTCACCTCGAAGATCCATCCGGCCACGCGTGCCTTCCAAGGCATCCGCATCGCAGTGAACGACGAACTCGGCGCCATCGAGCGCGCGTTGCCCGCCGCGTTCGAGCGCCTAGCTCCCGGCGGCGTGCTCTGTGCGATCAGCTTCCACTCGCTGGAGGACCGCATCGCCAAACAATATTTCCGTCACCTCGCCGGGCTGCCCGAAGGCGAGGACGACCATCGTCCGCAAGACCTGCGCGTTAAATACGCCGAGCTTCTTTCACGCCGTCCGATCACGCCGTCCGCCGACGAGATCACGGAAAACCCCCGCAGCCGCTCCTCCAAGCTGCGCGCCCTGCGCAAACTCTAACCCAACCCTCCCGCCCAAAACTTCGACTGCGCATGACGCGCCTTCCAGCCATGAATAAAAAAGACACCCACGCCTTCATTAACCAGCTCCTCGTCTACACGCTGGTGATGATCTGCTTCAGCGGATCAATCGGCCTGGGGACCGTGTGGCTGCGTCACCAGATTTCCCTTACAGCCAACAACACCAAGGTGCTGGAACAGCGCATCGTCGAGACCGAGCGTCACATCTCCGAGCTCAACACCCAGATCACGGGCGAGCAGTCGATCGAGGTCCTCGCTCGCCGCAACACCGAGTGGAAGCTCGGTCTGGTGCTGCCGAAAGAACCGCAAGTCGTGCGCGTGGCGGAGTCGCCCGAGCGCATTCTCGCCTCGCGCAACAATGCCGAGGTCTTCGCACCCGAGGCCGTCGCCACGGGCACGGTCACCCCCGTCCGCTTCCGTCTCGCCAAAAACTACCGCTGAACGACGCGCCGCGTAACCCCAATCCATGTCGAAAGGCTTCGCCTCCAACTACCGCATCTTTCTTCTCGGCGCCGGCATTCTCGCCAGCTTCGGATGCATCGGCCTGCGGTTGCTGGATCTGCATGTGTTTGAGCGCGACCGCCTGATGGCGTTTGTGGAGCGCGCGCGCCGCCAGATCACGGTGGAGCCCGCCAAGCGCGGTGATATCCTCGACGACAAAGGCGACCGGCTGGCCACCTCCCGTTCGCTCATCATTCTGGGCGTTGATCCGCAGGCGTTGCTCAAGGCCGACGAAGCCAAGTGGCCGGATCTGGCGAAACTGCTTGGCATGCCGCTTGCCGAACTTACCCGCGTTTTCAACACCAAGACCCGTGCCTCCGACCCGGCGGCCGCGCCGGCTGCGAATCCGACCGAGGCCGCCGAGGCCGAGTCGGACGAAGCTTCGCCCACGGGCGAGCGCCTGATTCGTTGGGCGAAACTGAGTGATACGGTCGAGGAGTTCACTTACGACCAGATCAACAAGCTTGGGATCAAGGGCGTTTACGGCAACCGAACCTACACGCGTGCCTACCCGCACAACCAGCTTGCCGCACATCTCATCGGTTTTGTGAACAAGGCCGGCGAACCGTCAGCCGGCGTTGAGGCTTATGCCGACTTCTACCTGCGCGGCCAGGATGGCTGGCGTGAGTCCGAAAAAGACGGCCTGCGCCGTGAGCTCGCCCAGTTCCGCAACCGCGAGGTCAACGCCTCCGCCGGCTACACCGTGCGCCTTTCCATCGACGCCGCCGTGCAGCACATCGTCGAGGAGGAGATCGACGCCATCGTCAAAAAGTTCAATCCCGCCAAGGTCAGCGTGATCGTCAGTGATCCGCACACCGGCTTCGTTCTCGCGCTCGGAAACTACCCGACCTTCAACCTCAACGAATACAACGAACTCTCGAAGGAGCAGATGGGCTCGATGCGCAACGTCGCCATCACCGATGTCCTTGATCCTGGTTCCACCTTTAAGATCGTGTCGGCTTCCGGTGCGCTCAACGACGGTCTGGTCACGCCCGGCACGCGCTTCAACTGCTCCATCGATTCGATCGAATACAAGGGCAAGCCGCGCCGCTTCATGCGCGACGACCACAACTTCGATCATCCGCTGTCCGTCTCCGAGATCATCAGCCACTCCAGCAACGTGGGCGCCGCCCAGCTCGGCATGCTGCTTGGCGAACAAAAACTCTACGACTACGCTCGCGCCTTTGGCTTCGGCGAGAAGAGCGGATTCCCCTACGGCGGCGAAGTCTCCGGCTACCTGAACACGGTCGATAAATGGAGCGGCATTGACATCACGCGCATCCCTGCCGGCTACAGCATTTCGGCCACGCCGATGCAGATTCATTTCGCGATGGCCACCATCGCCAGCGGCGGCGCGCTGATGCGTCCGCAGGTCATCCGCCAGGTGATCGACGACGCGGGCGAGGTCGTCTACAACTTCAACCCTGCCGTCCGCCGTCAGGTGCTCTCGACGAAGACTGCGGAAACCATGGCTCGCATGCTCCAGGGCGTCGCGTCCAAGGAAGGCACCGCGCCGATGGCCGCCATTCCTGACTTCGAGGTCGCGGGCAAAACCGGCACCGCCCAGAAGCTCATCGACGGACACTACTCCGAGCACAACCACGTCGGCTCGTTCGTCGGTTTCTTCCCCGCGAGCCGTCCGCGGGTCGTCATCACCGTGATCGTGGATGACGCCAAGGTTCCCAATGGCCGCATCGCCTACGGTTCCACCGTCGCCGCCCCCAGTTTCAAGCACATTGCCGAGCAACTCATCCAGTATCTCGACATCAAGCCCGTCATCGAACCCGGCCGCAATTTGCTGGTCATGGAAGGAGGCCGCAGATGATCGGCTATCTTACGCAGAACCACGCTCTCATTCACGCATTTCAACAACCCCGCGTCGCGGCCTCCGTCCGCCGTGCCGTGGATCCCGTCAGCAACCGCGTCTTCAAAATGGCCCCCAAACTCTCCGACTACATCAGTGAGAACGAGGCGATAGCCGTAAAGGGATCGCTCGACCGCCCGATCTCCGGGCTCGTGATGGACAGCCGTCGCGTTGTTCCCGGCACGCTGTTTTTCGCGCTCCCCGGACTGCGGTCCGACGGCGCGGGGTTTATCGACGAGGCCATCAACCGCGGGGCGGTCGCCATCGTTACCCAGAAGATCCCCACGCCGACGCCCGCCAAGGTTACCTTCATCCAGGTGGCCGATGCCCGCGCGACGCTCGCGAAGATCGCCCAGCGTTTCTACAAATTCCCAGATCGCGATCTTCAGGTTGTCGGAGTCACCGGCACCAACGGCAAGACCACCGTCACCCACCTGATCAAGCACCTGCTCAGCGGGCAGGAGCGTATCGGACTGATCGGCACGATCAACTACGACCTCGGTGCGCGCACCGTGCCGTCCTACAAGACCACGCCCGAGTCCCTCGATATCTTCGGCATGCTGGCCCAGATGCGCGACGCCGGCTGCAAGCAGGCGGTCATGGAAGTCAGCTCGCACGGCATCGATCAACAGCGGGTGTTGGGACTGAACTTTGGTGCCGCCGTGTTCACCAACCTTACTCGTGACCACCTCGACTATCACAAGTCGATGGAGGCTTACTTCGAGGTAAAGACCCGCCTCTTCACCGGCCACACCGGAGCCGAACCGAAGGTCGCCATCGTCAACATCGACGATCCCCTTGGTTCACAACTTGTGGATAAGATCCACGCCGCCGTTCCCGTTGCCAACGTGATCACCTATGGCGAGCATGCGTCAGCGCAGGTCCGTGCCGAACAGGTCGCGCTCAACTTCAAGAACACCACCTTCAAGCTCGTCTGGCCCGACGGTTCGGCGCTGATCGATTCACCGCTGATCGGACGATATAACGTGAGCAACCTGCTTGCCGCCTTTGCGACCGCTTGGGGCCTTGGCCGCGATCCGCGTGCGTTGCTCGGACGCCTGCGCGATTTTGCCGGCGTGCCCGGACGCATGGAACGCATCGAGGAAGGGCAGGCATTCAACGTCCTGGTCGATTACGCCCACACCGACGACGCGCTCAGCAACGCCCTTGGCATGTTGCGCGCGATCACCCCCGGCCGCCTGCTGGTCGTCTTCGGTTGCGGTGGCAACCGCGACCGCGCCAAACGCCCGATGATGGTCAAGGCCGTGCAGGACTACGCCGACTTCGCGCTGGCGACCGCCGACAACCCTCGCAACGAGTCCCTGACTCAGATTTTCAACGACATGCAGGCCGGTGTCACCGCACCGCTGCGTATCACCTGGATCGAGGACCGCCGTCGCGCCATCAGCCTTGCGCTGGACATGGCCAAGCCCGGTGACTGTCTGCTCATCGCCGGCAAGGGCCACGAGACGTATCAGGAGTTTGCGGACACCGTCAGCCCGTTCGATGACCGGCAGGTCGTGCGCGAGCTGATCGAGATCAAACAAATCAAACGCCCCTCGTGATCCGCCGTGCCTGTATTTACGCCAGCAAACCTCGCCGCTTGGACGTCCGGTAAATGGACGGTTGCACCGTCGTCGCCGCTCACCGGCTTCACGACGGACACGCGCCAGTTGAGGGCAGGGCAGGTTTTCGTCGCGCTGCGCACCGACAAACGGGACGGGCATGATTTTCTGTCCGTCGCGCAGACATCCGGAGCGAGTGCCGCGCTCGTGGCTCGGGCCGATCCGGCGCTTGCGCTGCCGCAGCTTGTGGTCGCCGATCCGTTGGTGGCGTTCCAGTCGATCGCCCGCCAGCACCGCCGCACTTTCCACGGGCCGGTGATCGGTGTCTCGGGCAGCGCGGGCAAGACCTCGACCAAGAACCTGCTCGCGCTCCTGCTCGGCGGGGAACCGGGCGGGGTGCTCGCGACCGAGGGTAACCTCAACAACCATCTCGGTGTTCCGCTCACGCTCACGCGGCTCGATCCCGCGACGCACCATTTTGCAGTGATCGAGGCGGGCATCAGTGCTCCCGGCGAAATGGAAGTGCTCGCCGGAATGATCGAGCCGGATTTCTCAATCATCACGCTGGTCGCCGCCGCGCACCTCGAAGAGCTGGGTGGCATCGAAGGCGTGGCAAAGGCCAAGGCCGTGCTGCCCGCTTCGGTGCACACCGGCGGTTCGGCGCTGTTCCCTCTGTCTTGCTGCCAGTTCGCCGCGTTCCGAGATCTTCGCGTCAACTGCTGGCGTCTCGGTCGCGCCGACCGGCCGCTCTCCGCCGATCTGCCGCCGGCCAACACGTTCTTCACCCTCATCCAGTGTGCCGAGGAATCACTGGTCGCCATGCGTGACTCGGTATCGGGCAAGGCCCTTAATTTTGTCCTGCGCCGCGTCTCCGACGGGATGGCGCAGAACGCCGCGCTCGCCATTCGCGCCGCGCTGCTGCTGGGCGTGCGAGCCGACACGATTCGCGAACGCCTCGCGCAATGGCAGCCGGCCGCGTTGCGCGGCGAACTCCGTCGTGAAGGCGGACGTCTGCTCTACATCGACTGTTACAACGCCAACCCCGCCGCGATGGGCGATGCGTTGGATGCATTTTATGCGGTCGCGCCGGAGGCGGACCCTCGTCTGTTGATTATCGGTTGCATGGAAGAACTCGGATCTGCGTCCGAGATGTATCATCGTGCGCTGGGCCGTTCGATTCACCTTCGCCGACAGGATCGGCTGATGGTGATCGGCGCCGCCGCCGAGGCCGTGCGACAGGGAGTGGTGGAGAACGGCATGTCGGCCAAGTTGGTCGAAGTCGTTGCGACACTCGATCCCGTGCGAGCCCGTTTCGCGAATTTTCAAGGGGCGGTGTTCATCAAGGGCAGCCGCCGCTACCAACTGGAAACCATTTTGAACGGGGAGGGCGCGCTCGCCGCGCATTGAGACCGCCATGCTGAGCTACCTTGCAGACTACGAACAATACTGGGGCCCGCTGCGCGTGCTGCGGTTCCTAACGCTGCGCACGCTCGGTGCGGCGGGCACGGCGACCCTGATCGGTTTTATCATCGGCCCGTGGCTCATCCGCAAGCTGCGCGCACTCAAGTTCGGCCAGCACTACGACGACGACCGCACCGGCGATCTCGCGCAAAAGTTCGACAAGAAAAACACGCCCACGATGGGCGGGCTGCTGATTTTCCTGTCGGTGTTTTTCAGCACCGTGCTCTGGGCTCAGCCCAACATCTGGGTGGTCGTGGCGCTCTTCGTTTACACGGCGCTCACCGCCGTCGGTTTCCGCGACGACTACCTGAAGGTGGTTAAGAAAAACCGCGACGGCATCTCGTCGCGCGAAAAAATGATGTGGCAGACGGTCATCACGATCATCGCGCTCACCGCACTGGTTATGCACCCGATGAGCGCCGAAAAAATCCGCGAGCTCTGGGTGCCGTTCCTGAAATACCCGGTGCTCACGGCCATGCCGGTCTTGGCTTTGTTTGTGTTGGTTTTTTTCTGGGTGGTGGGCTTTAGCAACGCCATCAACCTGACCGACGGACTCGATGGTTTGGCGATCGGCTGCACGATCACGGTCGCGCTGGTTTACGGCATCATGGCCTATGCGGCGGGTAACTCGAAGATCGCCGATTATCTGCTGATCAGTCACGTGCCGGGAACAGGTGAACTGGCGGTTATTTGCGGCGCCCTGGTAGGCGCGGGCATGGCGTTCCTTTGGTATAATTCTTACCCGGCCGAACTCTTCATGGGAGACACCGGTTCGCTCGCGTTGGGCGGACTGATCGGGCTGATCGCCTTCATGGTGCAGCAACCGTTCACGTTGGTGATCGTCGGAGGGGTGTTTGTCGTCGAGGCGGTCTCGGTGATCATCCAAGTTGTCTTTTTCAAATATACGCGCCGCCGTTACGGCGAGGGCCGGCGGTTCTTTCGCATGGCGCCCATTCACCATCACTTTCAGAAGGCGGGCTGGCCCGAGACGAAGGTTGTTCTGCGTTTCTGGGTTATTTCGCTCATGTGTGCCCTGGCCGGACTGGGCACGTTGAAACTCCGCTAATGTCACTCTTCATCCCCGAATTCATCGAACCGTTGCTCGCGCATCCCGTGGCCATTTTTGGCGGCGGAGTGAGCGGACAAGCCGTGCGTGCGTTGATCGGCAGGCTCGGCGGCACCGGCGTCATCTTTGACCAAAAGGGTGCGGATGGCGCGCTCACGGAGTTTCGCGGTTCGGCGGCGAGCGCGCACCATCTTGTGGTTTATTCGCCGGGCTTTCCTCCGACGCATCCCTGGATCGCCGAGGCGCGCTCGACCGGTGCCGTGTGTCTTGCCGAGCTGGATTTCGCGTCGTTGTTCTGGCGCGGCTCGCTCGTCGCCATCACCGGCACCAACGGCAAAACCACGCTCACTGAGTTTCTCACGCATGCGTTGCGTTCGATCGGCCGCGACGCCTATGCGACCGGCAACATCGGTTTCTCGTTTGCACAACTGGTCGCGGATCACGACGGCGGCGCACCCGATTCCATCGCGATTTGCGAAGTGAGTTCGTTCCAGTCCGAGACGCTGCGGTATTTCCGCGCCGACGCGGCGTTGTGGACGAATTTCGCCGAGGATCACCTCGAACGCCACGGCACGATGGAGCAGTATTTTCTTGCGAAGTGGCGGTTGTTTGAGCGCTCGGTCGGGGGACATGTTTTCGCCGGAAGCAGTGTGCAGCGTTATGCGGATAAATTTGGACAGACGATTCCTGCCGAATCCCATGTGACTACGGAAGGTCAGTCCGGTGATGTGTTGCTGCGCGGCACGGTATTTGCCCACTATCCGCAACGGGAGAACTTCATCATCGCGGCCGCTTGGTGGCGGAGTCAGGGGCTGCGTGAAACCGCACTCTATGCCGCGGCGCAGTCTTTCAGTCTGGGTGAGCATCGATTGGCACGTGTCGCGATGCGTGGCGGGGTGACCTGGTGGAACGATTCCAAGGCCACCAACTTCCATGCGGTTGAGGCGGCGGTCGCGGGGTTTGCGGCGCCGGTGATCCTGATCGCGGGTGGCAAGTCCAAGGGCGGCGACGTCGCCGCGTTCGTGAACCGTTTGGTGCCAATGGTGAAGCGGGCCTATTTTATCGGTGAAACGCGCAACGTGCTCGCAACCTTTGCGGGCTCCTGCGGCCTGCCGCACACGGTTTGCGCCGATCTGGGCGAGGCCGTGCGTCGCGCCTCCGAAATCGCCGTCAGCGGTGATAATATTCTGCTAAGTCCGGGGTTCTCCAGTTTCGATCAGTTCAAAAGCTATGAGGATCGCGGAAAACAGTTCGTCGCGCTTGTGAATAATGTAGGCGCGACCGTCGTCTAGTCCTACTCTCGTCCCAAATATTTAAAACCACCCATCATCTATGAAACTCGTTAAATTATTCGGCATCGTCGTGGCGGTCCACGCCGCTGTCTTCATGTTTGTCTTCGCCATTCCAGGCTGCCGCTCGACTGCCAAGAAATCGGTCGCCACCGCGCCGGTCATCGGCGGTGAAACGTCGCCGCTCGGCGCTGCCGACACCGCAGCACCCGCAACTACGCCGGCCGCACCGGCCGATTTTGCAGGCGTGCGCTTTAGCCCGACGCGTCCCGGCACCTCGGCCGCCGTCGAGGCGACCGCCACGCCTCCGGCTGCCGTTGCCGCCTCCTCTGAATACACCGTGTCCAAGGGTGACACGCTCTGGTCCATCGCGAAGAAGAATAGCATCACCGTGAAGCAACTCGCGGCTGCGAATAAGATTCACGCCGACACGCCCCTGAAGCTCGGTCAGAAGCTGACGATCCCCGGCAAAAACACCGAGCCGGCCGCGATGACGAAGCCTGCTTCCGCGCCTGCCGCGTCCTCCAGCAGCTCCATCACGCACGTCGTGAAATCCGGAGAGACGCTCGGCGTCATCGCCAAGAAGTATCAGGTCAAAGTGGGTGACATCGCGACCGCGAACAACATCGCCGATCCGACCAAGCTCCGCGTTGGGCAGACACTGAAGATCCCCGGCTGGCAATCGACCGGGGCCAAGACCGCCAAGGCACCCGCAACCGTCGCCCCGGCCGCTGCTCCTGTGCCGGCTCCCGCACCCGTGCCTGCAGCTCCGGTTTCACCGCTGTTCGAAGCGTCGCCTATCGAGTCAGCTCCGGCGGCTCCCGCTACCGGTGAGTCTCCGTTCATCACGCCGGCTGCTGAGAGTCAGGATGCTCCGGTCATCCGCGTGGAGCAGTCCGGCTCCGCTCCCCGCATCGAATAAAAATCCGATCGCATTTTTTGATCAACCCGCCCGACCCACGCTTCCACGGAACCCGCCCAGATGGCATTCGAAGTCCCAGCGCCCGATTCAAATCGGGGTCGCTTCTCGTTTAATCCAGCCGCCGTCATCGTCGTCTGCGCCATCGGGCTGGTCTTCTTGGGACTGTCGATTCTCTTCAGCGCCACGGTCTCGTTCAAGGGCGGTCCGTATTCGTATCTCAATAAACAGCTCATCGGGGTGGGGTTGGCGGCGTTTGCCGCGTTTGTGGTCAGTCGCCTGAATCTGGAATACGCCCGCCGCCACGTGAAGTTGGTGGCGGGGGTGTCGATTGCGGCGCTGATTTTGGTTTTGATTCCCCACTTGGGTATCTCGGTGAAGGGCAGCCGACGTTGGCTCGGCTACGGCTTTGCCCGTTTGCAGGTTTCGGAGTTTGCCAAGATTGCGATGGTCTTCTGCCTGGCGCACTACCTCGCGCTGAACCAGACGCGCATCGCCGAGTTTAAACGGGGGTTTTGTATGCCCATCGGCATCGTGGTGGTCTTCGCCGCGTTGGTGGCCAAAGAGCCGGATCTGGGAACGGCTGCGCTCATTTTTGCGGTCGGGCTGCTCATGGTGTTTTTGGCGGGAGGCAGCTGGCGCTACATCATCCCGGCGCTGATGTCGGCGGTGGGGGTTCTTACGGTGGTGGTCATTCTGATCCCCAATCGCCTGCAGCGGTTCACCGCCTATCTGGACGTCGAAGGCAACAAGCAGAACGGCACCTACCAACTCTGGCAGTCGCTGCTGGCCTTTGCGGTCGGCGGCGTCGATGGCGTCGGACTGGGGCAGGGGAGACAGCAGATGAGTTTCCTGCCCGAGGCGCACACGGACTTCATTTTTGCGGTGATCGGCGAGGAGCTTGGACTGGCCTTCACGCTCGGCGTGGTCGGCATCTTCACGATCATGTTTGCGGCGGGGTTTATGCACCTGCGCAAGGCTCCGAATCTTTTCCAATACCTGCTCGTGGCCGGCACCATTCTCATGATATGCCTGCAGGCGATCATTAATCTCGGGGTCGTTACGGGAATGTTTCCGACCAAGGGAATGTCGCTCCCGTTCATCAGTGCGGGTCTTTCCAATCTGCTGCTCATGGGCGTGCTGATCGGCATCATCCTGAACACGCAACGCACCTGGTCGCGCACCGGGCTCGGGCAGGGACGTCGCGTGTTGGAGGAACTTTCGTGAGCAACTATATCATCTCTTGTGGAGGAACCGGCGGACATCTCTCTCCCGGCATCGCCCTCGCCGAAGGTCTGGCATTGCGCGGGCACACGGCGACGCTGCTCATCAGCAAAAAACGCGTCGATGCGCGCCTGATCGAAAAATACCCGCACCTGCGCTTCGTGCCGATTCCCGGTTCGCCGTTCACGATGGAGCCGGCCGGTCTGGTGCGGTTCCTGGTTTCGCAGACCAAGGGATTCTTCATCAGTCTCCGGCTTGTGCACACGTGCCGGCCGGCGGGCATCGTGGGTTTCGGCGGTTTTACCACTGCCGCGGTCATCGTTGCGGGTAAACTGCGTGGCGTGCCGGTGGCGTTGCACGAGGCCAATCGCGTGCCCGGAAAGGCGATTCGCATGATGAGCCGGTTTGCCCGTCGTGTTTACCTGCCGCCGGGCGTGGACATCCCGGGCTTGCGAGCGGATGTAGTGCGCAACGTGGGCCTGCCCGTGCGCAGCGAGATCAAGCGTCTGCCTCGGGAAGAAGCCTGCCGGGTGATCGGCCTTGATCCGGCGCGCAAGGTGCTAGCGATTTTTGGCGGCAGCCAGGGTGCGACCGTGCTCAACGAGTGGGCGCGTCGCGAACTGCCGGAATTCGCCTTTGATCGTATCCAAGTATATTGCGTCACCGGACTCGGCAAAGGCTCTCCGGAGGTGCTGCACCTGAAGTGCTCGGACCGGCTTCCGGCGACCGCGATTTTTGTGCCGTTCACCGATCAGGTGGCCGCGTTGCTTTCCGCCGCCGATCTGGTGGTGGCACGGGCCGGGGCGGGCTCGATCGCCGAGATGATCCGTTGTGGCACGCCGTCGGTGGTGATTCCGTATCCGCACGCGGCCGACGATCATCAGCAGGCCAACGGGCTTTGGTATGCGAACCAAGGCGGGGCGGTCTTGGTTGATCAGAACGGATTGCAAGCCGATCTGACTCGTCTGGTCCGCAGGCTGATCAACGACGATGTGCGTCTCGCCGGCATGAGGGAGAAGCTGCGCAAGCTTGATGAAGCTTCGCCGCTTTCCGTCATCCTCGACGATCTGGAGTCTCTCAAAAAAGGAGGTCCGTCCGCATGAGCGGCGCGTTGCCAACGTTATTTGGGCGTGAAGTGACTGCGGTGCACTGCGCCGGGGTCGGCGGCATGGGCGTGGGACCACTGGCCATTTATTTTGCGCAACGCGGGTTCAGCGTGAGCGGCGAAGACGATGCGATGGTCGAGGCCATGCGCGTGCAGCTTGCGCGTGCCGGCGTGATTGTCACCGCAGTGGGCGGCATTCCGGCGGATTGTCAGCTGGTCGCCTGTTCATCGGCGATTGGCCCGGCGCATCCGGTGATGATCGCAGCCAAGGCGCGCGGCTTGCCGGTGGTGCGCCGGGGGGAGTTGCTGGCCGAGGTGACGCGTGACCGACGGTTGGTCGCGGTGTGTGGTTCGCACGGGAAAACGACGACGACCGCCATGCTGGTGTCGGCGTTGAGTGCGGCGGATTTTCCCGCCGGTTATGTGTTGGGCGGACTTTTCACCGATGATGCGATCACGCCTGCGCGGGCCGGTGCCAACGACTGGGTGGTCGCCGAGATCGACGAGAGCGACGGGACCATCGGGCGGTTTTCTCCCGAGATCACGCTGGCGGTGAATCTCGACTGGGATCACCCGGATTACTACCGCACGGCCGACGAATTGGAGACGACGTTTCGCGGACTGTTTGAGCGGACCAAGCAGGCGGTGTTGGTCAACGTGGACTGCATGCGTTCGGCCCGCGTGGTTGCGAAACTGAAACGGTCGGCGATCACCTTCGGTCCGACGGGTGACTATCGCGGCGAGGTCTCCGAAGTCGCGGGCGGGCGCATGGTGCTCGCGTTGGGCGGACGTTTTGCTTTTGCAACCGCCACGGTGAAGGCGGTCGGTCATTTTAATGCGCTTAATGCCACGGCTGCGCTGGCCGCCGCGCATGTGATGGGAGCAGATAAACTTTCCGATCGGTCGCTCGCGGATTATCCGGGAGTGCGTCGTCGGCAGGCGGTGCTGCCGGCGGTGGGTGATTATGCGGTGATCGAAGATTATGCGCATCATCCGGCGGAGATTTGTGCTCTGCTCGGCAGCCTGCGCGGGAGTGTGAAGGGGCGGTTGATCGCGGTGTTTCAGCCGCACCGGTTCAGTCGCACGGCCCAATTCAAAGCGGAGTTTGCCGAGGCGTTGGCGGTGGCCGACGCGGTTTACCTGCTGGATGTTTATGGTGCGGGCGAGGCTCCGCTCGCGGGCGGCACGACGGCGGATCTTTACGCGGTGATGCGGTCCGCTGCACCGGTGAAGCCGGTGGTTTATCACGAGAACGATGGTGAGGCCACGTTGGCTGTCTTGGCGGACGATCTGCGGACGGACGACCTGGTGGCGTTTGTCGGCGCGGGTGACATTGATGTGATGGCGCGTGCCTGGCTCTCCGGTCTCGCCTCCAAAAAATGGGATGAGCAGGCCGACTCTTTGCGCGGGGTGGTCTCGACTGGAACCAAAGTAAACCGAGAGGAATCGCTGGCGGGGAAAACCACCATGCGACTCGGCGGTGCGGCGCGTATCTATGCAGAGCCGGCTTCGGTGGCGGATTTGCAGGCATTGGTGAAAACCGCGAAGACGCGCGGTCTGCCGGTGATTATTTTGGGGCGCGGGTCCAATCTCGTGGTGCCCGACGAAGGCGTGGACGGGCTGGTGATCAGTCTGCGCCAACCGGCGTGGGAAACGTTTGAGCCGCAAGCCGACGGTCGCGTGAGGGCGGGAGCCGGACTGAGGTTGAAAAATCTGTGCGGACTTGCGGCTAAGGCCGGGCTGGTGGGGTTTGAATTTTTGGAAGGGATTCCCGGCAATCTCGGCGGGGCCTTGCGCATGAATGCGGGTGCGATGGGCGGATGGATGTTCGACGTGGTCGAGGCGGTTTCGCTGATGACTCTCGACGGTGAGATCCGGACGTTGAACAAGGCCGACATGCACGTGGCGTATCGTCACTGCGAAGAGTTGCACGAGGCGATCGCGCTTGGGGCGTTGCTCAAGCCGGCGTCGCAATCCGAGGCGGCGGGAATCGCGCGGCAGATCGATGTTTATAAGGACAAGCGTCAGAAATCCCAGCCGCGCGAACCCAGTGCGGGGTGCATTTTCAAAAATCCGCCGGGCGATTCTGCGGGACGGTTGATCGATGCGAGCGGACTCAAGGGCGAGCGGGTGGGGGACGCGGAGGTGTCGGCGGTGCATGCCAATTTCATCATCAATCGCGGCGACGCCACGGCGGCCGATGTGATCGAGCTGGTGCGGCGGGTGCGCGCCCGGGTCGAGCAGGCGCAAGGAGTGAAACTGGAGCCCGAGGTGCTGCTTTACGGCAAAGAATGGAAGGACGTTTTATGAACATGAAAGAACCGATCATCGCCGTCCTGTGCGGCGGCACTTCATCCGAACGCGATGTGTCGCTCGGCTCCGGTGCGACCTCGGCGGTCGCGCTGGCCCGCAGTTACCCAACACGGTTGTTTACGGTGGATGCCGACGCGTTGCCGGCGGGGCTCGATCCGAAACGGCATGTGGTGTTTTCCACCTTGCACGGCACGTTTGGCGAAGATGGCGGGATGCAGCGGCTGCTCGATGCGGCCGGGGTGGTTTATGCGGGGTGTGATGCGGTCGGGAGTGCGTTGACCATGGACAAAGCCGCCACTAAGGCCTCCGCCGCGGAGCGGGGCATCGCCGTGGCGAAGGGGCTGGACTTCTCGGCGGGGAAAAAACCATCGGTCGAGGCGGTCATGGCCGCGTTGGGCGATCAAGTCGTGGTTAAACCCAACGACCAAGGCAGCAGCGTGGGGCTGACGGTGGCGACGGATCGGACAAGCCTCGGGCAGGCTCTGGCCGGCATCACGGCGGGCAATTGGCTGATTGAGCAGCGACTCGTGGGCCGCGAGCTGTCGGTGGGGGTTTTGAACGGCAAGGCTATGGGCGTGGTCGAGATCCGTCCGAAGTCGGGCATTTACGATTTCGCCAGCAAATACACCAAGGGGGCGACCGAGTATTTCGCTCCGGCACCGTTGAGCGAGGAGGTTACTCGGGCCGCCCAAAACGCCGCCGAAACGGCCTTTGCGGCCTGTGATTGCCGCGACTACGCACGAGTGGATTTCATCCTCTGTGAGCAAAATGTGAATAACTCCCTTTATTTGCTCGAAATCAACACACTGCCGGGCATGAAGGAGACTAGTCTTTTGCCCATGAGCGCGCGCTGCGTCGGGCTGGATTTTACCGCGTTGGTCCGCGAATTGGTGAGTCCGGCCGTGCAGCGTTTCCGCAGCAAGGCCTAAGCATCCCTTTTCATGAGTCAGTCCACCCTTAATCCTCCGCCCACCCGCACTTGGCGCGACATACCGCAGCCGGTGACTCCGCGCACCATGGGCCGCGAGGGTAAGAAGCGGCTGGTCATTGCAATCGGCAACATCGTGGGCGTGGTTCTGGTGCTTGGGGCCGCTGTCTGGGGAGTTATCGAAGTGGTCAACCTTTGGGAAACCAACCCCACTCGCATCACTGCGCCGACCAAGGGTGTGCCGATCCGCAGCTTTACGCTGCGCACGGATGGTGTGCTCGACCAAGGCTGGGTGCGCCGGACGCTCGACCTGCCCAAGACCGCCAGCCTGATGGAACTCGACCTCGTTGATCTGAAGCGCCGTCTTGAACAGAGCGGCCAGGTGAGCAAGGCGGTCATCGAACGTCGTTTTCCCGATGCGTTGGTGGTGACGTTGCAAGAGCGCACGCCGGTCGCCCGGGTGATGGCGCAGGTCGGCGACGAAGCCCCGGTTGCCTTCATGGTTGCCCGCGATGGCACGGTGTATTCGGGTTTTGGGCACGACCGGGCCATGGCTGACTCGCTTCCCTTTATCGACGGCATCACGTTGACCCGTGACGGCGACACCTTTTCCCGGATCGAGGGGATGGACGTGGTGGCCGACCTGCTCGGGACGGCGCAGGCGTCCGCCCCCGCACTTTACCATACGTTCAAGGTCGTCTCACTCGCCCGCTTTACACTTGATCGCACGCTCACGGTGAAATCGACCGAGGTCGAAGCGATCACCTTTGGCGCGTCGCTGGATAGTTTTTACCGGCAAGTGGCCCGTCTGGATTACATTTTGGAGGAGACCCGCCGCCAAAACGCTTCCGGCCAGCTCAAGTCGGTGAACCTCGCGATCGGTGACAAGCAGGTCCCGGTTTTGTTTGAAAACTCCACGGATGCCAATGCACGCGCATCCGTTGCTCCCGCCGCCATACCGCCGGCCCCGGCTACCGGGACCGCCCTTTTTTCCTTTCCGTCCCGTAATTCTTCTCCTTCGCACCGTGATTTCTAGAACCAAGTTCATCGGAGCCGTTGAAATCGGCACCTCCAAGGTAAGCGTCCTCATCGGCGAACTCTCACAAGGTCGCACGCTTCACATCATCGGGGTCGGCGAGTGCCAGTCGCGCGGCATCATCAAAGGCGCGGTCGCGGATTTTCGCGCCGTCAGCGAGGCAACCCACACCGCGCTCATGGCCGCCGAGCAAAGCGCGGGCACGCGCATCGACGAAGTTTACCTGGCGCAGACCGGCGGGCACCTCGAAGGCTTCTACAACGAAGCCTCGGTGAATGTTTCCTCCGCCGACAATCTGGTCAGCTCGCCGGACATCGACACGGTCTGCCGCTTGGCGAAGGCCAAGAATCTGCCCGAAGGCCGCACCGTGGTGCACCACCTCCGCCGTCCCTTCCGTCTCGACGGCCGCAATGTTCCCGATCCCGAGCATCTCGTCGGACAGCGCCTCGAGGTCGGTTATTGGACGGTGCACGGTCCCGAGGCCAAGATTGCCGACAACCTTCATGTCATCCGCGGTTTCAACGTGCGTGTGGCCGAACTCATCCTTTCCAGTCTCGCCTCGGGTGCGATGCTCGCCTCGGCCGAGGACAAGCAGAACGGCGTGCTCGTGATCGACGTGGGCGCGGGCACCACGGATTTCGCACTTTATCGCGACGGATGCGCGCAGATCACCGGTGTCGTGCCGGTTGGTGGAGGCCACCTTACCAACGACATCAGCCTCGGCCTCCGCGTGACCGAAGGCCAGGCCGAGAAACTCAAACTGCGTTTCGGCCGCGGCACCGTGATCACGAAAGACCGGGCGGAGAAAGTCTGGCTCAATGGTGACTTCGCCATCGGGGACCGCCAGTTTCCGCGCCATTCCATCGAACAGATCACGGCCGCCCGCACCACCGAGCTGTTTGAGGTGGTGGTTAAAAAGCTCGGCCCCGCGTTCTCCCCCGAGAAGACTGCCGCCGGCATCATTCTCACGGGTGGCACGGCCAAGCTTCCCGGTATTGACGAGGCCGCCGCGCGCGTCTTCGGCGTGCAAGCTCGCCTCGGTGAGGCCCCCGGCTGGGTGGCGGAAAATCTTCGCGATCCCTCCTTCAGCAGTGTGCTGGGTCTGTTGCATTACGGACTCAGTTCCCGCACGGAACTCGCCGCTCCCCGACGCACCCGCGCACCGGGTTGGATTGGTAAACTCTTCGCCACCGCCTGAACGAATCCACCGAGGATACCGCCATGAATCCAAACGAACTTCCCCTCGCGCACGAAATCCTCACCGACCGCACGATTGCGATCAAGGTGGTCGGCGTCGGCGGCGCCGGCGCGAACGCGGTTGACCGCCTCAAGATGGAGAACCTCGACCGCCTGCAGATGGCGGTGATCAACACCGACCACCAGGCGCTTTCCAACTCGCCGGTGCAGGACAAGATATTCATCGGTTCCTCCGTGACCCGTGGACTCGGTGCAGGTGGTGATCCGGATCTCGGACGCGACGCCGCCGAGGCCGATCGCGATAAGATTGCCGCAGTGGTCAAGGATTGCGACCTCGTGTTTCTCGTCGCTGGCATGGGCGGCGGCACCGGCAGCGGCGCGGCCCCGACCGTGGCGGAAATCGCCGCCGAGTCCGGTGCGCTGGTCATCGCGTTTGTCACCCTTCCGTTCAGTTTTGAGGGCGGACGCCGTTCGAAGCAGGCAGAGGATGGGCTGGCCGCTCTCCGCAAGGTGTGCGACGCGGTGATTCCGTTGCCCAACGATATTCTGCTCCAGCAGGCCGAGGACGGAGAGACCGCGCTCGATTCCTTCGCCCGCGCTGATGAGTGGATTGGTCGCGGCGTGAAATCCATCTGGTCGATGCTCTTCCGCACCGGTCTGATCAACCTCGACTTCGCCACGCTTCGCCAGGCTTTCCACACGCGCGGAGGCAAGACCCTCTTCGGACTCGGTGCCGGCACCGGTGAAAACGCCGTGACCGAGGCCATCGAAGCCGTGAAACTTTGCCCGCTGCTGGCTACGCCCGAATTTGCGCGCAAGGCCGACCGGTTACTCGTCAACATCGTGGGCGGAACCGACCTGACTCTGCCGAAGGTCAACGAGATCATGACCGCCGTGACCGAAAAATTCGGCCATGAGTCCCATGTCATCATGGGCGCGGTGATCGACGAGGACATGCAGGGTAAAGTGGAGATCGTCGTGCTCGGCACGAGCGACATCGGCGGACGCTCCGGCGGAGTGCGCCGGCCCTCCTCACTCGCACGCCCCACACGCGCGCTTACACCGGGGGCCGCCCGCGCAGCAGGAGAGTTGGCCATCGAGGCGAACGCAGCTGTCGCGCCGACCGCAACCGCCACCACGGCGGCCTCAAAATCTGTGACGGGTTCAAGCCAGCAGGCGACTGACGAGATGCCCTTGGCTCCCGTGGCGCAGGATGAGTTTACCTTCAACGAACTCGAAAGCCGCGGACACTTCGACAAGACGGACCGCAACCTGTTCGAGGGCCAGGACCTCGATGTTCCCACTTATTTGCGTAAGGGGATCAAGTTGGCGCTGTGAGCCAGGGGAATCGCGGCGGTTGGCTCGTCGTTGCGATTTAAACGCCTTTGTAAAGGCACCCCTTGGCAAGCGCTCTGCTTTGTGCACCATTCCGCCGTATGTTCGTCGACGAGTGTGTAATCAAAGTTCAAGCCGGTGATGGCGGTCGCGGAGCCACGAGCTTCCGCCGTGAAAAATACGAGCCTTGGGGAGGGCCTAACGGCGGCGACGGCGGCCGCGGTGGCGACGTGGTCCTGTTGGGCGACGATGACACCAACAACCTCATCGACTACAAATACAAGCCGCATTGGGACGCCAAGGCCGGCGAACACGGCCAGGGTGCCGATTGCTTCGGCAAAGAAGGCGATTCCTGCATCCTGCGCATGCCGCTCGGCACCGTCGTGATCGACGAAGAAACCGGCAAGGCGGTCGCCGAACTCATCGAGGACGGCCAGCGCATCGTTCTCTGCAAGGGCGGCAACGGAGGCTGGGGCAACACGCATTTCAAGACCGCCACCAACCGTGCGCCGAAGCGTCACAACGCGGGCCAGCCTGGCGAGGCGGGCAAGTTCCGGCTCGTCCTTAAGAGCATCGCGGACATCGGACTCGTCGGCTTTCCCAATGCGGGCAAGTCCTCCCTTACCGCACGCATCACGAAGGCGCGACCGAAGACCGCCGCTTATCCCTTCACCACCCTGCATCCGCAGATCGGTGTCATCGAATATCCCGAGACGTTTGACCGTTTGTTCATCGCTGACGTGCCCGGGCTCATTGAGGGAGCCAGTGAAAATCGCGGCCTCGGTCATCGTTTCCTGCGCCACATCGAGCGCTGCACTCTGCTGATGTTCCTGGTCGATATGGCGGGCACCGACGACCGCGACCCGCGCGATGATTACAAGACCCTCGTCAATGAGCTTAAGCTCTACGACAAATCCCTGTTGAAGAAGCCCCGCGTGGTCGTGGCCAACAAGATGGACATGCCCGCTGCCGCCGCGAATCTCAAAAAGTTCAAGACCCGCCACAAGGTGGACATCCTGAAGATCTCGTGCGTCACCGGCGACGGCCTCGCCGAACTCACGCAGGCTCTGCGCAAGCGTGTGATCAAACACGGCGGCAAGCCCCGGGTTATCAAGAAAACCGCCTGAGCACCACACTACCACGATCATGAGTCTGAGTCCCGAACACCGGTCCCTGTTGATGCGCGCCAACCGCTTGCTCGGTGCGAGTCTCGTCGAAGCCAACCTCGTGAAGATCGACAATCTCGAGGCCGCCAACGAACGACTGCTCGAGCTCATTTCGACTGGCGACTACCGCAAGGGCTCCGTTCTGGCCATTCTCGCCTACGAACTTCAGGTGGTCAAAGAAGCCGATGTGATCCAGTATGCCATGGACGAACACGGGGTGGGAATCGTCGATCTGCGTTCCTACGACGTGCCCGAGGATTTGCGGTCCACAATCGACCTTGGCGCTTGCTGGGCCACCTGGACGATGCCTTTTGATCGCGAGGAGGATGTTTGTTTTGTAGCCACCGCCTATTACCTGAGTCCGGCCGTGCGCACCTATTGGGAAAAACAACTGGGCAGTTCGATCGTGTGGTGCAGCACTACACTGGAAATGCTGGCCGATTATCTGGAAAAACTTGAGGAGTCTCGTGGTGCCCGCGCCCCGGTTCCCGCCGCAACTTCGAAATAAGCCGCCATGCCACTTGGAAAAATCCAGACCCAGATTGTCGGTAAGCTCGTGGATATGGGCCGGCTCACGGACGAGCAGTGCGAGACGCTCGTCAACCACCCCGCCGATCTGAACGGGGACGCACTCGATAAGCTGCTTACCGAGGAATACCGGGTCACCCCGTTTCAGATTTTTGTGGCGCGGGCGAAGGCTGTCGGCATGGCCCCGTTCAACGTCGCCCGCTGGCGTGTATCGGCCCAGACCTTCGAACGCATTCCCCAGGAGTTCTGCCAGGAGCATCTGGTTTTACCCGTGGGGCAGGTGGGCGAAACACTTCTTGTCGCTTTTGCCAACCCGTTCGAGGTCTCCATTCCGGCGAAGATCCAAGAGATGACCGGAATGCGGGTGGCTCGTCTCCTTGGTCGGGAGAAGGATATCAAGGAAAAGTTCGCCAAGGAAAACCAGCCCGCCGCCGGATTCGAGGATGTGGTCCAGCAGATTGGCGTGGAGTTCGGTGTCGCCGGTGAAGCGGTTGAGGAAGACAGCGTCACCGAGGATTCCGGTCCCATCATCCAGCTGTCCAACCGTATCATCGAAGACGCCTATTATGCCGGCACCTCCGATATTCACGTCGAGCCCGGCGAGAAAGAAATGATCGTCCGCTACCGCATTGACGGTATCTGCAAGGAAAAGCTCCGGTTGCCTGCAAAGGTTGGTCCCGCGTTGGTCGCCCGTCTCAAGATCATGTGCAACCTCGACATCGCGGAACGCCGCCTGCCGCAGGATGGCCGTATCATCTTCAAGCAATATACGAAAAAGGGCATCGACATCGACCTTCGTGTATCGACCGCGCCGCTCAACCACGGCGAAGGCGTGGTCATGCGTATTCTCGACAAACAAAAGTCGACCCTGCCGATGACCGCACTCGGTTTTTCTCCTGAGAATCTGGAAAAATACCGCGAGGTCATCCGCCAGCCTTACGGCATGATTCTGCACTGCGGTCCGACCGGCTCGGGTAAGTCGATGACGCTTTACTCCGCGCTCAACGAGATCAACTCGCCGGAACTCGTCATCCGCACCGCCGAGGACCCGATCGAATACACCCTTGCCGGCATCAATCAGATGCAGATGCACCGGCAGATCGGTCTTACGTTCGCCAGCGCGTTGCGCGCCTTCCTCCGTCAAGACCCTGACATCATTCTGGTGGGCGAAATTCGAGACAAGGAGACGGCCAATATTTCGGTCGAGGCCGCGCTCACCGGTCACTTGCTCATCTCGACGCTCCACACCAACGATGCGCCGAGCACCATTGCCCGTCTCACGGACATGGGCATTGAGCCCTTCATGATTTCGTCGTCGCTACTGTGTGTATGTGCCCAGCGACTCATGCGCCGCGTATGCAAGACCTGCAAAGTCCAGACCGAGCCGACTCCGCGAGAGAAGGAGCTGCTTGAAAAGGCGCTCGGCTGGAGTGGCCCCATTTACAAGGCCGCACCCAAGGGATGCCCGAAGTGTGGCAACTCGGGTTACAAGGGTCGCGTGGGTATTCACGAATTGATGATCACCAACGAAGAACTCATCGAAGGCATCAACAAGGGACTCGAAACCTCCGAGCTTAAGAAAATCGCCATGCGGGGCGGAATGAAAACCCTGCACCAAGATTCATTGATGAAGGTCAAGGACGGTCTGACCACGATGGAAGAAGCCATTGCCAACGTTCCTCCCGACCTGTGATGTTGAGCCCTATGAAGAGACTCTTGACCCTCCTTGTCTGCGTTATCGTTCTGGTTTCAACCGGTTGTTCCAAGAAACCCAAGGAGGTCTCCAAGGTGGACATTGCACAGGCGGCTTCCCTTGCCAGTGAGGCCCAGTTTGCGATGCAAATCCGGGAGTATTCCCGTGCCGAGGAGTTGATTCAGCAGGCGCTCAAGTTGCGCAACGACATGCCGGAGTATTGGGTGTCTTTGGGTATGGCGCGTCGTAAGCAGGACGATACCTCCGGAGCCCGCAAAGCCTATGAAAAGGCGCTCGAACTGCATACGGCTCTCTACAAAAAAGATCATGCGCCGGAGCAGCTCTCCCAGCAGGCCTTCGTGCTCGCGCTGCTTGGTCGCACGGATGAGGCGGTCAAGCTGCTTCAGAAGGGATTGAAGGATCATCCGGACAGCCCGGTCATGCAAAAAATGGCCGATCCGCGTGGATTGCCGCGCACGTTTCAAACACCGGAGTTCAAGGCGCTGGCGATTTAGGATCGGGGATGCGACAGGTAAGGAGACTTCACATATAGACGCCGCCGCCAAGGAGGCGCTCGCCGTCGTGGATCGCGAGAATCTGGCCACTGGCGAGGCCTCTCTGGGGTTTTTCAAAGCGGATGAGCGCGGTGTCCCCGCCCTCGGGAATAAACTCCATTGCGACACGGGGATCGCGGTAGCGCACCCGGCCTTCGAGCCGGCGTGGCGTGGTGACGGGAGGGGAGTTCCATTGCAGGGCCTGCACGCGCACCTCTGTTTGAAACAAACCGGGAGCATCGGCGGCATCGAACGCGACGAGCAGGGCGTTGTCGGAGGCGCGTTTGCCGGTGACGACGTAGGCGCGGTTATCGGTGTTCGACGGCACCCCGATGCCCTTGCGCTGGCCTAGGGTGTAGTAGTGCAGACCGGGGTGTTGGCCGAGGAGTTTATCATCGGTGGCCCGAATGATCGGACCGGGCTGATCGGGCACGTATTGGCGCAGAAAATCCTGCATCTTTACTTCGCCGATGAAGCAGATGCCCTGACTGTCCTTTTTCGTCGCGGTGGGGAGACCGGCTTCGGCGGCGAGACGGCGTAGTTCGGGCTTTGGCAGATGTCCGATGGGGAAGCGGGCGTCGGCGAGTTGAGACTGGGAGAGCAGGGCGAGGAAATAGGACTGGTCCTTGTTTTTGTCGGCTCCCTCGATCAGCGCGAATGAACCGTCGGAGAGATTCTCCCTTTGTGCGTAGTGGCCGGTGGCGACCGCGCCGAATCCGTGGTCGCGGGCCCACTGGCGGAAGACCCCGAACTTGATTTCCCGGTTGCACATGATGTCGGGGTTGGGTGTCAGTCCGCGCCGGTAGCCGTCGAGCAGATAGGCGACGACGCGTTCGCGATATTCCTGCATCAGGTTGACGACGCGAAATTCTATACCAAGGCGGTCACATACGGCGCGGGCATCTTCAATGTCCTGCATCCACGGGCAGTGGCCGATGATGTTGTCCTCGTTGATCCAGTTCTTCATGTAGGCGCCAACGAGGTCGTGCCCTTGCTGTTTGAGCACGAGCGCGGCGACGGAGCTGTCGACTCCGCCGGACATGGCGACGAGGATTTTTCGGGACGCGGGCACGCTGCATGACGACGTGGCCGGGGCGCGGGGTTTGTCAATCGTGCGCACAGGGCTTGCGAAGCGCTTTCGGTCTTGTGCGGCGGTTGGCACGGAGAATGATACTCGCTCCAGCTCATGCCTTCCCGTGTAAAAAAAATCGCCCGTGCCTGGTTGGAGTCCGCTACGCATGGCTTGATCGAGCTCAATCACGATTGGCGTGCCCGGCCATTGCCGCCGCTGGCGCTGAGCGGCGGAGCGAAGTTTGCTTCGTTGCATCGGGTTCCCGATTACACCTTTGGCTGCGACAGCGCTTACTTCGTCAATCGCAAGGGCGATATTTTTTTCTTCATCCGGCCGGACCAACACCCGGATTTCGGCAAGGTTGGTGAAAAAATCTATCTGGCGGGTGATTTCAACGGCTGGAACGAAGCGGCGTTCAATGACGAGTGGTTGCTGCGCGAGGATACGCTGGCCGGAGACCGGGTGCTCGTCTGGTCGGGGAAGGCGGATCCTTTTTATTCCTACCCGCACAAACGGTTCAAGTTTCTGACCGAGCGTGGGCGTTGGTTGAACGTGCCGGCATCGGCACCGAATGCTGTGAGGGACGACTCTGGCAATCTGAATTACTCCATCGATCCGGAGCGCACGGGGCAGCACCTGTTTAAATTTGACCTGCCTCAGCCGCTTGCGCTGTCGAAATCATGGTCGGTGCGTTGGTCGGCGGGGGATGAGGAACAGGAAGTGCCTCTCATGCCCGGTGATTTTTTCTACCGGTTGGGCAGTGATTTGCCCATGGGTGCGCGGGTGGGTTACGACGAGACGGTATTCCGGTTGTTCGCACCGAGGGCCAAGAGCGTCCAGTTGTGCGTGTGCGAAACGCTCGCCGAACAGAAGTCTCCGCATCGTTATGACCTCAAGTGCGTGGGGCAGGCCGGTGCGTTGGATGCCGGGGTGTGGGAGGTCGTGCTCGCCCAGAATCTTCACAGTTGGTTTTATTGGTATCAGGTTGACGGGCCTGATGACGCCTTCGGGCTGTTTGATCCGTCTCACCGGGTGCTGGATCCTTATGCGCAGGCGACCGTCGGCCGTCTCGGACCGGGCATTGTGCTGGACGCAGCCTGGGTGGGAAAAGCAGACCGTGGTTTCAAAACCCCCGCCTGGCAGGATCTCGTCATGGCCGAGGCGCATGTGCGTGATCTCGTGGCGCGTGCTCCGGTGGCCTTGAGTGTGGATGAGCGTCGTGGGTTCAGGGGACTGCGTCAGTGGGTGGACCACCCGGATTTTTATCTCCACCGTCTCGGGGTGAACTGTGTCGAGCTACAGCCGGTTCAGGAGAACGACGCGAAGACGGCCGATGAATATCATTGGGGCTATATGACCAATAATTTCTTTGCGCCCGACAGCGGGTATTCGTCCGATCCCACGAAGGCGAGCGGAGTGAAGGAATTGCAGGAACTGGTGGCTGCGTTTCACCGGCGTGGCATGGCGGTCGTTCTCGACGTGGTCTACAACCATGTCGGCGAGCCTGCGCACCTGATGTTTGTGGACCGTCTTTATTACTTTGAGCAGGACGGCAAGGGCCAGTTGTCCAACTGGAGCGGTTGCGGCAACGATCTGCGCTGTTCCGCCACGATGGTCACGCGGCTGATCATCGACAGTTGCAGTCATCTCGTGGAAACCTACGGCATCGATGGTTTCCGTTTCGATCTGGCGGATCTGGTGAGTGCTCCCGTGCTCAAACAGGTCGAGGTTGCGCTCAAGCAGGTGAAGCCCGACATCATTCTCATCGCGGAGCCGTGGAGCTTCCGCGGGCACATCGCGGGTGAGTTGCGCGACACCGGCTGGGCGTCGTGGAATGATGGATACCGGAATTTTGTTCGTGATTACGTGCGCGGTGGCGGCACCCGCGAGGGTTTCGAGTATTATCTGAAGGGGTCGCCTTGGTATTACGCCAAGTGGCCCGCGCAGACGGTCAACTACACCGAGTCGCACGACGACAAGACGTGGATCGACAACATCACCGAGAATGCCAACGGAAACGGTGATACTCCCACCGCCAACGACCGGCGTCGCACGCATCTGATGGCAGCCACATTGTTTATGTCGGTCGGCATCCCCATGCTCTCTTCGGGGCAGGATTTCATCCGATCGAAGCATGGCATTCACAATACCTACCAGATGGGCGAGGTGAACGCGTTGGATTACCGTCGCATCTACCGGTTCCCGTCCACGCATTCATATTTTGCCGATTGGATCGCGTTCCGCCGTTCCGAACCGGGGCGTTTGGTGCGGCATTTCACGCGGGCCAGTGAGAAGTTTTTCCAGTTCTACTGGGCTTACGACACGGCTGCGGCTGTGGTTATCTACAATGCCGACCGCTCCCAGGGCACGACTCAGCTGCTCTTCGCGATCAATAATACCCTCAACGACGTGACCATTCCCCTCGGGGCAGAGGTCAGCACCGGAGGTTGGCGGCAACTTGCGGATCATGAACGATTTTTTCGTGAAAACGCTCAGGGGGCGGTTCTCCAACCGGTGGACGGCGAGCTTTTTGTGCCTGCGCTTGGATGCGGGCTGTGGATTCGCGAATCTTAACGCCTTCCATCTACTGGCAATATACGCAGGGAGTTTACCAGCATATGCACAGCCAAAACCCTTGCCAACGGGCTCCCCGCCACCTTCCATCGTCTTCCCGCGTCCGCAAGATACGGGTTAACCTGAATCAGCAATATAACTCATAGAAACGGATCCCTCCCATGGCAGTAAAAGTCGCAATTAACGGTTTTGGTCGTATTGGTCGCCTCGTGTTCCGCGCCCTTGTTGAACAAGGTCTGCTCGGAACCACCCTCGACGTCGTCGCCGTCGGTGACATCGTCCCGGCCGACAACCTCGCCTATCTCGTCAAATACGACTCTACCCAGGGCAAGTTCCAGGGCACAGTCTCCTCTAAAAAGTCCTCCCCGGACAAAGCTGAAGACGACGTTCTCGTCGTGAACGGCAAGGACATCCTCGTCGTCTCGGCCAAGAGCCCCGCCGACCTCCCCTGGGCCAAGCTCGGTGTTGATCTCGTCATCGAGTCCACCGGTCTCTTCACCGAGGCTGAGAAGGCCAAGGGCCACATCACCGCCGGTGCCAAGAAGGTCATCATCTCCGCTCCTGCGAAGGGCGAAGACATCACCATCGTGATGGGCGTCAATGACGACAAGCTCGACCTTGCCGTCCACAGCATCATCTCCAACGCCTCCTGCACCACGAACTGCCTCGCGCCGGTCGTGCACGTTCTCCTCAAGGAAGGCTTCGGCATCGAGGAAGGACTGATGACCACCGTTCACTCCTACACCGCCACGCAGAAGACCGTGGACGGCCCGTCCAAGAAGGATTGGAAGGGTGGCCGCACCGCCGCTCAGAACATCATCCCCTCGACCACCGGTGCCGCCAAAGCCACCGCCCTCGTGTGCCCCGCCGTCAAAGGCAAGCTCACCGGTATGGCCTTCCGCGTGCCGACCCCGACCGTCTCGGTCGTCGACCTGACCTTCAAGTCCACTAAGGAAACCTCCCTCAAGGAGATCAGCGCTGCGATGAAGAACGCCAGCGAGACCTACCTGAAGGGTATCTTGGCCTACACCACCGACGAGGTCGTCTCCTCTGACTTCATCCACGACAAGCACTCCTCCATCTTTGATGCCGGTTCCTGCGTCGAGCTGAACAGCAAGTTCTTCAAGCTCGTGTCCTGGTATGACAACGAGTGGGGCTATTCCAACCGCGTCGTTGATCTCACCAAGAAGATCGCCGCCAAGCTCTAATCCAGCCCAAGTCCAAACTATAAAACCGCGAAGGGCGCGAAGCACGCGAAGTTCCAACTTCTTCGCGCCTCTTCGCGACCTTCGCGGTTTTTCCTTTTCTCAACATGGCCAAATTCAAAACCATCCGCGACCTCGATCTCGCCGGTAAACGCGTGTTCATGCGCGTCGACTTCAACGTCCCCCAGGACAAGAAGACCGGTGCCATCACCAACAACGCCCGCATCGCCGCCGCGCTGCCCACGATCCAATACGCCCTCGAAAAAGGCGCGTCTGTCGTTCTCGCCAGCCACCTCGGACGTCCGGATGGCCAGGTGATCGAGAAGTTCTCGCTCAAGCCCGTCGCCGTCGAATTGGAAAAACTCCTCGGCAAGCCCGTAGCCTTCGTTGCCGATTGCGTAGGTCCCGTTGCCGAAGCTGCCGCCGCCGCGCTTAAGCCCGGTCAGGTTCTCCTCCTTGAAAACCTCCGCTTCCACATCGAGGAAGAAGGCAAGGTCAAGAATGAGGACGGCACCTCCACCAAGGCCGATCCGGCCAAGGTCACCAAGTTCCGGGCCGGTCTGTCCAAGCTCGCCGACGTTTACGTAAATGACGCCTTCGGCACCGCCCACCGCGCCCACAGCTCCATGGTCGGCGTCACGCTGCCAATCAAGGCCGCCGGTTTCCTCATGGAAGCCGAACTCAAGGCCTTCGCCAAGGTCTTGGACAATCCCGACCGTCCGCTGCTGGCCATCCTCGGCGGAGCCAAGATCGCCGACAAGATCCCGCTCATCAAAAACCTGCTGGATAAGGCCGACAAGATTATCATCGGCGGCGGCATGGCCTACACCTTCCACAAGATCCTTCGCGGCACGCCCATCGGCGGCAGCCTATTCGATCCGGAAGGTGCCAAGATCGTCGAAGAGCTCGTCGCCAAGGCTGCGGCTCGCAATGTCGAGTTGATCTTCCCGATCGACTTCGTTTGCGCCGACGCTTTCTCGCCCGACGCCAACACCCAGGCCGCCGATCTCTCCACGGGTATTCCCGACGGTTGGTCCGGCCTCGATGCCGGTCCGAAGTCCATCGAGCTCTACCGTCAGGCCATCCTTGCGTCCAAGACCATCATCTGGAACGGACCGGCCGGCGTGTTCGAGTTCGACAAGTTTGCCGGTGCCACCAAGGCCATGGCTGATGCCATCGCCCAGGCCACCGCCAACGGCGCGACCACGATCGTCGGCGGCGGCGACACCGCCACGGCCGCCAAGAAATTCGGTGTGGCCAAGAAAGTCACCCACTGCTCCACCGGCGGCGGCGCTTCCCTCGAGTTCCTCGAAGGCAAGGCCCTCCCTGGCGTTGTATTCTTGGAAAGCTAAAGCTTTTCCAAAGTAGCGGGTGGTGGGGAGCGAGTAGCGAGCATTCGGCACGCTACTCGCTTCTGAAAACCTACTCGCTACCCGCTACTCACTACCCGCTACTTCTAAAAACCATGTCTATTCGCAAAAAACTCATCGCCGGTAACTGGAAGATGAACAAGACCTCCGCCGACGCCTCCGTGCTCGTGCAGGAGATCATCGCTGAGGTCGGCAAGCAGACCGACGTCGATGTCGTCGTGTGCCCTCCCTTTACCTCCCTCGAAACCGCCGGCAAGGCGCTCGACGGTTCCACTGTGAAACTCGGTGCGCAAAACCTGCACCCCGAAAAGAGCGGTGCCTACACCGGCGAAATCTCCGCCGAGATGCTCCGCGCCCTGTTCGTTAACTACGTCATCGTTGGTCACAGCGAACGCCGCACCTACTTCGGTGATACCGACGCTTTCGTTAACCAAAAGGTGCTCGCCGCCCTCAAGAACCAGCTGAAGCCCATCCTCTGCGTTGGTGAGACCCTCGCCGAGCGCGAAGCCAGCCATACGCTGAAGGTCGTGCAGACCCAGCTCGAAGCCGGCCTCGAAGGCGTGAGCAAGGACCTCGCGACCAGCGTCGTCATTGCCTACGAGCCCGTGTGGGCCATCGGCACCGGCAAGGTTGCCACGACCGAGCAGGCACAGGAAGTGCATGCGTTTATCCGCAGCCTGCTGGTGAAGCTGTTCGGTGATGCGGTCGCCCAGAAGGTGCGCATCCTCTACGGCGGCTCTATGAAACCGTCCAACGCGCCCGAACTCCTTGCCCAAAAGGACATCGATGGCGGCCTCATCGGTGGCGCGGCCCTTGAATCCCGCAGCTTTGTGGAACTCATCAAGGCGGCCGCAGCCGCCAAGTAATCAACATCTCCGGGTGTTTTTTGGGCGGCCTTTATCGGGGCCGCCTTTTTTGTGTTCGTTTGCATATCGACTGTATTCATCTCGCGCATTGACGCCGACTTTGGCGCGACGTTTCCTCCGAGGCATGAGTGACACTCCGGCTACCAAGGCCACGACCAAGTATAAACGCATCGTGCTCAAGCTGAGCGGCGAAGTTTTGAGCGGGAAATCCAACAATCCCATCGATGCCGGCGTGCTTGAACGCATCTGCGCCCAAGTGAAGGAAATCCGCGACATGGACGTGCAGGTGTGCGTTGTGATCGGCGGCGGTAACATCTTCCGCGGCCTGCAAGGCGAGAAGCGCGGCGTGGACCGCACCACGGGTGACTACATGGGTATGCTCGCCACGGTCATCAACTCGCTCGCGCTGATGGACTGCCTTGAAAAAATGGGCGTCTCCACCCGCGTCCAAAGCGCCATCCCGATGAACCAGGTCGCCGAGCCGTTCATCCTTCGCCGCGCCATGCGTCACCTCGAAAAAGGCCGTGTCGTCATCTTCGCCGCCGGCACCGGCAATCCCTATTTCTCCACCGATACCACGGCCGCTCTGCGTGCGTCCGAGATGCATGCCGACATCATCATGAAGGCCACCAAGGTGGACGGTATCTACGACAAAGACCCGAAGAAATTCCCCGACGCGGTCAGATACGAGGAGATCACCTTTATCGACGCGCTCCGCCAGCGTCTCAACGTCATGGATTCGACGGCGTTCTCGCTCTGTCTGGATAACAACGTTCCCATTCTCGTGTTCGATCTCAATGATCCTCGTGCGATCGGCAAGGCGGTCACCGGCCAGAAAATCGGCACGCTGGTTCACGGTTGATTCAGCCATCAGTTTTTAACCCTCAAATTTTAGAGTTCCCATGTCCCAAGCCATCCTCTCCGAAACTCAGTCCAAAATGAAAAAAGCTGTGGAGCATACCCTCCACGAGTTTTCCAATATTCACACTGGCAAAGCCAATCCCTCGATGGTCGAGGGAATCATGGTCGAGGCCTATGGATCGATGATGCGTATCAAGGACTGCGCCGCCATCTCCACGCCCGACGCCCGCCAGATCGTGATCCAGCCTTGGGACAAGGGGCTTACACAGGCCATCGCCAAGGCCATTCAGATCGCCAATCTTGGGTTCAACCCCTCGGTTGATTCCGCGCTTGTGCGTATCCCACTCGCCGACATGAGCCGCGAGCGCCGTTTGGAATTCGTGAAGGTGGCCAACCGACTCGCCGAAGAGGGCCGCGTGCAGATTCGCAATGTTCGTCGTGACTGCCTCGAGTCCGTCAAAAAGGCCAAGCTGCCGGAAGACGAAGCCAAGCGCACCGAGAAGGACATCCAGACGTTTACCGACAAGTCCATCGAGGAGGTCAACAAGCACCTCGCCACGAAGGAAAAGGACCTGCTTACGGTCTGAGTTTTCGTTGAAATGACAGGGCTCTTTCCCGAGGGCTCCTTCAGTAAATTTTCGCTGAGCGTGAAAACCAACCATCCCAAGCGTGTTGTCATCAAGCTGGGCACCGGAGTGCTCACTTCGGGAATCGGCCAGCTCAATGCCCAACGCATTGCCGATCTCTCTGCCGGTGTAGCCGCGCTGCGTGCCGTCGGCACCGAGGTGATTGTGGTATCGTCCGGTGCGGTCGGGTTGGGCATGGGGGTGCTTGGGTTGAAACGAAAACCCTCCAACGTCTCCAAAAAGCAGGCCTGTGCCGCCATCGGTCAGTCGCTGCTGATGCAGACCTGGCAACGCGGCTTTAATCCCCACGGCATGACGGCCGCACAGGTGCTGCTCACCCATGAGGACCTGCGAAACCGTGACCGCCACCTCGGTGTCAAAGCGTGTTTGGAGGAGCTCATCGCTTACGGGACCATTCCGATCATCAACGAGAACGACACGGTGAGTGCGGCCGAGATCAAGTTTGGCGACAACGACACGCTGTCTGCCATGGTCGCCAGCCTCACCGGTGCGCAGCACCTGCTGATTCTTTCGACCGCGCCGGGCCTCATCGACATGAAAGGCACCGGGCTGATCATTCCGGTCGTGGAAAAAATCACTCCGGAGATCGAGGCCATGGCCGGCGGCACGACCGACATCACGGCGACCGGCGGGATGATTTCAAAGATCACCGCCGCCAAGCTCGCCGTGCGGGCGGGTTGTGGCGTGTTCATCGCCAGCGGAGCCGAGCCCGACATCATCGCACGACTGCTGGGCGGCACGGGGCCCGGCACATTTTTTGTGCCCAGTGGCATCCCGCTCGACGCGAAAAAGCGTTGGCTCGCTTATTTTCAGCGTCCGCATGGCGGCATCACTTTGAATGCCGATGCGGTTCCCGTGCTCCGTGACCAAGGCCGCAGCTTGCTGGCCATCGGAGTGACCGGAGTGACCGGTAGTTTTTCGACCGGCGACATCGTCAATATTCTCGATGCCGACGGGAAAATCATCGCGCGCGGAGTCGTTGCTTTCGACGACCACGAGGTGCGGTCCATCGCGGGCCGGTCGAGCGATGAACTCAAGCCGCGTTATCCCGGTCGCAAACGATTCGAGGTCGTCCACCGTGACAACCTCGTGGTGCTCTGAGCCCGGTCACGGGCCGGTCTGCCGCTTGCTATTTTGTGGCGGCGGTGGCCGGAGTGATGAACGCCGCAAAGGGAGCGATCTGTGCCGGTGGGATGCGCACGTGAAGACGCACGCCATCGTCCTCCTGTTCCTCGCTCTGGATGTGTCCGATCGCGTGAAGGCGGGCGATCAAGTCATAGCGACTACGAGGGATGAACAGTTGGAGAGACCCGAAGGCATCGGCGATCAGCTCGAGACAGTGGTCAACCAACCCGTCGAGACCCTTGCCGGTGCGTGCGCTTAAGAAGATGCCATCGGGAGCGAGCAGATGGGCGATGTTGATCTGCGCCTCGGTGGCGGCGTCGACCTTGTTAAAGACGGTGATGATGCGTTTGCCCTCCTCGGCACCGAGTTCCTTGAGAACGTCCATCGTAGTCGTATGGTGGGCGGCGAGGTTGGGCGCGGTCACGTCGAGCACGTGAATGAGAAAATCGGCCACCAACGCTTCTTCGAGTGTGGCCTTAAATGCTTCGACGAGACCGTGCGGCAGGCGGCGGATGAAACCGACCGTGTCGGTGACGAGCAGTTTCTGATTGCCGCGCAGGAGCAGTTGTCGCGTGGTGGGATCGAGTGTGGCGAAGAGCTTGTCCTCGGCGAGGACATGCGCGCCGGTGAGCGTATTGAGCAGGGAGGATTTGCCGGCGTTGGTGTAGCCGACAATGGCCGCAGTGGGCACGGGGACGCGCTGGCGTTTGTGGCGCTGCACGCCGCGTTGTTTACGCACGTCGACCAATTCGCGTTTGAGGCGGGTGATGCGGTCGTTGACGAGACGGCGGTCCTGCTCGAGTTGGGTTTCGCCTTCACCACCCATGCCGCCCTTGCCGCCGCCTTGGCGGGACAAGTGGGTCCAGGCGCGGGTGAGCCGGGGCAGGGAGTATTCCATGCGGGCCAAGGCGACTTGAATGACGGCTTCGCGGGTTTGCGCGCGATCGGCGAACACATCCAAGATGACTTCCTGGCGGTCGATGACGGCGATCTCGGCGAGTTTTTCCCAATTGCGCTGCTGGGCGGGCGAGAGTTGTTCGTCGAACACGATGACATCGCAGTCGAGCGCCTTGGCGGCGGCGACGATCTCCTCGGCCTTGCCGCTGCCGACGAGCGTGGCAGGGGTGGGGGCGCGCAGGTTCACGAGGTTGCGACCGACGACGGTGATGAGCAGGTTTTCGACGAGCTCTTGGAGTTCGTTGAGGAGTTCCTCGGCTTCGCCCGGCACCATCTTGGAGGTCTGGACGCCTACCAAGTAGGCGCGTTCGACGCGTTTCGGATCTTTTTTCGGGGTGTTGTCGAGGAAGTCGGCCATCAATTAAGTCGGTGGATGGAAGCGTGAGCCGGGCACAGAGTCAAATGCGGCGGAGCGTTCGTGTTTTTCGGCTGAGTTTTCGGTTGCACCGGCGGAGAACCGCCATGCACTAACGGCCAGTGTCTTCGTCCTACCAGGTCATCGCGCGCAAGTGGCGCCCTCAGACGTTTGCCGACGTCGTCGGGCAGGACCACGTCGTGCGCACCCTGCGCAACGCCATCGGCCGCAACCGTATCGCCCACGCCTACCTCTTCGTGGGACCGCGTGGCACGGGCAAGACCTCGACCGCGCGTATTTTTGCCAAGGCGCTCAATTGCACCGATGGACCCAATGCCGACTTCGATCCCAAGGATCCCGCCGTGCAGTCGATCACCGATGGCACGTCGATGGACGTGATCGAGATCGACGGTGCCTCGAACAACTCGGTGGACCAGATCCGCGATCTGCGCGACGACGTGCGTTACGCGCCGACCCAGGGCAAATACAAGATCTACATCATCGACGAGGTGCACATGCTCTCCAACCAGGCGTTCAACGCCTTGTTGAAGACCCTCGAAGAACCGCCCGAACACGTGAAGTTCGTCTTTGCGACGACCGACGTGCAGAAGGTGCTGCCGACGATTCTCTCGCGCTGCCAACGCTTCGACCTGAAGCCGATTCCGTCGGAGCTGATCGTCGGGCGTCTGCAAACCATCGCGATCGAGGAAAAGATCCAAGTTACGCCCGAAGCGCTGGCGTGCATCGCCCGCATGGCCGATGGTGGTATGCGCGATGCGCAGTCGATCTTCGACCAGATGATTTCGTTCTGCGGAACGGAGATTTCCGAGCCCGACGTGCTCGATGTTTACGGGCTTGTTTCGGGCGAGAAAATCACCGCGCTGGCCGGAGCCGTGGCGGCCGGCGATCATCAGAAGATCATCGCCATCGTGGACGAGTGCGATGAAAGCGGTCGTGATTTGGTGCGGTTGCTTACCGACATGCAGGCGTTGGTGCGCAACGCGCTCCTTGATGCCATCGCCAAGGGTGGTCGCAGCGACAAACTCGGCGGCGTGTCCATGACGACCGAGCAGCTCACGCGCCTGCTCGACGGTCTGCGCGAAGGCGAGGGTGGCGTGAAGCTCGGGTTGGCCGAGAAAATCAATTTTGAGGTGACCTTGTTGAAGGCGGTCGAAGCCAGCCGTTCGCGGGCGATCGATTCGCTCATCAAGGAACTGGCCGCGCTGGCGGAAGAATCTCCCGCTGTGTCTGCTTCACCCGAAGCTGACAGCGAAAAAAAAAAGGACTGATTGACCGGTTGGAATCACGGCTGGTGCTCGCCATCGAAGTGGCGAAGAGCGCCCAGCCGTTGATCGAGGGGGCGGATACTGATCCGGATGCGCCCGACGAAGACGGTGGTGCCGAGGTGCAACCCCACATCCCGTCGGTCGAGGTGGCGGCGATTGCCGCCGCGACGGCGACTACGGGGGCGACCGGCGCACCGAACTTTGACGAGGAAGGCCCGGTGTGGCCGGATGAAGCAGCAGAATCCGCCATGCGGGCCGAAGTGGTGGATCGAGGCGAGACGTTGTCGTCAAAGGCAGCTCGTGAAGCAGCGGAAGCCGCCGCCGAGGCGGAAGCCGAGAAGCGGAACCTGCCCAAGTTGGATGAGCTTATCGGGCGAATTCCGACCGATGTGCGCGATACGCTCGAAGAGCTGTTTCGTGCAAAATTCGTGAAGGTTGCGCGAACCCCGAAAAAGGCACTCAAGGGGTGAGTGGCTGCTGTTACTTTTCCCGCCAAGTGTTGCCGATGCGGAGCGATCCGGGATCACGAGCGTAGAGATAGGTGTGTGCCGTGATTGGTGCGGAAGTCGTGAGCAGTTTGATCGCAACGCGCCGGTAAAGGCCTTCGTTTAGGCCTTCAAATTCATCCAGCCGGGCGAGTGCGGCGTTGTCTACCGACCAGAGTTCGCCGGTCACTCCCTCCGTGTCTGAGGTATCGACGACCATGCCCGGATAATCGCCCAGGTCGTAGAGCCGGTAGCCCGGTTCGGAGCGGGCTTCGCCCTGGTAGGTTTGGCCGGCGATATGCGCATGGTTTTTGCACCCGCGCTTGAGCGTGCCGTAGACGAAAAGAAAGTTCATCGGTATCGCTTCGGGCTGCACAGAGTATGCCTTTCAAGACGTGCCCGGGAGGATATCGAGCGCGATGGCGGTGATATTGTCCTGACTGGAGTTTTCCAGTGCGGCGTTGATGAGGCGTTGCGCCATCGAGAGCGTCTCTTGGCCCGCCGGGGCGGGGGTGCGGATGAGTTCCTCGATGTGGTGATCCCAGAGGCCGTCGATGAGCCCGTCGGAGCAGATCATAAAGCGGTCGCCGGGACTGTAGGCGACCGCGCCGATGTGTGGATCAATAAACTGATTTCCGCCGCCGAGAACTTGATTGAGGACGTTGCGACGCGGATGATTACGAGCCTCGCGTTCATTGAGCTGGCCGGCGCGTCTCATCCAGCCGACCTGACTATGATCGTGGGTGATCTGGGTCATGCCACCTTCTTTGGGCAGGTAGTAAATACGACTGTCTCCAATGTGGGCGAAATACATCCACTCGGGAGAAAACCAGCACAGGCTCAACGTGGCGCCCATGCCTAAGCACTCCTCGTAGGCCTGGCCGAGTTTGAGAAGCTCGTGATGAATCGCTTCAAAAAGTTCGGTTAACAAATCGTTGAAACCGCTGGTCATACCACTCGCCGACAGGCGATATCCCTTGGGCAGGAGCTTGGTGATTTTTTCAACCGCGATGCGGCTGGCGAATTCACCGGATTTGGCGCCACCCATGCCATCGCTCACCGCGAAGACGAAATCAGCCGAAGCCATCGACGAAATACCAGTCTTGCCGAGATAGCGCACCTCGTGGCCATCGAAGGTCACGCCCAGGAAGGCGTCTTCGTTATTGAGTCGGACAGGACCTTTATCCGTGAGGCCCGACCAGAGTATGGCAGGAGCGGTGGTTATAGTTGAAGCGGGCGGGGGCATTGCGGCTTAGGTGAGATGAATTCTGCTCATATTTGAGCAGTGCGTCCGGGGTGATGGACAAAATTGGGCACGGATTCAGCCGGTTTGTTCGGGTGGGTGGTTACTGCCGTCGAGGAGGGTGGCGTATTCGAAGTCGATGATGCAAAACCGGCCGTCGGAGGAGCGATAGGTGATGTTGCGCATGAAGGCGTCGTCATGGCGGACGCCGTAGTGTTCAAGTTCGGAATAAATCTCCTTCATTCGGTCCGCTCCGAGGTAATCCACCCGAATACCGCAGTTGGTGGTGATGAACTTGAGGGCGTCGGTATCGACCTCTAGAAGGCGAGGGACAAAATCACAGCCCTGTTTTTCAAGATATTTAAGCACAAGGACCTCGTTCTCGAAACGTTCCTTGGCCTGGTGGCCGCGAAAGGTCTTGTGGACCCGGCCGTCGTAGCCGATGCGCACAAGGGCGCGGGCGGTGTCTTTGACTTCGTGCATGAGAAGGGACTGACGGTAGACCATTCGCTCCTGATGAGGTTCTGGCAAGCGGGAGTTTTTACAGGTGACTGGCGTCTATGTGGATCCATGCGGAAATCACCAAAAGGACGCCAAGTTCGGATTGCCTATGGCATGCAAGGTGCTCATGTGAAAACCGCATTTATGGTGTGTTTCACAGGGCATAACCCCTTCTACGGAGCACCTCGTAAGCCCTCCACCCAAACGACCTAACTCTATGGCTAAATACAAACTGGAATACATCTGGCTCGACGGCTACAAGCCCGTTGCCGGACTGCGCGGCAAAACTCAGATCAAGGAATTCGCCAGCTTCCCGAAGCTCGAAGAACTTCCCCTCTGGGGCTTTGACGGCAGCTCGACGAAACAGGCCGAAGGCCGCAGCTCCGATTGCGTGCTGAAGCCGGTCGCCGTTTATCCCGACAGCACCCGTAAGAACGGTGCGTTGGTGATGTGCGAAGTCATGATGCCGGACGGAAAGACCCCGCATCCCACCAATTCCCGCGCCACCATCATCGATGATGAGAACACTTGGTTCGGCTTCGAGCAGGAGTATTTCTTTTATCAGGATGGTCGTCCCCTCGGTTTCCCCGAAGGTGGCTTCCCGTCCCCCCAAGGCCCTTACTACACGGGTGTGGGCTTCAAATATGTGGGCGATATTGCCCGTCAGATCGTTGAAGAGCATCTCGATCTCTGCTTGGACTGTGGAATCAATCATGAAGGCATCAACGCCGAAGTGGCCAAGGGTCAGTGGGAATTCCAGATCTTCGGCAAGGGCTCCAAGAAGGCCGCCGATGAAGTGTGGATGGCTCGCTACCTTTTGCTCCGTCTCTGCGAAAAATATCAGGTTGACGTCGAGTTCCACTGCAAGCCGATCCTCGGTGCCTACTCTGAGCCCCTCGACTGGAACGGTTCCGGCATGCACTGTAACTTCTCCACGAAGTATATGCGTGAAGTTGGCGGCAAGGACTACTTCGAGAAGCTCATGGCTGCGTTCTCCAAGTTCACCGCCGAGCACATCGCGGTCTACGGCCCGGACAACCACCTGCGCCTCACCGGTCTCCACGAGACCCAGGCTATCGACAAGTTCTCCTATGGCATCGCCGACCGTGGTGCCTCGATCCGTGTCCCCCACAGCTTTGTGAACAACGGCTACAAGGGCTACCTCGAGGACCGTCGTCCGAACTCCGCCGGCAATCCTTACGACATCGCTTCCCGCGTGCTCAAGACGATCGCCTCGGTTCCGACTGCCTAACCTTTGGTTCAATCCATGCGGGGCTTGTTATGAGCCTCGCATGTTTTCTTTTTCAAAGCGGCTCCACCTTTGGGTGGGGCCGCTTTTTTTTGGACAAGTCGGGGAGGGTGGGGCGCTGTTTGCCGGTGGATCGTGAAATTGATCGTTAGGGCGTTTCGTTCACGGTCCGCCGACGAGCGGCGACCCTACGGGAGGAATACGGACACAAAAAAGCCCGCGACCACTGAAGGTCGCGGGCTTTAAAAGCGAAGGGATAGGTGCTTAGACCTTCTCGACGAGGCCGGCCTTGATGGCCTTAACAGAGACGAGGACGCGCTTCGTGCCGCCGTTGGCGGTTTTGATGCGGATCTTCTGCAGGTTCGGGCGGAACTTGCGTTTGGTGATCGTCGTGATGTGCGTGCCGATGCCGCCGCTCTTCTTCGACTGACCCTTACGGTGAATGATGGAGCCCTTGGTAGGACGTTTGCCGGTGATTGCGCAGATTCTGGCCATATGAAAGGTTGTTAAAGGGTCAGAGATAAAAGTCGGGGCCAATCCGAAGCAAGGGCAAAGTCACACCTTTTTGCGTAGACCGTGGAGAACCTGAAATTTTTGCCCGAGGTAGGAAGGATGGAGTAACTGCATCAGGGCGAGTTTGCGCTGACTCAGGCGGGAGGCCTCCGCGGCCATGGCGTGTGCAACAAACTCGCCGGCATGATGGATGAAGAAGGACTCCTGCGACTCCACCGTGGTTGGGCGGAAGCCGGATTGGTCGAGAGCGGTTGTCAGCCAGTCCCAGCATACATGGCCGGTAAGGTCCTGTTCACCGGGTTGTGCAAACAGATCGTTGGATTGTTTATGCTGAAAGTAGGCTCGGGCCGTGCCGGCAGGCGTGTCGGTAGCGAGTTCGGACAGGGATTTTCCGTAATCAAAGGCCACGAAGAGTCCGGTCCATGGTTGTGCGGCGATGGCAACCGCCAGTTCCGCAGCCGCCTGAGGGGCATCGAAGACATAGCCTTCGTTTACGGAGCCCGGAAGCCATTCGGCGGTGACTTCACCCAGTTCAATTTCGCTGAGGATACCGTCTTTGAGTTGCACCCCCAGTTCCCGCCAAGCCATGCCTCGGCGCACAAAACGTCGCAGTGGCTGAGCGTCGAAAAGCTCATTGGAGAACACTACGCACGGGCCGCTGATTTCCAGTGCTTCGCCCACGCGCACCGTGCGGGTCCCTGCAAACGGGTGTGCAACGCCGGTGAGCACTCCGCCGGCAGGTTCGGCGCCGATTTCCACGAAGGTGTGTTCGCGGGCTTGGTCGGTGCCGCCCAGCAGGGTGACGCAGGCAGCGGCGACCATTTCGCCGAAAATCGTGCCGGAGCTGGTGGCGGTGTAGAAGTCTGTGCCCTGACCATAGCCGACGCGATTTCGGGTCTGGCGGTAATATCCCAATGCCGGGTGGTAGAGGGCCAGTTCCATGAACCCGGCAAAGGTCAGCACGCCGCCGGCACCGGCGCGTTCCTGGAAGGCGGCGGTGAATTGCGGCGAAAGTGTCGGTGATGATCCCATTTACAAAGGCGATGAGTTGGCCACAGTGCCACAGATGCTCAAACGCATTCTGATGATCGCGGCCGGCGTTTTCCTTGGCACCCTGTTCTCTCTGAGCGTGGTGCGGATGGCTGCGTCGTGGGGCTTTTGGCCCAATCGCGAGTTGGAGCAATCGTCACGCTACGTGCGAGAGGTCCTGAATATCGTCAACGAGAACTATGTTGATGCCGACAAGGCTGCATTGCCCAAACTCACCGAGTCGGCGCTGCGTGGCATCGTGGAGTCACTGGATCCGCATTCGGAGTATATGAATGCGCGCGATTACAAGATGCTCGAGGAGGAGATCAGCAGTGAATTTGGAGGCATCGGCGTGCAGGTCGAGTTGCGCAACGGTAACGTCGTCGTCATCGCGCCGATCGCCGGAACTCCGGGGGCGAAAGCGGGTATCCTGCGCGGTGACATCATTGTGAGTATCGAGGGCGCCAAGCTGGAGAAGCCGTCACTCGACGACGTGGTCGGCCGGTTGCGCGGCAAACCCGGTTCCAAGGTCAAGATTGGGTTTACGCGTCCGTCCTCGACGAAGGATTTTGAAGTCACGATCACACGTGAGCGCATCAAGGTGGAGAGCGTGCGCGACGTTCACATGCGGCCCGACGGTATCGGCTATGTGCAGATCACCCAATTTTCCGAACGCACGGGCGAGGAGTTCATCGACGCGCTCAATAAACTCAACGACCAGGACATGCGGGCGCTGATCATTGACCTGCGTGACAATCCGGGCGGTCTGCTCAGTGCCGCCGTGGAAGTGGCCGAGCCGTTTTTCAACAAGGGGGAGTTGATCGTTTATACCCAGGGACGGAAGCCTGAGGATCGCGATGTGTATAAGGCCTCCGCTCCCGAGCCCCGGCTTACCTTGCCAGTGGTCGTGTTGATCAACGCGGGCAGCGCCAGCGCGGCCGAAATTGTTTCCGGTGCGCTCAAGGACACGCGGCGTGCGGTCATCATCGGCGAGCGTTCTTTCGGCAAGGGATCGGTGCAGACGATCCTGCCTTTGCGTGATGGCGAGGGGCTCCGTCTCACCACCGCCCGTTACTACACTCCGAGCGGAGTGACCATTCACGAAAAGGGTGTGAGGCCTGATGTGGAAATCGTCATGTCACCCGCCGAGGACGAAAGCGCCCGCATCCAGCGTTCGCGCGAAGACATGACCGATCCGGATGAGTTCAAGGCGCGCTTTAACATCGATCCGACGCCCGACCGGCAGTTGGACGCGGCGGTCGCGGTGCTTGAATCGGCATTGATTCTGGATGCCCGAGGCAACCATCCGGCGGGCTCACCGGTGGCGGTGAAACAGCCATGATTCTGGCGATCGAGAGTTCCTGTGACGAGACGGCGGTCGCGTTGTTTGATCCGGCCCTCGGGATCACCGGCGAATGGATACACAGCCAGATCGCGTTACACGGACGCTATGGCGGAGTCGTGCCCGATCTCGCCACTCGCGAGCATCTGCGCAATCTCGGCCCGCTGCTGGAGCGCGTGCGGGAGACGTCGGGTTTTGATGCGGTGAACCGGGTGGCGGTCACGCATGGTCCCGGACTGGCGGGTTGTCTGGCCATCGGGGTGGCGGCGGCGAAGTCACTGGCACTGGCTTGGCGCGTGCCGTTGGTCGGCGTCAATCACCTGCGCGGGCATGTGTTTTCACCGTTTATCGCGGTGCATGCGGAGAATCCGGCGGAGTTTGATGCGCGCTTCGAGGCCTTGTTGCCGCATCTCGGTTTGGTGGTTTCAGGCGGGAATACGTTGTTGTTCACGCTGGATCAGGCGCGACGCATCACGGTGGTTTCCTCCACGCGTGACGACGCGGCGGGCGAGGCGCTCGACAAAGGGGCGAAGTTGCTCGGGCTTGGATATCCGGGAGGGCCGCTCATCGAGAAACGTGCGTTGCGAGGGAATCCGGCGGCATTCGATTTTCCGCGCGGCATCGGTCCGCGCAGTGATCTCGGGTTTAGTTTTTCCGGACTCAAGACGAGCCTGCGTTACCAATTGGAAAAAATGACGCCGGTGGAGATAGCGGCACGCATGGACGATTTGTGTGCGAGTTATCAGCAGGCGGTCGTCGATGCGCTGGTGCGCAAGACCACGCTGGCGTTGGAGCGCGAGCGGTTTCGCAGTCTGGGATTATCCGGCGGCGTGGCGAACAACCAGACGCTGCGCGCCGCGTTGGGACGAGTGGCGAAGGAGGATGGGATTCCGTTGCTCGCGGCGGAGCCGAAACACACGGGGGACAACGCGGGCATGATTGCTTTTGCGGCGTGGATTGATCCTTCGGTCCAGCCTGTCGTTCCACTGGCTGCGCTCGGCATCGAGCCGGGGCTGGCGTTGTAGAAAGCATTGATTCAGGAGCACAAAAAAGCCGCCTTTGCAGGCGGCTTTTTTTCGGACGGATGACGGACCGGTTTAGCGGCCGTCGATGTAGCGACCGATGGACTTGATGGTGTAGGCTTCTTCGGAGGTGCCGATCTTCACCGAGACAGTGTCGCCGACCTTCTTGCCGAGGAGGGCGAGGCCGAGCGGGGTCTTGTAGGCGAGGATGTTCTTCTCCGGATCGCTGTCCCATGCACCGAGGAGCGTGTAGGTGGCGGTCTTGCCGTTGGAGCCGGCGGCGATTGCGACCACGCTGCCGACGCTGACCTGATCGTTGGTGGCTTCCTTGAAGTCGGTGATGCGGGCGCGGCTGAGATCCTTCTCGAGCTGGCCTTTTTGGGCCATGAGAACGGTCTGGTCCTGCTTCGCCATCTTGTATTCGGAATTTTCCTTCAAGTCGCCGTGCTCGCGGGCGGTGGCGATGGCCTTGGAGTTTTCCGGGATCTTTTTGGAGACGATGGTCTCGTATTCGATGCGCTTGGCTTCGTAGCTCTCGCGGGAGACGAGAATCTGTTCCTCGTTGGACTCGGCGTCCTTGGCGACAATCGACTGAATGCCGGGGAAAATCTTGATGAAGCGGGCGAGCAGCGACTTCTTGGTGAGCTCCTCGAAGCCTTGGTTGAGCATGAGGGCGTTCGCGAGATCGCGGGCGGTCTCGGGGTCGGCCGTCGAAAGGAGGTCGGCGATGAGGTCGGTGTCCTCGGAGAGGATGTCACCGAGCGGGATGCGGCGGGCGCTGGCGGCCTGGAGTGCCTCGTAGTCGATCGCGAAGAAGATCGCGCTGAGGAGGCGGGGGGTGATGAGGTCGTTGAGCAGCTTGGCGAATTTCTTCGAGTGGCGGTTCTTGACGATCCAGAGGAGGACGGGGGCGCGCAGGTTCTGCTCGATCTGCCAGCGCTTGAGGGCGGTGGCGAGTTCGTCGGCGTGACCGTTCTCAACGAGGAAGTTGATGCACTCCGTGGTGAATTTGCCCTGCGAGGTCTTTAGCAGCGTGAAGGCGGCGTCGCGGTATTCGATGGGGTGCGTGTCCTTGATCAGGTCGAGGAAACGGCCTTGGAACTGGACGGGGATCTTTTCGGCGATGTCGACGAGGTCGCGGACATTACCGACGAGTTCGGCCTGGGAAGGAACGAGGGTGGCGGGATCGACGCCGACCTGGCGGGCAAGGGCGTCGCGGATGAATGCGCCGTAGAGGCGTTCGGCGGCGTCGAGCTGGTTGCTGTCTTTGACGGACTCGGAGACACCGACGAGAATGGCGTTGAGGTCACCCTTGACCTCTTTGGATCCGGAAGCGGCGACGAGGTCCTCGGCGAGGGCGATACGACGGCGGGCGGAGCGGGTGCCGTTGAATTGCTCGATGATCTCGTCCTCGGCGGAGACGGGGGTCTCGCGGAGGATGTAGCACTCGGTCTTTTTCGCGGGGACGGCGATGCGCGGGTCCTTGGCGATGGCCTTCTTGGCGGTGGACCACCATTTCTTAAATTTATCTTCGCCGAGAACCTGGGCGAGGGTGATCTCGATCTCGATCGCGGTGGCGGCGTTGTTGGGGTAGGCTTGGAGGCCTTCAACCAGCAATTGGGCGGGATCTTCGGCGATCAGTTTGGTGATCACGGCGGGCTCGGTCTGCTTGCGAACCAGAAGATGGTTGGCAGGGAGAATTTGGAGCGTGCCAATACAGAACGCGGGGTCCATCGGGTGGGCCTTTTTGTTCTGGAAGTCGATGATGAGCTTTTGCGAAGACTCGTCGTAAGACTTGATCTGGCCGAAACCCCAACTGCGATGAATGCCATAGGAACCGGGTTCCATGGTTTCGAGTTGGGCTTTGGACGCCTTGAGGGAGGGATTTTTGGCGATGAGCGCAGAGACGGCTTCCGAGTTCATAAATGGGTTATTCGAGTCGTGAATTGGTGAGTTGAGCGCATGGGGGGTGGGTATGTCAACCAACGGGTTTGCAAGCCGACCCCAAAACAAAGAAGGTCCGCTCGGGTGGAGCGGACCTTGCACAGGGTCTTAAACTGGGTGAAACGAGGGTTTACGGTTTATGATCCAGTTCTTTTTTGAGTTTATCGACCTTGGGCTGGATCACGTAGCGGCAATAACCGGCATCAGGGTTTTTGGCGAAGTAGTCTTGGTGGTAATCTTCGGCGGGCCAGAACTTGGTGAGTGGAACGATTTCGGTGGTGATGGGTTTGGAGAACTTGGGGACGGCTTCGGCGAGGGATTTCTCGGCTGCGGCCTTTTGGGCGGCGTCAGCGTAGAGGATGATCGACCGGTATTGGGTGCCGTGGTCGTTGCCTTGGCCTCCGACTTGCGTGGGATTGTGGACCTTCCAGAAGAAGGCGAGAATCTCGTCCAAGCTGATTTTGGCGGGATCGTAGTCGATTTTAACGACTTCGGCGTGGCCGGTGTCGCCCTGGCAAACTTGTTGGTAAGTCGGGTGTTTGACGGTGCCGCCGGCATAACCGCTGGTGACTTCCGTCACGCCGGTTTTGAGTTTATAGGCGGCATCGAGGCACCAGAAGCAACCGCCGCCAAGCACGACTGAATTGGCGCGGGTGAGTGACGGAAGGGCGGCAAGGCCCAGGGCACAGAGGAAGAGGGGGATGCGAGGGATCATGGCGTGGCGGTCGTGGCAGGGGTGGTGGTTTTATGTTGGGCGACCCAGACTTCGTAATCCTTGCGGGGCATGAAGCGGAGCGAGGCGGAGTTGATACAGTAGCGTTTGTAAGTGGGGGCGGGGCCGTCGCTAAAAACGTGGCCGAGGTGTGCGCCGTCGACAGAGACGTGAACTTCGGTGCGCATCATGCCGTAGCTGGTGTCGGTATCTTCGACGATAAAGAGGGGCTCGATGGATTTGGTGAAGCTGGGCCAGCCGGTGCCGCTCTCGAATTTATCTTTGCTATCAAAGAGAGGGGTGTCGCTGCACACGGAGAAATACACGCCGTCGGCGTGGTTGTCGTAATATTCGTTATGGAAGGGCGGCTCGGTGCCCTGTTGGCGGGCGACCTTGAATTGGAGGGGCGTGAGCAGCTTCTTCCACTCGGCGTCGGTGCGCTGGACGGTGGCCTTGGACATGTCGATGATGACCTTCGAGGGGAGTCCGCAGGCCGAGCTGCAGGTGGAGTCTTTGGAATCTGCGGGTGCTTGGGTGGGTTTCATAGTCGATTGTGAAAAGAGCCAGGTGGCTGTCGCGAGTGGAACGATGATGAGTAGGGCGTGCCATTTCATATGAGGTAGGAGCAGGCAGACGGTGGATTATTCCCGGAGTTTAATTCGGGCGGGTTTACGTCGGACGATATTAACCGAAGGCGGTTGATAGCATTCGGACCGTAAACCGATTGAGTTGCCTGGGGAATTTTTGCCCCCTGAAAGTCCATTTGTTCTCTTGCGATAACCATTCCTATGTGTGAAGCATTTCACGCTTCAGGTAACCCTGCACTGATCCGGCACACATAACAATCTCATCATCCTTTCGCGCAGCTTCGGCTGCTGTCCGTAACGAAACCGCGAATTTCAGAGGACACAAGAAACGCATCGATACCGCGCTCCGCATTGGGGCGCATCGAAAGCGTCTTCTTGTGGGCTCTTCGCGGTGCCTGTTACGGGACGCAAGTAGGTGCGTCCCTCCTTTTTTGGGCAGCCACGAGGCCGTGATTCCAACATCCCCCACATGAATTCACGTCTCGCTTTTTTTGTTTTTGGGTTGGCGTGCTCCCCGTCCTTGCTCTCGGCGCTTACGTTTTCCGACTGGCAGACGGCCAGTTTCACCTCGGCCCAACTGGTCGACTCGGCGATCAGCGGAGCGACCGCCGACGGTATGATCCGGAGACCTAGGTGACAGATAGTCCGGGGACGTAGGTTACACTTTGGGGCATTATGCCCTGGAGGACCACGACCCCAATGGAAGAGTTAATCAGATTCGTCACGCTGGCACAGACG
>JBAZBC010000019.1:0-100170 GCA_041671745.1 Opitutaceae bacterium | reverse complement strand
CTTTTATAACCGAACACGCCTTCACTCGGCCCTCGGCTTCAAAAGTCCTCTCGCCTACGAATCCAACCTCAACTAACCAACCATAACTCACGCTCAACTCGTGTCCGTTTTATCGGGGGAAACCCAGTGAGCAGAGCGCCAGATTATTTTGAAGGCAGCTCCTTAGGTGCCGCCGGCAGCCGTATCTCGCTCACCCGACTTATCCGCAACAGCTTCCCGCCTACCTGACGCTCGGTTAGCGGTTCGAGCACAAACGAGTCCGGGAGGGTATCTTTGGGATCGAGCACAAAACCGCCCTCTGCCCCCACCGGCCGATAATACTGACTCACCAATACCTCACGAAAAGTGCCGGCCTTCATGTGAAACCACACCTTGTCCGCCTTTGTCCTTACCGTTGAGAGAGGAATGGCCGAAGTAAGCCGCCCAATCCAGTTAAGCGCAGTTTTGTTCGTGATTATCAGACGAGACACCTGCGGACGCTGTGCAACCCATTGCTCCTCCCACGTCATTTCGGTGGCCAGTTGATTACGGGGGTTGTTGTAGGCCGTGGATCGCAGCCCCAGCCCCAGATAGCACAACAGTGCTCCCGTCAGCAGCCAGCCGCACACTCGCGGCTGCCACGCATCACGGACTTGGCCCACGACCCATGCCACTGCAAATGCCAGCACGGCGTAAACCGGCAGTGACAATCGCGAGACGATGGTATCATCCAACTGCCCCCAATAATAGAACATCAACAGACCGAGATTGGCGAACGCACCCAAACCCATAATCAAAACAACCAAGATGTGAGGAGGCATCGCACGCCAACGAGTCCGGTTGCTCCACAGTGAGCACCCCACCCATCCGATGGCCAAGACTCCGATGATCGAAAGCCACCACGCATTCAGCAGCTCAATGGACAGCCCGAAAAAATAATCCACCGCGTGCCGGAGATTGTCCCCAAGATAATTCACACCGAAGCGGGTGGATACATCATCCCGCAGTTCCCACAGCATCGGCATGCCTGACAGATAGGTATTGTGCAGTGCACAGGGGATAAGCAGAAGGGGTGCGCACAATCCAGCCGGCGGAAGGATAATCTGCCGAACCCGCCGCCATCCCTCAAGAATCGCCAAGGCCACGCAACCGACATACAGCGCCGACTCGTAACGCGTCTGAGCCAGCAACACACACGACAAAACCAACGCCGAAAGCCGCACCGCATCCGGCTTCCGAAGATAATACACCGCCAGTCCCAGCGTGACCAAAATCATCACCAGATTGAGCATTTCCATGCCCACGCCATTGGCATTTTGAGCCAGTAATGGAGAAGCCCCGAAACAGGCCACCGCTACCAATGCCGCCCGCTGTCCGCCGAGCCACCGGCCAATCACATAGACCAAACCCAGCACGACAGGCATCAACGCCGTGTTAAGCACATAAGCATTTAACGTCCTATAGCCTGTCAGGTCATGCACCAGCGACACTAGGAAGGGATAAAAAAACGGACGCTTGTCCAGATACACATCCAGAGAACGGAACACCCCGTCGATCTCATGCCCGCGAACCATGGTTCCTAGCTCGCGAAAAAAGTGCAGGTTCAACGCGGTCGATTGCAACACGAGTTCATCGTAAAGCACCTTCCATGAATAAGGCACCGTGAACCATGCCACCGCCACCAACCCGGTAATCAACACCCACGCCGCACAATGCCGCTTCACAGCCCCCCAAGTGATCACCCGATCAAATGCAGGATCGGTTTTAACAATTCTCACCACCGCATACAACCACCACACGAAGGTCCCCAGCATCGTAAAATAACCAAAATGCTGTAATAGCAACTTTGCCGCAGCCGGCGACGTTATGAGAAACCCATACGCCACCGCAGCTGGTGCAATCATCGCAAACAACACCAGACGCCAAGATAATCGAGTCGTCGCCCTACCCCACCACGATTGCACCCGAGATGTGATCACGGCAGCTGCTTGATCCAGTTTTCCATGTAGAGGACCCGGCTCTTTTCCAACTCCTCCGAGGTGCGCCGCTCATGCTCGGGCTCGATGAACGCCTTTGGCTTCACCTCTGTCTTATCACCATCTTTGATGGCCGTGATCCGACTGATCCGTTGGAACAACAACGTTTGAACTCGGTGCTCCGACACCGTTTCCAACTCGAAATCAGGGCCAAGGTCGTCAACCGGATCCACGGTCATGACTCCGGTCGCATCATCCACCAGCAGACTCTGAACGACATACATTTCCTGAAAACTATGGTTTCTCATGTGATATATGAGCGCGTCCTTGCGTGCCGCCGCCTGTTTGGCAGGGGTCGCTGCCATTTTCTGAAGAATCCAAAAGAACGAATCGTTATCAATGATCAGAACATTCCGGTCCGGCAGCCGATCAAGAAAAGTCTGCCGCATCTGCATTTCCACCCCTGGTGAATATATCGTGCGATAGGCATGCTTTGCCATGACCGGAAGACTGCTGAAAAGCAGACCGCCCACGGCAACCAAGGATAGAATCTTCCACCCTTTTGATGTCTTGAAAACCAACGAACCGACCACCACCACAGACAGCGCCATCAACAAATGAACCGGAAGACTGAGCCGGCTGATGATGGGGTCGTCGAATTTCCCCCAGAAATACAACATGTAAACCCCGGTCACACCAAACAGACTCAAACCCGCCATGGCCCACGCAAGTTCGTTACCAGCCGCGCCTTTCGTCCGCAGCACTCGGGCAATCCATAAACCCATGAAGGGCATGGCCAATAAACCGAGCACGGCAAACAGAGGCGAGTTGGTGCTGTAACCACTAAAATCAAAAAAATAGGACAAGGCATGCCCGAGATTGACCGAGCAATATTGGAGCCCGAAAGGCTCGGTCACCCCCTCCTGGCCAGCCATTTGCCATATGATTGACTGCTCTGAAAAGAGCCGGTTCTGCAGCAACAGCGGAGCCAAAAAAACCGGAGAGCAAATCAGAGGCCAAGAAAGGATGACCTTACCGCCGCGCCACCATCCCAAAAACGCGACAATCGCCACTGGCAGCAGAAAAAACAACGATTCATAGCGGGTCGATGCCAACAACAGGGTGCCAAAAATCAATGCCTCCAACCCAGCACTATCCGGATGTTCCAAGTAATAAACCATCAGCAAGGCCATCCCCGCAAGCAGCAGAAGATTCAGCAGTTCAAAACCAGCCCCCGTCGCCTGCTGTGCCAGCAATGGCAATCCCGCGAACAACAAAATCAAGAACACTCCGCCCCATCGATTCCGTGCCACCCGCCAACCGATAAGGTAGACCAACCACAAAAACACCATCGACAGCCCAATGTTCAGATAAAACGCATTCTCCGGACGATAGCCAGTAAGGTCATGTAGTGTCGCCGTCAGGAACGGAAACAACAACGGACGCTTATCCATCATACGCGCCAATATCTGGAAGGATCCCTGAACATCAGTGGCTCGAACTGGGTATGCCGCCTTTCGTTCATAATGCATTCCCATCGCCGTCCCAGAAAGCAGCAATTCGTCCGCCAAAATCTTATACCCCGGACGCTCATGCGCGACCCAAACACCGGTTACCACAAGAATCCCAATCAACACCCAGACCTCTAATCGTCCGAAAGCGGTCCGCCCCCACCGCTCACGTATCACCGGCCAAACGGCACGGCCAAACATCATAACCAGCAGCAAGGTGATCCAATAACCACCCTCGATCACCAAGCTGAATCCGACCGGTGCCGGAATGACTCGACGAGTAAGCAGAGCCACCAAGGCCAAAATTAAACTGAGCAGCCAGATTCGTCGGTCCGAAAACAAAATTTTTAGCATGAAAACACCCGTTTAAGATTCACGGAATGGGCAAAACCATGACCAAGGCCAACCGGCAAGGCATTAACCCAAATTCCTTTTCAATGACCTCGCCCAATGACCAGCCACCCAGTGCCTGAACGCCCTGCTGGGTTGTAGGAAAATAAGCACATCTCTAACGAAACACTACATCCCCGTGTTACTGACAATCGTAGGAATAAAAAAGCCGCCCATAAAATGGGCGGCTTTGAGCGATCCCAACAATCAACGATTAGTTGGTGTAAGTCACCGTGCGAGCACCAGCGACAGCCGAGGCGGTAACGCCGACGCCCTGCTCGATGGTGACCGGGTAGGTTTCTTTGGCGACGGTCTGGATCGCCTTAATGTATTGGGACGAGTTAGTTCCGACGAGATCGTCGTAGGAAACCGTAGAGACGCCCTTCTCGAGGAAGTATTGGTCAGCGGCGGAGGAGAGCTGGCGAAGGTTGTTCAGCACAGCCTTGTCCTGCGAGCTGGCGCGGACCTTTTGGAAGGCAGGAATGGCCATGGCGGCGAGCAAGCCGATGATGACCACGACAATCATGATTTCGACGAGGGTGAAGCCCTTGTTGGAGCGAATGTTTTTCATATGAATCCTAGATTTATGTTATGGCTCAAATGCGAGCAGTGCTGAGATCAAATTCCCTCTGCCTTACTGCGGCAAGCGAGAACTTGTAAGTTGTTTGTAAAGCAAGGGCTCCCGTAGGGGGTTTTACTTAGCTTTCTTTTTAACGGTCGCCTTTTTTACCACCGCTGCGGTCTTCTTTTTTACAGCAACCTTTTTGGTCGTGACTTTCGTAACCGTTTTTTTGACCACCTTCTTGACTGTTTTTTTGGCCGTTTTTTTGGCCGTTTTTTTGGCCGTTTTTTTGGCCGTTTTCTTGGTCGCAGGCTTCTTGGCGGCCTTAGGCTCCTCAATCAACGAGGCAACGCTGAGCGACTCGGCATCTTTCCAGAGTTTTTCCAAAGCGTAGTTTGCCCGCTGCTCCGGAGTGAACAAGTGCGTCATGATCTGGTATGCATCGACCACCGTCCAGCCACTGCCGTAACCGCCCACTTCCATACCGGCGATCGGCTGCTTCACCGCATCGAGCACCCTCTCCACCTCGATGCGCAAGGCCCGCAAATGCGGGTCCGAGTTACCGTTGGCCAACACGATGTAGTCGGTGATCGTGGATTTTGCGCCCACCTTGAGCACGCGCAAATCACCGGCCTTCTTGTCATCGAGGGCACGCACCAACTGCTTGAGCAATAAATAAATGGGATCGGACGGAAGCGGGTTCGACATGTTAAGTTGAGTGATAGAGGCCGTTTTTTTGGATATACTCAACCGTCTTGTGCGGAATCAACCAATCCACCGGAAAACCGGTCCTCACCCGTTCCCGGACCTCGGTCGAACTGATTTCGATGTGATGGCCCTCGCACCACCTCAGTCGTAATCCGGGTATGTCAGGCTTGGCTCCGGCCACCCAGCCCGGGCGAGCCAGCACCACAAACTCCACAAGTTTCACTAATTCCCCGATCTCCCGCCACAACGGTAAACGCGCAACCTGATCCGCGCCGATCACCCACGCCAACTCGGCACCGGAAAACTGCTCACGCAGATGTCTCACCGTATCGACCGTGTAACTGACTCCTCCCTTGCGCACCTCGAAGTCAGAAACCTCAAACCGTCCATCGCCCTCCACCGCCGCCTGAAGCATCGCCAATCGAGCCTCCGCCGACGCTTTCACTGGACCGGGTTTCAGCGGTGCCTGAGCCGTCGGCACAAACACCAACCGATCCAGCCCTCCGCGTTCATAGGCATCCTGCGCCGCGAGGAGGTGGCCAAAATGCACGGGGTCGAAGCTCCCGCCAAGGAAACCGATCTTCATTGCGTGTGAGGCAAACGATCCTCCGTTCATGCCGCAAGGTCGCGTTTGCCCGTGAAAAACCGTCGCACTCGACTCGCGTTTTGTTCCATGCTGACCATCCGTCCGACAATCCACGCATGAGCTTCGACTTCGACACCCTTCTCCAACGCCACGACACCGATTCGCAAAAGTGGCAAAAATACGCAGGCCAGGACATCCTGCCGCTTTGGGTGGCCGACATGGATTTCCGCTCGTCGCCCGCCATCCTCAAGGCCCTCCATGATCGCGTCGACCACGGCATCTTCGGCTACGCGCGACCCACCGCCTCGACCGTATCCGCCGTCACCGACGCCCTCGCCTCACGCTACGGTTGGACCATCGACCCGTCATGGATCGTCTGGCTCCCCGGCCTCGTCTGCGGACTCAACGTCACCTCGCAGGCATTCGCCCAACCTGGCGACGAAGTGCTCACGCTCACTCCCGTGTATCCGCCGTTCATGACGGCACCAAAAAACAGCGGACGCGTCTCCCTGACCGTGCCGTTTGTCCTCAATTCCGCGTCGACGCCCGCCCGCTGGGAAATCGATTGGGACGCCTTGGAACGCGCCGTCACGCCCAAAACCAAACTCTTCTTCCTTTGCAATCCGCACAATCCGCTCGCCCGTGTCTGGCGTCGCGACGAACTCGTGCGTCTCGGCGAGTTCTGCATCCGTCACGACCTCGTGCTCTGCTCGGACGAGATCCATTGCGACCTCATCCTTGATCCCGCGCTCCCGCACATTCCGACCTCCACGCTTTCCCCCGAAATCGCCGCGCGCAGTCTCACGCTCATGGCCCCGAGCAAGACCTACAACGTCCCCGGCCTCGGCACCTCGTTCGCTGTCATTCCCAACCCCTCTCTTCGCGCCCGCTTTGTCCGCGCCACCGCCGGCATCGTCGCCGAAGTCACCACGCTCGGCTTCGCCGCCTGCGAAGCCGCCTATCATGACAGTGAGGACTGGCGACAGGCCCTGCTCGCCTACCTGCGTGGCAATCGCGACTTCCTCCTCGATTTTCTCGCCCGCGAACTTCCCGGCATTCATGTCGCCGCCCCAATCGAGGCAACCTACCTCGCGTGGATCAACGTCGAGTCACTCAACCTCGCAGACCCGATCGCCCACTTCGAAAAACATGGTGTCGGCTTGAGCGACGGCGCGTTCTTCGCCGCCAAACACGGCAGCCATGTCCGCATCAACTTTGGTTGTCCTCGCGCCACGTTGGCCGAGGCACTGCGTCGCATGAAGTCTGCCGTCACCGCACTCGATTAATCCAGAATCCGCCTCGCCCAATCCGGATTGGGCAGCGGCTTCGGTCGGTATTCCCCAAAGAGCTGGTAACGCATCCGCGCAACCACCCGGTAAAGCGCATCGCGCCATGTCGTCGGCACGACACGGCATACCCGCGCCAAGCGCCGGTATGCGCCGCCCATCTCCTCCATCGCCCCCAAGGCTCCGTTCGTGCGCAGGTAAAAATCCGTGTCCGGCCTCGTCAGATCGGCGATAAAAACAATACTGTCGAAGTCCGTGGTGTTCATCCCGTGCGCGGCCAGAAACGTCTGCCCGGTCCGGCCCTGCAAAGAGGCAAACATGAGCACCCCGCGACTGTCATGCTTGAGGATGAAACGCATCACCGCATTGCATAAACCGCATTCGCCATCGTAGAGCAGCACGGGGTTGGGTGTCGCATCCATCTTGGCAAACTACCGCCAAGGTCCGGCTTCCGCCAAGCCATTCCCTCCCGTTTTTGCGTTTGTCGCCACCGCACAAGACCGCAACGTGCTCCCATCCGCCCAGTCATGCGCATCGGCCCTCACACGCTTTCTTCGAATCTCTTCCTGTCTCCTCTGGCCGGCTACACCAACCTGCCCATGCGGCTGACCGTGCGCGAACTCGGCGGACTCGGCTGGGCCACCACCGACCTCGTCAACGCGCGCTCGCTCATCGAACGCAACCGGGTCGCCCTCAAACTCGTCGAATCGTGCGCCGAAGACCGCCCCCTCGCCATCCAACTCTTCGGCTCCGTCCCCGAAGAAATGCGCGACGCCGCCGTGATCTGCGAAGACCTAGGTGCCCAGTCGGTCGACATCAACATGGGCTGCCCCGTGAAAAAAGTCGTCAAGATCGGCGGCGGCTCCGCGATGATGACCGAACTCGACAAGACCGCCTCCCTCGTGCGTGGCATGATCGCCGCAGTGAAAATTCCCGTGACCGCCAAGATGCGTCTCGGCTGGGACGACGACAACCTCACTGCACCCGACCTCGCCCGTGTGCTCGAAGAAGCGGGCGTTGCCGCGATCTTCGTGCATGGACGCACCCGCGCCCAAGGTTTCTCCGGACAAGTCAACCTGGCCGGCATCCGCGCCGTCGTGCAGGCCGTGAAAACCATTCCCGTGATCGGCAACGGCGACATCACCACGCCCGAGGCAGCCAAACACATGATCGACCAGACCGGCTGCACGGGGGTCTCCGTCGGACGTGGGGCGTTCTACGACCCGTGGATTTTTCGTCGCACCGACCACTATCTGCGCACCGGTGAGCTGCTACCCGAACCCGATCTTCCGGAGCGACTGCGCGTGCTGCGCCGCCACTTCGATCGCTATTGCGAATTCTACGGCGAGGAGAACGGTGCAAAACACTTCCGTAAAGTCGCCCCATGGTATGCCAAGCGTTTCGGTCCCGCGAAACCATTCAAGGCCCGTATCATCACCATCAAATCCCGTGCCGACTTCGAGGCGGCGATCGCCGAGTTCCTGGACTGGCGTCTCCAATTCTGCGATGCGCAAGGCGTATTAAAACCCCAATACACGCCCGAGCGTATGATCGCCTCGTTCATGCGCGATCCGGATGATCCGGTCTTTGCCCGCGAATCCATTCCCGTGCCCAAAGGGCCGGTCGACACCTGGTAGGCGGCTCAATACGGCTTGGACGCAACCGCCCCCACTCGATCACGGAAAATCAGTTCCTTCAGCTCCACATCCACGCCCTGGAAGACAATACCTTCGGAGGCGTCGACCATGTCGTCCTGCCGGACCAAACGGCCATTGATAATCGCCCGTGGCGACGCACCCACCACGACTCCGGTGATGCGGGCATTATCAATCCATAAACGGAAAGCCGCACTCACCACAGGAGCCGTCTTGATCGGAGGCGCAGATTCAACCACCGTGGCAGGACGGACAGCTCCGGGAGGTGGCGGCAACTCAGGGATCGCGACGACGGCTGCCGGACGAGGTTTCGGCAGGGTATCCACGACTGCCTGAGGTTGGGCCGTAACGACTGGCTGTGCACTCGGCTGCGAGGCTGGCCGCACAACCACCGGTGCCGGCGGAGGACTACCAGACATCAAATAAAAATAGGCTCCAGCCCCGAGACCCGTCACCACCAACACCACCAAGACGGCAATAAATATAAGCCTCCGTGACCCCGAAGGCGGTGGCACAAACTTCGGAACCGCCGGCAGCGATGCTAGCGGAGCCGACAACACATCGGGTGCTGCCGCCAACGGCGGCAAACCACCCACCAGCGGAGGAGGCAACGGCACGGATGGCGGTGGCGGCACCAAAAAATCCGCCGAAGGTGGAGGCGGGGCAGGAACAGGAATCACCGCACCTTCCGAAGAGAGCGGAACAGGAGGCGGCGGAACATCCAATGGCTGCACCGCTGGCTCGGCATCCGCAACCGATGCGAGACTCTTGATCTTGAAGCGCGGCATACCGGCGGGCTCTTCGACTGCGGGCAGCTGGACCGGTGAAACGATCACCACCGGCTCGACAGCCGCTGGCGCGGCAGCCGGCGTCTCCTCCGATTGCGTCGGAAGCTTGGGTTTGAGACGAAAACGCGCGGGAACCTGTGCCTCCACAGCAGGCGCTACCGGCACATCTACATTCCCCAATGGCATGGGAGCGGGAGCCGGTATCACCTCCGGAACCGGAGGAAGGGCCGTCGCAGCACCAACCGACGGTGTCGGCTCATCCTCCCGTTTGCGCGGGCGCAAACGTAATGGAGGTGGCTGGGACTCGTCGCTCATGGTGAATGCAAAATACTTTTTTTAGCTCCGAGCAAAATCTAATTATACCAGATCAAGCCCTTCCGAGGCGTTTTTAAGCCAAATAGGACGAGCCAAGCCGTGTTTTTAAAGTAAACGAGCCCAACGTGCGTAAGAAAGGGCACCCCACGGCCACGGCGACGAGGCGGAGGCGGGCCGACTGCCCATGGTGCCCGAGGGCACCACGGGACCATCGCTCATCAGCGACGCCCGCGGAATCCACCACCACCGCCGGATTGGGGACGACCACCGCCGCCACCGCCACCCTGACCACCTTGCCCGCCGCCGCTCCGCTGGCCGCCCGGACGCCCTTGTTGCGGACGCCCGCCACCACCACCACCGCCCTGACGGCGCTGCTGTTGCTGGCCTTTTTTCGGGTAGGAAGGATTCATCACGAACGGCTGGTAAGGAAATCCCTCCAGACGCAGTTCAGGAATCTTCGCGCCGATGAAACGCTGGATGTCGCGGATGTCGTCGGCGTTCTCCGGGGAAACGAGCGTGAAGGCATCGCCCACCGCCATCGCACGACCGGTGCGACCGATACGGTGCACGTAATCCTCGGGGTTCTCCGGCACGTCGTAATTGATGACATGCGTGACGCCGGCCACATCGATACCGCGCGCAGCGATATCGGTCGCAACCATGATCTCGTATTTACCGCTTTTAAAACCAGCAAGCGCCTCGATGCGCTGATTCTGCGAACGGTTGGCGTGCAGCACGGCAACCGTGTGCTTGGCGGACTTGAGCCTGGCCGCGATTTTGTCGGCACCGTGTTTGGTGCGACTGAAAACGAGCACGCTTTGAAAATCGGTTTTCTCGAGCAAGGCGACCAACAGATCGAACTTCTGCGCCCAAGCGACCGGATAGAGTGCATGTTTGACCGACTCGTTGACCGAGCGGTTAACGCCACACTCAACACGCTCGGGGTTGCGCAAGGCAAAGGAAGCGACGGCGGCAATCTCCGGAGGCACAGTGGCTGAGAAAAACAGCGTCTGGCGGCCCTTGGGGCAACGCGCGATGATGTCCTTAACAACGGGCAGGAATCCCATGTCCAGCATGCGGTCCACCTCATCGAGGACGAGAATCTCGATCGTATTGAGCGAAAGTTCGCCGCCCTTGATGTAATCGACGAGGCGACCCGGCGTGGCGGCGATCACATCGACACCGCGTTTGAGTTCGGCGCGCTGCGCACCGTATCCCACGCCACCAAAAAGGGCGACGGTGCGGAGATCCGTGAAGCGGGCGAAATCGCGGAAGGCGGTTTCGACCTGCGCGGCGAGTTCGCGCGTCGGCTCCAAGATGAGCACGCGGGGAGCGCGGCCGTGGGTGCCGAGCCTGGACAGGATGGGCAGAGCAAACGCGGCGGTCTTGCCGGTTCCGGTCTGCGCGGAGCCGATTAGGTCGCGTCCGGAAAGCACCACGGGAATGGCGCGAAGTTGAATGGGCGTCGGATCGGTGTAACCGGCGGCGACGATGCCGCGGAGCACGTCCGCGGAAAGATTGAGACTTTTGAATGGCATGGGAACGAAAACGGGTCGGACTGAATACCCGCGCATGAAGCGCCGATAGAGGACGCGCGACCCGCGCGCCCACGGACAGGCTGATATGCCCGTCCTAAAACCGCCAAAGCGGCGTAAATATTGAAAAACAAAAAGGGCGAGTCGCGGTTAGGCGGCTCGCCCTCGAACGTTCGTGTCAGCCGTTTAGGCCGAAACAGGAATTAGTAACGGCGATCGCCGCCGCCGGAGCGGCCGCCACCACCGAAACCGCCACGGCGCTCGCCGCCGCCGAAGCCGCCGCGACCACCGCCGCCGCCGCCACCGCCGAAGGAACGGCCAGCGCCTTCCTCTTTCGGACGAGCTTCGTTAACCGTGAGAGCGCGGCCGCCGAGATCGACGCCGTTGAGCTTCTCAGCAGCAACCTTGGCCTCTTCGGGGGAAGAGAAAGTGACGAACGCGAAACCGCGGGGGCGGCCGGTCATTTTGTCCATGGCGACATAGACATCGGTGACGTTACCGAACTGGCCGAAAGCAGAGCGGAGCTCGTCTTCGGAGGTTTTGAAGGACATGTTGCCAACGTAGAGTTTGGAACTCATAGTGATGATTCGTCGATACCCGTCCGCTGCCAGTCCGTTCCCGACTATCGGGTTTCAAATCATCCCGGGTCCAATACCCACTGACGACTCACCAGTTCCTGTCATCTAACGTTTTTCTGACGATGAAGCCCCCGAAAGTGCCCGCCAGATTTCTAAACGCAAGAAAAAACGGGACATAGCAATCCAGCCTCCTTTGCACAAAGATAGGCAACACGTTTGAAATCAGCCGGTCCGTGAGCTTTCTTACCTCAGACTTCTTAATCATTTTCTCCCCGCCATGTTCGCCAGCCTCCTGCAATTTATCACCCGTCGGCCCCCTCCTGAAGACTATAATCTGGCCTTCGTGAAGGAGGTTATCCCGGTCCCTCCACGAGAAGTCCGCAGTCGTCGTTCGGAGCGATGGATTGTCGCGGGCTGGATTCTGATCGCGATGAAATGCTCCGCAATTTGGTGGGCTATTGAAACCTATCATGTGCCCATCCACCCGATGTGGCTGGTTGGGCCAACGATTCTGTTCGGACTACTGGCCACTGCCGTCTACATCTGGCGCGATTGAAATCGTCCCCTCAAATACTGATCCTGATGGGCGTGGCCGGAAGCGGTAAAAGCACCGTCGGTCGCGCGCTCGCCGACTCGCTTGGTTGGACCTTCAGCGATGCTGACGATTTTCACCCTCCGGCCAACATTTCCAAAATGTCCGCCGGCATTCCACTTTCGGACCAAGACCGTGCTCCTTGGCTCGCAGCTTTACGCGCCCACTGCGAAACTCAACTCGCCCATCGAACGAACACCGTGCTCGCCTGCTCAGCCCTCAAGGCCGCCTATCGTGACCTGCTGGTGTATGACTCCGCCATCAAACTGATCCACCTCACGGCTCCGGTTGAGCTCCTCAGGCTGCGCCTGGCTCAACGGCAAAATCACTTTGCCAAGGTTGAACTTCTGGAGAGCCAGTTGGCGTCCCTGGAGATTCCTGCCGACGCCATGAATCTGTCCACTGATCACAGCCCCGAGTTTTTAGTGAACAAAATTCGCATACATTTCCGGCTTTAGTCCCTCGGGCGATTAATATCATTTGAGTGATGCTTACCCATGCCTCGCCGATTTATCCAGTCGGTGCCTACCTGCTATCAATAGAGGATTTACTCAGCAAATTTATCGACACGAGCCACCACCTCAACGGGCTCTCCCGCTACTCCGATCTGCACCTAAAGACAGGCGAACCGGCGATCTATCGCTACGACGGAGACCTCGCCACGATATCCGAGGCCCCGCCCCTCACGCAGGAATGGTGTGAACAACTGATCTTTCCGCTTCTCAATTCGCAACAAATCGAGCTGCTAAAATCCCATCCACCAACCGATATCGACGCCTCTTGGGAGTGGAAGGAACATCAGACCAATTTCCGTCTTAATGTGTTCCACGACCGTGAAGGACTGGCGGCGGTCATCCGGGTGCTCCCCAGACACATCCCGGAGGTGCAAGACATCGGGTTTCCAAACGAACGGATATGGCGCGAGATTTGCCACCTGAAGCAAGGATTGGTGATCGTCTCTGGCCAGACCGGCACAGGTAAATCCACCACGATCGCGACTCTCCTCAACCAGATCAATCGCACCCGGCCTGTGCGTATCATCACCCTGGAAGATCCGATCGAATACATCTTCAAGAGCGAACTCGCGCTCTTCTCCCAACGGGAGATCAACCGTCATGTCACCAGCTTTGCCCAAGGCCTGCGCAGCGCCCTGCGCGAAGCTCCCGACATCATCTACGTCGGCGAGATGCGCGACCCCGAAGCCACCTCCCTTGCCCTGTCGGCGGCCGAAACCGGCCACTTGGTGCTATCGACGCTGCACACCCGCGACACGCGCAGCTCCATCACCCGTATCGTCGACATGTTCCCCCCCGACCGCACCCGGGAAATTTCAACCCGCCTCTCACTCAGTCTGCACTGCGTGCTGGGCAGCAAACTCGTCCAACGCAAAGACGGCGGCCGCATCCTTGCCATGGAAGTCCTCAAGAACACGCTCCCCATGTCTCATGTCATACGCACCGGGGCCATTCACCAGATTCTATCGGTGATCGAAACCGGCACCAAAGACGGCATGAACACTCTGGACCATCATCTTCAAAGCCTGCTCAACCAAGAGCTGATCACCCGCGAAAGCGCCTTCATGGCGGCCAACGATCCGGTGACATTTCTCCCCCCCGAAGCGCGGGTGGCCCATCGGCCATAACCGAAGCCGACAAATACCATTGTGCGTGAGCCCGGCGTGCGACTTGCTGTGCGCTCATGGCACGAGGCATGAAACCCAACCGCAAAAGCTACACCGTTTATTTCGCCGGTGAGCTCTTCAGTTCCAAGCACCTCATCGGCAACGCCTACCTCGCCGAGGCCGTCCACGACAAGTCCCACGGCAAGTTCCTTTGCCGCCTCCCGCAAGACTTCGAGCTGCGCGGACACCACCCCCAGCTCATCCGCGACAAGGACATCCGCAGTCTCCTTGAATGCGATCTCGCCATCTTCAACTTCGACGGCCCCGAACTCGACAGCGGCACGGTCGTCGAATTCATGTTCGCCAAATTCGCCGATATCCCGTGCGTCGTGCTTCGCAGCGATTTCCGAGCCGCCGGTGACCAGCCTCCAGGCAGCGATCCGTGGAACCTCATGGTAAGCTTCTACCCGCGCTCGGTCTCGGTTCCAGTCAACAGCCTCCTCCTCTACAAAAAAGCCCACACCGCCGCCCGCCGTCAGAAACTCGACGACGTCACCCGCCTCGCCGGCCAGCACAGCTCCGCCACGGCCCAGAACATGTGCGAGCAAATCGCCGCACTCGTCGTCCGCGGACTCGAACGCGTCATCAAGCTCGAACCCGCCATGCCCAAGTATCTCCGCGAGGAAATCTACACTTGGCTCGCCCTCATGCCCGGTTTCCGCGGCGACGAGAAAAAACTCCGCAAGGAACTCGAAAAGGTCCTCGAACAAAAAGTCCGCCACGACCTGCTCTAAAAGGCACTGACATGCTCCACGTCCTGCAACACCCGCTAGGTGACCACCTGCTCACCCAACTGCGTGACCGCACAACACCGCCCGCCGCGTTCCGCGCCTTCTCACACCAGCTCGGCATCCTGCTCGCGCTCGAAGCCACCCGCGATCTCGCAACCAAGGATGTCGCTATCGAGACTCCACTTGAACCACACACCGGCCGCACATTCGCCAAGCCCCTCGCGGTCATCCCGATTCTTCGCGCCGGTCTCGGCATGGTGCAGCCGTTCACCGACCTGTTTCCCGATGTGAGCGTCGGATACATCGGACTCGAACGTGACCACGTCACCGCCGTCGCCCGCAGTTATTATCAAAAGCTACCGCCCCTCGCCGGCAAACGCGTGCTCGCCGTCGACCCCATGCTGGCCACGGGTGGCTCCGCCATCATGGCACTCGATGCGCTCATCTCCGCCGGTGCCACCGAACTCGCCCTCGTCTGTATCGTCGCTTCACCCGAAGGCGTGAAAATCGTCGAAGCCGCCCACCCCGGCGTGCCCATCTTCACCGCCGCGCTCGACCGCGAGCTAAACGACAAGAAATACATTCTTCCCGGTCTCGGCGATTTCGGGGACCGCTTGTATGGGACATAAGGGAGGCCGGGACCGCTGTGTCCCGCACTACCTGTTCACCACTTCCAACCGGGCCAGCCACCCAACAACCGAGCGAACGCACCAGCAGGCGGCACACGCGCTTCCACATACAAGACCGCGACTGAATCAAGCCGGGCCTCTATCATCCCAATATTCGAGAGACCGTCTTCTCCACTTATTCCCCCACCACGGTCACCACAATCTGCCGCGTATGCGAGTGACGGCGGTGTTCCCACAGGAAAATCCCCTGCCAGATTCCGAGCATCATGCTCCTGTCGGCAAAGGGCACGCTCTCGCTGGTGCGCGTAAGCGCCATCTTGATGTGGCTGGGCATGTCGTCCGGTCCTTCAAGCGTGTGCTCGAAGTGCGGATCATCCTCGGACACGAGCCGATTGAGCCACGCTTCCAGATCATGCCGCGCGCTCGGGTCGGCATTTTCCATGATCACAAGCGAGCAGCTCGTATGCTGACAAAACACCGTGACCACACCGGCTCGCATACCACTGCGCGTCACCTCGCGTGCAACCGCCTCGGTGATCTCATGCGTGCCCTGACCACGCGACTCGATACTCAGCGTGGCGTGATGGACAGGCATGGCGTCACGGACCGCGGAACCCGACTAAAGTTTCGCCTTCAGCTCGCGAGCCGCATCAAGCGCAGCGGTGGCGGTGGCAGCCGTGACGGTGAAGTGCCCCATCTTGCGGCCGATGCGCGGCTCCTTCTTTCCGTAAAGATGCATTTTGGCGCGCGGTTCGGCGAGGATCGCCGACCAGTTGGCATCACCCACGAGTGCACCGTCCCTCCACTTCCACGCATCACCGAGGATGTTAACCATGACGACAGGCGAGACGACCGACACATCGCCGAGCGGCAGCCCGCAGACGGCGCGCACGTGTTGCTCAAACTGCGAGGTCACGCACGCGTCGAGCGTCCAATGGCCGGAGTTATGCGGACGCGGTGCCAGCTCGTTGACGAGGATCTCACCACGATCCGTCAGGAACAGCTCGATGGCCAGCAGGCCGACGACGTCGAGCTTCTCCACGATGGCGAGGGCCAGTTGCGTGGCCTCGGCCTGCACCGCGTCGCTGACGCGCGCCGGCACGATCGAAAAATCAAGGATGTGCTTCGTGTGAATATTCTCCGCAACGGGAAACACCTTCACCTCGCCGTTGCTGGAACGGGCGACGAGGACCGACAGCTCGCATTTGAAATCAATGAACTTTTCGATGACGCAGCGTTGTTTCGCAAACGAGGCCGCAGCCTTGGCCATCGTCGCATCATCGGAGACCTTGATCTGGCCCTTGCCGTCGTAGCCAAAGTCGGCGGTCTTCACAACACACGGCAGCCCGATCTTACGGATCGCGGCGGCGAGATCGTCGCCCGCCTCGACCTCGGCAAAGGGCACCGGGGAAAAGTTGTTTTTGCGGAGCCAGTTTTTCTCTCGCATGCGGTTCTGGCAGGTCTCGAGCACGCTCCAATGCGGGTGCAACCGGACGAACTTCTCGATGGTCCAGAGCGGCTCGGCGGGGATGTTCTCAAACTCGTAGGTGAGCACATCGACGCTCTTCGCAAATGCGGTGATCGCCTCGATATCGGTGTAGGGACGGTTGGTTTCCAACGCGGACACCTCGCCCGCCGGACCATTGGCCTCGGGCTCATAGATGTGCACGCGATAGCCCAAACGCTCCGCCGCATGGGCGAACATGCGACCAAGTTGGCCGCCACCGAGGACACCAATCGTTTTGCCGGGCTGTATCATTTTGCAGGAGGAAAAGGGAGAGCACAGAGGGTGGACTCGCAGGGGTCAAACCCTCCGTGCCCCTTGTTTTCTCCCGTAAAAATCACGGCAACTTCGCGTTCAAAACCTTCGCGGTCTGGTCGGCACGATAAGCGTCGAGGGCGATTTTGACCTTCTTGTCACCACCGGTCGCGAGGATGGCTGCGGCGAAAAGCGCGGCGTTGATCGCCCCGGCCTTCCCGATGGCAAAGGTCGCCACCGGCACGCCGCCAGGCATCTGCACGATCGAATAAAGCGAATCCACGCCTTTGAGCGTGTGCGACTCCACCGGCACGCCAAGGACAGGCAGCGGTGTGAGCGCGGCGGTCATGCCCGGCAAGTGAGCCGCGCCGCCGGCTCCGGCGATGATGACTTTAAGCCCGCGTTTCTCGGCGGTCTTGGCGTAGTCATACATCTTATCGGGCGTGCGGTGCGCACTGACGACGTGGTGCTCGGCGGGGATGCCCAGCGCCTTGAGCGTCTGCGCGGCGTGCTCCATCGTGCTCCAGTCCGAAGTGCTGCCCATGATAATACCGACAAGAGGCTTGGCCATAGACTTGTAGCGATAAACCATAGCCCATCCCCACCGCAAACCGGAAACCGGTCCGGCCTCGTTTTCGCGGTGACAGGCCGAACCTCGCGGCTAATCTGCGGTCATTGACGCCTTCCCTCACATGAAAACATCGCGCATTCCCTCCACCACGGCCCTTTTGGCATCTTCTCTCATGCTCGCGCTTTCCGGATGCAGCACCATCAGTCTCGACTCCACCGGTGACACCGCGGCGGTTTATCAGATTAACGAGTTCCGCATGGTGCTGAACTCCACCGCCCCCACCGCCTTTGCCGCGACCCAAAAGGCGTTCAAGGAATTCGAGCTCTTTGAAACCAAGAGTGAACTCAACACCTTCGACGGCGAACTCTACGCACGTTCCCGAAAGGATGATAAGATCTTCGTAGGCATTTCCGAGATGAACAGCCGCCAGACCCTGCTCCGCATCCGCTGGGGCACGACCGGCGACCGCAAGAACTCCACCGCCCTCTACAAGATCATCGAGAGCCACCTGCACTAAACGGACGGACTGCCCCACACCATCGGCAACTTGGCTCAGCGCGAAATATCGCGCTGCGAGAGCACCTTGTAACCCTGGGTGTTAAGCGACTGCGCCGCCACGTCGGCATCCTCGATGTTCATCGCAAGGGCCGACTTGCCCTCGGGTCGTTTGATAAAGCTGTAGATGTAATGGATGTTGATCTCCGCTTCGAGCAACGCGGCCAGCACCTCCTTGAGGTCGCCCTCGTCGTTGATCTCCACCGCGAGCACATCCACCTCGGTGTAGGGAAAATCATTATTGATCATCAGCTCGCGGGCCTTGTCGGGATCATCGACGATCAACCGAAGAATCGAGCTGTCGGTCGTGTCGAGCACGGTGAGCGCCATGATGTGGACATTGTTGTCCTTCAAAAGCGAAGTAAGGTCGTAGAGACGGCCGACGCGATTTTCCGCAAAAACGGAAAATTGCTTAACGGGATCGGTGCCGATGGAAATATTCGTAGACGACATAGTCGGGCTGGTGAAGTCACGATGATGCGAAGTCATCTCGCGCGGTCAATGGCGGCGCGGCCTAATGATGAAGACCGGCGGCACTAGGTTTCTTAGGTCATCCTAAACAACTTGCTTCACACAGATACGGTGCCTGACATGCGCATCCCCGCGTGAAACCTCCGCTCTCACCCCTCTACGCCGACATTCATCGACGCGCCAACAACAGCGCGGCCTTGGTGCTGCGCGGCATTGGTCTGAACATCGTGCTGGTCGCCGTGAAGTTCGCCGGTGGTTTTTTCGGCGGCTCCTACGCGCTCATCGCCGATGGTGTGGAATCATTGATGGATGTATTTTCGTCCGCGCTGGTCTGGGCGGGATTCCGCGTGGCGGCGGAACCGCCGGACGAGGACCACCCCTACGGACACGGCAAGGCCGAGCCGTTGTCGGCGATGGCCGTGTCTGTTTTTATTTTCGTGGCGGCGGGATGGATCGGGGTGCATTCCCTGCAGGAAATCAACACACCGCACCAGGCTCCGCATTGGGGCACCCTGCCCCTGCTGGCCGCGATCGTCGCGGTAAAAGCCTGGTTTTCGCGCCGCGTAGCGGTTGTCGGTGACGCCGAGGGCAGCACCGGGCTGGGTGCGGAGGCATGGCACCACTATTCCGATGCGATTACCTCGGCGGCGGCGTTTGTCGGCATCTCCATCGCGGTGATCGGCGGCAAGGGCTACGAAGCGGCCGACGGCTGGGCGGCGCTGGTGGCCAGCGGGGTGATTTTTTTCAACGGTAGCACGATCTTCAAGCGCGCGCTCGCCGACGTGATGGACACCGCCGTGCCGCTGGCATTTGAGACCGAAGTGCGCACCGTCGCAGCCGCCGTGACCGGCGTGCAGGCGCTCGACAAGTGCCGCGTGCGCAAGAGCGGCCTGAGTCATCTGGTCGATATCCATGTGGTGGTAAACCCGCACCTCACCGTGGTCGCCGGCCACCAGATCGCCCACGCGGTGAAGGATGCCTTACTCCACTCCCCGCTGCACATCACCGACGTGTCGGTCCATATCGAACCGGCGCGGGAATGATCGGGGTTAATGCCTCCGACTCGGTTGGTAATAAATCCTGAACCAAGTCTTTGGCATTTGCCGCCCGCAACGGGACGACGCTAGCGTGAGCGCATGAAGTCCCGCTTTTCGAACAAGCCTCTCAGTAAAAACCCCAACCTGCTCAAGTGGGTGAACAAGATGGTCGAGCTCACCAAGCCGGCAGCGGTTCACTGGGTGGATGGTTCGCAGGAGGAAAACGACACGTTGTGCGCGCAGATGGTCGAGGCGGGCACGTTCATCAAACTCAACGAAAAGCTCTGGCCCGGCTGCCACTACGCCCGCTCCGACGCCTCCGACGTCGCCCGCGTCGAGGACCGCACCTTCATCTGCTCGCTGTCCAAGAACAACGCCGGCCCGACCAACAACTGGGTCGATCCGTTTGCGATGCGCAAAACCCTCAAGGGGCTCTTCAAAGGCTGCATGGCCGGCCGCACGATGTATGTGCTGCCCTTCAGCATGGGCCCGGTGGGATCTCCTCTTTCGCAGCTCGGCGTGCAGCTGACCGACTCGCCCTACGTCGTCGTCAACATGCGCATCATGGCCCGCATCGGGCTGCCGGTCTTCAAAGAGATCGACAAAAACGAAAAGCGCGTCGTCCCCTGCATGCACTCCGTCGGTGCCCCGCTCGCCGAGGGCCAGACCGACGTGCCGTGGCCCTGCAACAAGGAGAAATACATCGTCCACTTCCCCGAAACCCGCGAGATCTGGTCCTTCGGTTCCGGCTACGGTGGCAACGCCCTCCTCGGCAAAAAGTGTTTCGCGCTGCGTATCGCCTCCAACATGGCTCGTGACGAAGGCTGGATGGCCGAGCACATGCTCATCCTCGGCGTCGAAGATCCGAAGGGCGAAAAAACCTACGTCACCGCCGCGTTCCCCAGCGCCTGCGGCAAGACCAACTTCGCCATGCTCATCCCGCCCGACGCCCTCAAGCAAAAGGGTTGGAAGATCTGGACCGTGGGTGACGACATCGCGTGGATCAAACCCGACGCCAACGGTCGCCTGCACGCCATCAACCCCGAGGCCGGTTTCTTCGGTGTCGCTCCCGGCACTTCGCTCAAGACCAATCCCAACGCGATGGCCTCGCTCGCGAAGAACACCATTTTCACCAACGTCGCACTCACCCCCGAAGGCGGCGTATGGTGGGAGGGCATGACCGACCAGCCTCCCGCCGAACTCATCGACTGGCAGGGCAAAAAATGGACGCCCGCCATCGCCAAGGAAACCGGTGCCAAGGCCGCCCACCCCAACGCCCGCTTCACCGCCCCGGCCTCGCAATGCCCGACCATCGATCCCGCATGGGAAGCTCCCGAGGGCGTGCCCATCAGTGCGATGATCTTCGGCGGACGCCGCGCGGGCACCGTGCCGCTCATCTACCAAGCGTTCAACTGGAGCGCAGGCGTGTATATTGGCGCAACCATGGGCTCCGAGATGACTGCCGCCGCCGCCGGCACTGTAGGCAAAGTCCGTCGCGACCCGTTCGCCATGCTGCCGTTCTGCGGCTACCACATGGGCGACTACTTCCGCCACTGGATCTCGATGCAGAAAAACCTCAGCGAATCACCGCGCATTTTCTGCGTGAACTGGTTCCGCAAGGACGACGACGGCAAATTCCTCTGGCCCGGTTTCAGCGAAAACATGCGCATCCTCAAATGGATCGTCGACCGCGCCCGTGGTCGCGCCCTCGCCAAGGAGACCCCCATCGGCTGGCAGCCTCGCTTCGACGAGATCGACTGGACCGGCAGCGACTTCAGCCGCGAAAAGTTCGCCGCGCTACAGGCGATCGACCGTGCTGCTTGGCGCACCGAAATCATCGGCCACGAGGAACTCTTCATCGACCTGCACTCGCACCTGCCGAAGGAAATGATCTACGAGCGCGAACTGCTAATCTGCCGTTTATAGCACTTTTTGAGTCGAATTCAGGGGCAAGGGCGACGTGCGACCGCAAGATCCGCACAGCCCTCGCCAACCCCTGCGGAGCAGACGGTGGCGGTTTGAGGCAAGCTGGTGGCACCCTCTCCCACCATGGCCTCCTCCCTTCTCCCGACGCCCCGCTACGTTCCGACCACCTCGGTCAGTCTGGAATTGCTGCGCAAATACTCGGGACCCGCTCCGCGTTATACGTCCTACCCGACCGCCAATCATTTCACCGACAACTTGGCCGCGTTCGGCCCGGAAGACTTGGTCAAACTCGACAACCGTCCCGGCACCGGACCGCTCTCACTCTATTTTCACCTCCCCTTCTGCCAGCAACGTTGCTGGTTCTGCGGCTGCACCAATGTCATCACGACCCGCAGCGCCGCGGCCGACTCCTACCTCGACGACCTCGAGCGCGAGATCGCGCTGACCGCCAAGCTCCTCGATCCCACGCGCAAGGTCACCCAGTTCCACCTCGGTGGCGGCACGCCCACGTTCTTCTCGGCCGAGCAACTGCGTCGCCTCGGACGCATGGTCCACTCGGTATTCACCTTTGATGACGATGCCGAGATTGGCGTTGAAATCGACCCCCGCCACCTCGAACCCGGCCAAGTTGAAGCATTGCGCGAGATGGGCGCCCGCCGGGCCTCCCTCGGCGTGCAGGACACCGATCCCGCCGTGCAGGTTGCCATCCACCGCGTGCAACCTCCGGCCATCAACGAACGCGCCGTCACCTTGCTGCGCAACGCCGGCTTCAACTCCATCAACGTCGACCTCATCTACGGCCTGCCCAAGCAGACCGTGTCCACCTTCGCCCGCACGATCGACGACGTGCTCGGACTCGGACCCGACCGTCTCTCGGTTTTCAGTTACGCCCATGTGCCCGGCATCAAACCGGCTCAGCGCATCTTCGACCAACAGGGCATGCTGCCGAGCCTCGACGAAAAACTGCGCATGCAAAACCTCGCCCGCGAGCGCTTGCTCGCCGCCGGTTATGTCGATGTCGGCATGGACCACTACGCCCGTCCCAACGACGAACTGGCCGTCGCCTTGCGCGACCACGCCCTTCACCGGAATTTTCAAGGCTACAGCACTCGGGCCGGTGCGTCCGTTTACGGGTTCGGCATCTCCGCGATCTCGACCACGCCTGACGGATACCGTCAAAACCACAAGACGCTCGAAGCCTACCGTGCAGCCCTCGACAAAGGCACATTGCCCATCGAACGCGGATGGAAACTCACCGACGAGGATCACGTCCGCCAAACCCTGATCATGCGCCTGATGTGCGAACGCCAGCTCGACTTCGCCGCGCTCTCCAAGGAACTCGGGATCGATATCGCCACGACCTACGCCAAGGAAATCGATTCGTTGGCCGACCTCGAAGCCGACGGCATCGTGTTGTGCACACCCGATGGAATCACGGTCACCGACACCGGCCTGCCCTTCGTCCGCGTGGTCGCCGCTCGTTTCGACGCCTACCTGCAACGCGGTTCCGGCTGTCACTCGCGCGCGGTCTGAAAATGCGGGCCGCGCGTCAGTAGCGAAGTTGCGTGGCCGCTTGGGCCGTATTCCACGCCGCCAACACAAAGAGCGCGATCATCGCCAACGCACAGGCGAACCGCCCGACGGTTGATATCAGAAAGCCAAACGCCGCGCCGGCTCCGGCCATCAGCGACTGGCGGTGGGTTTTCTTGGCGATGAATTTTTCCGCCGCCATCGCTCCGACCACCGTGCCGAGAATCAGCATCGGGAAAGAGAAAAACATCCCGATGAACGCGCCTCCGCTCGCGCCCGCCATCCCCCACTTGCCGCCACCAAACAGCCGCGTGCCGAGTAGCACCCCGACAAAATCCACGATCACCGAGAGCAGCCAGAAGCCCGCGATCCATCCGATGATCACCCACGAGACATCGCCCGGCAGGAGCAGCTTGTGAACGATCATCGCGACTAGAATCAACGTCGTTCCCGGCATGAGCGGAATCACCACGCCGAGCAAGCCGATCAGCGTGAGCACAGACGTGAGCATCCAAACAAGGGTGGGTTCCATCGTGAGGAAGAGGACAACGGATTTGGACCAACGTTACACGGAAAACATTCCCTGCCCACAACCCTGAGCAAACGAGCTGCATCCGCATTGGGAAACACCCCCATTTTCGATCAAAATCCTCAGCCATACCCAGGCTGGCACTTAGATTGCTGCATTATTTTTATTCATCAAATGAATAAAAAGCATCCTAAACCTGCACCGTTCTCGTGGTGGCGCAAGCGGTGGATCCAGCCTCAATTTCCTGCATCATAACATGTTGAAATCCCTACATCGTCTTAAACCGATCATCTCCGCAGCCATTCTCATGTCTGGTCTGCTGTGCACCTCCGGCTTGCGGGCCGAAGAGGCTGCCACCCCGGCACCCGTCACGGAAACCAAACTGGCTGAACCCACGGTAGAGCAGCGGCTCGCCGATCTGGAAGCCTACGTGAACAACACGGTGCGCACCGAGGGTGTGGCCTCCAAAGTGCCCGGTCCGGGCCCCGGCCATAATGCGTGGCAGATGATCAGCACCGCGCTGGTCATTTTTATGACGCTGCCCGGTCTGGCTCTTTTCTACGGCGGCTTGGTTCGCCGTAAAAACGTCCTCTCCGTGCTCGCGCAGTGCATGGGCATCGCCGGACTCGTGACCATTCTGTGGTGGGCGATCGGATACAGCTTGGCCTTCGGCACGGGCAACGCATTCATCGGCAACACGGCGTTTGCGTTCCTCAATGGCGTCGAACCGGGTAACACCGGAGCGGGTTACTACTGGATCAGCGATTCGATGTGGGCGATGTTCCAGCTGAGCTTCGCCATCATCACCCCGGCGCTGATCGTCGGTGCGATCGCCGAGCGCATGAAGTTCATCTCGGTGCTCGTGTTCACCGCGCTGTGGATGTTCGCCGTGTATTTCCCGTTCGCCCACATGGTGTGGAGCGGCACCGGTTTTATGTCGGGCCTGCTGAATCCCAACGCGGGCATCAAGGCCATCGACTTCGCCGGTGGCACGGTGGTTCACATGACCTCGGGCTGGTCCGCTCTCGTGTTGTGTATCATTCTCGGCAAGCGCAACGGCTTCGGCAAGGAATCCATGCCCCCGCACTCACTGGTGTTGTGCACCGTCGGCACGGGCATGCTCTGGGTCGGCTGGTATGGCTTTAACGCCGGTTCTGCGCTCGGTGCCGACGCGATCGCCTCCAACGCCTTCGCGACCACCACGCTGGCCGCCGCCGTCGCCGGTTTCACCTGGGGCGTCGCCGAATGGCTGGTCAAAGGCCACCCCTCTGTGCTCGGTTTCTGCTCGGGCATCGTGGCCGGTCTCGTCGTGATCACGCCTGCCGCCGGCTTTGTCTCGATGAACTCGGCGGTGCTCATTGGCTTTATCGCCGGCGTGGTGCCGTTCCTCGCGGTCTCCTACCTCAAGCGACTCCTCGGCTACGATGACGCCCTCGACACCTTCGGCGTGCACGGCGTCGGCGGCACCTTGGGTGCCATCCTCACCGGCGTGTTTGCCAGCGAGAAGATCAACCCCGCCGTCGCCGGCGTAAAAGACGGACTGCTTGTCGCCCAGCTCAAAGCCTGTGCGCTCACCATCGTCTGGAGCGTGGTCGCCACGGTGATCGTCGCCTACGCGGTGAAAGCAATCGTCGGCCTGCGCCCCACCCCCGAAGCCGAATCCGCCGGCTTGGACACCGCCGAACACGGCGAAGAAGGCTACATCGACTAAACTCGCCCGGCTACACACCGGCATTCCAAAACAAAAGCACCGCAGACATCATGGTCTGCGGTGCTTTGTTTTTGAGACGGACAACCCGCCCCCCTGCGATCAGTTCAAGACGTTCACTCGGCCTTGGCCGGCTTCTTGGCCTTGGCCTTCGGCGCGCCGGCCGCCTTCTTGGCACCGGCCCGCGAGGTCTTCGCGTTGAGCCACACGGAGCCGTCTTTCGGGTTCTTGTTAAACCAGTAGATCTCATCAGCGTGCTCGACGAACGCAGGCTTGTCGCCTTCGGCGGCGGGCAACGCCAGACCCAGGTTGCCGAGCGTCGCCAGGAAGACCTGCAAATCCACCTCGAACGAACGCGCCAGAACCCCGACTTCGGCTGAAACTCCGCTACCGCGCTTGTTGGGCTTGAGCAACGGGCGCACCGCCGCGAGCGGCGAATCAGAATCGCCGGACTCAAGCACAGGAGTAGGCGCAGCCGGCGCGGGCTCGACCGCTACGGGTGCAGGTTCGGCAACCGCCTCCGCTGCGGGCAGGGATTCCGCCGCCGTCGCAGGGGGCTGCTCCGTCACGACCGGCTCCGGCTTGCGTTCGACCGCCTCGGGTTTCGCACCACGGGCTTCGTCTCCGTTGATCCAGATGCCGCCGCGACCGTCTTTGTTTAACCAATACACGTAACCTCCGATGGTCGTCTTAACCGGCTTTTCGTTGGCCGTCTCCGGCACATGCAAACCGACCGCCGCGAGCGCGGTGACGAGGTCGGCTTCGGAATGCTTGAATGCGCGTGCCAGATAAACCGTGCTGCCCGAGTAACCCGGACCGCGGCGGTTGCGACGCATCTGCGGACGAATCGCCGCGAGCAGATCCTCGCCCTGCGGCAACGGACCATCGGCGATCTCCGGACGTGCCGCCTGACCTTCAGAGGAGGCGGGAGCAGCGGACGCTTCACCGTCGGCCATCGAAGCAGCCTGGTTGCCCTCGCCCGAAGGAGCGGGCGCGCCAGACGCAGCGGATGCCTGGGCGGCTTCACGGGCAGCCTGCGCCGCTTCGCGCGCGGCTTGAGCGGCGGCCTGCGAGGCAACGCGACGCGCCTCGTGTTCGGCGCGGCGGGCGGCCTGTTCGGCTTCGCGGGCGAGACGCTCGGCTTCGCGTTTGGCTTTCTCCGCCTGTTCGACGGCGGCTTCCTCGGCGAGCAGCACGGCGGCGGGATCACTGGGATCGAGCGGCTTCGCCGCCACGGCGCGGAACACCGGACGCGGCTTCTCGCGGGTGTTTAAGAAGAGCTCGTGACGGTTGTTGAGATTGAGCCAGTAGAGTTCGCCCTCGAACTCAAGATGCACGGGAGCGTCGTCCTCGCGCTCGGGGATGACGAAGCCGCACTCCTTGAGCGCGCCGATGAGATCGGCCTCGGCCTGCTCCCAACGCTTGGCCAAGAACATGACGCCGACCGACTGGCCGGGACCGCGCTGGTTCTTGCGCAGGTGCGGCTTGATGGCCTCGAAGAACGTGGGCAGGTCGTCGTCGTAGTTGTCCCACTCGTCCCAGTCCTCGCCCTCGTGCGCGTCGGGGTCGCCATCGCGATCGGTGTCGCGGAGTTTACGGAAACCATCCTCGGGCGCGGCGGTGTCGGCGACGAGTGAAGCGGGTTTTTCGGCGGCCGCGTCACCGGTTGCGCCGGCCGGGGCGTTGCCCTGGAATTTCGCGGCAAACTCGGCGCGGATTTTATCGGCTTCGATCTTGGCGGCGGCGGCCGCGGCGGTTTCGAGGGTCCAGTCGCGCAACGTGGTGCGGCGGGCCACGCCGTTGAAGGCGAGCGAATTGGTTGGAAGCGTCTGGTAGCTGATAATCTCCCACTCGTCCTTGCCGAGCTGGTTGAGATAGGACTCCAAAAGTGCGGGAGTAGCGAAGCCATGCGGGCCGCTGGTGATATGCTTATATTCCCAAAGTGACATAAAAAGTGGTGTTGCCGGGGTAGCGTGAGTAACGCATCCCAAATGACTTCCCCCTTGCGAGCCTATAATGGCCCGCATCCGTTCCCAAACCCATGAAATCGATCCGTCTGCTCCTCCTTGCCGCCCTCGCCGGCTCCCTCTCTGTCTTCGCGCAGGACGCCGCCCCGGCGCCTTTTGCCATCACCGCAGTGCCCGTGCCCGCCCAGGCCCGCGTCGCCGCCGTGCAGGTCCGCGTGGCTCCCGACCACGCCGACTGGACCTACGCCGTCGGCGAATCCGCCAAATTCACGCTCAATGTCACCGCCGACAACGAGCCACTCACCGGTGCCACCGTTCGCTACAAGGTCGGCCCCGAGATGCTCCCCTCGGTCGAGAAAACCGCCACCCTGCCCGAAGGCGACTTGGTGATCGACGGCGGCACGATGAAAGAACCCGGTTTTCTACGTTGCATCGTCACCGTCGAGGTCGCCGGCAAAACCTATCGCGGACTCGCCACCGCCGGTTTCTCCCCTGAAAAAATCCAACCCACCCAGACCAACCCTGACGACTTCGACGCCTTCTGGCAGGCAGGCAAAGCCGAGCTCGCCAAGGTTCCGCTTGAAGCCCGCCAGACGCTCCTGCCCGACGCGTGCACCGATACCGTCAACGTCTACCACGTCAGCCTCCGCAACATCGGCGGCACTCCCTGGAACAAACTCAACGCCCGCGTCTATGGCATCCTCTGCGTTCCCAAGGCCCCCGGCAAATACCCCGCCGTCCTCGGCGTTCCCGGTGCCGGTGTGCGCCCCTACTCCGGCATGAAGGACCTCGCCGCACGCGGAGTCATCACGTTCCAAATCGGCATCCACGGCATCCCAGTCAACCTGCCGCAAGAGCTCTACGACCAGCTCGGCACCGGTGCGCTCAACGGCTACAACAGCTTCAACCTCGATAACCGCGACACCTACTACTACCGCCGCGTCTACCTCGGCTGCGTCCGCGCCAACGACTTCCTCACCTCCCTCCCCGAATACGACGGGCAAAACCTCGCCGTCACCGGCGGCAGTCAAGGCGGACAGTTGTCCATCGTCACCGCCGGCCTCGACTCGCGCGTGAAGGCACTCGCCGCATTTTATCCGGCGTATTGCGACGTCACCGGCTACCTCCACGGCCGCGCCGGCGGCTGGCCCCACATGATGCGCGGCGACGAAAAAACCGGCGCCATCTCTCGCAATGCCACGCCCGAAAAGCTAGCCGTCACCAGCTACTACGACTCCGTCAACTTCGCCCGCCGCCTGAAAATCCCCGTCCACTTCTGCTGGGGCTACAACGACGAAACCTGCCCGCCCACCTCGCTCTACGCCGCCTACAACACGATCACCTCCCCCAAGCGCCTCGTGCTCGCCCTCGAAACCGGCCACAACACCGTCCCCGAGGAAAACGCCGCCAGCGACACCTGGCTGCTCGCGCAACTCGGCGTGAAGTAAACCGCCCCCCGCGTCCCTTCGCACCAACCCGTGCCCCGGCCTCATCGCCGGGGCTTTTTATTTCGTCACCGCCGCCAAAAACCAGTCCAGCGCATACCACGACAACTGCCCCGACGGTCCGCGCGGATTGAAATCGCACGCATGCGTCGCCCACGGCAGGGACACGAAGGCGTTGGGCACGCCCAACCCGTCGAGCTTCGCATGCATGCGCTCGCTCTGCTTGTGCCAGACCATCGAGTCCTGCAACCCGTGCACCAACAGCGTCGGCACGGCGTTGTCCTTCGTCGCGATCAGGTAGGCCGACGCCGTGCGATACGCCTCGGGCGCCTGCTCGGGCGAGCCACCCAGGTATTGGCGGAGCAACTTCACCGCGTTCAAAATATCGTCCTCTCGCGAAAATCCCCATGCGAACACCTGGTCGTGCGGACCATAAAACGACACCGCCCCGCGCACCGCCGCATCGCGCCGTCCATAAGCGAGCGCCGTCGCCAGTTGCCCGCCCGCCGAACGTCCCATCAACACAAACCGCGTCGGATCAACCCCGAGTTCCGCCGCGTGCGTTTTCAAATACGCAATCTGTGCCTCGACATCGTCCGCCTGCCCCGGCCACACCGTGCCCGGCGCCAGCCGATAACTCACCGCCGCCACCGCATAGCCGCGCCGCGCCAGATGGTGGTTCACCGCCGGCAGCTGCGTTCGGTCGCCACTATCCCAACCGCCACCGTGAATCATAATCACGCACGGTGCCGGCCCCGTGCGCCCGACCGCCCGATAAAAATCCAGCGCCAATCCGTCCCGCACCACCCGCGTCTCCACCGCCACCGATTCGTCGCCACCTGCCACCAGCCCCGCCCACGAAAACGGCACCCGGCCGCCCATCGCCACCTTGCCAAACGCCGCCTCCAATTTGTCCGGCAACGTCCGCGCGATCCACGCCGCCTGCACCACCGGACGCAGCAACATCACCATCGCCGCCACGCACACCACCACAATGACCGCCCGCAAATCCCCACCCCGCCACCACGCCCACACGGCGATTCCCGCCGGCACCACCACGATAAAATGTCCGAACTCGCCCGCCAAAATGGCGACTTTCCACAACCCCAGCGTCGGCGCGCGCCAAAGCGTGAGCGAAGCCGCCCCCGCGCATCCGACCGCCAGCAACAACAACGTCCAACGCAACATATCCCTTCACTACGCCCCAAAACCTTCCGCGGGTGCAAAATGTTTTGTGCATCCCTGGCACCCAGTAGCGGAACGGCAGAGCCGTTCCGTCAGATCTCCTCTCCGCCTTTTGTGCCTCTTTGTGCTTTTTGTGGCAAAAATCCCGATTCCGTCCCCTTTCGTGTCTTTCGTGTTTTTCGTGGTTTAAAAACTCCGGTTCCCCGCATCCCTTCTCCCATTCCACCATGCGCCGCCTCGACCAGCTCCTCGCCAACCTCGGCTACTGCTCCCGCCGCGAAGCCCGCGACTTTCTAAAAAAACACGCCGTCACCGTGAAAGGCGTGGCCGTGCGCAACCCCGCCGACAAAGCCCATGCCGCCGACGTCCTTGTCGATGGCGCCCCCCTCGACCATCCCGACGGCCTGCTGCTCGTGCTCAACAAACCCCTCGGCCTCGTCTGCTCGCACGACGAACGCGAAGGCCCGCGCATTTACGATCTCCTCCCCGAACGCTGGCGCGCGCGCAACCCGCAGGTCACCAGCATCGGCCGCCTCGACAAAGACACCTCCGGCCTGATCCTCCTCACCGACCGGACCGAGCTCGTCCACAAATACACCTCGCCCAAGCACAAGGTCCCCAAGCTCTACCGCGCCACCACCGACCGCGATCTCACGCCCGACCTCATCCCGCTCTTCGCCGCCGGCACCCTGGTCCTCGACGGCGAAGACGTCCCCTGCGCCCCCGCCGAACTCCGCCTCTTTCCGGACGCCCCGCGCACCGCCGAACTCGTCCTGACCGAAGGCAAATACCACCAGGTCCGCCGCATGTTCGCCGTCACCGGCACCACCGTGCTCACCCTCCACCGCGTGCAATTCGGCAACCTCACCCTCGGCGACCTCCAGCCCAGCGAATTCCGCCTCGTGACCGTCGATGAGATTTAAGTCGCTGCTTTTTTTCCCGGCCGCCGCGTGCGCACTCTTCGCCGAAGAGCCGACCGTCACACTCGCCCCCGTCGTCGTGACCGCCACCCGCAGCGCGCAATCCGCCGACACCCTCCCCGTCGCCGTCACGCTGTTCACCGCCTCCGACCTGCGCACCTCGCCGTCGCTTGCGCTCGACGACGCACTCCGCTCCGACCCGTCCTTCAGTCTCTTCCGCCGCACCGGCAGCCTCACCGCCAACCCCACCGCGCAAGGCGTCTCGCTCCGCGGACTCGGTCCCAGCGGCGCCAGCCGTTCCCTCGTCCTCCTCGACGGCGTCCCGCTCAACGACCCTTTCGGCGGCTGGGTCGCGTGGACCAAGCTCCCCAAGCTCGCCCTCGCCGGCACCGAGATCGTGCACGGCGGCGGCTCCGGAGCGTGGGGCAACGCCGCCCTCGGCGGCACCGTGCAACTCCTCACCGCGCCGCCCTCCGGCAACCACGCCGCCGCCGAAGCCTTCGTCGGCGATTTCGACACCCGCGGCGGCGAGGTCGCCCTCACCGCGTCCACCGACGACGACCGCAATCACATCACGGTGGACGCCGCCGCCCTCGCCACCGACGGCGTTTATCTCATCCGCCAACCGGGCCCCATCGACCGCGCCGCCGATCTCGCCTACCGGCGCGCCCAGGCGACCTTCCGTCATGCGATTACGGATACACTCGACCTCACCGTCACCGCCCGCCTCTACGACGAAGACCGCGGCAACGGCACCCCGCTCCAACGAAACTCCTCCGAAGAAACCTTCGTCTCCGCGACACTCACGGGCTCTGACACCCGTGCCCCCACCTGGTCGGCCGTCATCTACGCCCAAGACCAGTCCTTCGCCTCCTTCTTCTCCTCGGTCAACCCGACCCGCACCGCCGAAACCCCCGCCAGCAACCAATACGGCGTGCCCGCCACCGCCGCCGGTGCCGCCCTCACGGCGACCTGGGGCACGTCCGCCGACGACGCCATCACCACGCTCGGTTTCGACACCCGCCTCGTTCAGGGCGAAACCCATGAGGCCTATGGCTGGAACGGCACCCTCTTCGTCAACGACCGCCGCGCCGGTGGCGAACAAGCCTTCGCCGGTCTCTTCGCCCGCCATGATCGAGCGCTCACTTCGACGCTGCGCGCGTCCGCCGGCACCCGGCTCGACTACTGGCGGACGACCGACGGCTTTCGCCGCGAACGCAACAAGCTCACCAACACGGTGCTCACCGACAGTCATTTCGCCGACCGCGACGGCACCGAGTTCAACCCCAACCTCGGCCTCGTCTGGCAACCCGCGCCCGCCGTCCGCGCCCGCGCCTCGGCCTACCAGGCCTTCCGCGTTCCCACGCTCAACGAATATTACCGCCCCTTCCGCGTCGGCCCCGTGACCACCAACGCCAACCCCGCGCTCTCGCCCGAAAGCCTCACCGGCTTCGAAACCGGCCTCGACCTCGGCCGCCCCGACGCCCCCTTCGGCGCCTCGCTCACCGCCTTCGTCAACGAACTCTCCGATGCCGTCACCAACGTCACCATCGCGCCCAACACCCGCGAACGCCGCAACCTCGACCATGTCCGCGTGCAAGGCCTCGAAGCCTCCCTCCGCGCCCGCCCGCACCACACGCTCACCCTCGAAGCCGCCTACCTCTTCACCGACGCCCGTGTGACCGACCCCGGCTCCTCCGCCCCCGCATCACTCGAAGGCAACCGCCTCGCCCAAGTCCCCCGCCACACCGTCACGACTTCGGCGACCTGGAACGCCCCCGCACAACTCCTCGTCACCACCCGCGTCCGCTGGTTCTCCGCCCAATACGAAGACGACGAAAACACCCTCACACTCGCCCCCGCCACCACCGTGGACCTCGGAGTCTCCCGCCGCTTCGGCCGCCACTGGGACGCCTTCATCGCCATCGAAAACCTCTTCAACACCCAGATCGAAACCGGCCGCACCACGACCAACGTCGTGAGCCTCGCCCCGCCCAGATGGTCCCGCGCCGGCCTGCGCTACGATTGGTAAACTCCAATCTATTTTCACCACAAAGACACTGAGACACAAAGGCCGCACAAAGAATATCCGCCCCCCATCTCTGTGAGATCTTTGTGTCTCCGTGCCTCTGTGGTGAAATCCGACTCCTCTTTATCCGGACCGCCGCTTCCTTATTCTCCACGACCAATTCTCCACTTCCATATTCACCTCCATGAAAACCCGTAAATTCGCTGCCGTCGGAATAATCATTGTAGTGATCTTCTGTGTGGTGTTCGCCATCTACCAAGGAATCTCAAACCGGAAACTCCACGCGGCACTGGCCGTTTCCGACCAACGACAACAGGCGCTTATGGCCAAGGTGCAAAACTTGGAGCAAGAGCTCTCGCAGACAACCAATCGACTGCAAGCGTCGGAAAAGGACGGGGCCACGCTCCTTACCGCGCTGGATCGCGCCGCCACCGGACCGCAACCAGCCAACGCGATTCGTGTGCCCATCACGCATGATTACGTCGAGTCGCGTTACCAACACGCCCAGGCCCTCGCCAAAGAGGGACGCTCCTCCGAAGCACTTGAGGAGTTTCTGTGGTGCTACGACGAAGGCATGCCTCAAGTCACCGGCTATAGCGGCGTCCGCTCCAGTTTTCTCTTATCCGACATCATGAGCCTCGGAGAAAAATATCCGCCGGCACTGGCCGCCTTGCGCGAACGCCGCGACCAAGCCGAAAAACGACTCACAGCCAGCGCCAACGATTTCGACGCCGCCCAAGGCTTCTCCAGCATAAATCGAGTTCTCAAGGAAACCAACCGCACACTGGCCTACTTTGATCAGCTCCCACCCGACGCTCCCGGAAAACAATCGATAGGCATGCTCGTTTACGATCAATTGGCCTCCGCCCAACGCTACCAGGAAGCCGCTCAAGCCAAGCCCTACAAACGCATGGCATCCTTCTTCGAGGACATCGCCGAAATGCCCCAACTGCCTTCCACCACTCCGGGGCTCGAATCCATTCGCGCCGAACATCGGGCGCACGCGACCAAACTCGGCGCAGGCTATGTCGAAGTGTTAGCCGGAGCCGGCCAGCTGACGAACGCCCGTGATCTCGCCGAAATCATCATGGCCTACGACCCCTCGCCCGAAGCCAAAGCAACACTGAATGCAGCTGTCTCCAAAGCGGGCCACGCCGATTTATTCACTGCTCCGCCCGCACCCTGATCCCCTTCCTCCGAACCTTTGCCCGACTTTGCCCGTCCTTCGCGAGACCCATTCCGATCCCTCAAACCATTGTCTCGCGAAGAACGGACAAAGAACAAACCAAGGTCCGATCCAAAGTAACGTGTCCGCCATCCCTCCCAAATCCTTCGCCCGCTACGTCGCCCTCGGCGACAGTTCCACCGAAGGCATCGACGATCCCGACGACACCGGCGGTTATCGCGGTTGGTCGCAACGCCTCACCGAGCGCCTCGCAGCCACCACCTCCCCCGACCTGCTCTACGCCAACCTCACCATCCGCGGACTCACCACGGCCCAAATCCGCGCCACCCAACTCGACGCCGCCCGCGTCGCCGTCGGCATCGCGCATATGCAACGCGCGCTCGTCTCCTCCGGCACCACCGTCCTCACCTTCACGTTGCCCGATCTCACACCGCTCATGCCGCTCGCGCGCCTGATCGCCCCACTCATCGCCGCGCTCAACCGCGCCCTCGCCCAAGCGCTCCACCTCCCCGACAGCAACGACGACTGGAACGCCCCCCTTCCCTACGCCTCTCACGCCCATTGTCGCCGACCGCCTCCGCACCGAAGCCCGCTGGACCCTCCGCCACCTGCTCCCGGGGATCGGCCAAAGCATCGCGGGCCGCTCCTCCGCGCACGGCCGCGCCCCCAAACGCCCGCACCTCGTCCCTTTCTCCGAACCTTTGCTCGATCTTTGTCCGTCCTTCGTGAGACCCACTCCGATTCCCCAATCCCAAGCCTCGGTCACCAATCCCTTGTCTCGCGAAGAACAAACCAAGGTCCGATCCAAAGTAACCCACCGCCAACCTCTCACTGCGCCCCGCCCCGTTTCACGCCCTTGCCAGCCGCTCCCCTCCGTGCTTGGTTGCGCGGCCACATGTATGACTTCCCTCTCACCGGTGCGCAGAAAACCTTTCTCCGCAGCCTCGGCCAAACCCTCGATGCCTCCGTCAAAGTCGGCAAAAGCGGCCTCACGCCCGAGTTCTTCAAAGAACTCCAAAAACACCTCAACGCCCGCGAACTGGTAAAACTCCGCTTCGTCGCCGCCGATCGTGACGAACGCGCCGCGCTCGCCGTCCAAATCTCCGACGAAGGCCGTTGCGTGCTCGTCAATTCCGTCGGCGCCACCGCCCTCTTCTACCGCCAGAACCCCGACAAAGCCCGCCGCATCATCGAACTGACCTGATCGCCTGCGGCCTCTTTCTCTTTCCTCTTTATCTTAATCTTTCTCCGCTCCGGCCCTCTCACCCCGGCAGCACCTGACGAAAGAGAAAGATTAAGAGGAACGAGAAAGAACCCCGCCGCTGAAACATCCGCTCCCATCCGTTTAATCCGTGGTTAACTCCGTCCATGTCCGCCGACCACGTTAACGCCGACGTCCTCCGCTCCTACGGTTGGGACGATGTCTGGGCCAAGGCCTTCGACAAACACGCGGCGCCCAACGTCGAACCCGCCCGCGTCGTCGTCGAACTGCGCCGCCACTACTACGCAGTCCAAACCGCCTCAGGCGAATTTCTGGGCGAACTCACCGGCAAGTTCCACCACGCCGCCGACCGCGAAACCAAGAGCTACCCCGCCGTCGGCGACTGGGTCGCCGTGCAGGTGTCCGCCGACCAACGTCGCGCGCAGATCCACGCCTTGCTCCCGCGCCGTTCCTGCTTCTCCCGCCAGGCCGCCGGCGAACGCCAGGTCGAACAGATTGTCGCCACCAACATCGACACCGTGTTCCTCGTCAGCGGACTCGACGCCAACTACAACGCCAAGCGCATCCAGCGCTTCTTCGTCGCCGCCCGCGAAAGCGGCGCCCAGCCCGTCATCATCCTCAACAAGTCCGACCTCTGCGAATTCCCCGAAGCGGTGCGCACCGAGATCGAGACGCTCGTGCCCGGCATCCCGGTGATGATTACCAGCACCTACACGCGCAAAGGGCTGAAGGCGCTCGCCGAAACCTACGCGTTGCCCGGCCGCACCCTCGCCTTCGTCGGCTCGTCCGGCGCCGGCAAATCCACGCTCATCAACCGGCTCCTTAAGGACGCCGAGGCCATGCCCACCGCCGAGGTCCGCGAAAAAGACAGCCGCGGACGCCACACGACCACCCGCCGCGAGCTCACGCAGACACCCACCGGAGCCCTCGTGATCGACACGCCCGGCATGCGCGAATTCCAACTCTGGGATGCGAAGGAAGCCGTGGAAGACGCCTACCCCGACATCATCGACCTCGCCGCGCGCTGCCGTTTCAGCCGATGCACACACCTCACCGAACCCGGTTGCGCGATCCGCGCCGCCCTCGACGCCGGCACGATCCCGGCGGAACGCCTCGACAGCTATTTCAAACTCAAAGCCGAGCAGGCCGCCAAAGCCCCGAAGCAACTCAAACCCGGAGCCCACGCCAGCGCTCCGGGCTGGCGCAAAAAAGCCGAAGAAGCCAAAACCCGCCCCTTTCGCCACCGCCAGCATAGCGAGGATGAATGAACCACCAGGGGCGATTGACGCAAAGTCACGCGGCGCTCAAACCGCCTCCCAGTTTCCCTTCAGTTTAGCCAACTCGCGCACAACCACAGCCTGGATCTTGTCGGCCAAATGATACCCACGCTCGCCGAGAAACACCACAAACACGCGACTCAGTTCCAGGTCGCGCAGGGCGTTGTATATCGACGCCGTCGACCCCGGACTCGCAGATGCCTTAAATCCGAAGCCGTATCGCCGTCCGGCCCGCTCCACCACAAAATCCATCTCATCTCCCCTATGCACCGCGTAGGTGAAACACTCGCTCTCGCGCAACCCGAGCATACGGATATCCAAGAAGACAACGAGTGGAACTGACAGACGACCGATACCAGCATCCCTCGACTTTTGAAAATCACACCGCCGGCCCCACCCTCCCCTGCTCTAAATTCGTCCGATGCCATTGGCCGACTTGTCCGCCGTAGACTTGGCGTAGGAGGAACCCCCTCCCAGAGAATCGCTCCATTGGGCGATTCCTCTTAGCGGTCAAACTCTCCGTCGCTCGCAACTACGTAACGGAGTAGTGCTAGGCCTCACGCTGTTTTCCCCTCCACTCCCCCGGCGTGCAGCCCATGCGTGCCCGGAACTGTCGAGCGAAATAATTGCTGTCGCCAAACCCCGCCGCCAGCGCCGCCTCGGTCACTGTCTTGTCCACATCGCGCAACAGGTGACACGCGCGCGCCAACCTCACTTGCAGCAGATAATCGATCGGCGACGTCCCCGTCACCGCCTTGAACGCCCGCTTGAACGTGCTCAGCGACATGCCGGCTTTTTTCGCCAGCACGTTCAGCTCAACCGTCTCCGCGTGTTTCTCCTCGATGTGCCGGATCGTCTTTTGCACCGCCAGCAACCGTCGCCCCGCCGGAGACGCGTGCGCCCCATAACTGCGCGCCAATCGCACCACCACCTGCGTGAACAACGCTTCCGCCAACGCCCCTCCGCCCTTCACGTAGGTTCGTGTCTCTGCTTCCAATTCCCGCACCAGCGTCGTCACGCGTTCCAATTCCTCCGGCGGCAACCGCAGGTGGCCGACGAACCCCAGCGCGTCGCGATACTTCGGCTCCGACTCGAAGAGCGCCTGCCACCCCGCCATCGTGCGCACTTCCTCGGAAATCTCCGGCAACCGCTTCGGCAAAAACAACACGTTCACCAAACTCAGCCCGCGCGCATCCGCAAAGCCATGCGGCTGTTCCGGCGGAATATAAAACACATCCCCCGCCCCGATCGGATACCTCCCCTGCGCCGTCACATGCGCCGCGCTCCCGCCCGTGATGATCGTCAACTCCGCGAACTCATGCCGGTGCAATCCCATCGCCCCTTGCGACGGCATGGCGAATACCGCCACCGGAAATTCAGGAATCAAAAAATAATCCGCGACCCGCAGTCGTTGCATGAGAGTGAGCCGAACGTGCTACCTCACCCGGCTCACGTCAATCCGCGTGCTCCCGATACCACGCCAGCGTCTCCGCGAGTCCACTTTCCAGATCGTAGCCCGGCCTCCACCCGGCCGCGCGCAACTTTTCGGCCGATGCCCGCGAATGCCGAACATCGCCGGCACGCGGTTCTTGATGAACGATCGAGCCCTTCCCGCCCGTCTGCGCAAGGATGCGCTCCGCAATCGCGTTGATCGTGATGCTGCCGCCGTAACCGACGTTGAACACACCCGTGAGCCCGCCCATGGCCGCCGCGAAAATATTCGCCGCCACCACGTCTTTCACGAAAACGAAATCCCGCGTCTGCCCGCCGTCGCCGTAAATCGTGATCGGCGTCTCCGCCAGCGCGCGGCGGATAAAAATCGGCACCGCCGCCGCATACGCACTGCGCGGATCCTGCCGAGGTCCGAACACATTAAAGTAACGTAGGCACGCCGTCTCGATGCGCCCGGTCGCCGCGAACATCGCGCAGTAGTATTCGCCGTCGAGTTTGGTTATCGCGTAGGGACTCTTCGGCGCAGGCCGCATATCCTCGCGCTTCGGCACTTCGGGATCGTCACCGTAAATCGCCGCCGAGCTGGACAGCACAAGCTTACGCGCACCCGTCGCCGCCGCCTCTTCGAGCACTGTGAGCAGGCCCGTGACATTCAGCGAAACACAGTCGTGAATGCGGTCCATCGACTCCGGCACGCTGACCAGCGCTGCGAGATGAAACACCGCGTCGCAGCCGTGCACCGCATCACGAACCGCCTCGCGATCGGTGATGCAGCCGCGCACGAGCCGCACCGGCAGGTCTTCGATATTGCGGGCGTGCCCCGTGCGGAAATTATCCAACACGACGACCTCCGTGCCCTGGTCCAGCAGCGTGCGCACGAGGTGCCCGCCGATAAATCCGGCGCCACCGGTGACGAGCGCTTTTTTGATAGGTGCCGTGCTCATGCGACGACGACCGGCAGGTTCAACTCGGCGCACACCTTCGACACGATATGCCCGAAGGACGCGGACTGGGCTTCAAGACTGCGTAACAGTGCGAACTGGTTTCGCGCACGGTCGAGGTTGTGGTTCGGTCGCTTGACCTTGAAATACACGTCGCCTTGCAGGTGATCGGTCAGGAACCGCAGGCCGATTTCGTAAGTGATCACCTGACCGGCGACGACGAGGTGGGCGCGTTCGACATCGTTGATCGCGGCACCGGTGCCAGTGAGAAAACCTTCCGCCAACGCCGCAAAAATATCGGGACGCGCGACCACTTTCGAGAGATCCGTTTCATCCTCGGCCGCCGCATTGGTCGCCGAGCGCACCATGTCGCCGAAGTCATACAGCGACAGTCCGGGCATCACCGTATCCAAATCGATCACACACACGCCTTCGCCGGTGACGTCGTCGAGCATCACGTTGTTGAGCTTGGTGTCGTTGTGCGTCACGCGTTCCGGCACAAGTCCGGCCGCGAGCAAATCGGTGAGCGTGCTCGCCAGCGACTTCCTGCCGCCCGCAAACCGGATGTCGTCCGCGCATTCCGCGGCGCGACCGGCAATGTCCGCCAGCGCGGCGGCCTCAAACGTCGCGTAGCGACGCGGCGTGTCGTGAAAGGCCGGAATCGTCTCGTTCAGGCGCTCGCCCGGCAGGTCGGCAAGGAGGCGCTGAAACTCTCCGAACGCACGGGCCGCCGTGCGCGCCTGGCCGGTTGATTCGATTTTGTCATAGGTCAGCGCCTGCTCGACAAACAGGTAGGCGCGCCACCAGGCGCCGTGCGCATCGCGCACGTAAGGCAGACCGTCGCGGGCGAGGATCACCGTGAGCGAACGACGCGACGCTCCGGGCGAACCCGTCGCCGCGAGTCGAGCCTGCTGGTGCGAGGTGACGCGCCGAATGTTGTCCATCAGTGCGGGCACGTCGGTAAAAATGCGGTGATTGATACGCTGATAAATGTAGCGCACCAGCGCGCCGGACTGGGAAACCATGACGGCGAACGTATCGTTGATATGCCCCGAGCCGTGCGGCACGGCGGCGACGGCTTCGCCGTAAATCGAAAAACGGCGCGTCAGTTCGGCGAATTCAGACAACGCGGGAAGGGTCGTGGTGGACATAAGAGAAAAGGATCAGGTGTTGAGCGGCAACGGATACGCTCCGGCGGCGACAAGCGCGGCGATGGCGGCCTGCACGCGCGGTTTGTCTTCGCGGTAAGTCACGCCGAACCACTGGTCCGCCGTGGGCAGCACATGCACGCTCACCTCGCCGGACGTGAGCAGATCATTCACCGCAAAGGGCAGATAGAACTCGGTCTTCTCGCTCGTGCCGTTGACCGCCAGAAACGCGCGCCACCGCGCATCGAGCATCGGCAGGAAATCCGCCGTGAATCCCCAGCAGTTCATCGAAACCGTGACGTCGGGCGCGTATTTTTTATCCCCGCCCGTGCCCACCTCGGAGGCCAGGATGCCCGTGTGCTCCTCGATGCCTTGCAACACCCCGTCGTCGCCCACCGCGCACACACCGCGCGATACCGCACCGTGTTCGGACAACGTGTTGGCCAGCGCGAAGCCCACCATCGCAAACTCCGGGGGATGCGCCTTGGCTGCTCCGGTCGCGCGTAGAAACGTCGCGAGCCGGTCAAACGAACCCGCTCCGTAAAAATCATCCGCATTCACCACGGCGAACGGTCCGTCGAGCGCCTCGCGCGCACACCACACCGCGTGGCCCGTGCCCCAGGGCTTCGTCCGCCCGTCCGGCAACACCTGCCCCGCGAGCAGCGCATCGAGTGATTGAAACACGTAGTCGACCTGCACCCGTCCCTCGAAACGCGAGCCGATCACCGCACGGAACTCCGCCTCGAAATCGTGGCGGATGATAAACAGAACCCGGTCAAATCCGGCGCGGATCGCGTCGTAAACCGAATAATCCAGGACCGTTTCGCCCGACGGCCCCATGGGGTCCACTTGCTTGAGTCCGCCGTAGCGTGAGCCCATCCCCGCGGCGAGAACGACCAATGTGAGTTGCATGCCGGCAAAACGAAACAAAATAATTATGTATGCAACAAAATATCTTGTTGCAAAATGAAGCATGAGGCACCCGTGTTTCATTTATGCCCTCCCGCTCCTCCGAACCGAAACCCAGCAAGCGTCTCGAACTTTTTTTGCGCACCCACGCCGTGGACGACGCCTGGCCGGTCGATCGCCCGCTGCCGACGACCCGCGAACTCGCCACGCGCTTCAAATTATCCGCCGCCACCGCGTTTCGCACGTTGCAGGAGCTCGCCCGCGAAAACCTCTTCTGGCAGCACACCAGCGGGCGCTTCTATCGCGCCGCCGCACGTCCCCTCCTCGATCGTCCGCGTCCGGCAGCTTGCCTCATCCGCCGGCTGGAGCTTTGCAGCGCCTTGTATCGCGAGTTGCTCGAGGGCATCAGCGCTGGCTGTGGCGACGCGCATCGCGCCATGCTGCTCTGGCACGACGACGTGCTGGTCAACCACGCCGATCCCGAACGCCCGCCCGCCTTTGCCGGCGCAGACGCCCAGCGCCTCCTCCTCGACAGTTTTCTGGAACGTCACGGTGACGATGCCGGCGGCTACTTGCTCGATCACCTCTGGTCCGACGCCGTCCTGAAACGCGCCGGCGACCGCCTCGCCCCCGGCGTGCTGTTGTTTCGCAAGACCCCGCCCGGACTCCGCCTGTCCAATGTCCGTGCCGACTTCGACGCTGCCGCCACCCAGGCACTCGCCCACCTGCTCGGTCGCGGCTTCACCCGAATCGTCCCGGTGGAGCCGTTTGCCGGAGATCCCGCGGTCACCGAATTTTTCAACGCGCTCGAAACCGCCGCGCACACCCTCGCCTGCGGTGACCGGCTCGCCCCGCGCGTGCGCGCCAGCACTCCGGAGGAAGCGTCCGCACTCATCCGGTCGCTGCCCAAAAACACCCGCACCGCCCTGCTCGTCCCGGAGGACCATGTCGCCGTGCGTCTGCATGCCCTCCTACAAACCGCCGGCCGTGCCTGCCCCGAAAACGTCGGGCTCCTCGCCGTGATGGGCACCGGCGTCAGCGCCCAGGACGGACTCAGCCGGCTCAGTTTCGATTTTCGCGCCATGGGCCGTGCCGCCGTCGGCCTGCTCGCGGAGTCAAAAACGCGCAGTATCGCCTTTCCGGCTACGCTTCAGCACGGCGAAACCACCTGAGTTTCTCCCGGATTCATCGGGTAAACCCCGCGCCCAAAAACTGTCGCAGGTTACGTTCCGGCGGGATGTTAACGCACCTCGCCTGGCTAAAACAATCCAGGCCGACCTCACCGTGTCGCGGTCCAAATACGCGTTCGTCCAAAATCGAGCACAGGGCCGCTAAAGCAACCGACCGGCACCGCATTCGCAAATGCGTGGAGCAGAAAACCCACGCACCAATGATATTTTTTATCTCATTAAAAAATAATGATTTAATTAACATTTTACCGCCGTGCGTAACCACTTACATTTAAATCTTGTAACCGGTTACATTTTTGGCCTTCGTTCTGCTAAACCTACCCCGTTCACGTTTAAAACAAGCTCATGATTCGCCTCGGTCTCATCGGTATCGGTCAACGTCTCGCCCACATGGTGACGTGCTTTCAATCCAGCGATCCTTCGCTGCGGGTTGTCGGCATCGTCGACCCCGACCGGGAGGGTGCGCTCTCCCGCCTGCCCGAGGCCGACCGGGCCAACGTCCGCTTCTTTGACACCATCGATGCGTTGCTGCGCGAAGCCCGCCCCGACGCCCTCGCGATCGGCACCCGCTGCAACCTGCACACGCCCTTGGCCATTGCCGCCGCCGCGTCAGGGTTGCCGCTTTTTCTCGAAAAACCCGTCGCCACTTCCATGACCCAGGCGCGCGCCCTGGAACAGGCCTTCGCCCGTTCGCGCTCCGAGGTCGTCGTGAGTTTCCCCCTCCGCGTTTCCTACCTGTGCCGCATGGCCAAGACCCGGGTCGATGCCGGTGAACTCGGCCGCCTCGAGCACTTGCTCGGCGTCAACTACGTCCCCTACGGCGACGTTTACTTCAACTCGTGGTATCGCGACTACCAGACCACGCAGGGCCTCTTCCTCCAAAAGGCCACCCACGACTTCGACTACCTCACCTACCTCGCCGGAGCGCCCGTCGTGCGCGTCGCCGCCATGGCCCAGCAGGGCCGTGTGTTCCGCGACCGTTCGCTGGAACCCGCCGAGGGCGACGACACCCGCGCCTATTTCGACAACATCGGACGTCCCGAGACCGGCATGAACGAGGACGCCTCCAGCGCTCTGCTCGAATTCGCCAATGGCATCCAAGGGGTCTATACACAGGTCTTCTACTCCAAACACGAAGCCCAGGCCCGCGGCGCCACCCTCAGCGGCCTGCGCGGCACGCTCCGCTTCGATTGGTATCAAAACGAGCTCCGTCTTCACTCCCACGCCGAAGCCTCCACCGTGACCGACCGTCCGCCCGAGGGCCTCAACCACTTCGGCGGCGACGGCGTGCTCGCCGACAACTTCATCGACGTCATCCGCGGCCGCGCGCCCTCCGCCTCCCCCCTCTCGGCCGGACTCCAAAGTGTCTACGCCTGCCTCGCCGCCCGCGAAAGCGCCTCCACCGGCCGCTTCGTCGCCGTCCGGCAAATCACCGAACTCGCCCCAGTCTCCTCGATCCCGGCCGCGATTCCCGAACCTGCCGCCACGGCCTGAGTTTCCCCATCCGCGCAACTGCTCATGGACATCCGCACCTTCTCCTCCCTCATCGGTGTATCCACCGCCACCGTCTCCCGCGCCTTCTCCGGCCGCGGCGTCGTCGGCGCGGCCACCAAGGAGCACGTGCTCAGCGAGGCCCGCCGCCTCAACTTCAGCCCCAACGTGCTCGCCCAACGCCTCTCCATGCAATCCAGCGGCGTGCTCGGCTTGTATTACAGTTTCGGTGACGAGGCCATTTTCGACTATTACAACATGGAGCTCGCCCAGGAGGTGGCCAAAGCCGCCGCGTCCTCCGGCTTCGGTCTCCACCTCGAACTCGCCCCGCGCCGCACGCCCGTTCCCACCGACCCCGCCGCCCAGCTCGCCGCCCTCGCCGCCGGTAAGGCCATCGACGGCGTGATCGTCGTCTCCGACGGACACGAAAGCGCCCGCCACCTCCTCGCCCAGCTCAAAGGCACGCCCGCCGTCATTCTCACCGGCGAACTCCATGCCGACCTCGATTGCCTCGCGCAGGTCGTCATCGACTTCGAACCCGGCGTCCGCGCCGCCATCGACCACCTCGTCGCCTGCGGCCACCGCAACATCGGCTTCGTGCGCGGCCTCGGCGACAGCGCCAAGCTCGCCGCCCTGCAAAAAGCCCTCGCCGCCCACGGACTCAAGCCCGCCGACGTCGCCATGCGCACCGGCCAGAAAACCTTTGCCGACGGCCAGCGTGCCTTCGCCGAACTCCGTGCCGCCGGCGTCACCGCCGCGCTCTGCGCGACCGACATCCTCGCCCTCGGCGCGATTCACGGTGCCTCCGTCGCCGGTGTGAAGTTGCCGCGGGAATTTTCCATCATCGGCATCGACGACCTCGCCATCGCCGAGCACTCGGTGCCCACCCTTTCGAGTATCGGCGTGCCCCGCGCGATACTCGCCCGCGAAGCCATCGCCGCGCTCACGACCGCCCTGCGCAAACCCTCCGAAGACGAGACCGCACCGACCGTGCAGCCCGCCTCGACCTACTTCATCCCCCGCGAATCCAGCGGGCCTCTTTCCGACTGAGAACACTTAACGTCCGCCACACATCAACATCATGAATACGCTCCACCGCCTGCTCGCCCTCCCGGTCCTTGCCCTGACCGTTGCCACCACCCACGCCGGAACCTTCGCCGATATCAATTTGGTGGACGGCGGCTTCTCCGACTGGTCCGGAGTCGTCGCTTCCGCAACCAACACCGGCACCGGCCCCATCCAGCAGATATTCATCGCAAACAACGACACCCACCTCTTCGTCCGCATCACGTTCAATACGAACATCAACATCGTTAGCGATGGGTTCCGGATGAACATCGACAGCGACAATAACACCGGAACCGGCTTTAACACCTTTTTCGCCACGCTGGGTGCGACTATCGGCTCCGAGCTTCTCTACGAGGGTGAATTCGCCTACCAGCAGGCCTCCGGCAACTACAACACCGGCGCGACCACCAACGCCCCCCTCCTGATCGGAGCTTACAACGAATCGGTGACCTCGGTCGAGTTTGGCATCGTTCGCACGGCCGTCAGCAACACCGCCAACTCCACCTTGGTGTTCCCGAACGACACTTTTAAACTGGCCGTCTATTTCGGTGACGACGCCACCTCCTTCAACGCGGCCGAATACACCTTTGCCACCTCGCAGATCCCCGAGCCCGCCACCTTCGCCGGCCTTGCCGGCATGGGTGCACTCACGCTCGCCTTCTTCCGCCGCCGCCGCTAATCCCTGAAACCGTCGGGCGTCCTCCACCAACCGCTACTCATCGCACACGTCATGAACCTTCCGTTCTCACGTCGGCGCCCCTCCGGCTTCACCCTCATCGAATTGCTCACGGTCATCGCCATCATCGGCGTCCTGGCCGGCATCATCATCGCCGTCATCGGCAACGTCCGCCTCTCCGCCAAAAAAACCCAGTCGCTCGCCAAACTTCGCGACATCGGCGGCGCCACCCTGCTCTTCGCCGGGGAGCATCGCGGCGGCCTGCCCGTCTGGCTCAACTACAACACCAACAAACACTGGTGGCGCTACCTGCAAGACTACCTCGGCCAAGATCCCGAGCGTTTCCACAGCCCCGCCCACGAGGGCTTCGACGGATCGACCAACGACACCTTGATCGCCACCATCTCCTACGGCTGGAACTACACCGTCCTCGGCCGCCACATCGGCGATCCCACCAAGGAAGGCGACCACAACTTGATCCTACTCGATTTCGCCAACCCGTCCAAGTCCCTGATCGCCGCCGACGCCCGCGACAACTCCTACGGTTTTATCGCCGCCGACTCCGCTCCCGCTTACGGTCGCTACGGTGGCACCATTCCGTCCGTCTTTCTCGACGGACACGTGAGCAGCCGCCCCGACGACGAGTTCCGCCAGGCCGATCCTTGGTTCAACGCCGTCAAAGCCCTGCCCGCCAACAAGCCTTAACCCCCGGCTCACACCCCATGAAACCAACCCTCCTGCTTTTCCTCGCCCTGCTCGGCGCCACCGTCACCGCCCAATCCCAGCCGTTCACCCAACCCGCCTCCGCCACCAACGCTCCCGCTGGCGCCGGCTTGATCGCCGCCAACGCCGCCGTCGCCAACGGCATCCTCACCCTCAGCCTCAAGTCCAACGGCGGCGACTTCACCGCCTGGACCCACGTCTTCATCGACCTCGGTCCCGCCGCCAAACCGTCCTACAACCACACGTCCGGCAAACCCGCCGGCAACGGTCTCGAGATTCTCCTTGAGGGCGCCCAGGCCTACCGCTTCACCGGCGACACACCCTACGTCTGGTCCTGGGCCCCTCTCTCCGGCGTCACGGTCGAACGCACCATCACCGGCGACACGCTCACCCTCAAAACCCCGCTCGCCCCGCTCGGTCTCCCGTCCGGCGGCACGGTGAAAATCTTCGCCGCCACCTACACCGAGAACTACGCCGACACCCTCGACACGATCCCGCGCGATACGCGTTCATGGACGTTCGCCGTCCCCAAATACAACGCCCCGCTCCCCGGCAAAACCACCTCCGCCGTCACTCCCCTGCCCGCCCGCTCCGACGCCCGCTCCGCCTTCAAAAAAATCCAGTCCTACTCCTGTTTCTACGGACCCGGCCGCACCCCCGACCTCGTCACCCGCGACGCCGCCATCATCGAAACCCGCGCCCAATCCGTCGCCGAGGTAAACGCCCTCCGCGCCGCCGGACGCCTCGCCATCGGCTACATCTCCATCGGCGAAGACTCCGAACTCCGCACCGGCGACACCAAAGGCCCCGGCGGTTACGACTCCACCTACTTCGACCGCAACGGCGACAACCTCCCCGACAAAAACGAAACCTGGAACTCCTACTTCGCCAACGCCGCCTCCCCCGCCTGGCGCACCCACTTCCTCGCCCGCGCCGATGAGATCATCAAAACCCACGGCGTGGACGGCTTCTTCCTCGACACCATCGAGACCTCCCTCAGCTACCGCGACTCCTTCCCCGCGATGGTCTCGCTCATCCACGAGCTCCGCGCCCGCCACCCCTCCGCCGTCATCGTCATGAATCGCGGCTGGGACCTCCTGCCCGATCTCGGTGCCACCCCCGACGGCATCATGTTCGAAAGCTTCACCCTCAGCTACGACTTCGCCGAAAAACGTTACGTCACCATGCGTCCGTCCGCCTGGGATCAAGGTCTCGCGATCTGGCAAAAACTCATCCACCCCGCCCAACAAAAATACGGTCTTGTCGCCCTCGCTCTCGACTACGCGCCCTCCGCCGACAGCCCCGAGATCGCCCTCGCCTACGACCGCGCCGCCACGCTCGGCATGATTCCCTGCGTCACGTCCATCATGCTCGATTCGTTCTACGACATCGCCTACCAGGGACGCCCCGACGCCCGCTGGTTCTCCCCCGCCGAGACTGCCGACACGCGTATCGTAACTATGGATACTGAACGCAACGGATTCCCTGCCGGCACCCGCGTCACCCCGAGTTCCAACTATGCCGACTACACCGTCGCCGCCGTGGTGGATGGCGTCACCGACAAAACCTCCCTCGGCTGGCGCGACCGCGCCTGGGCCTCCACCGAAAGCCGCGACGAACACTCCCTTGAGTTCACGTTGCCCGCCGCCTCGTCCGCTTCCGGAGTCACCATCGATTGGGCCCGTGACAACGGCCGCGCCTTCCCCGCCCGTTCCTTTCGCGTCGAAGTCCGCCCCGCCGGTCCCGACGCCACCGCCTGGACCCGCGTGGACCAAGTGAAGGACAACACCAGCGAACGCAGCCTCATCACCTTCGATCCCGCCGACATCACCGGCCTGCGCATCGTGCAGGCTTCGTCCGGTGGCGCCTCCGCCCGCCCCAATCTCATGTGGGTCGAACAAGTCAGCCTCGTTCGTTGATCCCCCGAGCCCCCTTTCTCATTCTCGTAATCTTTCTCGTTCCCCTCCGAACCTTCGCCTGATCTTCGCCCGTCCTTCGCGAGACCATTCCGAATCCGTTCCGCCTAACCGACCGCATGCATACCCTCGACTGGCTCATCCTCGCGCTCTCCATGGGCGCGCTTTTCGTCGCCTGCATCCGCACCAGCCGCCTCATGCGCGGCGTCTCCGACTACCTCGTCGCCGGCCGCTGCGCCGGCCGCTACCTGCTCACCCTCTCCGAAGGTGCCGCCGGCCTCGGCGCCATCACCGTCATCGGCACGTTCGAGGTGTTTTATAGCGCGGGCTTCGTGCCGCTCTGGTGGGGCTACTTCCTCGCCCCGCTCGGCCTGTTCATCGCCTTGAGTGGCTTCGTCATCTATCGCTTCCGCCAAACACGCGCCATGACCATGGCCGAGTTCATCGAAACGCGTTACTCGCGCCGCTTCCGCCTGCTCTTCGGCGGAGTCACCTTTGTCTCCGGCGTCGTCAACTACGGCATCTTCCCCGCCGTCACCGTGCGTTGCTTCATGCAGTTCTGCGGTCTGCCCGACACCCTTGCGCTCGGCGGCCTGCACATCCCGATGTTTCCCGCGCTCATGGCGATCGAACTCGGCATCGCCATCTCGCTCGTCTGGCTCGGCGGACAAATCACGATCCTCGTCTCCGACTACCTGCAGGCCGTGTTCTGCATGGTCGTGTTCCTTGTGCTCATGCTGTTCTTCTTATGGTGGATGCCGTGGCCCGATCTCATCGCCGGCCTCGCCACCGCACCCGCCGGCAAATCGATGATCCACCCGTTCCGCGCAGGCGACGCGTCGGACTTCAACACCGCCTATTACCTCATCGGCGCCTTCATGGTCGTCTACACCACCCGTGCCTGGCAGGGCACTTCCGGCTACAACGCGTGCGCCCGCAGCCCGCACGAAGCGCGCATGGCCGGCATCCTCGCCAACTGGCGCGCCATGGCTCAAAACCTCGCGCTGCTGCTCATGCCGCTGTGCATCTTCGCCGTCCTGCACAACCCGAAGTTTGCCGACCAGGCCGCGCAGATCAACGCTCTGCTCACCAACCTCACCGACCCCGCCGCCCGCGCCCAGATGACGGTTTCCGCCGGCCTCTCGGTGATTCTGCCCGCCGGTTTCGTCGGCCTCTTCGCCACCGTGCTCGTTGCCGCCGCCATCAGCACCGACAACACCTACCTCCATTCCTGGGGCAGTATTTTTATTCAGGACGTCGTGCTTCCGCTGCGCAAAAAACCGATCCCGCCCGCCCAGCACGTGCGCTGGTTGCGCGGTTCGTCGCTCGGCGTCGCCTGCTTCGCGTTCACCTTCAGCCTGCTGTTTCCGTTGAAGGATTACGTGTTCATGTTCTTCGACATCACCGGAGCCATTTTCCTCGGCGGTGCCGGCGCGGCCATCATCGGCGGACTCTATTGGCGGCGCGGTAGCACCGCCGGCGCGTGGGCCGGCATGATCACCGGTGGCACCCTCTCGGTCGCCGGCCTCACCGTGCAACAAATCTGGGGCGCCCACCTCTCGCCGTGGCTTCATCAAGTCTTCCCCGCCAACACCTGGCTTGTCACGCACGCCGAGCGATTCCCGTTCAACGGACGCGAAATCATGTTCGGCGCCATGCTCAGCGCGCTCGCCGTCTACGTTATCGTCTCGCTCTGCGGAAGCACCCGCTTCGATCTAGAAAAAATGCTCGGCCGCGAAGCCCGCGTCGTCCACGACCCGCTGACCGCCCCGCGCTTCGGCTGGCGCGAACGCCTCGCCGAAGTCATTGGCAACGGTCCCGAGTTCACCCGTGGAGATCGTTTTCTCTGCCGGCTCACCCTCGTGTGGACGCTCTTCTGGTGGATCGTCTTCGTCGGCGGCTCGCTCTACAATCTCGCCTTCGATGTGCCCGATTCCTCCTGGGCGCTCTTCTGGCAATGGAACATCGGTCTCTCGGTTCCGCTCGGCGTGCTCGCCACGCTTTGGTTCTTGGTCGGCGGCATCCGCGATTTCCGCCGCATGCTCCGCGACCTCCAAGATACCCCGCCCGGCACCGCCGGATAAACTCCATGCTTTCCGCCTTCCGTATTCTCGCCGTCGCATTCCTGCTCGGCTCGGGCTAGGACTCCCACGGGGCCTTCCTCAACAGCCGGCCAAGCAACCTGCCGTCCGCCTCGTAGCGGAACGGCAGAACTGCTTTTCGCGCTAAGGGTTCGGGTGTAGGACGGTTCCGTAACAAGCGGCCGATTACGCGTCTGCCTGGCAGTTCTGATCCCCATACAACAATACTCGGCCCCACTCCACTTGGTCGCAGGAGCCCATTGGCTCGATACATCCGCCCCTCGGCATCTGAGTGAATCGAGTAGATGCTCCACAATACAACCGCATGCGCCGTCGTGTTATTAGAATGGTCAACGAAAGTTCACCTGGCTCCGAAACACTACAATGCTGCTTAGGTTACCCCGAAGACTTGCCAAATCTTTCGCTCGAAAAAGCGCCCAAGCGCAACAAGAAGCCTGCCGGAGTTCAAAACTCGCACCATGAACGAAAATCGCGGGAAGAACTTCCGCCTTATTACTAAGAGAGTTTCCTCCCTCCGCCTCTGTGCCCTCTGTGTCGGCACTCTGTGTTCTCTGTGACAAAACTCCGATTCCGAATTTTGTGACCTTTTGTGCTCTTTGTGGCCAACCCTCCGGCCCCGCCCTCAGTTCGCCTCGATCTCCGTCAGCCACAAGATACCCGGCCGCTCCGGCGCTCCCCGCCCCGGACTCTGCGTCACTCGCAACGTCTTCACCACCTGCCGCGGAAACGTAACCCGCGTCATCCGTTCGCCCGGCTTCGATTTCCAATTCGCGATCGGCAGCTCCTGCCCCGTCGCCACTTCGCCGAGAATGACGCCTTCGCGTCCCGTGTAGGTCACACCGCCTTCATGATTCCAATGGATAACCACTTCCTCGACCGCCACCGGCTTCGGGAATGTCAGCCGCACCCAATGCTCCGCCGGCGAATCTTCCGAGGCCCACGCCGCTTCGTTCCATGCCAGGTTCGCGCCATCGGCCACGCCGTCATTCAACGCCTTCGTCGAATACCCGCCAAACGTGCTGTCCGCCGACACCTGCACTCCCGGCTCGCTCGCCAGACTCTCGCGCGCATCCAAAAATACCACGCGGCACTCCTCCGCCCACCACTCGCGCCCGCCCGACGACAACGTCATCTTTAACTCAACGGCACCTCCCGCCTTCGGTCGCTCCACCGGCAACAAAACCACTTCGCTGGCTCCCGCTTTCAACGTCACGACGCGTTTCCCGCCAGTCCATTCCAGCACCGCCTCGCGCGCCCTGGTCGTGTGATTCGTCACCGCCACCTCGATCTTCGCCTGCGCCTCGCGTGTGATCACGCGCCGCCCCGGGCCGCTCGCCTCCACGGGCGAAACCGCGCGCACCCGCACCGCACGCGAAAACTCCGCGCCATTCACACGCCACGTCACCACCCGTGTCTCCGCCTCGGTGGCGGGCAACGCCAACCGCAATTCCCGCGTCTCGCCCGCCGCGACCTTGGCCGACTCCGCACCCACAACGCCCACCGTCATCGTATCCGTGTTCTCATTACGAATGCGAATCCGCCACGCCGACGCCTCCCCCGTGATCACCGCGCCCACCGGCGCCACATCAACACGGACCCCCGCCGCCTGCTCCCGCTGTAACGATTCCAGCGAACGCAACGCCGCCTCCGCCTCGTCCTCGCCCGAACGCCATCCACTCAAAAACGCCCGCTCATCCGCGAACCGCCCCGGCGCAACCAGATCAAGCACGAGCAACGCATGCGGCTCCAGCGCCACCGGCAGACGCTCTCCCGCATCCACCCATCCGCCCAAGCCCGACAGCGGATCAATCCACACCACGCGCCCTATGCCCGTCGGCATCACCAGCTCGGTCACCCGCCGCGTCTCTGTCTGGTTCTGCAACGTCAGATGCCACAACCCGCCCGCCGCGCATCCGAATTGCTCCAGTCGCACGCCCTCCGCATCCACCAACCGCGCCTCGCGCACCGGTTCCCAACCCGCGTCCGACAACCGGCGCGTCAGCGGCACATACGTCTTAAACAAATGCCGGTCCCGCTCCATCAACTTCTCATCCTGCCAGTAAGGATTGTCCGCCGCGTTGTGACTAAAAAAACTCGGCTGAAACCCATACGCCACACACGTCTCAAAATACCGGCGCAACGGCTCGCCCTCGAACGTCGAAAAATCCGTCGACTGCAAAAATCCAAACGGCTTCCGCCCCGACAACGCCCGCCGATAATCCAGCCGCGTCCGGCTGTTCGGGTTGTATTGCCCACCGCTCCACCAGTCCGTCTCTTCGCCCGGAATATCGATCCAGCGGTTGATAAACGGCGCATCCACCAGCGGAAAATTCGCCATCAGGTATTTTCCGCGCGAACGCAGCAACGCGCCAAGCGCCGCCGTGAACTCATACTGCGGCACATTCGGCGCCATCACCGGAACCAATCCGGCGCGCGTGTAAGTTCCCGGATAGTCCGCCGCCTGAAACGCCGCCGCCGCATGATCCGGCTGCACGATCGCATCCATCGAATCCAAATAAATGCCGTCCACCCGCGGATCGTCCAACCACTCCGCGATGCGCTTCCACTCCGCCTCCGCACGATTGATCCCGTCCGGCGTCGCCCGCGCCAGATCCGGATCGCTGCTCACTTCCATGCGCGCACCCTTGTTCCAGGGCAGGTCCATGAACTTCGTGTGGATGTCGCCATTCGCATCACGCGCCGCCCCCGCCAGTCCCGACGCCGCCAGATCCCGGCTCCAGCCGGACCCAAGCGCGGATAGCTGCCGCATCTTTTCCAACGCCCGCGCCGGTGTGCGCGCCTCGCCGTCTTCGAACGGCAGCCAATAAAGCCACGGCTCCGAATACATCAGCGTCAACACACCGTGTTCCTTCGCGTAGTCCACATCACTGCCGCGCCCGCCGGTCTTTTCAAAAAACGAAAACCCGAAATCCTCCGCGCCCGGCACCTTTGCCATGTCCGTGAACGGCATCCACAGTCCCGAGCGCGGCACCCGCCGTTCCGCGTAGTCCGGATACCGTTTAAAAAACTTCGCCAGCGCCGCGCGAAACCCGCCTTCGTCACCCCGCTCCACCGTATAAAACGAAAACCGGAACGTCGCCTGTCCGGGGAATTTCGTCGTCTCCGGCGTCAGCGCCAGATCGTAACCTACTTTCAAATACGTCGCCTCCGCGCCCAGCGCGAATACCCGCGGCTCCGACGGATCCGTCTCGATCACCCACGCCTTCGCCCCGCTCTCGACCACACCGATAGGATAATACGACTGCCGCGCATCCAGCCCGTATCGTCCACCCGAAAAATTTCCATACACCGGTTCATCCGTGCCGATCACGCGGCTCGTGCTCATGTCATCCGCCCACGTTTTTCCGGCGAGCGGCAACGCCAGCCCCGCCTCGATGCGCAACACCCGCGGCGCATCGTCGCGCAACCAGCCCGTCACCCGCAATTCGCCCGCACGCGGCGCATCCGCCACCAATGCCCACAAAACGCCCGACGCTTCGCCCGCCCACGCAAAATCGTCTCCCTTCCGCCACATCCGTGTCGGCACCAACGCCACCGCCTCGCCGCCCGTCGCATCGCGCAACGTCGCCTGCAACGTCGCCGTCTCCGGCAACCCCAGCGCCGCCAGCCGCTCCGCCAACGCCGCAAACGTCCCGCCGCCGCGCACCGACGTCCACCCACTCAAATCCGGCCCGCCATTCCAGCTCACCGAAAGCGACTTCGCCCGCATCGCCAGCAACGACCCCATGTCCGCCGCCGCCGTTTCCACCGGACGCGCCATCTCCTTCAATTTCGCGGGATCGACGACGACCGCCGCTCCGCTCTCCGGCCAGCGCTGGCCCACGTTCCAGTCCGGCGTGGTCACTTCCGCAAACCACGTAAACGGCCGCCCCAACTCCGGCGCACTCACCACACACACCAGCTCGCCCGGTTTTGCCTGAAACACCGGCGCCCCGATGCGATTCCACGACCAGCCCGTCCCGCCCACCGGGTAGGCGTAGAACGACGGTCCCTCGACCAGAAAGTCCGCCCCCGACGACGGCTCGCCCGCCTTCGACTTCGTATCGAAATAAATACGCAACCGCTCCGGCGACAAATCGCCTTCGTGCTCCAAGATAACCGCCACTGCGTCCGGCATCCCCGCCATCCTCTCCACCCGCGCCCCTGTCACCTGTGCGCCGGCCTCGCTAATCCCCCCAATACCACCGGCAACCATCAGCCATCCAACAAGTAAAATCACCACTCGCCGACCATGGAACGCACTCAATAGCATCATTTGCGTAATTAGTTACGCAAATCAGCCCCTCGTCAAGTCCCGGCATTCGTTCTCGCCACCGCGTTACTAGTTTCCCTCCTTATAAATCGTCCCTCTGCACAGATCTCAAATCCGCCACCCACCACTCTCTTTCTCCCTTCAAATCCGTCCCGAAAAATTTCCCCCCACAAAGACACAGAGGCACAAAGTCCGATCCACCGGTCTTCTCCCTCCGACCTTTGTGCCTTCGTGCCTTTGTGGTGAATTTCTCCCTCCGCCCCTTCCTCCAAACCTTCGCCCCCTTTGCCCGACCTTCGCGAGCCCCCTTCCGAATCCGCCCCCCGTAACTCCGTGCCCTCCCGTCCGAACTCCGGCCCGGCTCTGTGACAAAAGCTCCGATCCTCCGTCCGCTCGTCTCTCCGTCCGCCGCCTCATGGATATCAAAAAATTCTCCGTCATCGCCGGTGTTTCCACCGCCACCGTTTCCCGTGCTTTTTCCGGCCGCGGACGCATCAAAGAAGACACCCGCCGGCGCATCTTCGATCTCGCCGCCGAGCACGGTTACACGCCGAACATCCACGCCCAGCGCCTCAACGCCAAGCGCACCGACATCATCGCGGTTTACTACAGTTTCAGCACCGCCCCGATTTTCGACTATTACAACATGGAGCTCGCCCAGGAGATCGCCAAAGCCGCCGCCGCCCGCGACTACACGACCAATCTCGAGCTCACCCAAACAACCGCCGAACCCTCCCTTGGCCTGCAACGCGCCGCCGCCGGCGGTGGCCTCGACGGCATCATCCTGGTCGCCGATTCCCGCAGCGGCGCCCTCGCCTTCCTCGAGCGGTTCAAAACCGTCCCCGTCGTCGTCATCGCCAACCACGACTGGGACCTCCCCGAAGCCGCCGGCCTTGTGCGCATCAACCAAAACCCCGGCATCGCCGCAGCCGTCGCCCAACTCAAAAACGCCGGCCACACCCGCATCGGTTTTATTCACGGCCTGGCCGACACCGCGAAACACGACGCCTTCCTCCACGCCCTCCGCGAACAGGGCCTCGATGCCGATTCCGCGCCCGCCGCCGCCGGTCCGCTCTCCTTCGAAGACGGCGAACGCGCCATCGGCGAACTCATCTCCGCGCACGTCACCGCCGTGCTCTGCTCGACCGACATCCTCGCCCTCGGCGCCATCAGCGGAGCCGACAAACACGGCCTGCGCGTCCCCAAGGACATCTCGATCATCGGCATCGACAACTTGTCCTTCGCCCCCTTCACGCTGCCCGCGCTCGCCAGCGTCGGCATCCCGCGCCCGGAGATCGCCGCCGCCGCGATCGAGACGCTTCACCAGCTCATCGCAGACGCCACCGCGCCCGTCCCACGCCCGTCGGCCCAGTTGATCCACACCATCAACACCCGCTTCATCCCCCGCACTTCTCTCGGTCCTATCCACACTGTATAAAAGTCCGCGCAGGCGTGCGCCTTGTGCGCGCCTGTTTAGCAAACCGCCATCCGTTCACCCCACGTCACAACGTATCACCGCGCTCTCGTTCGCGGCTACCATCCATACTTCTTCGGTCCCTCCCTCTGGATGCAGCCCATCCGACGCCGAACCTACGCACGAAATAATTGCTGTTGCCAAACCCTGCCTTTAGCGCGGCCTCCGTCACAGCAAACACACTACGAACGTTTCAGCCCGTCACGGTCGCAAGCGAATGATCCTCGATCCACGATCCGTTGACCAGAATGCTCTGCCGAACAGACGGAATGCCCGTTTCGCCGCGGCGGATCAACTTGACCAGCAAGTCCACCGCAGCCTCCCCCACCGACGGAAAATTATGAGACATCCCGGATACAGGATACTGGGCGTTGTATTCCAAGGTGACGATACCCATAGGCGGCAGTGTTCCCCGGTCCCGTTGCTGTAACACCTTCACGGCATAGGAATCGGACACCAGCAGACAGTCAGGTTTCCACTGGTCCAGCCAGGCGTGTAGATTGTCCCATGAAAAATCCGGTTCGCAGTAGGGAGGTATCCGGTTCTCCACAGCGACCTGCATCTGGTCGGCGAGGAAGGGCCCGACAAAGTTGTGGGCCACACGCATGTCGTGGATCCGGTTGATGTAAAGGCCCACCCTTCGGTAGCCCAGATCCCGGATATGATGCAGGGCGGTCAGCGTAAGGTTGGAGTGGTGGGTGCTGGCCATGTGCAACTGAGGCACTGCCAAGGTGTGCCCAAACGTGACCGCCGAAAAATGATCCCACTCCATGTCCAGAGAGGCGTTTGGGCGGGGCTGGGGGGCAACCAAAAGCCCCGTCACCCCGCGGCTATAGAGGATTTGACTCAACCGTTTTGGCGTTATCCCCGGCTCGCCCAGCCAGAACCTCTCCACGCGGTAACCGTATTCGGCGGCGCGCTTGCAGGCGGCTTGGTAATAATGAAGGACAAAATTATCGGTATGGAGCCAGTCATCGCGTTGCGGAGTGGCGGAGATCCACGCCAGAGGAGACGCGATCGATTGACTGGAAACGTTGCCCCGGTAGGAGACCAAAGCCGACAGGGACGGATCCGGCTTGTAACCCAGCTTCCGGGCGACGGCCTGAATACGGCTTTTCGTTTCCGCCGAGACCTTGGGCTTGTCGCGCAGCGCGTAAGATACCGTCATCACCGAGCATCCACACTCCTTGGCAATGTCGTGCATGCTGATTTTCCGGTTGTGCATGTCAGGCGGTTATGGGCTCGGGATGAGCGACCTGTCAAATTTGTCGCGACATACCCGGGAGTCGGCGCGCACTCGGATACCTCACAGACAACGGGTGACCGCATCGCGGCCACCTGTCATGGCCGGCCTCCGGCCATAACAACGCGATCACATCATAGTTTATTTATGAATACAAAAACCTATCGAATGACGCCAGACGCCACGCTGCGACTTTCAGCCCCGTCGACGGCGGTTGCAGAAGCTGGCCAGACCCAAGGCGGCCGCACCGGCGATCAGTGAGTAGGTGGAGCTTTCCGGAATCGAGGACGTCGTGGTGATCAGAATATTGCTGATTTCCACCGTATTCGTCAGAGTAACGATGGCCAATTCGTTCGGATTGAAATTGGTGAGCGCAGTGCTGGAAACACTTCCATATGAAACGCCGTCGATACTGACTGCCATGGAGTAGGTCGAGCCGCTCAGTGAATAGGTGGCGACCACCTGGTGCGCCGCCGTGTCCATCGTGTAGCCGGTAGCGGTGCCATAGGTGCGATCCGTGCCGGCGAAGATATTACCGTTGGTTCCTGTTTCCACCACCCCTTGGACCGCTGCCGTGCCAATGGTAGCATAAATGCCATAGTCATCAGTGGTAGGCGTCAGATCATTCGAGCTCACGGCCGTGCCGCCATCATTCAGGAGACCTATACGCAGGGCCGGAATGGTGGACACCGAAGTGTAGCGATAAGAAAAGCTCAGGGTAATGGAGTCTACGCTGGCAAGGGTCAGCGTTTGCCCCAATGGAGCGATCGCCGTGCGATCCGCATTAACGCGCAAAACATTATTGGGGGATACCGGATTCAGGGTGGCATCCTGTAAGATGCCGGCATTTGACGAATTGGAGCTGTAGTAATCCAGCGTCAGCGAACTCGACTTGGCGATGGTGCCATCCGAAAAATCGTCGTTCACTACAGTGACGGCGGCGGCGTTGAGCGAAACCGCCAGCATGGCGGAGATAACAGTGACTAGGGTAAGGGTTTTTGTTTTCACGCAACCCAAGATAAATGAGTGCCATTATCTATCAATGCAGCCGGCTAGTTTATATATAAACCAACTTCGTCACTTTCTAAGATTCTCACCCCAGAGCACGCCGGGGTTTATAGGTAAAGGGACACGATCGATTGTGCCGTGGGCGTGCGCCGTTGCATGCTTACCCCGCCCCAAATCCCTGCGGTGAAAGATTAGATTAGCCTGAACGCCCCCCTCCCCGCCCTCCATTCACAACCTAACCACGCCTCGCCCCCCATGTTTTTCTCCCTCTGGTCCCGCCTCCCCCTTGCAGCACTTTGTCTGACGCTGCCCTGCCTTCTGCTGCCACCTTGCCGCGGCGGAGAAAACTCAAGCGTCCCGACGCAAGCCACGCCCGCGCCCAAGTTCCAAGACGGCAAGCTGGCTCTCGACCCGGCGGTGATGTCCACCCACCCCCGGCTCTACCTCCAATCGGTCGATATCGAGCCCCTGCGCGCCAAACTCAAGAGTCCCGCCATGGCCGCCCAGTGGAGCAGCTTCCTGCAAAACGCCGAAGGCATCGCCCGCAGCCAGCCGCCGGTTGCCCCGCCGAACACCGAGGATCCGTTTCGCGGGTTTGGCGACCGGTTGCCGAGACTGGCCTTCGCCTGGCTGATGACCGGCGATTCTCTCTATCTCGAAGCGGCGGTCCGGTGGATCGACGCCATCAACACCTATCCGTCCTGGGCCGGCAATGAGGATCTGGGCGCGGCGCACATCTGCTTCGGCATGGCCGTCGCCTATGACTGGCTGTATAACGACCTGACGCCCGAACAAAGGGAACGCATCGCGCAGTCACTCCTGCAACACGGCGCCCTCCTCTACACCCGCGGCCTGCGAAAACCCGGCTCATGGTGGGGCTACGCCTACTTCCAAAACCACTGCTGGATCAACTACACCGGCGTCGCCGCAGTGGCTGCGGTGCTCCACGAGCAGAATCCACCGCTCATGGAAACCTGGCTGAATCGCACGCGAGCGGTTTTCCAGATCATCCACGATCACATGGGCCTCGACGGGAGTTACCACGAAGGAGCCGCCTACCTGCGCTACGGCACGAAGTGGCTGCTCAACTATATCGAGGCTATCCGCAGCGTCTCCGGTGAGGATCTGTCGGACATGCCCTACCTGAAAAAACTGCCCGGTCACATGCTCGACACCACCATGCCGGATCGCAAAAACCTCGTCCACTTCAGCGACACGCCGGTTGAAGCGTGGGGAGCCGTTTTCGACGATGAAATTCTCCCGTGGCTGGCCCGGCACGAGCAGGACGGTCGCGCAGAATGGCTGCGCGAGCAAAACCGGCTCGCGCTGGGAAACAACCGCTACGTCAGTCCCTTCGCCCTCATCTGGTTCGACCCGTCCGTGAAGCCGGTCGATCCGGCTCAAACAGACACCCCGACCATCGGCATCTATCGGGATCTCGGACTCGTCGTCTGCCGCACAAGCTGGCGTGAAGACGCCGCAGTCATGGCCTTTCACTGCGGCCCTCCCGGCGGACAGCACATCATGGACACCATGAGAGACCTGCCCACCGCCTCCATGAACGCCACCTTCGGGCACATCCAACCCGACGCCGGCAGTTACCTTTTCTGGTCGCAGGGCCAGTGGCGCATCTGCCAGCCGGGGCAATACACGCGCGATAAACTCACCTCCCAGACCAACACATGGCTGGTCGGTGGTTTCGGGCAGCGTGGGGAGGCCGAGTGGATGCTAACGGACAGTTACATTGGTCAGCCCAAGCAAGCACACTTGGTGCGGGTGGAGTCCTCACCCCGCGCCGACTACGTCGTTGGCGAAGCCGCGCCCGCCTACCAACCCGGCGCGCAGTTGCTGTCCTATCGACGGCACCTGCTGTTCCTCAAGTCGGACCCGGCCTGTATCGTCGTCTTCGACCGCTTGCAGGCCGCCGAACCGACCGACTGGGCCTCCTACCTGCACGCATTCGGAGACTTCACGCTCACGGGCGATGACAGCTTTACGATCACAGGCGCCCCCTCGGTATTTGAAGGTCGGACGGCTCCGACCAAGGCAACGCTTTCGCCGACCTACGGTCGGCTCTTCTCCTCGTCCCCCGTGTCGCTGGCGACCGGTCCTCTCACCGTGCTGGCCCATCCCAGCAAGAAACCCACACAAATGGGACATGAGTTAATCGCCCGCCTGTCCCCCTCTCCCGAGGTGTGGATGGTTCAGGTGATTTCGTCCGACAACCGGCCCGCACAACTGGTCAAAGGTGATGCCTCCACGGTCAGCGTCCGCGTCGGCGACGACTTGATCACCTACGATGCCGAAGGCGAAGTCCAACTCAACGGCCAACACCTTTCGGACAATCTCCTCCCCGTCCCATCCCATGACGACACACGCTGAATGCCGCCGACCTTCCTCACTAATAAACCAACTTTCCCCTACATGAACACATCCACCTATCGCGACGCGACCACCATCCTGAAGCGCCACCCGCAAAATCCGCTCATCCGCCTGGAGGACCATCCGGGCACGGCGCAGATTTACAACCCCAGCCCCGTGCAGTTCGGCGACGAAACGCTGATGCTCGTCTCCGTCGTTGACCACGCCGCCACCCGCGGCTACGGACGCGACGTCGGCCAGACCCGCATCGCGCGCAGCAGCGACGGCGTCAACTTCACGCTGGGACGGGAAAATTTCATCGACGTGCAGTCCGACGAGATGCCCTGGTCATTGTATCACCACTACATCGACAACCGGGTCACCAAAATCGACGACACCTACTACATCATCACCCCGGTGATGGTGAAGGGCTTTGACGGTCCCGTCGGCATGCTCGGACGCACCACCGACTTCAAACGCTACGAACGCATGGCGATCATCACCGCGCCAAAGAACCGAGGCGCGTCCCTGTTTCCCGCCAAGATCGGCGGGCGCTACTGGAAGCTCGACCGCCCGGGCGGCGGTGACGGCGGCAATGGCGACATCTGGATCAGCTCCTCGCCCGACCTCATTCACTGGGGCCATTTCCAACCCCTCCTCGCCGCCGGCTACCGCTACTGGAACAGTCAGAAGATCGGTCCCACCCCCCCCGTCTGGACGCCCGAGGGCTGGCTCGACATCATGCACGGTGTGTTCACCCCCGCAGGAGGAACGTATTACTACGTAGGAGCCATCCTGCTCGACTTGGAGCAGCCGTGGAAAATCATCGGCAAGACCAACAGCTGGATACTCGCCCCGAGGGAACCCTACGAACGCAACGGCAACTGCGACAACACCGTCTTCCCCTGCGGCGCACTCGGCGACTGGGACAAGGACGAGCTACGTCTCTACTATGGTGCCACCGACGACAAGATCTGCCTCGCCACCGGTTCCATGCGCGAACTCGTCGAAGCCTGCAAACTCGGCTTGTAAGCGACCATGCCCCGGTGTGGTTGCCCGCCGACAACCACCCCGTGCGCTCGAGCGTCAATTAACGATACAAAGCGGGCCGCGCGATGCGCGCGGCCCGCTTTGTATCTGTCGGCATCCTGCATCCTACTTGGCGGTCTCGGTCTGCCGGATCGCCTTGGCGACAACCGGGGCCATGATCGCGTATCCCGCAGCGGTAGGATGCAGACCATCGTTGGCCAGATCGGCTGGCATCTGGTCCGATTTATCCGCCAGCACACTGTGCAGATCCAAGTAGCTCGCCTGTTCCTCGTTCGCGATGGCCTGCAGCCCCCGGTTAAGCTCCAGAATGCGCGTCGCCGGCCGCAGTTTGGTGCGGGCAAACTTGGGATCGTTATCCTGGTGATAGTCGCTGACCGGCAGGATCGAGCAGATGATCAGGCGGATATTATTCTGCCGGCAAACCTGGGCAATGGTGCGGATGTTCTCGAGCGTGGCTTCGTTGGAGAACCCCTTGACCATGTCGTTGGTGCCGCCGAGAAACCATACGACCCGCGGATGCAGATCAAGGACGTCCTGCCGAAGCCGGGCGACCATCTGATCCGTATCCTGACCTCCGATACCACGGTTAATATAGCCCTTGCCAGGAAACGAAAGATCGAGATTCCAGAGATCCGTGATCGAATCGCCGAAGAAAATCACCCGGCGGGCGTTGGCGGACACCTGCGGCAGCTCCGCGTTAGCCGTTTGATAACGGAGCAACCCGTCCGGGTCGCGCGCCGCGACAGGCTCATTCGGCCCTCCGATGATCTCGACGCTCAGGTCATCAAACCAGACCGTTCCCGAGCTTTCCCACAGGAAACATTCGAGCGCCACTCGACCGGTCCCCTCCGGCACGCGCACCGTGGTGGTAAGCCGGGTCCAGTCGAAGGTTTTTCCGGGCGCATACAGATAGGCGTTCTTTTTTTGAAGCTCGGCGTTGAGCGACGGATTTTCGGGACTGCCAAAACCTAGGCGGAAAAGCGCCCCAGGCATCGAGCCGCGCGGCTCCAAATTATCGGCCTTCATCCAGACGGTCACTCGCATTTCCATGCCGGCATTCGTGGGTAGACCATCCTGACAAACCGCAAAACGTGCCGGCTGCATCGACGACAGCTTCAACGAAGATTTTCCGCTGTGGTCAACGGTATCGTCGAGATGCACGCAATCGGAACTCCCCTGGACCAGCTCCTTCGGGTTGACGGAGGATGCCGACGGAAAATAGGCCGAGAAATAGCGCGGATGGTCCGCAGAGGACATCCGCTCGAAGGACGGGTTGAGCACCAAATTATCGGCGGCAAAGGCGCGGCAGGACAGCAGAGCCAGCCCGGCGATAAGGAGGGGGAGTAATCTGATTTTTTTCATAGGGAAAGTAACCAAAGATGAATATGCAGGGGGGGGTAATTCTACTCGGGCGCCACGTAGCCTCGGGGACCGCCCAGTCGCATGAACTGGGCATACACCGCGATGGACACGACGAGCGCTAACAACGCCACAACGCAGCCCACCGTAAACGTGTGGTGATAGGCATTGCCCGTGAAATCAATGATCCCGCCCATGAAGGGTCCGATCGCTATGCTGCCCAAAGAACCAACAATGCCGGCGGCGCTGGCGAACTGGGCGAAACAGGAGTGCGGATACAAACGCTGGCCCAGCGAAGCAGCACTGGTGTAGTAGCAACCTGAGAGCACACTGTGCAACACGAGGGCTACCGAGAAAGTTTCAGGCGAACGGGCCTGCCAGGCACCCCAGGCGGTCACGATCACATAGCCTCCGAGGCTGATCATGCAGACGCGCAACGGATGAAAAAGATCGCAAAGCCAGCCGATCGGATAGGCCAGCACGAGAGAGATCGTGAACGCCAGGGCCATACATTTCCCGTAGCTGTCCATGCTCATCTTCAGGCTCTCGGCGTAGGGAATCATGAAAATGTTGACCGGCATGAACACGAGCGCCGAGACCATCATCATTACAAAAACACCCACGTAGTAGGGGTTGCGGAAACACTCACGAAAGTAGGTGGTAACGCCGGCAAACGGTCTCGTGGTTTCGACCGGCGGTGGCGGCGGATAGTCGCCCTCTTTCACCTTGTGGCACACCCAGTAGAAACACGCACCGTAGAACACGCCGATGATGACCAGCATCTCGGTGAAATGCGATTCCACCTTCCCGAATAGCCAGAAATTGAAGACCATTCCGTCGATAAGACTGACGGCGCGAAAGAGCCCGTAAAAGCGCCCCAGCAGTTCCTTGGGCACGATGTCGTTGATCAGCCCGCCAAACACCGGGGCGGCGGCGATACTCGCAAACTCGAACGCCGCCCAAAACACGCCGAAACAAATCACCGCAACAACCATCTCGCTCTCGCCCGGAAAATGGCTGTGCACCCACCGCGAAATAAAGGGCGTGAAACCAAGCCCGATCATACCCGCCGCAGCGATCGGTGTGGTGAACAGCAGATACGGAATGCGCCGGCCGCGCGGTCCCCGGTGGCGGTCCGATTTCACGCTGATGATCGGCCCGATGATCATGCCCACCAGCGAGGGAAAGGAGCTGATGAGCAGGGCGAACAGGTAGTTCGGCACATTGAGGTGCTTCAAATACCACTGCGCCATCGGTCCGACCGAGCGATCGCGCATGGACCACGAAAAATCGCCCAGCATCAACCAGAAGAAGAGCAATGCCAGCGCTCCGCCAGAATACAAAAGGGTGCCCGCGCGCCATTGCCGCGGGCCTTTGCCGGGAGTGGGGTCATGCATCGTGCCGGGATAGCGCCAGCGCTACGTGGAAATCTCAAACCGCTTGAGGTCGACTTGATGTAAAACAACTTCCCCGCAGGCATAGCGCACCATATTTGCCAAGGAGATGCGCCCGGCGTCAGCCCGTTGCTCCAAGGTGGGTCCGCCGATGTGGGGACTCAGCAGCACGTTTCGACAATCGCGCCAAGGGGATTCCTTCGAAAGCGGCTCGTCGTAATAAACATCGAGTGCGATTTGCAGCCGGCCACTCACCGCCTCCTTAAGTAAAGCCTCCTCCTCCACAATATGGGCGCGGGCGACATTGATAAAAGAAGCTCCATCCTTCAGCAAAGCGAGATGTCGTCCCGACACCGAGCTGCGACTGCGCTCGGTCAGCCCCTCAAGCTCGAAGAACACTTCGCTGTGATGGCATAGTGCATCAAGATCGGGGCAGGCCGTGATTCCCGCCGCGCGGAAAACCTCCGCCGGCACGCCTGGGGCGAACACTCGCAGATCGACATCAAAAGGCTTCAAAAAATCAATCAGCTCCCTCGCAATGCGGCCGTAGCCATGGATGCCGACCTTCTTGCCAAACAAAGTGTGCCCCGGGTCAAGCTCCTGACTCCAGATCCTGTCCACATACAGGTTGCGGAATTGCTGGGCTATTCTGCGCTGACAGGCGATGGCATGCATTAATGCCAGCTCAGCTACAGCCTTTGCCGGCAAATTTCCCCAGTTGCTCACCAATAGACCGCGCCGTATGTGCTCCGCCGTGATGACATGGCGCACCGAACCGCTGATCTGGCACAAATAGCGAACCGGCCCCTCCGGAGCCAAACAGACCAAGGGCATACCACGCATGGTCCAGGCTCCCGCGATCACTTCTGGCTGAAACTTCTCCAGTATCTCCATCCATTCATCGGACGACTGGGGCGACGGCAGCCAGTGGACCGCCAAACCCCGCTCGGTCAGCCCGAGGAACTCGTTGTTGGGATAAAACCAGTCCCGCTCAAGCTCGCTAAGAAAGATAACCGCACTCACCGGGCGGGATGGAGCCGACACGGGCTTGGACAAGGACTCGATTGTCTCAATAGATCTCATCCGGGTGCAGTTAGTTGACCGGCACAGCCGCCACGTGCCCGTCGAAATAGAGATAGTTTCTGACCGATCCATGGACCGGACGTGCAGGAGTGTCGCTCCTACCCACATACGAAGGCGTCCCGACCTGATCGAGGTCGCGCAGCATCCATACCTTGGTCGCATTTGGTATCCGCAACAACGCGACAGGCTGCTCGTTCTTGTTTTGGTCCGACCAGTTGGGATACCCGAAAGGCTTTTGAAGGTTCCCGTCATCCATGGTTAAAAAGCCAGCGTAGGCCTCGTAAGAACACCCGTTCTCAAAGTCAGAGATCTCATCCTTCCAAGCGGGACAAGTCATGATGTCGGCCGCCGAAGGTGACCCGCCCAGAATGCTGACCGACACATATGGCGACAAATAATCGACCAACTGGTATTTAGTATTGGACGGATATCGCACGTGCTGGCCACCGGTGAGCGGCCCCGGTAGCTTCCGTGCGTGATCGTTCGTGTAGAGCTGAATCCCGATGTAAATCTGCCTGAAATTGTTCGCGCAGCCGGCCAACCGTGCCCTCCTTTTTACAGACTGCATCGTGCCGAAGACCACGGCCCCCAAGATGCCAATGATGGCCACAACGGCGAGCAACTCGACCAAAGTGAACGCTCGGCGCTTGCCGCATGTTGCAGACTTGCCGGGGAATGGAACGATGATTTTGGGCTTCATAACGGGCAACCAAGAGCGGGGTTTCGAGGCTTGTTGTATTTTCGACTCAACAAACCGGCAATGTAGGCGACTGGTGTATCTATAAACCCAGGGTGCCCCGTTATTTTAGCGAACACCTATCCCCGCGCACCCTTCAAGATGCCTGTTTAGGCCGCGCCTTGCGTCTACCGCCACTCTTACACCGTGCAGTCCATGTGCGCCCGGAACATGCGGGTGAAGTAGTTACTGTCGCTGAACCCCTTCGCCAGGGCCACCTTGGCCACGGTTTTCTCTGCCTCACATAACAGGTAACAAACCCGCGACAGCCTAGCGTCACTTCATTGGAAACGCCCCAACCGGCCCGCCACGTCCGCGCGCAAACGCTCGATGTGCGCCGCGATAAACGCGCTCACATCCAGCGTCGCATCCGCCACCAGCGGCGTCAGGTCCACCGCCCACGTGATGCCCGAGACTTTGTCCGATGCGTGCGAGGTGTGGAACGTCGCGTTCGCACACCGCCGCCCGATCGTCGCCAGATCATAGCGCTTCCCTCCGCTGATCTGCGAGTCGAACACCTTCAGCAAATCCGCCGCCAGCTCCGGATGCCGTCCGGAATCCAGGACGACTTTGTCCGCGTCCGCCAACCAATCGAGATCGCGCCACACTTCGCAGCCGAACACGCGTTTCGGCCTCCGCTCTACCGGCAGCGCCCGCAACGCCGTCAGGCACCGGAGCAAAACCGCAACATGCGTGTCGTGTTTGTCCGCCGGCTGGTGCAGGTAAACCACCTCGGGGCTGCACGCCTCAAAAATCGCCGTCAAATCCGCCGCCACACCCGCATGTCCGGCTTGCTTCACATCCGCACTCGGATGCGCCAGCTGGATCTGGATCGCGTAGCTACCGATGTCGGCCGCCTTCCTTTGTTCTTCGCGCCGGATCTCCTGCATCTGCTCGTCGGTGAACTGCGCATAGTGCCCGATGCGCGACGAGCCCGCGCCGTTCGTGACGACCACGCCGCCAAACGCCTTGCCCGGCGTCTCCAGACAATCGGAGATGCCCGCGTGCGCCATGATCTCGATGTCGTCTTGGTGCGCCGCAACGCACAGGTGCGTTACCGTCGCCAGTGCCGCCTCGGGCGAACGATCGCCGCTGGGAACATACACATCGGCTTTGGAGTGGGAGAATTTCATGGGTCGAATCAAATGGGTTTAAGAAGGGGTTTGATAAATCTCAAGCAACGGCCAGCGCCGGCAGGCTCGCCGCCGCCACCGCCTGGCCATGGCGTTTGTCTTTCTCATCAGGCATCGCGAGACGGATGCCTGACGCCAGTTCGGGGAACTCACCCGCCAACACCTCACGCGCCTTGGACAAGATAACCTCGCCGCCCGTCCCCGATGTGACGCGTCCCAGAATAAGCAGATTCCGGATGTCATAATAATCCGCATAGTGCGCCACCGAATAGCCGAGCACCGTGCCGATACTTTCGTAAACCGACTGCGCACGATCATCGCCCGCCGCCATCGACGCCTGCACCGCCACCAGCCGCTCGGGCAGTGGCATCGTGTCGGGAAACTTGATGCCCGCGTGCAGCGCCAGCCGGTTCACGCCTTGTTGGGAAAAATACTGCACACCGCACCCGAGATCCCCCGACCATTCATCAACGGCGGCCCCTTCCGCATAATCGATCGGTGCAAACGCCAGTTCATTCAACCACGGCGTGATCCCTCCCTGCGGCGTCACATAACCCGCCGCCATACTGGTGCCCATCGACACGCCGAGCACCGCGTTGTCGCCAAGCGACATCGAACCGGCCAACGCCGTGACTTCGCCGTCGTTGACGACTTCGAAGGGCACGCCGTTCCACCGTTCGCGCAGATCAAAAAACATCCGCCGGATACTCTTCTCGAAATGCTCACGAGGCACGCCGCGGAACAACGAGGCCACGCGGACTTCGTTGTTCACGTAGACGCCGGCCGCACTGCCTCCGATCGCATCCACCCGCGGCAAATGCGCCGCCGCACGCAGCAACGAATCCTGCACGCCTTCGATGTGATAGGCCGGGTCCGTCTGAAAATATGGATCCCACGCAATCTCTTCCGTGTAGATCACCTTGCCCTCGATCACCGCCGAAACCTTCCGGTCGCTGCCGCCGAGGTCGAAGCCAATCCGGCAACCGCCGAGATGTCGGCCCACGGGCAACGCATCCGGTTCCTCCTTGGGCAAATCCTCCCACAGCCCCGCCTCAACGGTAAACGAACGACCGTAAACCTCATCGCCCATGAACCGGTAATCAAACGCCCGCGCGCCCTTGGGCGAGTAATGTTTCTTGAGTTCCAGCGCGACTTCCGGCGCACCGACGATCAGCACATGGCAGCCGCCTCGCTGCCACAGCAGAAACTTCACAAGCCGCTCCACGTAACGGAAGGTCAACGCGGCCTGCGCATGCCAGGACGGGAGCACTTCGCCGCGCCAGACCGATGCGCGTCCGTCGGCCCGCGTCAGTGCGACCGCAAACGGCCGGCTGCCACGCGTCTCCCGCACCAACGCGCGGTAGGCGCGGTTCCACAGGACTGCGGAAACATAATCCGGATCCAGTTCCGGCGTAAATTGAGGAGTTAGCTTAAACATAAAACCGATTTTGAATCTTGTCCGTGGTAGGGCGGGACCGCTGGGCCCGCCGCGAACACCTCACACGCCGGGCATCCAGCGGCGAAATCCCTCGATCGCCTCGTAATCGGCCAGACCGAGCGCGTCATAGGTCTTGGCCAGGTCACGATTTTGCTGCTCGGCCTGCTGCCAAGGCTCGCGCAAGCCGGTCGCCACCGCGGAATGACTGCGTTGCGAACGGTGCGGCAGGATGGCCTGCGTTTTTTGTGTCAGCTCACGCGGACTCAGCGGCACCGCCATGTCGATCTCCGCAGCATCCCACGGCGTGTCCACTCCTCGATACAACCAGACGCGACAGTCGGAAAACCAATCTTCACCCGACATACTCAGGCACGCCCGGCGGACCAGATCAAAACACACCGCCGTGACCGACGAGGGATCGTCCCGGTCGCCGGTGATAAAAATCTGGTGCGGACGAATCTCCCCCAACACATGGTCGATCGCCGCCAGATCGGCTTCCGTCGGTTTGAACTGGCGATACCTGCCTTGCTCATAGAACGGCAGATCCAGAAACACCACATCCTCGGCCGCCACCCCGCAGGACTGCAGCGCCGCACGGGCTTCGCCGCGCCGCACGAGTCCCTTCAATTGGCGCACCTGGGCGGATTCACCCGCGAAAGCAGACTTCTGCAACAACTCGCCCCGCACCAGGCGGGCAAACGTTTCCGCCGGCCCCGCCTCGCCTTTAAAACAACCGGCGAGATCCGACACAAAATCGGTCGCCATCACCGCATCGGCATCCGGCACCGCCAGATTCCCCGAGGTCTGGTAAACCACCGTGACCTTGTGCCCTTGGTCGACCAATCGGCGCAACGTTCCGCCCATGCCAAGCATGTCGTGAGAAGGTTCGGGACTGAACACGAGCACGCGCTTCGACGCGGGTTCGGCCCGCTCCGGACGATACGTGTCGTCCGCTCCGGGTTTGCCGCCGGGCCATCCGGTGATCGTGTGCTGCAGTTCGTTAAAGATGCGGATGTTCAGGTCGTATACCGAGCCTTGCTCCGTCAACAGATCCGCCATGCCGTGCTCGCTGTAGTCTTCGTCGAGCAGCTTGAGCACCGGACGATTGACGGTGCGCGAAAGCCACACGACCGCGCGGCGCGCCATCCCGGCGGTCCACTCCACCGGCCCCACCAGCCACGGATAACGCATACGCGTGAGCGCCGAAGCCGCGGTGCCGTCGATGTAGAAATTCACGTTCGGATGCCCCTGCAGAAAACTGGCCGGCAACGTGTCGACCGGCGTGCCTTCGACCGCCTGAGCCAACACCCCGGCCTTCGACTCGCCCCAGGCCAGCAACACGATGCGGCGCGCATCCAGGATCGTGCCCACGCCCATCGTGATCGCATGCCGCGGCACGTTCGCCTCGCCCAAGAAATCTCGCGCGGCATCCCGGCGGGTGAGCCCGTCGAGCGTGACCAGCCGCGTGCGCGAATCGCGCGTCGAACCGGGCTCGTTGAACCCGATGTGGCCCGTTCGGCCGATGCCGAGCACCTGCAAATCGAGTCCGCCAGCCGCCGCGATCTTGTCCTCATAGGCGCGGCACGAGCCAAACACATCGCCGCGCGGCAAGGTGCCGTTGGGCAGGTTGATATTGGCCGCCGGCAAATCGATATGGTTAAACAGCTGCTCGTGCATGAAGCGCCAGTAGCTCTCCGGATGATCGCGGGTCAGCCCGTAGTATTCGTCGAGATTGAAGGTCGTGACATTCTTGAACGACAGCCCTTCATCGCGGTGCATGCGGATCAGTTCGCGGTAGAGCCGCACCGGCGTGGAACCCGTCGCGAGCCCGAGCACCACATCCTTTCCGGCGGCGGCGCGCTCACGGATGAGCGTGGCGATCTCGCCCGCCAGCTGGCGGGAAGCCGCGTCGGCATCGGCGAAAATCTCGGTCCGGATACGTTCGCGCTGCTGGGATTCGGAGGTGTGCATAAGAGTGAAGCGGGTTAATTCGATGCTTCCCACCCTACTCCTTTGCGGTCATATCGAGAATAGCGTTACTGCTTATGTTTTTAACAAAAACGCCAAACAACAAAACCCGCGCCTTCGCCTCCCTCGCGGCCAACACGCGGCGTTTGCCCAGTCCCGACAGCCCGCTCCACGGCCGGCGGCGCCCCGCTCCGCCCCTGCCTGAGAACATCATTTTTTTCCAGCGCCGGTCGGGCACCGAACTCAACCGTCCGCACACCGGCCGCGCCATGCACCATCGCCATGTGCTCATCGTTCCCCTGCGCGGCAAAGCCGTCGTCTGTGCCGATGATCGCGAGCTCCCGCTGGCCCCCGGCAAGGGACTGGTGGTCCTTCCCTATCAGTATCACCACTACACGCATGCCGACAAAGTCCTGCACTGGCTTTTCATCACATTCGAATATGCCCAAGGCGTGACGATGGAGCCGCTCCGCAATGTGGTTTTCAACGTCGGCACCGAACTGGCCGGCGAACTCGACACGCTACTCCGTGCGCAACGTAACCTTGCCGACGAGGGTCTGCCCGAACTTCGCCTGGCGCTGCTCCTCGCCCAACTTACCCCGCCACCCGCCCGCACCGCTCCCGTCGCTCACGCCGGCTCAACCGTCGAACTCCAGGTCAACCACGCGGCGCAAAAACTCCGTCCCACCGCCCCCACGATTCGCGAACTGGCCGCAGAACTCGGCATGAGCCCGAGCAACCTGCGCACGCGTTTCCGCACGTCGTGCGGGGTGAGCCTCGGCAAACACATGCGCGAACTTCGCCTCGAGCGCGCCTGCGGACTTCTCCGCATGACCACCGCCCGCGTTTCCGAAATCGCCGAGCAATGCGGTTTCAACTCACTCTTCAGTTTCAGCCGCTCCTTCCGCGTCCGCTATGGCCTTTCGCCAAAAGCCTACCGCGAAACCGCATCAAAGACCTGACCTCGCACTAACACCTCCGCAGTCCACTCCCGCAACCACTCGCCCGCCTTGGACAATGCCTCCGCCAGCGGCACATCGCGTGGACTCACTTCATGAAGACGTAGCCCAGGTGCCTCGATTACATCCACGCGTCCGGCGAACACGTGCACCGGCTTGCCCACCGCAATCGCCGCGCGCACCAGCGAGCAGGGCCCCTTGCCCTGCAACGAACTGTCATCGAAACGGCCTTCGCCCGTGATCACCAGATCGACCTCCGCCAGCTTCTCACCGACACGCAGCCACTCGCTCACGAGTTCAGAGCCCGGCACCAGCCGCGCAGCGCACGCCGCCATCAATCCGAACGCAATCCCTCCCGCCGCACCCGCGCCCGGAGTCTCCCCCACTGTCACCTCAACTCCACGGCTTGCGCACAACAATCCAGCCAGCCGAGCACTCTCTGCTTCCAACGCCGGCAACATCTCCGACCGCAGTCCCTTTTGCGGTCCATAAACCGTCGCCGCGCCCCGCGGTCCGAGCAGCGGGTTCGTCACATCGCAAGCGATCCAGACCGGCGGCAGTCCCTGCAGCCGCCCCGCTTCCACGCACGCCACCTGTTGCCAAAAATCCGGCGCCGCATTCGCCACGCGCCGACCGCTAGCATCGAGCAACTCCAGTCCGAGTGTGCACAACGCCTCCAACCCAAGGTCACTCGTCGCGCTCCCGACCACAGCCAATAAGATTCCGGCCACGCCCCCGCCGAGGGGTGATGAGCCTGCTCAACTGAGCCTTCTGGCATCCTTAGTCTGTCTCACACATCCCGCACACAGCGGAAGCCGAGATTCGTCGTCGCGCTGTCCGGCGTGCTGGAGTTGCGCACATCCACCCGGTAACGGTTGCAGTAACTCGCGTGGCACAGGTAGCTGCCGCCACGCATCACGCGCCGATCACCGTGGCTGGCGCCCTCGGTGCTCTCCGCCTGACTGCGTTCATAATACATCTCGTTGAACCAGTCACAACACCACTCCCACACGTTGCCCGTCATGTTATAGAGTCCGTAGCCGTTGGCCCGAAAACTCTTTGCGGGTGCCGGCCCGAAGTAACCGTCGGCCTCGGTGTTCTTGGTCGGAAACACTCCCTGCCAGACATTCATCAAATGCTTCCCGAGCGGCTCCAATTCGTCACCCCACGGATAACGATGCAGATGCGGTGCCCCGCGCCGCGTATTCCCACTCGGCTTCCGTCGGCAACCGCTTGCCGGCCCACACCGCGTAGGCGAGCGCGCCATGCCACGACACCTGAACGACCGGATGCGCCCAGCGTTTTGATGTTCGACCAGGGCCCTTCCGGATGCCGTCAGTCCGCGCTCTTGATCCGACACCACCACTTCGATCCCGACAGCCGTCCCTGCACGTCCGTCTGTCATTGTTTCGCCGTAAGGTGCCATTGAAACACAAACAACCACCCAAACCTCTCCGACTCGGTCCTGTAACCCGTCGCATTCACGAGGTCGCTGAACTGCTCGTTGGTCACCGTGGTCGCATCGATCCAAAACGGCACCAACTCCACCTCATGCACCGGCCCATCGCCGTCGGACGGGAAACCATAGTCACGCTCGTTGCCCATCAGAAATTTCCCGCCCACCATCCTCTCGATCGAACCGGTGTTGATCCGGGCAAACTCCGGCACGTCTCCGCTACCTTGCCTGCCTTCTCGCGCCCGGGTGCACAACAACTCCCTTTTTATCCATAGCGGGGTGATTCAGTTGGCAGACGCACTCTCGGTCTTCTCCGGAAACACCAGTGACGCGATCACCGACAGCACCAGCACCCCCCCGATGATACCGAGCGATAGCCCAATGGGAAACTTCCCGCCAAACGCGTGATCCAGCCACACCATCTTTACGCCCACGAACGCCAGAATCACCCCGAGCCCGAACTTCAGAAGGTGGAACTTGTGCATCACATTCGCCAGCAGGAAGAACATCGAGCGCAGCCCGAGGATCGCAAAAATATTCGAGGTGAACACCACCAGCGGCTCCTTGGTGATCGCAAAAATCGCCGGCACCGAGTCCACCGCGAACACGATGTCGGTCATCTCCAGACACGCCAGACACACCAGCAGCGGCGTGATAAACAACACGCCGTCTTTGCGCACCACGAAGCGTTGTCCCTCAAACCCGGGCGTCACCGGAAACCATTTTTTCAACACGCGAATGAGCGGATTTTTTTCCGGCTCGAGTTGTTTGTCCTCGGCGAAAAACACCTTCACCCCCGTAAAGATCAGGAAAGCCCCTAAGATCAACACGACCCAGTGGAACTGCATCAGCGCCGCGCCCAGCGCGATGAACGTCACACGAAATCCCACCGCCCCGAGAATCCCGTAAAACAGCACCCGGTGCTGATACTGCGCGGGTATCCCGAAAAAATTAAAGATGACGATGAACACAAAAATATTGTCCACCGACAGCGCCTGCTCGACCACGTAGCCGGTGAGGAATTCCAACGCCGTGCGATCAGCCAGGTGAAGCGCCTCCGCTTGGGCCGCAGCGCCGGTGATTCCCTGCTGCGCCAACGACGCCATCAGCGGTTCGTAACCGGGCAGCATATGCCGCGTATATTGCCAAAAACAGAAACAGAAAATCAGCGCCAGACTCACCCACACCACGCTCCACACCCCGGCTTCTTTTAAACTCACCGCATGCGCCTCGCGATGAAACACCCCCAGATCCAGCGCCAGCACGCCGAATACGAACAACGTAAACAAGCCGTAGAACCACCAATAGTCGGCAAAAGGAAATAGCAGTGAGTTCTCCATGATCGGTTTGTTCGAGGTAACCACGCCGCGCCGCACGCACAAGTGAACTCTCATGGAAAACGATTCCCGTGTTTCCACTCCGTAATGGCACAAGCCTACTTATGTGCGCTGGCTCGAAGTGGCACGGGCTTCCAGCCCGTGGGTTCGATGCCTACCGCAAGATTCTAACGCCACACTCCGAACCCTTGCACACCGTCCTCCGCCCGGCACACTGACCCGCTCCCGTGGCCGACGACTCTTCTCCCATCTCCCTCGATTTCCCCGACAACTCCAGCGAACTCCCGCCTTCGTGGTGCCAGCGGCATGCCTCCGCGCTCTGGGCCGCCGGTGTCTTTGTCTCGACCATCATCCTCACGGTCTTGGCCTACCCGCCTTCGCCTACCCCCGAGTTCGCCTACGCCTTCGCCGTCCCCGCGCTTTTTTGGGCCTACCTGCGGCCCAAGTTCCGCCTCTATGCTTGGACTGTCCTCGGCACCCAGGCCGTCGCGTGGACCATTCTACTCGGCTGGCTGCACAACGTCACCATCGGCGGTCTCCTTCTCCTCGGCCCGGTCATCGGCGTTTGGATCGGCTCTTGGTTCCTCGCCGCTCGCTGGGCTCTGCCGCGCATGCTCGGCCGGCCGACGCCAACCCGCCTGCTCGCCATGTTCGGACTCGCCGCTCTGTGGGTCGTCCTCGAATGGACGCGCACTTGGTTCCTCAGCGGTTTCCCCTGGATGCCTCTCGCCGCTACCCAGTGGCAGCGCATGGTCATCCTGCAAATCGCCGCGTTCACCGGTGCCGGTGGTGTGTCCTTTGTCCTGATCGCGATGAATATCGGCTTCGCCGCCTACGCCCACCGCCTCATCCGCGAAGGGCGCAGTGGCCTCGGCAAACGCTCACCCGAATTCTTCGCCGCGATGTTCCTCCTCGTCATCTGCGTAGCCACGCAGCTTCGGGAAACCGTCAACCGCGCCCCCTTCACCGTCCCGCTCGGCCGCTTTGCCTTTGTTCAGCCCTACATCCCGCAGGAGATCAAGTGGGACAACTCCCAGGGTCCGGCCATCCTTCAGGTGCTCGACAGCCTCACCCTTGAGGCCGCCGCCACGAAACCCGACATCATCCTCTGGCCCGAGGCGACCACCCCGTGGGCCGTCAAAGGCGATGACAACATGCGCGCGTGGATCGAGGACCTCGACGCCCGCGCCGGCGTCCCGCTCATGCTCGGTTCTATCGCCCGCCAACCCTCGGCCGCCAATCCCGCCGACGAAGACTGGCTCAACGCCGTGTTCGCCGTCGATCCGCACACCGGCGTGCAACCGCACTTCTACGCCAAACGCAAACTCGTCCCCTTCGGCGAATTCGTCCCGTTGCGTCCTCTCCTCGGCTGGCTCGGCAAATTTGTTCCCATCGGTGACGACTTCCTCCGCGGCACCGATCCGTCACCGCTCATCGTCAACATCGGCGGCCGCCCCCTCGCACTCGGCTCGCTGCTTTGCTACGAGGACATCTTTCCTCAGCTCGCCGTCACCAGCGTGCTCGCCGGAGCCGACGTCCTCGTGGTCCACACCAACAACGGCTGGTTCGGCACCGGCGGCGCCGCCTACCAACACGCCTCCAACGCCGTCCTCCGCGCCGTCGAAACCCGCCGCCCCGTCCTGCGCTGCGGCAACGGTGGCTGGAGCGGCTGGATCGACGAATTCGGCAGCATCCGCGCCGTTCTCCTGAAAAATCCCGCCACCGACGACATCACCGCCGACAGCCCGAAAGCCACTCCCGAAGGCACAGTCTATTTCCGCGGCACGCAGACCATCAAGGTCACCGCCGACGCCCGCTGGATCGGCCAAAAAAGTTTCTACGTCCAACACGGCGACTGGTTCATCCTCGCGAGCGCCCTCCTCGCCGCCTCCGCTCACCTCGCGCTCCGGAAACCCCGCTCCGTGTAGCCTCGCCGCTCATCGGCGGACCGCGCAGCCCTTACGCCGTCGTATCGCGCTCCGGTCTGATGCCCCCCATTGCTCCGCCTTGTAACCACGGACGCCTCCCCGCTCAGGTTTGCCTGCCATCGAAACACTCCCTGTGTTCCGCCGTTTGCCCATGCACTCCTCCAGCTCCGTCGCTCCCAAACACGCCAATCCTGCGGTCGTCGGCCTTGCCGGCTTCGGCCTCACCACACTGCTCCTGCAGTTCCACAACGTGGGCTGGATGGGCCTCGGCCCCGTCATCTGGGTCGGACTTATCTTCGGCGGAGCCGCCCAGCTCATCGCCGGTTTCCAAGAGATGAAAACCGGAAACCATTTCGGCTACTGCGCCTTCACCGGCTACGGCGCTTTCTGGATTTCGCTCTGCCTCATGCTGCTTGGAAACAACTTCAAGATCTTCGAAGCCAGCCACGAGGACATCGGCTGGTTCCTCATCGCGTGGACGCTCTTCACCGTGATCCTGTGGATCGGTTCGCTGCGCATCCACGGCGCGATGGCCACGACGTTCACCCTTCTCTTGATCGGTTTTGTCCTGCTCGACATCGGCCACTTCGGAAATCCCCTGTTCAACAAAATCGCCGGCTTCGAGCTCATGGCCTGTGCCCTCGCCGCCTGGTATATGATGGCCCGCATCATCCTCAACGACCTCTACGGACGCGAACTCCTCCCCGCCGGCCGCGCGTGGGTAAAGGCCGCCCGTCCCGCCGTCGTCCCGCAGGCCCGCTCCACCCCGTCGCCGATCACTTCGATCTCTTCAGTTTAAAAACCCGCAGCAGAAAAATCAGACTCGGGAAGATAAAGAAGCTGCCCACGACCAGCGCGAGGACCAGTTGCCTCAGTGTCGCGGGCGGCGCCGCCATCGCATAAAAACCCAGCGGCCCCTTCGCCGTGATCAACGCGTTCGGCGCGTAGAGCAGCCACCAGCCGAGCAGGATCAGCGACACCTGTCCCGCCGCGATCACCCGCGTCAGCCACACATGGTGGCGCTTGATAAAAAACCACAGCGCCACAAACAGCAGCGTCGCCACACCCATCACGCCCAGCGTGAGCGGATTCTTGAAAAACGTCACCGGCAGGCTCTCCCGTTCGCCCAGCGATGCGGCGAATACCAGCCCGCCCGCCGCGATCACCAACCCGTTGAACACCGCCGCATGCCGCATGAACCGCTTCGCCAGCGCCGTATCCGTCGTCTCATCGACCAGGTAGATGCATGCCAGAAACCCGAAGATGCACGCCACGAATCCGCCCACCGCCAGCGGATACAATCCCCACCATGGCGCGAAATACGCCGTCCACACATCCTTCGCTCTCGGATCGATGATCCCACGATTCAGACTCGCCACGATGATGCCGAGCCACACCGCCGTCCACAGACTCGATACGCTGAACAGCACGGTATAAACCCGCTGCGACTTCGGCTCCTGAACCGCGTCGTAATGCCGGAACGTAAACGCCGTCCCGCGCACCACGATGCCGACCAACAGCGCCAACATCGGGATGTGCAGCGAGATCATCAGCGTCGTGAAGATCGTCGGGAACCCCATGAACAGGATCACCACGATCAGGATCAGCCACATGTGGTTGGCTTCCCACACCGGCCCCATCGCATCGTTGATCACGAGCTTCTGCTGCTCGCGCAGCTTGCCCGCCGGCAACAGCTCCAAGATGCCCGCGCCGTAGTCCGAGCCGCCCAGCAGCACATAGAGCAAGAGCGACGCGCCGATAAAAAAAACCAAAATATCGATCATCATTTGGCACCTCCCGAAAGCCGCGTCTGCACCATCATGATCTGCCGTCCCATCAACCACACCGTCGCCGCCGCCAGCGACAGATACAGCCCCACGAACAGATAGAAGTGGTAAACCATCCCGGGCACGGGCGTCACCGCCTCCTTCGTGCGCATGATTCCATAAACGATCCACGGCTGACGCCCCACCTCGGTCACGACCCAGCCCGCCTCGATCGCGATCATTCCCAACGGCATCGACGCCGCCAGCACCCACAGGAACCAACGCGGAAAATCGCGCTTCCGCCAGAACCAGAAAAACAACCCGCCCACCGCCGCCATCACCGAGCCGATGGCCACCATGATCTGAAACGCCACGTGCACGATCACCACCGGCGGCCAGTCTTCGCGCGGAAACTTATCCAGCCCGGTCACCTCCGCATTGATGTCGTTATGCGCGATAAAGCTCAACATCCCCGGCAGCGGGATGCCCCACTTCATCGTCCGCGTCTCCACATCCGGGATACCGCCGATGTAGAGCGGCGCGCGCCGCCCCGTCTCGAAATGCCCCTCCATCGCCGCCAGCTTCGCCGGCTGCAACTCCGCCACCCGCTGCCCCGCAAAATGCCCCGCGAACGGTTGCAAGATCGCCGCCGCCGCACCGAACGTCAGCGCGATCTTCATCGCCTTCAGGTTCAACCTCGGCGCCCGTCCCCGCAGGTAGAGCAACGCATGAATCCCGCCCACCGCAAAACCCACCGCCTGCAACGCCGCCAGCTGCATGTGGATCGTCTCGTGCAACCACGCGCGGTTAAACATCGCCGCCACCGGATCGATGTTCTGCGCCACGCCGTTCACCCAATCGAAACCCGCCGGCGTGTTCATCCAGCTATTGGCCGCCACCACAAAGATGCCCGAAACAAATCCCGAAATACCGACCGCCACACCCGTCCACCAGTGCACCCACGGATTCATCTTTTTGCGCCCGTAGAGAAACAATCCGATCGCCACCGCCTCGATAAAGAACGCAGTCCCTTCCCACGAAAACGGCATGCCGATGATCGGCCCCGCATGTTGCATAAAGCCCGGCCAGAGCAGCCCGAGCTCAAACGACAACACCGTGCCCGACACCGCGCCGACCGCAAAAAGGATGGCCACGCCCTTCACCCACATCTTGGTCAGTTCGAGATAAACCTCGTCCCCGCGTTTCAGATACAGCCAGTGCGCCGCCGACATAAAGAACGGCATGGTCATACCGATCGCTGCAAAAATAATGTGAAAGCCAAGGGAGAACGCCATCGTGGCCCGGGCGGCGATAAGATCGTCCATGTTGCCATCAGAGTGTAGCCCGAACCATGCCCCACAAGCCCACCCGCCCGAATCCCGCCGGGTATTACGTCACGTTACGGCGTCATAACTTGGACGCTTACCAATAATCTACTCTCTCACGACTCGCGTTTGGAGTGCACCCCGCCATCTTTCTGACCACCCCCATGAGCACCACCCCGCTTATCCGCCGATCCGTTTTCTGGGCTGTGGCCCTAGGCATCATCCTACTCCTCGCTGCCTTGGTCATACCTTGCATCAGCCATGTCACCGCAAGAGCACGACGAGCCGTTGACGCGTCGAATCTCCGCCAAATCGGACAGGCAGCTCTCATCTACGCAAGCGACCACGACGACAACCTTCCGCCCGCAGCGGACGTATGGGATTACGCGCGCATGATTGCGAATGAAGGCTTCCTCGATGTCCCCCGAATGTGGTTGTCCATGAACGATCCCGCAGCGGACGAGATGGCAAACATCCCAACATCGACTCTGATTCCGGGCGGGACCAAGCCCCACCCACTCGCCCCCGCCTTCCGACAGCTTAAGCCCAGCGTCGCGGTCGCCCTGGGAAAGTTAAATTCACGCATGCCGGCCACCACGCCCATCGCCTGGACTCGCGGACTCCAACCCGACGGCACGTGGAGTGCGCACAGCCCCTACGGAACCAGCGGTGGCTACATCGTATTCTTGGCTGGCAATGTCGCTTTCTACAAAAATCTCACCGCCGCTGACAGCCAACTGGTCCGCTTCGATGGCAAAGGCCCGACCTCCAACATCCTCGAAGCCCTCCCACCCGGCAGTCTCATCGGAGAATACACTCCAACCCCCGAAGAAAAAACCGCCTGGGCCCGATCCGTGTTAATCGAGCAAAAACTAGGCGCACTCAACGCCCACGCACCGTTGATCTTCCTCGTCGTTCTCTGGCTGCCCTTTATCGCGATCAGTATTTACCGCCTGCTCAAAAAACGCCCCGGCGCTTTCACCGTTCTCCTCTGGCCGGTGTTTTTATCGATTATCCTTTTCGTGATCATGCCCGACTGCTGGTGACCCGTAACACCACCCCGATGATTGCAAAAGCCCTCCTTTGTTCCCCCCTGCTCGCCTATTGGTTAACCGGGGGGCTCCTTAGTTTACTATCACCCGCTTCAAGCTTTGGATCATACTACGTTGTCACGGGAGCAGCGGACGCATCAAACCTCCGCCAGATCGTTCAAGCTAAACTCATTTATGCACAAGATCACAAAGATCAGTTTCCTCAGGCTGACGACATTTGGGATGACGCCCGAATGCTTGCCGAAGGCGTCGAACTCGAAGAGGGCAATCTATGGCAATCGCGCATCGATCCCGCCTCAGCGGCTTCCTATGAACGCAAAATCAAAATTCTCCTCCCAAAAAAGGAAGGACATCCCCGCGAGTTAAATCCGGCCTTCCGTCAGATAAAACCCGGCTTCGCAGTCGCATTGGGGAAAATGCGGACAGACCGGCCTTCGACCACACCGGTCGCTTGGACTCGCGGACTTAGGCCCGACGGAACTTGGGCCAAACACAGCCCGTATGGCGAGCGCGGTGGATATATTGCCTTTATCGGAGGCAACGTCGCCTTCTACCACAACCTCTCCGATGACGGCGGCCAGCTCATCCGCCCAGACGGCACCAAAACAGCCAATATTATCGAAGCGCTTCCCCACGGCTGTCGCATCAGCGAATACATTTCCACCGCTGCCGAACAAGAGGCTTGGTCGAATGCCAAACGAGATTTCAATACGTATAACCGTAGATCCCGTTCATTTTGGCCTGCACTACTTTTCGGCATACCCATCTGGGCACCGTTCATCGGCGTCAGCATCTATCGCTACCAAAAAAATCACATCGGTGCTTTTACTATCTTCGTTTGGCCTGTGATCATCACGATTTTATTGCTGCTGCTCATTCCCTCCGTTTCCCACTGAGCACTTCGCGTATGATTCCTAATACTCTCCCGATCCCTCCCGCTTGGTCCTCCGTCTTCGACCACGGCTACACCCACGAGCAATTTGCCACCCTCTCCGTCGCCATCGATGAGGCCTACGCGAACTCCGACGTCTTCCCTTCCCGCGAAAATCTCTTCCGCGCCCTCGAACTCGTGCGCCCCGCCGATGTGAAGGTCGTCATCCTCGGACAAGATCCCTACCCCACGCCCGGCAACGCCCACGGCCTCTCCTTCTCCGTTCCGCCCACCGCCAAAATCCCCGCTTCCCTCAAAGCCATCTACCTCTCTCTCGCGCGCAGTTTCCCCGACTGGCGCGCTCCCGCCTCCGGCCACCTCGAACCGTGGGCCCATCAAGGCGTTCTCCTCCTCAACACCATTCTCACCGTCCGCTCCGGCGAACCCATGAGCCACGCCAAGCTCGGCTGGCAGGCGTTCACCCAAGCCGTTCTCCGGCTCATCCAAGCCGAGTCGCCTTTCGTCGTCTTCATGCTCTGGGGTGGCAAAGCCGAGGCGTCTGCTCGTCCGCACATCGACACCTCGCGCCACATGATTCTGGCCGACCAACACCCGTCTCCACTCGCGCAAAACCGCCTCCCGCCCGAGCAGAAATTCGCCGCCAACGGCCACTTCGCCAAAGCCAACGACCTCCTAGTCTCCCGCGGCCGCCCCCCCATCGACTGGACGCTCTAAATCATCCCAATCGCAGACAGGATAAACCGGATGGGGACAGGATTGATAGACACCAACTCCGACATCCCTGCTTTCATCCTGTCCATCCTGTCCAAAACTCCGGTCCGACCGCGCTCACTTCCGCTCCGACTCCACCGCGTGCAACACCTTCGCGTTGTCACCCGACAAATCCAGCGTGTCAAAGGTCGCCTGCTCCGGCAACCGCACCGCGAAATTCCGCAGCACCGCCACCTGCGCACGCACGCCCTCGCCCGTCACGAGCCCCAGCACGTGTCCGCCCGCCGACCGGTCCGCAGTCAGAAAGTGAAAATGATAACCCGGCACGTTGAAACTCCTCGCATACGCCGGACACCACAGCCCGACCAACGTGCCCTCGGTCTTGGCCAACGTAAAATACGCCTGCGTCTTCACCACGTCCGCCAGCATCGGATACGGCTCCTTCTGCGCTCCCACGCTGCGCGTGCGCACCTCGTCAAATTTCCCGGTCACCCGCACCGCATAAAACACATTCTTCGACGGCAACACCGCCGACACCCGCGCCTGCAACTGGTCGAGCGGCAGCCCCGCCGGCAGTTCCAGTTCGATGTCCGACTTGAACACCGTCACCGCCGCAAACGGCGTGCGCTCCGTGTCGGCCGGCTCCTGCACCTTCCCGGTCGAAGCCACCCGATACACCATTCCATCCAACAAAATCATTTCGCCATCGAGCGCCTCGAACGTCCCCAAGCCAAAGTCTCCGTAGTGCTTCATCTCCGCCAGCGTCGCCGCCCCTTGGAAATGCCCCTTGAGCAACGCGTCGATAGTGGACCATTGGGTGAGTGAACCCGGCTCCACGGCCAGCGCCACCGCCGTCCATACGCACAACCCGATCATATAGCCGGAGAATTTCCTCATGTCCGCACGCTGCAACACCCCGCCATCCCCGCAACACCGGAGTGCGAAACCTTCCACCCCCTCACCGCGTCTAGTCGTTGCACTTCAGCCCTCACCGCCCACCCTTCAAATCTCGCTCACGTTCCGCTCCCGTCCATGCGCCGCTCCCGTCCCATCTCCCTCCTGCTCACGGCCGGCACCTTGCTGCTCCTCTTGATCGGTCTGTTTTTCCTCACCCATCCGCACACCGCTACGGATGACGCCGCCGTGCTCACCGACGACGAACCTCCGCTCCGCCGCACTTTGTCTGCGCCCGCCGCGACCAGTCCCGATACCGACGACACCCTCGTGCAATCCGCCTCCGTCGCCGAACTGACCCAAAAACTCTCCACCCGCCTGGTCAACCGCGCCGTCCGTCCCCACGAGGCGATCCTGATTTTTAAAGACGCCGACGGCTACCGTCGCTTCCTCGCCCGCGCCGCCCAGTCCGGCGTCATCGTCACCGGACAGATTGATCCCCTCAACATCCTGCGCGTGCGCATCCGCGCCTACGACACCTTCGCCGCCGAACTCGTCGCCCGCGCCGCCGACTATGGCGGCGTCAGCGCCAACGCCTATATCGAAATCCCTCCCAAACCCTCCAGCCGAATCACCGGACGCCAGATCGCCGTGGGCAACACCCTGCTCACCACCCTCGGCGTGTCCGCCGGCACCGACACCTCCGCCTGGGGCCGAGGCATCACCATCGCCGTGCTCGACGGCGGCACCCTGCCCGACCCCACCCTCGGAGCCCGCCTGCGCTACCTCGACATCGGCCTCGGTTACTCCGGCACCGGCGAAGCCGGCCTGCACGGCACCGCCGTGGCCTCGCTCGCCGCCGGCTCCGCCGCCGATGCCCCCGGCATCTCCCCCGCCGCGACCATCCTGAGTATTCGCGTCCTCGATACTGACGAAAAAAGCGACGTCTTCACTGTCGTCCAGGGCATCGTCGCCGCCGTCGATGCCGGCGCGCAAATCATCAACCTGAGCCTCGGCGGCTACTCGACCTCCGACGCCCTCGCCCGCACCATCACCTACGCGCAAGACCACGGTGTCGTGATCGTGGCCGCCGCCGGCAACGACGGAGCTACGCGCCTCACCTGGCCCGCCGCCGATCCGCGCGTCGTTTCCGTCGGCGCGACCGACGCCACCGGCAGCCAAGCCTCGTTCTCCAACTCCGGCGTGCAACTCGCCCTCACCGCCCCCGGCATCGGTCTGCAGACGGCCGGACTCAACAACGAGCGCATCCTCTTCAGTGGCACCTCCGCCAGCGCCCCGGTGATCTCCGGCGCACTCGCCGCGCTCATGTCGCAGACCCCCGGCCTCACCGCCGCGCAAGCCGTGCAAATCCTCCAAACCCACGCCGACGACGGCGGTGCCGCCGGTGCCGATCCCGATTACGGCAGTGGTGTGCTCGACCTCGGCTGGGTGCTCTCGCGCAACGACCCCGACCGGGTCGATACCGCCGTCTCCGGCTACCACTACGACTCCGACTCCGGAGCACTCGAAGTCATCGTCCAAAACCGCTCCGGCCAGGCCGCGATCAACCTCACCCTCATCGCCAATCTCAACGGCACGATCACCAACTACCTCATACCCGCCGTGCCCCCCGGCCAGTCCGGCACCGTGATCCTGCCTATCGATGCCGCCACCGCCGCCTCGCCGATCACCCTGCGCACGCGGCTCGACAATCCGCCCAGCGTCACCGACGCGGTCCCCGCCAACAACACCCGCGCCAGCCTCATCGACCTCTCAGGCCGCTGACCGCCCCTCTTTCTCTTTCCTCTTTATCTTAATCTTTCTCCCCTCAGTCCGTCCGACCCAAAACAAACGATAAAGAAACCGAGATAGATCGCACAACGCCCCCGGTTGCATCCCGCGCCTTCGACCGCTTGTGTGACCGCTCCATGTTCACCGGTCTCGCCCGCACCTCGGCCATTCTTATCGCCTTCATCCTCGGCGCGCTGGTCCCTCAGGCCTACGTCGCTTCGGGCGCGATCCTCTGGCTCATCATGGGCATGCTCTTCGTGGTCTTCCTCGGCACCACCTGGTCTCGTGACAGCCTGAAGCCCGGCCACTTCATCCTCCTCGCCGTCAACCTCGTGATGGGCTTCGCCGGCTTCGGCCTTGGCTGGCTGGTCGGCGGACGCGACGTGGCGCTGGCCGCGTTTTTCGCCGGCATCGCCCCCACCGCCGCCGCCGCTCCGGTCATCATCAGCTTCATGCGCCGCGACGTCACCTACGTCACCGCCGCCTTCATTCTCACCAACCTCATCATCGCCGCCCTCCTCCCCGTGCTCCTGCCCTGGGTGCTCGGCTCGGTGGACACCACTCTGTTCCTGCGCGTCGCCCGCAGCGTCTCGATGCTCATCTTTGTGCCGCTCACGCTCGCCCTCCTTCTGCGCAAATTTCACCCGACCTCCGCCGCCTGGCCCGCCCGCCTGCGCAACACCTCATTCATCGCCTGGATGATCACCCTCTTTCTCGTGATGGCCAACGCCTCCCATTTCCTGCGCACGCAGACAGGCGTCCCCCACCTCGTGCTTGTTGAGATCGCGTCAGTCACCCTGACGATCTGCGCCATTAACTTCGCCCTCGGTCGCCTCATCGGCGGACGCACCCACGCCGCCGAAGCCAGCCAGTCCCTCGGCCAGAAAAACACCAGCTTCACCCTCCTCCTCGCGCTCACCTACGCCACCCCCTTGGTCGCGCTCGGCCCCACTTGCTACATCCTCTGGCACAACCTCTGGAACACCTGGCAACTCCACCGAGTCTCCCGCAAATAATCCCCCCGGCGGCATCAGCCGCCCCTCCGTATCCCAGCCGGAGCCCTGCGAGAGGCCGCTCCCGGAAAACCCGCCATTGGCGGGTTTCATTAGTGGTCAAACGTCCGAGCTCTTTGTCTCTCCCCTTTTCGTGCCGTTCGTGTGTTTCGTGGTTAAAACTCCGTTCCTAAATCCCTCCCCAAACCAGTTGCGCTAACGCCTCGCCCCGCAATACTCCGGCCCACTTTTCAAAAATATGGCCTCCTCCCACGTCTGGAAATTCTTTCGTATCGGTGGTCTTGACCAAGTCGCCATCGAATCCGGCACCGACCTCCTCGCCCTCAAGACGCTCGACCAGAAACTGTGGGTCGCCCTGAGCTGCCCCGTCAAAGGCCTCGAACTCGACGAAAAAACCCTCGCGCTCATCGACACTGACAAAGACGGCCGCATCCGTGTCCCCGAACTCCTCGCCGCCATCGACTGGGCCGCCCTCCACCTCGCCGACCTCGGCGTGCTTCTCAACCGTCGCGATACCCTCCCGCTCTCCGCCTTCAAGACCGACACCCCCGAAGGCAAATCCGCCCTCACCTCGGCCAAACGCATCCTCGCGAGCTTCGGCAAAGCCGACGCCGCCGAGATCAGCCTCGCCGACGCCGCCGACACCGCACGCATCTTCGCCGCCACCAAATTCAACGGCGACAGCATCATCACCCCGGACTCCACCACCGACGACACGCTCAAGCTCCTCCTCGCTGACATCATCGGCACCGTCGGCGGCACCACCGACCGCAGCGGAGCCACCGGTGTGGACCAGGCCCGCATCGACACCTTCTACGCCGACCTCACCGCCTTCGCCGCCTGGTCCGAAAAAGGCACGTCCGCCGATGTGCTCGCCCTCGGCGACGCCACCGCCGCCGCCCTCGCCGCCGTCCAAGCCGTGCGCGCCAAGATCGACGACTATTTCTCCCGCGTCCGCCTCGCTTCCTACGACGCCCGCTCCCTCGCCGCGCTCAACCGCTCCGAGTCCGAATACCTCGCCTTCGCCGCGCAGGACATGTCCATCACCTCGCAGGAAGTGTCCGGCTTCCCCCTTGCCCGCATCGAAGCCGACAAACCCCTCCCGCTCCTCACCACCGTCAACCCCGCCTGGTCCGCCGCCCTCGCCACCCTCTACACCGCCGCCGTCGCCCCCGCCTTCGGTGCGTCGAAAACCACGCTCACCGAAGCCGACTGGACCGCCCTCAAGGCCAAGGTCGCCGCCTACGAAACCTGGTCCGCCGCCAAGGCCGGCGCCTCCGTCGAGAAACTCGGCCTCGACCGCGTCAAAGCTCTGCTCGCCGCCGACCAGAAAGCCGCCCTCGCCGCCCTCATCGCCGAAGACAAGGCCCTCGATCCCGAGTTCATCGCCATCACCTCCGTCGAAAAACTCCTGCGCTTCTCCCGAGATTTCCGCGCGCTCCTGAACAACTTCGTCAACTTCTTCGAGTTCTTCTCGCCCGACCACCTCGCCAACTTCCAAGCCGGCACCCTCTTCCTCGACACCCGCAGCACCGAGTTCTGCATCAAAGTCGCCGGCCCCTCCCCGCTCGCCGCGATGAGCAAAGCCTTCATCGCCTACGTCGATTGCAAACGCGCCGGCGAAGCCCCCATCAAAGTCGCCGCCTGCTTCACCAACGGCGACAGCGACTACCTCTTCGTCGGTCGCAACGGCATCTTCTATGACCGCCTCGGCCGCGACTGGGACGCCAGCATCACCAGCATCGCCGACAACCCCATCAGCATCCGCCAGGCGTTCCTGTCCCCGTATAAAAAATTCATCCGCCTCATCGAAGAGCAGATCGCCAAGCGCGCTGCCGCCGCCGATGCCGAATCCAGCAAAAAACTGGCCACCGCCGCCGAAGCCACCGCCAACGCCGACAAGTCGCCCGCCAAACCCGCCGAAGCCAAAAAAATGGACATCGGCACCGTCGCCGCGATGGGTGTCGCCGTCGGCGCCATCGGTGGCGCGCTCGGTGCCATCGCCACCGGCCTCGCCAAGCTCGCCATCTGGCAACTGCCGCTGGTCTTCGTCGGACTCGTCGCCGTCATCTCCGGCCCCTCGATGCTCATCGCGTGGCTGAAACTCCGCCAGCGCAACATCGGCCCGATCCTCGAAGCCAACGGCTGGGCCATCAACGGCCGCGTGAAGATCAACATCCCGTTCGGCACCAAACTCACCGAACGCGCCGTCCTTCCTGCCGGATCGAAACGCGACCTCAACGATCCCTACGCCGACAAAGAAGCCATCCGTCGCCGCAAATTTATCACTGCCTTGGTCATCGTCGCCATCATCGCCGCCGGTTACATCCGTTGGGATCGCGTCCAAAACGGCCGCTACTTCTGGCAACCCGTCCCGGCCGCGACCAAAGCTCCAAGCAATGAAAACGCTTAACGCTCAACATTGAACGCTGAACGCTTAATCCGGCCCTGTCTTAAGCGTTCAGCGTTGGGCGTTAAACGTTAAGCCGTAGAAATGCAGTCGGAGGCAGAGTAGCGGGGTGAGATGGCGAGTGCATTTCAGAGGAGGAATGCCGAGGAATCCCCGTGGGTATTTCGAGTGTATGACGCACTCTGAAAGGTGCCGGCAGATTGCCTCGATACGACCCTTCCGACTGAATTTCTACGGCTAAGCGTTTCCGCCAAACTGCATCAGTTCACACCACGCGATCCACCATCGCCTCGCCGCGTCCGTCAACGAAAGCCGCAAGGTTCGCCAGGAAGTGCCGCACCAGCGCCACGTCCTGATCGCTCCTCCCGCCCGCCGTGTGCGGCGTGATAAAACAATTCCGCGTCGTCCACAACCGGCTCGACGACGGCAACGGCTCCTCCGCAAACACGTCCAGATACGCCGCGCCCAACCGCCCGCTTTCAAGCGCCTGCATCAACGCGTTTTCATCCACCGTGGTCCCGCGCCCGATGTTGTAGAAACGTGCACCCGGCTTGCACGCCCCCAGACGGCGCGCGTTGACGTAATTCCGCGACGCCTCGTTGTCCGGCAGCAGATTCACCACGTGATCCGCCTCCGTCAACACCGAGGTCACCCGATCCTCCGCGATGATGTGCACCCCACGCTCGCTGTGCGTTTTCCGCCGCACCGCGTAAATTTTCATTCCGAACGGCGCCAGCAATTCCGTCAGCCGCCGTGCGATCGTGCCGTAACCCAGCAGCAACACCGTCTGCCCGTTCATCAACACCGACGCTGACCTCCGCTCGAAAAACTTCCACTCCTTCGCCCCCAACTGCTCCTCGTAGGACGGGAGCAATTGCCGCCCCAGCGCCAGCATCATCGCCAGCACATGCTGCGCACACGGCTCCGCAAACACCGTCGAACTCGACGAGAACGTCGACCCTCGCGCCTTAAAACTCTCCAGAAATTCCGGCGTGTCGTAACGCCCGTAACCCGCGCTCGTCACCGCCACCCACTTGATCTTCGTCCGCTGCAAACACTCCGCCGCCTCCGGCTGACCGAAGACCACATCCGCCTCCGCCAAGCCCGCGTCGCTCTTCCCCGCCTTGAGCACCGAAGCCAGCCGCTCCTGCGCAAAAATCACCCGATGCCCGTCGAGTCCCTCGACCAGCAATTGCTCCGCCCGCTCGCTCAACGCCGCATTGCACCAAATAGTAAGACTCATCCCCTGATTCCTGCGCAAAGCAGTGCAGGTTTCCAGCCTACATCCCGCCTCCGATCTCTGTGATGCTCTGTGCAGCCTCTTTCGTCCTCTGTGTCACGACTCCGGTTCCTTGCCAATCCATGTCCCCCGTGCTCCCCTAGGACCTCCATGTCCCTCAGCGCCACCAGCCATCCCCGCGCCCGCCTGCTTACGCTGCTTTGCTACGGTGCGATGATGAGCCTCTCCATCGGACTCAATCTCCTGCCGGTCTTCCTCACCACCCTCAGTGAAACCTACGGCGGTGCCACCGGACTCACCGGTGAACAACTCGGTCGCCTCGGAGCCCTCGCCTTCGCCGGAGTCGTGATCGGCATCGTCATCACCGGCCCGCTCGCCGACCGCTGGGGCACCAAACCCTTCGCCCAACTGGGCAATGCCCTCATCGCCCTCAGTCTCGTCGCCATGGCCTTCGCGCCGTCGTATGCGCTGCTCAGCGTCGCCGTCCTCTGCCTCGGTATCGGTGCCGGTGTGCTCGACATGGTGCTCAGCCCCATCGTATCCGCGCTCAACCCCGAAAAGCGCGCCGTCGCACTCAACTGGCTGCACTCGTTTTATTGTGTAGGCGCGGCGGTGACGATCCTCGCCGGCACCCTCGCGTTGCGCGCCGGCTTCGGCTGGCGCGGCTCCTGCCTCGTGCTGCTGCCGCTGCCGTTGTTTCTGCTGGTCGCATTCGCGCCGCTCCGGTTCCCCGCGCTCGCCCACGAGAGCGTGCGCACCTCCGTGCGTTCGCTGCTCCGCCAACGCTGGTTTCAACTCGCGCTCGCCGGCATCTTCCTCGGCGGCGCCACCGAGCTCGGCCTCTCTCAATGGCTGCCTGCCTACGCCGAGACCTCGCTCGGGTTTCCCAAGTGGGTCGGTGGCGGCTCGCTGTTGCTGTTCTCCGTCGCCATGGCGCTCGGCCGCATGGTGATCGGCTTTTCCGGAGCGCGCATCGATTCGTTCCGGTTGATGGCCTGGAGTTGTGGCACCTCCGTCGCGCTGTTCCTGCTCGGTGCCTTCCTGCCAATCCCGTCACTCGCACTCACCTGCTGTATCCTGGCGGGTTTCACCGGCAGTTGCCTGTGGCCGACGATGCTCGCGGTGACGGCGGACCGCCATCCGTCGGGCGGCGCGAGCATGTTCGGCACGCTGGCCGCGCTCGGCAACGCCGGCGGCATCTTCATGCCGTGGGTCGTCGGCTGGATCGCCGACCTCAGCAACCTGCACTGGGGCATCGCCGTCTCCGCCCTCGCCCCGCTGCTCATGCTACCGCTGGTCCTGCGCCTGCGGCGCTGAAATCCGGGTGTCTCGACTCTAGACTCTGGACTCTCGACTCCTCCTCCGCACGCGCTCGGCCCGCGCATTGATCTGCGCAACCAGCTCCGTGTGCTCGACCGCTTCGCGATCATCCACGTGCACCAGCCCCGCGCCAAACGGCGGCACCTCATCGGACTCGTCCGCCCAACGCGCCCATTCGTAACCCACCATCGACGGATGCACACACGCCGCCGTCAGCGCACGTCGCCCGTCCCGCAACATGCGTTCGATGCGCGTGGGGCCTGATCGTGGTGCAACAGCCGCCGTGCAAAAACGCTCGTTAGCCAACCCGACCGACGTCAGCAGCAACGGCATGCCCGCCGTGTTGGCGTAGCGGCCCACCTGCACCGCAAACTCCGGTTCATGACAACTCCACGACAACACATCCACCTGCGGATACACGCACTCCGCCAGCACCGCCGCCCCCGGAGGCTGCGCAAAGCGACAGCCCAGAATCAGGTGGTCCGGATCGTGCCGGCGCAGCGCCGCCGAAGTCGTCGTGAAATACCGCCGGGCAAACTCACGGGCGAACCGCTCGTCATCGCGCAGATAACCCGCCGTGGCCAGCGACCGGTCGTCCCGTGTGCGCTGACGGATGACCTCGCGATTCGGCAGGTCGATGCTCCACTCACGCGCCAGTGCGGACAATTCTCCGCCGTGCGGAGAGAGCACAAATTCCCAAGCGGCGTGATAAGCCGAAAACGCGGGTTCCAGACTCAGGCACACCTGCAACAACGAAGGCCGGTCCGCCCTCGCCTCGCCCCAACCGAGGGCCTCGTCGGTGTAATAACCAACAAACTCCTTCCGCCCCGCCCACGTCGCGGCGACCTCGGCGGCCCGGGTCTCGCACGCACCGACCCAATCCGGACCAAACACGTCGGGCAGGTGGATTCCGGATGAATGGATCACCGGCACACCGGTCCCGCGAAAATCAACGACCTCGGTGGAATTAAGCCCGCAACCGGTCAGGCCCACCTCGGCCCACGGCCCCAGCGTATTCACGTGCCAGTTACGCAGACGCCTGAGCGCGGCGCTGGCGAAGCCGGTGGAATCCCCGTAACCATACACGCGCTCCACCGCCTCCAGGTAGGCACCGCGTTGTCCGGGCGACGACACCGCACGCCCGTGGCGGTTGACCGCCGCAACCGCTTTGATGAACACCGGCCGGTCGTGTGAATCGAGCAACCACCACTGGCCGGCAACCGTCCGGCCAACGCGGAAAAAGCCCGCGCGCCCCCGCAGGGACTCGGGCCTGAACGAAGAAACAGAAAGGACCTCCGCACTGCGGACTTTCGCCATGGACGCGAACGCTAGCGGCAATATCCGCCCGATGGGAAGCCCGCAGGTTCACCCACGCGCGTCTTACTTTCGGTCGGGACGCTTCAACGTGAAAACATCGCGGGTCGTCACGTAGTTTTCCCCGCCCAGCCTTCCCACCGCGTCGAGCAGCGCGGGATCGATCACGCCGTCGGCGCCGAGAATCGCATCGCTCACATGGGCGGACACGATCCGCCCGAAAACCACATTGGCCGCGCCCGCACCCTCGCCGACCTGCATGATGCTGTGCAACACGCACTCGAAAGACACCGGTGCATCCGCCACGCGCGGCGGCTTCACCCGCGCCGAAGCCGCCGGGGCGATGCCAAACGCATCAAACTCGCTCTCACCATGCGGCAGCAGCGACGCGGTTGCGTTCATCTTTTCCGTGAGCGCATGAGCCACGAGGTTCACCACGAACTCACCCGTCGCCTCGATGTTGAGCACGGTGTCCTTTTTGACACCGCCGCGGTTGTTGACCGCCGAAAACATCAGCACGGGCGGATTTCCCGTGATCCCGTTAAAAAACGAAAAAGGCGCGAGGTTGGTCTTACCCTCGGCCGACATCGTGGACACCCACGCAATAGGTCGCGGCGTGATCGCGTTGGCCATCCAGTTATACGCATCGCGGGGAGAGAGCGTCGTGAAATCGAGCAACATGCGTCCAGCCTGCCCCGGGACGACAGGCGCTGGCAATGCGTTCCTGCGCCCCCAATTCGGCCCGGATATTCATTCCTGCCTCTTTTCAGGCACATAGCAGATACCTCTAACTCCAAGGATTGGCTCGATTCCCCTCCGCCTCTTTGACAGCTTTCCCGGTTTTAACCGTTCCCATGGCTATCCATCACATCGAGGCGCAATCCCTTTTCCTCCTGCAGGCCGGTTCATCGACCTACGCGATCAAGATCACCGAACACGGCGTGCCGGTGCACCTTTACTGGGGACCGACCCTCTCCGCACCAGCCAACGGGCTCGATAATCTTCGGCTCATGGACCGCGCCTTCAGCCCGACGCTCGCCGGTGCCGACCGAGGCGTGAGTCTCGACACCCTGCCCCATGAATTCCCCACCTACGGCAGTTCCGACTTCCGCCAGTCCGCGCTTGAGGTTTATCAACCCGCCACCGGTTCGCGCATCCTGGCCCTCCGCTACACCGGCCATCACATCGAAGCCGGCAAACCCACCCTCGACGGATTGCCCGCGACCTTCACGGAAAATTCCGCCGACGCCGACACGCTCACCCTCGTCCTCGAAGACAAGCTCATCGGCCTGCGCGTCGAGTTGCTCTACACGGTTTTCGCCAATCACCCGGTCATCACCCGTTCCGCGCGTATCGTAAACGCCGGCTCCGTCCCGCTCGAACTGCGCCGCGCGCTTTCCGCCTCGGTCGATTTCAACGCCTCGTTCTCCGGCCACAAGTTCATCCAACTCTCCGGAGCCTGGGCGCGCGAACGCGACACCCACGCCTCCGCGCTTCGCCCCGGCATCCAGTCCGTCGAGAGTCGCCGCGGCACCAGCAGTCACCAACACAGCCCGTTCTTCGCCCTCGCCGAATGCGGCACCCACGAGGAACACGGCTCGGTTTACGGCCTCAACCTCGTCTACAGCGGCAATTTTATCGCCCAGGTCGAACTCGACCAATTCTCCACCGCGCGCGCCCAACTCGGCCTCAATCCGTTCGATTTCTCGTGGCAACTCGAAGCCGGCGCCACGTTCCAGACGCCTGAAGCCGTCCTCGTGTTTTCACCCGAAGGACTCGGCGGCATGTCGCGCGCGTTGCACCGTTTCTATCGCCGCCACTTGCTGCCCGTCGCCTGGCGCGACCAGCCCCGCCCGATCCTCGTCAACAACTGGGAGGCGACTTACTTCGATTTCAACGCGAACAAGCTCGAGGCCATCGCCAACGCCGGCGCCGACTTGGGTGTGGAACTCTTCGTTCTCGACGACGGCTGGTTCGGCAAACGCGACGACGACCGCACGTCCCTCGGCGACTGGGTGGTTGACCGCAAAAAACTCCCCGGCGGCCTCGCTGACCTCGCCGCCCGCATCAAGGCCAAAGGCGTCCAGTTCGGCCTCTGGTTCGAGCCCGAGATGGTCTCGGCCGACAGCGACCTTTACCGCGCCCACCCCGACTGGTGCATCCATGTTCCCGGACGCCCGCGCACCGAAGGACGCCAACAACTCGTCCTGGACTTCTCCCGTGCCGAGGTGCGCGAAGAGATTTATCAACGCATCGCCAAGCTCCTCCGCGAAACCCCCATCACCTACGTGAAATGGGATATGAACCGCCACCTTACCGAGATCGGTTCCGCCTCCCTCCCTCCTTCCCGCCAGCAGGAAACCGCCCACCGCTTCGTCCTCGGCCTCTACGAGATCATGAGGCGTTTCGTCCGTGACTTCCCCCACGTGTTGTTTGAAGGCTGCTCCGGCGGCGGCGGACGCTTTGACCCCGGCATCCTCGCCTACATGCCGCAGATTTGGACCAGCGACGACTCCGACGCCATCGTCCGCCTGCGCATCCAATACGGCACCAGCCTCGCGTATCCGTTCAGCACCATGGCCGCGCATGTATCCGCGGTGCCCAACCACCAGGTCGGCCGCGTCACGCCGTTCCGCACTCGCGGCGACGTCGCCTTCACCGGTGCCTTCGGCTACGAACTCGATCTCGGCGCACTGAGCGACGCGGATAAATCCGAGGTGAAACGCCAGACCGCGTTCTACAAACAGGTGCGCCCGCTGCTCATCTCGGGCGATCTCTACCGATTGAAGAGCCCGTTCGAATCACAACAGGCCGCCTGGATGATCGCCGCAGCCGACGCTTCCGAGGCCCTCGTCACCCACGTAACCGTGCTCGCCGAACCCAACGCCCCGCACGCCTACCTGAAGCTGCGCGGCCTCGATTCACGAAAGAACTATCGTGTATCTATCGACAACACCGAGACCGTGATGGGCGGCGACGTGCTCATGCATGCCGGCCTGCCCGTTCCGTCCGCCGCCGCCGACTTCGTCAGTTGCCAGTGGCACCTCACGGCAATCTGACACCATCACCCTCCCGACCTCGTGCCGGAGGGTTCTTATGTCCGCCACCCTCACGCCCGAAGAAGCCCCCTGGAAAGCCGGCCTGCGCAGTGCGCGGGCCAATCTCCTGCCCGGCCTCGTGCTCCAAGCCTTCGCGCTCGCCGTGGTGCTCGGGTATTATTTCCACGCCCCGACTCACGCACTGTTTACGCGACTGACCGAACTGCGGGCACAGATGGGCTGGTCGTTCGGGCTGATCTCGACGGGCATTTTCGGCGGACTCCTACCCTTGCTCTATTTGAAGGCCTCCCCGTCGACCCGCTCGAACTACATGTGGGCACAAGGAGGAGCCCTCACCGTCTTCTGGAGTTATAAAGGCATCGAGGTAGGCTTGTGGTATGGCGCGCTGGCGTGGGCGCTCGGTGAAGCCACCGACGTTCAGACGATCATAAGCAAGGCGCTCCTTGATCAGTTTGTTTACTGTCCGATCGTCGCGATCCCGCTCACCGCGATTGCCTATGACTGGTGCCGCTCCGGCTTCGATATCGGTGAGGTCGTCGCCGACATCCGCCGGCCCCGTTGGTATGCGCGCCGCGTGCTCCCCATGCTCTGTGCCAACCTCGGCGTCTGGCTCCCGCTCGTCTGCATCATCTACGCCCTGCCCACCCCGCTCCAGCTCCCCCTGCAAAACATCGTGCTCTGCTTCTTCACCCTGATGCTCGCGCACATGTCCGCCCGGGACCGCTGATTTTGCCCACCGCCCACCGCCGATGCACAAGTGTGTTCCGGCCGGAACACACTTGTGCATCGGAACTCCGACCGTAGGTCTGCGGAATAAACGCTCATTCTTTGCCTCTTACCCGAACTTGGCCTACCTCACTCCCATGATCCTCCGCTCTCCGCTCCTCCTGCTGGCCTTGGCCTTTTCCGTTTTCGCGCCCGCCGCACGCGCCCAAGTGGAGGCCTCGCTCATCGCCGCCGACCAGTCCGTGCAACCCGGCCACGCCTTCACCGTCGCTCTCCGCCTCGCGCACGAACCGCACTGGCACTCCTACTGGATCAACCCCGGCACCGGTTACCCGACCAGCCTCACCTGGAAACTCCCCTCCGGCTGGCAAGCCTCCGCCCTCAAATGGCCCGTCCCCCACGTCGTCCGTGACACCACCGGCATGGTCACCGGCAACGGCTACGAAGGAGTCGTCTACCTCCCCGTCACGATCACCCCGCCCGCCGACCTCAAGCCCGGCGAAACCGTTACCCTGTCCGCCGATGCCAAGTGGCTCATGTGCGCCGAGGTCTGCGTGCCGGGCAAAGCCTCCGTCTCCATCGAACTCCCCGTCCTCGCCTCCGCCCCTCAGCCGTCCACCCACTCAACCGACATCGCGACCGCCTTGGCGTCCCTGCCTCGCGAAGCCACCGGCATCACCGTCCGCGCCTCACTCAACGGCAAAATCATCACCCTCGCCCTCACCCGCTCAGCCGATTCACCGCTCCCTCACCTGGCAAAACCCTGGTTCTTCTCGACCGACGAAACCGTCCAGTTCGACCAACCCCAATCCGTCCGCTCGTCCAATCCCGACGAAACCACACTCGACCTCCCTCTCTCCCCCAACCTGACGGAGCCCCCCACCCGCCTCACCGGTGTCCTGCGCCTTGAAGCCGACGACGGCTCCGTCACCGGCATCACGCTCGACACACCCATCGGAGCCATCGCTGCCTCCTCCTCTTCGCCCTCGCCCCTCGACGCTCGCCCCTCGACGCCCGCCGCCGCCACTCCACTGGCAGGCACCCTCACCCTCGCCTTCGTCGGCGGACTCATCCTCAACCTCATGCCCTGCGTCTTCCCCGTGCTCGGCATCAAGATCCTCGGCTTCGTCAACCAAGCCGGTGCCGACCGCCGCAAGGTCACCCTCCACGGACTCGCCTTCGCCGGCGGCGTGCTCCTCTCCTTCTGGACCCTCGCCGGCGCTCTCGCCGCCTTCCGCGCCGGCGGTGCCCAACTCGGCTGGGGCTTCCAACTCCAGTCACCCGGCTTCGTCTTTGTCCTCGCCGCCGTCATGCTCGTCTTCGCCCTCAGCATGAGCGGCGTCTTCGAGTTCGGGCTCCGCGCCACCGGCGTCGGAGCCGGCCTGCAAATGAAAGACGGCTTCGCCGGCTCCTTCTTCACCGGCGTGCTCGCCACCGTGGTCGCCACCCCGTGCAGCGCACCGTTCCTCGCCCCCGCTCTCGGAGCCGCCCTCGCCTTGCCCGTCATTCAGTCGTTCGCCGTCTTCACCGCCATCGCCATCGGGCTCGCGTTGCCCTACCTGCTGCTCTCGATTTTCCCCCAAGCCGTCAAAGCCCTCCCCCGCCCCGGCGCATGGATGGAAACGTTCAAGCAAGCCATGGCATTCCCGCTGTATGCCACGGTCGGATACCTGCTCTGGGTTCTCGCCGGACAGCTCAAGAACAGCGACACCGCGCTCCTCGCCATCCTCCTTGGCCTCACCGTGATCGCCATGGGCACGTGGCTCTACGGACGCTATGCCGCTCCCGGCTCCAAACCCGCCCGCGCCCGATTCGGCCTGATCGGCGGACTCATCCTCCTGACCCTCGGTGCCTGGCTCGGCTGGCCCCGTCCGCCCGCCCCGACCCACATCCAATGGCAACCCTGGAGCGCCGAAGCCGTGACCAAAGCGGTGGCCGAAGGCCACCCCGTCTACGTTGATTTCACCGCCCGCTGGTGTTTCACCTGCCAGACCAACAAAAAACTCGTCTTCGGCTCCGACGAAGTCCTGAAGACCTTCCGCGATAAAGGCGTGGTCACGCTCCGCGGAGACTGGACCGACGAAGACCCGCTTATCACCGCCGAACTCGCCCGCTGGAACCGCAGCGCGGTCCCCTTCAACCTCGTCTACCTCCCCGGCAAGCCCGCCCCTATCATCCTCCCCGAGCTGCTTACCCCGGGAATCGTCCTCGACGCATTGAAGCCCGCCCGCTGAGTGGAGAGGCTGGCAGGAAAGTTTTGAAGTTTGCAGGAAAGATCTGATGTAGGCGGCACTTCAATTGTAGCCCAACCGCTTCATTCGTCTCTATTGACACACCTATGCAGGGCGTCGTTAACGACCGGGTCACCGAATTTTAAATGCTCACGGAAAACAAATGGCAGAGGCTCCTTACGCTAATCGGAAGTGCCGCTTCCGATTAGCGTATCGTCTGAATTTCGCAGTTGAGCGACGAGGATGCCGTCCGTGGTCAGGTAAAGTGTGAGTTTGATCGGGGTAACGCCCTTCACGCTAGATTTCAGACTGATCCCCGGTGTAGGTGATGTCTTTTTAGCGTAGGCCAGAGCGGCTTTCCCGGACGATTCGACCAACAAAACCCCCGTAAATTTTATAGGCTTACTGCTATTGTTTAAACGTAGGGACCCGCTTATCGCTCCCTTTGAATTGGAGGGCAACAGGCCCTCAAGACTTGACCCCGCTGGCTCGTCTATAGTCAAGGCTCGACGTCTTTGGCCGGCGGCCTTTGGCCGGCGTTGCCGTTTCTTTGCTCGTTGACCAGCTCAGCACTCACCGCCTTATTTAATTTATAAATAATTAAATCTACAAACCTTCGGTCCAGTTTAAAGACCTTTCCTGCTTTATAGTTTATTACTACTTCACCACATATCCGCACACTAACAGCACTACTATCGTCTTCATATAAATTCACTGCCCGTGTCGCCGCAATGGTCGAATCTTTCAATAGAATAACCCTGGACTCCTCATCACTGACTACGGTAACACGAACTGATTCATATCCAGAAAATAAGTCTCGCGTCATGAGCCCTGATTTGTCGGTGAATTGATATACGGTGGAGATTTTCGGCCAGCTATCAACGGCCACCACTCGACTGTAGTCTTTACATACTAATATCGATCCAATACTCTCGGAGCCTGCCGCACTGGATAGCGCCATCAAGCCAAGGATTAAAAGACTAATGCGTTTCATTATATTGCCTCCCAGAGACACCATACCTCGACTCTCGGCTGGTGCGCAAAACGGGGCAGTTTGTCAAAAGTCAAGGCTTGACGTCTTTGGCTCGGCTGTCTTTGGCTCGGCTTTGGCTCGGCGATCACCATTCTATTAAAACGATAATATCCCCAGGCTTGATTTTCGCATCTCTCCACTGATCCGCGAGAAATATTTCTGTAGACGATCTCAAGGACTGCCCTTCCTGTATGAAAAGACAGTCGGTGTTGTGTTTCCTCAAAAATCCTGTGCGTTTTATTACATCAGCGAAGACTACTGGCACACTGTCCGAAGAGAGCTTTAACTTGTAGATCCCTTTCTCACTTTCGCGTTTCAACATTCCCGTGCTGTCCACAAGGATTGCCCCCTCAGCAACGAGCTCGTCAATCAGGGCTTTACTTAGATAGGCTAGTCTAAAATCAAGCTTCTGCGGTGCGCTTTTGGCACCCACGTAAAATTCTTCTTGGTGCTGCGCTAGTTTGATCATGTGAGGTTGAGAATCTTCCGCTGCGGCAGGGTAAGATAGTCCGGCTAAGCAAAAGACAGCTAATAAGTGTAATCGAGTGTTCATGGTTGACTATTGACTGTGGCCACCTCCAGAACCGCCCTTGTCAATAGTCAAGGCATGACGTCTTCGGTTCTGTTATAGTGTAAGCGTCCGGTCAGGTGCCACCTTGACGAGTGAGTGAAGAAGAGGACGAGAGTGCCTCTGATATGGATATGATATCCATGAAGAGGGTCGCTCGATAGCGATGATATCTCTAATGCCGACCTAT
>JBAZBC010000018.1:0-105043 GCA_041671745.1 Opitutaceae bacterium | reverse complement strand
GACCAGAGAGTTTATCCCACTTCTGCTATCGCCCCGGTCCGGACCAGAAGTCGGATAAATCCTCCACCGACCTCGCCTCCGCCCTGTTCTACTCCCACAATTAAATCTCGGATGCGCCAAACTTCAGAGCCCGGACCTTCGGTCCGAGCGCCGGCAGCATGGCTTCGGTGACGGGACGAGGAGACGGGGCTTTGGGCTGAGCCGACAGGCCAGCCCAAAGCCTCCGGCCCCGGCCCGACAAGCGCAGCGCCCGAAGCCATTGCAGCGGAGGCGAGTAAACCACATAGGTCACGCGCACACGCGTTCCTCAGATGCCCTTCGTGCCGACGTCGTCGAGAACCCCCGACACTTACGCGTTCAATTCTGCCGCAACCGCTCCGACGACTTACCATTCCGATAGTCGCTCGGCAGGCTTACGTGATCGCACCACTAGTTCGAGATCAAGGGCGGCGAGCACTTGGAAAATACGCGCCAAGCTCGCAGGCCCAGGTTTTGCCTCAATCTGTGAGATGGCGTTTTGAGCGAGTCCGACTTTCGTGCCGACGCCTTGCTGGGTCAGTTTCTTCTCTTTGCGGTAGCCTCGCAGAATGGGTCCTAATTGCTGCGGTGTCTTGATTGGATACTCGGACATATCAGTAAAACGGATAATTTAATTTTATATCGTAAACGAGATACTTGCGTTTGAAGCGAGTCCCCCGCGACCGGTTACACGACTATTATTCGAGGCAGCACGCGAGGGCCGACTTGCATCTTATGCAATACATAATGGTCGACATTATGGGTCGAATCTAGCTAAATGAATTACATACAATACATGGACTGGGCAAAAACAGGTTTATTGGTTCGCGAGGCTCGCCAGCAATTAGGGCTAACCCAAGCAGAGCTGGCGAAGCCCTTGGGCATGAGCCGGGCCACCATCTCGCAGATCGAGAACGGGGTCGTGGTGGAACTCGGCATGCGGAAACTCGCCATGGTGTGCGACCGGCTTGGTCTCGAAATCGTGGTGCGCCCGCGTGCCCAACGCCTCACCCTTCACGAGGCCTACGCCAAAAACAAAGAGGCGCGGGATGTCGCCTTCAAGGAAACCGACTCGGTGCTGGCTCGCCTGAACGCGGACTCAAAGGAGACCCATGGCTAACGTTTTTGTGAACCGTGCCCAAGTGGGCTCCCTGCGACGGGCAGAGCCGGTCAATCGCTTCGATTACGCGCCTGGCGTGACTCCGTCGCAGACTGTCTCCCTGCTTATGCCGATCAGTGAGCATCCGTATCTGGCGGAGCGCCCTACTGTCCTGCACCCGGTGTTTGACATGAGTCTCCCAGAAGGGGCGCTGCGTGAAGCGCTGGGCAACATGTTCGCCAAGGCACTCCCCGTGTTTGATGACCTGTCTCTCCTCGAAGTAGTCGGCCGGTCCCTGATCGGTCGGCTGCGGTTCGGAGCGTCTGCCGAGGATCTCGACCAGGTTCCGCCGCAAAACCTGCGCGCACTTCTGTCCGCGCGAGGCACGAACGAGATTTTCCAAGAGCTTTTGGTCCGCTACGCCCGCTACTCGGGTGTCGCCGGGGTGCAGCCCAAAATGCTGATCCGGGACGACGGCAGCCTGCGGGCGGAAACCATGAGTCCCATCACCACGGGCACGCGCATCACGACCTCGGGCACCACCCATATCCTCAAGACCTTTGATGCAGGCAAATACCCCGGCATGGCGGCCAATGAATACCTGTGCCTTAAAGCAGCCAAGGCGGCCGGGCTTCCCGTCCCGCCGACCGAATTGGCGTCCGACGGCCGCGTGCTCGTCATTGAACGTTTCGATCTGAAGCCGGACGGCTCCTACCTCGCGTTTGAAGATGGCTGCGCGCTGGACGGACGACTTTCCCGCGACAAATACGAGGGTTCCTATGAGCAGCTGGCGGCCACGTTGGTGAGCGTCCTGCAAGGCCCGGAGGGAAACCAAATTGAACTGGCCCGCTTCTTCCGCTCCCTGGTGCTGTCGGTGGCGGTGCGCAACGGGGACGCCCACCGTAAGAACTTCGGCGTGCTTTACGACAACGCAGCGGGCCATGTCTGGTTTGCACCCACATTCGACGTCATCACGACCACCGCCTACCTACCCAACGATAGCATGGCGCTGACGATGGACGGAACCAAACGCTGGCCCGATCAAAAACGTCTGCTTCGCTTTGGCGTGCAGCGCTGCCAACTCAGCACCAAAGCCGCGCAGGAGATCATCGACGAAGTAATCGGTGCCGTAGCCACGACCGCCGCCACGTTCGATACCGTGATAAGCGGCGTGCTGGATCGCGATCAAACCGTAGAAGAGCGAGAAACGTTGACCCGAATGAAAGCCGCTTGGGATTCCGGGATCTGATCCCCGGTCGATTCCGCACCCCCGGAGTGATGATTCAGGCCGACCGGTTCGCTCAATCCGGAAGCAAATCGTCGTAACGGCAGCCAAGTCCTGCACGGACCCGTTTAAGCGTTGAAATGAGCGTGGCGAACTCCCCGGCCTCCAGCTTCTGCAGCGTTCGCGGAGTGATGTCTGCCAACTCGGCCAAACACTCCTGAGTTAACCCGACTTCGATCCGTTTTGCACGAATTCGACGCCCTACCGCCTTCAACCATGCGGCGGTTTGTGGAGTGTCGAGTGATCTGCGCTTAGGCACGTCACATTATGGCGGAAACCTATATTGACGAACACGCCATAACATGGCGACTAATAGGCTGGTCCCCAAGAAACTACCCCAGCCTGCCCCACGAAAAATCCGGTCCGACAACGTCCGCACACAAACGATACGTATCCATGAAAACCTTACTCACGTTCATGCTGATGGCGCTCGCTTACGCCCTGCCATCCGCTGCCGCAGAGCCAGTCGCCCCCGCATCGCTCCAGGAAGTGCAAGCTTCACTGAAGAAGGATCTGACCTCGATTAAACTGCGCATGACCACGCTCAAACCGAAGGTGCAGTCAGATATTGTCCGTGGCACCGGAGTTACTTGGGTCGAGGTCCTAGCGGATTCCGAACGCTTGGAGATCGCGGCCGGGGCTGTAAACCCGCAGTTGCCTCACGTTGATCCGCCGTTCCCTAAGGTCATCAACGCCCTCGAACGCGGCCGCAACAATGCCAAGCTCCTCGGCACGGTTGAGGGCAACAAACTGGCATTCGAAATCGACGGCGTCCTGAAGATCATCGACGAGTTGAAGAAGAATCCGCAGGCCGTCTCACAAGACTGGCCGAAGAAAGCCAAGGCTCTGCTCGTATACCTCCAGTAACCCCGCAGAGGACGCCAGCGGGGATGTCCGCATCGATACACTGCACGAAATGCAACACGACTATTACGACATTCTAGGCGTCAGCCCGTCGGCCGATTTCAACGCCCTGCGCCAAGCCTACCGGCAGAAGGCCCTCGAAAATCACCCGGACAGAGGCGGTTCGCATCTGGCAATGGTGCGTATCAACGAAGCCTGGAATGTTCTCTCCAACCCCGCCACGCGGGCGGAATACGATCAATACCGGTCGAGCCAGACGACATCCTCGGGCGGCTTCCACACACCCGCCGCCGAGCAAGCACGCCAGGATGCATCCGTTTACCCGGAGCATTGGGATGAATTCGACCGGTGGATCTCCAGTGTCGCGGCCAATTTCCACCGCACGAAATTTAAGATGGATGGGCGGATGCTCGAAGCGGACACGTTGTCGGGCGTTCTGTTTATCGGCGCAGGTATCGTGATTACGGCAATCGCGGTGCTCGTCTGGGCCAATCAATATCCGGGCACGTCGTTTCACAACATGAAGTGGCGGTATTGCCTGTTTGCGGGTATTACGGTCGGCAGCTTGCTCGGCGGGCTGGCCCACAAAATTGCCACCGCACTCTTCTTCGATGCACCTCCCCCGGATCAATCCGGGTTGAGTAACGCAGGGTCAGGAGACCGATGGCGAAGATGCCGCCGATGACGGAGATGGCGATGATGTGTTTGAAGAACCAGGCTTTCATGTGGTGAGAGGATATGCGGACTTGGCGATTTTGATTTTATCGCCGGCGTAAGGTTGTTGTTCGAATTGCTGGAGGACGAAGTCGTCCCCTTTCAGCCAGATGAGGGAACGGATCTTCCCTATGAGTTGGATGGTCTCCAATTTCTTGTCGGCCTCGAAGGCCTTGTCGGCTGCGATGGCAGCTTCTTGAATGAGTTTCTCGCACGCGGCATCGTGCAGCTCCGGGCAGTCGGTCAGCCATTGGGCGGGCGTGACCGTCTCGTCGATGAACGGCTTCGCGTCCTCGTAGGGCAGCGCCAGGATCAGGATGTCGAGTTGAGAACCCATCGAGTCGGTCTGCTCGACCAGGGCAATGCGTTCGAGGATTTGTGCGGGCGTTCTCATGTGTCGTGTATGGGTAATGAGCGTCACTGCAATCAAGGAGACGGGTATTGACGTTCTGCTCCCTCAAAGAGTGCCGGCTGCGTCCACAGGCGGCCACGTCTTTTGCCGAGGTGAAAACAAACGCCGCCTCGTTGATTAGGGTGACCTTATTGGCCATCCCGGACTGGGACCACCGCAGCAGATCCCATTCGATCTTACCCACTGCGGTCAGTGTTTTGCCTCGGAAATCAGGCCGCTTGAGAATCTCGCGGACCTTTTCGTGGGAAATGCACACGCTGTTGAAGCCCACCTCCAAGTCCGAGAGATTGTTCAGACCCGCCTGCTTGTCGGCATCTAAAGAATCCCGCACCCCCAAAAAGCGCTCCCGCAACTCTCCACCCTGCATCCTATCCCAAGACGTTGCGATGGCTGGAAAGTCGAACCAGCCAACTGCGTCTGCCAAGTAGCAAATGTGAAGACCATTGCGGTAATGAAAGCGTAGCTCCTTCACGCTTCGAACTAGTTTTCTCAATTCATCGAGTCCACCTGACGTATTGTAAATTTGCTGTTCCGCATCGGCTGCAGCAAAAATTGTGTTACCCACCATACACCGCAAACCCTTCAGCGCCGACGAACTCTCCATGATTCTTAAAGCTGCAAAATCCGATCCGTATATTTATCCAGCCGTAGTCATCGCTGCTTGCACTGCCATGCGTCGTGGCGACTGCTGCCTACTTTTGCGTTCCTCAGTAAACCTCAAGGACGATTTCATCCGAGTAAAAACCATCAAGACCGGCGAAATGGCAGAGATCCCGGTTTTTGCTCTGCTCCGCGAAGTCTTAGCCGGTGCGCCGGGGACCAATACCCGAGCTCCTTCCAGTCGTAGACGGTAACACGATGCACGCCCAACATAACTGCGACCTGTTGCTGAGTTAAAACAATCGGTCGCTCTTCTTTATTTTCGAACGAAACAATGCCTACGTCCCCGACGGCATTCTCGTGTTCATCAAATCTAGTGTGGGCAGATGGAAGGATACTCGTAAGAGCATTTTTTTCTTCGGCAGTAAGAGTAGAGTCTGAGCCGATAATAAGGGATATTAAGGATTGGGACGTAGTGTTCACCTTTCAATTGTGGCGGGAAAATTGAAGCCAACCTCTACTCCCCACTTGGCTCATCAAGCCCGCAATGAATCCCGGGTTTTCGATCATACATCCGCCTAATCTGATGGTTCTTATGAAAGCATTCGCCCCCCCCGAATACTATCTTCCCGGCAAAGTGCAGGATTAACCAACTGCCTAGGACGTCGAACAAGGATTGTCCAAGTCTGACCGGTGAACGCGAATGATTAAGAAACACTAACGGTTTCAAAAACAGAACCGTTGTCCCGTCACGATCATACGACAACTACTCCCGTGACATGAATTTCAGCCCCCCGGGCCAATCTTTTGTCTGTGCAGCTTTCTGTCTTCTGATGCCCCAACCCGCCCTCGCCGGATACTGGCCCGCCCTCGCCGATCTCAATCCAGGCGAGACCTGTGAAATTTCCACAACCGCCGGGCCGCGCCGTCTCACCCTCATCGGCGTGCAGGAAATGACCGAACCGGATTATTTCATCCAAAATAATCCGAGCCATGCCGTGGTTGTTCGTGCCGATGCGGAGATCGAAGTGGACGGGGTTCGTGCCACCGTGACCGGCCGACCCTTCCAGCTGCCAATCGTGGTCAACGGCGTTCGTGTCGCCGTGCAGACCACCCGCGGTTGGTCCGAAGCCGAAGTCGGTTCCGTGAAAAACATGGGCAAGGCCGTGCGTCTCGAATTGCTCGACGCGTCCCTTTCCTGGGGTCCGCCCGATCTGGTGTTTCACATCGACGACTACCGCTGGCGATCCTCCACCTACAACAACACGTGGAGCGCGCTCGTCCCCTTCAATAAACTCTACTACCACCGGGGCGAAGATTTCGGGGCGATCCCCGATCGTCTTCCGGTTGTCGCGTTGTTTGCGGGACGCATCGCGGTGTCACCGCTTGCCGACGGCCGTCCTTCCGGCTCCAATCACGTTCTCATCGTTTCGCCTGACGGTGCGGCCGCGTCGTATGGCCACATGAATTACGACCGGATTGATCCCGCGATAGTCGTCGGTGCCGAGGTCAAGGCAGGCCAGCGTCTCGGCCTCACCGGAAGCACCTGGGGCGGGAAAAACCAGCAACACTTCGATCCTCACGTGCATCTGGGTCTGGAGGACGCCACCGATGGAAAACGCGACCGCAACAACCTCCGTCCGTCCGCGAACCTTTACCCCATGATCGTCGATGCCTATTTCCGGAAATATCCGGATCCGCTCATCGCCGTCGCCGGGGGCTACCGCTTCGCCAGTGCCGGTGGTGTTCTCGAATTGGATGCCACCCGTTCCGTCGCCCGCCCTGGCGAGGAAATCGCCTCCTGCCAATGGCTCCTCCACGACGGTTCCCGCGTGGACGGCCCGCTCGCGACGCTCACCTATCCGCTGCCCGGCCTTTATTCCGAGGAACTGGTTGTCCGCACCAAGTCCGGCGCCGAGTCCCGCGACTTCGCCCAGGTGCGCGTTTACGACCCTCTCCGGAAAACAGGCGAACTTGGCTTCGGCTGGTTTTATCACACGCCCGTGCGCGGCATCCGCCCCGGCACACCGGTTCTTTTTTGGAGTCGTCTCGAAACGCAAAACACCGCTCCTGTCTACATCGACTTCGGCGACGGAACGCCTCCGCAAATCATCCGCGAGGAAACCACCCACGCCTATTCTCACGCGGGACGCTACACCGCCTCGCTGCGAAGCCTGGGCTGGGCCGATGAACCTCTGACTGTGAAGATGAACGTCGTGGTGGAAGCCGCCATCCCTTGAAAACCGTCTGCGAAGGCTACGATCTCGTCGTTTGCGGAGGAGGTCTCGCCGGACTCTCCGCCGCCGTCGCCGCCGCCCGTCAGGGCCTGCGGACCTGCCTGGTGCAGGACCGCCCGGTGCTGGGCGGCAACAGCTCCTCCGAAATCCGCGTCACTCCTCACGGCGCCGCCAACTTTCACACTTACGCCCGCGAAACCGGAATCATCTCGGAGCTTCTGATCGAGGAGCGCGCCCTGAACCACGAAACGATCTTCGAGAACGGCTGGACCAACAGCGTGTGGGATCTCGTGCTCTACAACCTCGCCCGCAGCACTCCCAACCTCACGCTTCACGTCAACACGACCGTGATCGCGGTCGAGACCTCCGGAAGCGGACGCATCGATACCGCCCCCGGTCCCGAAGTCTCCGCGGGGCTGCTCCACCGCGCAGCCTGCGCTTCAGGCAAACTCACCGCGGTCTTTGCACGCGTAGCCAATGCCGAGACCGAACTCGTGCTGCGCGCGCCCTACTTTATCGACTGCACCGGAGACGCGCTCATCGCGCATCTGGCAGGGTGTGAGTGGCGCATGGGCTCGGAGGGCCGTGACGAATTTGGCGAACCCCATGCACCCGCCGCACCCACGCGCGAAACGATGGGAAACTCCCTGCATTTCCGTGCGCGAGACATCGGCCGTCCCGCGCCCTTCATCGCGCCCGACTGGGCTGTAAAATACGACGACGCCGGTTTTTTCTATCAGCAAGGCCGCGTGCCCCACGACCTGCGCGGCGGCTACTGGTGGATCGAAATCGGCGTGCCTTGGAACACCATCGAGGATTCCGAAAACATCCGCCACGAACTCACCCGCCACACCCTCGGGGTTTGGGATTGGATAAAGAACCGCGATCCCCGGACGCGCGACCTCGCCGCCAACTTCGCCCTCGACTGGATCGGCCAGGTTCCTGGAAAACGCGAAAGCCGCCGCGTCATGGGCCTCCATTTTTTGAATGAGCACGACGTCGCCGCCGCCACGGCGTTTCCCGACGAGATCGCCTTCGGCGGCTGGTTCATCGACCTGCATACGCCCGGCGGACTGCTCGCATCCTCCGCCGAACCCGCCAGCGCCGAGGGCTACTCGCCCGCCAGCGACTACGCGCGCAAGAGCTACGTCGGTCCTTACGGCCTCCCGCTTTGCAGCCTCGTTTCCAAAGACGTTCCCAACCTGCTGATGGCCGGCCGGAATCTCAGCGCCACCCACGCCGCGCTCGGCTCGGTGCGCGTGATGGCAACCACCGCGCTTCTGGGTCAGGCCGCCGGCACCGCCGTCGTGCGCGCTGTGCGCACCGCCCGCCCGCCCGCCGCCTTCGGACGCGATGACCTATCCGAAATCCAGCAACAGCTTCTGCGCGACGGCTGCTTTCTCCCTTCGGTCGTCCGCAACGATCCGCACGATCTCGCCCCCTTCGCCCGCGCCACCGCCACCAGCTCCGCCTGGTCGAGCGGGGCGGAGTGCGAACCTTCCACGCCGCAGCATAACCTCACTTTCTGGTCCGATCACCTCGCGGGAGAGCATACCGACACGCTCGCCCGGATTCGCGGGCAATGGATCGCCATCGGCACCGAGCGCCTTCACTCCATCGAGGTCTGTCTCTCCAATCTCACCGACGAAACCCATCCGGTGTCCGCCCGCCTCGTGCCGGTGGATCACCTCTGGGACTACCGGGTCGAGCCCGCCGCTCCGCTCGCCACCACCACGCTCCTGGTGCCTCCGGGCAGACGCCGCTGGATCAAGTGGCCGCTCGGAAACCTCGCCGTGACACCGGGCCGGTATCTGCGGCTCGACCTCGGGCCGGCACCTCAAATCGGCTGGACCCTCGCGGGCACGATTCTCCCCGGACACCCCCACGCGTTCGATATGGGTGGTGGTCGTATGCGGCGGCACGGCTGCGGTATCACCGCCTGTTTCCGCGTGCACCCGCCCCAACCCGTCTACGAACCGGCCAATGTCCTTGCCGGCGCCGCCCGGCCTCATCGCTGGACCAATCTCTGGCGCTCCGTTCCCGCTCAACCGCTGCCCCAGTCGCTGGAACTTTCGTGGTCCTCGCCGCAAACAGTGCGACAGATTGAACTCACGTTCCCCGGCAACCTCTTCACCGAATATCACGCCTACGCTCCCTTTTCCCGCGATCCGCAGTGCCCGCGCGATTATCGCATCGAGGCCCTGACGGAGGGCGGCTGGAACACCGTTGTCGCGACCGAGGGCAACTACCAGCGGCACCGCCGCCATGCGCTCGCAACCGCTATCACGTCAAATCGTATTCGAATCGTGGTTACAGCCACCAACGGTGATCCTTCCGCCCAGATCTACGAGGTGCGGTGCTACGCCTGAGCCGGGCGTCCTTATGCCTTCTTCACGAGAACGCGTTCTTTTCACCTCAGGCTGGCGTTTTCGCCGCGACGACGTCCCGGGCGAAGCGTCATCGCTCACCTACGAACGGCTCAAGCCCTGGCTGCTAGCCACCGGCAACGCCCTGTCCGATACACCTCTCCCGTTGCCGCCAGGAAATCTGGACGACCTTGTTCCCGCGTTTACCCACGTCGACTTCGACGATTCCGCCTGGCGCGTGCTCGACCTTCCCCATGACTGGGGCGTCGAGTCGCCCTTCGACCTGAACCTGCCCGGCGAGACCGCAAAGCTCCCTTGGTGGGGCGTGGCCTGGTATCGAAAAACCTTCGATGTGCCCGCTTCCGACCAAGGGCGTCGCATCTACCTGGAAGTGGACGGCGCAATGTCGCACGCCTCCGTCTGGATCAATGGCCGCCTCGCCGGCGGCTGGGCCTGTGGCTACACCTCCTTTCGCGTCGATCTCACCCCGCACATCACGACCGGCTCGCGCAATGTGCTTTCCATCCGTCTGGATAATCCGCCGGATTCCTCGCGCTGGTATCCCGGCGGCGGCATCTACCGTCGCGTCTGGCTGGTGAAAACCTCTCACACCGCCATCGCCCGGCACGGAGTGGCCATCACCACGCCCCGCGTTGGCACCGACGCCGCCCGTGTGCGCATCACCGTGAACATCGACCGGACCGACACGTCGCGCGTGCTCCTGCGCACCTCCCTTCTCGATCCGAACACCGGCGCTCTTCACGTCGCAACCGACGCCATATTTCCCGACGGGACCAACACTCTCACCATCGAGCTCACCGTGGATCACCCCGCGCTTTGGAGTCCCGAAAACCCGTGCCTCTATCTTGCGCGCACCAAGCTCCTCTCGGAGAACGGCACTCAACTCGACTGCGTGGACACGCCGTTCGGAATCCGCACCGCCGTTTTTGACGCCAGCCGGGGTTTTCTGCTCAACGGCAAACCCGTGCCCTTGCGCGGCGTCTGCCTGCATCACGATCTCGGCGCACTCGGCGCGGCCGTCCACCTGGACGCCATCGAACGCCAGCTTCTGCTCCTGCGCGAGATGGGCTGCAACGCCATCCGCTGCGCCCACAATCCGCCCGATCCCAGCCTGCTCGATCTTTGTGATCAGCTGGGCTTTCTTGTCATCGACGAATTTTCCGACACCTGGGCCCGCGCCAAAAAACCCAACGGCTACGCCCGCCTCTTCGACGACTGGCACGCGCTAGACTTGCGCGCCATGATCCGTCGCGACCGCAACCATCCGTGCGTCATCCTTTGGAGCATCGGCAACGAAGTCGCCGAACAGGACGACGAAGCCGGCCTCGCCGTCTCGCTGCGCCTCGCCACACTCGTCCGTGCCGAAGATCCTTCCCGGCCTGTCACCGCGGGTTGCGACCGGCCGGACGCCGGCTTCAACGGATTCCAGCTCACGCTCGATGTATTCGGTTACAATTACAAACCGCATCTCTACGCCCGCTTTCTCGCCGCCAATCCCGGCCTTCCGCTTTATGGTAGCGAAACGGCGTCGTGCCTCGGCTCGCGTGGCGAATATCTGTTCCCGGTCGATGAAGATCAGGCTGGCGGCCGCTCACGCTTTCATGTGAGCGCCTACGATCTCTACGCGCCAGGCTGGGCCCAGCCGCCCGACGCGGAGTTCCGCGCGCAAGACGCATTACCCGCCGTTGCCGGAGAGTTTGTCTGGACCGGTTTCGACTATCTCGGCGAACCCACGCCCTACAACGAAGACCTCACCCTTCTTTCCAACTTCCATGATCCAGCGGAACGTGCCCGGGCCGCCGCCGAGCTCGAGCGTCTCGGCCGTGTGCCGGTCCCTTCGCGCAGTTCCTACTTCGGCATCCTGGACCTCGCCGGCTTCAAGAAGGACCGCTTTTTTCTCTACCAATCGCGCTGGCGTCCCGACCTGCCGCTCGCCCATCTGCTGCCGCACTGGACCTGGCCCGGCCGCGAAGGCGAAATCACGCCCGTGCATCTCTACACGTCGGGTGACGAGGCAGAACTTTTTCTCAACGGCCGTTCGCTGGGCCGGAAATCCAAGTCTCCGGTTGATCATCGTCTGCGCTGGGATGAGGTGCGCTACGAGCCCGGCGTTCTCTCGGTCATCGCCTATCGCCACGGCCGTGAATGGGCGCGCGGAGAACGCCGAACCGCCGGCCCGGCCGCCCGCATCACACTGTCGGTCGAGCGTCCGCCATCCGGCGCAGGCGATCTGGTCCACGTGGTCGCGATGCTGGTCGATGCCGCCGGCCTGCCCGCACCGCGCGCGAAAAACCAGTTGTGTTTTCGCGTCGAAGGTCCCGCCGGACTCATCGCCACCGACAACGGCGATCCCACCGACCTCACTCCTTTCTACTCGTCCGAACGTCGCGCGTTCAACGGGCTCGCCCTGGCGATACTGCGGATGACCAACAGCTCCACCGGCAGCATAGCCGGCCTCCACGTTTCCTCCGACGGACTCCCGCCGGCGAATGTCGTTTTCACGCAAATGCCGAGGCAGGCCGTGAATTTGAACGGCTTCTAGATCAAAGCTGTAGAGTCAACGGCTCGCTCACTCAGTGTGCTTGCCAGCCCCTGCAGGTCCCCAGTCCAACAACCCGGTTGCCGCGAGGTAACCTGCCCCGTTCAGAACTTGGTGCGGATGATTCATCCACCATCAATTTCGCCAGTTTCCCCGCTGGTCCGTTACCCCAAAAAAAGTTCCGCCCAATGCACTCTTCAATCGATTGTCCGCGTCTCCGTTTTTTCGCCGCCGTCAGACTCGCCGGCAAACGCGGCCTCGCCCATCTCAACCTCGTCGCGCTCGGCGCAGTCCTCTGGTTCGCCGCCTGTCCGCGCGCCGATGCGACCGTCTACTCCAAGACCTGGGATACGTTTCCCACGATCATGGAACTCAACATCAACGACACGCTGAATTTCACGCTGAGCTCCGGCGCCACACGTTCGATCGTCATTCTGAACAAGGGTGTAACCACCTACAACGATCTCGACACCAGCAAACCCGCGCAGTGGTTGATCTGGGCGGACATCACCGTCGACGGACATCCGCACCGGCTCCTTTACCAACCGTTTCACATGAAGGCGCTCTACGAACCCAAGGTGATCGACGGCCTGCGCATAGGCTTGGAAACGATCAAAAACTACGACGCAACCGTGGGGCTCAAAAGCGGCAGCCAGAATGCAATCACTTACAGGGATGTGCGCATCTGGGTGAACGACGCCACGAAGCCCGTTGTCGTCTCCGGAACATCGCCCGGCACGCCCGCCGGCTTGTGGTTCCAGTTGTTACAGGATCGCGACGGCGCCCCGCTCGTCGGCGGCAGCAATCCGCCCGTCTGGCCGCAACGTCCCGACTATCGGATACGCCTTGATCGCGACGTGCGCGGCTCCACCACTGTGTTGTCCTTGCTCGACAACAAGACCAGTTGGCTCGGCAAATCAGGCGACACCAGCGAAGCCGTCGTGCACACTGGACTGGATTTCTCCGTGCCTGAGCTCACCGAAATCTACGGCGTCGTCGCCGGCCGGGTGGAATACGATCCTTACGGCGAAGGTCGTTTTTATTACGATCTCACGCGCCCCAATGGCGACCACTGGGAATTCGGCAGCCACCACTGCGACATCGCGAGCTACGGCAGCGTCGTCGGCGGCCACATCGTGCCCATGGGCTCCTCAGTCGGCGTCAACCAGCTCTGGGCACTCTCCAGCGATTCCGGCTTGGCCAGCGGCGATCCACACTTGCATGCACAGATCTTCTTCACGCCGTCCGGCACCTCGGTCAGCCAAGTGCTGAATGCGTGGCCGTATGTCTGGCAGGGATTGGAAAACCGCAAAATCGCCGACAACGTCATCCGCGCGCAGATTCAGCCCGTGGGACCGACGGCCGCATGGACGACGATCGCGTTCTCCAGCGCCGGTTCCCACCCGGGCCAGGGCCGCAGCGCTCTCGGTTATCAATGGTATTTCAGCGATGGTTCCGTGTCTCTTCAGGCCAATCCCTCCAAGTCCTTCCCCTCCGGCGTGCATCAGGCCATCCTCGTCGTCGACGATGGCTATATGAGGGATGTTCAACAGGTGTTCTTCACCGTCGGCACGTCGTCCACGAACCCGGCGCCGACCATCACCCTGGAAAGCTGGGCGAAACCTGCGATGCCCGCCGTGAACCAATCCACCCAGTTCGGCGTCAAGGCGACCGGCAACCTCGGCCACGCCCTCGACTACACCTGGAACTTCGGCGATGGCTCCGCCACCCTGACCACCGCCAGTCCGACGGTGACGCACGCGTTCTCCGGTTCGGGTCGCTTCGTCGTGGTGGTGACGGTGCGCGACACCGTCACCCAGGCACGGAGCATGGATTATTTCCTGCTCGATACCTGGCAATGGCCCGCCGCGCCCGCCGCCAGCACAAACGTGGCGAAATTCAAGTCCGCCTCCGCGGACAGCTATCTGCCTGGCTGCCATCCGGGCATGGCGATCGATGACAACACCTCCGACGCGAATCGATGGGTCAGCGAAAGCACCGCCGTGAATCATTGGGTGGCCATCGATCTGGGCGCGACCTACACGATCAACCGCGCCGAGGTTGAAACCGGCTACAGCACGTCCGTGCCCATCTCCAACTTCGTCCTGCAGTCCTCCTGGAACAATGGAGCCAGCTGGTCCGACATTCCCGGCACACAGGTCACGGGAAACACGAGCACGTTCCGCTCCCTGTCATTTAATCGCATTTCCACGAGCCGCATCCGCCTCCTGTCGACGGACGGCACCTACGTGCGCGTCAAGGAACTGCGCCTGTTCACACCTTGAGCCCGGGCGGACCGTCTTCGGACATGCGGTCTCCATCAGATAAAACCCAAGGCATTTGAACGGATTCGAGCGCCGGGGGAATGACTCTGATGGAAAGCTCTCCCTGCTTTCATTGGTCCGCCTGCCGGCTCGCGCATGTCAACCTCCGCACTGATCCGTCCCATAATCGATTTGAACGGCCTCTGGGATTTTTCCTTCCTCGGGGCCTTCGATCCCGCGGAGTTTTCCCCGGCCTCCTTCGCGCCCGCCGACCTCATGCCGGTGCCGGCGGCCTTCGATGCACTCACCCCGTATGCCGGCAAACGCGGTCTGGCCGTCTATCGCCGGTTCGTTGAAGTGCCTTCCGGTCAGCCCGCGAAGATCGTCTTCGGCGCGGTCTCAATCTGGGCGCGCGTTTTTGTCGATGGCCGGGCGGTGGCCGACCACGGCTGCGGCTATGCCCCATTCGAGGTCGATATCGCCCCGTCCGGCTCGTCCCGCCGCGAGGTGCTGGTCCTCGTTGACAACCGCTTCAACCGGGAGCGCGCGCCGATGCATGAGGAGTTCTTCGATTTCTACCAGCACGGCGGCATCATCCGGGATGTTCATCTGCATGTCCTGCCGGCTGCGGGCGCCTGGATCGATTCCATCCATGTCCTTCCGACGTCGTCATACCGGGACGGTTCGGTCGAGGTGTCCGTGCGTTTCCGCGGACAGGTCGGCGGCAGCGCCCGACTGATGGTTTCGTTCGATGGAGGCGCCTGGCAGACATTGCGCGATCATGCCGTGCGCGATGATCAGGTTGTTTTTTCTGCCACGGTTCCCGACGCGCACCTCTGGACGCTGGAGACACCCCGCCTGCATACCGTGTCCGTTACCCTGCTGGATCCGAGTGGCGTGAAAACCGATGCCATGCAGGCGCGTTTCGGCCTGCGCCGCATCGAGGCGCGCGCCGGCGCGCTCTGGCTCAACGGCAAAAAACTCGTCCTGCGCGGCTACAACCGCCACGAGTGGCACCCGAATTTCGGCCCGTCCACTCCCGTGCTTCAGATGGCCTCCGACCTTCGCCTGCTGCGCGACCTCGGCTGCAACTTCGTGCGCGGCTCCCACTACCCGCAAGACCAACGTTTCCTCGATCTGTGCGACGAGCTCGGCATGCTGGTGTGGGAGGAAAATCTCGGATGGGGCCAGCACGCGGCCACGTTTGCACTGCCCAAATTCCAAGCCGACCACGCCGCCGCGATGCGCGCAATGGTGCGCGCCAGTTTTAATCACCCCTGCGTGATCATCTGGGGCTTTCTTAACGAGACCGAGACGGACACCGACGCGGTCCGTCCGATCATGGAGGAATCCGTCCGCTTGCTGCGCTCGCTGGATCCGTCCCGTCTCATCAGCTATGCAAGCCGCGTGGCGTTGACGGATCGCCACTACGACCTGGTCGATCTCATCGCCATCAACATCTATCCCGGCTGGTATGACTGCGAAGGCGTGGAAAATCCGTTGAGTCTGATCCGTCCCCACATGCACGCCTGCTTTGCGCACATCGACCGCGCGGGCTTCGCCGACAAACCGGTTATCGTTGGCGAAATCGGAGCAGAGGCGCTCTACGGCTGGCGCGATCCGCACGACGATTTTTTCTCCGAGGAACATCAGGCGCGTTACCTGTCCGAGGCCATTTCTTCGGCGTTGGAACACCCGCGCTGTTCCGGCATCGCATTGTGGCACTTCAGCGATGTGCGCACCTATGGCGGCGGGCGCTCCCTGCGACGCCCGCGCACCTTCAACAACAAAGGCACGCTCGACGAATACCGCCGCCCCAAGGCCGCTTACGCCGCTGTGAAAGCCCTCTTCCAGGCACACGCCGCGGGACAAGGGAAACCGCGTCCGGCGAATTGAACGGTTTCGCAACCAGAGGTCTTTCGCCGGGCACGGCCCGCGCATAGGAACGCCTTGTTTTCTCCCCCTCCGGAGCGTCGCCACCCCAAACTACGGCGCGCCGGCTTCCCCCCAACTGTTTCTCGCGCCCGGAAAAGTCCACGCCGGAAAACCGACCCCACAACCCCATGCTATCCTCACGTCCCCTCGCGGAGCCTTCCCTCCGCGTTACCCCGTTGCGTTTCATCGTCGCCAGCCTGCTGGCTTCCTTGGGCGCCGCCCTCACCGCCCAGACGATTCCCTCCGGCCTTCGCTGGAAAGACATCCCGAGTGCGACCGATCCCACTGCCACCGAGATTGGCTCCGAGACCGACGCGGGTTACGGCAACAACCAATATTACCAGTGGAGCCCGCTTTCGACGGTCCTCGCCCGCGAGTGCAATCTGATCCAGCCCACGTTTTACTCTCACTGGAACAGCCCGGGGGTGGATACCTACACCATCACCAACCTTAACACCTGGACCAGTTGGGCGGGACCCAATGGCAAAAAGCTCCTGGTCCACTTCCCGCTCGGCCCCGATTCCTACATGCCGCCGTGGTTGGCCACCAACAGCTACACTCCCGACCAGCTGAAGACTCACCTGGATTCTCTGATCAACCAGGTGATAACCGGCAACGGCAACGCCGCCAAGGTCGACATCTGGAACGTCGTTAACGAGCCCTTCAACGCCTTCTCCGACGTCCCCAACGGACTCAATGTTAAGGACTACCGGCCTGACTCCCGATGCGTCCTCAACGCTCTTGGATGGGAAGACGATTTGTCCGGCCTCACCGGCACCGATAAAATCCATCCCCAACACCCCAAATATATCCGCTACATCCTTGATCGCGCACGGACCGCCTCCGGCAGCACTGCCGGCAAGATCCTCGAACTTCGCGAAAACGGCATGGAAACCGATCCGAATTCGGATCGCGCCAAGGCCTACTACCAACTCGCCCTGCATCTGGTGAAAAGCGGGGCCCAGCTCGATGCCGTCGGCCTCCAGTGCCATTTTAGCTGGGATATCAACACCCCGCCCAACCTGACCGGGTTCAAGCAACTCGTCACCAAATTCAAGGCCATCGGCCTGCGGGTTTACGTTAACGAACTCGACATCGTCCTCACCGGCGCGGGCATGGTCTACAATGACGCCAACTACCAAAACGTGCAGAAACAGCGCTACTACATCTTCGTCAAAGCCTGCCGTGAAGTCGGCGTGGACATGATCTGCAGCTGGGGCCTGTCCGATGCCAGCTCGTGGCAGACCAGCCGGCCTCCGCTCTATGACCAGATCAGCAAGTATCCGCTCTTTTTCACCGGCGACGATTACAACACGGCCAAACCCTCCTACTACGGCGTCCAATATTCTCTCGTCGACACCAGCAAGTTCTACATCCGCGCCCGGGGCACCGCCGGTGGCGAGCGCATGGAACTGCTCGTCGACGGTGTCTCCGTCGCGACCTGGTATTTGTCGAAGGAATTGACCGACTACTGCTACACCGGCAGCTACACCGGCGTTCACAATATCAGGATCGCCTTCACCAACGACGGCCTGTCCCTCACCGGCAAGGACAAGAACATCCTTCTCGACCGCATCTCCATCAACGGCCTCGTCAAGGAGGCGGAATACTTTCCCAACTCGGCCGGGAGTGTGACCGGAGGCTACCAAGGAATCTGGTCCAACGGCTACGTCGATTTTGGCTGGGCTGCCGGATACTGATCCGGCGCACAGTCAAGGGAACCCGCGGGTGCCGTGCGGACGGCCCCCGCTTTTTTATGAACCCGCCACGCGAACCGATTGAACGATTTCATAACCGCTCGCGTTGCGCTCTTATCTGCAGAATCGCGCCATGATTCCCCTGTTGGCGTGCCATCCCGCCGCAGCCATTCTCTCGTCCGGATTGATCCTCGCCGCCCGCCTTATCCGCCATACCCCATGATCCCACGCTTTTCGTTCACGGCCCGCCTTCGTCACATTGCCCTGCTTGGACTCGCCGGCCTTCTCGGAGGCTCGTCATGGGTGTGCCCGCTTGCCTCCGGCCAACCGCTGCCATCCCGGGCGGAGCCGCTCTACCTCCCGCTCGAAAACCGCCACTACTCGGCCATCGTCCCCGGCTCCGCGCTGGACTTTTCCTCGCTGGTCGAGCCCGGTCCGGCCGGCCGCCACGGTTTCGCGCAGGTCCGCGCCGACGGCCAGATGGTCTTCGCCGAGGATCCCGAGCGCCCCGTGCGGTTTCTGCAGGCCACCACCATGATGATGAGCTGGTGGCCCTACAAAACCCAGGAGCAGATCGACGCCTTCGCCGACCAGCTCGTCCTCAACGGCTACAACCTCGTCCGCACCCACTTTCTCGACCAGATGCTCATGCTCGGTTCGGACAAACCCGGCGTCTTCAATCCCGCCCAGCTTGAGATCTTCGACCGCCTCACCGCCGCCCTCAAAAAACGCGGCATCTATCTCTACGTCGATATCACCACCGACCACCCGCTCTTTGACGCTTTTCCTTCGCGCGACAAACGCGGCGATCCGCTCCTCGCCTTCAAGATGTATTGGCAGGACTCCGCCCGCCAGAACTGGCTCGCCGGCGCCAAGGCCCTCCTTGAGCACGTCAACCCTCACACCGGCGTCGCCTTGAAAGACGAACCCCAAGTCGTCGCCTTCGAAACGCGCAACGAGAAAGGCATCCACTTCCTCCTCGGCATCCGCGGCAACAATCCCGCGCGCTATCCGGATTTTCTCGGCGAGAATTTCCGTCTCTGGCTCAAGAAAAAATACGCCACCTTTTCCGCTCTCGAAAAAACCTGGACCGCCGGCGGCAGCCGTCCCGCCTCCCTCACGCGCGCCAAATCCTTTGCCGAGGTCGGCTACCCTGCGTGGGGCGGCGGCGGACGCGACTTCGAGGATTTTATGCGCTTCGTCCTCGACTCGGAACGCGACCTCTACGCCTGGCAGAAAAACGCCCTTCGCAACCTCGGCGTGAAAGTGGCCGTCGTCGATTTCAACGTCATCAGCTCCAGCCAGACCGCCCTCGTCCGCGAAGCCATGGACGTCGTCGAAAACCACGGTTACCACGATCACCCCAACGGCGGACCCAAGGGCGTCGAATACGCCGGTGCCACCATGGCCAACACCAGTCTGCTCGGTGCCAGCGGCAAGGACTTCCTCGCCCTCGCCGGTTCCCGTCTCCGCGGAAAAGCCCTCTTCATCACCGAATGGGGCGTGCCTTATTGGAACGAATATCGCCACGAAGACCTGCTCTTCGCCCCCGCCTACGCCTCCTTCCAAGGCTTCAGCCTGCTCGCGCACCACGGATGGCCGGTCGCGCTCGGCGACAACAACTTCATCCGCATCTTCCACATCTTCAACGACCCCACCGCCCGCGCCGGCGAACGCTCCTCCGCCCTGCTCTACCTGCGCGGCGACGTCGCCCCCGCGAAGCGCCAGACGACCATCGCCATGGACGAGAAGATCGCCTTCGAAATGGGGCCGACCAACAACATCTCCAACGACCTTCTCCGCGTCGGCCTCGTCACCGGCGTCTCCCTCGCCCGCCCGAAAGCCGCCCCGGCCGCCGATCTCCAGTTCACCCCCGGGCGCGGCGCGGGCATGACCATCATCCTCGGCGCCGCCGTCAACGACTCCGGCGGCGATACCTCCGTCCAGGGGCGCTGGCTGTCCGCCCTGCGCCAGGCCGATTACCTCGCGCCCGGCAACCGCACCGATGTCGGCGCGGGCCTTTACGAAAGCGACACCGCTGAACTCCTGCTCAACACCCGCGCGAAGACGATGACCGTCGAGACGTCGCGCACCGTCGGCAGCGTGCTCACCCCTGAACTCCGGCTCTTCGAATCGCCCCGCCTCAAGGTCGAGACCGACGGAACCCCGGTCGCGGTCTGCGCCAGCGCGCTCGATTCCCAACCGCTGGAAAAAAGCACCCGCATCCTGCTCTTCGGCGCCACCGATTCGCACAACTCGGGCCTCCGCACCCACCGTGAAAAGAACCGCGAGATTCTCGACGAGCCGGGCTCCGCGCCTGTGTTGTTGCGCGCTTTCCGCGCGCGCTTCTCGATCAAAAACGAAAACGCCGCGCGCTTCAAAGCCTGGGCCCTGCGCGAAGACGGACAGCGTCAGCAGGAATTGCCCGTGACCGTCGCCGACGGCTGGGCGACCTTTGAAATCGACACCGCCGCGCTCGCCGACGGCCCCGTGAGCTACATCGAACTGGCCGTGCCGTGATCCTGCGGCGAAGCTCCGTTAATTAAAACGCTTCCGGCACTGTCTTCTGAATAAACTCCGGGCAAGCTGCCTGAGCCGGCCTCCCGGAGAATCGCCAATGATGCGATTCCATCCGTGCCTACTTTTCCGCCCGTGATCATATAACTGAGCGGGGCTGGAGCGGCTCAGGGATACAGCTCGGGGCGGTGGAAGCCGAGACGGACGAAGCGAACCTCGCCGCTCCCGGCACCCTGCATGCACACCAGCTCGATCTCGTTCTCCTCACCGAACTTGATCCATGGCGTGATGTTCAGGTCAAAGCGCGTGCCGATGTGGTGGTGCAGACGGCGCAACCAGGTGCCATTGACCAACACACCGGTGAGCGTGCCGGTGGCCTCGACTTCGAGCATCACATTGCGACCGCGTTGCTCCTCGGGGACAAGCACGCGCCGGCGAAACATTCGCGTCGCATAAGGCCCGGGCAGGCGGATCGACTGATCGTAACGCAGCGCATCTTTGCTCGCCCTCCATTCCCCGGCGAGGTCGAGTGCCGCCTCAGGTTTTGCCCACAACCAGAGCCACGCAGTGCCGCGCGTGCCCGTCCACCGCCCCGCACTCTCCAACTCGAGCGCCAGGATGTGAGTGGAGCCGGGACGAAGCACCCCCGACGGATTCGCGTGCATGATGCCGTCCGTCCCCCAGCCGGTGAGCGGCGCCGAATCCAGGCTCACACGGCCGCGACCGATAAAAGTCGGCGGACTCCAAGCCATGAAGGACAGCGTGACGTCACCCTCCGGCCAGTGTGCCGGCACGGTGAAGGATCTGTGCAAAGTTTCTCGGCCACCGGGGACGGCGCCGGGCGTTTTCCACACGCCGAGGTCAACCACCGCGCCCTTCGCTCCCACCGCGCCATCATGCGACCAACCGGTGGAAAGGTCGACGGAGTAACGATGGGCGGGTGCGGGCAAAGGCACCGGCGAAGCCGTCACAGACCGCCGCCACCAGTCCCGCTGCAACTCAAGCCAGTTGAGCGGCGCGGTGGTGGGCGCGGCGCGCGGTGTCAGGAATACCCGTGTTTCCAGCGGAGCGAGCGTCAGAGGCAGCCGGGCCTCGGCGACGTCAAGCTCCACCCCGCGGCCCACATCCCAGGCTGCGTCGATCCGCGCGCCCGCCTCGTCGAGGCGGAGCTCCCCGGTCACGCTCGCATCGGAGCGTTCGTTCCACAGCGCCCACACGTCAAACAGGCCGTTGTTGGACAAGTAATGTCGAAGAATGACTCCACTATTCTCGGGCGTAAATGCACCCGCGGCGCGGGGGATTTTCCTCCACGCAAGGAGACGGGCGAGCAGGCGACGCAGCTCGGCGTGGTCGGGTCGGCAGCCAAGTTGAATGAGGTAACCCGAGCCGAGTTTTCGCGCGCCTGCGGCCACCGAGCCGTCTTCCCACAGAAGGAGCGGCATCGCGTCGGACTCGCATGCCCGGAGGGAAAGCCCGTGACCGCGAAATCCGGCCCAGTCTGCGGGAAACACGTCCTGGCCGGGCGCGGACCGGAGGGCGCGCACCCGCGTCGGCGACCCATCGGACTCAAGCGAGTCGATGCCTTCAACCGCGAAACCGGAGAGCCGGGATATTGGCCAGGAGTCGGGCGAGAGAGGATCGTGGCGTCCGGTCTGGCCCAGGGTGACGAAGACGCCGCCGGCGCGCACATAGCGCTCGATCTCGGCGAGCAACCTCGCATCGAGAATCGAGGTGTTGGAGTCGATGACAACACGGTAGCGACCGGCGTCGCCCTCGGCGAAGGAAGACTCGGTCAGCGCATCGCTTTCGTGGAGTCCGCGCAAGACCCCGCGCGGATCACAGCTCCAGTAGCCGGAGCCGGCGTTGGAATTGGAATCGCGGGTCCACGGAAAGGAGCGAAGGCGTTCGTTACGCGTCGCATAAAGCGCGGCGACCTCGGCATCCGGCGCGTGGTATTTGCCCAGCAACTTGAGCAAAGGGAGCTGTTCCTCGAAGTGGCGGCGCAGCTCGGGACGCCACAGCACGTCCCCGATGTGGATAAAGTAATCGACGCCCTGCACGCCGGACGTCGAGTAGAGGCCGATCTGTTGCTTGAACTCGGGGAGAGTGCGGGCCGGTTCGCCCGGTTCGAGTGAAAAGGGCAGTCTCGAGCCGCGCATAAGCGCGGGCAGCGGATCCGCCCAAAACGCACTCATGTAGCCGGTGTTATGGAAGGCTCCGCCATAGTCCTTGGCGAGGCGGCGCACACCGTCCTCGAAGCCCTCGGGTGCCATCAGCACGATCGGTCGCACGGTATCCACCTGACGGATCATCTCCAGCCCGCGGCGCACGGCGTCGGCGCGCGAGTCGGCGATCCAGTCCGAGAAATCGACCCAGCGCGCGTTGCCTGCCCGGCCGAGGCCGGGATATTGGCGCGGTGGCTCGGGCGACAGATAGACGCGGTAGGCGAGGACGCCCTTGGGCAGGCGGATGCTAAGCTGGTTTTTTCCGGCGCGGAGAATCCCGGTCACCTCGTAGGCTCCCCAGTGGGGCGTGGCGTGACGCAGGCGGTCCTCGCCGACCATGCGCCCATTGAGCGCGACGCGCAGGGTATCGCCCGTCGCGGTGTTGAGATCCCACACGTAGAGCCAGACACGGGTGCGCGACGAATGCCATGCGGACGTCACGTCGAACTCGCGCCGGTAAACGGCGGGGCGGGAGGGAAGAAACATGGTCCGGTCGTGCCCCGGCGCGACGACCTCCGGCCAGTCTCGGTCGTCGTGTTTTTCCGCAAACCACTCTTCTCGCGCGCCACGGCTCGGCACGGGATCGTTGGAACGCCCGCCTTGGTAGTCGGGCTCAGGCTCGCGGTCCAGCGGCTCGTATCCGACTTTCCATACGCCGGCCAGATCGAGCGCCTTCGGCCCCCAGCCGACGAAGGAAGCCGGTTCCGGCGCGCGGACATCCGCCCATGTGAAGGAACGGGGCAGGCCCCACGCCTCCACCCAGTCAGCGGGAGCGGCATAACGACGGCGCAAGAAACGCCGCAAGCCGGCGTCCGCGACAGGCCCATAATCGAGAAGGATGTCGTGCTGCCCGTGCCGGAGTTCGCCGTGCGGCTCCAGAATGGAAACCAACCCCGGCGTGTCCGCGACGCGGCGCAGCGCGCCTTGAAGCAGTCCCAGAACCTCATCACGCGCACCCGTGGCGCTCCACGAAAGCAGGCCGGAGCCGTTGAAGTAGGGGTTGGCAATCTTGTGGGTGCTGCCGGAGAATTGGGGCGCTTTGAGCGAGGTCTGATCGCGGTGCCGATTGAAAAACCAGCCCTGACCGATGGCGTCGACATTGAGGTTGAATCCGACGGGTAGCCGGCGAGCAGCGGCCTCGTCAAAGGCCCAGCGCCACCACGGCTCGTTGGTCATGCCCTCGGCGCTGTCCATCTCCTCGGCGTTGGCCCAGAAAACCAGCCCGGTGCGGCCGCTCTGCTCCGCAAAGTCAAAATCGCGGGCGAAGTCGTAGTCGGCGAAAGAGCGCGCACCGGGCGGCAGCTCCCAAGCTCGATAATAGAAGCGGAAACCGAACTTATCCCAGCGATCAAGCCACATAGGCACCTCGTCGCCGGGAGCGAAATCGTCGGAGCGCAGTCCGGGGGCACCCGCAGCCAGAAGGCCGCGAAGACGCTCCTCGTTCGCCGCGGCCAGGATGACCACGCGCCGTTCGCGCCATGCGGCGGCGAAAAGTGCCCCGTCGCCGCTCCGCCGCCACGCATGGATAACGGGCTCCACAGCGGACAGACGGACCGACTCAAGGCCGGGCAAAATCGCGAGGTCGGAGAGATACTTGGCGTGGGTAAGCCGGGCGCGTGCCTCGTTTTCGCAGGTCACGACCAGGAGCGAGGCATCGCGCGCGGGGTTCTGCCAAAAAACAGCGGACAGCTCACCGAAGCCGCGCAGCGTGACCCTTGGCAGCGTGTGCGTGACAGCCAGATCGGTCCGCGACTCGGCGCAATCAGCCTGAACCGACAACAAAACAAAAACAGCAAGCGCGCGCAGGGCATGCAGGCTGCGGCTCGTGGGGGCAGCGGCTAGTTGAGCGCGAGGAAGCATCGTCCAACAATCTTTGGCCGAAACGACCTCGTCCGAGCCCCTTTCCCACCCACTCCGGCCCGGGTTATTTTATAGTTCACGGACTAGAACTGCCCCGGCACAGCGGGCTTCGCGGGCGGCGGCACGGTATCGAACACGGTTTTGATGGAGATCGGCCCGCCGCTGATCGTGATCGGTGCCCCCTCAACCTGCTGCGTCGCGGCATTCGGCGTGATGAACATCAACACCCGGCGCTCCGCCGGCACCGCCAGCCGCGTGCTGCTCACCAGCTGCCACTGGTCCGTCCCCGACGACACTGCCACCCGCAACGCCACCTGGGTATCCTCGCCCGGTTTGCAGGGCAGCACGGCCGAACCGGAAACTCCGACCACCGACGTGGCGGTCCCCAGTTGCACCGCCATGGCCGAACTCGTGAAGTTGACGATCCGCGCCGAGCCGGCGGGCAATGCACCTTCGGGATCAGGCACGGCATACACGCGGTAACTGCGCTGGTTGACCGGCCCCGCAGCCAGCACGACCACCAGATAACGCACCACGCCCGGCTCGATCTGAAATGAAGCCGCCAGCGGGTCCGGCACCGGTGCGCCTCCGCCCACCGCAGGCGACGGAGCCGGAGTCGGTGCTGAGATCTTCCGATAAAAATTGACCGATCCGTCCAGCGCCAGCGCGTCGATGTCCGGCGTGAAGGCGGTGGCGCGCGCGACCAACGCCGCGCGCCCCGTCGCGGATCGCACCGCCAGATCGGTGATCATACCGTCCATCGCGATCACGCGCAGGGTCACCCGCTGCGGCGCGGCCGCCTCCGCCGCGCGCACCGGCAAGATGATGGTCGACACCGCCAGGACCAGACCCAGCGCCAAGAAAGAGATTCGTGAAGTTATCATGAAGTAGGGGCTGCGCGGTTAGATGTCGGCGGGGCTGAGCCAGCGGAACGAGACCACTTTGAACCGGCGGCCAAACTTCTGGTTGTCGGATGTAAGGTTCACGGTCGCGCCGGTGACGGGAGCGATTTCGGCGGCGTTGCCGGTCGAGTCCACGTAGTCCGGCAGGCGCTGCACCACGGCTTCGCACCAGGCGCGACCGGTCACGTAACCGGCATCGGCGGCGGCCAGCAAGGGGTTCACGGTTTCTCCATATGCTCGCACCACAAACGTGTCCGAGCGCGCCGAGAGCACCGGGCCTAGCGCCGACAACAGATCGGCCTGGCTCAGGAAGCCCGGGGCCATCGCCGCCTTGCTGGTGGCCGGAGTGCTTGAAGCGCTGCGGGGCGCCTTGATCGCCTGCAGGTAGTAGCTGCTCGTGTTCACCGTCCAGACTTCGGCCGCACCGGTCGGCACGTCGTTGACGGAGCTCGCCGGCTTGTCCTGATCCAGCACGGGGCGGTTGAGCGTGTTCAACCGGTCGAGCGCCGCCTGCAAGGTGCCGCGCAAGCCTGTCACATCGGGATATGCGGCCAGCCGGCGGTTCACAAAATCGCCCAAGGACAGGAACGGGCCGCGCGTCCGGATCTCGTTCACCACCTCGACGGCCAGAACGCGTTCATTGGTCAGGCTGCGGTAACCGGTCCACTGGTCGGTCCGGCTGGCGGTGTCCGCCCCGCCCGTCACGAACGGTGTGCGCACAAACGGACTGGCCGCAACGGGAGCGGCGGCGCTGCCGTCAGCCGGCGACACGCCGACATTGCGCAGGCTGGCGAACAGCGCGGTCCATGCCTCCACCGAGGTCGAGTTCACGTTGAACGCGCCGTCGACGATCAAGTGTGCGGCGGCGCGGCTGAAGTCGCGCACATCGGCGGCGGCCGGCGTGCCCAGATAGTGGATACGTGCATTGGCCGGAGGCGTGCCTGCGGCGATCTGCGCCTGCAACTGGGCCGCAGTGACGTTGGGCGTGGAGGAAAAGAAAAATCGGTCCCACAGCGCGTGGTTAAGCAGGAAGGACACGTCGGTGAGATGCGCCTCGGCGCCGGCGCCGGTCGTTGCCGAGGCGACGGTATTGGGCCGGAGCAGTTTGTCCTGCTGGATGTAGGGCGACGCATAGGCGTTGCCCAGGGGATAGGTCGGCTCCTGGCCCGAGGGCATGAAACTCGTGACCGCATGCTGCAACTGCCCGACCGAGAGAACGGGGGTTTCGGGCCGGGGAAGACTGAACAAAACCGCCTCGGGCAGCCCGGTGGTGTCAAATCTCGGGCCGGTGTAAGTGCGCTTCGAATCGGACGGAAGCTCGGTGATATCCCAGGAGGAGTGGTTGGTCTGATAGGATGTGTTGGCACCCCCGTTGCCTGAGTAACCTATGCCGGCGCCCAGTTCGGTGAACGTCCGCCCGAGGGACGGCGCACGCACGTTATACTGCGCCAGCCAGTTGAGCCTTTGTTCGTTTGCCTGGAGATGATTGCCGTAGCTGAAGCCGATGTGGTGCCGGTAGTCCACCCCGCCGGTAAGATTGCGCGGAGTGCTCAAAGCGCGCAGCGAAGCGGTATAAGTGCTTGAAAGTGTCGGCTTTGGCGTGGCCGACGCGGGATCGGCGGTGGAACTGAGCGCAACCGTCGGGATCAACCCCATGCCGTCCACCAATTGCAGCGGTATGCCTGCATTATCCAACAAATGAATACAGAGCAATCCGCCTGCCGTCCCTGTTGAGGCAAAAGCCAGCGCGGTGTCGCTCACCTGCGTCGGAGTGAACGCATGGCCGATCGGGCGCGTAAACGAAGTCGTCGTGTTTACGGCGTTGGCCAGTGTGTTATTGCCGTTGGTGTTGTAACCCGACGTCACCTTGGGCGTGAAGATTCGCGCCTGTCCCGCCGGGATATCGCCCAGCTCGATGAGGAACTCGAGTGTGTTATTGGCGTATTTACCCGTGCCTGGCCGCGGAGCGGCGAACAACTCGCGCCGATAGACTTCCAGCGGTGCACCCGTATTCGGCGTCCCGTCGGGATTGAGAGCGTAGGAGGCCAGATAGAGATACGAAAGCGTCGTGTAAGGCGCGTTCCAGTCCGGCGAGAACTCGAAGCGGATGCGGTATTCGCCGCGCAGCGTGGTGTTGTAGGGATTCCAGAGCGCGACCTGTGGAATGAAGTGAAGCTGGCCTCCGCTCCCATCCGCCGCGCAGGTCACGTCGAACGCGATTCGCGCCCACTGAACCACGGGGAAAACCGCCATCTGCGTGTTGGTCTGCGCCGTCGCGGTTGTCGTGCCGGTGTTGGTCTGCGCGAGCCGGTAATAACTACCGAGCTGCTCCCACGTAGCGGCTTTCGGCGAACGTCCGTCCTTTGCCACGCCCGGATTCATCGAATAAGCGGTGCCATACAGCCGGCCACTCTGGAAATCTGCCACGCGACGCACGCCGTCCGAATAGATGTAACTGGCCTCGTCCAAACTGGTCTTGAGCGCGCCCGTCCAGGCCCCCGGGTTGGTGTCGAATAGCACCGTGAGGTCCTTGCGCAGTCCGCCGCGCCTCTGGTCGGCCAGCACGCCCGTCGAATAGGTGCTCAGGTCGTGCCGCCGCCGGCTAATGCCCGCCTTGGGGGCCGCCGTCGAAAATCCGGTAAGCAACCCCGCTTGGGAATAATTGGTAACCTTGGCCAGGCTTTCGCGGAACGCCTGGTCGGACTCGTTGTAAACTGCGGCCCCAAACACCGCCGGAGTTGCCGCCGAATAGATGTCGGTCGAAACCTGCTCGATTCCATAGCGCTCCGTCACCAGCAGCCGGTTGAACCGCTCAGCATTGGTGGAGGCCGTAGTCCGCCAGCGATCAACGGTGTTGAGCTTCGCCTTGACCCCTTCGTCGCCCACCCACCAGGCATAGCGCCCCACGGTCGTCGCGGTCGCGCCGCTCAAGCCCGGCACCGTGCTCGCCGGCACCTCGATGTTTACCAGCGGCGCCAGCACGTAGTCCTTCGCGTCGAGCACGCTGCCCGGCCCCATCAGCACACGGGCGGGCTGGGCCTTGAGCGTGGCGTCTGTCGTCAGGGCGCCGGTCGTCGTCGCAGCGCCCAGCACCACCGCCTCCGTGGGAACATGGTCCGGTGTTGCCGTCGCGGAAATCTGGCCGAAGGCGGCCGCGGTGGTTTCGGCGGTGAACGCGATCTGCTCGTTGCCGCTCACCAGCCAGTTCAACAACCGCGGCGTGCTCTGGTAATCGTCCGCAGTGTTTCCGTTGCCCCACACGCCCGTCCAGAAACGCGTGCCGTTCTGCCCGGTGGCGTTGATCTCCGCCGTGGTAGTCGCCCGCTGGTCGGGGCCGGCGAGTTTCTGCAACTGGCCGAGGGAAAGCTGCAGCGCCATCAGCGCATTCTGGCGGGCCTGCGACAGCTGCTGGTTGTTGCTCGCCACCTGGGTCTCCACGCGCGTCAAACTCGCCAGGGAAACCAGCAGGAGGACAAGAAACGCCAGCAGCGTGATCGTTATCAGCAGTGCGAAACCCGAGTTGGGTTTGGATATTTTCATGGGGTGAGGCTCCGCTGCAATTTCACCAAAGGGGATGCAGCGGGCGTCTGCCGGGAGGGCGGCGGCGGCAACTGCATAAAAACAGACGGTGTGGTTTTCCGCAAGCTGACCGCCAATCGACCGTTTCGATAATCTCGCCGAACTCGAAATCGTTCAAACTCGCATAGAAACCGGTCATGAGCCCCGAAAGAAACGACCCGGCGCGGAGATGCCCCCTCCTGAAATTCATCGATATACTATACATCAACCACCAGCACATCACTGCGCCCGCCGACGGCCCGATTGAATGATACGCGCCGCCCTTGCCAATCCGACTGGGGGTGCACATGCGCGTATTGCCAGGGCATGCAACCCAGGTCGCTCCCATGCAGGGCCAGCGTTTCCACACAAGGCCCCGCCGTCTCGAAATCAAGTAGCTGCAGGCGGTCCTTCGCCAAGTCGCCGTCTAGGATGATCCCCTTCCGTCCGGCGAGAGCTGCCACATGGCCGTAGCCCTTGGCTTCGGGAAAAACATATTCCTTGAGAACCTGCCCGGCGGGACTGATCGCCCCGATGAACTGCCCGCCCCCGGCCGCCGGACCATGATAAAGAATCGCCTCGCCGTCATGCGTCCACACCGAGTGGGTCTGAAACGTCTGCGCATTGCGGGGCGTCAAAGCGGTCAATCCTCCGTCTCGCAAGTTGAGCGTCCACGCCCGGCTCACCCCGGGCGGCCCATAGGCCCACAATCCGGGCGAACGATCACGATCCAGCAAAACCCTCCCGGCGTCCGCCGGACTGTGGGGTGAATGCGCGCACCCCCCGCATTTCTCCTGATACACCACGCGCGCCGTCGCCGTTGACACCTCGATTTCGAGCAGACGGAACTGCGGACCGGCCTCCGCAAAATGCTCCATGTAGGACCGGGTGATCGGCTGGCCGGCGGCGATCTCCGGATGCGACGACATGAGCGGAATCAACAGCGTCTCCTCATCGGGCGAGATGCTAGGCATGCCCGGGATCCACTCCGTCCCCACATCCGGACACAACACGCGTTCAGCCAGTGTTTCGATGTCGACCAGGCGCACCGCGCGGCCAAGCACAAAAACCGCAAACCTCCGATGAGGAGCCACGCAGGACAACATGGTGACGCCGCCACCCTTTCCGCCAAGAATGCAACGTCCCTGCCCATGCTTGTGAATCTCATCAATCGAACCGTAGTCGGGAAACCAACCGGTCAACTGCGTCAACCGGCCGGTTTCGACCTCCGCCTTGAACAAGGCACTGCCCTGCTGCCGTCCGCTCGCCAGAATCAACGACCGCCCATCCGCCGTGAACGCCGTTCCCGTGTGATAGTTGGGCGTCATGTTGTAGAAACCGGCCGACGTCAGCCGTTGGATACGGCGCCCCGAAAGCGGATCGGCATAGGCTTCCGACTCATTCCAACTGTCCCCCTTTTGTGTGGTCATGATCACTTGGGAAGGACGTCACGCGCGGACTGATTGCGCTTCAGGCAAAGGTAACCAGAACGGTCACCGGTCCCTTGGCGGCAAGGTCGACCGTGAGCCGGCCGGAATGCATGTCGTAATCGAACGCCAGCGCTTCGCCCGCCGCAGTCCGCACCGAGGCCGGGCACACTTTCGACCAGGCCAAGAATCGTCCGCCGTCACGCAAAGTCACCTCGACCCCTTTTGGCCCGTGCCACTCGCGCGCAGTCACCGCGCCGGTCGAGTTGAACTTGTCCGCCAGACCAAGCGCCGCGAAATCGTTTTCAACCGGGGCGAACGACACGAGCTCCCACGCGCCTTCGATCAGCTCAAAGGTTTCGTGCCCGCCCCGCCCTGCCCGCCACAAGCGGTCCGCCTGGTGCGCATAGCCGATAAAGTCCGCGTCATCCGTGGCGAAGCCGGGGATATCCGCCGGCGAGACTTCGCCGGTGATCGCCTTGGGTGCATTTACTACGCCGGATGGGGGACGGACATTGAACAGTCCCACCACGCCGCAATCCCCGTTGCGGTTGAAAATCTTCAACAACACATCCTCGGCCGTCGGATCGGAGAAAAGGCAATCCGGAGTCGGTTTCGCCTGATGGTCGGCGCGCAGGATCGTGCCGTCGGAAAGCATCAGTTTCCGCAGCAGCACGAAATCATGAGCCTCGGCTTTGTCCGAAATATAAACCGGCCCGCCGGAGATCGCCCGCGAAGCCGCGTGGAAGGCCCCGTAGTCGTGCGTCGTCTGAAACATGTCCCAGTCGGGCAGCATGAACTCGCCAAACCAGAGGCCGACCTGCGCGTTGGCGAACAGGTGCATGCCGTGGCTTCCGGGCTTTTGCGGATAAAAATCGTCCGAGCTTCGCAAGACCGCGGTGTCTGCCAGATAGGCGCACTCCGAGGTGCTCGACATGCAATTGATCAGACGTCCGGCGAAGTGCCTGTTAACCGATCCGTCCAACGCCGCCCGATACGCGCGATGCAGCGCCACGCGCCCGCCCTGACCGGAGGCGACGGCCTCGACCATGCCCTGCACATCCACCTTCACGCCGTCCACGCCCTGCGCGACCAGTCCTGAATGGTAGTCGTCGTAAAACGCCGCGATGCGGTCCGCCGCCGGCACCGAGACCAGGGCACCCCAAGGCCAGACGTTCCAGGTCCACTCCTGCCGCAGCACATGCGGCCCGAAACTGCGCGGCATCGTGCGCGAGCCATAGGCGGGCAGCGCCTGCGGATCGACCCCGCCCCAGTAACCCATGAACGCGTGCCACACAAAAAAGCTGCGCACGCCGTAACGCTCCTTGCTCGCGCGAACCAGCGGAGTGAGGTCGCCGTTGAAACGTGCGTTCGGCTTAAGACTCACCAACCGGTCCTCCCCCGTCGGGAAGCGTTCGTAGCTTTGCCAGCCGTCATCCAGGATCAGCAGCGGCGGACGCACTCCGCCTGCCGCAAACACCTCCAGGCCCGCCAGCACTTTTTCCTCGGTCACTTCCTTGTAGAAAGCGTCCCACGTGCACCAGCCGAACAGCTCCACGAAATCAGGAACCGGCTTTTCCGTGCGCAAACGCCGTCCGCCAAAATGAGCACCCACGATGCGCGCCGACTCCGTGAGCAGCGAGTAAGGGTCCTGACCCGTTGCAACGAAGAGCGCCGTGCCCGCCGTGCACGGGATCGTCGGGTCGCCCGTCTCGATCACGAGCGAGAGCCCCGTCGCCGTGCCCGTGAGGCTGTAGCGGTTGACGCCGTCGAGCAGCGGCACAATCAACGCGTAACCGGACGCCGTCTCCGCCAGTATCCACATCGTCTCCGGTTTGACGTCCGCCTCGGTGCGGCCGCCCGCCGGTTTCATCCAGAACGGCACGAACCGGTAGCAGCTCGTGAACCGCGAGAGCCCGGCGATGCGGCCGGCCGGCAACTCCAGGAAACAGTGACACTCTTTCGGCGCGGCGCGGAGGAACGCGCCGCCGGGCACCGCGTTCAGCGTCCAGTCGGCCGGCAAGCCGTGCAGCACGGGTGCGCCGCCAAGTGAAAGGGTGCCGGCTTCAAGCCCGGCAAGAGGAAGGGATGCGATGGAACTCATGCGTGAAAAAAGATGTGGCAACCGGTTCAGCGTTGTCCTCGGCGGGCTTCCAGCTCCGCGCGGATCTCGGCGCACTTTTTGCGTCCGAGCGGGAAATACCAGCACGACACCATCGCGATACCCCAGATGACGGTCGGCAGCGCGATGTAGAGCCACATCATGCGATGGAGCACCTCGGGCGGCTGGTCGTTGATTTTCGCATCAAAGCCCGACAGCTCGAGCAGCACGCCGCCGATTCCCATCGAGGCGGTGAACGCCAGTTTGAGAAACCAGGAAAAAAACGAGTTGATCGAGCCTTCGCGCCGGCGCCCGGTCTTGAGTTCGTCGGCGTCGGCCACATCCGCCTTCATCGAGGGCAGGAACAGCCAGATCGCCGCGATGCCGCACGACTCCGTCACTCCCGGAATCAGCTGCCAGTAGGGATGCTCCGGCGTCATCATGAACAGGTTCAAAAAATGGCCCGCCATGCTCACCCCAAGCATCACGAGCACCACGGTGCGCTTGTCCCACTTTTCCCCCAGCCAGGTGAAAAAGGGGATCGAGATGATTCCCGCCGTCACGAGGACCGAGCCTTTCCAGCCGGCGACGTAGGCCGCGGCGCCAAGATCGCCGTGGAAGACGTAGTAGATATTCAAATACTGGCCGAGGCTTCCCACCGCCGTCGATCCCAGCACCAGAAAGAACGAGATGCTGATCAGCGACCAGAGCGGCATCGATCGCGCCGAGTCTCGCACGCTCTGCCAAAACGGCTCGCGATCCTTTTTCCCGATTACCGCCGGCAGGGGCCGCTCCTTCACAAAAATCGCAGGCAGCAAGCCGAACACCAATATACCCAGCGCGATGAACCAGCTGCAGATCCGCATGCCGACCACAACCGGCTTTTCATCCGCAGCGTTGGACCCGAAGACCGCCAGCAGCGGCTGCAACCACCGGAGCAACGACCCAGCAAATCCGTCGTGCCCCTCAAAAACCGCCGGCTGGTTCAGCGCCACCCCGCCGAGCAAAATGACAAACGCCAGTATCCAGCTTCCGACCAGGAAGGAGCCTTTCCCGAAAAACGTCATCCAGGCCGTGAGCCGCGTGCGCTCGTCGTAGTCGGGCGTCAGCTCCATCTGCAACGAGTAGTAGGGCATCGACCACACGGTGAAGCTGGTGAAGAAAACCAGTCCGATCACGGTCAGGTAAACGATGCGCCCGGTGTCGCCAAGGCCGGCGGGAATATACCAGAACAGCGGATAAATCGCGGCGGTCGTGATCGCCCCGACGAACATGAAGGGCCGGCGGCGCCCCCAGCGTGTGCGCGCGTTGTCCGAAAGGTTGCCGATGACCGGATTCGTCATCGCATCCCAAAATCGCAGGACCATCAGGATGATTCCCAACACGGTCGGCGACATGCCCAGCCCGATGTTGAAAAAAGGCATCCAAAGAACGCCCGTGATCAAGCCCGTGGCCACATAGTCCATATTGATGCCGAGGCTGAACATCAGCTTCTGGAGAAATGGGATGCGGTCGCGTTCGTTGATATGGGCCTGGGTGGTCATCGGGTTGGCCGCAACGGCGTGAATATTCACCCGCGCCAACCAACCCTACGAATTCATCTTCCGGCATGGTGTGCGCAAATGCGACGGTATCGAATCCGTTCAATTTCGCTTCCCCGCGCCAGAATCCGGAAACTTCATAAGATCCGACATGTTTTCGGGAACTTGCTACATGGACGCTTTCCGCAAATCCGGTTAACGTGTAGGCTCCCCTGATGACACCGCCCGATCCCCTGACCCTCCCCCTCTATCACAGTGCCCCTCGCTCCTGGCAGACCCGGTGGGCCAGCTTCGAAAATCCCTCCGCCGGCAAGGGAACCGCCGCGACTACCAACCGGGGTGCCAAGGGGTCGGCCTGGTGCTGCATCCACCCCGGCGAAAGCAAGACCCTCCTGGATGTTGAAGGCAGTGGGCTGATCACCCGCATCTGGGCGACCCTGTTTGATCTGACCTTCGAGGGGAAACCGGCCTCCATGTTGCGCGCGCTGCGGATCGACATGTTCTGGGACGGTGCGACCACTCCCGCCGTATCCGCTCCGATCGGCGATTTCTTTGGTGCCTCGCTCGCGCGTGCGTTGCCCTTCGCCAATCAATTCTTCTCTTCCCCCGAGGGACGCTCTTTCAATTGCTTCGTGCCGATGCCATTCCGACGTTCCGCTCGCATCACCGTCACCAACGAGGGGCCCCATTGCCTCAAACATTTTTTCTACGATGTGAATCTGCTCATGGGCGTGGAGCATCCCGCCGAAGCCCTGTATTTTCACACCCACTGGAGACGTGAATCCCCGAACGTGTTGGGCGAACCGTTCACCCTGCTTCCGCGCGTGTCAGGGCGCGGCCGCTTTCTCGGCACCCATTTCGGCGTGAATCTAGATCCGATCTACGATGGTTCCTGGTGGGGCGAAGGCGAATTCAAGGCGTGGCTCGATGGAGACGAACGTCATCCAACGCTCTGCGGCACGGGCGAGGAGGATTATATCGGGACGGGCTATTGCCAGGGTCTTTTCTCACACCCCACGCAGGGTTGCACGCTGGCCGATGGAGGCGCACGCCAGTTCGGCATGTATAGATTCCACACGGTCGACCCGGTGTATTTTCACACGGATTTTCGCGCCGTGTTGGACACCATCGGAGGATGCCAGGCCGCCTGGGTTCATCAAAAGCGAACGGCCGGCGTGCCGTTGGATCCGATCAGTCTTTCGTGGGATGGACAGAACCCGCTCGGCCCGGGAAAATCCTGGCTGTGGCGCTTGAAGGAAGACGGCGAACCCGATCTCGGTGACCCGGCCCTGGCCGAACGTTGGTGCAATTTTTATCGCTGCGACGACTGGAGCGGTGCGGCCTACTTTTACCTCGATGCGCCGGAGAACGGCTTGCCCGCATTGCGACCGGTGGAGGAAAGAATCATGAATCTTAAGCTCGGGCCTGCCTCCCTGACATCCGCCAACGCTTGATCAGAGCCCCTTCAATTCACCCCGGGATAAATCATCGAGACCGTTGAAATCCGCTCAAGGCGGCTCGTGCCGGCAATCGTTCTCACTTAGAGAAAATCGCCATGCGTTTACCCCTCGTGACCTTGGTGGCTCTTCTGTCTCTTGCCTTGCCATCGGCGGCTTCGGCAGCCGCCCTGCCCGCGCTGATCGAGACCATTCACAAAGATCTGTGGACCCGCTTCGTGCAGCCGAACGGACTCCTGCTCGACTACACCACGCCGTCCGGGAATATCGAACTGCCCACCGCGTCGGAGTGCCTTGAGGGCAAACCCAACGCGCTCGCCTGGTGGACGCCGGTCGAAAACGGCACCTTCTTCACCGGCATCTACCTCGATGCCGCGGTGCGTCGCTGGCAGCTCACCGGTGCCGCCGCCGACCGCGCGAACGCAGGCAAACTGGCCCGCGGTCTCCTGCTCGCCGCTTCAGTCTCCGACGTGCCGGGTTTCGTCGCCCGCAACGTGTCGGCCGACGGCAAGAGCCACTACGCCATCGGCTCCGACGACCAGACCGCCCCGTGGTTCCAAGGTCTCTGGGCCTACGTCCGCTCGGGCGCCGCGACCCCGGAGGAGAAAACAAAGATCGAGGCAAAAATGGTCGCGCTGGCCACGACCTTGCGCGGGCTGAAATGGTATCTGCCTTGCGATTCCTCCGGCGGACTTCCGCCCGGCCAGATTCGCGGCACCCTGGCGGCTCCCGATTTCCGCAGCGCCTGCCGTCAACTTTTCATCACCCGGATCATCTACGAGATCACGCGGGATTCATCCTGGCTGCACGCCTATGAAAACGCGCTCACCGCCCCGACGCGCACCGGCAAGACGATGCTCGATTATGTCGAGGCAGGCCTGCCCGGCCTCTTCGCGCAAAGTCACGGCATGGACCGGCAGCTCTGGATCAGCGTGAACCCGCAGGCGATGCTGCGCGCCTTGGTTGACCTGGAATCGCGCCCGGCCATCCGCGAAAAATACCTCGCGGCCCTGCGTCTCAACGCCGTGACCGTCGCCCCCCGGATCGTCGCGGCCCCGACGGCCGACGTCTCGCTCGCGCCGATGGACACCGACTGGCGCGCGCTCAATGCGCACTGGCACGCCCAGGCGACCGTCGACGACGCCGTGGCCCTCGCCCTGTCGGAACTCGGCGATTGGAAAAACCACGGGCGCAACCTGGAGAATTCGACCATTCGCGAACCGCTCTGCGCCGCCGCCATCGCGCTGCTCGCGCCCGGCGCCGATGCGGACCTGAAGATTTCCGGAAAACTCTCTCCGTTCATCGCCCGCGTGCCGTGGACATCGCTGCGCGGCTCCTTCGGTTTCTTCGCCGAATACGCCTGGCTGCTGGGCAACCCGCCCCGCCATTGATTGCGCGCCGCCCCGTCCGCGTTGATCGCAGACGGGGCGGCCGGCCTTTCGTCTGCTCAGACGATTTCCAAGTAGTCGCGTTCCGGCAGAGGCGGGAACGGCTTCGACGGCTTCTGCTGATACCAGTAGGCGACCGATGCGATGTCGTCCTGCAGCGGGAGATAACGCCCGCCGTGGCGCCAGCCGAGCGCCTGGATCGTGACCTTCAGGTCCTTCTCGAAGCGGACCGGATCCATCAGGTGCCAGCGATACATCCCGAAACGCGTCTGCGACGCGTAGGTGCCATCCGGACGGATAATCTGCGGCAGTCCGGCGTAGGCCGAATTGAACGTGTCGTATTGCTTGGTGATACGGTTCTCGAAGTTGTAGGAGCCGCAGAAATAATCCTCGGTCCCCGTTCCGCAGATCGTGGGATACTCGTCACCATCGAGGTAGAACTTGATTTCGCCCTCGCCCCACCAACCCGCGTTGTTCACGCCCCAGGCCATGTAGGTGCCCGCGTAGTGTCCCCAGCCCTCGACGCCGTCGAGGATGGTGTAGACTTCCTTGTAAGGCAGCGGATTCACCCGGCGGAACTGCGCGTGGAAATAAGCCGCGTCCTCCGGGATCTCCTGCTCGGCGTAGTTGATTTGAAAATACAGGCGGCAGGGATCGTCGCCGATATTTTCGTAGGTGATGCGGCAGCCTTTGCGGAAAGGCATCGGCCAGTAGCAATTGAAGGCGCTGCCCGGGTTCACGCACACCGCCTGCGAATCGACCCGCGCATAACTGCCCCAGCCGTTCGCAAAAAAATCGCCCACCGGGCACTCGACCGAGGGGTGCTCCTGTCCGTCCCAGTAGATGCGCAGAATCAGGTTCCGCCAGATGCCGGTGGGTGTCATCCAGATTTGCTGGATCACGCCCGGGCCGTCGATTCGCGCGAGCTCGTAGATGGTTTTCGGGGCGATGTCCCAGGCGGGTGAAAGTTTCCAGCCGATCCCGAGATCGCGGGCGGCCTTCGCGCCGGTGCCGTCGGTGGCCATGCCGCCGCGCCCTTTTTCACCGGTGGGATTCTCCGGACTGATCGAGCGCGTGCGGGCGCGTGTAAGCTGGGAGAGTCCCCCCAGCGATGCGGTATAGAATGAGTTGCTCATGATGGGAAAAATGGACGGGAAAATTCAGGATTTGCGGCGGGCGCGGGCGGTGGATTTGGCCCGGCTCGTTTTCTTCGCCGGACCGTGCGCGGCGGACTTGATGGCGATGAGTTCTTTCATCACCCCGGAGAGATCGACGGCCCCGCCGACTCCGCCAAACGCGTCATGGAGTTTCCGATACAGCGCGTAGAGCTGTTCGTAGACGCGCGCCTCGGCGGGGCGGGGTTTGAAGGCGATTGGTTTCAACCGCGTCATCTTCCGCTGCGCGGTCGCAAAGTCCGGATGCTCCCCGGCCAGGACGGCCGCGGACAACGCGGCGCCAAGCGCGCAGGCCTGCGCCGAACCGGCGACACGCATCGTGCAACCGGTGACGTCCGCATAGATCTGCATGAGCAGCGGATTTTTTTCGGCGATGCCGCCGGCGCAGACGACGCGATCGACGCGCACGCCGTATTCCCGAAAACGCTCGATGATCGCGCGCGCCCCGAACGCCGTGGCTTCGATCAGCGCGCGATAAATTTCCGCACGCGTGCTGTAGAGCGTCTGCCCGAGAAGCAGGCCGGAGAGGAGCGGATCGGCCAGCACCGTGCGATTGCCGTTGTTCCAATCCAACGCCAGCAGACCCGATTGACCGGGCTTGAGCTTCGCGGCCTCGGCGGTGAGCCCGGCGTGCAGCGACACATCTCCGAGCACGCCCTCGACGAACCATTTGAAAATATCGCCGACGGCGGACTGCCCCGCTTCCAGACCGTGGAAGCCGGGAAGAATCGCGCCTTTCACGATGCCGCAGATTCCGGGGATGTCGGCCACGCGTCGCTTGATCGGGACCACACCGCAGTCGCAGCTGGAGGTTCCGATGACCTTGACCAGCGTGCCTTCGGCGACGCCGGAGCCGATGGCTCCGTAGTGGACGTCCATCTCGCCGATGGCGATGGGGATGCCGGCGGGCAGACCGAGTTTATCGGCCCACTTCTCGCAGAGCGCCCCGGCGGCCGTCGTGGCATCGTGCGCTTTTTTGTAGAGGCGGTCGCGCAGCGCGGCCAAGCCGGGGTCCAGCTTCGCAAGAAACTTGGCGTCGGGCAGACCGCCCCAGTCATCCGCGTAGAGCGCCTTGTGTCCGGCGCAGCAAACACCGCGGACGACCGCGCGCGGATCGGTGACACCCGCCAGCACGGAAGGTATCCAGTCGGCCAGTTCCACCCACGAGTAAGCGGCGGAAAACACCTTCGGCGCGGTGCGGCGGCAATGCAGGGTTTTCGACCAGAACCACTCGGACGAATACGCGCCGCCGCACTTGGCGAGATAGTGCGGACGCAGGCGGGCGGCGAGCGCGGTGATCTCGGCGGCCTCGGCGGCGCTGGTGTGGTCCTTCCACAGCCAGCACTGCGCGGCGAGGTTGTCCGCCCATTTTTTTTGGAAGGCGAGCGGGACGTTGCCCGCATCGACCGGAAGCGGACTCGAACCGGTCGTATCGACGCCGATGCCAGCCACGCGACGCACGTCGAAGCCCTTCGTTTTGCGCGCCCCGGCGAGCGCCAGCTTCACCGATTTTTCGAGGCCGAACAGGTAGTCCGCCGGATTCTGCCGCGCGAGCGAGTGATCGCGCGAATCCAGCAGCACGCCCTGATGGCCGCCGGGATAGTTGACGATGCCGGTGCCGAGCTCCGCACCGTCCGAGCAGCGGACGACAAGGGCGCGGACGGAGTTGGTGCCGTAATCAATGCCAAGGGTATACATGGGGGAGATGAACTGGATCAGCGAGGCCGCCGGGTTGCGCCGAGGCGGAAGGAAACCGGCGAACCGGCCTTGACGACCTTGTCCACCACGAGCTCGCGAACGGTCCCGGCGGTTTCCACGAGGATGCGTTTCAACGGCAGGCGGCCCTCGACGAGCGAGACCACGAGCCGGTCTTTTTCCAGGCGCACGGTGCCCCACCCTTCGGCGGCGGAGAAAAACACCTGGAACGGGAGCGTGCGCAGCTTCGGGCCGAACCAGAGCGTGCGCTCGACCGCCGAGTAGCGGAAGCCGGACAGCGTGCCGAGCAACGCGTAGCTCGCCATCGCCCGCGCGTAGTAGCCGCCGCATTCGTATTCGTTGAACGGATTGCGCACGCGGCCGTCGTAGCGCGACCGCACCGCCTTCACCAACGCCAGGCCCTCCTTGACCATGCCTTCGGCGATCAGATGCGTCGCCACCTGGTATTCGATGCCGGTCCACACCTCGTCGGAATAGACGAAGGGCAGCGTGGGTTTTTCGCCGCGCGGCCAGGAGCACAACAACAACCCGGCTTCATGGCCCAGGGCGTAGCCCGGCCGCTGGCAGTTGGCGTGCTCCGCGAGATCGCTCCGGAAATTATGCCGGTGAATGGCGCTCAATGTTGAGCGGATCTGGGACTGGTCGAAGGGCGCCTCCACGCCGTAGATCCGCGCCATCCAGGCGCCGATCACGCCGTCGGAAAGACAGCCCGAACCATATTGGTATTTCGGTCCCTCGTTCTTGAGGAGCGCCGCGCGCTGGCCGCCCTTGGCGAGGCGGGCCTCGAGCTCTTGCAGGAAAGATTTGTCGCGCAGATCGGCGTAACGCACCCGCTGCTGGAGATACTCGCCGTTGAACAACTCCGCCGCCATGGCCTTCGCGCCGCGTTCGGCGAGCGCGGCGTAGGCCTGCTCGTCTTTGCTTCGCCCGAGTGCGGCGGCCAGACGCGCCATCGCGCTCAACGCGGCGATGTAGATGCTCGTGCACATGCCGTCCGGGCCCCAGAACTCGATGTCGTAGGTGTTGTGATGCGGCTCGACCAGCAATCCCGTGCGCTCGGGGTCCCAGGTCTCGATGGCATATTCGAGACTGAGCCGCGCGAGCGGATACAGGCCGGCCATCCACGGCGTGTCGCCGGAGATGTGCCAGTCGCGGTAAAGCTTCAGCATGCCCCCCAGTTGTCCATCGGCCGCCGCGCAGTGCTTAAACCGCGCCGGCCCGATCGGCAGCGCCGCGCGGAACGCGACCTTGCCCGAAGCGTCCATCGAGCGTTCCCATTCCAGCGAACGCAGCGTGCGCTCCAGTTCGGGAAACAAATGCGGAATGGACTGCGCGTAGTTCCACACATGCGTGCAGCTGCCGGGGCAACAGCCCCAGCCCGGATAACAGCCCTCCCAACCCCACAACTGTCCGCCCTCCAGCCGAAGAACCGTGGGCGACTTGATGATCGCCAGATTCGCCGACACTGCATCGAGCACCGGCATCGGGAGCGTCGAGGAAAACAGCGCGCGGTTGAAGGCGACGGTGCGCTCGCGCAGGCTCCGGTAGTTGTCCGCCACATATTGCGCCACCTCGACCGCGTCCGCCCATACGCCCGCGTAGTAGGGACGCCACCACGGCCCGTCGGTGCGGTCGCGACCGTTGGCCCAGCCCATCTCGCCGTGCGCCTGCGCCTGGTAGCCGTTGGGAAAATGCCAGCTGAGAATGACCGGATGCGTGATGCTCTGGCCGGGTTTCAACCGGGCGCGCAGCAGGATCGAGCCACCGTTGCGCTCGTCGGTGTCGATGCCGTCCCAGCCGTCGTTGGGCGTGAAGGAGCCGGTCGATACTTCGCGCCAGAGCTGCGAAATCGAGTCGAACCAGCCTCCGCGAAACCACATCGCCTTGACCAACGGCTTGCCCTTCGGCGCGAGCAGACACGCAGTGCCGAACTGCTCGGCCGTGGGCACCGACGTGTTGAAAAATTTGACTCCGCGTCCGTCGACCACGGCCGTGCGCGACTCGCGCTCGCCCGCATTGCGGGCCGCTTGCTCGCCATCGCCAATATTGACCGCCGGGTGCGACCAGTGGAACGAGAACTCCAGCGACACCTCGCGACGCGACGTGTTTTTAAGGGTGTATTCCAGCACGGCGCAGGGAATGCCTGAATTTTTGGCGTCGAGGGGAATGAACGGATTGAACCCGGTGACTTCCGCCGTGACCGGCACCTTGGGGTCGGACAGCTGCACGCGCCCAAAAGGATAACCGGCCGAAAACGATGATTTGGAAAAACGCGGCAACCCCTCGTGTCCGCCGTGACGAAAGCCCTGGGTCTGCAAACCCTGGTCGTAGATTTTCTCCGGCGGGATGGGGCCTTCGATCAGCCGGGTGACAGGCTTGTCCCCCTTGATGTGGAGCAAGGCAAAGGCGGCGTTCTGGCAACCGTAGGGCAAATGATCCGGCACTGCGGTCGTCGAGGGACGGTTGCGCAGGGAAAAATCCTGCAGGCCGCCCGAGCCATTCAGGCACAGGCACCCGGCGCCGATGCCACCGATGGGCAGCGCGACTTGCAAATCGTCACGGTAACGGAAGGGGAAAAGGGGCTCTGCGGGGTTCATGGCGTTTCGTCTGCCATACGTGCGGGAACGGGGTCGTCCCGCATCCGATGGACTCCCCAAAACATACTCGAAAACAGCCTTAAAATAACATGGCCGGTCATCTAATAAACATGGATAAAATTATGCCCCTACCCGTCATGTCTCCCAAATCCCCCTCCCGCGCCCCGGTGCCCGGCTTTCGTCAGTTCTTCACGCCACAACTGCTCGACTCGCCCGAACTGAATGTGCGCGGTATCGGCGTGCGCGAGGCCATGCCCCCATGCATGATCAACCGGACGCGCGGCACCGATGACTACCTCATCATGTTGTTTCACGACCCGGCGGTCATCTCCGCGACTGCGCGGGACGAGGCCCTTTCACCAGCGGAAACCATGATGGTCTGGACGCCCGGATCTTCCCAATATTACGGCAATCCCAACGCTCCCTTCTGCCATAGCTGGGTTCATTGCACCGGTCGTCGCGTCGCCCGCATTCTGGAGGAAGCCCGCGTTCCGCTCCTCCAGCCCTTCGGCATCCGCACCGCGCTGTTCCAACAGGGCCTGCTCGACATGCACGGCGAAATCGTCGCCTACGCGCGACCCGATGTCGTGATCGTGGGCAACCTGCTGGAAAACGCGCTGCGTGATCTGGTGCGCAGCGTCGCGCCTTCCGCGATGAACGTGCGCATTCCGGAAAATCTGCTCGCGGTCCGCCGGCTCATCGGCACCGCGCCGGCCCGCCACATCAGCTTGAGCGAGATGGCGGCGCTCGCGGGCATGTCCGTCCCGCATTTTTGCGCCCGCTTCAAAGCGGTGTTCGGCGTCTCGCCGGTGCAATGCCTGACCCAGCACCACATGCACCACGCCACGCGCCTGCTCGCCGACCGCACGCTCAACATCGCCGCTGTCGCCCTTCAGGCGGGCTACGAAGATCCCTTTCATTTTTCCCGGCTCTTCAAAAAACACTTCGGCCTGAGTCCGCGCGCCTACCGGCTCAAAAATTTCTGAGCCCGCCTTCTCCGCCGGTCGGACTCAAGCCGCCGACGACAGCCCGACGCACAATGCGGTCGAGACCGGCGCGGTGGCCGTCGCTCGCGCGACCCCTTCGCGCCAGATGCCCGGAAAGGAGAGCATGTGCGGCATCGCCGGCGGACCGAGTTGGTTCCGCTGCAATTGCATCACCACGAGGTCAACCGCGCTGGCGGCGATCTCGGCCTCGCAATGATCCACGCCGGGGAGCCCCGCGATGTTGGGCCGCCAGTCGGTCAGCGCCACGCGCACGCCCGACGACAAAGGTCCTTCGGCGGTGCAGGCCGCGTTCCACCGCGCCCAGGTCGTGAGCACGGCGTCGGGCCTCAGCTTGTCCAGGCGGCGGCGCATCGCGGTGTCGCAACCATGACCCAGATCAAGCCAGCGGCGCGCGCGGGCGGGCTCCGGGTGGTGCTCGACGAAGGCCGCCGCCACCGCCTCCTTCGCCGTGATGTTGATGCCGCCTTCGAGCAAGCCGAAGATCGTGCGCGCCCCCGACTCTCGGAGCTTGCGCATGGCCAGCCGCACCGCGGCGTAATGGTCCAGCCCCGCGTGATGCAGCTCCGGATCGCAGGCGGTGTTGCCGATCACAGCGGTGGCGAACCAGTCCCAATTCCAGTCCAGCGAGAGGGACGCCCGGCCGGGCAACGGGCAGAGCAACACGCCGCTGATGCCGCGCGCGTGCAGGACCGCGGCGAGCCGGCGCGGCGACATGCCGGGATCGGCCAGATTGAATTCATCCATGCCATAGCCGGCCTCGCGGGCGCGCAGCCGCGCAGCCGCCAGGATCGCGTCCGCCATCCCGTGCTCCGTGCCTGGCGCGAATGAGTCGATCCGCACAAAGGCGATGCGCTCGGCCTCGCGGACGGCGCGGCCGGCGCGGATGTGGGTCATGAGCGCGGCAACCTGCGCGTTGGGCCGGTAGCCCAGGCGGCTCGCGGTCTCGCGCACGACCCGCGCGGTGCGTTCGTTGATCAGCGGGTTGCCCCGCAAGGCATAAGACGCGGTGGACAAAGCGACACCGGCCTCCCTGGCGACTTGAGTGAGTGTGATTGTCATGGCGTGTTTTCGTTAACCGGCGGGCGTGGGTTCAGTATTTGTTGGCGAGCGTGCTCAGAGGAAAATCGTCGGTGCGGAAGGGCGAGGCCGGCAGGCCGGCGCCGTTGTAGAGGTTGCACGTCGGGTTGGACGCCCAGCCGTAGCGCACCGCGATGGGCGATTTCACGGCGGAGGACCAGACGACGACCTTGTCGCCGTCGATCTTCGCCTGCGCCCAGACCCACTTGCGGTCCGCGCCGCAGATGGCGAAACCCTGCAGGTCGCTGCCGGCGCTGTATTTCTCCAGGGGCAGCGTGCGATCCACCGTCGAGCGCGGCGCGTAGGTGGCGGGAAGCTCCTTTGCCACCAGCCCGCCGTTTGCCTGGGTAAAGGCGATGCGGATGCGCTCACCCTCGATGCGCTGCGCCTGATAGACGGGGCCCGAAAAAGTGATGTCTTTGCGGCCATAGGTATTCGCCAAAGCGATACGCGCGAGCCGCGCGCCCACGTCGCGCTTGTTGCGCGGATGGATGTCGTCGGCCTCGCCGACGTCGATGAGGACCGCCTGGCCGGTGTTGGGCAGCTTCAGCGCGAGCGACTGGGCTTCGCGCAGCTCGGCGGTGGAGTTCTCCTTAAACTCGGAGCTCTTCCCGCCGAAGTTCGCCAGCTGGCAAAAATAGAAGGGCAGATCGCTCATGCCCCAGCGGGCGCGCCAGTCGGTGATCAGGTTCGGAAAAAACTCGCGATACTGCGCGGCGCGCCAGCCGTTACTCTCGCCTTGATACCAGATGACGCCGCGGATGCCGTAGGGGATCATCGGATGGATCATGCCGTTGTAGAGATAGCCACCGATGTCCTGGCGGTTCATGGGACGCACCGGCGTCGGAGGCAGCGTGGACCGCGCATCGGCGGCAAGCGCAGGGAACTCCTGCTCCACGTGCGCCTGCCACTCGCCGGAAATCGGACGATAGATAAAGCGGAACGGCTGGCCGTCGACCACGGCGGGCATCGCGGCGGGATGGTAGATCCGCAGCGCAAGCGTGTTATCGCCCGCCTTGATGAGGTCGCCCTTGACGTAAAAGGCCCCCGGACGCGGCAGACCGGTCGCCGGCGTGACCTCGCTGACCTTTTCCCCGTTGAAATAGATGGTGAAGAATCCGTCGATGCGACCGACATCGAGCGATTGCTGGAGCCCCGCGCTGCCCGCCGGGACGTTCACGGTGCGCCGAAGCCAGACCACGCCGCCGTTCGCGGGAAGCCCGGCGCCAGCGGTCGCCGGCAATGTGACCGGCTGCCACGCGACGGTGGAAGCGGCACCCAGAACGTCCGTGCTGGAGAGCGCCTTTTTATCTTCGCGCCCCGTCTTCGCCGTCCAGTCGGAGAAAACGGTGGCGAATTCCTTGATCCGCACCGGGAAGGACTGCTCCTCGGCTCCATATTTGGCGGTGCTTTCCTTGAGCGCGGGCAGGCGCGCTACGCCGTCGGCACTGGTCCAGCCCTCGACGTTCGTTCCGCCCCAACTGGAGTTCAGCAACCCCACGGGCCGTCCCAGCGCCTGCTGGACCGACTTGGCGAAAAAATAACCGGTGGCGGTGAACCCGCCCGTGGTGGACGGGCCGGCGACCTTCCACTCGCCCTGCATGTCATCGAGAGGCGTGGGCGAAGTGTTTTTCCTCACGAGAAACTGGCGCACCTGCGGGTTGGCGGATTGCGCCATCTCCTCCTTGGCTCCCGTCGTGTTGTAAGCGACCCACTCCATGTTGGACTGGCCCGAGGCCAGCCAGACTTCGCCCACGACGACATCGCTCACGGTGAGCGTGTTGGTGCCCTTGACCACAAGGTCAAAAGGACCCGGACCGGACTGCGCGAGATCGAGCGAGGCGCTCCATTTGCCATCAGCCCCCGCAGTGGCGGAAGCCGAGGCGGTGCCGAGGGTCACGGTAATGCGTTCCCCGGCGGAGGCCTTGCCCCAGACGGGAACGCGGGGCGCTTTTTGCAACACCGCGTGAGAGGAGAAAAGCGGCGGCAGACTGACTTCGCCCCAAGCCGCAGGAACGGCGAGAGACAACAGCAGGCTCGCAAGGGCGAGGGAGCGGGAGACACGGGAAGTTTTCATGACGTTGGAAAAAAAGGAGGATCAGTCGCGGGCAAGTTCGTAGGCGAAAACCGGCCCGGCGGGCGCGGCGGTGTTGTCGATAGGGAGAACGAGGCGGCCGGCCACGGTGTTGAGCTTAAGCTCGGGCAGACGCATGCCGGTGGTATCAACCGGCCAGGCGCGCCAGCCGGACGCGTTGGGCAGACCCAGCGAAAGCTGTGCCGTGCCGCGCCGCACGAGATACGGCAGACGTCCGAAATCTTCGAGCACCTCCAGGTTTTCCCCGCTCAGGCGCGTGCCGGTGTTGAGGCAATCGGTGAGAAAAAGAACGAGGATTCGCTTGCTGGCCTCGAGAGGCTTGCCGTCCACGGCAGCCACGTAAACGGACGCGTAGGTGGAAGAGTCGGTGAGCGCGGCGAGGCGTCCGGCGACCGCGATGCCCGCAGGGGCGACGAGCACCTCGGTGCGATCAGTTACGAGGGTGAAAACACCTTCGTCGGAGCGCAGGCGCGCCTGCCCCGTCTCGCTCACAAAGCGCGTGAGTTTCGCATTGATCGAGTCGGTCGCGATCACGCCCGAGTCTTTGAGCTGATCCACCATGGCGGTGTTCGCAGGCAGCACGGGCAACGTGGTTTTTTCGGACAATTTTTCGGGCATTTCGGATACGACGGCTTTCAGACCCGCGACCGCCGACAAACTGTCCGGCAGGCCGGTGTCGCCGTTGAAACTTCCCACGCGAGTGACGAGACCAAGCATGTTAAAGGGCCACCGGAAATCCTTGTTGCCGGTGAACGCCGTTTCCTCGTGAACCGCGATCGCCACCGCAGCCTTCGCCGGGGTGACCTGACCTTGACGGAAAATCAACGCGCCCACCCGGTCGGCGACGAGACGCAGCGGATCGCTCGCGAGTTCGAAAGCGGTGGCGCGGTAGCTCGTGTCGCCGGTCACATCGCTATAGTTGAAGGTGTAGATGCCGTCCCAATCCTGCAGGCCCGCGTAGGCGGCCAGCAGCCCCGTGCCCTCGGCGCGGCGGGAGTTGGGCCAGCAATAGTTGGTCTCGGTCACGACGAAGGGTTTTCCAAAAATACGCGTCGGCATGAGCGACCGCGGATGGGAGGCGAAACGCGCGACTGCGGAGGCCTGGTTGTATTTGGCGGGCAGGCCCCAGCCGGGCGCCCACTGCGGGTGATCCCAATAATTGTGCAGATCGGCGTAGTCGTAGTGGTCGCGAAGATAATTGGTCTCCTCGAACGTCATCCAGTTCGCTCCGGTGAGCAGGGCTTTCGTTCCGATGGAACGCAGATAGGCGTGCATGCGGCCATCGGAGCGACGCTGCGTGTCGATGAGAAAACGATTGTAGGCCACCGGACGCTCCAGATTGGTTTCCGCGGCGTTTTCGGGACGCGCGATCCATTTTTCAAACTCGGTGGCGTAGAGTTCTTCCAGGCCGTAGGACTTTACGATCTTGGTGAGCGTGTCCTCGTTGATCGGACAGATGCCGACGAGCGCGGGATCCTCGGCCCAAGTCAGCCCGGTGTAGGGATTTTTGCGCGTGAGCAGGCGTTCGGCGAAATTCTTCCAAGCCATGAAAGCGCTGTCGTAAATCGGCACGAGTCCCTTGAAGGCATACTGCACGGGCTTGCCCCACTCCGGAATTTCGTCCGCGCCGAAGCTGCGCACGGTGTAAAGATCCATGCTGATGTAGAGCCCGCGTTTTTTGAACGCGGCAAAGAGGTAGTTGAGCCGGTCCAACTTTTCCGGATCGAAGTCGTAGGAGTTTTTCCCGCCGCGCCGCAGCAGGTCGCGATCATAGTGGTGCAAGCGGACCGTGTTATAACCGGAGCGGGCCAGACGCTCGGCGAGAAGGTCGGCCGCCTCCTTGTCGGGAAACAACGCGCCAAAGGTGAGATTCACGCCCCAGAAACGAACGCGTTCTCCGGCACGTCCCTCAAACTCCAGATGACCGGCGGGCGTCGCCCGGATAGCGCCGTATTTGCCTGCGGGGGCGTCAATCAAACGGGAGAAATCAAACACGCCGTCTTTGCGCACATCGAGCGAAACGGCCGGTAGCGACGCCCATTCGCGGCCCGCCTGATAGGTCACGCGGTTCTCCTTCGAAAAGGCGATGTCCTGGTCCGACAGCGTGGCGGCGACGACGCCCCACACGACCGCGCCGGAACTCTCGAAGCGGACCTCGCGCACCGGCTTGTTCTGGATGGCGAACTTGGACGCGTAGAGACCGAGCGTGCCATCAACTCCTTCACGGGTCCAGACGGGCGAACCATTGGGCAGACGCGATGGCCCCCACCAATCGGCCACATCGCGCCCCACTTTCGCTTCAATGCGCTGCTCGGCGCCGTCCGCATAGCGCACCACGATCACACCGGCGACGGGCGCGCCGCCAGGTGTCCAAGCCGTGCCGTGAAGCAGATAAAGATAGCCGAAGCCTGCCGCCGACGAAACCGTCACCGCCGCCGAGCGTGGCAAATAGCCGCGATTGGGACCGGCAAGAACGATGCAGGCCCGGTTGTTGTTCCGCGCGGGATCAAGAATGGTGAAAGTAAGTCCATCGCGCTCAAACACGCCGGGCTTCAAGTCGGCCAGATCGTTGGCGCGACCTTGATCCGTCCAGCCGCCCCGGCGATCACCCGGGACTTCGTCACGCAAGCCCATGTTGGCGGCGCGGGAAAAATCCAGAGGCAACGTAGCCGCCGACAGAGTAACCGCGAAGGACGCAGACAGGACGAAAAACAGACGACGAAGCGGGGAGGGATAAGACATGGGGTTTGAAATAAAATATCGCATCACGGTGAAGCGGTGGCCCGGAGCCGCATGAAGCGGCGAGGAAAAGCGGAGAGCGGCTGGACATCGCGGATCGTGTAGGTGTCAAAGCCCGCAGCCGGCGCGCCGACCTGGACGGACACCTGGTTGACCGACAACAGGGGATCGATGACCGTCCAGCTTCCGGCGGAGAGATCGGAGCTCGCCTCGACCGTGAGCGTGACGTCGGTCACGGCGCGATCCCGCGCGAAGGCCAGCGTCAGATATTCGGAACCTGCAATGCCCCCCCGCTCAACAACGGGGCGCGCGACGGAGGCCGCCGAAACCGGCGAGGTGCCCAGGGTATATTCGAGAAGGTTGGCCACGCCGTCCCCGTCGGCATCGGCCGAATCGGCCGAAAGCCCAGACGCGACCGGCGTGCCCCAATACTTCACCCGCCAGGCTTGCAGCGCTCCCGTCACCGGTGTCGCTGTCGCGATCTCGAAGAACACCGCCGGATCGGTGAGGCCGTTCGCATTCAACGGACTGTTGCCCAGCGCACCGGTGTCGATGCTCGCGACCAGCCAAGGCTGGCCGTCAACAAATTCCCAAGTCGTGGGAATCGCAGGGCGACGCACGCCGTTGTGGTTGAGCGGATACACCTGCATGACTGAGGCGTTGAGTGTGCGGATGCGCACATTGACGGCGGTGCGACGCAGCAAAATCGGCAGGCCTCCCCTGCCCGCGTATTTGACGCCATTGACACTGTCGATCTGCCCGAGGCGGCGATAATCCGAGAAACGCTGCGCCGAATTCAGCGCGTCGGACGAAACCACCAGCAACATCCGCGTGGCATCGGCAAGCGTGGTCGCCCCTGCTGGATCGAGCGACGTGAGCATTACACCGAGCGGCGTGGGCACGCCGGGGGCCGGAAGATTGGTCACCTGCAGGCTGTCAAGCGTCGCGCTGGTCGGCGCAGAAGAGCCATTGCTCAGGATGACGGGCATCGTGACACCCTCGCTGCGCGGAGTGATCACGCGAAAGAGTCGCTTGCCCGGCTCGAGGAAGAGCTGCCCCGTGTCGGTCTGGTAACGCCCGGTGTAGAGATTGGAGCCGGACTCGGACACGGGCGCGACGGTCTGGTTTGACGCCGACAACAGCCCTGCGGTCCGCAACTCGCCGAGCACGGTGGCGAACGTGGGTTTGGTGCCCGGAAACGGGATCTGCTTGTGCACGGTGGCCTGCTCGGCCCGGGGACCGATCGGGCGGCTGCCGAGGGTAAAATCCTCGAGCGAGACCGTCACCTGCTTGGTATTCACGACGCCATCCACCTTTTGCGCTTCCATCACAACGGTGTTGGCATTGGTGGCACCCCACGCGGCGGCGGTGAGCGCGGTCGAGCCGGCGACGGAGTTCCAGCGTCCGGTCACGTGGCGATAGGCCGGCTGGGTGCCCGTGCCCGAGAGGTGGATCACCAAATCGAAGGTCGGGTCAAACGCCGCCCCGGTGGTGGAGGCTGCATTGAGATCCACCGCCAGCGGAATAAAGCTGAAACCGGTGATCGTGCCGGGCGCGGTGCCCAGATCGTTCACCGTCGCCACGTAAGTGTAGGCGGCCCCCGCCGAGGCGCCGACTTTGTAGCCGACCTTCACGAGATTATGGCCGAATATCTCCACGATCAGGGCCGACGTGGCCGAGTAGGCCAGCCCCGTGCCGTTGGTCAGGCCAAAGCGGAGAACCTGCTGATTGGCCGGCACGGAATCGGTGGAGAGTTGCAGTCCGGCAACGCGGAACTGCAGGGGTTGAGTGAAAAAATCCAGTGGTGTCCCGGCGGGGGAGCGCAACGCGGCGGACGGATATGAGGAACCGGTGGCGGTGAGCACGAGGCGTCCGGATTGCAGCGTGGCCGTGCTGGCAGCGGACGTGAGCACCGTGGACCAGAACGCGGACTTTGAGCCCAGTGAGACATTCCAAGTGGTCACGTCGGCGAGGTTTGCACCGGAGAAATCATCGTAGATGGACTCAGGCCAGTCCACCCGGAGAGAAAAACCGGTTACGAACGGCAATACTTTAGCCCACCAATCCAGCCCGCCGCCGGAATCGCCCTCGGTGCGTGTGTTGATCGCGTCCACGACCATCTCGCTGCGCACCTGCGCGGTCGCAACGTCGCCGCGGGCGAACAGGAACGCCGCCATGTATTCGGACGCCTTGGCGATGGGATCGGGACCGACCAAAAAATGGTCGGCATACGCGGGGGACATGATGACGGGCTGGGCGTGTTGCGCGATCATCGACCAGTCTTGAAAGGAAGCGTAGGCGGGGAAATAGAGTCCGCCCTCGTAGCGGTAGGGGTTCCAATAAACATGGCCCCATTCGGTGATGGTGAAAGGCTTCCCCGTCTGGCGCGTGTCGGCCATGCCGCGAAACATGCCGATGGCGTCGTCCATCGCGCTGGTGTTGATGTGAGTCCAGTAGAGGTTCTCCGAAGCGATTTCGTATCCATGATCATGATACGTGTGGTTGTCCACCAGCGCCAGGGTGTCGCGGATCAGGCTGTTGGGGAGGTCCCCGGTGTTGTTGAAATCCGAAAAGAGGGACTTCACCCCGATCTGCCGGATCGTTTGAAACATCCAGGCGTAGGTCTCCTGCGCAAGGGTCACCTCGAAGCGTCGCATGTCCCGATAACGGGGATCTCCCGTGTTCGTCGTGTAGGGGAACGGAACCGCGTCGAAACTCGTGTAGGCGGGCGACACGCCCCAGGCGGTGCTGAGAGCCTGCGGCGTGGCGTAATACGCCTGCTGGTCCTGCAACCATACGCGCCAGGCGGCAACCAAGCCGGGCTCGTCGTAGAGCGCGGGATTCTGCAGGCCGTCGGTGGCGAGCTGGAAATTCAGCGACGGCTCGTTGCGCATGTTGGTGTAGACGACCTGCGGATCATACCGAAGGGCGGTGTTGGCCGCCACGCCGCCGTAAGGCAAAAGCACGTTTGTATTCTGCGTCGTGTAAAGATTGGTGACGGCGAGCCGCCAGTGATCACGCGTGTCCTGGTCGTAGAGGAGCTTTACCTTGAGGCGCTTCAGCTTGGCCGCCTCGGTGAAGAAGGCGTTGGGCGACTCGGCGTAAAACGAGTTCCACGAGGTGGTCGCGTCCATCATGAGATAAATACCCTTCGCACGGAGCTTCGCCGCCAGTTTTTGCCAGCGCGTGAAGCGGGTCGTATTCCATGCTCGATCAGTCGTGGATCCCGACATCAGGTAAACGTCGAGAAAATGCGGGCGATAGGCGTTGTAGCCGGCGCGCGCGATCTGGTCCACGTAGTCCTGGATGGATTGGTCGGTGAGCGTCCCCGCCGACATCGGGCTCTCGGGTAGAAACTCGGCGGCGCAAAACAGGCGGAAGGCCGAGCCGTCGGCAAACGCGAGCCGTCCATCCTGGTCCACATGCGCGAAGCCGCGGGCGTTCATTCCCGCCTCGGTGCGGTCGTAGAGGCTGCTGAGATCGAGCGCGGTGCCCGCCTGGACCTTCATATCGGTGCCGGACTTCAGGTAGGGCAACCACTCCGCAGAAGCCGCCGAAGTCCACTGTTCGTAGGTCGACTTAAGGCGGACGTTGTCCAAGTCGAGCGTCACTTGATCCGTCACTCCCGTGGCCAGCCACAGCACCTGACCCGGCGTGATCGCATCGGCAGCGGATGATTTCCAAGGCAACAGCCCGCCGTTGATCGCGAGCAGACGGTGCGTGACGTCGACGCCGCCCACCACGACACTTTCCACGCGCTTGGTGACGGGATTGATGACAACACTCACGTGTTGATAGACGCCGCTCGCGAGCGTTCCCACCACGACAGGCGTTCGATTCCCCTCCCCCGTCGTGTCAACATACAGGCGCAGGTTCGACCCCGCGCAATCCAGCTGAAGCCATGATTTGGAAATGCCCCCCGTCCCCGCATGGTCGCCCAGACGCAGCGCGGCCTGCAGGACCCCGTTGACCGCGTTGGCACCGGAAAGGCGAAGATCGAAAGAGACCGCGATATTGCGCGTGGTGTCGAACGCACCGGCCACGTCGATGGCCGCGATCTTCGCCGCCGAGGCGGTGGCGTCCACTATGCGCAACGCACGATCTCCGGCGACTCCCGCACCTGACGGCGTGGTATAGTCTGCGTCGACACCCGACGTCCGCGTCCACACGTCCCCGGGCACAGTGGAATCGTCCACACCGATCACGGTGGCACCGTTGACGTATTCCACCGTGTCAAAGGTCATCGCACCGGGGTCGGGATTATCCAGAACGACATTGTCCAGATCGAGGGTAAGAATGTCGTCGGTGCCGACCGTGATCCACAGTCGCTCGTTTGGCAAAACGGTGTCACCCGAACTGGCTTTCCACGGAATGAGCCCGTTGTTCACCGCCTTGACCGCGGCGCTCGCGTCCACGCCGTTGAACAGCACCTTCTCGTAGCGCTTGGTCGCCGGATTTATCGTGATGTCGATCGTGATCCAGCTGCCGGCCGTCAGAGTGCCGATGTTCACCGCGGTGCGGTTGCCATTGGAACCTGCGTCGACATAAACCCGCGCGTTCGGGCCGTTGCATTCAAACTGGAGCCAGTTCTTGGTGGTTCCCGACGCGGAGTCCCGGCCGAACTGAATCGTAAGCTGACTGGTGCCGCTGGTCGCGCTCGCGCCCGTGACTTTGAACGTGAAGGCGACGCGGAAAAGCTGCCCGGTCTGCAGAGTGCCCGCAGTATCGAGATAGAGGGCGCGCGCAGACGCGGAACTGGCATCGGTCACGCGCAGCGACCGGCCGGTCACGCCGGTGCCGGCCGGCGTTGTCAAATCCGTCCCCGGCGAGCCATAGACTGCGGTCCATACGCCGCCCGACACTTCCGAGCCAACCGCATCGGCAACATCGAGCACTCCGCCTCCGTCCACATATCCGGCGGTGTCGAAGGTCAGCACCGACTCCGCCCGCAATGATGTGACCATCATCGCGAGGGCAACCGCGAGCCACCCGCGCGATCGCCAGTCAATCCAACCGGGGAGCGAAGCGGCGGGGCTGCGTGACATCATGAGGCGGACAGGGGCGGATATTATTGCGAGGAACCGCGGAGGGGAGATTCACAGCCATCAGATGCCGCCGACGATGGGATACCACTCCGGTCGGCGCGGGTCCTGGTGGAAACGCGCGTAATAATCGCCACGCTTCTCAAACTCGCGCTCGTATTTGGCCATCTTGTCCTCGTCGAGTTGAACACCGAGGCCGGGTCCCTTCGGCACGGGGATGGCACCGTCTTTGTATTTCATCAGCCCGCCTACGATGATGTCGTCGGTGAGATAGTGGTAGTGGGCGTCTCCGGCGAAGGTCATCTCGGGGATGGTGCTTGCGGTGTGCAGCATCGCGGCGAGCTCGATGCCGAACTCCGCACCCGAGTGCATGGCCACACCGAGGTTGAACGTGCGGCACACGGCCGCGAGATCCTTAACCCCGCGCGGCCCCTCCCAGTAGTGAATGTCGGTGAGCACGATGTCCACCGAGCCCATGCGGATCGCGGGCGCCAGATCGTCGAAGCGCGCCGGATACATGTTGGTCGCGATCGGAATCCGGATTTGTTTGCGGACCTCGGCGTTGCCGTTGAGCCCCCACGAAGGGTCTTCGAAATACTCGATGCCGATCGGCTCAAGACGCTTGCCGATGCGCACGGCCGTGGGCACCGACCAGACACCATTGGGATCGATGCGCAGACCGAAACGAGGACCAAGGCGCTCGCGGCAAAGCTCGAGCACGCGGGCCTCCTCGTCGGGGTCCATCACGCCGGCTTTCAACTTCATGGAATTGACGCCCAGCGTTTCGTGAAGTTCGACGCACCAGTCGGCCAGATCCTCCGCCTTTTCGTCATCCTTGCCGTCCGGACGATCATACCGCCAGAACAGGTAGGCGATCATGGGAATCGCGTCGCGCACCGATCCCCCGAGGAGATCGCTCAGCGAGCGGTTCATCGCTTTGCCGATGATGTCCAGACACGCCATTTCGATCGCGGCATAGAGTCGCGCGTTCGACATGTAGTAGATCGAGCGCAGCACCTTGAGCTTGATCGTCTCCAAGTGGAAGGGGTCGAGACCGACGATGCGGGGCTTGAGCTTCAGAAGGGTGCCGCGCTGGTCGCCGCCGCCGACTTCACCGAGGCCGACGATGCCCTCGTCGGTGATCAGCTCCAGGATGGTCCGGAGAAAATAACCGGGGTGTACACCGGTGTTATGGCGAAGCTGACATGTCAGCGGAATGGCTACGGTGCGGACCTTGAGGTCGACGATTTTCATAGGGAAAAGAAAGGAGGCAAGTCGGGATGGGCGCGGAAAAACGCCCGTTCGAGTTCAACCTGAACGACCGCACATGGACCGGTTGCGAAAGCCTGCACATCCGCTCCGGTTCGACTGCGCAATGGATTGAGCGGAGGTCTGCGGAATTGAGGCCGCCTGTGCACGTCCAAGAGGACCTCCCCGCGGACTGTTTCGTTAAGGTACCGTAGTCGCCAAGCGATAGCTGAAAGTAATTTTCACCGGCGCCTTGGCATCGATAACAACCGTCTGGCCCAGCCGCGAATTGTGCCAGACCCGGATATAATTTTTACCATCGGGCGCATCTTTCGTGATGACCCGCGCACTGGTTTCTGGAGTCAGCGGTGGATTGCTCTTGGGAACATCCGATTTATACCAGTTCTTCGGCTGATCCAGAGTTCCGACCTCCTCAAAGCTACCGTTTTCCAACAACGTTCTCGTCACTTGGAAGTTGTCGTATTCGATGAACACGGGGTTCATCAATTTGGTCTCCGCATTCAGCTGCACCCAAGGTCCCGTCGGCAAAAGGACGATACGACCGGCTTTTTCAGAACTCACGGTGATCGACCCCTCCTGCCAGGTTGTCGTGGCGGGAAAATGCGCCACGATCGTTCGCCGGTTTCCGGCAACAAAATCGGCCCGCCCATCGTTGCCGACCTCCTCGATGATAAGATCAATCGGATCGGACGCGGTGCTACTGATGTCGATACGGGCCTGCGCAGTTTGTCCGTAGGAAGGAGCGAGCGCACCAACCATCAAGAGGGAGGCAAGGGCCGCGATACGGAAGGAATTATAAGGTGATGGGAGCATGGGATAATCGGTTAGTTGAGTAAATAGATCCAGCGCGGGTCGCCGGTTGCACCGGTAAGATCGTAGGGAACGGCGGTGTTGACCGTCTCCACATGCCCGTCGGCAAAAACAAAATTCGCGCCCTTGTTCGGATGCCGGCGCTTCACGTCGTAGCCATTCATGGACGGATAATAGAACTCCGCCTGCATATCGATCTCCACCAGGAGAAACAGGCGTGCGGGCCGCTCGATAAAGGCGCTGTAATTCCAGATCGGCTTGCCGTAGATCGACCCGTTCTTGGGAGAGATGTTGGGATTATAAGCGTAGGCCGAAGTGCGGACGGCGGAATCATACGTCCATTCAGGACACGTGAGGACACCGGCCACACTGGACTTCGGATTCCAACCAATCGCATTTTCGAGGCCCAGATAAGGCGCGAGTGTAAACGCCCACGGCTGTGCAATCCCCCCGCCCGGCAATTCCTGGAGGTAGGCGTAGGGGAAGTGGCGTGGCTTGGTCTCCTGGCTGTAGAGCAACATGGCCGTGCCCACCTGTCTCATGTTCGAAGAACACGTGGTCGCGCGAGCCCGGCTGCGCACAGAGGAAACGACAGGAATCAATATGGCCGCCAGAATGCCGATGATGGCGATGACGGTGAGTAATTCTACAAGGGTGAAGGCCGATGTCTTTTTCATTGGGGTAAACACGGACAAGAGGGGTGGGAGCGCCGTGCTGCACGCACGGCTTTGGGAGACACAGCTCGCGAGCGGCCGCGAGCTGCCTATCAAAGAATCAACGACGGCAACGGCGACGGCGGATAACAAAACCGAGCGAGACTATCCCGGCTAGGGCGGCATAGGTGGACGGCTCGGGCACTTGACTGAAGCTAACCGCATCAAAATCAAGCGTTAGCGTATCGCTCCCGCCCGTGAGAACCGTAAAATCGGTCGGGACTGACGAGGCTGCAGTCGATAAGTGGGGAACGGTTCCGAGACTTCCACCGGTCTGCACCACGGAAGTTTTATCAACCAAACCGGAAGTGGCACCCGTGATGGTAACCGAAGTATACTTAAAAGTCGTCGGATCGATTGTAATGGAAAAACTCACATATGAACCAATGGGGGCGTAGGTAGTGAACGCTCCCAAGTTGATGTTTGAAACGCTAAGCCCGCTTGCGGAGTTGGTTCCGATAAATAGAGATCCATTGGCCAATGTGTCCGCCGACGAATCATCATAGAACACATTAAACCAGTAAGGATTGCTGCCAACGGTGCTGTTGGCGGTGCCAAACAAGATCTGGGCCTGGGCACCCGTTCCATCGCTAACGTTGCTCACTGCGAAAGCGAAACTGACGGTGAACGGTTGGGTAACGTTAATTGCCCCTACGTTCTTAATGATGGATTCAGCCCCGGTTGTGCTGTCGGTAAGACGCAGGTGCTGACTTCCCGAATAAGGGTTGGCGGTGGACACCAGCTTGGTGCCGGCCACGCCAAAGCTGGTGGCCCAGCCATCGAGTCCGCTGATGGTAGAGCCAGCCGTAAAAGTCGGGGTCTCAAATCCAGTGGCGTATTGGGCGTAAACGGAGGAACCGGCGAGCACGGTCAAAACGGGCAGCAGCGCTCGCCGGAGTACCTGATTGAAATGGAGCATGGTAGTATAGGGTATGGGGAATTTCGTGTGACGCCGCCGGGTCGCCCGGGGGTTAAGGAATCAAAGGCGGGAACGGCGCCGAACGATAACAAAACCGAGCGCGGCAACGCCGACCAGGGCGGCATAGGTGGACGGCTCGGGAACGCTCGAGACATTTTGTATAACAATGTTGTCGATATCGAATGTCGCGGTAATGCCGGCATTCATCATGATGCCAAGTTCAGAGGTCGGAGTGGCGGTGCCGTTGGTAGGTAGAAACCAACCGCCCACGTAAGAGGTAAGATCCTGACCGCCGATCGTGAGACTGGTGTAGGTTTTGGCAACCGGATCGAATTTAAGGTCGACCGTTACATAGCTACCGTAACTGCCAAAATCCACATAGTCGGAGTTGGCCGCGTTAAAGGCGCTATAAGCGCTGGCCACATAGCGCGATACAGCGCCCGTGTCGGTGCTCGCGGCCTTTGTAGAGATAACAAAACGACCGGCGGTATCCAGTCCGATGCCAAACCAATTACCAGAATTGAACATATTGAATCCACTCCCTATACGAACATAGGTGATATTGGTTCCACCGGTTCCCGAGAAGCCCGACGCCAACGAGAGATCGAATTTCACTTGAACCAGTTTGGTTGGATCCGTGAAGACAATCTCGTTCGTGGCCACAGGGCCGCCCGCCGCCCCGAGATTTATCGCTGCTCTGTCAGAGGTGGTAGAAGACGTGGTGGAGCTTATGCGCATCGCAAGGCCCGTGCCGCCGGCAGGATTAACACTAGAGGCACTGGGCTCAGTGGACCCGGCCAGGAACGCGGTCGCCCAAGTGCTCGTCCCCACTACGTTGGGATCATCGACCGCGTTGACGGTGGCCCCGTCCGTGTAGCCGGTGTTAAAATCGATTGTAAACGCGTGAGCGGCGGAAACCGAGAGCGCGGTCAAAACGGGCAGCAGCGCCCGGCGGAGGATCTTATTTAAGTGAGACATGGGTAGTGTGGGTATTGGGGGATTCGTGTGACGCGGCCCATTCGGGAGCGGGCGAGACGGACAGACAAAATTCGTTCCCTGCCCCGCGATGCAGGCCGACCTGATGCACGATCCGCTGGCCGGCATACTCGGTGACGACTTCATAATCGCCGTAAAAGCCTCGGAAGCTGCACTCCGCGTCCGTGTTCAGCTGGAATGCGGTCGTCCATTCCTCGTGGACCAAACGGTTCAGGGTTTCGTAGGACGGCTTTTTGTTCAGATGTGTATCCAGCAAACCACCACGCAGCTTCCCCTCTTCGGCGTTGGCATTTCCATCGTTGAGATTCCACCAGTAGATGGCCTCCACGGAGGGATGACTGAACCAAAGACGGTAAAGCTCGCGCAACAAATCGGCTTGGAACTGTTCAGCGTCGGCCAGATCAGGATAGGTTGGCAGCGTGATTTCGGAGATATGGACCGGCAGCCCGTGCTTGCCGTATAAATCCAGCACCGCGAGCAGACGGGCCGGGTCCAGATACAAATCACGATTCTTCACCAAGTCCGCGACCGTCGTGGTCAGGCCGTTCTCATTGTAGAAAAAGAGATGATACTGCAGGCCGATGCCATCGATCTTGCAGCCTTTCAGGCGGAGATTTTCGAGGAACAGATGAAAGCCGGTGGTGTCGTCTTGAAACTCGCGCCAGGAGAACGTGGTGGCCTCGTTGACGAACAGGGATGTGTCCTCCGGGAAGGCTTTGGCGGTCTCTTCCAGTGAAGCCTCAGCATAGTCATCGGCAAACACCTTCACCTTGGGAAAAAGGTATTTCTCCATCGGCTCGTTCACGACATCCCAAATCGAAATCCGATGGCCGTAGCGCGCGCCGATCAAACGTATGCGCTCACGCATCACTGCATCCGTCTCGGACGGGGAATTACTCAGCCAGGTCGGCAGCCACTGGTGCCAGGTCAGGCAATGTCCTTTGGGCACCAGTTGATGCCGGTCGCAAAAATCGAGCACAAAATCAGGAGGCGGCCGGCGGTGGATCGGCGGACTGTCGGCATCAAAACGCAGCTTGCCTTGCTCGGGCTCGAGATCGGACCAGTAAAAGGGCACGACCGCCGTGTTAAACAACTCCAAGAACGCCTGCTCATAGCTTTGGTTCTTCTGGCCCGTGGCAAAACCTCCGAGTTGGAAAATATTCGCTCCAAACAGGAAATCATGGCGCATCTGCCGCACGCTCACCCGCACGTTGGACACCGGGGAGCCTGTATCGTCCACAAACCGCAGACGACCATCCCCCTTCCGGTGGGTCTCAATTCCCGCCGCGATGCGCGACTCGATCTGTGGATCGCGCCTGAGAAAATGCGCGAGCAAATGTTGGGAGGTGGAAGAGGTCTGGCTCATGAGCGAGAAACGATAGGGGACTTACCGGTCGGTGAACGGGGCTGTGGGGTTGAGGGGATCAGACACAGAGGCTTGCCGCCTCACAACGGATCGCTCATTTAATCTATTAAATGAAAACGCATCAACCTGTGCGCTCCCCCACTCAGTCCGATATTGCCAAAGTGGCCGGAGTCACGGCCGCCACCGTTTCGATGGCCTTGCGAAACGATCCGCGCATCACCCCGTCCACCCAGGAAAAAGTGCGGCAGGCGGCCAAGTCCCTTCACTACAAACCCGACCCCATCCTCTCCGCACTGGTCGCGCGTCGTGACCTGAATCGCAAGCACCGCGCCTATGCCAACATCGCCGCTCTGCTTGATGACCGCTGGGATCCCAAGATCCACAGTCAGTGGCTCAACAGCTTTATCGCCGGCATGCAGGCCTCTTCAGCGCGTTTCGGTTATAATCTTGATATCATTCACCTCCAGAGAGACCTCGGGTCAAAGCGCCAACCGGACCGGCTTCTGCACAGCCGCGGCATCCGGGGCGTGATATTGATGCCCCTCTTCAACCAAGAACTCATAGCGCAACTCCAATGGAGCCGATATTCAGCCGTGGGACTCGGGCATCCGCCGCAGTCGCTGCCGATCAACCGTGTGGGCAGTGATGCATTTCAAGCCATGCATATCGCCTGCCTCCGCCTACGTGAGCTAGGGTATCGTCGGATCGGACTTATCAATCACATGATCGCCGAGCAGCGGCTGCGCTACGAATGGCTCGGAGCTATTTCCAAAGAGCATTTCTTGCCCGATTCCGGACTTACCATTCTGCAACCACACCTTCCCACCATACTGGAGCCGGACAGTCTGCTCGATTGGGTCAGAAAGGGAAAACCCGACGCGGTGATCACCAACCATGGACATATTTTCCACTGGTTAAATGCCGCGGGCTTTTCGGTGCCCGAAAAACTCGGGCTCGTCCTGCTTAATCGTGACTTCAGCGAACCGGTTGGTGCAGCCGGTCTATCGCAACACCTCGATGCCTCGGGCGAGGCTGCGGTCGAACTTCTCCACACTCTCTTGCTCCGAGGGGAGACCGGGTTTCCCTCAGTCCCCCGCGAAGTGCTCATACGTCCGCATTGGGTGGATGGCTTCACACTCCGCAAGCAGTCACCCGCCCCGCCATCTCCCGCAGCTCGAAAGCGCTCAAAATCTCCAAAGTCCTGAACGACTCCGGGACCATCCTGCTCACACCAAAACAGGAGGCTTGGAAGGCGAGGGCTTGGGACTCTCGGGCAACAACGAGCAAAGCGTGCGCTGCTCGGCGTCTGACAAAGCCCGGTTAAAAACCGCCAGCCCGCCAATCCTCCCGGAAAACCAGTTGCCCATCTCACCACCGCGATGCACCGCGCCGACGGTGAAATCCGCACCCGCCGGTCCCGCGTCAAAAAGACCGCCGGAATAAGCGTAGGGATTGAATCCCACGCGATGGTCCAACTCGCCGTCGAGGTAGGCGCGGGCGGTTTGCCCGTCATACGAAAACGCGACGCAGTGCCAGTCGAAATAGGTCAGGTAACTCGCGCCGATCGCCGCGTCCATGCACCACGGGTAGCCGGGCGTGGGGCCACCCGTCGCGGAGACGTGACCACCCACGTTATCCCCCGCCTGATGAATGCGCAGGTCGAGAAAAAGCGCGTATTGGCGCTGGCGGCGCGACTCGTTCCACATGCCGGCGACCGCCTCGCACTGGACCTCGCGCTTACGATGACGACGCAACCAAGCCACGATCGTGACCTGCGCCTCGGGACCATGAAGATCGAGCGCCGGACATTCGGCGCGTGGAATCTCGAACCACTGTCCCGCCTTCAATTCCGCCGATGCCGGGCCGAACACCCCGTCATCAACTCGCGCGACCGGTCCCGCCGCTTCGCGCAACGCATAAGCGCAGGCGCCGCGGCTTACCCGCGGCGCACCCGCCGGTTCTTGAAAATCCCAAAAACAGACCAGGGAAGGAATCGAAGGCAGTGATTTCATTGAGGAATACCAGCGGGTTCACACCCGGCCTGCGCGCAAACGTGCCAGGCCCGGGAACGCAATCAACGCAGTGTCGGCAAAAGCTCCCCAGGAACCATGAACCGTGATGAATCAGCCCACTTTGGACCAATCAAGCACCACTCCCGTGTAAACATCCTTCTGGTTCGCCAAGCCCTCGTAAACGGCATGGCAGTCGGCGGGCGAAGCGAGGTGAGTGATCAACGGAGCGGCCTTGAGTTTTCCTTGGGCAAGCAGTCGCAGAAGCTGACCGACATTACGCTCGATCGAGTGTTTGCAGAAACCTTCGCCGTCGTCACGAACCGGGTAGCGCCACTCCAAGGCTCCCTTCACCGCAACGGTGGGACGGCAGAGATGGAGCTGGTTCAGGAAGGGCGTGACATTGGTCTGGAACGGTGCCCGGGGACTGCCGAGCAGGACAATTTCACCCTGCTTGCCGACGAGGAGCGGAGCCGTCTCGACGGCGACGACCGCAAGACCCGTCGCCTCCACGACCGTGTTGCACATGCGCCCGCCCGTGATAGCCGTGATTTTGGCGACAAGATCGCCTCCAGGCGCAAGGGTGTGCGCAATGCCGCAGGCCTTGGCCTGATCGCGTCGCGCGGCGGACAAGTCGATGCCGATGACTTCGCAACCGGAGAGGGAAAAAAGCTGCGCCGCGAGATTGCCCACAACGCCGAGTCCGATCACCGCGACGAAGTCGCCCAGTTCGGCGTCGGAGGCGCGCAGCGAAGTGATGGCGACGGACCCCATGCGGGCGATGGTTGCCTCGGCTGGATTCAGGCCCTCGGGCACGGGAACAGCGACATGTTCAACAAGGGCATGTTTGGCATGCTTGCCGAAAGTAAGGATGCGCTGGCCGATTTGGACATTTTTTGCATCATCACCTTTGGCAATGACTTTGCCGACGGAGCCGTAACCAGGACAGAAAGGCAGAGGCGCCCAGCTTTCGATGCCGGCGCGACAGGCCAGCTCCGTTCCTGCGCTGACGATGCTGTATTCCGTTTCGATCAGAATATCGGTGGGGATGCCGATCACGGGCATGGGAAAGCTCTGCAGCTCGGCCTTGCCGGGAACGGGAAACATAACACGAGTGGAAGTATTCATGGGATAATGCGAGGTTGGATGAGTGAATGCATGCGTGGTTTAACGACCCCAGGCTTTGAGTTTCTCAAAGCACAGGCGCACCGAAGTCAGAGGAGCGTGGTTGTAACTTTCCTGCTCCACGACGAGCCACTCGACCGAGCCGATCTGATCGATGGCCGCGAACACCGGCTCAAAGTTGACCGGCCCGGAACCGAGTTCGGTCTCGTCCTTGATGTGCACGAGGGGGATACGTGCTCCGTAATCGCGAAGAAATTTCTCCGGGCGCAGTCCGCCGACCGTGAGCCAGTAAACATCCGGCTCCATGTAGAGATCACGGGGGGCCGCCGCGCCCAGCATCCAGTCCAGCGCCGTCCGACCCTCGAAGAACGTGGTTTCGACGGCGTGGTTGTGGAAGCTGAAGCGCAGTCCGTAAGCGCGCAAAGTCGCACCGATCGCCGCTAATTGCTCACCGATGTTTTGACAGGCGGCCGCCGAGTTGAACTGACCCTCGGGCCAGTGGGGACAGATGACATCGCGAGTTCCAAAAAGCAGTGCATCATCGATGACGCCGCTGAGATCGGAACGCAGGCGGGCGATGCCCACATGCATGCCGGAAACTTTCAACCTGGCGGCATCCAGCGCGATTTTGGCGCGCGTGGCATCAAGATTTCCGTAGCCGGCGAGCTCTACACCGGTGTAGCCGATACGGGCGACCTCGGCAACGGTGGCGGTAAAATCGCGCTGGGTTTCACCGTGAACAGACCAAAGCTGAAGCGAAATGGGAGGATGTGACATGATAGTTGAAGGGGTATTTGGTTGTGACTACGAGAGGGCGGGGATCGCCATCGCAAAGTGCGCACCGGCACGGATCGGTTGCGCAATGCGTTGCGCAAAGAATTGCCACCGACCGGTTGGATGCACTGCTCTTTCGGCATGCCACGCCCCATCGAACCTCAACATGTATCATTGGCGCAGATCGCCCAAGAGGCCGGCGTGGCGACCAGCACGGTGTCACGCGCACTGCGCGGAGACCTGCGTATCGGGCTGCCGACCCGCCAAAGGATCAAGCAGATCGCCGCCCGGCTTCACCACCGTCCACACCCGTTGGTGGCGGCGTTGATGGCGCAGGTTCGCAATCGCAGGGCTCCGTCTGTCCGATGGAACCTGGCATGGCTCGACCTCGAAACCACCGCGTCGGCGTGGCGTCGTGATCCGGTTAGCCAGGCCTTTTACAAAGGAGCGATGGAAAGAGCGGCGGCGGCGGGTTATGCCATGGAGCGGATCTGGGTGCGATCCCCCCGCCTGCAGGGACGAAGCCTGACAGACATCTTGCAGGAACGCGGTATCAAGGGGGTTTTATTACAGGGTTTCGCAGAGGCCGCGGACGGACACGCCGGTCACATTCCGATAGCACTGGAACATTTTTCCGTGGTGAGCGTTGGAACCAGTTTCCATCATCCGCCCCTTCATTTCGCGACCAATGACCAGCATCATTCGACCCAGACGGCAGTGAGGGAATTATGGAGTCTCGGGTATCGTAAAATAGGATACATCGGAAACCCCCTGGTGGAATCGGTGGTCAACCATCGTTTCTGCGGAGGATACCTCGCAACCTTGAGCCAGGAGTTTTCCACACCACCATTGGCCCCCCTCGTCACCCATGATGATGGTGAGATCATCGCATGGATAAGAGCCAAAAAACCGGAAGCGATCATATCCACCGTGGAACGTCTTCCGGCCCTGCTAACGTCCTATGGATGGTGCGTGCCAAAGGATATCGGTTTCGCACATCTCCACGTTGCCGACGACGACGAGTTCACCTCGGGTGTTTTTCAGCAAAGCGAGGCGGTGGCGGCGGCAGCCACGGACTTGCTGATCGGTGCTCTGGCAAATAATGAAATCGGTGCACCAATGCATCCGCGCGGAGTATTGATACCTGGTGAATGGCGATCAGGACGGACCGTGCGCAGAGCCTAGCAGCGAAACGGTTCCTGTATTTCGAGCGTGGAACGGCAAGCGGATATTAACCCATAAAAATATTATGTATTGGAAAATAATTTTCATTACAAAACTTGTATGAGGACACACTTTTAGAAAACTAAATCCGCCCTTCCGGAATCCTCATGCAGCCGCACACCATTCCCATTCTGAAGAAAGCCATCACGCTGCTGAATGCGGTTGCATCTGATCAAGAAGCTCAAACCACCGCCAAGGCGCTCTCGCAGACGCTCAAAATACCTCCGTCGACCACCTATCGGATTCTGCAAACATTTCTCGCGGAAGATTGGGTGCGGCAGACATCAAAGGGGCAGCACGAACTGTCGCTGGGCCTGCTGCCCCTCCTGCAGCCACTCGCACGTCATGAACTTTTGGTCGAAACCTGCCGGCCCATTCTGACCAAGTTGGCTGTTGATACAGGGCTTTCCGTTAAGCTTTCAGTCAGACAAGGAGAACATGCCGTGTCCGTGCTGCGTGCCGAGTCACCCCGGGAAACCTCGGTTACCGTGCGAGTCGGCTCGGTGTTTCATCTTACGCTAGGCTCTTCCGGCACGGTGCTGATGAGTGAACTTTCCGCCAAGGAAAGCCAGCACCTGATCGATCATGCTCCAAAGGAATGTTGGACGCATCAGACCCCGTTGGACGTAAAGAAACGCATCGCCACTTTCCGTCGGTCCGGTGTGTGTGCCGATTTTGGAGGATACCAGCCAAGTGTCTACGCCCTTTCAGCCGCTGTCAGGGACGGCTCTGGAATAATCGTCGGCACCGTGACCATGGTGGGTTTTTCACATGACTTCACCGGTCGTCATCGTAATGCCCATGCAAAACATCTGATCGCGGCAACCACAGCCTGCTCCAACCAGCTTCAACGTATGGCACCCTCCTCCGCTAAATGACGCCCGCTACTTCCCGTCCATTAACCCGGTCGACTCCTCTTACAGTCACGCATAGCTCAGCCCGCTGGACGAATCACATCCATTCACTAGCCCCATGAAACTCCCTCCCTCTTTCGATCTTAAAGGCCGTCGTGCGCTTGTCACCGGCTCCAGCCAGGGCATCGGAGCAGCCATCGCAACTGCACTGGCTGATGCCGGAGCCGATGTGGTTATTCATGGCACGGGCAATATGGATCAGGCCCGCGCCGTTTCTGCGCGCATTGCCGCAACCGGAGTGCGAACCGGCGTCGTAGGGGCCGACCTTGCGACCGACGATGGCGCCAGACTCACGTATGATGGCGCGATCGCCGCGCTTGGCGGTATCGACATCCTGGTCCTGAACGCCTCGATGCAGATCAAGAAGCCCTGGCTTGAGTTTACCCGCACCGAAATCGATCGGCAGATCGCGGTCAACTATCGCAGCAGCTTCGAACTCCTCCAACTTGCCGCACCCGGTATGATCGACTGCAAGTGGGGTCGTATTCTCACCCTAGGCAGCGCCCAAGAGGTAAAACCTCATCCGGAGATGCTCGTCTATTCATCGCTCAAGCATGCGCAGACCGGCCTTGTCATCGGCCTCGCCCGGCCGCTCGCCCCGCATGGCATTACCATCAACAATCTCGCACCAGGCGTTATCCAGACCGATCGCAATACGGTCGCGCTGGCCAACGAAGCCTACGCGGGAAAAGTCCGTGCCGCGATCCCGTCCGGCTTCTTTGGCGAGAGCGTCGATTGTGTCGGCGCCGCCCTGCTTCTCTGTTCCGACGCCGGCCGCTACATCACCGGCCAGAACCTGTTTATCGATGGAGGCTTCAGCCTCGCCTGACTCCCTTTTTTTATGACCAAAAACCTAAATGCAGACATCGAAGCCTACAAAAAAGAAGTAGGCATGATGAACCTCGAAAAATTGATCGCCGCGCGCGAAACGATCTCGACCAAGGAATTCCCCATTCCCGTGAAAGAACTTCTTTCCCGCTTCGAGCAACTCTACACCGGCGCGATCAGCGACGTGTTGCGTGAGTTCGCCCTGCTTGATCAAGCACTGCCCGGACATATCAAGCCTCTGCGTCCCGAACGCACCGTCGCGGGCATCGCGTTTACGGTTAAGAGCGCGCCCAACGTGAAAATCACCGGCGAGATGACCTTTCGCACGCAAATGCTCACCGAGCTGCCACGTGACTCGATGGTCGTATGGGATACCTCGAATGATGAGCGCGCCACACTCTGGGGCGGTGTCATGACGGCCACCGCGGTCGGCCTTGGCGTGAAAGGAGCGATCATCGACGGCGGCATCCGTGATACACATCAAATTTTGGAAAAAGACTTCCCTGTATTCTACAAGCATCGCATCCCGAACGGCTCGCTCGGACGCTGCCTCATCACGCATTACCAGATTCCCATCAAGATCGGCGATACGGTCATCCGCCCCGGCGACGTGGTGCTTGGTGATATCGATGGTGTGATAGTCATCCCCCGTGACATTGCCTACGAAGTCCTTGTTCGCGCCGAAGAGATAAAGACGAACGAAAAGAAAATCTTCTCGTGGGTCGCCGAAGGTCAGACGGTCCATCAGATCACTGAAAAGGGCGGGTATTTTTGAAGCCATTCCTTGCGGCGCAAGCCGCAGTCCGGTGAGACCCGTCGAAGCTTAGTCTGTTTATCCTAAAGCATCCACTCGATGTCCGAAATACAACTGATGGATGAACTCAAAGCCCGTCTCGGTGCCGACCGCGTGCTCACCGCGCGCGAGGACATCCTGCCCTACGGCTTCGACGGCACCGCCACGCTCAAACAACTGCCCGCCTGTGTCGTGTTCCCGCGCGACGCCGCCGACGTTTCAACCGTCCTGAAACTTGCCCGCGAACACCGCGCGCCCGTGGTCACCCGCGGCAGCGGCACCGGACTTTCCGGTGGCAGCGTCCCTCTTCCCGGCGCCGTCGTGCTCTGTCTCGTGAAGATGGACCGCATCCTCGAGGTCGATACCGCCAACCTCACGCTCCGCGCCGAGGCCGGCGCCATCACCCAGAAAATCTACGACGCCGCCGACGCCGTCGGTCTCTTTTATCCGCCAGACCCGGGCTCGATGAAAATCTCCACCATCGGCGGCAACGTCGCCGAAAACTCCGGCGGCCTCCGCGGACTCAAATACGGCGTCACCCGCGACTACGTCATGGGCCTCGAGGTCGTCCTCGCCGACGGCTCCATCTGCTGGCTTGGCTCCAAGTGCGTGAAGGACGTCGCCGGCTACAACCTCCGCGATCTCTTCATCGGAAGCGAAGGGACGCTCGGCGTCGTCACCCAGGTTCTCCTCAAGCTCCTCCCCAAGCCCGCCGCGCGCCAGACACTCCTCGCCACCTACACCGCGATGGACGCCGCCGCCGAAACCGTCTCAGCCATCATCGCCGCCAAGATCATTCCCTGCACCTTGGAGTTCCTCGACCAGAAGACGCTCCGCTGCGTCGAGGATTTCGCCAAGGTCGGCCTGCCCCGCGACGCCGCCGCCATCCTCCTCGTTGAAACCGACGGACACCCCGCCGCCGTCGCCGACGAAGCCGCCAAGATCGAGGAACTCTGCCGCGCCCACGGAGCCTCCTCGGTCCGCCGCGCCGCCACCGCCGCCGAGGCCGCCCAACTCGCCACCGCGCGCCGCAGCGCGTTCTCCGCCCTCGCCCGTCTGCGCCCCACGACGATCCTCGAAGACGTGACCGTTCCCCGCAGCGAACTCGCCAGCATGATCCGCGCGGTCGAGGTCATCGCCAAAAAACACGACCTCAACATCGCCACCTTCGGCCACTTCGGCGACGGCAACCTGCACCCCACGATCCTCACCGACGAACGTAACACCGCCGAGATGCACCGCGTCGAACTCGCCTTCACCGAGATCGTCGACGAAACCCTGAAACGCGGCGGCACCATCACCGGCGAACACGGCGTCGGCCTCGCCAAAAAACCCTTCCTCAAACGCCAGCTCGGCGACGCGTCCTACGATCTGTTGCGGCTCGTCAAAAAGTCCCTCGACCCCGAAGGCCTCCTCAACCCCGGCAAAATCTTCGACTGAAATTATTCCGCGGATAACGCAGATCAACGCGGATAACATCGCATTGTTCCCTGCTTGGAATCCGCGCCATCCGCGGTAAAAATCCGATCTCCGTGTCCTCCGCAGTTAAAACCCAAAACCTTCTCAAGGGACTCGACTACTCCGTCCTCCAGCAGTGCATGCACTGCGGCATGTGCCTGCCGACCTGCCCGACCTACGTGGAGACGAAGGAAGAGCGCAATTCGCCGCGCGGACGCATCGCCCTCATGCGTGCCATCGCCGACGAAGAACTCGAGATCACCAAAGCCTTCGGCGAAGAAATGTATTACTGCCTCGGCTGCCTCGCCTGCACCAGCGCCTGTCCCGCCGGCGTGAACTACTCCGAGCTTTTCGAAACCGCCCGCGCCGACGTCGAGAAATCCGCCGTGCTCGCGTCTCCCAAACGCGACTTCATCCGCTGGTCTGTGCTACGCATCCTCTTCACGCGCCCGCGTCTGCTCCGTCTCGTCGGCCGCACACTCTGGCTCTGGCAGGCCAGCGGTCTGCAATCCCTCGCCCGCCGCGCCGGCCTGACGAAACTCCTGCCGAAAAATCTCCGCCGCCTCGAACCGCAGGCACCGACGATCCGCGCGAAATTTTCTCATCAGCTCATCCGGCCAATCGAGAAACCCGCCGCGCCGAAACGCCGCGTCTTGGTCCTCACCGGCTGTGTGCAAGATCTAGCGTTCTCCGACGTCAACCGCGCCACCGTGGACGTGCTGCTCGCCAACGGCTGCGAAGTCCACACGCCGCCCGTGCAGCCCTGCTGCGGTTCGCTCCACGCGCACAACGGCGACACCGACACCGCGCGCGTCCTCGCCCGCCGCCAGCTCGATCTCATCAATCCGGACGACTTCGACGCCATCATCAGCAACGCCGGCGGCTGCGGCTCCCACCTGCGCGCCTACGATCACCTTCTCCACGACGATCCCGTCTACACGCAACGCGCCGCCGCGTGGTCCAAGAAACTGAAGGACATCCACGAATACCTCGTCGAAATCAATTTCCGCAAACCCGCCGCCCCCTTAGGCAGCCCGCTTGCGGGCGCTCCGTCCACCGTCACTTATCATGAGAGCTGCCACCTCTGCCACGGCCAGAAAGTCAGCTCGCAGCCCCGCGCTATCCTCAAGTCACTTCCTGGCGTCGAACTCCGCGAATGCGCCGAAGCCCAGTGGTGCTGCGGCAGCGCCGGCATCTACAACATCACGCAGCCCGACACCTCCGCGTGGCTTCAGGATCGCAAGATCGGCCACCTCGCCGCGACCGACGCCCAAGTCGTCGCCACGGCCAACCCCGGTTGTCATTTGCAGATCCAAAGCGGACTCGCCGCCCACGGACACCCCGCCACCGAAGTCGCCCACCCCGTGGTTCTCCTCGCCCGCGCCTACGCCGCCGAGTCGGACCACTTTTGACAGCTTTGCAGAGCGATAGATTCAGCAACCAGTCTGATTAACGGCAACTGATCTCCCTAATTCTAAATCCAGCCATTCTCTGATTACCACGCAACATTGGCAGTCCAGCCCAGCGGTGAAACCTATGTGTTCCGTTCTCGGAAAGGTGAAAACCTTCTCATCACGCGTGGACAAGCGCACCACATCATGAAAACCCTGGCATTTACCACCGGCATGGACGCAACACGAGTCGGCAGGCTCTCCACCCGCAAAGCCTAATATCGCATAAGTCCACGCTTGATCAGTAAGACTCGGATTCCAATCCCACCCACCCTTTCCGGTCTCTATGTATTTCTCAACTAGATCCGCCATTACGCCGATTTTGACTTCGCCCCTCCCGAGTCTCTACATGACCGTTCCGCGAACATTTCATACGCTCGGCGTTTAAACTAGACGCGACTGAGCGTTCATTCGAACCCTTTCCCTAATGACATCACCATCAGCCTTGCGTGTCGCGATCATTGGCATGGGCGGCTTCGCCGCCGCCCACCACAAAGCCCTCCTCAAGTTGGAGGCGCTTGGACACGCGCGCCTGGTGGCGACCTGCGACCCGCATCCCGGAAACTTCGCCGCCGAATGCGACCACTGGCATTTTTCCGCGCGCGGCATCCGAGTCTTCGGCGACTACCGCACCCTGTTCCGCGCCTGCGACTCCGAACTGGACTACGTCGTCATCCCTACGCCTATTCCACTACACGCCGAGATGCACCGTGCCGCCGTCGAACACGGCATCCCCGTCTATCTGGAAAAACCCCCGACTCTGGACCCCGCCGAACTGGAGGCCATGATCACCACGGATCGCTCGGCCGCCAAGACCACCCTCGTTGGCTTCAATTACATCGTCGAAAAGCCACGCCTCGCGCTGAAGCAACGTATGCTCGCGGGAGAATTCGGCCGCCTCACCGGCGTGGGCCTCCTCGCGCAATGGCCCCGCCCCGCCTCCTATTTCCAACGCAACGACTGGGCCGGCTGCCTCCTGTCCGCCAACGGGCAGCTCATCCTGGACTCCTGCTTCGCCAACGCCATGTCCCACTACGTGCACAACGTGCTTCACTGGGCGGGCACCCGCGCCGTGCTCGACTGGGCCGCGCCGCTCGAGGTGAAGGCGGAGCTCTACCGCGGCCACGAGATCGAGGGAACCGACACGGTATTCGCCGAGGCGGCCACAGACACCGGCGCATGCCTCCGCATCGCCATGACCCACGCCTGCGCCGGCGAACACACCCAGACGGAGACCCTCATGATGGAAAACGCGACGATCCACTACGTAGTGGACTCCCACTACGATGTCGTCTGGAACAACGGACACACCGAACACCTAGCGCTGCCGCCCTTCGACTCGATCCTGGAGAACCATCTTGCCTACCACGCCTACCTGCTCAGCGAATCCCACCGGCCGGCCACGCGCCTCTCCGACTGCCGTCCTTTCGTTCACTTCAACGCTCTCAACTACATTTCCAGCGGGGAAATCGTTTCGTTCCCCGACGGGGACCGCGAGCGGGTGACCGATGCCCGTGACCCGGCCTCCGTTCGCATCCGGGTGCGCGGCCTGCCCGAGGCCATGACTGCATTTCTGGACAATGGCAGCTGGCCCGGCGCCACCCGTGCCTGGCCTCGCAAGTCCCCAGCCATCGCGGCGCGCCCACCCATGCTCGACCACCTGACCGCGACCATACACGGGATGGGCCGCAAGCAGACCGCGCATGCCCGGTCACCCTCGATTCCCGCCGTCGAGCTGACGAATCTTCCCGGCACGATCCTGCTGTGACCACTCGACGGTTCCGCACCCGTTCACTTCGCCAACGGTGAACTCTCCGACTCCGTCAAAAAAGCCGGCGGAGCATAATGGGATTGGACAGTGTACACCCCAGGTAAATCCTGCCGCGTGATCGCCACCGCCCGCGCGGGGTGAAACTGTTTATCGATGATCAACTGGTCGTGGATGTCCGGCCGACCTACCCTACGTGCCCGCTACACACCGCTCAGGGAAACCGTCGCACCGCCGCTTCATGCCGTCGGCGACGGTGCATCGCATCCGTGTCGAACTTGGAACCAAAGATCAAAATCAAGCCGCCAGTGTCCTGTTGGCCTATGCCAATCCTCAAATGGCTCCATGCACCCAAGCAGAACTTTCCCATGCCGCCTCACTTCCCGATCATCCCAATCATTGAGACACATTAAGGAGCCTCTGAAAAACGTTTCGTTATAACCGGGCGAAGAGCGCGGCGGGTTTTTGACGTGAGAGGAAGCGGTGAAGAGTGGGTTTTAGGATCATTTTTCGGGTGTTTGTGCGTGATTTGGTGGTGTGAGGGCGCAGCTGCGCCCGGTTTCAGGTGGCGGCGATCAGGGCACGACGCACTTGGTAGAGGTTGGACAGAGCGAAGAGCAGGTGCAGGCGAGCGGTATTCTTGGCCAGATCACGGTAACGCACACTGGCATGGCCCCAGAGATGTTTTATGATGCGGAAGGGGAACTCGACCTTGGAGCGCAGGCTGGACTTGCGGCGGTTGCGCTGGCGTTGGCGCGCCGAGCGCGGCTTGGCCGGTGCGCCTTTGTCGGCGATCAAATAGACCAGACCGGCCTGCCGTCAGTTTGCCTTCAGCATCGCGTTGGCGTGGGTCGAGTCCCCGGCGATGATGGTCTCTTCGCCGTGGGTCAGCTAGGTGAACACTTGGCTGTCGTGCACGCTCGCCGTAGCCGTCTTCACCGTATTCACCAGACCGCTTTTGGCATCCACGCCGAAGTGCGCCTTCATTCCGAAGTGCTAGTCCCCGTTCTTTTCGTCGAACTCATCTCGGGGTCGCGTTTGCCGTCCCGGCTCTTCGTGCTGCCCGGCGCCGACAGGATTGTCGCGTCCACCACCGTGCCGGTCTTCACCAGCAGGCCATGCAAGACGAGACCTTCGTTGACATTGGAAAAAATGCGCTCCGAGAGTTGGTGACTCTCCAGCAAGCGCCGGAAGTTGAGCACGGTCGTCTCGTCGGGCACCCGCTCGTTGAGCGGATCAAAACCCAGGAATCGTTGGAATGAAAGCCGGTCATGCACCGCGTCCTCCACGCCGGGATCACTGAGGTTATACCACAACTGCAGACAGTGCGGCTTTAGCAACAACTCCACCTCGGTCTGCGGCCGGCCGGCAGCGCGGCGCGACCACCGCCGCCAACTCGGCCCACAGCACCACACCGTTTATCTCTTCCAAAAACGATCCGCTCTCGTCCTCTTCGTCAGGCAGCCTAGCGATAGAAACGTGCTTTGGTGGCTCATTTATATCACTACACCTATCCTAGATTATGTTCCGATTTTCCGGATGGTTTTTCAGAGGCTCCTTAAGGCTGGCCCCTCCCGAATCCGACACTTTCTCCGGAAGGTGGGATTGGGTATGCCCGCCGGCACCAGACGGATTGGTGCAGATCGAAGCCGTTTCGGCTAAGGTTTCCTTCGCCGTTTTTCGCAAGCCACGATTTTACGGAGTTTGGCGACATCGCCGTGGTCTCCGTCCATGCGATGCAGCATGCGGTGACAGTTCGCGCACACGGTCGCGAGGTCGTCGATTTTGGTCATCACGCATTTCTTCACCTTGCTCAACGGCACAAGATGATGGGCCTCGGCAAAGGCTTGGCCCAAGGGACCGTAGCGGTCTGGAAAATGAAGACTGCACACCGTGCAGGTGTAGTTGTCGCGTTCCTTGCATTGGGTCGCGAGCCAACCGCTGCGCTCGCGACGTAGATGCAGAGCGACGACCTTTCGGTTTTCTTCTTTGGGATAAGTTTCGCGATTATCCAGCTTCTCCTTGTCTCGCCGCTGAGCGGAGGCGACCGCGACAAAGAAATCAGACGCCTTGAAGACGAAGCGTTGCACAGCGCCGGAATCTCCGATTCCGACCCGGCCATAAATTCCGAAGAAGGTTTCGCCTTCCCTATGCTTCTCGTGAAACGGTAGCTCCAGTTCCGTTTCCTTAAGCGGTTTTTGAAGACGCAGGTGTTTACGCTCTTCGGTGTCGAAGACCGTAATGACTCTCACCGGAGTCAGTCGCTTCTCTACCCGCTGGGTGAGCACTTTGATTTGATCCCGAGTGCCCTCGAACCATGCTGATAGAGTCCGGGCTCTTTTCCCCGCAAAGCGATCCAGCCACACTTGAATAGTTGGCCGTCCCTTACCTAGGTCTCCGATCGTTACGCGCCAACCATCTGTTTCCGTCGCTGAACTACCGGCAGGTAAACGCACTCGGAGTCGGCAATTCCTTGCCCCCGGCTTAAGGGCCTTGGCGACCTCGCGCGCGACTCGGACCAAGTATTTTCTGTCATGAGTGGCAGACATCGGGGAATGAAGGATTTTGTCTCCCGAAACTGAGAGTGGGTAAAATTGGGAATTCGTCGCTTCCTACGTCGAGGGAGTGGATGGCAATTTGGACTGATTTATCCGCGCCAGGCGGTATCTCGAAGACGGTGGGCTGGTTCGTGATGAAACGTTCGCTCCACGGATAAATGAGGGCGAGTTGGCTGCATTGAAACACCGCCGCATAGGCGTGGAGTTGGTAGAGGTCGGGTTGGGCTGGCAGAACAAAACCACGCGAGCTGACTTCCGGGCGCTTCCATTTTGCATCGGCGATGGCGACCACTTCGCGCTTATGCCTGAAAACTAGATCCGGTCTGACCTGATAGGCACAGCGTTTGGGTTCTGAAATAATCTCGGTAAGGTATCGGCTGGTGTCCTGCGTCTCCATCGCCCACCCGCGCTCGGACGCCCAGCGAGCCATACGTTGCTCGACCACGCGCTCGAAGAGCAGGTTCATATCGAAGAGCAGCCCGGGGGCGGGCTTGGCTCCAGAGCGGAGGTCGGGCGAAAGCAGGTTGAGGATTCGTTCCACCCAGGAAATGGCGGGTCGGTAGCGTGTGGCTTGCCGGTCGTAGCGCAGGCCGTCGAGAAGGGCGCGGGGACGGGCTTCGTCGCCCACGTCCTCAAACGCCGCGAAGAGTTCTACCCAACTCCGTTCAAGATCCGGACTCCGTATCCACGGTCGAACGATTTTGAGCCCAGCTTTGAGTAGGCGATTCCAGCGATTGTCGGGCGTTAGCTCGTCGTAGCCTGCATATTCGCCTTGTTGGAAAACGTGCTTTCGCCGAGCACGTAACGCATGAGCCGGCAGAAAGTTGTTTTGCCTGCGCTATGACCAGCGATGTCACCCGTATCTTCATCCGACTCCGGTTCCTCGGCCCAGATTACGTTTAACCCCTTTCGTAGCGGAATGTCGCGAATGACGACGGGATCGGGTGTGATTTGCTTCAGAAGAACTATCCTCTGAATCCAAACATCTGGGGCGGCTTTGATGGGCGACTGAGAGATTTGGGTGAGGATGCTCATGTTTAGGAAAAGGGACTATGAAACCAACTCGTATGCCTGCCGGTGCACCTCTTTGAAGCGCACCATCGCAGTATTTTGTTCGGGTGTGAGATCGTGACGTTCGCGGACCTTGTTCAGTAGTTTGGTCACTTCGATGGCGAGACCTGCAATGGCACTGTTGGCCGACGGCAAAGACTTTACTGTCTCGGCCAGCTTTGGGCCGGCGCGAAGCGTCCGCACTTGATTGCTATCGATCACGATGGCTTGGCGTTGGCCAAGGTAGTTCAAGCACTGATTCCACTTGATGCCGTCTCGACGCACGAGTTGGCACTCCTTGGATATGCTACTCAGCAGTTTTTTGTTCTGAGGTGTGAGCCCGGTGCTAAAGAGTGTGTCGCACAGCTCTGAATCGGTAACTAGGATGCCCAAAGTTGCCCTATGTTGTCCGATGTAGTCTTCAGCAACCATCGGAACAAAAAATGCCGTAACTAGGCGTAAAAAAAGCCCTTAGATGTGCTCTAAGGGCTTGAAATTGGGTGCAGGGGTTGGATTCGAACCAACGACCTTCAGGTTATGAGCCTGACGAGCTACCGGGCTGCTCCACCCTGCAATAAGTGGGAGGGCCAGACCATGCTCCCGACCTACCCTCTGTCAACGGCCATTTAAAAAAAATACCGATTCTCCGCTTGCCAGCCCCTTTCCCACTCTCTGTGCTCTTGCCTTCCTTCACCCATCACGGGCGTTGGAATAACAACAACCACAACACTCATCTCGATCGCAAGGCGGCCCAATGGCCGACCTGTGTTTCAAAGATACATAGATCAATCCCATGAACGTCACTCCCAAAGACCTCCTCGACGCCGGCGTCCACTTCGGCCACCAGACCAAGCGTTGGAACCCCCGCTCCAAGCCCTACGTCTTCGATCACCGTCAGGGCATCACCATCATCGATCTCGGCAAGACCCACGAGCTGCTCCAAAAGGCCTACTCCTTCCTTGAGGACACCGTCGCAGGCGGTGGCAACGTGCTCTTCGTCGGCACCAAGCGCCAGGCCCAGGAAATCGTCCGCGAAGCGGCCATCGCCACCCACCAGCCCTATGCGGTCGACCGCTGGCTCGGCGGCACCCTCACCAATTTTGCCACGGTCAAGAAATCGATGACCAAGTTCAAAAAATTCCAGCAGCAGGAGTCTTCCGGCGAACTGGCCAAGCTCTCCTCCAAGGAAGAGTCTGCCATCAAGCGTGAGATGGTGCGCATGAACAAGAATTTCTCCGGCATCATCGAGCTCAACGCCCTCCCCTCCGCCCTCTTCGTTGTCGATGCCAACCACGAGGCCATCGCCGTCGCCGAGGCCAAGCGCCTGGGCATCCCCTGCGTTGGCTTGGTTGACACCAACTCCGACCCCACCCAGCTCGCCTACCCGATCCCGGGCAACGACGACGCCGTGAAGTCCGTCCGCCTCATCGTCGACACCATCGTCGAGGCCATCCAGAACGGTCTCGCCCAGCGCGAGAGCCGCCGCAACACCCGCGGTCAGGCCGACCTCCGCGCCGTCTCCTCCGAGCTGGCCGCCTCTTCCGGCGCCGTCAACGAAGAGGGCGAGATTGATCTCTCCAAGGTCAGTATCCCCAGCGGCATTGACATCACCGAGGCCGACGTCGCCGCCGCCGCCGCCAAGAAGAAGGCCGCTACGCCCCGCAAGAAGGTCGCCGCCCCCAAAGAATAACCAACTCCTGTTTATTTAATGAGCACCACAATCACCGCATCCCAAGTCAACGACCTGCGCTCCCAGACGGGCGCCGGTCTCATGGACTGCAAGCGCGCGCTTGTTGAGACCAATGGTAACGTCGAGGAAGCCATCACCATCCTTCGCAAGAAGGGTGCCGCTTCGGCCGCCAAACGTGCTGATCGCGAAGCCAAGGAAGGTCTCGTCGAGAGCTACATCCACGTCGGTGGCAAAGTCGGCGTCATGATCGAGGTCAACTGCGAGACCGACTTCGTTGCCCGCAACGACGACTTCAAGGCCCTCGTTCGCAACCTCGGCATGCACATCGCCGCCGCCAATCCGACCTGTGTTTCGCGCGATCAGATCCCCGAGGCCGATGTCGCCGCCGAGCGTGAGATCGCCGCCGCCCAGGTCGCCGGCAAGCCTCCCGCCGCCGTGCAAAAGATCGTCGAAGGCAAACTCGAGAAGTATTTCTCGACTGTCGCCCTCCTCGATCAGCCCTACGTGAAGGTTCCTGAAAAGTCCGTAAAGGAAATCCTCACCGAGGCGATCGCGAAGACCGGCGAGAACATCCAAGTTCGCCGCTTCATCCGCTACCAGCTCGGCTCGTAATAAGCCTCGCCGTCGCGCTTCTGATTCAAGGCACGCCGTTTTCCGGCGTGCCTTTTTTATTTACCCTTTTGCAGACTCCCCCTCGTTTCCACGTCCATCATGAAAGTCACCAAAGGCCAGATCTTCACCCGCGGCATCACGCACTGCTGCCCGAACTGCGGTGCCAAAAAACTCTTCAAGGACGGATCATTCTTTGAACTGAATTCCGAATGCCCCGACTGCCGACTCAAGATCGAGCGCGACGAAGGCTTTTTCCTCGGATCGATGTCGCTCAACTACGGCGTGACCATCGTAGGTTTTCTTCTGCCCGTGCTGCTCCTGTATCTGTTTGGAATGCTGTCAGGACTCACCGCCGCCATCGTTGCCGGCGTGGGCGCACTCGGCTTCCCCATCCTGTTTTACCGCTCGTCGCGCAGTTGGTGGCTCATGAGTTACTACTTTTTCCTACCCAACCACCTGCCCGCCAACCGGGGCGAACTCACTCCAGGCCAGGACGAAAACATCTAAACGAGTTCTCCGAGAGAGAACCCCGCGAGTCGGGAAACTTTCGGCTTCCGTTTTATCGACATGGTCCTACGTTCGCCCCTCCACGACAGCCGGAGAGGTGGCAGAGTGGTCGATCGCGTCTGACTCGAAATCAGATGAACCTGCAAGGGTTCCGGGGGTTCGAATCCCCCCCTCTCCGCCAGTTTCTCGTTTTAAATCAACGAGTTAATTTACCTGACAACCGATTGGGACGTTGACCGGCCAAATCGGCCATGAAACACGTCAGTCCGTTCGTCATCTCAGAATTCACGAATCCCTCCGGGAATATCGTTTTCCAACTCTACGCCCGCATCGACGGCAAACGCTTCCGCAAAAACTTCGCGACGCGCGAGGAAGCCGAGGCGGAGCGTCAGGTTCAAGATATCCAATGGCTCCAGCGCGAAACCGGTATTCGTGCAGCCGCCACGCGTCTGACCGATGAGCAACTTCACGAAGCCGAGTCCATGTTTCGCCGGATTGCGGGACTCCCCCAGTCACTCTCGTTCTATGTCGAGTTCGCGTTGGACAACTACCGCGAGCCGATTTCTCAGAAACCGCTGTCCGAAGCCATCACGGCCTACACTGCGGAAAAGCAACACGAGCGGGAGCAAGACCTGCTTTCAGCACCCCACTTCACACGCATCAAGCGCGACCTGAAACGCCTTCAAAAGCAGTTTAAAGAAGTGACCGTTGCGGAGGTGGCCGGAGACCGCCTCCGCGCTTATCTGGAAGCGGATCGCGCGGGTGCCAAGACCTTCAATAACCGCCGTGGGATCGTCAGCACGTTCCTCAAATTTGCCCAGCAACGGGAATGGATCGTGGAAAATCCGCTACAAAAAATCCCGGCCCGACGGATTCGCCGTCGCCGTGGCGGCGCGGTAACGTTTACGACCGAGCAAGCCAAGGCCCTTATGGCCTTCGTCGAGGGACACTACCCTGCCGCCGTTCCGTTCTTCGCGCTCTGCCTGTTCGCCGGCATCCGGCCCTGCCTCCGCTCTGGGGAAATCCTCCGGCTCCAGCCCTCGCATGTGAAAATGGAAACCAACGTGATTCGCATCGACGGCGAAGTCTCCAAGGTGCGCGAACCGCGCAACGTCACGATTCAACCCAACCTGGTCGCGTGGCTGCGGGCCTACCCGTTGAAGAAATTCCCGATCATCCCGACCAACCTTCAGCACATCCGCGAAAAGGTGGCGCAGAAATTCCCGCTCTCCCACGATGTCATGCGGCACACGTTCATTTCGATGTTCGTCGCGAAATTTCGCTCCATCGGCGAAGCGGCGCTGCAGGCGGGCAATTCGGAAACGATCATCCGCAAACATTACCTCGAATTGAAGATGCCCGACGAAGCGGAACAGTTCTTTGGCATCATCCCCAAAAAAGCTGATGCCGGTCCTTCTCCTGCGATGTCCATCGCCGCGTGATTCCGATTCTCCGCCCACCGGTCGTTGACCGCGTGGGCTTGGGCATGGAAACAAAACCAATCACATCCACTGCCAGCCAACTCACGGACATCATCGGCCTGCGTAACAGCGGGATTTTCCCCGCCAACAAAGAGCCTTCCATCGCTACCCTGAGAAACTGGACGAAGCTCCGGCGCATTCCTCACCACCGCGTCGGTCATTTCGTCTATTACGACGTATCCGAGGTCGCCTCCCACATCAGAATTAAACTCAAGGTTCCTGCTCGTGGATAAATTTAAAACTCACGCACAGCAATCGCAACGAGGCGTTGCGACACACATCGTGTCGCACATCCAGATTATGAGGTTCGCATGCCCCCTGTTTAACCATCCAAGGTAATTTAAACCCAGATAGATACATTCCTGAAGGTCGCCGTTGATGGCAGGGAATTTTCATCTAACCGTCCGGCGAGTTCCTTGGAGCGAGGTGCCCATAAGTTAGCGTGCAAACGCATAGGGAGGTGTGGAAGTGGCGTAGGTCCCCACCCAACACGCTCGTGAATGATTCTGCCGTCTACCGACCAAGAGATGTAGCCTGGCCTCCAGTCGATCGCGTAGAGATGGAAGTCTATGGTAGCGTCAAACCCGAGGTCGATGCGGCAGGGTGAACCCCGATAGCCAAATCCAATCTCCGCTCCGTCATCCCCAGGATTGAAATAGACATTCACTAGCACGCACTGCGGATCGTCACCGGTTAACTCGATGTCGATCTCCTGCCTAGGAGAGTCCCTGTGGAGGAAAAAACCGGTCACAAGGCCGGAACCGCGAGCGGCCTTTATCTCCGCTTCGAACCGTCCGTGTTGAAACGAACGCACGGAGGCAAATGTGCCGGAGCGATACGATCTGTTTCCGGTCGTAACCTTACTGAAGATAAGCTGCGCACCCTCCGGATTGTATACTACCCCATCCCGATCGAACGCCGCCATATTGCCGGGAAACGTCTCTACGCCTCCTGGAAATAGCGGTGTTGCGGTCGACATCGGCACACGGACGAGACAATCTTCGTTGGGCAGAACCGGCCGATCAGAGTTCGACTGCGAGGGCCAACCGCTTTCCGTGAGTATAGCCCAAGGAGAGTCGTCCATTGAACAGGACCGATACCGAGAGCTGGTGGCTGGTCGAGTAAGCGTCGCACGATCGTCGCGGAAGACCCTTAGATTCCGTGAAGGTCCGACAGGAAATGCATGGATCGGGAGGGCGAGGCCTAGCAAGGCGCATAATGGTTTCCACGAGGCGTCGCTCGGCTCGACGTCTGTAAGAATCGCGGTTCTGGACGGAGGAAGGTAAGTTCGATCCATACCGTGTCCGATGCGAGCGTCCCCTTCTAATACAAACCTAGCGTTCTCCTGCGCAATCGCACCGCGGATTGCACCTGTCGACAACGGGGCATCGACGAGGGCGTCGAATGTCTCAAGTAACGCCGACAGGTCGCCCTCACTGATCACGTCCTCGTCGCCGTCGAACGCTCTGACACGAAGGCCGAGCATTGACAGAGCCATGGCCAAGCCTTCTCGGTCGCGCCTAGAGGTCCAGACGCAGACCGGGCCGGCGGTCACTCGGCCAGGCGCCCCAACAGCATTTGCATCTACAATTCCCGCTCGCGCGAGGTAGGGCAGAATTGAATAGCTATTGCTCGAGCCCACATCCGGTCGCTGATTGATCGCCGGAAATGACAGCGCCAGTGCACCAAGCTCCGTGAAACGATAGTTGATCCACATGTCGACAGGACCGACGACCGGCATTGATCTTAATAAAATCTCCGCACCCTTGGCAGACAGGATATATCCCGACAGAAACCAGAGCCCGCGCATTGGCCTAAACAGCGCCTCGCAGACGTCTGAGCGCTCTGCCGTCCCACCAGCGTCCTCAAATGATAGATACAGCAGACTTGGTCCTCCGCTGTCCGCGCAACGCTTGGAAGCAGCATGCCATCCTCTATCAATGACACCGGCCGCCCTGCGCGTGAACCAGATATCGTCCTCCAGCACCAAAACATGACTGTGGGGTCCGACGGCAATAGCCTTCCAAGCCTCGATGTGCGACCTTGCAACGGCGATCTCTTGCCGGGTCATTCTGATCGGCTCCTCGGTGCCGAAGCACTCCGCCAGCCTCGCATCCGGCTGAACGTAGAGCTGATCGCCCAATCGGTATGTTGGATCGACATCAGCTGTCGCGGCTATGCCACGACCGTCGCGAGCGTCCACCGCTGCCAGCCTGCGTGCAATTGAGGTTAGTGGTGCACCGTCAGCGGTTCGGAACCGGCTTAATTCGCGTAACGTTCGCCGCAGTCTCTGTGGGTGACGGTCGAGATTCACAATTAGAACCATCCCGATCTTTCCATTGCCCATACCGAACGCCGAGATCTTACCACCATGAAGGGCACACAACAAGATGCGCGACGCACGGAAGACGAGCTTACGAAGCCGGCCAGAAACATCTTGGAGATTCACTGCAATGGCTCCCAAGTCATCGGGCTTCAGCAGCCATATACATTGCGCCAGTTACGAGCATCACTTCGGTAGGAGAGATTCCATCGCATCTCGGCAATCGAATCCCACCCACGCAGTATCTCGAAATCTAACGGCAGGCCCGACAGTTCTAACTGACGTGCATGGGCCGCCAGTGCAGCAGTAAGGTTGCCGGGGCCCGTCGTGGACTGAATTTCGGGAGAGCCGTTCGCACCAAGCAGCTTTTCGGTGGCGCGTATAAGCGCACGTCGCAGGACTGGGTGCCCTGCAGGAGCAGCAATCGGGTCGTTGTTGACGTAGAAGACTCGTTTGCCGGTCGGCAGATCTGATCGCCAGATATCGGCCGCTGGCATCATTCCTCCGGCAGTGATGTCATAACACAGCGGCTGCACCTTGAGTCTGCCGTCGCGAAAAATTTCTCTCCATCCATCGCCAAGAAGAACATCGTCCGCATCGACATAGAAACCGCCTTCCGCGAGTATGAAGCACATACGCAGATAGTCACATCGCATCGCCGGATGGCCGCAGCGCGCGAATGCGTTGCACTCCGATTCACCGTAGGTATCCGCGATGTATTTGGCTGCGCTGACATCGTCGAACATGTGAAATTCGAAACCCTCGTCGGCGAGGCAATTCCAACTTTCGAGGCATGCGCGGACGTCGTTGGGCAAATCGATTGGATCATGCCAATATCTTAAAAGCCGCTTAGGAATAAGCGTTGATTCCGCGTGTAAGCTCTCGACCGTTTTCATCGCGATCTCACGTTGCTTTAGAATAATATCCCGAATGAAAGCAGATCGAAGGTCATCGCATTCTTCGAATCCAAGAGGGTATAGATCCATGTCCATGGAAGTTTTTAAGGTCAGTTGAAAGCCGAGAGATTGTGGGGCGCAGAGCTTCCCAGATAAACCTGATAACGTGGGGAGTTTTTGCGGAGATATGCTCGCCCCTCGACGACAAACCCATCCAGACCATGCTCCACGGCGTAGACGCCGAGATCTCGCATGTTATTAATAAAGCCCTTCCCCTTGAAGTTGAGAGATGTGTTGCAGAGAACTCCATAGCCAGTGCGAGCCTTGAACGCGGCGAGCAGATCGTGAAGATCTTTGTTGGTTGTAGACGTGACCGTTTGGAGACGAGCAGTCTTATTTACATGTGTGACGGCCAAGAGAGCCTCCGTTGTCGCACGATAGGTATATAACATGTGCGGGCTATCGTGCTCGCATCCGAACCACTTCTTGGCCTCCTCCCGAAGACAGACAGGGGCGATGGGCCGAAACTGTTCACGCTGCTTGATCTCGTTTAGCCGCACTCTGGTCTGGTCCCGGAACGGAGCAGCAAGGATGGATCTGTTGCCGAGCGCTCGGGGACCAATCTCATATCTTCCGTGCGCCCATCCCAAGATAAGGTCATTCGCCAGCATATCGGCGACTCTATCATCATTCTTCTCATACACGTCATACCTGCCTAAATCGATCTCACTCCCTGGGCGAAAACTGAGGCCCGAGTAGACGTCCCAGTGAATTTTCGGGTCTCCGGTATAGCGGAACTGCGCATCTATAGCCGTGCCTATGGCGGCCCCTGAATCGTTCGCGACAGGTGGGACGAATACCTCAGAGAACAGGCCTGTCTCTCTCCACTTGGTGTTCCAGTCGCAGTTCAGGCCACATCCGCCAGCTATTACCAGCGGCAATCCTTTTTTCAGGTTTGCTCTAGCGAACCGGTGGAAAACTTCAAAAATTGCATCGCTGTAGATTCCCGCGAAATTGCGGAATTCGGGATCTTCCAATCCAGCGTTGTGGTGAGGTGCTTGTGAAAGGCCCTCGTAATCGCTCAGCTTTCTGTATGGGCCATCAAGCAGGAAGCTGAGCAGTTGCTTCTCTTCTTCAGTTGGTGAACTGCGCCTTGAGAATGATGCAACGGCCATCAATTTTCCTGCGTCCGACGAGCGGGGATATGGTCCGTTTTTAGGGAATGTAGGATCAGCTAGGCCATAGAGAAGTCCGTATCGATTACCAGTTTGGTTAAGAACGTCAGCGATCAACGTGATGTTGAGCTCCTGGTCAATTTCATAGAAAGCCCCCATTTCCCCTTCCCATACTAATGCGTAGCATTCAGTTCCTTTCGGCAGAGTGGACATTCCAAACGCGCATAGTATGTGCGATCTTTCGTGGGAAGAGGAGAAGTAGTCGACGCTACCTTGAAACAGTCTGCCCTTGTCTAATATGGCACTCGCGGTCGACACACCGCGATAGCCCGCGTTCAAATATGAGCCGAAGAGATATTCATGATGATCCCGTGGCCACCAGCCGCCCATGCAGATGACGTCGGGCACGGCACTGAGCTCACCGATAGCACCTAGAACATCGGTCACTGATACTGCGGAATATCGATAGTTAGAATCTTTCTCTGCCTCGATCGAGAACCTCAGTCGGGAATCCTCAAGAAAGGCTACAGCACCGTCGTGACCAGGATTGCATGAAAGGATTTTCACGATTCGGTATTCTCCAAATCGTTCGTGATGTGCAATTCCTATTACTTCGGTCGAGCCGAGGTTCGGCCCGAGTGCCTGACTAGGATGAACTCAATCTGCAAAAGTTTTCCCGGAAAAGGGAATGGATGGCAGAAAATCCACTGCAAAAAATCCCGGCTAGGCAAATTCGTCGGCACCGTAGCGTTCCATACCCCTGCAAGAGGGTCTATTCGGGTTAGATAAAATCTCGTTGGAATAGGATCATTCCAGACGACACACGCTGTGCGTATTAAGAATCCACTACATGGAGTAGGATTGGATCGAACCCAAATCCTACCATGAAAAACAACGACGATTCATTCTTCACGGAGCCGGCCGATCCCAAGCAGGAAGCCCGGTTCCTTGCCCTCGAAGTCATCTCCCGTCTTCTGATCTGGATGGCGGAAGCCGATTCGCTCGAAGAGCGCGGCGTGCGTGCCACGGTCGTGCTCTACTGCATTAGGCCGGATCTGATCGGCGAATCCACCTTGGAAGAAATCGGTCACACGTCGGGCCGGTCGAAACAGGCCGTGCATCAACTGGCGGAGAGCTTCCGCGAAACCACGGGGTATGTGCTATGAACTCGATCACACACCAAACCTCCGCAGCGGAAATCAACCGCCTGCATGAAGAGGCACGGCAATGTTGCCGTGTCTCTCACGAGGCCCTGCATGGTGCGCTGGTCGCGGCTTGGCATGCCGGCCAGCTCCTCGTGTCCGAAAAGAAGCGAGTCAATCACACGATGGGCCTCGGAGCCTGGCTGCATTGGTTGAAGGCCAATTTCAAAGGCACCGTGCGCACAGCGCAGCGTTATGTCCGACTCGCCCAAAGCGTCCCCGACGTGGATCTTTTGACAGGCATGAGCCTGCGCCAAGCGTATGCCCGCCTCGGCATCGCCACGGAGCCAAAAACGCCCGGCAAACGCCGTCTGCGGCACCGGATCCCGACCCACCTTGTTCTCGCCAATAAACTCATGCGCACACTCAAGCGGCCGACTGAGTCTGCCAGCAACGAACAACGCGAAGCCTATCAACGTGACCTCCGCGCCCTCTACGAAAAACTGCGCCTCTGGTTCGATTCGCCTCGAACCGACTACAACACGCAGAACTTTGGCGCCGTTTCGCGTTCTTATAAGCCATGAAACAGACGGCTCCAAACCCGCATGCCCAACCGGCAGAACGCCGGAGCCGCGCTTTTCTGAGACTCTTGGTGGACATTTGCCGACGCTTTCCGGATCTGCGAGAATGGCTTCTGGAAGACTTCGCGCGGGACGCCCAAACCCGAGAAAACTTCCTCGCCCTCGTCGAAAAGAACACGTCCGACAATGAAGACAGCGCGGACGGCTTCGCCGAACTGGCCGGCGAACTCGGTCCGTGGTTGCAAGAAAAACGCTGGATACAAAGCAACTTGCCCGCGCGCGCGGTCAAACCGTTCGGGGGCCTCACTTGGGACGAGATGGAATCTCTGGTGCGACGTTACGAAGCCCGGACGCTTCGTCTTGATGTCTTCTTGCTGGTCCGAGACTGGCGCAAAGCCGGCGATGCCGCGAAAGCCTCTCCGAAGCTACTCCGAACCAGCTCTGGTTTGCTGGATCGGGCCATCCGTTCCGGCGACACGAAATTACTCACGCAATTGGTGCAGGCGGTTCAATTTTTGACCGATCTAGAGCAAGGCCGCCTGCAATCAGCCTTCGGCTATGCCGATTGGTGGAAGCTGCACGCTTTGGTTTACATGCTGCGGCATCCCCGTGAAGCCTACCGCACACGCGACGTGCGGGCGCACCTCGCCACGCTTCGACTGGAAATCAGTTCCCTGGACTTCCGTCGATTCTGCAACCGCCACGGCATCCGCCGTGACGAACGCGCCGGTCGCCCTCGCACCCGTTCGGTGTCGGTTAAACGAGGGGCTGGGGTCGGACTCGCCCCAGTCAGGCCCGCCAGCCCTCGGAGCGGGACGGGCCGTGGCAAAGCGTCGTAGGGACCGACGCGCGGAGCTCCGGCGACACCTTGGCGAACGGACGCAACACCGAGAGGCCCCGCAACAGCACTCAAGCCGTTCCTGCAACCGCGTCAGGCTGCGACGCGTTTCTGGCGATACGTCCGCGTCAGCTTTCCGTTCTTGGTTAGAATACCAGCACTCACCAAAACCTTGAGACGGTCACCCGGCGTAATCTGAGCCAAGTGTGCAGCCACCTTGTCCCGCAGCGCAAATTGCTGCGACTGGAACTGGTTGATGGCGGCTTTCGCTTTCGCTGTCATAGGTGTAGCATCGTTCCGGTAACCCCACCGGTCAACGACTTTTCGGCCGGAAATACCCGAGCACACATCGGGGGTTTCGAACTGCTATTTGGATGTGAGATTGCTTCTGAATCTCGGAACCAGGAAATGCCGCGCCTCCTTCCCAGAATGCGCCACGAACCGTATCAAATTTCCGGCCGTCCGTTTCTTCTGAAAGTTTAATCGCAAATTCGATCACCGCACGATCCAGAGCATGAAACAGCTTTGTGCCGTCTGCTCTCGGTTTTTCGTTATGTGGAATCGGCTCCCCCCGGCTCTCCAAATCCGCGACAAAAGCAGGATAAACCGCCTCCAAAACCGACGTAAACGCGACATCCAACAGATCGAAACAGTCGCCTAAGTAGATGTAGGCTCCGAGCACACTGGGCGTCTTAACTTTGCTGGGTTTCCGTTTCGCCTCGTCAGCGGCAAACTGCATTGCCCGCGCAGGGCCGTGTTCCCAAAAATAGATGCCATGCCCCAACCAATCGTAAGGATTACTGCTCGGGGCCATGTCTTCATCACCTAAGAGCACCTTGCGTGTGAGCGCGATGTCGCAGCCGTGATATCCAACAACGAACCTCGTGTAGTCCATGCTCACGACATCACCGTGAGTGGGCACAGACAATGCGACAAGTCAGTTTTTGGTCGAAACGAACACAAGCAGATGGAATGGAGCACGAAAGGAAGTAAACAGAACAAACGAAACATTGCTGTTAGATTGCTGCATGTTTGAATCACAGCCCCAAGGATTCAAAAATGGCTCCGGAATTACATCTGAATTTCATCCCGACCAGTGGTCAAATTCCTCCGATCACGGTTTTCCGGCGGCTCCGAAAAGATTCCGAAAAAATACCCTATGACGGGTCGTTATTCGGATGCCGTCTGCCGTTAAAAGACACCGCTGAACCGGAATGGCGGCAATACGTGGTAAGCTTCACTCAACAGAATGGGTTTGAAGCTTTCACCATTGGGGCAAGGGCTCCTGTCCATTTGGTGCAACGAGCAATGATCGAGGGATTGAGCACTCGTTGCCATGAACTGGGAACCGGTTTGCAGTGGCACCTCTCATCCGACAGTTTTTTGTCTGAGGCTATTTTCCCCGTTGGAACACATCCGGAAGGCGAAGAAGAAATCGTGCTCCAACCTTACTTTCTCGGAGCTACCAAACAGCATGGATTCCTGATCGATTTCCATTTCCGTTTAGGAAAGGGTGTAAAGTTCAACCGCCGGGTGCAGATGCTCAGTCTGAGTCTCGATGAAAAATTCCGTCGGAATTTGGATTACTACGCGGATCGACTCGCAAAAATTGAAAGTTTCACCGCCAATCGCTGGAAGCAGCTGACGCCATTTCGGCTGCCTGGCACGGAACAGCCGCTGCAATTCCAATCAGATTTCCAAGGGCTTCCGTGTGAGAAACTGAAACCCAAAGTATATATCGTCGGGTCTGGTGCGGGCCGGCGGGAACATAAGGGGCAATTCATCGGAGTGAAGGACGTCGGTCCATGGGAACCGGTCGCAACCTGCCCGCCATTACTTTTCATGTTTCGGCAGCAGGACATCGATTATGCGCGGCGGCTCGCCCGTGCATTGCGTGGCCGTGAACCGGGTATTCCATTCACGGGATTCGAAAAGCTTTTTCGCGCTCCGCTCGAAGTCAGCTCCAGTCCGGTCGTTTTGAATGATTTTTCTCGGGCAGAGATGGAGCGGGCACTGGCCCAAGTAGTCGGCCCAACCGGTCCCACTCACATTCCGGTGTTGGTGATGCCAAAAGACGAGGACGCTTACGCCGTGCACAAGGCCGTGTTTACACATGCGGGTGTGCCAACACAGGTTTGCTCCACCGAGGTGATCGCCGATAACTACGCGCTGCAATGGTCGGTGGCGAATATCGCCTTACAGATTTTCTGCAAAGCGGGCGGGAAACCGTGGAAAGTTAAGCCGACGGACGAGAATTCCCTTATCATCGGACTCAGCCAGTCACACAAAATCATCGGGGAAGAGCATCGCGTGGAAAAGTATTTCGCATTTTCGGTTCTGACCGATTCGAGCGGATTGTTTCAAAGTATCAACGTGGTGGGAGAAGGGAACGACGAAGAGACGTATCTGGCACAGCTGCGAAAAAATCTTCAGGCGATGCTGGCCCAGAATGCCGCCCATTTTAAAAAAGTCGTCCTCCACACCTCCTTCAAACTGAAGTTTGCCGAGATGCAGGTCATCCAAGATGTCGTGCGCGATGCGGTCGCCAATACGGCTGCCTGCAAGTTTGCGGTGGTGAAAGTGAACCAACGGAACCGATTCTTTGCAGTGAACCGAAACGTAAACAGCTTGGTTCCCTACGAGGGCTCCTACCTGAAATTGAGCCGGGATGAATATCTTATCTGGTTTGAAGGTATTTTTCCAGACAACCCGAGCGTGAAAAAGGCGATCCCGGGACCGACTCATATTTCCTTTCTAAAAGTGAGCGAGGAACGATTGATCGGCGATGAAACTATCCTTCAGGACTTAATCAATCTGTCCGGCGCGAACTGGCGTGGATTTAATGCAAAAAGCGCACCTGTTTCGGTGTTTTTCTGCCACCTCGTAGCGGAACGGTTGCATGAATTTCAAACGAGAAATCTACCGCTGCCACCGTTACATGAAATCAAGCCATGGTTCCTCTAGGATGAACAGTAAATCCAAGGACATCATTTTTCTGCTTGGTGCCGGTGCGAGTGCTGAGGCAGAGGTTCCTATCTCCGCCGAAATGATCGCGAAGATCGAGGGACTGATGAAAACTCGTGACGAATGGAAACCATTCCTCCGGCTCTATCATCATGTGAAGAGTGCAATCTATTATTCGGCCGGATTGCGTGGAGAGTTCAATTCGAGTGTGAACTTCAATATCGAAGTTCTAGCCAACACTCTCTATGAGCTGGCTCGAAATGAAGAACATCCCATCTACCCCTTCGTGGGAAGTTGGAATGGCCGATTCAGTGCGTTGGCCGGCGAGAATTTCAAACAAGTCGAACAGTTCCGGCAGATGATTCTCGATCAGTTGAAAGACTGGGTGCAGCCGGAGAACATGAAGAAGGCTGATTATTACAAAGGGTTCCGCCGTCTCCAGCAGGCAATGGGATTTCCGCTCAAGGTATTTTCGCTCAACTACGACCTTTGCTTCGAGCGTGTCGTCGGCGATGACACTTACCGGGTAGAAACGGGATTTGGCGGATACGGCGACGATCATCCGTGGGAGTGGCGGCGGTTTGAAGAGCCGCAAGTGGAGTCGGATCGTCCGGAGGTCTATCTTTACAAGCTCCATGGCTCGATCAACTGGAAGCGTAACGCAGCCGGCAATCTTGTGGTGGTCGACCATGCCGGTCGCAACATCCCCGCACTGGAAATGCAGGTGATATTTGGGCGTGAATTTAAGTTGGAGGCTGGAGACCCCTATTTATTCTACGCTTTCGAATTCAGACGCAGCACACTAGATGCGCGAGCCATCGTCACAATGGGTTATGGGTTTGGCGATGATCATATCAATAAAATGCTCACCCAAGCATTGCGACATGATCCAAACAAACGTCTGGTAGTAATCGCCAATGTGAAGGACGACCAAGAGGCTGCTCTGCGCGCAAGCAATGTAGCAAAGCGACTCGGCGTTTCAGATAGCTTCGTCAAGGTGCTTGCGGGAAGCGCCAAAACGTTTCTTCAGCGAACCGATCTGGACACTGTGATTCAGGAATTTTTGCCCGAACCACCCAAAGTGGAATTTTGAAGCGACCCTTAACTGGTAGTTACCTCGTGTCTCACAGCCACTGGTGGTTCAGAGCGTAGCCGTCGCCGAGCACGACCTGTGACAGCGAGTAAACCGTGTGCCATCCCATATCCATTCCGCACCCGGATACTCGCAATGCCTCCTTGGCTCGGGAATACGGGCACTCCAGCGCCTTCGCTGCGCTCCAGGTGATGCGGATGATTTTATCCTCCTTCACATAATAGAGGTCGAGGGTCCGGGACATTCCCGAGGCGCTGACACTGCGCAGCACCGTGTAGATGGTCATTCCGGACCGGAGGGTTTCCTTGAGCGAGGCAATCGCGTCTTCGCGTTCATGAGCTTTCATGTGGTTCGCGAGGTCGAACTGGTTCCGCGTCCCGGCACCCTGCCGGGGGTATTCGGTTCAGCCCGATCTCGCGCCCCGCGCTCACGGCAAGGCAAAGCGTGCCCGTAGCGAATGCGGAGGGCACGCGTGGTGGAAAGCGACGAAGGAGCGGACCTTGCCGCCGTGATAAAATGGGGCGAATCAGAGGGCAGGCCTCACTCCCCCACGCCTGATCGTATTTCCAAGCGGCTCCGTCCGCGCCGACTTCAAGCGGCCCGCGCGGAGTCTCGGGCCGCAAGGAGCGCAGCCAAGCCGGTAGCCGGAGAGGGTCTCGCCGGAGGCGGCCCCCCGCAGGCGCACGGCGGGCGAAGCGACGCGCGCGCCCGAGTCTCCGTGCGTGTGCCCCCTTCCCCGCCCTACGAGGGCGCGCCGATCCAGCGCAGCGCGGCGCGCCTTCGTGCAGGTCGGAAAACGGCTCACTTGCCGCCGCTCGCACTGAGCTGATTTTAGGATCGTGCGCGGATGCGGCCGTTGACGTGCGCCCTCATGCGACACGGTGCGTGTCGTCCTTACGACAATCCAAACCTTACGGATTCCCGTAAGGAGTGACGCGTGCCCCTGAAAGAAAACACCGGTGTGTTTTCATAAGTAACAACCGCCAAGTCGGACCTTTCACCATGTTGACTGCAAAACCTCAGTTGAATCTGGCAAGTGCCCGCGAGTATTTCCGGGAGCATTTGCAAGTCGGCGATTACTACGCTGAAGGACAGACCGTGGCCGGTGAGTGGTTCGGCCTGGGTGCCGAAACGTTGAACCTCAAAGGAAGGATCGAGGAAGCGGATTTCCTCGCCCTGTGCGAAGGCATGAATCCGAAAACGGGCGAACGGCTCACGGCTCGCCTGAATTCGCATCGTCATGAAAACGGCTTGTCCGTCGCCAACCGAAGGGTGTTTTACGACTTCACGTTGAGCCCGCCGAAGAGCGTTTCGATCCTCGGTCTTTGCCGGGATGATCGTATTTTGAAACTGCACCAGAGTGCCGTAAAAACGGCACTGTCCGAACTCGAAGTTTTCGCCGAAACGCGGGTCCGCAAAGCGGGAGCCAAAGACGAACGGGTAACCGGAAACGTGATCGCCGGCACCTTCCAACATGACACCAGCCGGGAGCTTGATCCCCACATGCACACGCACTGTATCGTGTTTAACGCGACCTTCGATCCCACCGAACGCCGTTGGAAGGCCCTGGAAGTCCAAGGCATGTTCCGGGCGCAACGCTTCGTCGAAAACCTGTATTACCACGAACTGTCGAAGGGGCTTCGCTCACTTGGCTACCAGATCGAAAACAATGCCCGCGATTTCGAGATTCGGGGGATGCCCAAATCCCTCATCACCCGGTTCTCGAAACGGCATGAACAAATCGACGCGGAAACCCGGAAACGAATCGACAGTGAAGGCACTCCTGCCGATCTGAACGCAGTCCGCCGCCAGGTGGCGGTGAGCAAGCGCCAGCGAAAGATGAAGCATTCGGTTGCCGACCGCCTGCGTCCATTTTGGGGAAAGCAGATGCCCCCGGACGAAGCCAAGGCACTCGTAATGCTCATTCCCGCTGCGCCAGAAAAACCAAAAATCAGCGACACCGTCGGCATCGTGGCCTGGGCCGATGAACACCTGTTCTCCAGAAAATCCGTGGTCTATGACCACGAACTCTGGTCGGCCGCTCTGGCTCGGGGACGCGGAGAGAATTTCGACCTCGCTGCGCTCCGCGCCGTCATCGATCAACGCGGGTATATCCACCGCGAAGACAGTCGGAAGCTCACCGCGCATGACGTGCTCCATTGCGAATTGGAAATCGTGCTCGCCGCCAAGACTGGCCGGGGCAGCCATGTCCCGCTGGTTGCCGCCCCGTCGTTGTCCTCCTCGCTTTCACCGGAACAACGCCAAGCCGTAGAGCACATCTTTGGGAGTCGCGGCTTCATCACCCTGTTTCGCGGCGGGGCCGGGACCGGGAAAAGTTTTACGCTGAAGGAGGTCGAGCGCGGCCTGTCCGCCGCCGGGCATCCGGTCGTGGTGCTCGCCCCGCAACGCCAACAGGTGCGAGATCTCCAGTCGGATGGTCTGCCCGCGCAGACCTTGGCCCAAGTGCTCACATCAAAATCACTCCCGCCCCGTGCGGTCGTGTTGCTGGACGAAGCCGGCCAGGTCGGCGGGCGCGAACTGCACGCCCTCGTAAAACTCGTGCAGGCGCAACACGGTCGCCTCATTCTCTCCGGCGACACTCGCCAGCAAGGAGCGGTAACGGCCTCCGATGCGCTCCGGGCCATCGAAACCTACTCCGGCCTGAAGGCGGCGGAGATCCGCGCCATCCGCCGCCAAGACCCCAAGCGCGCCAAGACAGCCGCCGAAAAGCGTTTTGTCCGGGGCTACCGGGCGGCGGTTAAAGCCGCCGCTGCCGGCGATATTGACGACTCCTTTGATCGCCTCGACCGCCTCGGCTGCGTGCGAGAGCACGCACCCGACGAACGCCACGCCGCGCTCGCCGCCGAATACTGCGCCGCGACCGAGCGGGGCGAAAACGTCCTGGCCGTTGCCCAAACCTGGACGGAAGTCCATCGCGTCAACGACGCGATCCGGGCGGAATTGAAGGCCGCCGGACGATTGACCAGAGACCAAACCCTGACCGCCTATCAGCCGCTAAATTGGGACGAGGCGCAGAAACGCGACGCCCGCTTTTACGAGGCCGGCCACCACGCAGTTTTCCTCAAGCGTTACGGACGCTTCGCCAAAGGTGACGTGTGCGAAATCGCCAACGCGACCGATAGCGGGCTCGTCCTCATCAAAAACGGCCGCCGTTCCACCATGTCCTACCGTTACGCGGATCGGATCACCGTGGCATCCGCCTCGGTGTTGATGGTCGCCCCCGGCGACCGGCTACAACTCAAGCTCAACGGCCGTTCGCAGGAAGGCCACGCCTTCAGCAACGGCGACCTCGTGACCGTCCGCGAAATTCGGGAAAACGGTGCGCTCCGAGTCGAGGATGCTGCGCACGTCGTCAAAACGCTCTCCCCCGCGAAACACGTCTTCACGCGGGGCTACGCGGTCACGTCCTATGCCTCACAGGGCAAGACCGTGGATACCGTGCTCCTGTCCGACTCGGCGTGCCATGCCGCCATCAACCGCAACGAGTGGTATGTCGCCATCTCACGCGGACGGCGAAAGGTGATGGTCTTCACTGAGGATAAAACCGAGCTGCGGGCCAACATCCGGCGTTCCGGGGACCGTGAACTTGCGCTGTCGTTGAAATCCGAAGCGCTTTCGGAAACCGTGCGGCCTCGCCTGTCCGAATGGACGCGACGCGCTCTGGCTGCCGCCGAACACATCCGCGTTCACCGGGCCGTGCTCAACCGCATCCACCAAGCCAGCCAACGCCGGAGGATAGTCCCATGAGCACGCTCAAGCATCTCGTCGCCGAACGCCGTGTTTCGGACAGTCCGGGCCAATCCACCTCGGGGGCGTCGCAATCTCCGGCCTTGCTCGTCTTCAAGTGGGACAACCGTAGCTGGGTGCTGCCGTGGTCTTATTTCCTTGGCGCGCATCACGAGACCGCCGAGTCCGACGAACAACTCACCCTGTCATTCAGCCTGTGTGCAGTCGTCGTGAAGGGAAAGCGTCTCGATCTTTTGTTGGCGGACATCGCCAGCTATCGTCTCGAATCACTTCGCGAATTGCCGCAGAAATACCGCGATGGGGCCGCATCCGCCCCGTCGATCTGGGAAATCACGGTGACGCCTGCGGAAGTCCGGTGAACCGTAGCATCGGCGCGATGCCGACTTCATCGCCAGCGATGCCTGAGCGCTTTGCCCTCCCCCTCGACCCGCGCGGAGTCTCGGGAGGACCGAGCGAAGCCAGGCCGGAAGCCGGAGCGTGGTCACCGGCAGGTGGCTCGCGCAGGCGAACGGCGGGCGTAGCGAGGCCGGACCGAGTCTCCGCGCGCGTGTCGCCGTATCATCCGCTCCGGCAAGTCAGCGGGCGGACGGAGCCGCGCAGCAAACCGGAAGCCCGCTGTCTTGCCCTGTCGGGGCTTATTCCTCCGTCGGATGCACCACCGTAGTGAGGGTGCGCAGGACGTCGCTGGCCTTGTGCTCAAACTGACGCCACTCCCGCCAGATGGCGGCGGGGACGCCCGAGGTATGAAGCACCTGTTGCGCAAACTTGAGGGCATCGGCCAGCTTGGCCTGTTGAATCCGGGTGTCTCCGCCGGTCGTTTCGATCAGGCTCAAGTCAGGCAATAGGCCGAAGCTTTTCGGGTCATCCAACGATATGCCGGACGGACGCGGCGGCTCCTCCGGTGCTTGGATGGCTTCCGTCGCTTTGGCCATGCCGCCGCCGATCTCGACGTTGCCGGGTCTCGTTTTCACGGCGACCCTGGCGCGCGGTATGCGTGCGACCGTCTTTCGTTGTTGCGACCGCCGACAGGCTTGGGTCACCGCTTGGATGAAGCTGTCCATATCGGGATAACCGTATGACGCCGGCAGGGCGGCGAGAGCGGCCGGCCGGTCGCGGTCCACTTCGGCCTGTAATCTGGCAACTTCGGCGACGAACTTCTGATGTTCCTTTATGCGTTCGGTCAACGGATGATTTCCCATAAGATAAGGCGTGCCCGTAGGATTTTCGTTTGCACGCGCCTGTCGAGCGGGATGCGCAGATCGTGGCGCGAGATCCGTCAAATGATCGGATTTCGTAAAAGAATGACAATATCTCGGAAGACGGTCCGGGAGTAGCGGTGGTAGCGTTATCGCGTTCGCATTCCAGCGGCGGGCCTTCACTCCATGACGGCCAATCTCATCCTCGCGCTCTTTAGTGGTTCCATCGCCTACGCCGCAAACGGCTATCCGGCGGTGATGGTCGCTTTTTCCGCGCTGGCAACTTGGCAGGTTTACTGTGCCATCACCCAACCGCGCCGGCCTCCGCGTCCGCCTGTCGTGCTGCGCATGGGTGGGCTGACCTGGCGCATGGACGATTTTTGCCGAGGTTGGCTCATCACCGGGCAGACCGGAAGTGGCAAAACCCAGGCCGCGATCAACACCATGCTTTGGCAGATTTCGACTCATTGTCCAACGTGGGGCGGCGTCTGCGTGGACGACAAGGGCGTGTATTGGGAAACACTGCGCGATATGTTCCGGCACCTCGGACGCGCGGACGATTTGATCCTGCTCCAAGTGCGTCCCGACGATGCGCCCGCTGGCTGGAAGCCGGCGCACACGTTCAACTTTTTGGACAATCCGCACCTACCGTGGTCAGCCAAGGCCAAAATCGTCTGCGATATCGCCTCTGCCCTCGGGCAGCGCAACGAACAGAGCTTTTTCCGCACTCAAGCACAGGTGCAGATCGAGTTCGCCTTTCGTGTCCTCGAAGCCGTGCAGCTTCCCGTCACCCTCGACAATGCCTACGAGTTTCTGACCTCGGACAGCATGCTCACGCAGTTGATGGAGATGATCGCAGACCACGATAGCTCCCATGCCAAGGCCCTCCTTGAACATTACCAAGATGCGCTCAAGTCGCAGCCGCCCGAACAACTCGGTGGCGTCAAGACGACCGTCGCCAACTACCTGAAAGTTTTCACTGATCCCGACATTGCCGCCGTTTTCTGTGCTCCGAAATCCAGCTTCAGCTTCGATGCCATCGACCAAGGCAAGGTTGTCTGCGTGGCGATTCCCCAGCGCTACCAAGTTGAGCGGCGCTACATCAATACGCTGCTCAAGCTCACGTTTTACTCCCACGCCTTGCGCCGATTTGATCGACCCGAAGCCACGCGTGCCGGCAACAACCTGCTCATCTTCTGGGCCGATGAGGCTCAGAAGATAGTGACCGCGAGCGAGGACGGCATGAGCGACTACAACGTGGTCGATGTCATCCGCCAGGCCAACGCCACAGTGGTGGCGTCCACCCAGTCCTACTTGTCGCTGATTCCGCCGATGCAGGATGAAACCAAGGCCAAGGTGTTTATCGCCAACATGGCCAATCGCGTGACGTTTTCCGCTGCCGACGAAGACTCGGCGAAGATCGCCGCCGACACTCTCGGAAAACGAAAAGCGAAGAAACGCACCACCGGTTATTCCGGCGGCAAACGCAACGTATCCTGGACTGAGGAAGACAAATACCTCGTGGAGCCTCATGAATTGCGCCGGCTGAGAAAATTTCAGGCCATCGTGCAGCACTGCGAAAGCGGCTTCCGTCGCGTGAAGCTGCCGCCCCTCGGCACGGACGGTCGCGTGCCTGCGTGGTATCGTTAACCCGACTTAAAGGAGAACCTACATGTACATGTCCGCCATCCCATCCGATCATCTGGAAAAACTTCGCCACCTGCCGGCGCACCTTCGCGAACACATCCGCGGACAGGATCACGTCATCGATCCCGTCTGCTCCGTGCTGCGTCGCGGCGAACTCGGCCTAGCGAACCCCCACCGGCCGCGCGGCTCGCTCCTCTTCGTCGGACCGACTGGTGTAGGGAAAACCGAAATCGCGAATGTCTTCACGTCATATCTCTTCGCGGAGTCGAAGCCGCTTCGTTTCGACATGTCGGAGTATCAGAATCAAAGCTCCGTCGAGAAGTTGATCGGTGCCGATCCCGACGATACCGGTCTGCTTGGGCGCGCGCTCGCTCGCGCCGAACGAGGCACGCTGCTCTTCGACGAGGTAGAGAAAGCGCACCCGCTCGTGCTGGACCTGTTTCTCCAGATTCTGGACGATGCCGCGATCACGCTAGCTACCGGCGAGCGCAAAAACCTGAGCGGTTTCTACGTCGTCTTCACGAGCAACATCGGAGCGGCCGAGGCCATGCGAATGCAGTCCGCTCCTTTCGCCTCCATCGAACGCACGGTGCTTGCGCGTGTGGCCCAACAACTGCGCCCGGAACTCGTCGGTCGCATGACAGAAAAGATAGTTTTTAACCGGCTGCCCTACGTGATCCAGCGCGAGATTTGCGAGCACATGATCCTAGCAGAACAAGGCCGCCTGCGAGCCCTCGGTCACGAAGTAAATATTTGCTCCGTGGACTTCGAACGACTCTTGCGCGACGGACATCACAAGACGCTCGGCGCCCGCCCCATGCGGGCTGCCGTCGAACGGCATCTCCAGCACGTAATAGTCCGACAAATGCTCGATCCTTCTTTCTGCGGCGAAACGGAGTAGAAAAATGAAGTGCTGCCTAATCTTTTTACGAGTGCATGGCTCATGCTCAATCAAGGCGCGACGACTCCAATTTTTTATGGAGGCGCTTATGGATGCTTCCTTCGTAACAACTTGAAAAAAGTGCCGTCGCTCCCCATCATGGCTCTGGTCTGCTTTTTTTTCGGAAAGCTAGCGGAGTCGCCTTACACTGTCGTTTGAAAAAGCGGTGAAAATACTGAGGCGAGGCAAACCCGCACTCGGCCGCAACATGAGCAACCTTGAAGTAGGTTCCTTGTAGCAATCCTTTCGCCCGCCCCATCCGCAGGCCATCGCGTAATTCCACGAAAGAGTTTCCCGTCGTCTCACGCACTGCATGGGCTGTGCGGGTCGTCGACAGCCCCAAGTGCCTCGCCAGATCCGTCAGCGAAGGATTCTCCCGCAGGTTGATTTCTAAAAATCGGCGGATCGCCTCGTTCCGGAATCCACTCGAACTCTGTGAGACGAAACGCAGCGTTCGCAGTCGCTCGCTAAAATAGGACGCTAAAAGTCGCGACAAACCTTCGATCTGCTCAAGCTTTTCCACAGACAACAACGGTAGCTCCAACGGCTGATCGTCACCCGTGCGGAACTGCCCTACATAAGCCACTGCCACCAGTGCCTCGTCGGAAAATAGCGGAATGATGACCTCATCCGCACCGGCATGGCAGGTATGCGAAAAAATAGTCCTTTCACGCTCACATCGCGCCGGCACGTATCGCAGGTCGCATTCCTTGCAGCGCTCGTTGCGAGTGCGTTTTACCTCCGTGCAAAACTCCGACTGATGCAAACCATGCCTGTCGGATAAAGCCTCCATGTCTGTCTTGGTTTGATCACGCTTCAGCAGTTTGAAACAGACTTCCAAGCCGGTTGCCGCGCGAAAGGCCCTCAAGACCTGCTCCAGTTCCGTAAGCGAACCGGTATCTGCTGACGTTACGAGGGCTCTTGATGTGTGCTTTTTTGACATTTTAACTTAAAAACAGCATAATCCTACACTTTTATGGCTGATTGCGCCACTATGATTGCCGGATGCCCTGAGCTAAAATAGCGGCGTGAATCCAGCTTCCACTCCGTTTGTTTCTGTCTTCGAACACACATTCGATACCGTCGTCTTTGGCGCCGGATGTGTCGGCTACGCTGCCGCCCGGAGGTTAGCCGCACAGGGTATCGACACGCTGCTCGTCGAGCCATCCGGAGACCTGCTGTGGGAAGCTACTCGTGCGTTGGAAAACACCGCGGCCTCATCAAGCGGCATCGACGCTTGGGAACAGTGGCTCTTCCAGCTGCGCGCCCGTGAAGGTGCCGATGGCCAGTTCTTTGACCCCGCGCTCGCCGAGATCCTGACTGCGCATGAACTCTCAACGGGCGGGCCGTCGCTGCGCACGCTGCTCTATGCCACGCCCGTCGCACTTGAGACCGCTGCCGCTGGTATCAGCACCGTGATCGTCGGCACCAAAAGCGGCCCGCGCCGTATCCACGCCCGCCGCTGGCTCGACGCGACCGAATCAGGACTTGTCGTCCGTCTCGCCCAACCCGCCTTGAAACGACGCACTGCGGTGACAAGCTATCGCAGCCTCGTGCTCCACTCGCCCCGGCCCGAGGCACTCGACCTCGTATTCCCAGCGCTCGCCGAACGTCACCCCGGACTCGCTTGGTTCACCTCTGTGCGCACCGGTGAACGCCGCCTGCGCTGGCCGGCCGGAAACACCGGTCCTGCCTGGCACCACAAGGTCCCCTCGCTTATCGCCGACTTGCGTGCCTTGCTCGCCACCACGGATGACACAACTGAGGTTCACTTCGTCGTCAGTCACTGCGCGATGACGGACTTCCCTGTTTATACCGCCAGCGCTGCAATCATGTCCGCCGCCAGCGTGCCCGTGAATCTCACCGTTGCCAGTCCGGCCTTTCGCAGCGAAGCACTCGCCACCCCTGCCGACCGTTTCATGCTCGGAATCACGGCTGCCACAGAATTGCCCTCGCTCCCACCTGCGTCAGTGTTCGGCAACCCCTCTGTGGCGTCACTGCTCGCTCCCTCCGCCTCCCTCGAAGCGGTCGATGTTCTCGTGGCGGGTGTGGGCACGGGCGGAGCGTTCGCCGCATTGGCCGCCGCCCGCGGTGGCGCCCGCACACTCGCGATTGAGTTCACGCCCTATCCCGGAGGAGTCGGCACCGGTGCGGGCATTTGCGGCTATTTTCACGGTGCCAAAGGCGGACTCCAATCCGAGATCGACGAACGCACGCGGGAAATAACCACGTTGCTCACCGGCGTGCCCGCCCACCTGAACGGCTGGCATCACGAGGCCAAAAAAATCGTGCTGCTCACACTCTTCGAGGACGCTGGCGTCACCTTTCTCGGCGATGTCCTGCTCACTGGTGTCGAACGTGATGCAGCCGGTCGCGTGTTGGCGGCACAGGCGGTGATCGACGGCCGGCTTACCCGCATCCCCGCCACGGCGTTCATCGACGCCACGGGAGACGGCGACCTTGCCGCCCTCGCCGGAGCAAACTTCATCACCGGACGGCCGGGCGATGGCCGCACGCTTTCCTACAGCCAGTCGATATTCGCACTGACGCCCAAAGAAAGGAGTAACGATCTGCACGCCTGCAATTTTGATGCCGGCTGGGTCGATCCGACCGACCCCGAGGACCTGTCCCGCGCCCGCCTGACCGGCATTGCTCAACACCTGCAGCCCATCTGGACGCAACCGAACCGTGCAGTCGCCGTGGCTCCGCTGCTCGGCCTCCGCCAGTCGCGCCAGATCGATACCGACATCAAAGTCACGATGGCCGACCTTGTCGGTCACGCCCGTTTCGCCGACTCGATCGGAGAAACGGAAACCGTTGCCGACACCCACTCCGTGGACTATGAATTCGAAAGCGACGAAATGGCTTTCTATTACTGGACATGCCGCGGCTTTCGTCACTCCCTTCGCAGCGAACTGCCCTACCGCATGATGCTGCCGCGCGGCTTGGCTAACGTCTGGGTAGCCTGCCGCGCCGCCGGTATCGAAACCGATGCAGCCTACGGCCTGCGCATGCAGCGCGATATGCAACGCCTAGGCGAGGCCGCAGGCCTTGCCGCCGCACTCGCCGCCAGTAAGCGGACTGATGCGCGCGGTATCGATTTCTCCCTCCTCCAAGGCGCGCTGGATCGCAGTGGCGCCCGCCGCGCCGACCGTTCCGAGGATCCCACGCCATCCGGCGAATCACTGCTGGCCTCACTCGACAAAGGACTCCCTGGCGTCCACCTCTGGCACCTTTCGCGCAACTCCGTCCACCATCGCGCCGCCGTAGAGTCACGACTGCAGTCCCGTGAACCACGCGTGTCTTTCTACGCCGCCGCGATCCTCGCGATGTGGAACGACCCCGCCGCCGAACCACGCCTGATCGCAGCCCTGGTCAACCGCGAGGAAGGTCCCACGCCCGAAGAAAAACCGGTGGTTGGCGCATTCGCACAATGCATCGATTTGCCGTTCTGGTTGCAGGCGGTCGTATTTCTCCGACGTATCGGCACCGCTCGTTGCCTGCCCGGGTTAAACACGCTCGCCGCAACCCCATCCCTCCCGCTCAACGTCCGCACTCTCATCGCACTGACACTTGAACGCCTTGCCATCTGTCTGGAACGGAACGCCGAACTCGTGACTGCGCTCGACGCCTTGCTCGCTGATCGGATTCCCGACTCCATGCTACCTCCTTCACGCTCGCTTTGGAGAACCCTGCATGGCGAACCGCAGAAGAAGCTCGGCAACGACCGTGGAGCCCCTGTGGCTCAAGACCATAGCTGGCAGCTTCATCTCATTATCGCCCGCACCCGTAAACAACTGGGTCTCGCACCGCGACCCGAGTCAGCGGCCTTCACTCGTGATCTACGCTCCTATGTCCGCCAGGCGTTCGCCCAAGCCTTTTGAGTCGGCAGTCCTCCTGCGGGTATCGTGGTGATACGGGTAAAGGAGTGCGCGACGCTGGGATCGCATGGACGGCCAGCTGCGCAATGTGGTTTTTGCACCGTCCTTCTGCGGAAGAGGGGCCCAAAATAAGTTTAAACAATTTGGCCCCGGAAGATGGCTCCCATTCCGCCCCTCATTTTTAAGCATGCAAATCTTACCACTCTTGTCGGGGGGTATCGGCATACAGACGCTGAACCCGACGCATCAGACCATCAGACAACTGGTGATCTCGCTGAAGACACGCCAGTCGCGATGGTCGTTGGCATACGCCGGATTGATACGATTTTCCACAGAGGAGTTCTGCAAAGCTCTACTGTAGTGGCAAAAACTGATTATTCAGCTTGAATTGATAGAGCAAAAGCTCCACGCGGTTCTTGTCCCTATCGGGAGTGGCGTAGTTTATGTTTTGAATCAGTTGTTTATTGGAGTAGCTTCCATCATATTCCACTGAAAAGCAGGAATTCTCCCGGAAGGCATGATAGGACCAGTCCCAGCCCCGGCTCTCGAAGATATTGATGACATCCCTCAAATAGCTATGGGCGCTTGCTTCCGATGAAGAGCCGGATTGATCTCTAGCATTCCCGGCCCACCGAACAGCACTGAATTCGCCCACATAGATACGTGCGTCATATCTGTCTTGGAACATCTTGACCCAGTATAATTGGCCATTCAACCAAGTTGAGTTAAGAAATGAAGTATTATACCCGAACACGGGATCACTTGCATGTGAGGTGCCCGGCACACCTTGGTGAGTAAACTCGTACGGCATATACATATGAATACTATAGATCACATTTTGTACCGTAAGTGGATGAAGGTTTTTCCAGAATGAGCTGGGCACTCCACCAGGAGAGTTCTCATAGATGATCGGTATCTCGGGGTCGATTTGCCGGATTGCCTGCGCCGTTCTGTCTGCCAGTTCCCACCAGTCGTAAACATCAGCAGGAACAATGTCACTTCCTTGAGCGCTCATATGTCTATCAATCGGCTCGTTCGCCAAATCATAGCCAAAAACCGCTTTCTCGCCTTTATAATGATTAGCCAAAAGCTGCCAAGTTTGAATAAGTTTATTCTGGCAGTTTGAATCCTTAAACAAATCTGCCTTGGGCAATGTCATATTTCCAGTAGCCCAACTACCCTTTCCTGGAGGGTTGTGGAGATCAATCACCACCGCGAGATTATTAGCTCTCAAATCCGGAAGCATTGCATCAAGTCTAGCGATCTCATCCTGCAGCCAGGCATCGTAGTTAGGAATAAGAGGATTCTCGATCATTTGCCACCGCACAAGATTCCCTTTCCATCCATTTTTGCCGAGTTCCTGGGCGTCAGTAGCTGTAAATGGCTTGCGTGGGTGAACCATGGCACCCCGCAAGGGCGAGGGCAGGCGATCCAAGGCAGCTGTTTTTTCACAAGTGGTAACCGTTGCGTTGACCTGACGGATCGTAAAACTCACGTTATCCAGAGTGGCGGTGGCATCTGAGGCGGTAGATTCCATCTTCAACGCAATTGCTGTCGTATTAAGGGGAACGAAAAAGCGGACTGCAAAATCAGGTCGAAGGTCTCCACCAAAAATGCCCGCCGTAAAGTCTTCCGTCGAAATCGGAGTCGTGACAGTGACGGTGATCTTAACATTATTAATGATACCCAAAGTCGGCACATTGGTCGTATAATTGCCTGAGGCAATAAGCAAGCACCCACGGGCCTTTGCGATATCGGTAGCGGGCATGGAGTACGCGATAATCGAATTGCCATTCAAAACCAATGATT
>JBAZBC010000017.1:0-117508 GCA_041671745.1 Opitutaceae bacterium | reverse complement strand
ATAGGTCGGCATTAGAGATATCATCTCTATCGAGCGACCCTCTACATGGATATCATATCCATATTAGAGGTGTTCTCGTCCTTCTCACCTAAATGCTGTCAAGGTGGCACCCGCCCGGACGCTTACGTTACATCAATCCACTTCCACGCCTTCGACGATTAACCGGAGGCTGTCGAGGCGGAGGCGGGCGTTTTCGATGGCGGTGCGGACGTGAAGAACCTGTTTCTTCGCCTGCTCGATTTCTTCGGGGCGGACGTTGTCGTTGAGTTTGCTGAGATCAACCAGGCGTTGGAGGTCGGCGGTCAGGACTGCGGCGGCGCGTTCTCGGGCGGTTTTTTTGAGGGTGAGCGTGTGGGCTTTGGCGCGGTCGTTGGCGGCTTCGACGAGGTTTTTCAGGAGCGTGCCGTTGAAACCCGGGCGCTCCAGGAAGCGGGGCAGCGGAGCGTCTTCGACGTCGGCGGAGAGGCGCGAGTAGAGGACGTTTTCGGTGAGGTCGTTGCCGTGGATGTCCACCAGCACGCGCACCGGTGTCGGCGCGAGGAATTGGTCCACGTGCCACTTGGCGTCGGCGACGGCTTCGAGGACGAAGACCGCCTCAAGGAGGAGGTTGGGTTTGTCGGCTTCGAGGACGCAGAAGCTGGTGGTGCCGGCGGGCGAATCCACGAGGAGATCGATGCTGTCCTGCACGAGCGGGTGATCGGCGGAGATGAAGCGGATGTCTTCGCGGGCGATGGCGCGTTTGCGGTCGTAGGTCGCCAACATGCCGTCGCGGGGAATGGACGGGAAGCCTTCGACGTAGGCGTGGGCGGCGTCGAGGTTCACGTCGCCGTCTTCGTGTTCGCTGACGCGCACGCCGAAGTGATCGAAGAGGTCGGTGAGGATTTTTTTGAGGAGCGGGTCGGCGTCGGCGGCGCGCACGCGGTCGATCACTTGGCGGGCGACGGCGGGGTTGAAGGAGTTCAACTCGAGGAGGCGGTCGCGGCCTTGCTTCATCTTGAGCTGGAGTTCGTCGCGGAATTTTTCGGTTTCGGCGATGAAGGCGTCGAGTTGGGCGCGAGCGGTCTTCTTGAGTTTGCCTTCGCCGTAGGCGGTGGCGAGTTCGAGGAGGCGGGTGCGGAAGGCGGTCGCGTAGTCGTTGCCGCCGTGGAGCGGGGCTTCGAAGGCGTTGAGGCCGAAATGATACCACTCGGCGACGGCCGAGTCGGCTCCGCCGGCGAGGTAGGGGACGTGGATTTTAATCGTATCGGTTTGTCCGATACGGTCGAGGCGGCCGATGCGTTGTTCGACGAGGCTGGGGTTGAGCGGGAGATCCCAGAGGACGAGGTGGTGGGCGAACTGGAAGTTGCGACCTTCGCTGCCGATTTCGGAGCAGAGGAGGAGTTGGGCGCCGGCGGGTTCGGCGAACCAGGCGGCCTGGCGGTCGCGCTGAACCAAGGGGAGACCTTCGTGGAAGAGGCCGATGTTGAGGTTGAGCTTTTCTTTGATGGCGGCTTCGAGGGCGAGGACCTTGCGCTCGGAACGGCAGATGAGGAGGACTTTGCCGGGGGCGGTTTTTTTGAGGAAGGAGACGAGCCAGTCGAGGCGGGGGTCGTCTTTGTAGGTGTAGCGGAGGGTGGCGGTGGACGGGTCCAGCCTCGTTACCTCGGCTGCTACGGGGGCAGACTTGGACTTGGCGCCGGGGAAGGCGGTGAGCGCGGCGGATTTGGCGTTGGTTTTTTTGGCGGCCTTGGACTTGCGCGCGGGTTTGGCGGGCGCGTCGTCGAGGGTGTCGTCGTCGGGTTCGTCGGCTGATTCTTCGGGCCACTCGCTCACGCTCGTAGCTACGTCGGAATCGGTGTCGTCGTCGTCTTCGGGGGACGCGGCGGCGAGGGCGGCTTCGGCTTCCACGGAGAAATCGATCGAGATGGGAGCGTTATCGATGGGGGCGGCGGCTCCTTGGATGCGGCTCGCGTTGTGGGCGTTGGCGTCCGCTTCTTCGGCCTGGAGTTCGCGGGAGACACGGGCGAGGAGGGCGAGCGAGGCGTCGGGGAGCGCGACGGGGCAATACTGGCGCTTGGGGAAACCCGTCATCGCGGCGCGGGTGTTGCGGAAGACGACGCGGCCGGTGCCGTGTTGATCCAGCAAGGTGCGCAGGAGGGCTTCGCGGGCGCCGGGTTTGCCGGCGTCGAGCGCGGCGAGGTGGGTGGCGAGGGTTTCGGGGTCGCGGTCGAAGATCTGGCGGAGGGCTTTCTGGTCGGCGGAGGAGAGGACGCGGCCGTCGACGATCTTTTCGGCGATCTCGGCGATTTTGCCGAAGTCGGCGGTCTCATCGAGGAACGTCTCGTAGTCGTCGTAGCGGTGCGGATCGAGGAGGCGGAGGCGTGCGAAGTGTCCGGCGAGGCCGAGTTGGGTGGGCGTGGCGGTGAGAAGGAGCAGGCCGGGGGCTTTGCGGGCGAGTTGTTCGACGAATTGGTAGTCGGGGCTGGCGGCTTCGGGGGTCCAGCCGAGGTGGTGGGCTTCGTCCACGATGACGAGGTCCCAGCCGGCTTCGATGACCTGGGTGCGGCGAGTGGCGGCGTCGGGGCCGGCGAGGTAGGCGATGCTGGCGAGGCCGAGCTGGCTGGAGAGGAAGGGATTTTTGCCGGGCTCGGAGGCTTCGACGGCGAGGCAGCGGGCTTCGTCGAAGATGGTGAACCAGAGATTAAACCGGCGGAGGAGTTCGACGAACCATTGGTAGACGAGCGACTCGGGGACGAGGATGAGGGCGCGTTTGGCGCGGCCGGTGGCGAGGAGGCGCTGGAGGATGAGGCAGGCCTCGATGGTTTTGCCCAGGCCGACCTCGTCGGCGAGGAGGACGCGCGGTATTTGGCGGTTGGATACCTCGTGGAGGATGTAGAACTGGTGAGGGATGAGATCGATGCGGCCGCCGAGGAAGCCGCGGACCTCGGACTGGCGGAAGCGGTTGGCCGCCTGGAGCGCGCGGAGGCGGAGATCGAAGACCTCGGACGGGTCGGCCTGGCCGGCCATGAGGCGTTCGGCTGGGGAGGCGACGCTGGTGATGTCGGAGATGGCGTCTTCGCGGACGCGCTGGCCCTCGGGACCGACGTAGGTGAGCAGGCCGGCGGATTCCTCGACGGAAGCGACGGTGAATTTCGCGCCGGTGCGGGGGGCGACGGTTTCGCCGGCGGCGAATTGGACGCGTTTCAGGACGGGCGTGCCACGGGCGTAGATACGTTTTTCGCGGGTGGCGGGGAACTCGACCGTAATACGGGTGCGGTCGAGCTCGGCGACCTGGCCGAGGCCGAGTTCGGGTTCACGTTCACTGACGCAGCGCTGACCGACAAAACCAAGGGACATAGCGGGTCAGTAGATTCAGCTTGGCAGGGTAATTCAACCCTCGGTTTTTAGACGAAGAGATTGGCAAAAAAGACCGCCCTAACGTTGCCTGTTTGCGGCGGGCGAAGCTGGCATTTGAATTTGCATAACGAGTAAAGCAGTCGTCTTTTTGCTTCGGGTTTGGAAAAGTTCATGGTTACAGCATGCCCCTTACCCCGCATTCCCCCCGGTGTCGTTCGCGTAGCAGCGGTTTTACACTGGTCGAACTTCTCGCGGTGATCGCCATCGTTGGTATTCTTACAGCGATCATCATTCCGGTTGTGGGCCGGTCTCGCGAAACGGCCCAGTCCTCGATGTGTCGGGGCAATCTTCAGCAGATCGCCGTAGCCACATCGTTGTATGTAAGCGATAACAAGGTTTTCCCTTATTCGACCACAACCACCGGTGTGAATTGGCGGCAAACGTTGCGTCCCTATATGAGTGCGGGCAACCCGACCAATTCGGATGAGAATAACAGTGCTTTGGTCGTCTGTCCGTCCCGGCTGATTGTGCCGGACGCACCGAATTTCTACCGATCCTCCTATTCCGCCAACCCGAGGCTGCTCGTCAACCCGGCTACACCGGGCAATCCCGTATCCGTGCGGGTTTCAAGTGTCACGCGCCCCGCCCAAATCATCCTGTTTGGTGATGCCACTCAACAGGCTAACGGTGGTTCGCATTCCCAGTTTTGGAGTGTGCCTGAAATGATCTCCGATGGTGATCCGAGCTCGGCCGACGTGCCCATTGCCGTCGACGGTAGCACGGACTCGGATCCGCAAGGCAACGGCTACATTCGTTATCGTCATAACAACTCGATGAATGCCGTGTTTGTGGACGGGCACATGGCCAATTTTAAAAAGGGCACCATTCTTAACCGGAATGTGCGCACGAACTACTGATCGCGCCGGTTGGACGCAGGGACGTTGACCAAGCAGGGTGATTTGTAGATCGGCTCCGGTGCGGGCTGTCTTTAGTTGTCCGCCAAGTCGGTGACCCCGTTGGTGGAGATCTTGATCTGGCTGCGGAGTTTATCGCGAGCATGCGCCGACCGGGCGCGTCCCTGTGTGTGGGCTGTGTTGAGTGAGATACGGACTTGCCACCTTGGTCGGACTGGAATGCCGAATCCTTGCCGGCGAGCGATCCTGTGATCGCGCGCGCAAAAAGCCTGCCTCCGGAGGGAGGCAGGCGGCTTGAGCTGAGAGGGTGAAGATTAGGCTTTGCGGCGGCGTCCGCACAGGACTGCGGTGAACAGCACCGAACCGGCCAACAGGGCGTAGGCGGAGGGTTCGGGAACGGCCGAAACGGTGCCGTTCACGATGATGTCGTCGAAGGTCAGGCTCTGGCTGATGGTCGGCGTCTGCAGGTAAAAGCGGAAATACTGCGTGGAGGTGATTCCTGTAAACGAGGAGAGGTCGACGGTGTAGTCCGTCGGCACAGTATTCGTTACCGTGGCGGCTTGGACGGCTATGGTGCCGCCGCCTCCGATCGTGCGATCAGTCGAAAGCACCGTGCTCGTGCTGGTAAAGCCCGACGGGGAACTTGCCGTGACGAGGTAAAAGGCGCGATCACTGGTGGTGCTGGAGCTTCCGCTGGCCACCTGAAATGTGATCGAGGTGAGATCCAGTTGGTAGCCCGCATCCGGCGTGATACTAAAGGTGAAATAATTATTGGCGACGAAGGCACCTGCGTAGGTCGTGGCAGCGGAGCTGAAGGTGGTCGCCCAGCTGCTGACCGTATCCGTGCCGCCATTGTAGACGAAGCTTCCCGTGGCGGTGCTGCCACTTTGGTTTACCAGGGCCGGTGCGGTTACATTGGACGCCGTGACCGTCGGATTGATATCGAGGGTGCCATTGGACGGGGAGACGGTTGTGGTCATCGCATAGTCAACGATGACGCTCCCGGAGGCGGAGGTGGCAACGAGAGCAAGAAGCGCCAGAAGGGCACCGAGGGTAGATTTGATGTTCATGTCGTGGGGGGTGGTTTTACTGAGGATAATGATTGGGGTGGTCAGCGGGTTGCGGTGATTTCTCCGACTGAAAGGTTCGTTTGCGAGTCAGGGAGAGAGGTTTCGGAGTCGCGCCGTGCATCGATGATCAGAGCGGCGCTGTTGACGCCGCCCCATTGGCTGATCGTGAGCGGGATGGTGCCGGAACGGCTGACCGGAAGCCCGTCGTTGAGGGCGACGATTTCATAGCGGATAAAACCCTCGCGAGGGGAGGGACCGAGCGTGAGCGAGAGCTTGGTGGGCACACCCTTGAGCGGCATGACCGCGACGGAGTTTACATGGTCTCCGGCAAGCGTTTCGGGCGGACTCGATAGGTTGAAGCCATCCATCCGATAGCCCATCAGGAGAAGGCCGGAACGGATGCGAATGGAAATGACGCTCCCGGCCTTTTCGGCGGTTGTGGGGCTCGAAGCCAGGGAGATTTTGAAACGGGCTTCGCCTTCCGGGATTCCTTGGGACTCCAATTTTACATCATCAAGCGCGATGGTGACCGGACGGGAGAAGAATCCCAATTTATCCAGGACGGGGCTCACCAAAGCGACATTGGCATAAGCCTGATTGGTCGCCAGCAGGTGAAGTTTCCCCTGGTCCTTTGAGGCCACGCTGGTCTGCTCATCGGGAGACGAGATCACGGACCAAAAGTTCGGGATGGCTCCGGCGCGGCGGATATCACGACCGTCGAAGGTGTCGGAAAAAACGACTTCGGCACTGGCGACACTGGAAGCAAGCAAGGCGACCAATGCGACGCCCATGCATTTTAGACGCAAAAGGGGGGTATGGATTAACATGATGTGAGGTAGTGCGACCACCGTGTTCCTGCCCGGACACAGACACAAACTGACCGGTGGTTTACTCGTTCAGCAATTTAAGGAAGACACTTCCCTTAAAGCCGGTAAACGTGCATGAAAGGGCATGTCGATATCCATGGAGGTGATCGCGCGGCGTTTGAATATATCAAAGGTGACCGTATCGAACGCCATTCGCGGAACCGGGCGGGTATCGGAAGGCACGCGCGAGCGGGTTCTGAAACTGGCGGCGGAGCTGGGCTACCGTCCCAATCCGTTGGTCACGGCGCTGATGAGTGATTTGCGCCGCAAGCGTTCCAGCCGGCGCTGCACGCTGGGTTTTCTGAATTTTTTCCCGGGCCGCGAAGACTGGCGGCAGCATCCCACCTTCGTGCAGTTTCACCAAGGTGCGCAACGACGAGCGGAGGAGTTGGGATACCGGCTTGAGCTACACTGGCAGGGTGAAGTGGGTGGCAACGACAAGCGCTTGGGCAACATCCTTTATGCGCGTGGGATTCCGGGCGTGGTGCTGGCGCCGTTGCCGGACAACTCGATCAAAATCGATATCGACTGGAGCCGGTTCGCCGTGGTGGCGATCGGCCACACGTTTCGAGATTTTAATCCGCACCGGGTGAGCAACCATCAGGCTCAATCGGTCCGTTTGGCCATGAACAAACTGGTGCAAATGGGACTGCGGCGCATTGCACTGGTCGTGCCGCAGACCGACGACGAAAAAGTGGATAACGCCTGGGTGGCCGGCTTCATTACGGCGCAACTGCACCACGGATTGCCCGCCGTTTCCCCCTGGGTATCCAATGACTTCACTGCGCAGACAATCATTCCCTGGATTCGAGAACAGAAAGTGGAGGCGGTTTTGAGCACCAACAAGCGACCCATGCTCTGGATGGAGGCGGATGGGTTGCGCATTCCGGAGGACGTGGGCTTCGTGCACCTCGACTGGTCCAAGGAAAAAGGCGTGATGGCCGGTGTGGACCAGTGTTCCGACCTGATCGGAGCGGCGGCCGTGGACCTATTGATCGAGCAACTGAACAATAATGAAATCGGTATCCCTAAACGATCCAAGACCGTGCTGATCGACAGTGTGTGGCACAATGGACCCAGTTTGAAAAACTGCGTCGAGGACGACACGCTTGCCGAGGCATGACAGCGCCGGTGTGGCGGTGGTTGAGGAACGAGTAAATCAAGCCGACGTTTGTTTCACTGCCGTGGAGAACGCTTAATCAGGCATTAAATGCCCCCCATTCGTCTTACCCTATCGTTTGTCGTCCTTTTTATAGCGTCCGGGTTTTCGCTGAGAGCGGAAACATCCGCCGATTTGCCTCCGGGCAGTTCTCTGGCGGCGCCGGTTGATTTTCGAACATCGGGTGATCCCGCACTGGTCTTTTTTGACCGTGCCGGCCTGGGTGAACGAAACGGAGTGGCCGTGTGGCGTGTGAGCACAACCGACGCGGCGTTACAGCCGTGGCTGGCGCAGCTTAAGACGACCCTCGGGCTGCCGGTGAAAAAAGGTGACCGGTGTTTGTTGGTCGTGGAGGCTCGTGCAGTGGATACAAGCCGTGAGAGCGAGCAGGCGCAGTTCCGTCTCGTCGTTGCGAACCGGAAGAATCCGTTCCCACGCATCGCTCTCGGCGGGTATTCCCTGGATCGCGAGTGGCGGGAGATCGCATTGCCCTTCGCCTTTGACCGGGACTATGCAGCGGGAGAGGTCGAGGTATCCTGCGATCTTGGCTATGGCCGCCAGGCCATTGAGCTGGCCGGCCTGCGTCTGCTCAATTTCGGGGATTCGGTCGCGCTTTCGCAGCTGCCGCGCACGCGACCCACTTACAGGGGGCACGAACCCGGTGCCGCTTGGCGGGACGAGGCCATGGCCCGCATCGAACGCATCCGCAAAGGCGAGTTGGCGCTGGTTGTGAAGGATGCGCAGGGGGTGCCTGTGCCGGAGGCCCGGGTGCAGGCGTCGCTGAAGTCGCATGCATTCGAGTTTGGTTCTGTCGTGAACGTCGAGACCTTGGGCAAGCAGACCGCCGACACGGCGCAGTATCGCCGGCACTTCATCGAATTGTTCAACGCCGGAAGTCTGGAGAACGGACTTAAGTGGCCGAACTGGGCCGGAGACGGTAAAGCCGCCGATTACCGCCAGCGCAGCCTGCGCGAACTGGCCTGGTTGCGGGAAAGCGGACTCGCCGTGCGCGGTCATGTCATGGTGTGGCCGGGATGGAGATTTCTGCCGGCCGACATCAAAGCGCTGCGTGACAAACCGGAGTCCATTCCGGCGCTGGTGAGCGCCCACATCCGCGATGTTGCTTTGGCGACGAAGGATTACATCTCGGAGTGGGATGTGCTGAACGAGCCGGTCAGCAACCACGACCTCATGGATCTGTTTGGAAATCGAATCATGGTCGACTGGTTCAAGCAGGCTTCGGAGTTGCTGCCGGGCGTGCCGCTTTTCCTCAACGATTGGGGCAACCACGACCGGCGGGCCAGTCCGGGGTCCGCGCAGGCATTCGAGGATGTGGTGCACTACTTGCGCGATCAAGGTGCTCCGCTGGGAGGACTGGGTTTGCAATGTCACATTGGCGGGGTGCTGAACGCCCCGCAGGATATCCTCGCCACGCTGGATCATTATCGGGAGGCGTATGGGCTGCCGGTGCGTGTCACCGAATTCGACGTGAACGTGGACGACGAAGACATTCAGGCCGACTACACGCGGGATTTCATGATCGCGATGTTCAGCCACCCGTCGGTGGTCGGGGTGCAGCTTTGGGGGTTTTGGGAGGGAAGTCATTGGCTGCCGCAAGCAGCGCTTTACCGGAAGGACTGGACGGAGAAACCCAACGGCGCGGCTTTCCGCAAACTCGTGCATGAAACCTGGAACACCGACGAGACCGGCACGACGGATGTGAACGGCCGCTGGGGCGTGCGTGGGTTTTACGGACGCTACACAGTGACGGTGACACTGGGTGACACGGTTTACCGCACCGAAGTGAAAAACGATGCGGTGAACCGGGAACCGGTTGTGATCACGCTGCCTTGATCAGGCGTCCTCGTGGTGCTTTTCGATGTCGGGGAGGAACACCGTGAGCAGGCCGAGGAGCGGGAGGAAGGCGCAGAGTTGGAAGACGTAGTTGATGCCGGTGTGGTCGGCGACTTTGCCGAGCACGGCCGAGCCGATGCCGGCGATGCCGAAGGCGAGTCCGAAGAACAGTCCGGCGACCATGCCGACTCTCCCGGGCATCAATTCCTGCGCATACACGAGGATCGCGGAAAAGGCCGAAGCGAGGATGAGGCCGATGAAGACGCTGAGCACGGCGGTCATCGTCAGTCCGACGTGTGGCAGCAGCAGCGAGAACGGGGCGACGCCGAGAATGGACACCCAGATGACGCGTTTGCGGCCGACGCGGTCGCCGATCGGGCCGCCCGCGATGGTGCCGGCGGCCACGGCCGCGAGCAGGATGAACAGGTGGTATTGCGCGCTTTGCACGGAGACGTGGAATCGGTCGATCAGGTAGAACGTGTAGTAGCTGGTGAGTGACGACAGGTAGACGTATTTGGAGAACACCAGCGCGACCAGCACGGCGACGGCGAAGACCACGCGGCGGCGCGACAGGGTCTGCACGTTGGCGACGGCGTCGGGGTTGGCGGCGGGGCGCGGCTTGCGCTGGAGGCGGTGGGGGTTGTCACGATGCCAGCGGCCGATGCGCCAGAGGACGAACACGCCGAGCAGCGCGAGCGCGGAGAAACCGAGGACGGAGCGTTGTCCGTGCGGAACGATGATCAACGCGGCGAGGAGCGGGCCGATGGCGCTGCCGGCGTTGCCGCCGACTTGGAAGACGGATTGCGCGAGGCCGCGGCGGCGGCCGGCGGCCATGTAGGCGATGCGCGAGGCCTCGGGGTGGAAGATGGCCGATCCTGCGCCGACGAAGCACGCGGCGACGAGGATGTGCGGGAAGTCGCCCGCGAAGGCCAGCAGCACCAGGCCGGTGAGTGTGAGGCCCATGCCGACGGGCAATGAGAAGGGCATCGAGCGTTTGTCGCTGAGGTAGCCGACGACGGGTTGGAGGAGCGAGGCGGTGACCTGGAAGGTAAATGTGATGAGGCCGAGCTGGGTGAAGCTGAGGCGGTAGTTGTCCTTCAGCATCGGGTAGATGGAGGGCAGCAGGGCCTGGATGGTGTCGTTGAGCAGGTGGGAAAAACTGATCGCGAAGAGCACCGTGAAGACGGTGTTGGTCGCGGCGTTTTTCACGGGACTGTCGGGGACGGTGGCAGCGGACGTTTGCATGAGTGGAGTCCGGCATAATCCACCGGTTCGCGGTGCGTTTCAAATCTCTCGCTCGGTGTTAACCTGCCTCTTGCTGGTATTTTTCTCTGCTGCGGGTGCGGAAGGCGGCGGGCGTGAGTTTTTCGTAGCGGCGGAAAAAGCGGCTGAAGTATGACGGGTCTTTGAAGCCCAGCTTGAAGCCGATTTCGGAGACGCTGAGTTCGGAGTGGAGGAGCTGGCGTTTGGCGGCGAGCAGGCGGCGGAGGCGGATGTGTTCGCCGGCGGCGCGACCGGTGGCGGTGCCGACGGTGTCGTTGAGGTGATTGACGCTCACGCCGAGTTTCCGCGCGTAGGGCGCGAGGGAAGCCCACTCGAGAAAGTGTTTTTCGACGGCGAGCTGGAAGCTGCGGACGAGTGCGGTGGCGCGGACGGTTTGCGGGCCGGTGGTTTTCGCGGTGTGGAGACGGCGCGCTTTGATGAAGAGAATGCGCAGCAGCGCGCGGATCACCTCGGGGGCGTCGGGGCGGGCTTGGTCGGCTTCGGACTGGATTTCGCGGAAGAGTGCGGGGATCACGGTTTCGCGGGCGGGATCGAGCGAGAGCCAGGGGAGCGTGTCGGTCGCGAAATAGAAAGGGAGTTCGAGCAGGAGGGTCGCGGCGGTTTCGGAGCCGGCGTCGAAGAACTCGCGGGTGAAGGAGATGATGGTGCCGCGCATGTCGGCCGCCGGCTTCACGGTGTGGACTTGCCCGGGTGTGATGAAGAGCAGGGTGAGGCCGTTGACGTCTTTTTCGCGGAAGTCGTGCATGAGGCGTCCGGCACCGCGCAGCAGGGAGACTTGGAAAAAATCGTGGTAGTGCGGAAGCAGTCGGCCGGGTTCGCGGGTCATCGACTCTTCGTAAGCGATGGAGAGGAAACCCTCGGCGCGAAGGGCGTCGCGGCCGGCGGGGTTCATGCCGAGCGCGGGAATGGAGCGGCGATTCATGTGTGCCGTGCCCGTGATGTCCGCAGGTTAGTTCCCCGTGCGTTGTTTGAGTGCCGCTCGGGCGCGAGCCAGGGCGGACGAGAGCTCTTGGGGTTTGATTGGTTTGCTAAGGTAGTCGTCCATGCCTGCCTGGACGCAGGCTTGTCGGTCGCCGTCCATGGCGTTGGCGGTGAGGGCGATGATCCAGGGGGTAGTGAGGTTTTTGGTGGAGGCTTTGAGTTGGCGGGTCGCCTCCATGCCGTCCATCTCGGGCATTTGCACATCCATGAGGATGATGTCGTAGGTGCGGGTTTCGCAGGCGGTGAGGACTTCGAGACCGTTGCCGGCGAGGTCGGCGCGGTAGCCGAGGCGGGCGAGCATGTGGAGGGCGACCCGTTGGTTCACCGAGTTGTCCTCGGCGAGGAGGATGCGCTCGTGGTGCACCTCGGCGACGGTGGGGATTGGAGGCTCGTCGGCAGGTGTCTGGATGGTGTTGCCGAGCACGCGGATGATCACGTCGAACAGTTGCGACGGCTTCACGGGCTTGGTGAGCACGGAGGAAAACATATGCGGTTCATAGGCCGCCGCAGGGTGGCCGATCGACGAGAGCAATACAAGGGGGAGAGAGTCATTGCCGGGGAGTTTTCGAATTTCCTCGGCCAGCATCAGGCCGTCCATCCCGGGCATCTGCATGTCGACGATCACGAGATCGAATCGTGAACCGTTGCGCATCTGTTCGAGGGCGGCCGGGCCGCTGGAGACCACCATGCAGGACATGCCCCATTTGCCGGCGAGGGTGGAGAGGATGCGGCGGCTGTGTTCGTTGTCGTCGACCACGAGCAGGCGTTTGCCCCGAAGGCCGGCGGGGTTGGTGCCCACGTAGGGCCGGGGACCGGCGGCGATCCATTCGACGACGAGTGAGAAGTAAAACGTGGAGCCTTGGCCGGGCTCGCTCTCCACCCACATGCGTCCGCCCATGAGTTCGGCGAGGCGTTTGCTGATGGCGAGGCCCAGGCCGGTGCCGCCGTATTTGCGGGTGGTGGAGGAGTCCACTTGGGAGAACGACCGGAAGAGTTTGCCGAGGCCTTCGGGGGGGATGCCGATGCCGGTGTCGCGCACGGAGAAGACGAGTTCGCGGGGGCCGCCTTCCGAGCGGGCAACGTGGACGGAGACTTCGACGTCACCGTGTTCGGTGAATTTGAGGGCGTTGCCCACGAGGTTGACGAGGATCTGGCGAACGCGGGTGGTGTCGCCGCGCACTTCGGCGGGCACGCCTTCACCAATCTCGTAAAGGAGGTCGAGGCCTTTCTGGGCGGCGCGGGGGGAGAGCAGGTCGAGGGTGCTCTCGATGCATTCGTGAACGCTAAATACTTCGCGTTCGAGGTCCATGTGGCCGGACTCGATTTTGGAGAAATCAAGGATGTCGTTGATGAGGGCGAGGAGGCTTTCGCCGCTTACGCGGATGATCTCGGCGAATTCCTTTTGCTCGCGGGTGAGGGGGGTGTCCAGAAGCAGCGAGGTCATGCCGATGACGCCGTTCATGGGGGTGCGGATCTCGTGGCTCATCATCGCGAGGAACTGGCTCTTGGCGATGTTGGCCCCTTCGGCGCGGGCGGCGGCTTTATGGGCGGTTTCGACGGCGGAGCCGAGTTGGGAGTTGAGATTCTCGGCTGCGTGGCGGGCGTTTTGCAGCTCGGTGATGTCGGCGAGGACGCCGAACCAGACCTTGGTGCCGTCGGGGCGCGCGGAGGCGGTGGAGCGGGCGTTGATCCAGCGGGTGGTGCCGTCGGGGTGGAGGATGGGAAAGGTGTCGCCCCAGGCGGCGGTGGCGGCGACGGCTTTCTCCAAATGGAGATAGACGCGTTCGCGATGATCGGGGGCGATCGACTCGTAGAGACGCGCGGGCTTTTCCAGGATGTCGGAGCGATTGCGGCCGAACAACTCGCCGAAGCCTGCGCTCATAAAGGCGAAGGAACGGGTGCCGTCGAGGGCGACTTCGAATTGGAAAAATACGCCGGGGGCCTGGGTGGTGAGGGCGACGAGGCGTTGTTCGTTGGCCTGGAGTTTTTGTTCGGCGGACTTGCGTTCAGTGATGTCGCTTTCGATCGCCATAAAGCCGGTGAAAACGCCTTCCTGGTCGTGCAGGGGCTTCACTTCGATGTGGAGCCAGTAGGGGGAGCCGGCCTTGCCGTAGTTGATGATTTCGACGTTGAAACCTTGGCGGGAGGCGATGCCTTCGCGCATGATTTTACTGGTGGCGGGGTTGGTGAGCGGGCCTTTCAAGAAATCGCCCGGGCGGCGTCTGCGGACTTCATCGAAGGTGTAACCGGTGATGCGGGTGAATCCTTCGTTGGTCCACTCGATGCGTTCCTGCGAATCGGTGATGATGACGGCGTTGCTGGTGCGGTCGGCCACCATGGCGAGTTTGCGGGATTCGGCCTCGGCTTCACGAAGACTGGCGGTCATCTGGCGGGCAAGCTCGATGGCCCGGCTGCGGCTCAGACCCATGGAAAGGACCACGCCGGCCAGAAGGAGGGTGATGATCAGTCCTGCGGCGACGACATACGCAGGAATCGTGCGTTCGACCTGCGCATCGAATTTAGGGGTGGACGAGATCACCAGAGTCCATTGGCGGCCGCCGATTGAAATAGGAATCATGCGGTCAAACAGTCGGCCGGCGACCGGGTCGCCGTCTTTGGTCACCGAGGCACCGACGAGGATATTGTCGGCATCATACATCAGGTTTTTCACCGAGGGCACCGGCCCGTCGAACACTTCGACGTCGATGTAGTTTTCGGTGAATCCCATCACATCCTTGAAAATATCGTCTATAACCAAGGGGGCGTAGATGAGCCCCCAGAGGGCGTCTTTGCGTTCGGCCGGGGTCGTGGGGTGAAGGCCGTTGCGGTAAACGGGGACCAAGTAAAGGAAGCCCGAGTGTTTCTGCTTGTCCTGAACAAGCTGGATGGCGGCGGTGATGGTCGGTGTGCCGGTGGCGATGGCACGCTCGACGGCTTCGCGACGAACGGGTTCGCTGCCGATATCAAAGCCCCACGCCTGGCGGTTGGTCTCGATGGGATCGATGAACTTGATGACGTAGAGATCGGCGGCATTGCCGGATGTTTTGACGTTGAAATCAGGCGCATCGTCGGCCCTTTCGGCGGCGATAAAGGTATCGAGATCGTCGCGCATGACCCGTTGCACAAACCCAAATCCACGTGCGCCGGGGAACTCTTCCGTGAGATTGCGAGATGCGGCATAGGCGCGGAACTCCTGGCGCTCGACGCTCTTGCTGGCGGCATAAACCCCGCCCGCGCCTTTGAGGCCATAGACGATCTGATTGGCGCGACGGCCCACCTCACGGGACAGTCGCTCGGCGAGGCCGTCGAAGCGGGCATGGGATTGGGTGAGATAAAGCTCGCGGGATTTGTGAGTGAGAATGGCCGAAACCGTGATGCCGGCAATGACGACCACCGCCGCGATCAGCCAGCTCAGGCGTGTAGTGGGATCGGACGAGCTGATTTTGTTTTCGTAGGCTTTTTTATAAGTGGCGTTGCAACGCCAGAGAATAAGGGGGCCTCCCAGGATGACCAATATCATGGCATCGAGCAAAGCCTCGGCGAGAACACCGATGCCCGGCGCAATCCAAGGCAGCAAAAACATGACAGTCAGCTCAGTCAGAGCGATGATCACCAGAATCTCCGCAAACAAACGAGGGGTATTCGGAGTCTTATACATGGACTGAGTTTTACGAACCTAGGTGACAGGTGGTTGCATGTCACTCGGCAAAGTCACCGGAATCCATGCCGGGACGCAAAAACGGGGTTGGAGATATTGTCAGATCATGGTGAGGGGCACCTGGGTATTGAACTTGCCGGGTGTGTGCAGGGGCGACTGGAGTGAGCCAGCTTCGCGAGTTTCTCGACGGTGGTGTGGTTTACGCCGAGGATGTTGATGGTAGCACCGACGGATTAAATGCGGGCGAGCAACCGGGCGGAGTGGGTTTTGAGCCACTCGATCTCTGGCGGGAACACGGTGTGCGCGGAGCCGGGATAGATCTGTTTGGTGACGTTGGCGTTGAAGGCGGCGAGGGCGGCGGCGCTGTGTTCGACGTGTTCGAGCGGGATGTGGGCGTCGCGTTCGGCGCAGGCGAGGAGGATCGGCGTGCGTTGTAGATCGACGCAGTCGCGGGCGGTGTCGGTCGGGCCGATCAACGCGCCGCTCAGCGCGGCGACGAAGGCGTAGTGACGCGGGTGGCGGGCGGTGTATTCAAGGGCCAAGCACGCGCCCTGCGAAAACCCGACGAGCGCGATGCGTTCGGAGGGAATGCCGGCGGCGAGGGCTTCGGCGACGAGCGTGTCGACGACCGAGAGTGCGCTGGAGAGCCACGGCTCGTTATGGACCGGAGGCACGAGGAAGCGGTGCGGATACCAAGCGTTGCCGGTCGCATCGGGCGCGAGGAAGGCGAGGTCGCGGGTGCCGAGGTATTTGGCAAGGCCGGAGATGTCGTCAGCGGACGAACCGCGTCCGTGCAGGAGAATCACGGCGCCGCGGGCTTTGGCCAACGGGGTGCCGAATCGCTGGGTGTTTGTGGCGTCGTGGAGGTGCATGGTTTTTGGGGAAGTAGTGAGTAGCGGGTAGCGAGTAATGAGTAGGCCGGAGGACGGAAGTCGTCGGAGGCAGCGGATCGGGATGCTCACTACCCGCTACTCGCTACTTTTTATTTGGCTGCCAGTTTCGTGGCGATCTGGGCGGTGTGTTTGCCTTGGAAGCGGGCGATGGCGAGTTCGTTGGCGGAGGGTTGGCGGGAGCCGTCGGCACCGGCGAGGACGCCGGCACCGTAGGGGGAACCGCCGGTGACGTCGTCCATCTTGGTGAGCTCTTGCGCGGCGTAGGGCACGCCGACGACGACCATGCCGTGGTGGAGCAGGAACGTGTGCATGCTGACGAGCGTGGTTTCTTGTCCGCCGTGCTGCGTGCCCGTGGAGACGAACGTGCCGGCGGGTTTGCCGATGAGCGCACCCTTGGCCCAGAGCCCGCCGGTGGAATCGAAGAACGCCTGGAGTTGCGAGGAGGCGCTGCCGAAACGCGTGCCGGAGCCGAAGAGGAGCCCGTCGGCGTCGGCGAGGTCGGCGGGCTTGGCGACCGGGATGTGGGCGAAGGTTTTTTTGGCTTCGGTGGCACCCATTTTGGCGATGACCTCGGCGGGGAGGGTTTCGGTGACTTGGAGGATTTCGACTTCGGTGCCGGGGACGGAACGGGCGCCTTCGGCAAGGGCTTCGGCGAGTTGGTAGACGTGGCCGTAGAGGCTGTGGAAGATGACTTTGATTTTGGTGCTCATGGGATTGGGTGTGGAGGAGGTCGGGCGGCGGAAGAGAAAGATTAAGATAAAGAGGAAAGAGACAGAGGGTGGCGGAGGGGAGGGAGGAGGCGCTCGATTTGGGAGCGGGCGCGTTCGAATTGGGTGGGGAGCTTGAGGGCGGTGCCGAGGTTGGCAGGTGCTTCGTCGACCGCGAAACCGGGATTGGCGGTGGCGATCTCGAAGAGGATGCCGGCGGGCTCGCGGTAGTAGATCGAGTGGAAGTAGTTCCGGTCACGCACGTCGGAGACAGAGTGTCCGGCGTCATGGAGTTGTTCCTGAAGGACAACTTGGGTGGCGTCGTCGGGCACGCTGAAGGCGATGTGGTGGATGGTGCCGGAACCACCGAGACCGGCAGGCGCGGAGGCGTCGGCGATGATGTCGATGTAGTGGCCGGAGCCGCCACCGGAGGCGGATTCGTAACGGGCGCGGTTGCCGTCGCGACGGTCGAGACGGTAACCCATGAGGCCGGTGACAAGTTTTTCGGTGGCCTGCGGGGCGCGCACGGTGAGCTCGGCGGTGTGGAGTCCGCGCAAGGCGTGTTCGACCGGGATGTCGTCGGTCGTCCATCCGGCGCGGGTGTCGTCGGTGACTGCGACGATCTCGACGGGGATGCCGTCAGGGTCGGCGAAGGTGAGGACCTCCTCGGCGAAGCGGGAGCGACGTTCGGCAGTCACGTGGTTAGCCTGCAGGCGTTGCTGCCAGAAGTCGAGGGAGGTGGCGGGAGCGGAGAAGACGATGGCGGTATTTTGACCGGTGCCGACCCGGCCCTTGGCGGCGTGGCCGGGCCAGTAGAAGAAGGTGACGATGGAGCCGGGGGAGCCGGTTTCGTCGCCGTAGTAGAGGTGGTAGGCGGAAGGGTCGTCGAAGTTTACCGTCTTCTTCACCAGGCGCAGACCGAGCAGGCCGGTGTAGAAGTCAACGTTGGCCTGCGGGTCGCTGGCGATGGCGGTGATGTGGTGGAGGCCGGTGGGCGTGTTCATGGTGGGAAGAGAAAAGATTTTTCGGAGTTGGGACACAGAGTCGGAAAGAGGGAGCACAGAGCGTCACAGAGGACGGAGTTGCAGTTGTCTCTGTGAGACTCTGTGCAGCCTCTTGTTTTCTCTGTGACAATAATGCGGGGTTAATTGCGGGGAGAGGCACCGGCGATGGCGAAGGAGAGCTGGATGGTTTCAGAGACCTTCTCGGTGTATTGGCCGGGTTGGATGTTGAAGTCGTTGCGGTTGATTTCGAAGGTGGCGCGGAGGACGAGGAGGTCGCCCTTGATCTTGTCGTCGCCGAGGCGGGCACCGAGTTTGTCGGCGAGGTAGGTGAACATGACGGGCACGGTCACTTCTTTGGTGATGCCTTTGACGGTGAGGTTGCCGGTGACGTCGGCGGTGATCTGTGCGCCTTTGGTCTTCACGTTGGCGACCTTGGCAGTCTCGAAGGTGATCTCGGGATATTTGGCGACGTCCAACCACTTGGCGCTGTGGAGGTGTTCGGCCATGAGCGGGTTGCCTACGGTGAGGGACTTGGTTTCGAGGACGATCTTGCCAGTGGTGACGGCGGGAGCGGCGGCGTCGAACACGACGGTGCCGGAGATACCGTTGGCGGTGCCGGTGGTGGTCTCGAGCGGGGCGTCGAGTTTGAACTGGACGTTGTTCACGCCCTTGGGGTCTTTGAAGTCAAAGGACTGGGGCGTGGCGTAAGCGGCGGAGAGGAGGGCGGTGGCGAGGAGGGAGGAGCGGAGGAGCGAGTTCATGATGTTTTGGTGATGTGGGTTGGCTGGCGGAGAAAGATTAAGAGAAAGAGGAAAGAGAAAGATCAGGCGCGGCGGCGGTGGGTGAGGAGGCTCGCGGCGGCGAGGGCGGCGGCGAAACCGGCTCCGACGGCGAGGACCTCGACGCCGACGACGAAGGTTTTTTCACGGACGGGGAAATCGATGCCGGTGATTTCGTCGTGCTGGACGGTGATCTTGCTGGTCTGGGTCCAGCCGAGGTGGGCACCGGTGGCGATCCAGACGCCGAGGACGGCGAGAAGGGTGGCTGCGGCAGTGAGGCGGAGCGAAAGGGTGAGGCGGTTGGTCGATTGCATGGGAACAGATTACCAGCCGAGGGGGGTATGCGCCTACTGCAAGGAACGGCTTGCCGTCATGCGTCATGCGCATAACCTCGGACGCACTTTGAATCTCGACCTACTGCGTTCGTTTTTTGCCATCGTGGAGCAGGGCAGCCTGAACAAGGCGGCGGACAGGCTGCGCGTGTCACAGTCGACGCTTACGAGGCAGATGCAGGCGCTGGAGCAGGAGGTCGGCGGACCGCTGTTGGAACGGAGTCCGGGCGGGGTGGCGCTTACGGCGACGGGGCATGCGTTGCTGGACGGGATGAAGCCGCTGGTGACGCAGTTTGACTCCGCGTTGGCGGATGTGAGGCGGCGGGCGCGCGGGCAGAGTGCGGAGTTGCGTGTGGGTTACCTGATGTCGGCGGCCCAGGATTATCTGAATCCGGCGCTGGCGGCGCTGCGCAAGGCGCACCCCGAGGTGAAAGTGAAGATGCGCGATCTTTCGCCGGGGGAGCAGATGACGGCGTTGCGGGCGGGGGAGCTGGATGTGGCGTTGATCGGGCAGGCGGGGGCGCTGTTGAAGACGGAGTTTTATGTGAAGACGCTGGCGGTGTTGCCGGTGTTGGTGGCGATGGCGGAGGATCATCCGCAGGCGAAGGCGAAGAGGGTGAAGCTGGCGGATTTGAAGTCAGATGTGTTTGTGGGTGCACTGGATGAAGACGTGCCGGGCGCGAACCAGTGGGTAACGCAGTTGTGCAAGAAGGCGGGGTTCAGGGCGCGGTTTGTCCAGGATGCAGACAGTCTGATCCATGCGCTGTCGGTTGTGGTGACGGAAGGGGCGGTCGCATTGATACCAGCGCACACGACTTCGATTCGTGCGCCAGGCGTAGTGCTTAAGCCGTTACAGGATACCGGTGCCAATTGGGAGCTGATGGTTGCGTGGCAGCGGGGCCGGGCATCGGCAGCGGTGAAGGCGTTTGTCGAGGCTCTGCCGGTGGCAAAACGAATTTAGAAAACTGGAAAGTTTTTGCTGCGAAACCAGTCGGGATTCGTGCACGATGGAGGAATGTCCGCGCCTATTCTTTACGAGTCACATTGTCATACGCCGCTGTGCAATCACGCGACGGGCGAGCCGGAAGAATATGCGGCGATGGCGGAGCTGCGCGGGCTGAAGGGGATTATTTTTACCTGTCATTGTCCGCTGCCGGACGGTTTTGCCAAAGAGGTGCGGATGGCACCGGAGCAGTTTGATGACTACGTGGCGATGGTGGCGCGGGCGCGCGAGGCGTTTGCGGGGCGGGTCGATGTGCGGTTGGGGCTGGAGAGTGATTTTTATCCGGGGGTGGAGCCGTGGCTGGAGAAGCTGCATGCGCGGGTGCCGTTGAATCATGTGTTGGGATCGGTGCATTACCAGATGCGCGACTATCGGGCGTTGTATTATCACGGGGACCTGGCGGCGTATCAGGAAGTTTACTACGAACATCTGGCGCTTTCGGCGGAGAGCGGCTTGTTCGACACGCTGGCGCATCCGGATCTCATCAAGAATGAGGCACCGGACCGGTGGGATTTCGAAAAGGTGCGGCCGCTGGTCGTGCGGGCGCTGGATCGCATCGCGGCGACCGGGGTGGCGATGGAGTTGAATACGAGCGGGGCGTTTAAGGCGTTGCCGGAGATGAATCCTTCGCCGGCGCAGCTCGTCTTGATGCGCGAGCGGGGCATTCCCGTCGTGATCGGGGCCGATGCGCATGTGCCGCGCCGGGTGGCGGACGGTTATCCGGATGCACTGCGGTTGTTACAGCAGGCGGGTTACGCGGAAGTGAGTTATTTTCTGGAGCGCAAGCGGCATGCGGTGCCGATTGCGGACGTGCTGGCTTCGTTGCGCTGAAAAAAGGGGGTGGTTTCCGGGCCGGCTCAGTTGCGCGGAGTCCGTGATTGCAGCACCTCCCAGGCCCGGGAGAGGGCGGCGTGGAGGAGTTCGACGCGGAGGGGTTTGCTGAGGAAGTCGTTCATACCGGAGGCGATGGCTTTCTGGCGGTCTTCCTCGAAGGCACCTGCGGTGAGCGCGATGATCCACGGGCGGTCTTGGTGGGCGGGCAGGGTGCGGATGCGGCGGGTGGCCTCAAGGCCGTCCATTTTGGGCATTTGCACGTCCATGAGGATAACGTCGAAGGATCCGTTTTGGAGGGTGGCCACGGCTTCGGATCCGTCGGAGACGATCTGTGCTTCGTAACCAAGACGTTTAAGGGTGAGCTGGGCGACGCGTTGATTGACGATGTTGTCCTCCGCCATGAGGAGGTTGAGCGGCATGAGTGTGCCGGGTAGAATAACGGGAGCGGTCGGGGCGGCGGCCGGTGCCGGGGCGGGGCCAAAGAGTGCCGCAAGCATGGGGTAGAACTGCGAGGATTTGACGGGTTTGTTTACGCTGGCGTCCGCACCGGCGAGTGATGCGAGCTCGCCGATGGAGCTGAGCATCATCACGGGGCAGTGCTTAAGGCCGCGGGACAGCAACTCCTGCACGAACGTGAAGCCGTCCATGCCGGGCATCTGCACATCGGAGATGATCAGGTCGAAGCGTTCACCGTTTTCGAGGCGGGCAAGCGCGGAGGCACCATCGGGCTCGGTCACGCAGGTCATGCCGGCATGGCGGATCTGGAGTTCGAGCACGCGGCGGTTGACGGCGTTGTCGTCGAGGATGAGGACGCGGCGACCGCAGAGTCGGGCGAAGCAGGTGGCGCGGTCGGCCTGGGTGTGGTCGCGGGATTGTTCGGCCTGCAACGTGAGGCGGAAGGTCGAGCCTTTGCCTGCCGCGCTGTCGACGTCGATGGTGCCGTTCATGAGTTCGGCGAGGCGCTTGCTGATGGCGAGGCCGAGACCGGTGCCTCCGTAGGCCCGGGTCGTGGAGGTGTCGACTTGGTAAAAACGTTCGAAAAGCCGGTCCTGTTTATCAACGGGGATGCCAATGCCGGAGTCGGTCACACTGAAGCGGAGGGTGCATTCGGAGGGTTCCTGGCGGCGGGAGACGAGGGTCATTTCGATCGAGACCTCGCCGCGTTCGGTGAACTTGATGGCGTTACTGAGGAGGTTGACGAGAATTTGTCGCAGCCGGGTGCCGTCGCCGATGATCATGCGCGGGACGTTGGGATGAACGAACCCGATCAACTCGAGGCCCTTTGCAAGGGCGCGGGCCGAGACGAGATCAATGGCTTCCTCCACACACAGCACGACATCGAAGGGCTTGTGGTCGATTTTGAAGCGGCCGGCCTCAATCTTGGAATAGTCGAGGGTGTCATTGATGAGGGAGAGCAGGGTTTCGCCAGAGAGCTTGATGGTGCGGAGATATTCGCGCTGCTCGTCGTCGAGCTTGGTGCCGGCCAGAATATGGGTCATGCCGATCACGCCGTTGAGGGGCGTGCGGATTTCGTGACTCATGGTGGCGAGAAACGAGCTCTTGGACTGGTTGGCCGCCTCCGCTTCGCGTGCGAGCCGTTTGGCCTCGACGAAGGCGGTTTGCAGGTCCGAATTGAGGTGGAGGAGGTTTTGTTCGGAGGCTCGCAATGCCTGTTCGCTGGCACGTTCGCGGGTGACGTCGTAGTTAACGCCATAAGCGCGCAGAATGGAGTTTTCCGGTGAGCGGACGATACGGATATTCCCTTTCACATGGCGAACTGCTCCTTCGGGCAGACAGATGCGGAACTCGATGTCGGATTCGCCGATGTCGGAAAAGGCTTGATCAAACCGGTCTTTGGCACCGGCAAGGTCTTCGGGGTGCACGCGATTTTCCCAGTCGACCAAGGCTCCGGTAAACTCGTGCCGTGCGATCCCGTAGAGTCGCAGCATGACATCGTCCCAGATGAGCCGGCCGGTGTTCACTTCGTATTCCCAGATGCCGATGCCTGCACTGCGGGTGGCAAGGGCGATGCGGTCGGCCAAGCGGGCGATTTCGAGTTCGGCGCGTTTGCGTTCGTCGATGTCTTGAACAGCTCCGGCGACACGGATGATCCGGCCATGCTCGGTTTCCGCGTAGCCGATGCTGCGCACCCAGAGTTCGCGTCCGTCGGACCGGCGCAACTGCACCTCGACGTCGTAGGGCACGCCCATCATCAGGCATTGGGTGAAGGCGGTTTCGACGATGGGGCGATGCGCTTCGATGTAGACGGCAATACGGTCGGCCATGCTGGGTGCGGGATCGCTGACCGGCAGGCCGTAGATGCGGAAGGTCTCAGGGCTCCAATGGCCGATTTGGGTGGCCGGGTCATATTCCCAGCTGCCGATGCGGGCGATGCGTTGGGTTTCGTTGAGGAGGGTTTCGTTGCGCTTGAGGGTGGCTTCGCGCTCGACCATCCCGGTTACATCCGTGCCCACGACGACGAAGGCCATTAATTCTCCTTTGGGATTGCGGGAGGGCTGGCCCTCGATGCGCACCCAGTAATGGGTGCCGTCTTTGCGGCGGTTGAGCAGGGTGGCCCGGAAGCTGACTCCTTGCGCAATGGAGTCCTGGATTTTTTTTTCGACGGAGGGATCGGTTTCCGGGCAACGCATGAACTCGGCCGGGCTGCGGCCGCTTACCTCTTCGAGAGAGTAGCCGGTGACAAGGGTGAATGAGTGATTAACCCAAAGAATCCGGTAGCCGGGATCGGTGACGATGGCGGCATTTTTCGAGTGCTCCGCCAGCATGGCGAATATGTCGTCGGTGGAGACCGGCAGGCCGTCCGGCCATGGCTGGATTTTATCCGCAGTCATCATGAATGAGGCGAAAACACGATGGGCCCAAATGTCTCCAACCGGCTGATGCGGGCAACTCTCATCTCACTTGGACCCTGCACGGGCGGCGAAAATTCTGTTCTTTCCCGCCTGATTGCCTATGCCGGCCCCATGCCGTCATCCCTCATCGATCTTTATGGCCTCACCCGCACCGAGCTTGGCGCGCTCGTGACCGGCTGGGAGATTAGCGCGGTGCATGCCGCCCGGTTGTGGCGCTACCTCTATCTGGATGGGGCGGATGCGGTGGTGGAAATGCCCGAACTGCCGGCGAGGTTGCGCGCAAAGTTGGAGGAGCAAACAACTTTCGGCCGTCTGGCCGTCGCACGCGAAACGTATTCCGGCGACGGGTTCACACGCAAATACTTGCTCGCACTCGAGGACGCGCACCGCATCGAGACGGTGTTGATGCGCTACAAGGGTCGCACGACGGCCTGCATCAGCTCGCAGGTGGGTTGTGCGATGGGCTGCGTGTTTTGCGCGACCGGGCAGATGGGCTACACCCGCCATCTCACGGCGGGCGAGATCGTGGCGCAGGCGGTGCATGTGGACCGGGTGTTGCGTCACACGATGGCTGAAAACCCCGCGTTGGCGGAGTCCGGCCACGAATCTCCGCATCACCGCCACGAGCGGTTGCGCAACATCGTGCTGATGGGCATGGGCGAGCCGTTGCACAACTACGACGCGGTCATGAAAGCCCTCGAGATCCTCTGCGACGGCGCGGGCATGGGCCTGGGCGCGAAAAAAATCACCCTATCGACGGTTGGCGTGGTGCCGGGGATTATTCGCATGGCCGACGAGAACCGGCAGGTGTGCCTGGCGGTGTCGTTGCACGGGGCGACCCAGGCTGAGCGCGCCGCGTTGGTGCCGGCCGCGCGCAAGTGGACGCTCGACGCGCTGATGGACGCCTGCCGCTACTACACGACCAAGCTGGACCGTCGTATTTTTTTCGAGTGGACGCTGATCGAGGGCAAAAACGACGGACCCGAGCAGGCGCACGCGGTCGGCGCATTGCTCAAGGGCATGAGCGCGCAGGTGAACCTGATTCCGCTGAATCCGACTTCCGGATACGACGGGGAGCCCAGTCACAACGCGAAGAAGTTTCAGGACATCCTGGCCGGCTACGACCTGCCGAGCACGGTGCGCCAGCGCCGGGGTATCGACATCGGCGCGGGCTGCGGGCAGCTCGCGGTGGCGGAATCGAAGTCGCCGTAATCAGGAGCCGGCTGGTGCGAGTGCTTCGCGCACGAGGCCGGCGATGTCGGGAGGAAGGTCGAGGCCGAGCGCGGCCTGCTGGCCGTCGGGGCTGAGTTTGCGCCAGGTTTTTTTGAGGATATCGACGAATTTTTCGCGGGGGTATTCGGCGTGTTGCTCGGCGAAGCTGCCGATTTCGTTTTCCAGGAACACGAGGACGGCGGCGTCTTCGAGCGCTTGAGTGCCGGGATTGGTTTTCAGGCCGGTCTTGGAAATCCACGTGTGGGCTTCATCGGCATCGGCGGCCGGAATGCCGGCGGCGAGCAAGAGCTCGCGGGCGCGGTCGGCCTGTTTGATATAGAGCGAACGGCGCCAAGAGAGGTAGCCCGGCTTGCCCTCGGGGAACGAGGCGCGGGGGGTGAGCCAGCGTTCGAGGTGTTGGCAGCGCGCTGCGAGACGGAGAATCGGTGAGGCGTTGGGAATGAGGATGATCACCCAGGCTTCGACGCGATCGGCGTAAACCAGTTCGGCCGGCCGGCCTTCGGGGGAAAGGATCGGGTCGGCGGAGTGGGCGGTATCAATGAGTTCGCGGGCGCGGGTGTAGGCGGGCATGGGAGCGGTGGGTTGGGGGTTAGTCCTCGGTCAGGCCGTTGGCGGTCATGATGTGAGTGCGCACGCTGCCGGCCCAGTCGGTCAGCAGCTTGATTTGTGCGGGGGTGAGGCGGGCATCGGCATGGCCCAGTCGGTAGGAGAACAGCGGCATCTCGCGGTCGGTCACCTCATCGACGACTTCACCGAGTTTGTTGGCGGCGCGTTTCGGGGTGTAGCTGGCGAATTCGGAAAAATTGAGGTGTTTCTTGCCGTCTTCGACATGCGAGGCGAGCCAGCTACTCACCGGCTGGATGTTGGCATACCACGGATAATGGGTGGTGTTGGAGTGGCAGTCGTAGCAGGCGACGGAGAGCAACTGCTTCACGTCGGGTGAGGTCGGGTAGTGCGCGGTGATATCGTTGGCTGACGGGCCGGAGGCGATGTTCTTGGCCGGCCGGTAGAACTGGGCGGCGATAAACAGGACAACGACGCCGAGGGAGATTTTTTTTAGGAGCTTCACCAAGTGCCTATGACATCCGCTATGAGGAGAGGTGTCAAAAGTCGAAACACCGCACGGGCTGCGTGGCGGGCGGCGAGGGGCAGCGTGTGTAACGATCAGGCGACTGTGACTGGCAGGCTGAGCGTGACGCGCAAGCCGTGCGGTTCACGGTTGGCGAACTCGACCGTGCCGCCGCAGGCCTCGATGCAACATTTCACGATCGCCAGTCCGAGGCCGGCGCCCCCGCCTTCGCGGGTGCGGGCGATGTCGGGACGGAAGAGCGGTTCGCCCAGGCGGGCGAGCGCTTCGGGCGGCACGCCGGGGCCTGCGTCTTCGACGATGATGCGCACGGCGGTGGCATCGGTCTCGGCGCGCAGGGTGATGGCTGCCGGTGCGACCGGCGTGGCGAAGAGCGTTGCGCCCGAGATTGGAAAGGGCGCGATCCAGCAGGTCGGCGCCGGCCCGGACGGCGAGGCCATCCGCAATGTGAACATGGACCGCGTCGTCGGCCGCTTCACGTGTGAGGACGCGGGAGGCGAGCGGAGCCAGAGGCACTGAGGAAAGTGCGACGGGACGCGCCTGCATGCCTGCGCGGGTGAACGCGAGCAGTTCCTCCACGAGGTGGGCCATGTGATCGACCTCTTCGCGCACATCCTGGATCGTCGGATGCAGGGTTGGGTCGGAACGCTGTTGCAGGATTTCCACGCTGACTTGCATGCGGCCGAGCGGTGAGCCGAGTTCATGGGCGATGTCGTCGAGGAAACGTTTTTGTCCGGTGACGAGGCGATCAAGCCGGCCGGCCATGCGGTTGACCGAGCAGCCCAATGCACCGAGTTCGTCGCGCCGGGTCTCGGGCACGCGCGTGTCGAAACGACCGTCGGCGATGGCTTCGGTGGCACGGGTAAGCAGGTGGAGATCGCGAGTGAGTCCGCGCACAAAGGGCAGCCAGAAGAGGACCGACGTCGCGCCCGCGCCCGCCGCCAACCAGAGCCAGGGAGTGAGGTCGAGCAACCGCAGGAGCGTAGAAAAAGTTGGCACGCGGATGATGAGCAAGGCGAGGGGAGCGCCGGGGTCGTTGGCGGGCACGGCCAGCCAGAACGCACGAGGTTCGCCGGCGCGAATAAGGATGGACCGGCGGCGGAGTGGCGGACGTTGATGGTCGTCGGTTATTTGATCGGGCCCGTTTCGCGGAGGGAGGGCGGAATATCTTTGAGATTGCCGGCGATGATGCGACCGGAGCGATTCGTCCAAGCGACATCGACCGTGTAGGTTTCGGCGAAACACTCCAGAGCGGGATCGGGGTCGGACAACCCGGCGAAGTTGGCAACTGCCAGCGATTCGAGGTGGCGTCCGGGCGAGCCCTCGGTCAACGCGTTCCAAGTCAGCCCGCCGTTCAGGGCGAGCAGCCCGCTCGCGAGCACGAGGAGCAGCATGAAGTTGAGCAGCAGCCAGCCGGAGACTTTGAGTGAAAGCGGGAAACGTATGGCGTGCGGTGCGGTCAGGACGCGGCCGGGTCGGTGAGCATGTAGCCGGCCGCGCGGAGCGTGCGGATGAAGCGCGGGTTCTTGGCGTCGTCGCCGAGTTTTTTGCGCAGGGCGGAGATGTGCACGTCGATCGAGCGGTCGAAGACCTCGTAGTTACGGTCACGAATCTCGTCGAGCAATGTCTCGCGGGTGCGCACCCGGCCGCGGGCCTTGGCAAGGGTGGCGAGCAGGTCGAACTCGACCGGCGTGAGCGTGAGCGGCTGGTCGGCCAGCAACGCGAGGCGGGTCTCGGGTTGCACGCGCAGGGGACCGATCACGATCTCGGCGACGGGTGCGGTGGCGGACGGCGTGCGCGAGCCGCGACGGAGCACGGCGCGCAGGCGCGCGAGCAGTTCGCGGGTGGAAAAGGTTTTCGGCAGGTAGTCGTCGGCGCCGACTTCGAGGCCGACGATGCGGTCGGTCTCGTCGCCGCGCGCGGTGAGCATGAGCACGGGCACGTCGCTGGATTTGCGTATCCGGCGGAGCACTTCAAAACCAGTCGAGACTGGGGAGCATCACATCGAGGATGACAGCCTGCCAGTTGGCGTCAGCAGCGGTGACGCGTTCGGCTCCGACGGCTCCGTCGTGTTCGGCGGTCACGTCGAAACCGAGAGGGGAAAGGTAATCGCCGACGAGCCGGCAGAGTTTCTTGTCGTCGTCGATCATCAGCAGCCGGATACGGCCCGGAGCGGCTTCGGAGGCGGGGGGCATTGACGGCAGACAAACCGATTCGCGGCCGGAAAGCAGGCCACTTTACGCAGGCTTAACAATTTTGCAGGTGGATGCGGGTTTTGCCTGATTCGAGATCATTGTTACAGGCACAAAAAAAGCCGGCCTGCGAAAGGCAGGCCGGCTTGCACGAGTTTCACCCGAAACTACGAACCGATTAAGGGAGCGCGTTCAAGAAGGCGCTCACATCGGCGGTATCCTTGAGGGCGGATACGTTGATGGAGCCCGAGATGATGCCGCCTTCGGTGTCATTATCGTCGTGGCCGACAATTGAACTGAAGCTGCTGGCCGGAATCGAATAAGACGCCGAAACCAAGGTGTCGTTCAGCTCGTCATAGACCTCTTTATAGGAGTAACCGTAGTTGTGGAATGCAGTGAGGATCAGCGCTGCGCCTTCAAAGGGACTCATGTAGACGTCAACCTTGTCGGTCTCTTTCCACGAATCGTTTTCTTTGGAGATCTGATCTACGTCGTCTTTGATCGTGGTGACGTAGGAATACGTGCCGCTGAAGGCGTAACCGGCCAAGAAGCTAGTATCAAAGATGTCGCTGTTGATGTAGACGACACTGCCGTCTTTGTTGACCGCGAACAAACCGGTGGTGTCGCCGTCGTTATAATCGAGGTATTTAATGGTCCAATCGGCTACGGCACCTTCCAACACGCTGCTGTCGATAAGATCGGCGATGAACTCCTTGTTGCCGTATTTCGACTTAACGTTCGTGTAGTTGTAGAACTCTTTGTAGGACTTGTCGGTCGGGGTTTCTTTGTAGTCCTCCGTGTAAGTGGTATGGACGAGGGCCAAGGTTACATTGCCGACTTTGCCGGGGACTGCAGACTGTGCCGAAGCAACGATAGGTGCTGCGATAACGAGGGCGAGCGAAGCAAACGCGAGTTTGATGTTCATGGTGTTGTGGATTGAGTTGTGAAAACGACTGGCAACGCTAAACCCAAAACTCAACAAGCCCGAAGTCAACGATTAACAAATATATTGGCCGAAGTCGTGTGTCTTAAGGATGTATGGGCGCGGGCTTTTTAGGTCCGTTTGGTTCCAGGCTGGTGCGAGGTCTGCTGTCGAAATCTACATGAAGAAACGCATCGCGGCTGGGTGGGGACTGTTCTGGTGTTTTTTGCCTTTGCTGGTCCTCTCATCGTTGCGGGCAGATGAACGCGCCCCACCGGAGGTGGCGGTTGTTCTCAAGCAGGCGCTCGTCGAGAAACGCGTGGTGATCTTCACGTATCACGGGTTTGCGCGGACAGTGGAGCCGCACGCGTTGGGCAAAGGAACTGCGGGCAAGCCGGTGCTGTTGGCGTGGCAGACCGATGGAGGCAGCAAGACGGAGCCGCCGCCCGGGTGGCGGGTGTTTCTGCTGGCCGACATCAAGGAGCTCACCGTCGGCACGGCGACTTTCGCCAAGGCGCGTCCGGATTTCCACGCCCAAAAAGGCGGTCGCGGACTCAAGTCGGTTGAATCCGAGATCGCGACGGAGTGAGCCGGCTTCAGGCGAGCCAGCGGTCGGCGAAGTCGGTGCGATCCACCGGCCAGGTGCGCCAGTTCCGGGTGCCGCGGGCGGCTTCGACCAAGTTGTGGGCGACGACGGCGAGATCGTCGGCGCACCAGAAATCGTTGGCGGCTTTCGGGTCGTGTTGCGCGGCGATGACGGCGGCGCGGGAGAGGACGAGGCCGCTCATCGGCGGAATCGCGCAGCCGAGGGTGACGAGCACACCCTGCAAGCGGGAGAGCACGCCCTTGCCGCCGGTGCTGTGTTCGGTGACGAGGACCGAGACGGGTTTGCCGAGCCAGAGCGCGGTGCCCTCGGCGGGGGTGGCGTCTTCGAGGAGTTTTTGCAGCGGGGAACTCCACGAGTCCCAATGCGTGCCGGTGGCGATCACGAGAGCGTGGGATGATTGCAGGGCGTTTTTGAGGCCGAGCAAGTTGTCAGCGCCGGGACCGGCGAGCCGGGCGTGAATCACGTCGGCGTGCGGGGCGAAGTGCGGCGTGATGAGCTCTATGACGCGCGCGGAGTTGCCATCATGGCCGCCGAGCGAGGCATTGAGGATGAGGATGCGCGGGCGCTGGACGGCTGGGGATGCGGTGACGGATGCCGGGGCGGGGGTGGTGAAGCTGCTGGGAGCGGACGGCACCGGTGCCGCCAAGGGAGAACCATCCGGAGACGTATCGGTTTTTTTCCACCAGCGGCGGGTGGCCAACATGAGCACGAAGATGATGGCGAAGGTGACGGTGACGCCGAGCTTGCCGCCATTGCGCCCGAGGAGGGCCATGAAGCCGGCGACGACCGCGATACCGAGGGAAATCCACAGGAGGGCGGTGCAGAAACGCTCGGCGATGAGGTCGGCCGGATTGGCGGTGGTGTCGCGGTTGGGTGGCGGGAGAAGCGGTTTTTTCATCGGTGGCGAAGCGTCGGAAAAAGAAGAGTCCGTCAATAAGGTGCGGCGAGGGCGGTGAAGTCCATGCCGTTGAGATCAAATCCACGGGCAGGATGCCCGCGTTTCGATCATGGAGCGATCAGCGTCCAGGCAATGACCTGTCGGCTGGAGAACTCCACGCCGGCGACGCGCAGGGTGAGCGTGTGGGTGGGATTGAGCGGGAGGTCGGGGGCGGAGACGAGTTCAAGGCGTCCGCTGACTTCGTCGAGCGAGTGGGCTTTGAGGGTGAGGCGTGCCTTTTGATAAAGAGGGAGACTCCAGAGGCGTGCCATGTCGGTGACGAGATCGGCGAGGGGTTCGGGCGGGGAGAGTTCCGGAGCGGGGCCGTCGGTGAAGAGGAACTCGGATTGGTCTTCGGGTCGGGGCATGGGTTAGCGTTGTCCCAATCGGTTTCTCGTGAGGCGTTGTTTGAAATGCACGATTGTCACCACATACAACGTGGTCTCCGAAAAAACGTAGATGATCCGATACGGTGATTCGTGAACCTCTTTGAGTAGCTTTTCCGGATACTCGTGAACGGCGTGTCCCTGGGTTGGCGACTTGGCCGCGCGTTCCACACGGTCAATGATGCGCGTGGCCATGCGCGCCGCGTAGAACTCCGAGTCCTGCGCTATGAATTTTTTAATAGCTCTCGGTGAGCGTCGTGCTTCGGAAGACCAGACGATGTTCACGATACGGCGAATTCTTTCCGGATCGACGCATGGGTGTGCACACGGTCGGACTCGATATCCGACAGGCCCGCTTCGATTTTCTGACGCACATAGATGCGATACATAAGATCGTCCCACGAGGAGGGGGCTGGAAGGTCACGGACGAGCTTGAGCGCTTCGGACTTCACGCCACGGGGCTTCGCTTTTGCTGTCGGCATGAGGGGAACGGTGGCGTGAGGTGCGGGATGGGAAGCGGAGGTGCCGGGTGCTCCGCCACGGGCGTGGCATGAATTACGAGCTGGATGCACCCAGCTCGAATAACTCGGACTGGGTGATTTTCTCTGCAGTCGGAACTTCTTCCATCATCGGGAAGTTGGCTATAAGTGCTTCGATCATGGGATGTCTCAAGTCTTCGGACGAGCCGACGTGATAGTAATGCTCACGCTTTAGCATGTAAAATTCGGGTTTGCTCCAGGCCGTGTCTATCGCGCTGTTTCGACGGAACTCGTTGCTATGCCATGTCGAAAGTAAGAAGTCGCACGGCAGTGAGCCCAATTGGGCGGCCAACGTAGCCTCATCTTCGTCCGACCAAGAGTTAAAATAGTCCACATGGCGCCCCGCATAAGGTGGGTCCACATAGACGAAGTCACCGGGGCCAGCTAACGCGAGCGTCTCGCGGAAATCACGAACCTCAAAAGTCCAGTCAACCGATCTCAGCACATCGCTTATTTGCCGCACTTGGTTGGTTATTTTTGTGACGTAGGCTTGGGCGAAACGCTCGGGTTTGTGGCAGTAGGGGACGTTGAATTTACCCTTGCGATTGAAACGAATGACTCCGTTGAAGCACGAGCGGTTTAAAAACAGAAAATCCAGAGGTGTGGGGGTCTCGTTGAAGCGCGTGCGCACTTCATAATAATAGGGTTCGCCTTGGGATTTTAGCTTTTCCCCTTCGCTTGTCAGAAATTCTTTAACCGTTCCGGCTGTAATTTTGCCGCTCTGAATATCTTGATAGAGGCTAATGATGTGACGGTTAGTATCGCACAGCAGTGCCTTTTTGGGCTGGACGTTGAGTGCCACTACCCCGGAGCCGCAAAACGGCTCAATCCAGCGCGTATATTCACGGGTTTCGGCGACTGCCCGAATTGCGGAGACGAGCTTCGTTTTTATCCCTTGGCATTTCAAGGGCGGGACTAGAGGCGGGCGGCTCATTATTCCGAGTCCTCGGGTTCGTCCTCGGCCAATTTGGCGATTTCTTTTTCGTGCGCTTTGAGGCTAACGCTTCCGCGCTGCTTGTATTCCAGGTAAGTCTTAAGATTCATGTAGGGTCGTTTAATACCTACGGCCTCTGCCATGTCTCGTGTGAGGTAGAACATCCAGTAATCGTCGTAAACTTCTTCGCCGAGCGAAGCGAAGGGGCCGGCTCCACTAATCAGCGCAGCAATCTTATCTACCGAGCCGATATTTTTTGTGTTTCCGCTGCCAGGCCGAGCGGTAGCAATTCGGAATTTTGGCTGAGCGAAGAACTCGAAGTCTTTGATGACAGAGGGAATCGTAGCTAGATCAGCGAGCGCGAATTGTTTTCGCTCATCGGCAACGTCGTCACATTTTGAGTAAATGACGCCTAAAACGAAATGCGCGGCATACTGATTATACGGGTATAGGGTGTTTTTGTTGCTATCCCGGTTTCTGAAATAACCGGTAAAAGCCCCGAGCGTCATTCCATTTACCTTAGTTTCGCTTTCGCGGTAGGTGCTCTTGATGTCTACGGCGAATTTATTGCCCGAAGCTCTATGCGTGAAGGTCAGATCTGGATAAAAATTTTGGTGCTGGCAGAGTTCTATTTCCAGACGGTGCTTCTTGGCGAACTCCACAAACATTGGGAACAGGAGAAGTTCCAGGACCTTGGAGACAATTTTTGTGTCAACCGAGATGGAATACACACGTTGGTAAACGTCGATGAACCCCTTGATGATCCATTCGCCTTCATTCGTGGCGACGGCTTTCGCGAAGGACGCGGCGTGCGCTTGGAGGTGTTTCAAGAACTTGTCCGATGTCATCGTGATGAAGGAGCGTGTGCGTTGGCGCGGCGAAAGTAAAGAGAAGGGCCTTTCGCTTTACTCTCGGATGGCATTCACAGCGGCTCGGTGCCTTCGCTGAGGATGCGGAGGTAGTTTTCGTAGGCGAAGACGCGGTTGCGCGGGGTGCCGGTGAGTTCTTTCACGATGCCGAGCTTCAGGAGCACGCCGAGCGCGGCGTTGGCGGTGGGTTTGGAAATTTCCAGCTCATTGACCAAGCGCGCGGCGCTGACCAGCGGCTGTTTTTGCATGAACTCGTGGACGCGGGGAGCCGAGCCGGCAGTGCGGCCGAGTTCGTAGATGCGTTGGCGGTCGGTTTGGAACAGTGCTAACAATCGGCCTACGGTTTCGGCGGCTTGCAGGGCGGTCTCGGCCACGCCGTCGAAGAAGAAGTCGAGCCACACTTCCCAATCGCCGGTGAGCCGGACGCGTTGCAGCAAGTCGTAGTAGGTGGCGCGGTTTTTTTTCAGGTAGAGACTGAGGTAGAGCATCGGCTCGGGTAGCACGCCTTCGTTGCAAAGGAGCAGGGTGATGAGCAGGCGGCCGATGCGTCCGTTGCCGTCGAGGAAGGGGTGGATTGTCTCAAACTGGACGTGGGCAAGCGCGGCCCGCACGAGCGAGGGAGTGGTTTCGTCGTGCAGGAATGTTTCCAAGTTGCCAAGGCAGGCGATCAATTGGTCCGGCGGTGGCGGCACGAAGAGGGCGTTGCCGGGGCGCGAACCTCCGATCCAGTTTTGGGAGGTGCGAAATTCGCCGGGCTGTTTTTCCGCGCCGCGTCCTTTGGACAGCAATTCGGCGTGAATCTCGCGGATAAGACGCAAAGACAGCGGAAATCCTTCGCGCAGGCGCTTGAGTCCGTGGTTCATCGCCGCGACGTAGTTTGAGACTTCTTGCACGTCATCCAGCGGCACGCCTGCGGCAGCATCGTTTTCGAACAAGAGTAGCTCCGACAGGGTGGATTGGGTGCCTTCGATTTGGGAAGAGAGCACGGCTTCCTTGCGGATATAGCTGTAAATGAACAGATGCGGATCGGGCAAAAGACCGGTAACGCCACTAAGTCGCCCCAAAGCCACGCTGGCTCGTTGAAGCTTTGCAGCGTGGATTTCAACGAGCGGAGTTGGCGGTAAGCCATTGGGCACGAAAGCAAAGCAGGCTTCGCCGATCATGCTGATGGGAGTTTTGTAGCCCGTGGGACCGAGTTCCATAAGTAAAGCGAACAGTCTTTCGCTTTACTTAGCATTGGGTGGAGTAAAGGGAACCTTACTTAGCGATCAGGCCAGGATGCGTTTGAGGCTTTCCAAGTCCATGACGGTGGCGAGGGACTCTTCTTGGACGACGGCGGACGCGAGGGCGGCTTTTTCGCGTTGGAGGAGGCGGATTTTTTCTTCGACGGTGTGCTCGGCGAGGATGCGATAGGCGATCACCGGCTTCGTCTGGCCGATGCGGTGGATGCGGTCGATCGCTTGCGCCTCCGCCGCCGGATTCCACCACGGGTCGTAGAGGATCGCGTAACTGGCGGCCGTCAGATTGAGGCCAAAACCGGCGGCTTTGAGCGAGAGGAGGAAGACCGTTTTGGTCGGATCGGTCTGGAAGGTGTCGACCAACTCGGCGCGGTTTTCGGTCGCTCCGGTGAGCATGAGGTGGCCGATGCCGGCGGCGCTGAGGCGGTCGCGGATGATTTCCAGCATCTGCACGAATTGGCTGAAGACGAGGACCTGGTGGCCTTCTTCGGCCAACTCTTCGACGCGTTCGAGCAACGCTTCGAGTTTGGCGCTGGGGAGCATGGCGTGCGCGGGATCGACGAGCGCGGGGTGGCAGCAGATCTGACGGAGGCGGAGCAGGCTCGCGAGGACGTGGAAACGCACGGCGTCGAGCGCCTTGGTGGTTTCGATGCCGAGGAGGTGGGCGCGGGCGCGTTTGAGCTCGGCTTCGTAGAGCTTTCGCTGGCCGCCTTCGAGTTCGACGATGATCTCGTCCTCGGTGCGCGGGGGGAGCTCGGGCGCGGCCTGGGCCTTGGTGCGGCGCAGGAGGAAATGCCGCACGCGGCGGTGGAGGCGGGCGAGGGCCAGCGGGTCGGTTTCGTTATACTGGCGGCGGAAGCCGGCCTGGTCGCCGAGGAGGCCGGGTTGCGCGAAGGCGAACAGGCTCCACAAGTCGGCGAGGCGGTTTTCGATGGGCGTGCCGGTGAGGACGACGCGGTGTTTGGCGCGTAAGGAGCGGGCGGATACGGCGACCTGGCTGCCGGGGTTTTTGATGAACTGGCCTTCGTCCAAGATGACGACATCCCATGCCACGGTGCGGAAGGCCGGCGCGTGCAGGCGCAGCTGGGTGTAGTTGGCGACGAGCAGGGCCGGGGCTTTGGTGATGGCGGCCGTCGCGGATTGTCCGTCGGTGTTGAAAGCGGCGATGCCGAGGTCGGGCGTGAAACGGGTGCTCTCGGCGAGCCAGCCGTGGGTCACGCTTTTTGGACAGACGATCAGGGCGCGGAAAGGCGGCGCGTCGGCGGCGCGGGGTGACGTGGCGAGATGTAATAACCACGCGAGCGCCTGCACGGTTTTGCCGAGGCCCATGTCGTCGGCGAGGACGCCGCCGAAACCTTGGGCGGCGAGGTGGCAGAGGAATTGAAACCCTTCGCACTGATACGGGCGCAGGGTGGCGCGCAGGCCGGTTGGCACAGTGGCGGGCGGCAACGCGGCGATGCGGGCGGCTCGATCTTTGAGCACGTGGACGAGCATGGCGTCGCGTTCGGCCAGGGCTTCGGCTTCGAGCGCGAGTTGGAGGACGTGCAGGCGGTGTTTGGCGGGGCGTCCGCCGGTGAACACGTCTTCGGCGGTGAGGCCGAGGCGGTCGAGGGTGGCGGCGGTGGCGGTGTCGAGGTTCGTGTCGGTGGCGACGCGGCGCCAGCCGTGGCGGGGGAGATTGACCCACTTGCCGCGGGCTTTGAGGAGGAGGGCGATTTCGTCGGCACTCAGGCTGGTGTCGGTCACGCGCAGGCCGACGGTGAGGTCGAACCAGTCCTGTTCGGAGCCGGGCGCGGCGGCGACGGATACGTCGATCTCGGCGTGTAGCGGTGCGCCGAGCAGGCTGGCGAGTTCGGGCGAGAGATCGACGTCGAGCGAGGGCAACTGCGCGGCGTGCCAGGCGAGGAATTCGTCGGGGAACGTGTTGTTCACGGGGCGCGTCCAGGAGTCGGCCCAGCCGTCCCACACGAGACGGAAATTGCCAAAATAGCTGCTGGCAGCACGCGCGGTGGAGAGGTCGAACTCGAGCACGGGTTCGCCGGCGATGCGCGGCGGAGGCGTGGCGTTTTTGGACCAATGCCAGGCGGCGGGGGCGCCGGCCCACTGTTGTTCGCAGGGCGGGTTTTCGGCGCGGGCGATGAGCTGGGCGTGAAAGTCGCGCTCGGCTCCGTCGAACGCGGGGGAGAGCCAGCATTTGAGGAGCGGGCGCAGGGTGACGACGCGCACCTCGGCGGCGAGTCCGGCGGGGAGGCGCAGGCCGGCGGCGCGGAGGCGCGGGAGCAGGCGGGCGTCGGTGAGCGCGGAGACGGGAAGTTTGGCGGACGGCGTGGGCGGCGGGCCGCGCCAGATGCGTTTGTCGAAGAGATAGAGCGGTTCGGGGCGCGGCGTGATGAGCACGGCGTCGTCGGCGACGCGTCCGTCGGGCGCGACGAGGCGCACATCGAGCTGGTCGGGTTTGGCGGCGGATGCGACGGCCTCGGGCACGAGCGGGTGTGGCTCGATCACGAACGGACTGCCGTCGGGCATCGCGAGCGCGGCGCGTGCGGCTTGGGTGCGGAGCAGGCCGATGATGGCAGCGGGCGGGAGACGTTTTGGCGACAGGCGGATGGTTGAGAGGCGGTATTCAGCGGCGAGGGCGGCGGCCAGCGCGGCTTCGGCGGGCGGCAGCGTCTCAAAATCGGCGGGGCGCAACGCGGCGAGGTCCGTCAGCCATTTTTGCGAGGGGGTCTTCCAGGGTTTGTCGGCGGAGGCGCGGGTTTCGATATGCCAATCGCCGAATGCGTCGAGGCGGACGCGCAGGCCGGCGAGAGTGGCGAACGGGCCGGCTTTTTCGGCGAACGCCTTTTCTTCGGCGGACGGAAGGGCGCGCAACCAGGCGGCGAGTTCCGAATCGATGGCGCGTTCGTCGGTGGTTGAAAGGGATGCGAACGAGGGAGACGGCTTCGAGACGATGTCGTCGGGATTGCGGCCATCGCGCTCGCCGCCTTCGACAGCGGCGATCCAGGCGAGGCCGGCGGCGTAGGCGTGTTTGCAGTTTGTTCCGACGGGGCAGGAGCAACGCGAACTCCAGACGCCGCGCGTGAAAAACAGGGTGAGCGCGTAGGGTTTGCTCCCCGTCACCTTGGCGTTGACGAGATGGTCTGCGCCCGAGGATACGGATTCGACGGCGCGATCTTTGTAGTAATCGAGGCCGCGCTTGCGTGTGCCCGGATCGAAGGAGTCCTGCCAGAGGCGCAACGATTCGAGCGCCTCGGGCGTGCGGACGCTGCGCACGGTGGGCTGGCGGTTGCGTGGTTTCATGGCGGTGTTCTTTTAACCAATCCGTTTAACGCGAAGACGCAAAGAGACGGAGAAGGTCGCAAAGAAAGGCAGGGGGCCTGTTTTCTTTGCGACCTTTGCGTCCGGGCTTCGCGCCTTTGCGTTAAAACTCTGGTTCAGTAAACCTGCTCTTCCAGCAGAGCGAAGAGCTCCGCTTCGGTGATGCGCTTCTGGGCCATCGAGTCGCGTTCGCGGAGAGTGAACGTGTCGCCTTCTTTTTCGATGGTGTCGAAATCGATGGTGACGCAGTAGGGCGTGCCGATCTCGTCTTGGCGACGGTAGCGGCGGCCGACGGCACCGGCTTCGTCGTAGAAGCAGGCATACTTGCGCTTGAGTTTCTTGTAGAGCGCCTGGGCGCGGCCGACGAGGGCCTCCTTGTTTTTGAGCAAGGGGAGCACGGCGACCTTGACCGGGGCGATGCGCGGGCTGAGGCGGAGAACGGTGCGCGTCTCGGTGTTGCCCTTTTCGTCGGTGACCTGCTCCTCGGCGTAGCACGAGGCGAGGACGGCGAGGAAGATGCGGTCGAGGCCGACGGCGGGTTCGATGACGTGAGGGACGAACTTCTTCTTGGTGGCCTCGTCGAAGATCTCCTGCGGCTTGCCGGAGGCGTTGGCGTGCTGCGTGAGGTCGTAGTTGCCGCGGGCGGCGATGCCCCAGAGCTCCTGCACGCCGAAGGGGAACTTGAACATGATGTCCGTCGTGCCCTTGGAGTAGAACGCGAGCTTCTCCTTGAGGTGGTCGTATTCGGAGAGGTGCGACGCGGGCAGACCGATGGAGAGGAGCCAGTCTTTGCACCAGTTGATCCAGTAGCGGTGCCACTTGGCCCAGTCGTCGTCCTCGTGGATGAAGAATTCCATCTCCATCTGCTCGAACTCGCGGGAGCGGAAGATGAAGTTGCGCGGGGTGATCTCGTTGCGGAACGATTTGCCGGTTTGGGCGATGCCGAAGGGGAGCTTCACGCGGCCGGTGTCGACGACGTTCTTGAAGTCGACGAACATGCCCTGGGCGGTCTCGGGGCGGAGGTAGGCGACGGACGAGGCGTCGGTCATGGCGCCGACGTTCGTCTGGAACATCATATTGAAGGCGCGGGGCGGGGTGAGGTCGCCGGCGTTGCCGGTGGCAGGGGACGGGATGAGGGCGATCTCCTCGGGCTTGGCCTCGGTGAAGTCTTTAACGACGACGGGGGCGAGGGTGCCCTGGATGGCCTTCTTACGCTTGAAAAGTTCGGCGGCGGCCTGGAGTTCCTCGGTGGTCTTGTCGCTTTCGAGGGCGGAGACGTAGCCGTGGACGGTGCCATCGATCACGATGGGGGCAAAGAAGAGCTGGTCGGCGCGGTAGCGGTTCTTGGAGACTTTGCAGTCAACGAGAGGATCGGAGAAGCCGGCGACGTGGCCGGAGGCTTCCCAGACCTTGGGGTGCATGATGATGGACGTCTCGATGCCGACGATGTCGTCGCGGCGGCGGACCATGTCATCCCACCAGCAGTCGCGGATGTTCTTCTTTAATTCCACGCCGAGGGGGCCGTAGTCGAAGAAGCCGTTGAGGCCGCCGTAGATTTCGGAGGACTGGAAAACGAAGCCGCGACGTTTCGCGAGAGAAACGATGGCTTCCATGAGGTTCGAGGACTCGGGCTGCGTGGACATAAAGGCGACGGATTAGCCTAGCGCGCCGCCGGGGTCAAGGGCGGCGGACCGGCGGGTGTCGGTTAATTGGCAAGGGGCCGGGGCGATTGGGTTTTACCCGACATGGGCAGGATGCCCAGGCCACGTGGCACGACGCCGGTTCCGTCTTGCCGGGGGAAGGCTTTGCCGTTCCTTCGCTGCATGGATTCCGCTGTTGTCGCTTCGAAACCTTTATTGTCTGCGCTGGAGGCCCGGGTGCTGGGCTGCCTCATCGAAAAAGAATTCAGCACGCCTGATATCTATCCGCTGAGCATGAATGCGCTGGTCAACGCCTGCAACCAGCGCAACAACCGCGCTCCGGTGATGGAGGTGGATCAGGGCGAGGTGGGAATCGTCACCGAATCGCTGCGCCAGAAACGCCTCGTGACGCTGTTTTCGGGCGCCGATGCGCGCGTGGCCAAGTTCCGGCAGACGCTCGACCAAGTGCTGCCGATCGAGGCGGTTGAGCGGGCCTTGTTGGGTGAGTTGCTGTTGCGCGGACCGCAGACGACCGCCGGGTTGCGGGCCAATGCGGAGCGCCTGAGGGTGATGCCGTCGGTCGAAGATGTGGAGGCCTTGCTCGCCGAGCAGGCTGCTCGGACGGACGTGGTGTGGGTGAGGAAACTGCCGCGCCAGACCGGGCAGAAGGAGGCGCGCTGGGCGCAGTTGCTCACGGGTGAACCGGTGGCCGAAGCGGAGACTGCGGCGGCTCCGTTGAAGGTGGAGATGGTGTTGCCTGCCGAGGTGGAGCAGCGGCTTGCGATGCTTGAAGCCGAAGTGGGGCGGCTCGGGGCGGAGCTGGTGCGACTGAGGACGGCGCTCGGCGAAGGGTGACCGGGAGGGGGGCGAGCCCGGAGTTTTTGATCGGGTGAAAATGGAACCCGTGCGCGTCGGCCAAGTCACATTCCCCAGACGCGGCTCAGCGTCCGAGCGATTCCCGCCGGCGGCCGCCATTCCATATTGTTGCCATGAAAATCCGACTCCATTCCCCCCGTCTTCTCCTCTTCGCGTTGGCCTCCTTGCTGGGGGCGGGCAGTCTCGCCCTCTATGCCGAAAACACGCGTGCCGAACGGCCGCCGATGAAGCTGCAAACGGACGACAAGGCCATCGATCGCGATGCCACCAGCCGCGTGAGTTTTTCGCCGGTCGTCAAAAAAACCGCGCCGAGTGTGGTGAATGTTTTTTCATCGAAGAAGGTGCGCAACATCGCCGCGCAGAATCCGTTTTTTCATGATCCGATGTTCCGGCGTTTCTTCGGGGTGCCCGATGATCCGGATGGCAACGAAGGACCGATGCCGCGCATGCCGGGTGAGTCCGTCCAGCAGAGCCTCGGCTCGGGGGTGATCGTTTCGCGCGACGGCTACATTCTCACCAACAACCATGTCGTCGACGGCGCGGATGAAGTGAAGGTGGCCTTCGGCGAGCCGAGCCGGGAATTCAAGGCGGAGGTCGTCGGCCGTGACGCCAAGGTCGATATCGCCGTGCTGAAAATCGACGCCACCGACCTGCCCGCCGCCACGCTGGGCGACAGCGACAAGCTCGAAGTCGGTGACACCGTGCTGACGATCGGCAACCCCTTCGGCATCGGACTCACCGTCACGCACGGCATCGTCAGCGCGCTCAGCCGCGGCGGTCTGGGCATCGAGGACTACGAAGACTTTATCCAGACGGACGCGCCCATCAATCCGGGCAACTCGGGCGGCGCTCTGCTGGACTCGTCGGGCCGGGTGATCGGCATCAACACCGCGATCCTCAGCCGCAGCGGCGGGTTCAACGGCGTGGGCTTTGCGATTCCGATCAACCTCGCGCGCTCCATCGCCGAGCAACTCGTGAAAACCGGCCATGTTGAACGCGGCTTCATGGGCGTGAACGCGCAGCCGCTCACGGCGGATCTCGCGAAGGAGTTTGGCGTGAGCAAGGGCGCGCTGGTGGCCGACGTGACTCCGGACAGTCCGGCGGACAAGGCCGGTTTCAAGAGTGGCGACGTCATCGTGAAGGTGAACGGAACGTCCGTGGACGATCCGCGCCGGCTGGCGCTGACCGTGAGCCGTCTCGCACCCGGCACCGAGGTGAAGGTAGAGTATGTGCGCAACGGAAAGACGGAGACGTTGGAACTGAAACTCGGCACGCTGCCTTCACAGTCGCTGGCCGGCGGCGCGCACGCCGACTCCAAGGACGAGGGTGTGCTCAACGGCGTCACGGTGGGCGATCTGAGTTACCAGGCGCGTCGGCAGTTTCATGTGCCCGACGAAGTGAAGGGAGCGTTGGTGACCGAGGTTTCGCCCGACAGCGCCTCGGCGCGGGCAGGGCTGCGCGAAGGCGATGTCATCCTCAGTCTCGATCGCAAGCCGGTGAAGAATGCCGACGAGGCGGTCAAGTTGAGCGAGGATATCAAGGGGCCGAAGGTGACTGTGCGCCTGTGGCGTGACGGCGGCAGCCGCTACTTGGTGGTCGACGAGTCGCCGTGAGGCATCCGGTAGCCGTTTTTTGAAACTCAAGGCCGCCACGCTGCAAAGCGTGGCGGCTTTTTTTATCCGACGGCTTGGCTTGGTTTCGTCGGGCGGATGCGGGGGCATGTCGCCGTCACCTTGGGCGAACGAAAGCGACCGAGTGTGCTACGCGGATAACGCGTCGGCGTGGGCGAGCTGGGCGCTGAGGAGGACTTCCATTTCTTGAAGCATGCGTTCGCGGATATCGAGCGCCTTGGTGCGTTCGTCGAGCTGGTCGGCGATGGCTTGAAGATCGGTGACGAAGGGCGAGGCACTGAAGGGACTGGCCGTGCCGTTGACAAACGGAGGCCGGCTGAAGGGCGACGTAATCGCGGGCGCCTCGGGTGGTTTGGGCGCCGAGGCGGGACGGGGCGCGTCGGCGTCGTTTTGCAGGGCGGCGAACTGGCGTTCGAGGCGGCGCGTGCTGGTGCGGAGTTTTTGTTCGCGGTCTTCGAGCGCGGCGCGTTCGAGGGTGAGGCGGGTTTCCATGTGCGCGAGTTTCTCGGCGCGTTGCTCAAGGGCGAATTCGCGGCGGGCGAGGGTGGAGGCGGGGAGCGATGATCGTTCGGTGTTAAGGGTGCGCACGATGGCGGCGAGAGCGGCGATCTGCCGGGCGCAGGTGCGACGGTTGGGTGAGGCGACTCGCAACATCTGCACCAGTTGGCGCGCGGAGAGTGGCTCGTGGATGATGTCGCGTAGTCCGGCGCGCATCGCCCCGAGGACGATGGGGAGCTTGGGGACGTCGCATACGATCACGCCGTGCTGGAGTCCGGTCATGGCGCGCACGCGGACCACCTCGCGGAAGGCGGATTGCAGGCAGGCGTTGGTCATGCGGCGGGCGTCGAGCACGAGCAGATCCACGGAGGTGTGCGCGAGGGTGCTGTGGCCGGCCTGGTCCTGGGCACCGAAGTGCAGCACGCGGGGCTGTTCCGGGTGCGCGGGAGTGCCTTGGTGGATGAGCACGAAGTGAATCAGGGACGCAGGCATGACGAGCGCGGTCAGGCGGCGGCGAGCGTTTCGATATCGATGCCGGCGTGTTTGCGGGCGGTGTCGGCGAGGACGGAACGGAGTTCGGCGTGGTGGAGGGTGTAGTCGTCGTCCACGAGACTGAGCGAGTGGAGTCCGGCGGCGTGCATGAGCGCGGTGGGGATTTGCAGGAACACGCGGTAGACGAGGAGTTGTCCGGCGACGCCGCCGCCGGCCTTGGCACCGATGGCGTCGAGCACGGGGCGGAGTTTCAGGCCGGGCGTTTCCGGTGAGATGGGAGCGGCGACGGGTGCGGGGTTGGTCGCGACGCGAGGTGATCCGATGCGTAAGCTGACGACGGGAGCGGGGCGGGCGGGGGAGGTTGACGCAATGCGGAAGGAGAGGATCGGCGAGGCGGGGCGCGGAACGACGGGAGCGGCAAGTGAGGCTTGGGCGATGACGGGAGCGGCGGGGATGACCGGAGCCACGGGCTTGGGAGCGGCGGCGGGAACCGGGGCGGCAACGGGGGCTGGTGCGGGTTCGGCAACGGCGGCGGGTGCTGGCGAAGTGATGAACGGCGCGGTGGTGGTCGCGGTGTAGTCGCGCCAGGCGAGGACGTGTTTGCGGATGAGTTTGCGGCGGACGAGGCGGCGGATGGAGGCGTTGACGGCTTCGATGTCGAGCTTGAGGTGTTCGGCGAGTTCGGGGGCGTTGCGCGGCTTGGCGAGTTGCGCAAAGACGGCCCAGATTTCGGGGGCGAGTTCGATGCCGTCGATGCGGTCGGCGAAGTCGTCGCAGCGGATGTAGCGGTCGGCGAGACGGGGCGCGGCGGGTGCGGATGTTTTCATGGGGAGGTGTTTAGCGTTGGAGCGCGATGAGCAGGAAGGCGTCGGCGCCCTGCCATTGAAAGGGCAGGCGGAAAGTGAGCGGCGGGGCGGACAATTCCTCGGGGAAATCGGCGGCGCGGGCGGCGAAGGGCGGGGCGACCCGCAGGTGTTCGCCGAAGTGTTCGCGGGCGTTGCTGGTGAGGGTGCTGGTGATTTCGGCGACGAGGTCGAGCTGCGCGGTTTCGTCGTGCTGGTCTTCGCCCATGTGGTGGAGGAGCGCGCGGAGCAGGTCCGACGGGAGGCTGAGCGCGATCCAGCCGGTGAGGCGTCCGCTCACAGGCATGTAGCCGGTGCAGGCAAGGCGGGGCGGGATCGTGAGTTCGAGGGTGGGGGCGAGGAAGTCGGGCTGGGCGCCGCCGACGGTTTGGAAGTAGTGACCGATGGTGCCGATGAAGACGGCGAGTTCGCGTTCGGTTTCGAAGGACGTGTTCACGGGGAGGCCGGGTTTTGTTGAAGGGAAACGAGGACGCGGGAGCGGTGGTTGTTCCAGGTGACCGGCAGGATGTAACAGGTGCTGTCCTTGGAGGTGTGGATGTTGAGCGGACTGCCTTCGATGATGAAGGGAGTGGAAATCATGAAGCCGCCGCCGAGCTGTTCGCGGGCGTTGCCGGAGATGGTGTTGGTGATCTCGCCGACGAGTTCGGCGCAGAGGCGGTCGTCGGGGGTGGTCTCGCCGATGAGCGGGAGGAGGGCGTGGAGTTTTTCGCGCGGGGCGGTGTAGTAGATGTTGCCGCGATGAGAACCGGTGATGCCGATGACGGCCGAGAAATCGAAGGCGACGGATTCGTTTTCGTCGCTCAGGTAAGGCGTGCCGAGAACGGCCGCGCCGTCGGCGACGGTGGCGAAGTAGCGGGTGATGCTTTGGGCGAAAATTTTGAGGATGACTTCTTCCATGATGGGGATGCGGCGGTGTGAAGGGTTAGTCGGCGAGAATGTCTTCGAGGGCGTTGTGGACGGATTCGGCGGTGATCGGTTTCAGGAGGAAGCCGGAGGCACCGCGCTTGATGGCTTCGACGGCGGTGGCTTTGTCGGCCAGCGCGGAGACGACGAGGATGGTGGCGCGGGGGTTGCGCTTGAGGATCTGGTCCACCGCGGTGAGTCCGTCCATGTCGGGCATGGTGATGTCCATGGTCACGACATCGGGTTTGTAGTGCTCGAACATGTCGACCGCCTGGAGTCCGGTGGTGGCGGTGCGAACCTCGGTGAAATGGGTGCGACCAAGGCTGCGCTCGATGGCGCGGCGCATGATCAGCGAATCGTCAACGATGAGGAGTTTCATGCGGAGGCGGAGGGAAAATAGAGGTGAAATTCGCAGAACTGGCCGGGCGTGCAGTGGACTTCGAGAGCGCCGCCGGCCTCGTCCACGACCTTGGTCTTGATGATGTCCATGCCCATGCCGCGACCGGAGTGGGCGTCGGCGATGGCCGAGGTCGAGAAGCCGGGGGCGAAAATGCATCGGGCGATGTCGGCCGGCGTGTGCGAGTGATCGACGGGGAGGAGACCGGCGGACTCGGCTCGTTGACGAATGGCCTCCAAATCGAGGCCAGCGCCGTCGTCGCGGAAGGCGATGCCGACGAAGCCGTCATCGGTGCGCGGGAGGGCGCGCACGGAGAGGGTGGCGGAGGCGGGTTTACCGCAGGCGAGACGAACAGGGGCGGGTTCGACGCTGTGGGCGACGGCGTTGCGGGCGAGCTGGATGAGCACGTCGCGCACGAGCGCGGGGCGGTCGGCGGCGACGGTGTGGAGCGCGTAGTCGTCGATGGATACGGTGGTGACCTTGTCGAGATCGCGGGCGGCGTCGGCCACGAGCTGGCGAAGGCCGACACCGATCTGCACGGCGGGACTGGAGACAGCGGCTGAGGCGGATGGATCGGACGGGGCGGCGGCACCGGCGGCGGCGAGGGGTTGGCGCAGACCGACGAGCTTGCCACGCAGTTCCATCAAGTCGCCCAAGTCGGCGCGAAGACCGGCCTGCGCCACGACCACGGAGAGAAAGTCGTCGCCGGTGAGCACGGGGCGGTCGAGCAGTTCGCGGAGTTTGGATTCGAAGAGGTCGGCGGCTTTTTGGAAGGTGGTGAGTTGGAGGAGCGCGGCGTTGCCCTTGAGGTTGTGGACGCAACGGAAGACGGTCTGGAGGCGTTCGCGGAGAGCTTCACCTTGGCCGCCGGAGGAGGCGAAGTGCTCGGCGCGGAGGGTGTCGTTGATGGTGTCGAGTTCGCTTTCGACGAGGACGACAAAGTTTTCGAGTTCGTCGGGCGCGACGTGGACGATGCCGAGGAGGATGTCGAGCTGGCGGTCCTTGTGGCGTTCGGAGTCGCGGAGTTTTTTCTCCAGCTCCATTTGCGTGGTGACGTCGCGCACGGCGACGAAGACGCGGGTGACGACGCCGTTTTCGACGATGCGGCGGAAGGTGAAGCCGAGGTAGCGGTTGATGAAACCACCGGCGGGATTGGGGAAGTTGACCTCGATGTCGGTGAGCGGGTTGACCTTGAGGATGGCCCGCTCCTTGCGGTTGGCATCGAAGAGGAGGGCAAGGTAGTCCTTGGTGGTGTTGAACATCTTCTCCGAGAGCAGGCGTTCGAGAATCTGTAGCAGGCTGCGACCGGCGAGTTTCTCCTGGCGCAGGATGGTGTTGAGCTCGTGCGAGTGGTAGTCGCCGATGATACCCTGGGCGTCGATGAGGAGGAGGCCCTCCTGCACGGTTTCCATGATGCGGTCGGTCTCGGCCTTGGCGGTGGAGAGGGCGAGGGACTGGGCTTCGAGTTTGGCCTGGCTGGTGCCGAGTTCGGAGGCGAGACGGGCGGAGGCGTTGCGGGCGCGGCGGACGCGGTTGATGAAAAACACGCCGGGCAACGCGAGCAACGAGACGGCCGCCGCGCCGATGAAGAGAGTGCGGGGGCCTTCGAGGGCGTTGACGCGGCCCTTGGCGAGTTCTTCGAGACGGCGGGTGAAGGCGAGCGTCTGTTCGGCGAGCAAGGTCTGCTGGGCGGCGACGAACTCGGAGGATTCGGAGAGGTTTTTTTCGGTGAAGGCGGCGGCCTCGGTGTATTCCTTGTGCGGGCCGGCGATGAGCACGATCTTGTCGGCGCGGGTCTTGATGCCGAACCAGATGGTGTTCATCTGGGTGAGCGTCTCGAGGGCCTTTTCGTCGGAGACGGCTTCGACCATGAAGCGCACGCCGTCGGGAGCGACGGTTTCGGAACCTTCGTTGAAGGCGTTGATGATCTGGTCGAGACGGTCGGCGGCGACCTGGAGTTCGTAGACGGGCTTGTCGGCGGGGGTGTGGTCGCGAATGCTTTTTTCGGTGAGGAGGATCGACTTGGTGATTTGTTCGCCGAAGGCCGTGATGCGGCTGGCGACGCTGATGGTGCGCTGACCGGCGGCGAGTTCGGTGCCGAGTTTTTGCGTGTAGCGCTGCGCACCCAGGATCGAGACGATGGCCACGAGCGCCATGGGCGCATAAAACAACACGGTCCACGCCAGCCACGATTGCCGGCGTAGTGAGGAGAAAAAGGAGAGGGGATTTTTCACGGGAATGGAGGAGGAATGAACGACGGATTTTCCGGAGAGAGGCGAGGAGTAGGGCTGCTTTCACCATGGTCAATTGAGCCAGGTCACGGTTGTGAAAAGCTGGGGTTACGATTCCGTTTTTCAGCCCTTGGGAGGGCTTTTTTGTCGGTGGGTTTGCATTTCTGGAGGTATGTAGTTCCGTTCGCGGCTCACCCCTTCACCAACCATGAAAAAACTACTGCTCCCGTTGATTGCCTGCTGCGCGTTTGTCACCGCCGTGTTTGCCTCCTCAGACAAAGTTGCCGATATCTCACTTGATGATCTGAAGGCCGCCGTAGCCTCCGGGAAAGTTGCGTTGATCGACGTTAATGGCAGCGACTCCTACAAGGCGGGGCACATTCCCGGTGCCATCGATTTTGAAGCCAACGAGACCAAGCTCGCCTCGCTTCTGCCGGCCGACAAGTCCGCCTTGGTGGTCGCCTACTGCGCCAATCCGCATTGCGGTGCCTACAAGGCCGGTGCGGCGGCCGCCGAGAAGCTCGGCTACACCAACGTGAAACATTTCCCTGGCGGAATCTCCGGCTGGAAGAAGGCGGGTGAGCTTACGGAAAAGGGCAAGTGAGCAGAGGGCTGCGAACCTTGATGCACATTCCCTCCTTGCGCGTGGACAGCGGTCGGATGCATTGGGGGGCATGAAGGTTATGTTCACGCCAAAGGAATTCACCCGGTTGCTCGAGCTTGCGCATCTGGGCATGCGCATGGTCGAAGGCCGGCAGGGCGAAGAGACGCCCGCAGTGCAGCGCTACCTTGAGATCGAGCAAAAGTTGTTCGAGATGGCGACTCCGCTGGGCTGCGCCGATCTGGTGGATGTCGGCAGCACGGGGCATCTCGTTCCGTCGGAAAAACTGCTCAATGACGACCGTCTCGCCAAAATAACCGGCGACTACGACAACGATACTTTTTGGCACGAACTCGTCACCCGTATGGCCGACCGGGATCTCGCTTCGGAGCAGGCCCGCAAGTCGGTGCTCGGTGATGGCGGACCGTCGATCGATGCCGATGCCCGTCTGCACCGACTCGAGGAATCCTATTGGGATGAGTTCGAAAAGAACGATTTAGCCAACGTAATCCTGCTCAAGGGTGGCCGGGGCTGAACGGTTTAGTGAGTCAGTTCATGCTCTGGTTCTGTTGCCGCCGGGCCGCCAAAGGCCGGCGCTGATGGTCATGCGGATTCCGTTACGACGGGGGGCAGGCGGGGCAGGGGGGAATCGGGGCTTGCAACCCCTTTGAGCTTTCGAGGTCTAGGTTGTTCCGCCATGTTTACCCGAATCCTTTTCTTGGCCCTGTTGGCAACATCCACGGCCTTCGCACAAACCGCCGCTCCCAAATCTGCACAGCCCGCGACGGCTCCGGCCGAAGACGAGGACCTGTTGGTGCTCGGCAAGGCGCTCTTCGACGCCTACGCCCCGCCCGAGATCAAAAAAGACTTCGAGTTTCCCACCCGCGAACAATGGGACGAGTTTGCCGCCCGCCTCGAAAAAACCCGCGAGACCGGTTCGCTCGCCGAACTGGCCTCCTACGAGACCGAAGCCCGCACCGCGCTTCTCGCCCTGCGTGCGTTGTCTGAGTATCAGGATTACGCCGACTGGCTGGAGGAGCGCATCGATGAAATCGTTGTCGCCAAGGCTGCGACCACGCCACCGGTGATACCGCCGCAACCGCCCGTGCCACCCGTGACGCCGGGCATGCCTCCGGTCGTCCCGCAGCCTCCGGTTTTGACGGAAAACACCGCCGTTCCTTTGTATGATCTTTGGGTGAGCCGCGTGCGCGAGCGTCCGCGTCCCGTCCGGGCCGATCAGTATCTCGACGAACTCAAAAAAGCCTTCGTTGACGAAGGACTGCCGCCCGAATTCGCATGGATCGCCGAGACCGAATCGATGTTCAATCCGCTCGCTCGCAGTCCGGTGGGAGCCTGCGGTTTGTTTCAACTTATGCCGGTTACCGCCAAGGCGCAGGGGCTGAGTCTCTGGCCCTTCGACGAGCGCATCAGCCCGAAGAAAAGCGCGCACGCCGCCGCCACCTTGTTGCGCCGCTTGCACGGTCGGTTTGACTCATGGCCGCTCGCGCTGGCCGCCTACAACGCCGGCGAGGGCCGGGTGAGCCGCACGCTGAAAACTTCCGATACGAAGACCTTTGCCGGAATCGCCGACGCCCTGCCGACGGAGACGCGCCTCTATGTTCCCAAGGTTCTCGCCACGCTGGCTGTCCGCGAAGGCGTTGCGCCCGCCGATCTGCCGGCACCGAGGGCGGCTGCACTGTAGCAGGGCAGGGCGCTTGTCGCGATTTGGTAACTGAGCGTTTGATCGAGGTGGCAGCCGACGTGAGGAGGCTGGGACCGACGCCATTCATCAAAAACCCCGCGCCGTTAAAGGACGCGGGGTCGGGGAGGGGCGGTGCGCTTGCCGAGTTTACTGCACTTACTGCCAGTTCAGCACAAAGCGGGTGAAGTAGGTCGTATCGAGCTTCTCGACACCGACACCGGGCGCGCTGGTATAGTCGTTGGAGACGCCGATGCGGAGCTTCCAGCCGCTGAAGGTGAGTGGGATCTCGAAGTAGGATTCATGCTGCGCGCGGTAGTTGGTGAAATCATCGAACGCCGGCACGAAGGTCAGCGTATTGACCAGCTTGGAGTCCTTGAAGGTGTATTCGTGGTGCAGCCCCAGATCCAAACCGAAGCTCTTCACGTCAGAAGTGACGGGGTTCTTGTAACCTTCATAGCGAAACGCCAAACCGGCGCGGCCCGTGAGAATGTGTTTCTTTTCCTTGATGAAGTCATAGCCCAGACCGGTCGCGGCGAGATTGTAGAGCTCGATGTCCTTCACCCGGTCAAAGCCGGCCTCGTCGCGCACATACCAAGATTTACGGCCGGAGAAGTTGTTGGCGTAATCGAGACCGGCCTTGAACTGATCGGCCGAGGTCGCGCCGTCCGATTGCTGGCGGTTGTAGGCCGAGTAAAACTGGAGCACTTCGGTCGCGCTGACGCGTTTGGCCCGGGCACCCACGGAGATGCCGAGCTGTTCGCTGTTGCCCGTCTTGCCCGTGATGTCGGCGGTCGCCTCGTAGGTCCACTTCGTCTCCAGCGAGGCCAGCGCCGGATCCTTGTCCCCCGGGGCCCAGGTGGCCGCCACTTTCTGGACGGAGGTCGTGATGACACCGTCCTGACCGTTGATCTGGATCTTGCCGTCTGGCATCGTGGTGACCGTGCCGGACATCACTGTGCCTCCGGCGAGGCGCACCACCAAAGCCTCGTCCACCTTCAGGCTGGAGACCTCCGATTGCTTGATCTTGATGCTGCCCGCGTAGTCGGTGCTCAGCGTGACCTCAGAGCCGTTGATCTCGGTCACTTTACCGAGCAGACGGGCACCACTCTTCGTTTCGACGACGTCGGCGGATGCGGAGTGGGCAAAAACCGCGAGCAGAGTCGCGGCGACGAGCGGGAGGTGTTGGATTTGCATATTAGTAATCATTAGAAAAAATGCCCGTCGCCTCCGTCAAACCCTCATATGCGATCACTATGGTTATTATTAACCAAACATCCGACTTGGGAAAGGCGCTCGACAGACCGCAGACGTCGGCGTTGCTTCGCCATAGAATGCCCGCCGACTCCACTTTACGCCCTTCGCTTATTCTCGCCGATCGCTGGCTGGACTACCAGTTGCTCGATTGCGGCGACGGCATGAAGCAGGAGCGTTGGGGCGACATTGTTCTCGTGCGCCCCGATCCGCAGATCATCTGGCCCAAACGTGGCGGCCCCGAGTGGACCAAGTGGGACGGTTTCTACCACCGTAGCGAAAAAGGCGGCGGCCGCTGGGAAAACCGCAAGCCCTTGCCCGACTCCTGGAACATCCGCTACCAGTCGCTCGATCTTACCTTCCGCATTCATCCGACCTCTTTTAAACATACCGGCCTTTTCCCGGAACAGGCGGTCAACTGGGAGTGGTCCTCGGCTCTCATCAAAGCAGCCCGTGCCGCCGGTCGAGAGATCAACGTCCTCAATCTCTTCGGCTACACCGGTGCCGCGACCTGCGCCGCCGCCAAAGCCGGTGCCAGCGTCACTCACATCGACGCCGCCGAAGGCATGGTCAAGTGGTGCAAGGAAAACGCCGCCTTCTCCGGACTCGCCGCCGCACCGGTGCGCTACATCGCCGACGACTGTCTCAAGTTCGTCCGCCGCGAACTCAAGCGCGGCAAAAAATACGACGCCATCATCATGGATCCGCCCACCTACGGACGCGGCGCCACTGGCGAGATGTGGAAACTTGAAGAGCACCTCTGGCCGCTTTTGAAAGAATGTCGGGAACTGTTGACCGAAAAACCGCTCTTTTTCCTCATCAACGCCTACACCGCCCGCCTTTCACCCACCGTCGTGATCAACCTCCTCACCGAGCTTATGTCCGGTCGGGGCGGCACGATCACCGGCGGCGAAGTCGGCCTGCCCATCAAGGCGGACGGTAAAGTGCTTCCTTGTGGCATCTACGGACGCTGGGAGGCATAACGTTCCCCCATGAAACTCCCCGTCGTGCTGCTGCTCGCAGTCTCCCCGTTCCTCTGCCACGCAGCCGAACCTGCTCTTGCGGTGCCCGCCTCTGCTGAACCCGCCACCCCGCCTGTCGTCCACGAGCCGCTCCGTTTCGGCTCGTTCACAATTTACAGCGAGAACGACAAATACTTCGCCGGCACCGACCAGCACTACACCAACGGCATCAAGCTCTCTGCACTCTCCACCGATCTGCGCAGCTTTACGGATGACTCCGTGCCCGCGCCTGTTCGTGGAATCGCCCGCTTGCTCGGGGGCCTCGTCCCACCAGACCAGCCCTACAAGCTCGGCCTCTCCTTCGGACAGAACATCTACACGCCGACCAACACCGCGACTTCCGCCTACGTTCCAAACGACCGCCCCTACGCCGCCTGGCTCTATCTCGGCGTGTCGTTTCAGGTCTACCACCCCGCCGCTTCCGCGTGCGAAACCGACCGTCTCGACGTATTTGAAATTACTGGTGGTGTGGTTGGTCCCGCCGCGCTCGGACGTGAGTTTCAGAACGGCTTCCACGACATCATCGGCGTCGATCATGCCAATGGCTGGGACAACCAGATCAAAAACGAGCCCGGCCTGAACTTCGTCTTCGAACGCAAATACCGCTTCGCCACCGAAAACGCCCGCACAGGGTGGGGAGCTGACCTCATCCCCCATATCGGTTTCAGCCTTGGCAACATCTTTACCTACGCCAACGCCGGCTTCGAAGTGCGTGCCGGATACCGGTTGCCTGCCGACTTCGGCAGCAACCTCATCCGTCCCTCCGGCGACTCCAACGACACGCGCCGCCCGCCCTTCAACATCTTCCTCTTCGCCGCCACCGACGGACGCGCCGTCGCCCGCGACATCACCCTCGATGGAAACACCTTTCGCGACAGCCACTCCATCGACAAAGAAAACTTCGTGGCCGATCTCTATGCCGGCATCGGATTCGGCACGCGCCACTGGCAGCTGAGCTACACCCAGGCCTACCGCACCGTGGAATTCAAAGGCCAGCCCGACCGTTCCGTCTTCGGCTCCATCAGCGTCTCGTTCTTCTACTAAACAACTCTTTCTCTTTCCTCTTAATCGTTCTCTTTCTCCGTTTGAAATCCCCGGGGAAAGAGGGCGAGAAAGGAAAAGATTCCCCGATCCGCACCATGTCTCTCGCCGACAACTACTACAACGCCGCCACCGCATTGCTCGCCCAAGCCCGCGAGAAAAACATGCCCGTCATCCGCGCCGTCGCGCCGCACATCGGCACCTCCATTGCCGCCGGCGGTGTGCTCCATACCTTTGGCAGCGGACACTCCGAGTTGATCGGCCGTGAGATCATCGGCCGTGCCGGCGGACTCATGCCCGTCACCGGCCTCATCGATCCTGGCTACGGTTTCTCGGAAAACGTCGTCGGTTACGGCACGCGCCTCGCGGAACGCCACGACAACCACTACCACTTCCGCGCCGGCGAAAGCATCATCGTCATCTCCAACTCCGGCAAAAACTCCTCGCCCATCGAAGTCGCCCTCTACGCCCAGAAAAAAGGCGTTACGGTTATCGCCCTCACGTCACTGGGCATGAGCACGACATCGAAGACCGTCCACCCCGGCGGCAAAAACCTCCACGCCATCGCCGACTACACGCTGGATAATCTCGGCGTCACCGGCGATGCCATCACCGAGGTCACTCCGGGTCGCTTCGCCGGACCGACCTCCACGCTCATCGGCGCCACGCTTCTCAATCTCCTCACCCTCGAGGTCCTCGACTGGTTGAGGACGCACGGCCATGACATGCCCCTCGTCACCAGCCAGAACATCCCCGGCGGCATGGAGGCCAACATCGAACTCTCCAAAAAATACCGCACCCGCCTCAGCAAGTTGATCGGGTGATCCCCAAACCAATATAGGGAACTCAGGAAATCAGGAACGAACCAAGGCCATGTCCGACGGATCATTCCGGTTTGTTTCCTGAGTTCCCCATTCCCACCTCTTACCCCAAAAAATGAAAATCGGCGTTGATGGTGGCGGCACCAAAACCGAACTCATCCTCATTGACGATCACGGCGACATCGTTGCCAGCCGCGTCACCGAAGGATGCAACCCCAACGTCGCCGGCCCCGAGGCGGCCCGTATTACGCTGGAAGAGGCGCTCGCCACGCTCGCCGCACACCACCCCGTGTCGCGCACGCTTCTCTGCATGGCCGGCGCGCCGGTATTCTGGCGCGAGACCACCGAGTCGCTCAATGCCGGCGGGCTCTTCGGTCGCGTCTCCACCCTCGACGACTCGCGCTCCGTGCTCGAACTCGCCACCAACGGCCGCCCCGGCCTCGTCATCCACGCCGGCACCGGTTCCTTTGTCGCCGCCCAAGCGCCCGACGGCACCACTCACTACGCCGGCGGCACTGGCTGGCGCTTCGGTGATCCCGGCAGCGGCTACGACATTGGCCGCCGCGCCATCGGCAAAGCCCTCCTTGAACTCCAAGGCTGGCAACTCCCCTCCAGTCTATCGACGGTCGTCCGCGATCACGCCCGCCTCACCGACACCGCCGCGATCACCCGCCACTTCTACCAGCACTCCGAGCCCAACAAACAAATCGCCACCCTCGCCCCCGCGATCCTGCGCCTCGCCGAAGAGGGCGACCACGCTGCCCACCTCATCCTCACCGAATCCGTCACCGCCCTGCTACAACTCGCCGAAGACGTCATCATGAAACTCTTCCCCGGCTGGCACCGCGACACCCTCCGCGCCGCCGTGAGCGGCCCGATCCTCACGCACGCCGCCGTCCGCCCCATTCTCGCGACTCGCAGCTCCCTCAATCTGCGACCGGTCGAAGAGTCCCCCATCGAGGGCGTGCGCCGGCTGCTTCTCCGTCAGTAGCGGAGACCGGCCCTCACCGCTCCCGCGCCCCGCGCCGGTATTTGCCCGGAGCCACCCCTACGAGTCGCCGGAACTGCGCGCTGAGCCGTTGCACACTCGCAAACCCCGACTGCTCCGCCACCACGTCGAGTTTCGCGCTCGTCGTGCTCAGCAACATGCGGGCCTTCGTCATCCGCACGCGCTGGATTTCTTCACGCATGCCTCGGCCCAGCGCCCGCAAAAACCTGCGTTGCAGTCCCGATCGGGCCATTCCCGCCGCGCGTGCGATCTCTGCCACGCGCACACCTGGCTGGGCGCGCATCATGCGCACCGCCCGCGCCACCACGGGGTCGTCCACAAACTGCACATCCGTCGAGCGCCGGATAGCGATCTCACCAACCGGCAACTGCACGGATTCGGCGGTCGTCCGTCCCGAGGTGATCAGCCGGTCGATCAACGCCCCCGCTTCGTATCCTATATTCCGTGACGGGAGACGAATGCTCGACAAGGGAACGCGCTCAAACTCCACGAAGAAATCATCGTCTCCGGCGCCCAGCACCGCGATGTCCTCCGGCACCCGCCAGCCCTCCTCGCGCGCCGCCCGCAACATCACCAGCGCATAGTTGTCCATGGCTGCGAATACCCCCGCCGGCCGCTCCAGTCCGGCGAGCCACTTTCTCATCCGCTCAAAGGTTCTCGCCGGTGCCTCGCCCGTCCGGGACTCCTCCGCTCTCGGCACGGCCCCCGAGTCCGCCAGCCCGTCGCGAAAACCCTGCCAGCGCTGCCTAGCGTAGCTGGTTTCCGCCTGTCCCCAGAAGCCGAAACTCCGGCAACCGCAGTCCCGCAGGTGCTCCGCCGCCAACCGCCCCACCGCCACGTCGTCCTGTGTCACCACCGGCAGTCGCGGAACCCGCATGGAATTCGACACGTTCACCACCGGCACCCCGGCTTTCGCCAGCGCCGCCTCCATCGCCGGCGTGTGCGCCGCCGCCACGATTCCCTGCACCCCGTCTCGTCTCACCATCCGGGCCAGGTCCCCCAATTCGTGTTTCAGCCACCGGTCCGCAAACACCAGCCGTCCGGTTTCAAACCCGTAGTGCCGCACCCCGAGCACCGCTTCACGGAAATACTCCTGATCGGGATTCACCACGATCTGCACACGAAAAGGCGGCTTGGGACGTCCGGAGGGCATGTGGCGAAAACGTGTTCTTTTTTATCATTATCGACAACGACGAACCGGCTGCCTTCAGGCATAATCAACCGCCTCAACCCCTGTATTCCCATGGCTACCACCCGTAAACCCGCCTCGAAATCCAAACGCCCCGCCAAGGCCCCCGCGAAAAAATCCGCCGCTCCGGCCGCGCCCGCCGCCTGGACCGCCCGCCTCAATAAACTGCGTTCGACGCACGAGAAATTCCTCAAGCGCCGCAACCCCGTTGACCCCGACTGGGACAACGGCGTGTTCGACCGCTTCCAGTTTCCCGCCATCACTTACCGCCACGCCCCCATCGAATGGCGCTTCGACCTCAACCCGAAGACCAACCCGTTCCTCATGGAGCGGCTCGGCGTCAACGCCACCCTCAACCCCGGCGCCTTTCTCTGGAAGGGCAAGGTCCACATGGTCGTCCGCTTCGAGGGCTACGACCGCAAGAGCCTCTTCGCCATCGCCGAGTCGCCCAACGGCATCGACAACTGGCGCTTTTGGGACGAACCCGTCGACCTGCCCGAGATCCCCGGCGAGACCAACGTCTACGACATGCGCATCACGTTCCATGAGGACGGTTGCATCTACGGCGTGTTCTGCGCCGAGTCGAAGGACCCCGCCGCCAAGCCCGGCGACCTCTCCAGCGCCGTCGCCCAAGCCGGCGTCGTCCGCACCAAGGATTTCAAAACCTGGGAACGCCTGCCCAACATCAAGACCCCCGCCTCCCAGCAGCGCAACGTCGTGCTCCACTCCGAGTTCGTTGACGGCCAATACGCGCTCTACACCCGTCCGATGGACGGCTTCATCGACGTCGGTTCCGGCGGCGGCATCGGCTGGACGCTCTGCAAAGACATCAACACCGGCGTCACCGGCCCCGAAAAAATCATCGACGGCCGCGCCTACCACACGATCAAGGAAGTGAAGAACGGGCAGGGACCTGCTCCGATCAAGACCGCCAAGGGTTGGCTCCACCTTGCCCACGGCGTGCGTGGCTGCGCCGCCGGCCTGCGTTATGTGACCTACATGTTCATGACCTCGCTCGAAGATCCGACGAAGGTCATCGCCCGTCCTGGCGGCCACTTCCTCGCGCCTTACGGCGGCGAAGGCTTCGGCGACGTTTCGAACGTCACCTTCTCCAACGGCTGGGTGCAACTCCCCGACAAGGCCAAGACCGTGCTCATCTACTACGGCGGTTCCGACACCCGCTGCTACGTCGCCCGCAGCACCGTGGACAAACTGGTCGACTGGTGCCTCAACACCCCCGAAGACGCGCTCACGACGCGAAAAGCCGTCGATCAACGCCTCGCCCTCATCCGCGCCAATAAAAAGCTCCTCGGCTGATCCCGGCCCGACCATCTTTCTCTTTCTCGTAATCGTTCTCTTTCTCGTCCGAAAACCCGACGAACGAGAAAGATTAAGAGAAAGAGGAAAGAAACGGGCGTCGTCCTCATCTCTCCCGGAACTGCCTCCGGTATTCGCTCGGCGACAACCCCGCCACCTGCCTGAACAGCACGCTGAACCGCTGCGAGTTCGGAAACCCGCACCGCTCCGCGACCGCCCCCATCTTCAGCTCCGTGTGCGCCAGCAACGCCTGCGCCCGTCCCACTCGCACACGTTGGATTTCTTCGAGCACCGTGCGACCCAGCGCCGCCCGAAACCGCGTCTGCAATGCCACCACTGACACTCCCGCCGCCTTTGCTACATCGCCCACATACGGATTCGCCTCCGCCTGCTCGCGGATAAACCGCACCGCCCGCCCCACCGCCTCGTCCTCCGCATAAATCACATCGGTTGATTTGCGCGCCACGATCTCCGCGCCGGGCAAACGCATGCCCTTCGTCGTTAACACGCCGCGAGACATCATGCGGTCCAGCAACGCCGCCGCCTCATATCCGATCTGCCGCGCCGGCAGCCGTATGCTCGACAACGGCACACTCTCAAACTCCACCCAGTAATCCTCGTTGCCCGCCCCCAGCACCGCCACGTCCTCCGGCACCCGCCAACCCAACTCCCGCGCCGCCCGCATCAACAGCAACGCATACGTATCCAGCACCGCGAACAATCCCAGCGGTCGCACCTGCTTCGCCAGCCACCCGCGCATCCGTGCATACAGCTGCGCCGACGTCTCCGCGCCATCCACGCAAGTCTCGATGCTCAATGCCGCCTCGGCACCCAACCCCGAGCGAAATCCCGCCAGCCGCTCCTCCGAGTAGCTCGCCGCCTTCTGGCCCCAAAAAACAAAAGCCCGGCACCCGCACGCCCGCAAGTGCTCCGCGGCCAGCCGCCCCACGGCCATGTCATCCTGCGTCACCACCGGCAGTCTTGGTCGCAACAGAGAGTTGGAAACATTCATCACCGGAATCCCCAGCGCCGCAAACCGCCGTTCCAGCGCCGCCGAATGAATCGTCGTCACGATCCCCTGAATCCCGTCGCGCTTCACCAACCGGCCCAACCCGCCCGCCAACTCGTGATCCAGCCAACGATCCACAAACACCAGCCGTCCCGTCGAAAACCCATACCGCCGCACACCCAGCACCGTGTCCCGGAAATACTCCATATTCTCCTGCACCACCACCTGCACCCGGAACGGAGTCTTCCTTGGGGCCGCAGTGCCTTCGCCGCGTTTTCCATTTCCTCCCTTTTTTGCCATGCTTAAAACGACATGGCTCATGTCGTTTTAAGCAACCCTGCACTCCGCCATTTATTGTTCCATTACGTCCGACCGGACAATCTCGATACGATGTGACCCGGGCCGGGCTGCTTCATAAATACCACGCTCAATCTCCCTGGCCTTCAACTCCAACTCCCTTTCCATAGACTTGTTTACCAAATAATCCGCTCCTGTGCGGCGAATAAACGGCTCCGAAGTCCCACCGATCGCACGCTGCAGGCGAACAGCCAGCAGAGGCTCTATCTCGGCAAGTGTAAGCGGACGTGGCAAATCCCGCGCAGCCTGAAACTCAACCATGACAATATCGCGCTTTTTCCTCACATAATTCGCCCGCTGCTGGATCAACGCCCAAACTCGTTTCGCCTGCTTCACTTCCGGAGCGGACGATTCCGAAACCAGATTAATCCCCAAGGCCAATTCCGCCGAACTATACCCACGAATATCCCGGCCATCTATCTTGAGCCTGTAGCGCCCCGCCTCTAGCCCCGTGACCGACAGCACCTCGCGATTAAATTTTTCCGTAAATGGAAACCAATCCAAAGCACTTGCCGCCGCCTCTTCGACCGGAAAAGGCAACGAATCCGCTATGTATTGGAATTCGATGGTATTGGGAGTCTTTACGACGTTTTCCACTCGGCACTTAAACGCTTCGCGTATTTTGACCGCGTCAGCATCGATGGCGATGCGCCAAACATCTCCGGCCAAGCCCTGGGCCTCAAGGAAAAGAGCCGTCACCAAAAGATGCCCGGGCGCCTGCGGATGCGTGCGATCCGCACCGATCAATGTTGCCGCAGGATCTGCCGACTGAAGTCGTCGGGTCAAATCCCGCATCGGGGTATTAAAATCCACCAGCGGGATGTTTTGCTCTTTGGCAAAGAGCTCCGCGCGTTTTCCACATTGGGTGAGAGCGTCATTCACCCCCTCGAAGCCCGAGGGGGCAGCCTTCGTTGAGGTATCATCATATACAGTCGGCGTCACCAGAATCACTTTTACCCCGTCGACCTTCAGCCTCGCCACGAGGATCCGTAAATTGGCTTCGTATTCATTAATTTTGGCCAATCGCTGCCTTTCCAGTTCGGGACCGGACTTCCCCGTTTGATACAAGTTTCGGGAAACATCATTCATCCCGAAAAACACCGAGGCGACGGATGCATGCTCAGGTTGAATATCCCACGGATAACGGACCAACCCACCGGCCACCGTATCGCCCGAAATCCCTAAATTGATGAAATCGACTTTTCTCGTCGGAAAACGGGTCCGGTAAAACGCCTCAAGATAGAGCGGATACAAACCATGATGGGTGATGCTGTCACCCACTGCCGCGTAGCGAGTTCCATCGGAAAATGGTTGCGGACCGAAATTGCCCGCAACCTTTGCTTGCAACAGGCAGAATCCACAGGCGGTCAAAACAAGCAGCGAACTCAGCTTCATTTGGACTGCAGCAAGAAATGCAACGAGGTGTTACCAATTTCGTAAGAAGCCCCTTCATCAATCGAATAAAAAAGCCCGGCGCGCGGCTCATCCGCGCGAACAGTCTGGCTGAAATTAATTCTGCGGTTGGGAGCGGCTTGCTCAAAATGCAGTAGAAATCCATACCAGCGACCTTCGAGCATCGGGAAATCCGTTACATTAACTACTATATAGCCGTCATTCTTTACATCATTGGGAATGATCAGCTTTTCATCTGTCTGCAAAATCTGCGCCGGCCGACCGTAAGGGTTGTTTTTATCCATCTCCATAATGGAAATAGAAATCGTTGCGCCTCGTGCGCCGTCGGCAATCTCGGACACATATAGAACAATCTTGTCCAACGTCGTGTCTTTTTGAGCCCAAATCGCGTTACCAATCCACTTACTGGCGAATGGCGATTCGGTCTGAATCAATGCAGGCGACTGCGCGGGATCGGCTGTTTTGCCATTAGCGAAGAACACGTTCTTTGTCGGAGCCGCCTTTGAATAGGCGATGAAAGGGGTCTCCTTGGCGTAACCATTAACCGCAAGTAAGCCGAGGACGATGAGTATCAGTGTAGTTTTCATGGTAACAAGAATTCGATAGCGGTCATGGAATGCGCCGGAAACGTATGCGTTAAGCCGTCGGCCGAGTAGCTCAGCTCCTCATCTTTAATAACTCGGCGCACCCAACCTAGCTCACTCAATCCGGCCCCATTGACTTCATTGAATTTCGCCGATATGGGCCGGACTCCTGCCAAGGTGATGGCTGCGGGAATAGCGTCGGTATTACTCTTATTGAATACGACCAGTGATATTTTTTTGCTGTCCGCAGACTTGCTGGTCAGCGCGGTCAACAGAGCATATTCCGGAAATACAGGAGCAGATAGCGCCTCGATCCTAAGATTCCGTATCTCTAATGAACCCGAAATAGGTATGGCATTCTTCATTTGCAGCCGAACCCATAAATGAACTCCCGGCGAGTCTGGCAGCGATTGGAATGTGCCCTGGACAGAGATCCATTCCGATGAACTGATTTCCCCCACCTGCCCCGACGAAAATGTCGTGCCCCAGCCCCTGGAATCCGTGAAGCCCAAAGCAAACTGAACAGGCTGTGCACCTGGATCAGGCAAAAAACGAGCGTCATACGAAAGCTTCCAAACACCGCTCTCCCCCGGCCCTGGCCAAGGAATTGTAGCCAAGGTAACGTAGTTATCGGCAGTATAGTCCTTTAAAGATAATTTATACACACCCGCCGACACCTCCTCCCCAATGCCGCCGATCTTCTTCAGGGAGGAAAAATTGACTATACCCGCCGTCGGAACCTCCGCCAAGGACACGGATGGCTGTAATGTCGATTCACGTGCCGGCCAAACCTTCAACCCGCCGGCAAAAGAAGCGGACGGGGATTCAATACGGGTTTTCACGACAACATCCTGCAGCGCATCCGACCATAGTTTGAAAAGCGCATAGGCTGGTCGCTCGACGATCATGCCTCCATCCGTCTTGTCCATATCGCTTTTCATCATTCCCCAATAGCCATTGAGAAATTGCCAGTAATTCACCATCTCCACTCGCATTTCCGGCTGGAGAAAAACTCGCAACATATCCGCTGCGGCCAAAGCCGAGGCATAGGAAAGTCGATACGGCTTCGGTCCGTCCCCCAAGAAAAGAGCATTATATTCGGTTACGGCAATAGGCAGATCCTTTCCGCATTCTTCGCGGATGACCTTTTGATACTCCTTCATATAAAACTCAACCTGCTCACTCGCGGCCATGCACGCCTGAACCAGCAAGTCTTCAGACATGGGTGATCGATGAAAATTATGGGCGGGTATATAGAAATGAACGACCACAAAATCGGCGACTCCGCCGGCAAGTCGAAGGACTTTTCGATTCCAGTCACCTTCCACATGCTCATGACTGGGAACGGTTACAATTCCTATGCGAATGGATGGATCAACGGCGCGCATAGCTTGGGCCGATGCGATGGCATAAGCGGCGTATTCCTCCGGGGTATAACGCCGGAACGGCTTTACATCGTGGTTGCCGTGATCGGACTCGTTGCCCAGCTCAAAATATTTAATTCCATAAGGTTCTGGATGCCCATATTCCATGCGCTTCATCGCCCAAGGGTGATCGGGAGTAGCGGGTGAGTTCAGATACTCGACCAGTTCGGCAAGGTGGGTTGGCATTTCCTTAGCCGAAAGAATATAATCACTTGCCGTGATAACCGGTTCGGCACCGATCTGTCGGCAAAGCTCAAGAAATTCATCCAGCCCAAACTTCCAGTCCGGACGATCCTTTGGATGTCCGACGGATTTCCGCCAATCATAATTGTGCGCAAGACATCCGCCGGGGTAGCGAAGCAACTCCATGCCCGCTTGCTTGGATAGATCAACGATTTTGGAGATAGGTGAACTTTTATCCGCATCCCAAAAACCTCTGCCCATATCCAAAAGACGCGGATCATCTTTTTTATGCCCCTCCATGATACCCAAGGACTGTCCGGCCTCAATATTTTGCCCCAGCACTTTGCGATTAACCGCCCCATACTCGTGGAGCGGATCAATCACAATTTTCGCGCCGGGAATATTGCCAACATCGGCCCCCGCGATCAGTGCCGGAAACATCAGGACAACAAATTTTATATAAAAATGCATTTTTATTTCCAGAATCTCAAGCAATCAGGTCCGCCACCCTTGCAAATGCTACATCGACACTTCCAAAAACCGTCGTCGTATAGCAGATCAACGAATCACCCAAACAAAACTGCGGATGCGGGTGCACATGATAACGCTGCAGTATCCCGACCACCTCGGGCATGTGAGAAACAATTGGAGTCACCTCTCCCGTCCCGATATTGCGAAACAAAACGTGACGATTTACTGGATCATTAGGCGGAACAACATCCGCAACAAGATACCGTTCATGTAGGTCAGAATGGGCATGAGAGAGCAGATTGTGGGGCCAGATCAGCTCAGGCCTGCTTGAACCCAACGCTAGCCGCTCCACCCCTTTCTCATAATGAAGATACCAGATATGGCGTCCATCCCGCCCCCACCATTCATGGCCATGCATGTTGCGGGCATCATCGACCACCCTGCACTCGTCAGCCAATTGATGGCCACTGTGTAAGACGGCATGATAATTCCCCTCCGGCTTTTCAGGATAAAACGGCTGGAGGACTTCTCCTTTACGAATAAACCAAAGACGATTCTCGTAGAATTTCAACTTCCAGTTCGAGCGATCTACATAGTTGTCCTGAGCCACCATCTGAAGATCATTATCAACCGGACTAAACTGAGCATGATTGAAACCGAGGATTGTTTTTTGCCACGTGACAATCGGATCTCCATTGAGAGGTGCGTGCCCGATATATAGATCATTGCCCACTTCGGCATCAATGGCCAAAGCCGTGCGGTCTGCCGAAAAAGTCAGATGGGTGGCATAGCGAAAGATAGTTCGGTTCCCCTGAAACTCCGGGGAAAACCGATTAACAAGACGCGGCTTGCCTCCAGGCACGGGGCCGATGGACCAGATCCCCCTGTCATTTGCCCAATAGGCAACACCCGTTTCTTCATCCACGCAGGGAGAGGCTTCCTGGAATTGCGTCTCAGGGAAATGATGAACCTCTCCCTTATGAAGATCCACTACTGCCAAGGTTTTCCCCGGAGCGGGCGGATATGCGCAGTAAAACCAATAGTAGCGCCCCTCCCGCGTGAGACTTTGATTAATATAATAAAATGACTGCTGGAAGGGGGCTACCTTCGGCTTCAGAATATAACTTGTGATCCCCGATACCGGATCGCACCAGGGAGTAAATAATAAGGAATCATCGAGCCAAGCATCCGCCACCCCGCCTGAGTTCTTGCCGTGATCACTATCGATGCAGCCTGATGTTTTTTCTAGATAGGCGCACATAATCCTAAAGAATTACCTTATCCCGTATCTCATCAATGGCCTGTAAGGTGACATGACCGTCGCACCAAAGAACGCTGGTTTTGGAATTATGAGGCACCCCCACCCGTTGCCATGAAGTATATGCGGGATTCGAGAACCCTTGTCCCCATCCGCTTGGGAGTTCTTGGGTATCTGTCATTAGCACGGTTTGGCTCACTCGGGGAATTTGATTCAGCCGCACTCGGACGGAGTCGCCCGGCGAATTCGCCATGATGTTATAATTAACCACATATGGAAGTCCGTCAGGACTTCTGACTGAGTTCCCCATCGTATCCACAGGCGAGGCCCCCTGTCGATAGAGCGTCGGACAAACAGCCAGCTTCAGAAGAGAGGCCCCGCCACCCGCATAGGAGGCCAATTGGGATTTTGGCTCATACCACATGGCATTCACTTCGTTTTTCGGTCCATACTCGTAAGCGAGGATCAAAACACCCTTGTTATCGTAAGCATTCGCAAGAATGGCCTGTGATAGCTGTCGAAGATTCGACGCACACTGCGTTTTTTGAGAAGCAGAACGAACCCGGCTAAGCGCTACAATAGTAATGGACGCCAAAATACCAATGATGGCAATGGTCGCCAATAGCTCTACCAGTGTAAAAGCGGTGCGTTTCGACATGGTAAAAGAATAAACCAAACAGGCTTACGCCCTGCGCCGGCGGATCACGGCGACAGTAAAGATAGACCCGGCCGCCAGCAACGCGAACGTAGACGGTTCCGGAATATTACTGATATCTCCAAGCCTATATTGTTCTAGCTGGTTTGCTGTCAACACCCCGGAAGTTCCGGATTGTGCACCAAACAGACGAACATTATCGAGAGAGCCATCGAAAGGCCGGGCGTTCGATCCGGCTAAATTCCCAAGCCCAAGAGCAGTGCTGGCTACACTCATACTGCCTCCATTGAGCGATTTGGTTCCTCCTGTGATCAAGGTCACCGAGCCAGACGAAGTTCCATAATAGAAGTTCACATTATTCACCGAGCTTGTGCCATCATAAGTGACTGCGAAGAACACCCAAACATCCTTTCCATAGTAACCGGTTGTAAAAGGGCTTTGCGCAGACACACCGTTCACGTTGAGCGTGAGCGTTCCATCAGCCAAACCCGCGAGATCGATGCCTTTTGTTGTGCTGGCGTTAAAAAGATTAAAAATCTTAGCTCCGCTCCCCAACAGGGCATTGCTATCGGCTGTCCGGAACCAGCCCTGAATCGTAAACGAGGTTAACGTTCCGAGGTCGCCACCGATGGAGGTTCCACTGGTTGTATATCCACCGGTTCCAGTAGAGCCCATGCCGCTTGACGCGGTGTTGTTAAATGCCAAATCACCTGAAGCGCCAGATACGCCACCCCCCGACGAAGAATGCAGATCGGCGGCAGCACCTCCCGCATTATTAAAAGTGAGCGGAGCAGATACCGACCCGCTGCTTGGAACCGTGGTCCCCGTTTGATTGAATGTATATTCCAGCAGCAGTGCCTGGGACCGCGCTTCACCAACAAAGCATGGTGCCAAAGACGCACATGCGAACAATACCAGCGAACAAGGGGGCAATTTCATTTTAGTCGGATATTTAGAGGTTAGGGTAGCTACGCCGATTCAGCACAGCAGGGTAATGCCGATGAGTAATGGACCCGTTCGTGTCTCAGAACAAGAAGGCATCAGCTTAACATTAAGTAGCATCAATGAGATTCCGAGTATTACGCTATTTTAAGCAGGCTTTACCGGAGAACCAAAGTGCGCCCCATCTGCCAATTTCCCTGAACCAATATGTCACGCGCGACGGATGGCAGCCCGTATTGGTGGTTTTGCACGAGAGAAATCACCGCTTCAGCCGTGGCTACTCCTATATCGTATTTCCGCGCAGAAACTCCCGCCCAGTCCGCACAGTCACCATCAAGCGCCAGGTGCACCACACTGATATCGCGCGGCACCGCATACCCTGCGGCCTCGACTGCTTCAACCAAGTGGTTGTTCTGGCCGATCACCACGTCCGGTCGGTGCTGTTTTAGCCACGCGGCAAAATCAGGCGGAATGCCCGTGGCACTGGGACCGCTAAACAAGAGCGGAAGCAGCGTGGTTTTTTTTACACGGGAAAAAAAATACATCGCCGCCGCCTGAAAGGCATTGCTCGAGCGCCTGTCGGACTGTTGTTCGATCAGGATCGCGACACGCTTAAACCCGAGGCGCCGCACTTTTTTCAGGCATAGCAACATATTGCGATACCGGTCCTGCGCGACTTGCACGAGACTCGGCGAGTGAATGGCCTTCTCAAACGAGACACAGGCAAACCACTCCCACTTTAACGGCACATGGATATGCCCCAGCCTGTCCGAAGGCGTCACAATTACTCCTCGAATACCACGGTTGTGAATGATCCTGGAGAGTCGCTCCGAAGTCATGCCCTTCTCCCTCAGCCAAAATTCATCGAGCTTGTAGCCCATCGCCTCACAGCGCGCACGCGCACCTTCATGGTAAGGTTTCAAATACTCCAGCCGGTGCCAGACATCTGCCGAAAAACCGGTGTTGAGCCATGCGATCGGCACGGACTCCCGCTCCTTGGCATCCCTGATTTTCTCCATCTTCGTCGCCATGCGTGCATCCGGACGGTAGCCCAAGCGATCAGCGACCTTCTGGATTTTACGCCGGGTTTCCTCGCTCACACCAGGCCGATTCCGCAAGGCGTAGGAAGCGGCTACGCGCGACACCCCGGCAGCCCTCGCGACATCACCCAGCGTCGCGGCTTTGCCTGCATCCTTGGGGTCATTCGGAGACATCCACTTAATGTTCAGCTTCATTGAGGCCTTACAAGATTGTTTAAGCCATCTCCGTATCCATCTTCACGCCAACGTCTCGCTCATACCCAGGGCGACAGCCCGGCATCTGCCCCTGCCGAAAAATCTCCGCAAGATGATCCGATCCCTCATGCAACATCGCCTGCTCCTCTTCACGTTTCTCGGCACCTGCCTCGCGATCATTCCCGCCGCTTCCGCCGAACCGGTTAAGATCGGCCTCATCGGCGACTCGACCGTCTGTAAATATCCCAAGGACTCCCGCCAACACGGCTGGGGCGAACTGCTGCCCGAGTTTTTGCCTTCTGATGCCATCGTGCTCAACGAAGCCCGCGGCGGCCTCAGCACCAAGACTTATCCCGACTCCCTCTGGCAAAAAATCCTCTCCGCCAAACCCAATTTCATCCTGATCCAATTCGGCCACAACGATTCGCATGCGAAGGATAAACCCGAGTCCACCGACGCCGCCACCGACTACCGCGACAACCTTTGCCGCTTCGTGCGCGAAGCCCGCGAAATCGGCGCACAGCCCATCCTCGTTACCCCGGTCCGTCGCCGGTTGTTTCAAGCCAACGGAGCACCCACCACCGAGCTCAAGCCCTACGCCGACGCGATGAAGACCGTGGCTGCCGGACTCTCCGTGCCGGTGATCGATCTGCACGAACTCAGCGGAGCTCTTTACCGGCAACTGGGCGAAGCAGGCTCGACCCCCTTCACCATGAACCAACCGGACAACGCCGACCGTCCCGGCCAAGGCGACCGCACCCACTTCACCGAACATGGCGCACGGGAAATGGCCCGCCTTGTTGCTGCGGAACTGGCCGGACAAATCACCCAACGCCGATAACCAAGCGTGGACATCACTCACCTCAACGGCCTCATCGTTGACCGCGTGACCGACGCCCGCGGCACCACCGAGCTTCGTCTCTGCCCGGAGTCGCTGGACTCGAAACGCGTCCCTCGCCGTCCGCACGTCACCGACCGCCCCGAGTGCCGGCATACCACGCGCAACGCCGTAACCTTCGACAGCCTCGTGCAGGTCAAGCTCGCCGAGGATCACTACGGCGGCGGCTTCCTCGCCGGCACCACGATGCGCGACAGTAGCACCGTCCAGAATCTACGCCGCTCTCCCGACAACATCACCACCGCGGTCGACCGCGTCATCACAACCCTGGAAAACGAGTCCGGCAGCCTCCGCGCCCGCCAACACCTTGAAACCACCGCAGTCGAAGGCACGTTGCGCGCATGGACCGAGTTTACCAACACCGGCAACCAGCCCGTCACGCTCGAATACCTCACCAGTTTCGTTCTCGCCGGCCTGACGCTATTCGCCTCCGACGACGCCCCGCGCCGTCTGCGCGTGCACCGCTTCCGCTCGTGGTGGAGCAATGAAGGCCGCCACCAATCCCAGTTCCTCGAAGAGCTCAATCTCGAGCGCGACTGGGAAGGCACCAAAACCGTGACCGAGCGCTTCGGCCAAGTCGGCACCATGCCCGTGCGGAAATTTTTCCCCTTCGTCGCCATCGAAGACACCGAGACCGGCGTCTGCTGGGGCGCGCAACTCGCCTGGTCCGGCTCCTGGCAGATGGAGATCACCCGCCGAGGTGACGCCGTTTCCCTCTCGGGCGGACTCGCCGATTTCGAATTCGGCCACTGGCGCAAAATCCTCCAACCCGGCGAAACCTTCACCACACCCGCCGCCCACCTCGCCTGCGTCGCCGGCTCGCTCGACGCACTCACGCACAAGCTCGTCCAACTCCAGGAATCCCTTCTCGCCGATCTTCCGGAATCCGAAAACGACCTCCCCGTCATCTTCAACGAATGGTGCACCAACTGGGGCTCGCCCAGTCACGACAAGACCCTCGCCCTCGCCCGTCGCCTCCAAGGCAGCGGCGTCAGCTACCTCGTCATCGACGACGGCTGGGCCGTGCGCCCGCCCGAAGCCACCATGCAGTCCAACGGCGACTGGATCGTGGACCGAAAAAAATTCCCTCACGGCTTAAAACCTCTCTGCGACGAACTCCTCCGCATGGGATTCATCCCCGGCATCTGGTTTGAATTCGAGGTCTGCAACCCCGGCTCTCGCGCCTGGAACCAAGACGCGCACCATCTCCAACGCGACGGACGCCCCCTCCGCATCGGCAACCGCCGTTTCTGGAATCTCAACGATCCGTGGGTCGCCGCCTACCTCGACGAGAAACTCATCGGCTTCCTCAAAGAAAACGGTCTCGGCTATCTCAAGGTGGACTACAACGACAGCATCGGCCTCGGCTGCGACCACCCCGATTCCCTCGGCGAAGGCCTTCGTCAGCAAGTCACCGGCATCCACCGCACCTTCCGCCGCCTCCGCGAACACATCCCCGATCTCGTCATCGAAAACTGTTCCTCCGGCGGGCACCGCTTGGAACCGGCCATGATGGCGCTCACGTCGATGAGTTCATTCTCCGACGCGCACGAATCGCTCAACCTCCCCATCATCGCGCGTCAGCTGCACCACCTGATTCCTCCGCGCCAATCGCAGATCTGGGCCGTCCTCTACCCCGATGACACGCCGGAGCGGTTTGTCTTTTCGCTCACCGCCACCTTCTACGGTCGCATGTGCCTCTCGGGCCCCGTCCACGATCTCAGCGACGCCCAGATGTCCATCGTCCGCCGCGCCACGAGTCTCTACGCGCAAGCCGCGCCCATCATCCGCGAAGGCCGCACCACCTTCCTTGGCGAGACGCCCTTCAACTGGAACAACCCCACGGGCTGGCAAGGCATCTGGCGCATCAACCCCGCCGGCGACCAAGCCCTTCTCGTCGTCCACGTGTTCGCCGACCTAACAGACCACCCTGTCGAAATCGAACTTCCTCCCGCCCAGTCCTGGCGGATCGTCGCCACACTGGATGACGAAACCACCGCCCCGTCATTCATCCGCCAGGCTAAGATCCACCTGCCATCCGGAAATCCCTTCCGTGGTTACGCCCTGCTCCTGAAACGCATCGATTCCGACAAAGCTTAAAACGACACAAAATTTGTCGTTTTACGCAATGCCTCCCGTCGTCCTTTCTGGTAGACTGGTTGCACCATGCCCACTCTCGACCTCGCAAAATCCCGTTGGCAGTTCCGCGACACCACCTCCAAAACCTGGCTTCCCGCCACCGTGCCCGGCTGCGTCCACACCGACCTCCTCGCCGCCGGCAAGATCCCCGACCCGTTCTACGGCACCAACGAACTCGACCTTCAATGGATCGAGGAACGCGACTGGGAATACCGCACCACCGTCACCGTCACCGCCGCGTTCCTCTCCGAACCCGAGATCGAACTGTGCGCCGACGGCCTCGACACCGTCGCCACCGTCACGCTCAACGGCAAAAAAATCGCCACCACCGACAACATGTTCATCGCCCACCGCTGGGCCGTGAAAAAACACCTGCGCGCCGGCCGCAACGAACTCGTCATCCGCTTCCGCAGCGCGCTGGACTACATTCAAAAGACCCGCACCGGTTTCACCCCGCCCAACAACTTCAACGACCCTGCCGGCGGCGGCTGTGTGCGCATTCGCAAGCAACAGTGCCAGTTCGGCTGGGACTGGGGCCCCCGCTTCGTCACCGCCGGCATCTGGCGCGCCCTCCGTCTCGAAGCCCGCGGAGTCAACCGCCTCGCCCATGTCCGCGTCTCGCAAACCCACGCCGACTCCGGCCGCCACGTCGCCCTCACCCTCGCCCCCGAGCTCGCCCGCCCCGATCCAAGTGTCACCTATTGGGTGACACTTTCCCTCGACGGACAGCCCCTCGTCGAGTCCGACACCCTCTCTTTCGCCGTCCCTTCTCCGCAACTCTGGTGGCCCGCCGGCCAAGGGGGACAACCGCTCTACACGCTCACCGTCACCGCCCGCGATACCGACGGCCGCGACCTCGACACTGTCACCAAACGCATCGGCCTGCGCACCATCATCCTCGACCGCCACCCCGACCAATGGGGTGAGTCCTTCCAATTCGTCGTCAACGGCCGCCCCGTCTTCATCAAGGGCGCCAACTGGATTCCCGCCGACAGCTTCGTCACCCGTCTCGACCGCGCCGCCTACGCCCGCGACCTCAACGCCGCCGTGCACGCCAACATGAACTGCCTGCGCGTCTGGGGCGGTGGCATCTACGAGAGCGAAGATTTTTATGACCTCTGCGACGAACTCGGCCTGCTCGTCTGGCAGGACTTCATGTTCGCCTGCAACCTCTACCCCGCCGACGAGACCTTCCTCGCCAGCGTCAAGACCGAGGCCGCCCAACAAACCGCCCGCCTTCACCACCGCGCCTGCCTCGCCCTCTGGTGCGGCAACAACGAACTCGTTCAACTCAACCTCGCCGCGCTCCAATCCAACCCCGACCTCAAAGCCGGTTACCTCGCCCTCTTCCACGAACTCCTCCCGGACGCCGTCACCGCACACGACGGCGTCACCGCCTACTGGCCCAGCTCCGAGTGGCGCGGCGATTTCATCAACGGACACGAGCATGGCGAAAAATGCGGCGACACCCACTTCTGGGACGTCTGGCATTCGCGCAAACCGGTCAAAGACTACGAAAAGTGGTCGTTCCGTTTCTGCTCCGAGTTCGGCATGCAGAGCTACTCCTCGCCGCAGACCAACGCCACCTTCGCGCCCGCCGACGCCAACGTCTTCGACGCGATCATGGAGAACCACCAGAAGAACCGCGCCGGCAACCAGATCATCCTGGACTACGTTTCGCGCCGCTATCGTTTCCCGAAATCACAGGACGACCTCATCTACCTCTCGCAGCTCAACCAAGCCTACTGCATGCAAGTCGGCATCGAGCACTACCGCCGGCTAACACCGCGCTGCATGGGGGCGATCTACTGGCAACTCAACGACTGCTGGCCGGTCGCCTCGTGGTCATCGATCGAATACACCGGGCGCTGGAAGGCGCTCCACTACGCCGCCCGCCGCTTCAATGCTCCCACGCTCGTTACCGCGCACATGCCCGGCGACGAAGGCACCATCGTCGGCAACTACCGCACCACCACGGTGCGCGAAGTTCACCTCTGCACGGTCCATGATGATCCGACCCCTGTCCGCGGATTTCTTGAATGGGAACTCCATCACCTCGACGGTCGCATCCTGCTCTCCGGCCAAAAATCAATCACCCTGCGCCACGGCCAAAGCATAAAACAAAAGACCCTCGATCTCGCCAAACCCATGGCCGCCCACGGCCGCGATCAACTCTACCTGCGCATCTCCATCAACACCGGAGCGGAAATCCTCAGCGAGCAAACCGTCTTCCTAACTCCGCCGCGCTTCCTCGATCTGCCGAAGGCCAAACAAACCAAGAGCACGATCACGCTCCTCTCGCCCACCGAAGCCGAGCTCACGTTCACCTCCCCCGTCTTCCAGCACGCCTTCCAATTCGAGTTCGGCGACCTGTTCTTCACCGCCACCGACAACCTCTTCGACCTCTACCCGAACGTTGAGAAGACCGTGCGCGTGACCTTCGCCAAGCCGACGACCAAGGCCGCCCTCACCACCGCCCTCACGCATCGCTCGCTGGTCGACAGTTATTGAGCGGCAGACCTGTCGCCGTCCACGCCGCATCTCACACACGAAAGCCGCCGCTCCGGATCCCACCCCATCAGCGTCCGGGACCATCCGGCTTGGGGCCGGCGGCGTCATCGAGCACGCGGCCGGCAAAGACAATGTTGCGGGTATGGGAGAGGCGCAGTTGCTCCTCGGGCCATTCATCGACGGTTCGACCGTCGAACATGATCTCGGAAAAATGCACATCGCGAACTGCGTGCTCATCATCATAACCCTTGATCACGATGCGTGCCGGCGATGATCCATGAAAACGGATGCGCTGAAAGCGAACGTTTGAGATTGATCCTCGTCCGGGGGCAAATCGGGCATGCTCGGCGCTGTCGAGCGGCAGCCACCATTGCGAAGCGTTGTCCGGGGAAACGGGGTCCTGGTGTTCAGGCGGCGTCCAGCGCCGGGGTCCGCCGGGGACAAAATATTCGGGCGGGCGGTCAGGGCTGTAAACGGACAGCCCGATGTAAAGATCTGCAAACTCGTCACGAAGGTCCTCCACCCGGATATCCGTGAACGACACGTCCTCGACCCGCGAAACACCACTGTTGTGAATGCTAAAAGCGGCGCCGCGCAGGACGTGAATCACGTCGCAATCGCGAAAATGCACTCCCCGCACCGCGTGGTTGTTGAGCTCAAACCCAACCTCGAACGCATTTCCAGGAAGGTCGTTCCACAACACACAGCGCTCCACCTGGATGCTTTCGACAACGCCTTCGGGGTCGGGTTCGCGCCCGCCCGCCTTGATGGCGATGCAGTCGTCGGCATTGCGCAGGAAACAATCGCTGACCGTAACAAAAGACGAGCTGAGGATATCAATGCCATCACAGTTGGGGCGCCAGCCGATCACGCGCACACGGCGGAGGGACACATCGCGAGAGAAGCTCAGATGGATGCTCCATTCAAACGTGTCCAAGAGGAGCACATCTTCGATCACCACGTCATGGCTTCGACGCACATAAAGCGTGTTTTTCCGAACCGTGCGCGTGGACTGATCGAGCACACCCGGCCCCTGAATGCGGACATCCTCGGCGTTTTCGATGGCAAACTGACCGCGAACGACCGCGCCGCCTTCAAGAAAGACGCGTTGATGGCTGGTCAAGGTAACCGCGCCGATATCGTAAATGCGCCCGGCGGAAAACACGCGGGTGTTTTCGTCCGGCAACGGTGCAGGGATCGGAGCGTCATAGAAGAGAAGCAGCGACGACTCGAGATCATCATTGAACTCAACGCTGATGCTGGCGTGGCGTTCCAGTCGGAACCGAACTCGCCCGCCCTCAATGCGCGGCTTGATGCCGAGCGACAACGGACGCACGACGCAGGATTGGATCTGAGCCGTGGTCTCGATTTCAACCTCAACGCCAGACGATCCGGCAGCACGGACCACGTGCCCCTTGGGGGTTTCAAGAACGACATGCTCCCTTCCGTCCAGCCGGACTTGGTAAACCGAGGAACGTGGCACTTCGGGTGCGTAAACAAATGGCTCGGATACGGCCGCCTTGGCGATGGAAGAGGTCGCGGCAAAAATAAGGAACGCGGCATAACAACTTTTCAAAATCATGGAATTTAGAGACTAGAAGGGGTGCCCAGCCATTCAAGGCGCGATTCCCTGCTGACGTTCCTGGTCGATCAACCGAAACGTTCTAATTTCAAATCCCTTCCATTTAGCCTGGGGCATGTCCCCAGATCCACGGGACAACGACTGGAGTGCCGTTTCGGTCAAATCGCATTCAACCCAATCCCCGTCCGGCAGCCGACACTCGACCTCGCCCGCCGTCACGTTAACCAGACGCCAGATCCAGCCGTCGCCATCCTCCGCACGCTTGACCGCAGCAATCTCGATGCCCGCGATTCCCGGAGTCCATGCCGGTGTGTTCCACCCATTTGGTTTCGCCCGTCCCTCAACGACCGCCAGCGGCGTGTTGAACATCCGCGCCTCCGCCGTCAGTCGCGCCGCATCGACCTCCGCACTGTGCGGACGCAGAGCGTAGGAAAACACATGTCGGCCCAAGTCGCCGTAAACCTTGCCATCATGACCATCCTCGCCGTCCGCCGAATCGCCTTTGCCGATCAGCGGCGCACCCGGATATGGCACGCTGCGCAGCAACGTCATATCAATCACCTGCCCCTTTACGCGGAAACCGTGCTTGCAGTCGTTGTAGAGCGCCACACCGCGACCGGACTCATCCGACAAGTCCACCCACTGCAACGCCGCCACCTCGATCTGCGCGCGCTCGACCAGCGTTTCTTCCCGCGTGCTGCGCTTGATGTGGCCAAACGGTATTTCAAACCGCGCCGAGTTCGCCTGCACCGCCACAGGGAAACGCACCCGCAGCATCGTCGCCGGTTCGCGCCAATCCACCTCCGTCTTGAAGACCAACTGCTCCGCGTCGGCAAACAACGTGATCGTCTGGCGAATCTCCGACGAGCGATGCGTCCACACTTGCCGCACCCACGCACATGGTCCATCCATACCGACCGTCGATTCGCGCAACGCCGGTTGTTCAACCTCACGCCGCAGGTAGCCCCACACATCCTTGGCCACAAGGTCGGTCTCGAAATCCCACGCGTCACCCGCGTCAGCGATGACGACCAGATCGTTGCCGAACTCGCCCACCGCCAATGCCTCACAACCACGTCGCTTGTCGTAGACCGACGCGATGCGCCCGTCCTCGGCAAAGACGACCCGAAGGTTTTCGTTTTCCAGCAAACGTTCCGATGCCAAAGGTAGGGCGGGCACTCCGTGCCCGCCGCTCCGAAGTTGCGCACACCCTAGCGCAGGCACCTCCACCCATGCCCAAGCGCCGTCATGCCTCACCCACTCCGACCGCTCCCAACCCAACGAATTAAACACCGTCACCCCTCCCTTCACCGCAACAGCCGCGTAGCACCCGTGCGTCAACCGTGCCAACTCATCCAGGATCACCGCGTAGCGTGCATTGCACTCGTCGTAGACGCGCTTGATGGACGAGCCCGGCAGGATGTCGTGAAACTGATAGAGCAGCACTTCCTTCCAGATCCGGTCCAGCTCCGCCGTCGGATACGGCACACCAGTCCGAGTCGTTGCCAAATACGCCGCCCACTCCAGCTCACGCAGGGCGATTTCCGCACGGCGGTTGTTGCGCTTCACCAGCGCCTGCGTCGTCAGCGTGCCTTGATGACGCTCCAGATACAACTCGCCGCTCCACACCGGAAACTGGTCGGCATCACGGCTCCACACTTCAAAGAAGTCCGACACCTTGCCGATCTTCACCTCCGGCATACCCGGCAATTTCGGCGCACGACGCAGACGCTCCAAGTGTTCCGCATCGGGTCCGCCGCCACCGTCACCGATGCCGAAGACCATGAGCGCGTGGTTCGATACATCGCGCTCCGCATACTCGTCGGCGATCTTGCGCAGCGAACGCGCTGCACCGGGACCGTTATACGTTTCCTCCGGCAGCATGTGGGTGAGGATGCGCGTGCTGTCGATGCCCTCCCATTGAAACGAATGGTGGCCGAAGCGGTTCACCACATTCCACGACAGCTTTTGCGTCATGAAATAGTCGTGCCCGCTTTTTTTGAGAATCTGCGGCAACTGACCGTGGTAACCAAACACGTCGGGTTGCCAGCAGTAGTTCGGCACGACCCCAAACTCCTCCCTGAAAAACCGAGCGCCGTGCAAGACCTGCCGCACAAACGCCTCGCCCGAAGGCATCGAACAATCCGGCTCCACCCAAAACGTCCCCTGCGGCTCGATGCGCCCCTCCGCCACCGCGTGTTTGATTTTCAAATACAACTCAAGCTGGTGTTCTTTGAGCCACGCGTAGAGCTGTGGCTGGCTCATACCAAAGACGTATTCCGGGTAGCGCTCGATATTGTAGAGCGCACTGGCGAAGGTGCGTGTGCCCTTGCGAATCGTCTCCCGGATCGGCCACAACCACGCGAGGTCAAGATGGGCGTGTCCGATGGCGTGCACGATCAGTTCCGACCGTGGGCCCTCGTTCGCAAACCACGGCGCCAACCGCTCACGTTCGCGGGCCACACTGTCCGGATCCTCGCAGTCCAATTCCACGGCGACCGCCTCGAGATCTTCGCGCAGTCGAGCCGCCATGCCGACAAGATCGCGGGAACCGTTCCGGAGCGGGCGCGCGCAAGGCGCGCCCCTACACTCGTCTTCGTAGGGGCGTGCCTTGTGCACGCCCGTTGCGGCTTCCTCCGGCAGCGTCAGCAGCCAGTCGCGCAGCGTTTCCAGATCGTAGTAAAGCGCCCTCACGTCCTCGCGCACGACGGCGATTTCCGCCAACGCTACGCGGCCCTCGTCCTTCACGAAACCAAACAGATCGTTGAGTCCCGCATCGGCCCACAGCTCGACCACGCCATCGCGGATCGACTCAGGCGGCAGCGCGTAGATCGTCTTGCCCGGCCCGCCCAAAGTCGGATCAAACGTGGACTTGATGTTGGTCAACCCGCGCATCGGCACACCCTCGCGATCCACGACACACAGCTCACCATTCACATCGATCCGCGCCACCAAGCCAGCCGTCAGGGTTCCCTCTGGCAGCCGCGCACGAAACCGCATCCACGCGCAGTCGAACAACTGCTCCGCCCAAGGTTCACCCACCCGCACTTCGATACGTTCGCCACGTTCTCGTTCGGCGAACGGCACCGGTTCGACCGTCCGCCATGCGGTCAGCTCCAAAGGAGCAACCGGGATATGAATCGTGGAGTGAACCCGTAGAATCAATGCGTCCAGCCTATCCGTGGCATCTGACGGCGAGAGAAGTTTCATTTAAAAGATGGCCAAGAGTGCATCCCACGGAAGCCGGTCGATCACGGCGTCGGCTTCACTAAAATGAGAGCAGGCCTCATGGAATCGAGTTGCAGCCGGCTTATGTCCACCGGTTCCCCGTCAATGAGATCCACGCCGGTTCCTTTGATCGACAGCCTCACCGTCTGCGTATCCGCCAGCATGTTCGTCAAGGCAACCAGTGTTCCTGCCGGTGTCTCCACCACACGATGTTCGATTCCCCATGCAATGTGCCCGTCAAGCGCCGACAAAACCATATGCGAGCGGAGACTTCCATTCGGGACCTCTGCCAACAACGCCTGCATCAGCCGATAATCCGACACATTTCCGTCCACATGGACCAGACGCAGATCTTCCGGTAAACTGCGTGGACGCGCATACTCATCCTTATGAAGATTTCCACTCCCGATCGCGATGACTCGACCACCGTCTGCTGAAAACTTGACCAGGCCTTGGACTGCGCCATCGGTCACATTCGTGGCTTGTGCGAGGACAATACAACGCACATCGACGTTGGCCGCTGAGCGCCGACCCTCGGCAAGCTGCCGTTCGCTCACAAAGGTAACCTTCTTCCCCATGAATACGAGCGCGGTATAGGCAGAGGTTAGGGCATCCATATAATCTTTGTTCCAAAAAACCGACGGCATCGAATAGAGTAAGGCGACGTCCGATGATGCTTGGTTCAAAGCGGCGAATTCCGGGGCGAGCCGCTGCATATCGAGCATCGTCTGGCTCGCCGCGAACGTATTGGCCGGCCTTTGTCTGATGGATCCCGAAAGGGCTGGCGACTTTGGTGACTCCCATACCCACAACGTTGTTGCCCACTGATGATGGAGGCCTCCCTGCCATATTACGGCACGCGTATGATCCGGCGATATATGACGCGCAGGAAAGCCGTCGGGGATGAAATGGTTCTCGGAGTTGAATACGGGTTGGTCGCGATATGAATTCAACAAGTCATACCACATTTCCTGGTGTCGCCACTTGAAGGCATAGCCGTCGTGAGGTTCCAAATACGACGTGGCGTCGTTCCCGGCAATGTCGGTAAACTCCGCGAAAAGCTCGGCATCAATACCGTCAACCAATCGCGGGCGGTCAAAGACAACCGGCATGAGCTTGGCATGCAAAGGTATACTCGGGGCCATTTCGCGCACGATGTCGGCCATCCAGCGGTGCCACTCAGCAAAATTAAACTGGTTGAACTTTATCCAGTCATAGAACGCCCGGCGGGCCTCAACACTCGAAGGCATCGTCAAAGGGGGCACCGGCACCTCCTCGAAACTCTGCCACTTGGTTCCATACAACCGGTTGAGCGCGTCAATGTCGCCATGCCGTTCACGCAGCCATTTCACCCAACCGGCGCGACTGTGCTCATCTTTCCCACTGAAAACATAGGCGGGTTCGTTGGAGATACAGAAACCGAATAGCGCAGGGAAATCTTTCACCTGCGGCACAATGGTGCGTAGCCATTTTTCAATCACCCGGCGGGCCTCCGGATGGTCTATGTTGAAACGGATGAATCCCTGTGAATCGGCGGATTTGAGTGTCACCTCCGGGTATTGTTCCGACACCCACCTTGGGAAATAGTGAGGCGACAGCAGCAAGTCCACCCGAGTGCCTTGCTGTTCTGCATCGCGCAGGGTTTTAAGGATGGAGCCGACGCCGGCACCAACACTGCCATCGCTTCTCAATTCCGAAGGTCCCCGCTCCTGCTGAATCACGTTGCCACCGATTGCCTGCAAGAAGGGCATGTCCTTTACCACAGCATCGAAGTGCCCGAATCCGTTGAAAAATGCCGGACGAAGGACGCCATCCTCAGTAGCCACCTTCAACACACCGTTACTTCGGACTATCGGCCCGGTCACCTCCGGCCCACGAGGTATCATCAAAGACGCGTCCTTCCGGCTTCTCACCTCAAGATCGTCAAGGACTCCTTTGAGTTCCTGCAACTGGAGCAGGCTCCAACTCGGGTCCTGATCAAACCGCTCCGCACGGGGAGTCTTCGACATGCTTTCCAAATAATGGTCAACAATACGCAGGCCTGAATCGAAGACGGCGTCCTGACGCCATGGGGATGCTTTCAATACCTCGTAGCGGGCCTCAACTTCCTCGTGAAGTCCGGCCAGCCGAGATTGCAGATTCACGCGCTGCAATGTCGCGCTAGCGACAAAGTTTGCATGCCGGACTCCGTCGGCATCCGACCGTTCGGCGGAAACAAACCAGATGCCCTGTCGGTCAAACTGGCCGACGGCAGTCGAAAAAAAAACACTTCTCGCCCCCCCGGCCGCCACCGCAGGTAGGTGAACCTCTCCGATGGACACCCCCTCCGCGACCTCTCGATTGTGACCGTCGAAAATCAGCGTTGCCGGAGCCAGCCCTTGGCGGGCGTATTCGATGAAGAGTCCGCCGACCCGCTCGTCGTGATCGTAAGTGCCCTTCGTAAGCCGGATGACCGATATCGAGTCCGGATTGTCTTCCTGCGAACGGACCGCCCAGGCAAAATCTGCGGCCTTTTTTTCATGGGCGATACCCCGAGTCCATTCCGCGACCTGCCGGACGCCGTCAACACCCGCGCTGTTAAACACAACATTCAGGCCGAGCACGGGGGGAAGGTGCTTGCTGTCCGCTTTGAACACATGCCAAGGAATCGTCACGATGATGCGATAACCAGTGCTGGTGCGAACGCCCTTGGCACGGATGGACGCGTAGTCAAAATCGGGGTCTTGCCCCGTGCGCCAAGCATGGATGTTCACCGTATCATCATCGAGCAGGGCAAACCCCAACTCATACCAAGGTGCCACGCCACCATCGGCTCTTACATCCGGTCTCAGATCGATGCCCAGCTGAACGCTGTCTCCTCGCCACATAGACTCGCCGCCGATCACCTCGCCGCGATGCAACCCCTGAGCATCGAAAACCGCATGAAGTCCCTCCTTGTCGTAGGCAAACCGCCCCGTGCCTCCGCCACTGCCATCAACACCGGGCTTATCGGGAACCAAAACAATATTGGGAAACGCAGCAGTCTCTCCCGATCCGGAAGGCCTCTCAAACAAGGTCTCGGCTGAGGCCTCAGCCAGCGGGTAAAATGCCAGACTCGGTTCAATCCGTTCCCAACTCGCGGCGGGAGACAGGCGGGGTTCGTTTTGCAAAGCAAGATCGCTCGGGACGATCTCCATGTCATCGATCCACAACGCCGCCGTCGGTCCGCCCACAATGACGAGAACTTGGAATCCGCGCTCACGGTCAGCCGTGAAATCAAGGTCAAACTCCTGCCAGTCATAACTGCGCGAAGGCAGATTCTTGCGCTGCCGCCATCCCTCTCCAAGCGCAACCACGCACCGGTTGACCGAGTCCCCCTTGATCCACATGCGAAGCCGATACCGCTTGCCCGGTTCGAGCCCGTCCACGAGTTGGCGGATACGCCCATAGACATTCCTGGCCTCCGGGGTATTGCTGGTAATCTTCAGGGAGTGCGTGCCGGATCGTTTGACCGTTGAGTCCAGTTCTCCAGTGGCTTGGGGCAGCGGTTGGCCGGATAGAGCCCAGTCCCACCACGCGAGGGAGGGCTCGTCGAATCCACCGTTGCGTAAAGGTTGCCACTTGGACGGTCCCTCGACGGCGACTGCCTCGGAGGTTTCGACCAGTTCCACGTCGTCCACCCAAAGCGCGCCAACCGGAGAATATGCGATGACGACGACGTTGAAGTCACCGGGGCTCTCGTCTGTCTCCAGATCAAAAACGACCCGATTCCAGCCATAGGTGCCATTCGGTAGTGAAAACCGTTTCTCCCAACGCGGTCCGCAGGCCAACTGCGCGCCGGTGACACCCTCCCCCTTTACCCACACCCGGAGTTGATATGCCGTCAGGGGTTTGAGCCCCTTCACGATTTGGCGCAGACCTCCATATACCTCCGGAGCCTTGGTGCTACGGTTGGTGATTTTAAATGAAAAGCGCCCGGTGTGGCTGACCGTCGAATCCACTTTGCCCTCGGCAAGGGCTCCTCCACTCACACTCCATCGCCACGGAGTGATGTCGTTGTAGGAAGACTCCAAGTCCCCATTTTGGATGTGATTGGTCACGGCCGGGGCGGCTGCGCAAGCTCCGGCGGCCGAAAATAATCCGATGGTAATAACGGCGCTCCGCAGGAAACGGCGGCCAAGATTGATTAAAAAAAACATAACGTGATATAGAGGGAGGGAAAAGCTCACTGGTCATACTCCGCTGACGCGAAGTGCAGCGTGTCATGGTTGCTCTGATAACTCGAGGTGCCTCGTGTGAACTGCGCGACGGTCATTTGGCTCACGAAGCATTGCTCCACATGTCCATCAAGGAATCCTACGGTAATCTTGCCGTTGTGCGGTTTAGGCACGGCGGTGCGCAGGTCGGCCAGCCCCGTCGAGCTACTGATCGTAGTGGAGTTAATCCAGCGACTTTTTTCGTCTATTATGTAGGCAAGTTTTGAGGGTTGTTGAATTTGAGCCAGGGGCAGCTTGCTCACATAAGAGTTGAACCCATAGATCCAGCCTTCGACGGGACACATGCTGTCCTGCGTCAAGCTGAATACCCTCCATGAAGCCGTGTCTGCCGGTATCGACAGGGTGTAGGGAGCCAACGTCACCCGCACCTCCACGACATTGGTGGCGGTATCGGGATTATCAGGGTCCCGATAAGTGGATGTGGGCAAGCGCCCGCGGTTGTCGGCCGCATACAACGGAACCGCGCCGAGGTAACCTCGCATGTGAGTGGAGCACTTGGCCTGCGCCGCCTGCCGGCGAGCCCTGCCGGCCAAAGGGACGACAAGAGCCGCGAGCAGGCCTAGGATCACAAGGACCGCAAGCAACTCGACCAAGGTAAACGCAGATCGCTGTTGGCGTGACACGGGCATGATCGTTAGAAGGGTGGAACGAGGATAAGATTAAACGGGAGCTCTTACGCTAAATTTCAGGTGCGATGGAGTCCGTGCTTAAGCACGAATCCGCCGCCTTACTCCAACAGTCGCAAGCAGTCCAAACCCGCCAACCAGCATTGCAAAGGCGGCAGGCTCCGGGATAGCCACAGTGCTAAAGGTTGCCGAAAAGAAATTATTGTCCGTAGTCCCGTTAATCCGATCCCATTGATAGCGGTTGCTGGCAGCACCTGTATCCACCTGATAAACCACCTTGTAATAAAAGGTATCGGGCATACCGGTCAGCGCTATGCTGGTTGCAGCACTGTAGCCTCGATTGGTGGTGGAACCCGTAAAGCTATTATTTACCGAGTTAATCAGCGTCCACCCCCCTGCATCACCGATGCGATAAAACACCGATACAGTCCCGAAATAATTCCCAGTGGAATCGCCAAACACCCGACCTCCTCCGGTTAATGTAACCGAATCAGGCCGCGAGGATGTTCCACTAAAATCGAACTTGTATACAAAGTCGGCAGAGCTTGCCGTGGTGTAAACGTATTTCCAGTTCGCCTCCGAGGAGACGCTCACATTGCTGAAAGAATCAACATCTGAGAAAAACTGCGACGTGGATAGGTCCGCGAAGGTCAGATCATAGTAATATGTGCCGTTTTGGATGTCGGCATCAGAAATCGTCAGCGTGGCAAAGAGCCCTGCGGGGGTAAACAAGGCCGACAAGGCGGCCAACTTGAGGTATCGGATTTTGTTTTTCATAGGGTAGGGAGGAGAGAAGCGGTTAAGTTTGGGACGGGTTAAAACTTCAGGCATCATCACGGCGCATAGGGTGATCTTCGGCAAAATCGGTGCGCTCAGCGGATACATAGACTCCCTTGCCAGGAACGCCTTGGAGAAAACCGGCCTCAGCTAACATCTTGATCGCTCGGCGGACCGTGGGCTTGCTCACATTGTCACATAGCCGAGCGATCTCGCTGGCAGTAGGAAGCAGGTCCCCCGGCCCGTATACACCCGAGGTCAGCCAGCCGCGAATGAGCCTCTCCACCTGTTGACGGGGTGACGGCGTGGCAGTCGAATCGGACGTTGGGGCAATAAAAGACATCGGGATAATCGGCCGTAGACGGGTTGCCGGGGAGCATTTCCGGCATGGGGACTGCGGTTGCCGAAAACCCTGCCAATGACGTTTTCGAAACAGAAGTCTTATGATACTGGACACGTCCACAAACCGATAGAAACCGCCTCCTTGCCCGCACTGCGGTGTATGGGCAAAATTCACCCTGTTGATTTTTTACGAGCCGGCACCGATCTAGGCCCGACTGTCGGTCCGTCACTCCACGTCGCCTCCATCAAGAGCGACTTGGGATTGTCGGGCACGCCATATTCGTTGCGGTTGATTCCCGCCACGACCCAATCCACCGCCGAAGCGCCCGCCGCCCGCACGTTCTGCAGAACTCCCGCAACTTTCCCCTGATTGAGATGGGCAAGGTCGAGGTTGGAATAACTGGTGTTTTTGGGGACATCCACCCCCATCGCCCTCATCCAGTGCAACGGGTTGTCCCCGCCCATTCCGATCACCGCATCGGGCTTGTGAGCCCAATACCATTTTTCGAATCGTTTTTTGGAATCGGGGTGGTCCTCCCAGTGCTCCAGCCAAAGTGGAGGGACCATCGAACCTTTTAGCAGCTTCCGGCTGGTATCAAAACCGGCCATCCACAGATGCTGCACGCGGTCATCCGACTCCTGCGTAATGGAAAGACCGATACGACGGTGGCCGCGTCGATACAGGCTCTCGTAGCAGAGCCGCATAATATTGAAATGATTGTGGCTTATGCGGTCCAGATGCTGTTGTCCGAACGAATAACCGATCGCTGCGGCAAAGATGTTCCCCCAGTCCAGTTCCACCGGGCCGAGGTCGAGAGGCATGGGGCCGACGATCACTCCGCGCACAGCCCGGGCGCGCAAAACCCTGGCTACACGGGCCGCCTCACCTCCCTGGTAACCCAACCAGTAGGGCTCGACCCGAAATCCTAGCCGCTCCGCCCTGGCCTGGGCGCCAAGCAGAGTGCCGTCGTGCAGCGTGGAGTGCTTCCACTCTTCCTTCGTCTTGAAGGCACTGAGGTAGGCGATGGTTTCACCACTGCGTTTTACGCGGCGCGTGCGAACCTGGGACATGAGAGCCGTGACCATCGCGTTGGGCCGGTAGCCCAACCGTTCCGCCTCGGCCTGCACACGCAGGCGGGTCGCCTCCGAGATATGCGGGTGATTCCGCAAGGCCATCGACACCGCCGAACGCCCGATCCCCAAACGGGCGGCAAGGTCGCGAATGGAAACGTGGGGATGTTCTTCCATCTCCCTGTTGACTAGAAAGTGCGCGCAAATGGCAAGGTTTCCCCGGCGTTTCTCCGTTCATGTCACCCAAACTTCCCGTATGAGGTCCTTTTAGTTAGCCAACATTAAAACAGCCACATGCTCCCTACTCGAAGCCGACTCTGCGCAAAACAACCGTGAGGTGATAAGTGTTGCCGCTCGGTCGCGCCAACCTTCGGCCTCAAGGGTGCACAGCGCCGCCCTGCTCGTGCCCGGAAGTAACCTTTCGCTCACTGGCAGGCAGTTATTGAAGCCTCGCGCGCAGGGTCTTTACTTCAAACGGTGCGAAGCGCAGCTCTGCGTCACATCGCTCATCACCGTTTTCCAGCAAGTCGCACTCACGCCAATCGCCTTCCGGCAAACGCAAAATCGCCTCGCATTCGGTCACGTTAACCAGACGCCATACCCACCCGTTACCATCTTCCGCGCGCTTGACCGCAGCGATCTCGACGCCTGCGATTCCCGGAGTCCATGCCGGCGCGCTCCACTCGTTCGGTTTGGCCCGACCCTCAACGACCGCCAGCGGCGTGTTGAACATCCGCGCCTCCGCCGTCAGTCGCGCCGTGCCGACCTCCGCACCGTGCGGACGCAGAGCGTAGGAAAACACATGTCGGCCCAAGTCGCCGTAAACCTTGCCATCATGACCATCCTCGCCGTCCGTCGAATCTCCTTTGCCGATCAGCGGCGCGCCGGGATACGGCACGCTGCGCAGCAACGTCATGTCGATCACCTGGCCCTTCACACGGAAGCCGTGCTTACAGTCGTTGTAGAGCGCGACGCCATGGCCGGCCTCGTCGGACAAGTCCACCCATTGCAACGCCGCCACCTCGATCTGCGCGCGCTCGACCAGCGTTTCTTCCCGCGTGCTGCGCTTGATGTGGCCAAACGGTATTTCAAACCGCGCCGAGTTCGCCTGCACCGCCACAGGGAAACGAACCCGCAGCATCGTCGCCGGCTCACGCCAATCCACCTCCGTCTTAAAGACCAACTGCTCCGCGCCGGCAAACAACCTGACCGTCTGGCGAATCTCCGATGCACGATACCTCCACACCTGCCGCACCCACGCGGACGGTCCGTCCACGCCGCCCGTCGATTCACGCAACGTCGGTCGCTCAACGTCCCGCCGCAGGTAACCCCACACATCCTTGGCCACAAGGTCGGTCTCGAAATCCCACGCGTCACCCGCGTCAGCGATGACGACCAGATCATTGCCGCACTCGCCCGCCGCCAATGCCTCACATCCACGATGCTTGTCGTAGACCGACGTGATGCGCCCGTCCTCGGCAAAGACAATCCGCAGGCTTTCGTTCTCCAACAACCGCTCCGATGCCGAAGGTAGGGCGGGCACTCCGTGCCCGCCGCTCCGAAGTTGCGCACACCCTAGCGCAGGCACCTCCACCCATGCCCAAGCGCCGTCATGCCTCACCCACTCCGACCGCTCCCAACCCAACGAATTAAACACCGTCACCCCTCCCTTCACCGCAACAGCCGCGTAGCACCCGTGCGTCAACCGTGCCAACTCATCCAGGATCACCGCGTAGCGTGCGTTGCACTCGTCGTAGACGCGCTTGATCGACGAGCCCGGCAGGATGTCGTGAAACTGATAGAGCAACACTTCCTTCCACAGCCGATCCAGCTCCGCCGTCGGATACGGCACGCCGGCGCGGGTGGTCGCCAAATACGCCGCCCACTCCAGCTCACGCAGCGCGACTTCTGCACGACGGTTGTTACGTTTCACCAGCGCCTGGGTCGTCAGCGTGCCTTGGTGCCGTTCCAGATAAAGCTCGCCGCGCCACACCGGAAACTGGTCGGCGTCGCGACTCCAGACCTCGAAAAACTCCGACACCTTGCCGATCTTCACCTCCGGCATGCCGGGCAATCTCGGTGCGCGACGCAGCCGCTCCAAGTGCTCCGCGTCGGGACCACCACCGCCGTCACCGATGCCAAAGGCCATGAGTGCGTGATTCGACACGTCGCGCTCCGCATACTCGTCGGCGATCTTGCGCAATGATCGCGCGGCCGCCGGCCCGTTATACGTCTCCTCCGGCAGCATGTGCGTGAGGATGCGCGTGCCGTCGATGCCTTCCCATTGAAACGAGTGGTGCCCAAAGCGGTTCACCACATTCCACGACAGCTTTTGCGTCATGAAGTAATCGTGCCCGCTTTTCCTGAGGATCTGCGGGAGTTGTCCGTGATAGCCGAACACATCGGGTTGCCAGCAGTAGTTCGGCACGATGCCGAACTCATCCTGAAAAAACCGCGCGCCATGCAACACCTGCCGCACGAAGGCTTCGCCCGACGGCATCGAACAATCCGGCTCCACCCAAAACGTCCCCTGCGGCTCGATGCGCCCCTCCGCCACCGCGTGTTTGATTTTTAAATACAGCTCCGGTTGATGCTCCTTCAGCCACGCGTAGAGTTGGGGCTGACTCATGCCAAAGACATATTCCGGGTAGCGCTCGATGTTGTAGAGCGCGCTGGCGAAGGTGCGTGTGCCCTTGCGAATCGTCTCCCGAATCGGCCACAGCCAGGCGAGATCAAGATGGGCGTGTCCGATGGCATGCACGATCAGTTCCGGCTTTGGACCATCGTTCGTAAACCACGGTGCCAACCGCTCACGAACCCAAGCCACACTGGCGACATCCTTGCAATCGAGCCTCTCGGCGACCGTCTCCAAATCCTCGCGCAACCTCGTGGCGACGAGCGTGAGCGAGTCGTCCGATCCCGACTCGCTCGCGCTCATCACTACGTCCGGCCCCTTACCCGGCAGCGTCAGTAACCAGTCGCGCAGCGTTTCCAGATCATAGTAAAGCGCCCGCGCATCCTCACGCACGAGGGCAATCTCCGCCAACGCCACGCGACCCTCGTCCTTTACGAAACCAAACAAGTCGTTAAGTCCCGCGTCGACCCACAACTCCACACGCCCATCCGCATCGATTGCCTCCGACGGGAGCTGGTAGATCGTCTTGCCCGGTCCGCCCAACGTCGGATCAAACGTGGACTTGATATTGGTCAGCCCACGGACGGGCACTCCATTTCCATCGACCACGCACAGTTCGCCGTTCACATCGATGCGCGCCACTAGGCCCGCCTCGGAAACGCCCTCCGGAAGTCGCGCCCGAAAGCGCATCCATGCAGAGTCGAACAACCGCTCTGCCCAAGGTTCACCGATGCGCACTTCAATCCGCTCGCCACGTTTTCGTTCGGCGAAAGACACCGGCTCGACCGTGCGCCATGCGGTCAACTCCAATGGAACCACCGGCCGATAAATCGCCTCGCGTATCCGCAGGAGCAAATCGTCGATTTGACCGTTTGCCCAAATAACCTCGGCCAGCTTGGTCATGTTTTGATCTGTCTGAGTTCGACCGGATGCCGCGGAGCCGTGAGCGCCAGCGATGCGCGCGGCGATTCCGAGACAAGTGTCACACTATCCGCGCAAACCTCGGCACGCCCAGTCACTGCAACCGAGTCGCCCACCCGGTGCAGCGCGAGATGAAAGCCGATGCCGACATTCTTCATCTTGGCCGGCTGCAAAACAACCGGCTGCCCGTCGTTGACGACCGCGCGCACGCAGGCCTTCCCGTCCTCGCTTGTCGTTGTCCAAACCACAGGGTAGGTGCCGAACTCCGCATGCAGCGGTGAAACCGTGACCGCATGGTCGCCAGCCGAGAGCTCAAAACCACCCGATTTCAGAGCGCGCACCGTGGCCCCAGAGAAAGACAACTCGATCGACAGCGCCAATTGATCGAAGCGAAAAATCCCGTCCGGCGGCATATCGAGGTGATCGTGTGAGTCCGCTCGATTCGTCACCAGCGAGCACAGTGACAGCAACTCCGCGCCTTCCTGAACCGTTCGCAGACTGCCCGAAGCGAAGTCGGCTCCGCCATGTGTGAGCCGCACCCGCAGCACGGCGACTTCGTCGCCGACGCGCCAATAGCCGATGATCGGCCGACGCTGCTGCCACAGGTTGTCGAGATTGACCGAACCGATGCACGCGTCGCCGCCAAACCAATGCGTTCCCCTGCGTTGCTCCTCGGGATTGTCGGTGCGCACATAGTCCTGACGCACGAAGCGAACAGTCGGCGCATCGCGTATCTCGCGTCGAACCGGCTCCGGACAGGGTATCCGGGGAATAAGCGCAAAACTCCCCCCATCGCCGCCTCTGGTTAGACTGCTCGGCACAAAAATCCGCTCGCCCAAGGCAGCCCCAAACAGACAGGCATACTCGGGTCTCAAAAGATCTTCGTAACTGCGGGCATGCGGCCCGCAAATCTGGCCGGTAGGCAGATGCAGGCTCGCGGCCAGCAACCTCCAGCACAACTCGTGGATGGCGGTTAGGCAGGTCCTTGTCTCGGCATCTTTTACCAAGAGCAGACCACGCTCAACCTCGACCAAGACGACAACACCATAGGTCGGACTGTTGTATTCGTTAAAGCCGCCATGCCTGCGAGTATGCTCAAGAAATCGCGCGAGTCGGCGTCGCCCATAAGCCAGCAAGACCGGCTGCCCGAGCTGTTCGCCCGCCATCACCGTGACCACGCCTCCCTTGACCGAGATATTCGTGTATTCGGGACCGACGTTGCGCCGGAAAATCGAAAAAGCAGCCGCCTCCAGCGCCTTCGCGACATCGCCACACAGATCCTCCGGCAATCGTTCCCCATGCATCCTCAAAATATGCGCGAGCCGCACGCCGATAAAGTCCGCCCAATTCCAATCGGGCGGTCGCATTGCGGAAATAGGCTCTTCGAAAAACCAAGGCCATATTCCGAAGGAGCGACTGCAAATATCGCGGTCCTGCATTTCCAGCACTCGCCGCACAATACGTATCGCCCGTGCAACCGACTCTCCGCCTCCTTCAGTGAAAAGAGCCAGCGCGTAATCAAGCGCATCGCGGGTATGATGCACCGTAGAGCCGTTTGGCATCGTCGTGTGATAACCTTGTCCCTGCAAAATCACGGCGGGCAGATCATCGTTTGGGCCGCACCGGCTCTCACAAGCGGCAATGTAGGTATCAAGCTGCTGATCAGTCGAAGCGCTGTTGTTCATGGGATGCTTGGTCACGGTGCGTAGATGAAGAGCGGATAACGTTGTGGGTTCTTGGCCTCGCCAATACCCGGCGAGAGTTGCAGCCACTGTTTGCGCCCCAGACCGTCATCGTCATTGACGATAAAACTGGCACGCCATGCCTCGCCGGGCGGCCCGTCATAACCCAGAGAGCGCCAGCTGAGTTCCAAGGTGTAGGTCGTGACGTCACCCGAGCGCACAACCTCGAATACCGCCTGCTTCCTGAGATCGCCCTGGCCGAGGCGCGTCCACTCGGGGTTGTTCAACACCCAACCTTGCGAGCGTCCGTTTTTGTCCAGCGCAAGAACCAGCTCCAGGTAGTCCCCTTGGTTATCGGAAGCACGGAAAGCGAACTGGAGACTGTCCGCCTGCCAGAGTGCGGCCCGCGCGTTGGGTTGATAGTGCTTCTGATCGGTGACCGCGACCTTGAGTCGCAGTCCCTCGGGCGAGGCCTCCCACGCTCCGGTGGCACTGAGATCCTCGGCGCCCTTCCACTCCATCGCCGGGTTGGCCAGCCCTTCATGCAGATTGTGGATATCCGTGCGCTTCGTGAGCTCAAATCCCGCCGGCTTTGCGGGGGAAAGAATATTGGCCACCTCATAAGGCATGGTCGCCGTTATGGCCTCCCGAAGATTCGTGGTCGTGAGGATCACGGACAGCTGGCCGCGAGATAATCCGGAGGCATCAGCAGGAATGCTTACGGGCAAGTTTATGGATTGCGCTTCACCTGATGCCAACGTGACGGGGGCTGGCGCATCACCCAGATCGAGCACCGGGTTGTCGGATGAAATCCGTATTTCGACAGTCAGCGGGGTATCCGTTGGGTTGGCCAGTTGAAGACCAAGCAGGGAGGGCTCTCCACCCGGCACGAGCGACAGAAGACCGGGCAACGTGAGCACGGTTTTGGTTTCCGGGTAGGCCGGCTTCCCGCGAAGGTGCACATAAACAGGGTCGTTGCCGAGATTGAGCACCACGCCGTTGCCAAGCCGGGCCAGGTTCACCGGGTTTCCCATAAGGTCCACCGCATCGATCACACTGGCGGCGGGCCAGTGCAGCCAAATGGGACTCTGTAATCCAACCCCTTCGCGCCATAGAACGAGAACGTGCGGTCCCTCGGACGCCGGATCGACAAACAGATGCTGCCAGAGCCCCTCCTGCGTATCCTCCGCTTTCCCGGGCGAGGTGTAACGACGATGCGCGGTCTCGGCGATGAGGCGATTATAGGCGGCATATGCCGGCTTGGGCGAACAATCATAGTCGGCCATCCCGTAGAAGGCCGCGACGGGACCGTTTTTTCGATCTCTCGACGAGTCACGTGTCGTGTAAACAAAATACGCGCCCAGCCCCAGTGCCGGGGCGGTGGATACTTTTTTCACGATGGTGCGGGCCTGCGCCGCTTCGTTGGCAATATCGACCGTGTGGAATCCGCCCTCGTTCATCCAGCCCGGCAACCCCGCCACGGCCGGAGCCGCGTGATCCCGGTATAGCGCCTCGTGCTTTTTATGACGGGCGATCAGCTCGCCAAAGGTGTTGTAGTCATGCCAGGCGCGAAGGTGCCAATGCGCCGGATTTGCCTTGGCGACGAATTCTTCCACAAAATCCGGGTTGGGCTGGCGCGTGACCATCGCGAAACCGCCGTTCATGATTCGGGCCTCGGGCTGGATACGCGCGATCTCCGCGCTGGTCCGATCAAAAAGCTCGACGTATTGAGCCGTGGTGCTGCGCCAGAATCCGATATCGGGCTCGTTCCAGATTTCCCAATAACGAATGCGGTCCTTGTAGTGATTGACCGTCGTTCGCACATACTCGAGCCACGGGTCCATTTGCGGCATCACGCGATTCCAGTCCGCTGAATTTGAAGAACTGGCATCTCCAGTCGTAGCCCATCTCACGCCATAGTTCAGGATCGCCTGCACCTCCACTCCCATGGCGGCGCAAGCATCGATATATTGATCCGGACCACGACCATCCCGATCAAAAACGAATGGAGCATTCGCGCCAGCCTGCACCCGATGCCATGACGGCTCCTCCCTGACGATATCCACTCCCAGCGCATCAATCAGCGAAAGCGCCTTTGTCCGATAACCGCCGCCAAGGGTCATCGTATGATCGGAGAGGCCATAACGGAAATACTCACCGGTGCTCTTAGCCTCGGGAATGACCGCCAGCCGCAAGGCCGATCCCGCCAGCTTCGCTCCATGATCCATCACGGTCAGCTCCATCCACCCCAGCCACGGCGGAGTAAACCGACCGCGAATACCTTCCATCGTCGTCTCTTGGCCGACGATCTTCAGCGGAACCAACGTCTCCCGGCCAAGCCAATCCTTGGCGAGCAGCGTAATCGGCCCCTCCGCCGCCACGTCACCCAGGCCACGAATCGCGACCTCCACCACTTCACCCGGACGGGCGAGATGGATGGTTCTCCCGGGCAATTCCAAGGACACCGCCGAAGCGGAAACCGCCATAAGCACAAACAAGAGGGATATCACGAATCCTCGGGGGAGGTTCGCGGAGCAGGGGCCGGTTAACATAGTCTATAGATCAGCGATCAAATGCCGTCGCCCGGTTGGTCGTCTTGAACTGTTCCTTGCGCCTGGTCTGGACCGAACCATCGATATAGAGAGCGTTGACACTGCTCTCCCCGTCATGAACCGGCAGCAATGAGGATGGCACAAAGTCGAAAACGATGGCGCGATTCACCGGCACGTCGGCCAACAACATGCCGTCCACGACATCATTTGAGTAAGTGAAGTTGTAGTAGTAGTCGCTCCAATAGGTGTCGGCATCCCACCCACCTGAATCGCGATCCGGACAATCAAAAATCCGTGAACGGGTGGCACCGTAAACCTCTTCTCCGGATGTGCCGGCCAGGTATCCGCCATACTGCAAGAGTCCCAACCCAACGGCATGACGCGGTCCGCTTTCGCCCGGCCAGCGATCCCAAATCGATCTTCCTTCGCTGGCGGTTCCACGAGGGAGCCGGCGCACCTTGTGATCGCTGGTGTAGGCGAGCAGTGCGATTCCCATCTGTCGGAGGTTCGATAGGCACTGTGTTCGTCTGGCGCTTTCCCGCATGGACCCAACAACCGGAATAAGGATGCCGGCCAAAATCCCGATGATCGCGATCACGGCCAGCAGTTCGACCAGTGTAAAAGCCGATTTGGAGTGGTGTTTCATGGGACGGGGATTTCAGGGGTTGTTACGATCAGCGGGACTCGGTCTGCACGGACACGCTCAGATCCGAGATCATCAAAACGATGTCCCCGGCCCTTTCCGTTGGCGACATGTCCGCCTTGATGACAAGACCGCCAAGGCTTGGATTGTTTTCGTTTACCCAGGGTAGTCCATTGGCAAGCAGCCGACCCTCAACCGAAAGGCTGAAGGTCTTTTCCTTGGTTGAAATTTCCATCCGCAATGTCTGCCAGCGCATGGGCACATATTTGCCCAGCACCGTGGCTTTCTTGCCATCGTGCGAACGTATCTGGCCGTTCTCCATAATCACGTTGCAAATGGCCTGGGACCAAGACCCGCCGACAAGAATATCCGCGCGATACGCACCGGACGTTCCATCCGCCCGCGAAGGCGGCGGCACGATTTTGTATTTGAGCTCGATGAGCACCAAGGCAGGGGAACCGGCCGGGACCTTGGGCCAGTCCAGCAGCACGGAAGGGGCCTGATCCCGCACTGACGACAAATCCCGAATCGCCAGGGCGCGACCACCCGTGCACTCCTTGTCTTCAATCACCTCAAATGAACCCCAGGTTCCCTCCTTGGGTCCATTCCAGGTTTTAAGAGATGCGCCTCCTTCCATGATCGGTTGCCGAAAAGATCCGACAGGGCTCTTGGAAAAATCCTCCTTTAATATCGTTCCGGCGGTTAGCGGCACTACAGCCGCCAGCAATCCGACGAAGAGGAACCGCACGAGGGACAATGGGGTAATAAAGTTCATGGGATAAACACCACTTAACGACGCATACGACGGCGAGACACACCGACAAATATCAGGCCCGCCACGCCAGCCATCAAAGCAAAGGTCGAAGGCTCAGGAACACTGGACGAGGTGAGAGTAAAGTCCGCCGTGAATTGGGAGGTTCCAGGCGAAGCACGATCCCACTGCTGACTGTTTACTATGAAAGTGCCACTCAGCGATGTGAAGGTGACTCGGTAGTAAACGGTATCGGGCAGCGCTGTCAGCACAGAGGTGGCGACCAAGTTGGCAAAATCGATCGTCGTGGTGCCATTGGAGGTCTGCTGAGTGCCTGTCGCCGTCTTGGTGCGAATATTGGTCCAATTGACTCCATCAACACTCCATTGTGTCGTCGCCGTGGAGGAATTGGTGGGAATCGCCGTATTATTCAGCAGGATATAATCCTTAAAGCTGACACTGCTCGCCTCGTAGCCAGCCGTGGTGAAATCAAATTTATAGACCAACGACGCACTGGTCGCTCCAGTAGAAGCCGCGATGTAACGACGCTCGCCAGCCCCAGAGCCGTCTGCGCTCACCGAGACATTGGACTGGGAAAATACATCGGCGTTAAACTTGGTGGAATTGGCCAAGTCGTCAAAAGACAGGCTATAGCTGTAACTATTACCCGTAATCGACGAAGTATCGATGACCAGGGAGGCAAAGGTGGACGAGGCCAGGACCGCGCCAAGGGCAGCCAGCTTGAGTGATGTGTTTATCAGGTGCATGATCGGATGTATTTGGGGGTTGAACAGGGAAAGTGTGTTACTCAGGTGCTCCTTCGAAGAATGACTTGGACGGGTAAAACAATCGTCTCCGCCTCGGCCTTCTTGGACTGAATACGCTTCAGCAACAGTTGGGCGGCACGTTCCCCCATGAGTTCCAAGGGGGTGTGCACGGTCGTGATAAAGTCGGGATCGACCGCCATCCTCAAATCGCCAAAGCCCGCCACCCCGATATCCTCAGGCACTCGAACACCACGTGCTCGTAGAAAATCAACCGCAGCGACCGCCAACAGATCGTTGGCACAAACCAACCCATCAGGTGCCTTGGCCAATTCGAGCAGTGCCTTTATTTCGCCCTCCAAGGCCATGACATAAGGTGATGTTGGAGACGGAAGTTTCATGCGACGCACCAACGCACGCTCGACCGGCAGACACTGATCGCCCAAAGCCCAGCGATAGCCGTCAAAGCGATTCTCCACGGTCGTTGAACCCGCTTCCCCGTCCAGCCAGGCAATGCGCCGGCGGCCCTTGGCAATCAACGCCGTCGTGAGCGCATAGGCGCCTTGGTAATCGTCCGCGACCACGCAATCCACCTTGATCCCCGGACAATACTTATCCACCAGCACCAACGACATCCCATCGAGCTTTAGTCGCAGAATACATTCGGCGATGTCGCCATAGGCCACGGGGAAAATGATCGTTCCGTCCACCGGAAGGTCGGGCAAGGTGGCAAGGTGCACGCGCTCTTGATCGGAGTCGCGCTGCGCATCGAGAATCAGCGTTTGAAAACCCTGCGTGTCGAACACCCGGCGCGCGCCGCGGGCGATGAGCTGCGTGGTCTCGTCCTCAAGGTTGGGCAACACCAAGGCCACCCGCTTATACCGCGCACCCGTGCTGCTCACAAAAACACCCTTGCCCTGGGCACCGCGCAACAGCCCCTCATTCATCAGATTTTTGAGCGCACGGCGAACCGTCTGCTCATTAACATCACCGCACTCTCGCGCGATTTCACGCGCCGGCGGCAATTGATCGCCCGCACCATAGCGTCCCGTCATGAGCCAATCGCGCAACGTCGCCTCGATCTGACGGCGCAGCCCCGGCCCGGAGGCGGGTGTGCTGACGGCATAGCTGGAGACAGGGGGCTTCATGGGGTTGAAGCCAACTTGCCCCCTCACCCGTCACGCGAAAACAGTCCGGTTGTTAGACACGTTAACCAACACTTCACCACCTTTATCAACAAAGTGGTCAAACCGGCCCTCTTTTCACCGGGCCGCCATCGACTGTCCCTCGCACCACTCCCCGTCCAAGTGAATGAGCTGCGGATGCGCCGGCAGGCGCAGGTCGTTGCGTTGCAGCCCGCCCGCCACCAGATCGACCGCAGCCGCGCCGATGCTTTCCGAATGCTGGCGCACCCCGGCGACCTTGCCGACCTGCGAAGAATCCAAATCCAACCCGGCATAGCTCACATCCGACGGCACTTTCACGCCTTCGGCCTTGAGCCATTTCAGGGGCAGGTCGGGCAGAATGCCGATGATCGCATCGGGCGTGTTCTTGGCGAACCAGTCGAGGAACTGCACGCGATCCTGCGGCCGGTTGTGCCAGTCGCCTTGAAACAGCATCGGCACCGATGCCCCGCCATGCACCTGCCGGCCGGTGTAGAAACCCGCCATCCAGTAGTGGTGCACGCGCTCGTCCGCCTCGCGATGCATGGCCAGTCCGATGCGCTTGTGTCCCAACGCGCGCAGCCGCTCATAGCAGGTCAGCATACCGTTGAATTGATTATGCGTCACCCGATGCAAGGCCTGTTGCCGAAAGGAGTAGCCGATCGCCACCACGAGATTGCTTCCCCATCGCAAATCGACGGGACCAAGATCAAGCGGCACGGGTGCCAAGATCGAACCACGCACCGCCCGTGCCCGCAGAGTGCGTGACACCTGCGCAGAGTGCGCGCCAAGCGGCCCGAGCCAGTAAGGTTCAAGCCGATACCCCAACTGTTCAGCCTGCGTGCGCGCCCCCTCGAAACAGGCACGCACCGTCGGCGCCCCCTGCCATTCCTCTTTTTCTGTGTAGGCAGTCAAAAAGGCGAGCACCTCGCCGCTTCGGTTGAGTTGCCTTCCGCGCACCTGGGTCATGAGCGCCGAAACGAGTGCGTTGGGTTTGTAGCCCAGCTTGGCCGCCTCCGCCTGCACCCGCTTACGGGTTTCCTCCGACAAACGAGGGTGGTTGCGCAGCGCCATCGAGACCGTGGCGCGGCTTACGCCGATTTTGGCTGCCAAATCTCGCACTGTGAATGAACGCTCCTCAGGCATTTAACGTGTCTAACAGCTAGCCCCGTCACCCTGACAAGCACGAAGCCCGCGCACATCGCCTCCCCCTCAAGTTCCACCAACCGACTTGACCACGAATTAAACCCATAAACGTCTTTGCCGGGCATCGTCGGGCACACCGCTTCGCGTGGAGGTTCTGCATATCCCCCCTCGGCCTACATCACAAACACTGGACCACTTGGGGTCGAATATCAGCCACCTCGCTCAGGCGAACGGATCGGCCCCCGCGTCCTCGTTCCAAAGGTATTCGGCGCGCCGGGCCACTCTCAGGCTCAGGTCGCGTCCGAACTCCTCCGCGATCAGGCCAAGTGTCATGTCCATGCCCGCCGATACTCCCGACGAGGTGTAGATCCGGCCGTCACGCACCCAGCGCGCCTCGCGCACCCATGTGACACACGGGCCTTGTGATCGCACCCAGTCAAAAGCCGCCTTGTTCGACGTCGCCCGCAATCCGTCCAGTAATCCCGCACGTGCCAGCAGGGCGGCTCCCGTGCAAATGCTCGCCACCAATCGAGACCGCTCCACCTGCCCACGTAACGCCTCTAGCAAAGCTGGATTATCAACCTCCCTCCTCGCTCCCGGTCCGCCAGGAACCAACAACACATCACAAGCCCCGGCCTCGGGAAAATCCACATCAGCCACGCCACCCGGCCCCTGCGCGCTCGCAACGATACCCGCCCGCTCCGCGAGCATTACGATCTCGACTTGCATGTCCGTCACACGGCCCAGCATGCCAAACATTTCCAACGGACCATAGATATCGAGCAGCTCGAATCCCGGAAACAGCAGCGCACCGACCCTCAAGGACTTCATCGGAAAGTCACCCAAACAGCTCCGGCAGCTCCGCCCACTCGGCGTCGGGGTCCGCAGTGATGCGGGCGATCTTCTCGTCGAAGGCCGACCACTGCTCCTCCGTGCAAAGTTCGTAGCTGTGTCCCCAGAAATAGAATACGCCACACTTCGACGCCTTGGCCTGCTCGTAGCGTTCCCAGAAATCCTCGGCGTGGAAATGGCGGTCGGCGGCAAACTTCATCGGGTCCTCGGGCGGAAAGCACGGCGTCACGTTCTTGGTCGTGCGCGCATAAACGTGTCCCGCCTCGCGCACCACGTCGGCGGTGGCGTTGTCACAGTCGCCGAACGGATAGACAAAACCCAGGATCGGTTGCTGGAACCAGTCTTGGAGAATCTTGCGGGCATCAACCACCTCGCTCCGCCACTGCTCCAGCGGAATGCGCGTCGGCCACGGATGGGTCATCGAGTGATTGGCAATGGTGAAGCCCTCATAAACTGAGTTCAGCTCCGAGCGCGCGAGGCGTTGGATGACTTTTCCCCACTTCTCATTGTGACCGCCATGCCGCTCCTCCTTATGCGTGGCTGGGTTCAGGTTGAACGAGGCTTTCGCCCCGTGCTTCCGGAGAATTTCAATCAAGCGGATGTCATCATTGACTCCGTCATCCCAGCATTGGACCACTTTCATAAGTCGGCCAGACTCACTCCACGTCGTAGACCGCGTCAATGCCAGCCAGCGTCCACGCCTAGTCCGTATTCGACCAGGGGTCTCTTTATTTGCACCCCAAAGCATTCCTCGACCTGAAGGTGGCCACGAGCATGCGCGAGTGGTCGGACATCCACGCTCGCGGCCACGTTGTAGGACAAGATCGGTGATATTACGCAATATTATTGATCTATAAGTATTTGTTTAAATAATACCGGGACGAATCCTCCCTGTAAGGAGACCTGCCATTCACCCCCCCCGGACTTCACCTACACATAATACGAATTGCGACATGGCCGCCTATTTGCATGGGTCTTGCGTATGAAAATCTCTGCTGCGTTATTCGCGTTTCTTGGCCTGTGCGCACTTGCGGTCGGAAAGACCGAAACGTGGACCAACACGGACGGAAAGAGCATGGAAGCGGAACTGGTGGGGGCGGATGCCAAATTTGCTTCCTTCAAAAAGGCGGACGGCGGCGGCTACCTGTATCCGCTGGAAAAACTGGCCTCAGCGGATCAAGCCCGCGTGCAGGAGTTCATCGCCCAAAACCCGACGGCCACCCCTGCCGCAGCTGCGCCAGCTCCGGTAATGGCTGGCAAGCTCACTTCCGAGATCGTCGGTAAACTCGTCTCGGTTCGTGGCAAGTCGCTCGCTCCTGTGAGTCGCGAGACCGTCCTCGGCGCGAAATACTACGCCATCTATTTCTCGGCGCATTGGTGTCCGCCCTGTCGCGGCTTTACGCCCGAGCTGGTAGACGCCTACTCGGAGCTCAAGGCCAAGAATCCCGACTTCGAGGTGATTTTCGTCAGCAACGACGAGACCAAGGACGACATGCAGGGCTACATGACCGAATACAAGATGCCTTGGCCGGCCATTCGGTTCGACGCTACGAAATCGATCCCCGCCATCCAGCGTTTTCGGGGCAACGGCATTCCCAATCTGCTCTTCGTCACGGCTGACGGCGAAATCCTTTCTTCGAGCTATGTTGGTGAGAAATATGTGGGGCCGCGCAAGGTCCTCTTCGACATCCAGCAAAAGCTCGGTGGCAAGAGCTGAGACTGCGCTCTCGGCACGTGATCAGCTGAGTAATCCCCGGGTTATTTCCTCAGTTTGCTTTTCGGGGCAGGGGGAACCACCAGAACGGGACAGGGGGCTTTTTTGAGGACGGCGTGGGTCGTGCTGCCGACCAGCAAGTCGTAGACGGCGGTGTGTCCGTGCGAGCCGAGGACGATGTAGGCGGCGCGCAGCTTGCGGGCGTGTTCGACGATGTTGCCGGCCGCGAAGCCATACGTCAGCCGGGAGCCGGCAGGGATGCCTTTGTCGGCGAGGATTTTTTGGAGGTGTTCGAGTTGTTTGCGCGCGCCCGTCTCGGTCAACGACATGGTTTCGCTGAGGAGATCGGCGGTCAGTCCGTAGTCGGTGGTGATGACCGGGGGTTGGACTGTATGGAGCAGGACTACGCGGGCTCCCGTGCCTCGGGCCAGATCAATCGAGGCATCCAAAACACTCCGCGTTGCGGATGAGAAATCGACAGGGGTAAGGATCGTTTTCATGGGGATACCTTATCCCTAAATCTTCGTATGGCCAACCGTATACTGCCAGCCCGGGGAGCGGTCGTTGGTGATGGTAGTTTGGGTGTGCGTGCGCATTCGGGGAGATAATACCCTTCGGCAACGGATTATCATGTCCGGACAGTAGCTTGTTCGTGGCTACGAAACAAAAAGCCCCGGGCTTTTGGCCCGGGGCTTTTTCTTTCGTGGAGGGAAGCGGAGGCTTATTGATCCGTCCCGAAGAAGAACACTGCGCCCGACTGGATGCCGGCGTCGCTGCCGGGGAGGGCGGGCAGGATGAACGAGCCGACGCCGGCGTTTTCGGTCTGGAGTAACACGCCGGAGAACTTCGCGCTGCGCTTCACTTTCTTCTTGGTGTTGGTCGGGTTCGGGTCGGTGAGCGTGAATGTGCCGCTGAATTGTCCGGTCGTGGCGTTGATCGTGACTTTCAGTTTGGTGGGATTCGATTTCGGGGTCGTGACCTTGTTTTTGTTGGTGAGGGTTACCGTGATGGATTCAAGGGATCCTGCCTGGGCTCCGAGGTCTACATCCTCGCCGCCGAATTCAAGAATGGCGTTGTTGTTCGTATTGGGCAGGTCGAGCACCCGGACTCCTTTGGCAGGGGTGGAGTAGCGTCCGCCGTAGGGCGTGAGTTCCAAGGGGCCGAAGCCTTCGGCGTTGCTATAGGCGGTCGAGGAGGTCGGGCTGCGCAGCCAGTCAAGGTAGCCGGTAAGGGATTCGAAGGGCATCGAGGAGACCGGCAGGGTGAGGAGGCCGAGGAAGGAGCCCGAGGGGGTCTTGAGCGGGGCGAACAGGGTCAGGGTGCCGTCGGCTGACAGGGTCGTGGAACCGCTGAGAGCGGCGGAGCCGTCGGCGGGAATGAGGGACCACTTCACGGTGCCGTCCGAGCTTACGTCGATCATGCCGGTGCTGAAGCCGGAGGGAGAGCCGCCGGAGGCTTCGAGCGCGAAGGTGTAGTGACCGGTGTAGTTGGAGGCGGGGGCGGTGGTGCTCCAGGGGTTGTGCCAGGCGATGACATCCAGGGATTCGTCGAGCGTGCCCGTGACGTTGCCGTTATCGAGCGGGAGGGTGAGCTCGAGAACGAGTGGATCCAGTCCTGTGCGGGGGATGGAAACGGTGGTGGTGGCGTCGGAGCCGATGAGTCCGTCGAGCGCGCCGGTAAAGGACAGGGCGGTGGTTCCCAGAGTGACTTTGCCGCTGAGCACGCCGGTGTCGGTGGTCGTGAACGAGAGCGCACCACCGAGGTTTTGATTGAGGTCGATATCGCGTTCGATGATGCCGTTGAAGGTGCCGACGAGGGCCGCAGGCAGCGGGTCGATAACCAAGGTCGAGCTGAGCGAGGTCACGAGGCCATAGGCATCGGTGACGGTGATACCGATCGGATAGGTGCCGGAGGCGACGGAGCGTCCGGTGATCACGCCTGTGGTCTGGTCGTAGGACAGGCCACGGGGCAGGCCGGTATAGCGATAGGTGTAGGGGCCGCCGGTGCTGGTGAGCGTGGTTGTCACGTTGGTGCCGACGCGGACGTTGATTGGTCCGGAAACGCTTGCGTCAGGCGGCGTGCGCACCGCGAAGGAGATGGTGCCGGTGGGCAGCGGGCTGCTATTGAACATCGCAAGCAGGCTGTAGGTGCCGTTGTCCGCAGTGCTGACGTTGCCGACGACCAGGGTGCCGGTGGTGGCACCGGTGATGCGGGAGGAGTTGGCCAGCGGCGAGTCGTTGAGGAGCCACTGGAAGGTGTCGATGGGGCCGGCGGCGATGGTGAGGGCGGTGAAGGTCGTGCCGGGGTTCACGGCCTGTGTTTGCGCGTCGGGGTTGTAGACCACGACTTTCGCCGAATTGGTGATGCTGCTGCCGCCGAGGTTGGAGATGGCGCAGGTGTAGGTGCCTGCCTGGGCCAGAGTGATGGACGACAGGTTCAGCGTGGGGTTGGTCGCACCGGTGACGGCTTTGCCGTTGCGGGACCACTGGTAGGTGAGGTTATCGCCGACGGCGGCGGTGGTGAGTGACACGTCGGTGCCTTGGGCGGCGACGGCATCGGAGGGTTGAGTGGTCACCGAGGGCGGCAGCACGACCACGCCGTAGATGTTCATCGTGGCGGAAACGAAGTGACCGGTGTTGCGGGCGAGCTTGTCGCGGATCGAGAGGGTCCAGTTGCCCTTGGAGGATTCGCCCCAATGGCGCACGCTGGAGAAGGTCCAGTTGTCGTAGTCCTCTCCGTAATCGCGCGTGGTGGATGTGGCCAAGGTGCTCACCGTGCCCGAGGGCGAGGTGAGTGTGATCTCCAGGTCGCCGCGGTAGGAGTGAACGACGTTGAGCGTGAGTTCAACGTGTTCGACGCGCAGAACGGGAGTGGTGCCGGGATTGAGCTGGATGGTGACGGCGGCTCCGTTATCGGGAATGTCCTGGCCGGTCGTAGTGCTGGACTTGGTCACCATGGTTTCGGTGCCGAGAGGGGGCCAGTTGGAGGCGAGATCGACGGCGGCCTGGGCGTTGACCAAGCCACCGCCGAAGAACGGATGATGTTTGATGAGGGGCAGGTCGGGTTGGCCGCCGTCACGGGTCACCCAGGCGGTGTCGGTGGGCTGCAACTGTGTGGAGGAGCGCAGCAGGATTTCCTGCACGTCGCGCCAGCCGAGTTCCGGGTTGGCTTCGAGCATGAGGGCGATGACGCCTGAAACGATGGGGGTCGCGGCAGAGGTGCCGCCGAACATGTTGGTGTAGTTGGTATCGCTGAGTTCGCCGTTCGCGGAGTTTTTGTTGTAGCCGTTGGCTCCGGCCAGATCGGTCGTGACGATGCCCGGGGTCGATTCGCCGGGTGAGCTGACGATGAGGTGGGCACCGCCTTCGCTGAACGAGGCGGAGACTCCTTTGTTGCTCACTGCGCCTATGGCGATCACGTGAATATCGTTGGCATAGCCGTCTTTGTTGCCTTGATCGCCGTAGGCTTTGCCATTGCCGGCGGCGAAGACGTAGATCGTGCCGAGGCCCTCGCGTCCGTTGGTCGTGCCATCGGTGACGGCGAGTTTCCAGCCTGAGCCGGAATCGCCGAGATAAGAGGGGGTGTAGTCGGAGGGGCCCCAGCTGTTGTTCTTGATCTGGATAACGTCGTTTTTCCAAGACATGGCTTGGGCTTCCTGATCATCGGTCGTGTAGTCGGCAATCAGTCGCAGGCCGTAGAGCGTGGCACCCGGGGCTGCGCCGACCACGCCGAATCCGTTGTCGGGTGCGGCGGCGAGGCCGGCGACGGAGGTGCCGTGGAAATCGGAGCGTATGTTGGGCGAGGGATCGTTGTCGTTGTCGTTCCAGTCGTAGTTGTTGGTTTCGGAGATATTGCCAACGAGATCGGGGTGAGTGAGTTGGAGACCGTCATCGACGATGCCGATGTTGATGCCAGTGCCTTTGTAGGAGGACCAGACGGGGGCGACGTTGATGTCGACTCCGGCGATGCCGCCTTGCTGCCCGGTGTTGCGCAGGTGCCACTGGCTGGTGAAGAGGGTGTCGGTGGGATAGACGACCGCACGTTTGGAGCGTTGGCTGGCGAGCAGGGGGACGGAGGCGGTGACGTTGTTCAACTTGGCCAAAAAGGCGGCGACACGCAGGGGGGCGGAGGGATCGCCGGAGACCTGGGCGATGGCCCGGCCGGGGGCATAGGAGGGGGTCGTCCATTCGTCGAGGCCTTGGGCCGAGGCGGCGGCGGTGACCGCAGCCAGGTCGGTGGTCTCGATCTGCACCTTCATGGTCACAATGTGGCGGGTGCTTTCGTCATGCGGTCCGTTCAGCGGGTAGAGGACGAGTTGGGGTTGGGTGCCGGTGGACTCGGTGAGTTGGCGGGCGGCGGCCAGCAGGGAGGCGAGATCCGGTTGCGGGGGCAGCGTGCGGAGCCGTTGATCAATGGCTCCGCACGGCATATACAGTTCATTCAGGGCAATCGCGTAGGTGCGGCTGTGGCGTCCATCGCGGATCGTCCACACGGTGTCGGCAGGCAAGGTGGCCGGGTCGATGCGGGGAGAGGGGGTTTGCTTGAGCTCGGTTTCGGACGGTGTGGGCGCGACCGTGGAGGCAATGCTGTTTGCGGCGGACGTGCCGATGGCGTTGGTCGAGGGAGTGTCTGCGGTGGCACCGGTGGTTAGGGAGACCTGGGTTGTTCGGCTGGAATGGAGGTCGTCCCGGATCAGGGGGGCTCCGAACCAGATTCCTGCCGCCGCCACGATAGCGAGGGCGGCAAAACGTTTCAGCGATGACGGAATTGGACGCATGAAATTAAAGGGAGGAACCGTAAGTCCGGTAAAGTTTACCGCCGAGTTTGCGGGGGACCTGACTATCGACCGGTTTTGGGTGAGCCGGCCAGCGGATTATGTAGATGTCAGTCGTTGCTCAGGCGGCTAGCAGACGTTCGCACAGGGACAGCAGGCGGGCGCGGAGGGGTTCGCTGCGGGCGGCGAATGCTCGCTGGTGGCGTTCGTAGTCCATCCGGCCTTCGGGCGTTTCGATGGCGATGGGGTCGAAGCCGAGCGCTCGTATGTCGTAGGGGCTGGCGCGCATATCGATTTCCCGGATGTCCCTGGCGAGGGCGAAACAGTCGGCGATCAGTTCACTTGGCGTGAACGGGGCGAGTTTAAACGTCCACTTGTAGAGGTCCATGTTGGCGTGCAGGCAGCCGCGTTGTTCGTGTTCGGTCACGGTGGCTCGCTCGGGCTGGAGCTTGTTAAGCGGGCGGGCCGGCGCGGTGAAGAAGCGGAATGCGTCGAAGTGCGTGCAGCGGACCGGCTGGCTTTCGACGATGCGGGCGAGTTCGTCGGGCGGAAACCGAAGCGGCCAGGCGTTGTGGCGGATCTCGTCGGGCGTCTGCCGGTAAACCATCGCCCATTCGTGCAGTCCGAAGCAGCCGAAGGCCGGCGGGCGTGTCGTCATGGCGGCGAGCAGATCGCGAATCCAGGCGATGGATACGCGGCGTTTTTCGGTGGGAGTGGCGGGGTCGATGATCACGCCGCCGGCGGTTTCGCGGTATTCAGGCCAGCGGAGGAACTCGCGGGCACCTTCACCGGTGAGGAGCGTGTCGGGGCCGGGGTGCCATTGGCGCAGCCATGAGGCGCGGAAGGAGTAGTAGCTGAAGAGGAAGTCGTAGACCGGATGTTTTTCGCCGCGAGCGGCGCGGGCGAGGTGTGGGTCGGCCCAGGCGGCCACACGTGCTTCATGCGCCTGTCGGCGGGCACGCCAGACAGACTCGGCGAGTCCAGGGAGTCTATCGGTGGCGCTCACGCCGTTTCAAAACCAAGGGGAGGCCGAGGGAATGGCGTGCGGCGGTTCGGCTCAGGGGATGCGGAGCTTGGTGCCGAGGGCGAGGGCGTCGGGGTTGCGGATGGCGGCTTTGTTGGCCTGAAGGATGTCGTTCCAGCGGGTGGCCGTGCCGTAGTATTTTTTGGAGATTCCGGAGAGGGTGTCGCCGGGGGCGACGGTATGGACGCGGGGTTCGGCGACAGCCGCGACGGGCGCGGGCGGCGGAGTGACGGGCGCGGGAGGGGCGACCGGCACGACGGTGGTGGTGGGGAGGTTGATCGAGATCGAGGGGATAGGGCCGGGCCGCGAGGGCACGGTGGAGGAGGGCAGGCTCCCGACCAGCGCGAGGCGGGTCTTGAGTTGCTGGGCCTCGACTGCGGAGGCGGCGGATTGGGCCTGGGTCTGGCGGAGCTGGTCGCGGGTGGCGACGAGTTCGGTGGTGGCGTTGTCCACGGTCTTGCGGGCGTCGGCGAGGTTCGCGTTGGCGGTGGCGAGCGCGGTGGATTGGTCGGCAATGGTCTGTTTGGCTGCGACGAGCTGTTCTCGGAGGGATGCGGCTTCGGTGGAGACGGCTGTCGCGCTGGCGGCGAGAGGACGGAGGGTGGCCAGCTCGGTGGTGGCGGTTTCGAGTTGGGTGGCGTTGGCGGCGCGCTCCGCGTCGATACTGGCGAGGGATTTTTGCAGGCGGTCAATCTCGGCTTGCTGGAGCGTGAAGCTGCGAAGAGCGGCGGAGAGTTTGTCGTCGGTTTCGGCTTTGGATTTTTCGAGGTCGGCCAGGCGGGCGGCGGCTTCGGGGTTGACGGCGGGTGTGGTCACGGGGGCAAAGGTGACCGTCGGCGTTGGCTCGGGGGTGGGGGCGGGGGCCTTGGCGGCGGCAAGTTGCGCGGTGAGATCGTCGCGTTGGTGGGATAGGGTTTTGACGGCGGTCGCGAGGTTGTCACGTTCGGCCTGCAACGCGGCGAGGGAGGGGGAGGGGAGGGGAGATTCGGTCGGTTTGGCGGAGGCGGCTTTGGCGGCGGCCAGTTCGGTGGCGAGGCGCTCGCCGTCGGCTTTTGCCGTGGCGAGTTGGGCGTTCTGCTCGTCGGTAAGCTTGGTCAGTGCAGCGAGCTTTTCGTTGGCGTTGGTGAGCTCGTCGTTACCGATGACCAATTTATATGCAGGAGCGGCCTTGGCGGCGGCGAGTTCGGTGGTGGCGGTTTCGAGTTGGGCGGCAACGGCGAGGCGTTCGGCGCTGGCACGGTCGGCGGCGGCTTTGAGGCTGGAGGATTCGGACTCGGCGAGACTTTGGGCGCGGAGGGCGTTGGTGAGATCAGCGGTCGCGCGGGTGAGTTTTTCCTGAAGGGAGGCTTGTTCTGACTTTGCCTTGGTCAGATCAGCGCGGAGGTCGGCGGCTGCTTTTTCGGAGGAGGCTGCGGCGGCTTGTAGCTGCTCCTGTTCGGCACGAAGCGAGGCCAGTTCAGCGCTGATGCCGACCGGTGCAGGCACCGTGACGGCGGGGGAGGCGTCGAGGCGGGTCTGGAGGGAGGCGATTTCCTTGTCTTTGCTGGCGAGGGCGGCCTCGGCGATGGCGATACGCTTTTTGGCGTCGGCCAATTGCGCGGTGAGTCCGGCCTTGAGGAGTTCATTTTCCTTCCACGCGGCGGAGAGCTCGGCGCTGAGTTTTTTCTGGTCCTGATCCGGGTCGGCGGGAGTGATCACCGGTGCAGGAGAGGCGGTGACGGTCTCGGGGACTGCCGTGATGGGGGAGGCGGCCGTGTCCACCGGACTCACCGGGTTGTTGGTGAGGGCGGCGAGCTGGCGTTTGCCTTCGGCGAGTTGTTCCGGGGTGAGAATCTCGGTGAGGTTGGACAGTGCTTTGCCGTTGGTGCCGTTGGTCGAGGCTACGCTCAACCAGGCGTAGGCTTGGGCGGGATCGTAAAAAGACTCGCGCCGGTCGGCGTAGGCGAGGCCTAGGTTGTATTGGGCGATGGCATTTCCCCGGTCGGCTTTGGTGCGGAGTGAGTCCAGTTCGGCGGAGGTGAGGGCGAAGACGGGAGATGCAAGGAGCGCGGAGCCGAGCAGGCTTCGGAAGAGAGCGGGGCGGGAGGAGCGAGGATTTTTCATGCCTTTGCGGGAAGTGCGCGAAGCATGGCGAAGGCCAAGGACTTTGCAAAGCGGCATTTACCGTGAACAGGGGAGTTCTGTCGCAACCTAGTTACTTGACCCTACGCGCCATTGTGCGAAAGAGTCGTAAATTCACCATGTGCTTGGGCCTCTCGTTTATGTTTATCGAGTCAGCTGCCTGCAGGCGGAGTTTTCCGACTGATGGAACTTCTACGTAAGGCATACGTCCTCAACTGTGCGTCACTTTATCCAAACCGCTTTTTTCTCCATGAAAACCGTTCGTCTGTTCTCGTTCTCTTCCCTATTGCTCGCCGCGCTCGCGCCGGCTTTCGCCCAGTCGACTGTCACCATTGAACGTGAAGTTATTTCGCCCACGAAGGCGATTGAGACCCGCACGTATGTGAAGGACGGGAAAACCATCACCGAAAAGGTCACCGTCACCACCGAGAAGGAAAGCGAATCCGTCTCCAAAACCTACAAGGCCGCCATCTTCGTCTCCAACCGTGCTGGTGCCGCCTACGACGCCAAGGTAGGGGCGCTCGAGGACTACATTACCTCACGCGTGACCGACCTCGGTGTCAGCGTCATCAGTCGGGAAACCGCCTCCAACGCCGTCGCCAAGATTGATCCAGGTGCAAAGGAAAACGCCCTCGATGCCGCCCTCGCGCAAAACACCTCGGCCGTCCGTCTCGCCCAAGCACTCGGCGCTGATTACCTCCTGCAGGTTTCCCTCGCGGGCTATGATACCAACCGCCGGGCCATCGATGCCTACGGTGTGAAAGCCACCAACGAAGACCGCACGCTGCGCATCACCTACAAGATCCTCGACGGCCAGACCGGCGCGAGCCTCACCGCCGACACGGTCAAGGTGTCCAAGCTCGTTCAGCAGACCGATGCTTCCAAGGAAAGCCAGACCGACGGGCTCGACGACCTCCTCGACCAAGCCTCCCTCAAAGTTGCGACCAGCCTTAAATCCCGCATCGATCGCGGTCGCATCGCCGCCCCCTCGTCCGCCGCTGCGCTGGCCACCATCACGATTCAGACCGAGGCTGCCGACCTCACCATTCCGGATGTTCGCATCGGCGTGGAAAACACCGTCACCATCTCCGAGAGCAAGCTCAAGGTCTCCACCCTCGCCGCCACCGTCGAGGTGGACGGACTCGCGGTCGGCACCGCCCCTGGCAAGCTCACCGTCAAGCCCGGCCTCAGCAAACTCCGTATCACCCGCGCCGGATTCAAACCCTACGAGCGCACCGTCAACTTCATCAACGGCCAGTCGCTCACCGTCGCCCTCGAACTCAGTGACGAAGGCTATGCCCGCTGGAAGGATTCCACCAAGTTCCTCAACGACCTGAAGAACGGAGCCAAGCTCACCGACGGCGATGTGAAGGTCCTCGAAGGCCGTGCCAAGATGCTCGAACAAAGCGGCTTCAAGGTCGATACCAAGGATGCCCCGGCCATCACCATCAACGAGGATGACGGCCGCGCTCCGCGCAAGGCCGACGGCGACCGCAACACCACCAGTCGTTCCATCTTCGCGTTCTAACACCCTCGTTACCGAGACTCACCCCACGTTTTAAACCACTACATTTTTCGTCATGAAACTTTTCAAAGTTCTTTCGCTCTTCGCTCTCGGCCTCGTCCTCACCGGCGCGCTTTCCGCTCAAGATGCTCCGTCCAAAAAGAAAATCGCGATTACCAAGATCATCGCCACCGATTCGGTGAAGGCCCGCATGGCCACCCAAGGTGTCGGCCTCTCGCTCTCCAGCGTCATCGAGGCTCTCGACTCGCAGGTCTATGACCGCGTGCTCAATTCCAAGCGCTTCGAAGTGCTGGAGCGCTCCGATGCGGATGCCTTGGCCAAGGAATCCGCCGCCGCCGGCAACGCCTTCCAGTTCAACCAGGCCGACTACATCCTCACCATCCGCGTCGACGCTTTCAACGACCGCATGGAGACCCGTAAACTCGCGGCCCTCGGCAAGACCGTGACCGCCCGCGTCATCGAACTCTCCGCTGTCGCCAAGATCACCGAGGTCTCCACCCAACGCGCCATCGCCAGCACGAACTTCCAGGTCTCCCGCCGCCAGGCCGACCAGCTCTCCGCCAACACCGTCGAGAAAAACGGCGAATCCAGTGACGCCCTCCTCATCGATATTACCCGAGAGATGGCCCAGAAAATCGCCTCGCGCGTTTCCGACGCCGTCTTCCCGGCCCGCGTTCTCGCCAAGCGCGACAAGGTCGTGACGATCAATCGCAACGACACCTCCGGCATCAAGGTCGGCCAGGTTTGGGAAGTATTCATTCTTGGTGACGAACTCGTCGATCCCGACACCGGCGACAAGAGCCGCGAAGAGGTCCTCGTCGGCAAGGTCAAGGTCTCGCGTGTCTCCCCGCAGAATTCCCAAGCCGAAATCCTTGAGGACACTGGCATCGATAAACTCGCCCTTGTCCGACTGAAGGATGACGTCGCCGATCCCGAGGCCGAGTAACCCATTTCTTTTCAGCCACCGCCCGCCTTTCGTCGCACCGAGGCGGGCGGCGGATTTTCCACAATCGTTCCGTTTCCTCCATCGCTTCAATCCGCAACCCACCCATGAATCAGTCCCATCGCGTCCGCCAACTCGTCCAGCTCGCCGCCGGTTCCGCTCTCATCCTCTTTGTTTCAGGCTGCCAAACCTACCAGCAGCAGTCCGCCGATCTCGCGACTTCTTTCCGTAGTGCCAGTATTGCCTCGGCCGTTGCCAGTGCCGACAAGGAGGCCGCCGCCAAGGCCGGTGGTCGTGACGAGATTCTGTGGCGTCTCGAACAGGGTGCCACCTTGCGCATGGCTTCGCTGGCCGATGCGACCCAGCTTCCACCCCCTCCCATCGTCCCGCCTAAGGATCCCGCAGCTCCCATTCCTCCGGCTCCCACCTTTGCCGAACTGTCCGCCGATTACGCGAAGCGCTCCATCACCGCCTTGGATCAAGCCGAGGATCGCGTGAACTACTGGGAGGAACAGGCCAAGATCAAGGTCGGCTCCGAGGCCTTCGCCATCGTCACCAACCAGGCCAACATTCCCTATCGCGGCCGCGCCTACGACAAGGTGCTGCTCAACGCCTACAAGGCCCTCAATTACCTGCAACTTGGTGAAATCGACCACGCTCGCGTCGAGTTGAACCGCTCGCTCCAACGCCAGCGCGATGCCGTCGAGCTCAACCAGAAACGTATCGCCGAAGCCCAGGCCGAGGCCGAGAAGGCTCGCGAAGGCAACGTGAAGGACGAGAAGGGCCAGACCGCCTCCTACGACGTCGACAAGGCCCAGGCCGACCCGAAGACCGGCCCCGCTCTTAATCAGGCGCTCGCCGAGTCCACCGGCCCCATCAAGCCCTACGGCGATTACGTGAACCCATTTGCCGTTTTCCTCGACGGTCTGTTCTTCACCGTCCGCGGTGAAAACGGCGCCGACTGGGAGCGTGGACGCAAGTCCTTCGAGCGCCTCGCCAGCCTCGTTCCCGAAAACCCCTACGTCACCGGCGACCGTGATCTCGGTGCCGCCGCCGCCGAAGGCAAATTGCCCGAAGGCATCACCTACGTCATCTTTGAGACCGGCACCGGCCCGGGCCGCGACCAGCTGCGCATCGACATCCCGACTTTCCTGGTCACCAGCCGTCTTGCCTACGTCGGCGCGGCTTTCCCGAAGCTTAAGTTCAACGGCAACTACATCCCGAATCTGAACATCACCGCCGCCGGCCAGACGCTCCCGACTGCCACGGTCGCCAGCATGGACAGTGTGGTGGCCAACGACTTCAAAAACGAGTGGCCCACCATCCTGACCAAGACCCTCGTCTCCACCGCGACCAAGGCCATCATCCAGGCTACGGTCCAGAAACAGTTGAGCGACCAGAACGCCATGGCCGGTCTCATCGGCGGCCTGGCCATGACCGCCCTCAACGCCTCCACCAACATCGCCGATACGCGCACGTGGCTGACTATCCCCAAAGAGTTTCAATACGCCCGTGTCGCCACCCCGGCCGACCGTCAGCTCACCCTCACCGCCGGCACCGAGACCAAGACAATTACCTTGGACCCCGGAGCTGTTAATGTGGTCTATGTGAAGAGCGTTTCCACCACGGCTCCGCTCTTCGTCTCCCAATTCCTCCTAAAATGAAACCTGCCTCCCGTTTCCTCTCCGTCGGCCTTCTCGCCGCCGGTGCGCTGCTGGCCTTCTCCGGTTGCGCCACCAATGTGAATACCGTTGAGCGAGCCCAGCCGCTCGCCACGCCGGATTATGTCTCCGACAAACGCGTCGTCACCGACAACACGCTGGCCCGCAAGATCCGCGTCAACTCGGTCAACCAGGCCACCGTTTCCGGCAACCTCCTCAAGGTCCAGGCCACGCTGGAAAACCTCAAGGACGACGCCCGCACCATCCGCTATAAGTTTGAGTGGATCGACCAGAGCGGCATGTCCGTGGGTTCCCCCAACGAAACTTGGAAGGTGATCACCATCCTCGGACGTGACACCGCCACCATTTCCACGGTCTCGATCAATCCCCGCGCCGTTGATTTTATCCTCAAACTCAGCGAATAATCCGTCCCTCTTACTTCAATTTTTATGACCACCCTCCGTTTCAAGACCGTTCTCCTCACCGGTGTGCTCGCGCCCGTCGCGCTGGTTTTCTCCGGCTGCCAGACCACGAATGACGTCCGCGTCGTCGACTCCAAGGGCCCGCAAGCCCTCGTCACCAGCGGCATCAATTCCCAGGACTGGGCTAACGCCGCCGACCAGCTCGTCGGTTCGTTGATCTCCTCCGGCGCCCTCGACAAAGCCCCGTCGCAACCCGCCGTGATGGCGGTGGACCGCATCCTCAATAACACCCAGCTCAACATCGACACCGATCTCCTCATCAAGAAGATCCGCGTGGCCCTCACGCAGACCGGCAAGGTTGCCATCAGCAACACCATGGGCCTGGGCGAGCACGCCGTGGTCGCCTCCGAGGCGTCCGAGATGGACGAGATGATGACCGGCAAGAAAGCCAAGGTGATCACGCCTTACTTCACGCTCTACGCGAAGCTCATCCAGCAGCGGGACGCCATCAACGGCGTCACCCAGAACACCTACACCTTCCAGATGTCGCTGGTGAACGTGAAGACCGGCCTCACCGTATGGGAAGAGGAGCGCGAAATCGCCAAGCAGTCCAAGAAATCGACCGTCGGCTGGTAAGCCGCCGATCAGTCTTTTCGACCGACAAAAAAGCCGCCTCATCACGAGGCGGCTTTTTTGTCGGGTTCGAAGTGGCACGGGCATCCTGCCCGTGGGCTTGGACATAGAGCGTTTCAAATAAAATTGTAGCCTGCTTAAGGAGGGCGGACCTCCCGGTCCGCCTCGAAGGTTCATGGGAAAAGACGGACCGGGAGGTCCGTCCTTCTTAGGACCGTTCGGCTACACTTTAAAACTACAGGGCTTACTTCTTGTCGCCGACGGGGCGTCCGTATTCGTCCACCAAGATATCGTAGGGCACCTGGATGGTGCGACCGTCGCTGGTGGTTTCCGTGCGCCACACGCGCACCACGCGGGGCTCGTTGGTGAAGGGCTTTTTCACCCCGTTCACGGTGCCTTCGCCGACACCGACGACGGCGCCGACGACATTGCCGCCGACCACGCCGACCGCCGTGCCCACGCCCTGGCCGATGGCCGGACCGGGGTGGTTCAGGTTGGTCGAGGACTTGCCGTCGGTGGTGGAGCAACCCGACATCAACGCGGCCAGTGCCAGCAGGGCGGTCGCGGTCAAACGCATGTGCGCGGAGGTTTTCATAGGGACGAAATAAGTAGGATCAGCATGCCCGAAGAACGTTCCCTCGCAATCTCGTAAATGTCCGTGCGTCTTGGCGCGGGGAGAGTCAATTTTACGGTTCCCATGTCCGTCTATCTTCGTGAAGCCCGCGCTACGCTGCGCCTCGCCCTGCCCATCGTGGTGGGACAGGTGAGCCAGATGCTCATGGGCGTGACCGACAGTATGATGATCGGACGCCTCGGAGCGGTGCCGCTGGCGGCCTCGGCTTTTGTCGGCGGGGTGTTTGCATTTTTTTATGTGGTGGGCATCGGACTCCTCCTGCCGGTCGCGGTGCTGGTGTCGCGCGAACACGGCGCGGGCGACGACCGGGCGGGGGCGCGCTGGCTCCAGCACGGCGTGGCGCTCGCGGCACTCGCGAGTCTGCTGGGGATGGCCGCCTTGTTCGGCCTGCAAGCCGCGTTTCACCTCATGGGCCAGCCGCCCGAAGTGCTGGCCGCTGTGCAGCCCTATTACGCGTTGATCGCGACTTCGTTGCTGCCGGTGCTGGTGTTCCAGGTGTTCCGGCAATTCTCCGAGGCGATGGGGCGTCCGTGGATGCCGATGGCCATCATGCTGGCCGGCGTGGCGATCAATGTCGGGCTCAACTGGATTTTGATCTACGGACACCTGGGCGCGCCCGCCCTGGGTCTGGCTGGTGCGGGCGCGGCCACGCTCCTCTCACGCATCGCCGTGTTGGCGGCGATTGTGGTCTGGCTGCGGCAGTCCGAGGTGGGGCGTCACGCTTGGCCGGAAACCTGGGGCCGGGGCCTGTGTCGTGCGCGGTTCGGGGACATGCTACACATCGGTGTGCCGGCGGCGTTGATGATGTGCCTGGAAGTGGGAGCGTTCGTGACGGCGGCGTTGATGATGGGCTGGCTCGGCACGGTGGCGCTGGCGGCGCACCAGATCGCGCTGAGTTGCGTGGCGTTTATGTTCATGTTTCCGCTCGGGCTATCGATGGCGGTGGGCATGCGGGTGAGCCGGGCGGTGGGCGAGGGGCGTCCGGAACTGCTGCGCCCCATCGCGGGCGGGGCGCTCGCGATGTCGTGTGCGATCATGAGTGTGTCGGCGGTGGTGTTTTCGCTGGCGGGCTCCTGGTTGGCGGGCGGGTTTGTCCATGACCCGGAGGTGGTGGCGCTGGCCGTGCGGCTGCTGGTGGTCGCGGCGATTTTCCAGTTGTTTGACGGGGCGCAAGTGATCGGATCGGGGGCGTTGCGCGGACTGAGCGACGTGCGTGTGCCTGCGATGTTTTCATTCATCGCGTATTGGCTGCTGGCGATCCCGGGCGGCTACCTGCTCGGCTTGCACACGACAGTCGGCGCTGTGGGCATCTGGATCGGCCTGGCCTCGGGACTGGCGGTCACCGCCGTGCTGATGGCGTGGCGGTTCCTGTCGCTTACGAAGTGATTCGCTCGATTAAATTCAGCAATCAGCGGCCTGACCTCCCCGACTCCGAGCGACTTGGCGTTTTATCAAGAGTCCAGACATAGCCCCTTTGGCTCCCTTTTAAAGGCAAAGAGTGGACTGGACTCTATTGGCTCCTCCTGACGCCGGGAATTGAGTCAAAAGTGGTAAGTAACGGCTGACTCCGTTGGATCGCCTGCTCCAAATACAACAATACTCGGCCTGACCCCGTTGGCTCGACGCGGTCGTGCACAGGACGACAGCGTCTTCGGTCGCAATGAGCGCAAAGGTGCCACGCTCATCGGCATCTTCTACGACCTCAAGCAGACCCAGCAGCGCGAACCCATCCCCGAGTTCGCCAAGCGCTACTGCCCCTCGCTCGACGAATTTCTCGTGTCCGGTTTCGACGAGGCCCTGCTCAACCGCTTCTTTCGCGCCGCGCTGCCGCTTTATACCACCCAGTTGGCCATCCCCATGATGAACGCCAACGGCGCCCCCAAGGCCTTCGGCGTCGAAAAAATGGTCAAGCCGAGCTATTGGGTCGTCCACTACAAAGGACAGGTCGCCCCGCCCGCCGACGGCACCTACCGCTTCGTCGGCAACTTTGACGACCTCCTCGTCGTAGCCATCAACCGTAAGGTCATCCTCGACGGCAGCCGCTCCGACACCAAATTCCCCCGCCTCGCCTGGAAGGAGCCCGCCGACAGGGGCCCCAAGGTCGCCGCCAACGAGATCTCCCGTTACGGCAACTGGATCGACCTGAAAGCAGGCGTGCCCGTCGACCTCGACATCCTCATCGGCGAGCGCCCCGGCGGACAATTTCACGGTGTCGTCCTCTACGAAAAAAAGGGTGAAACCTACCCCCGCAGCGAACGCGGCCAGGCCATCCTTCCGCTCTTCCAGACCGCGGAAAACCCGATGAAAGACCGAACCTTCCTCACCGACCGACCGCCGTGGAAGTGCTTTGAGTGAGGTAGGGCGCGACCGCTGGGCGCGCCGGTTGGGCCTGCGAACACTAGTAGGCGGTAACAGCAGATTCTTCGGACTTTTACACTACTCGAAGATGATTTTTGCCACAGAGAACACAAAAAACCACAAAACCAAACCCATGGGAGGCCAGACCGCTGTGCCCGCGCCTCCGAAAAGTAGACGCGGCGTCCCGTCGCGTTCCCACCTCCGCCTACTCGCTACTCACTATTGTTATCACTTCCGCCCGCAGGGCACCCGCAGTGATAACCCACTCCGCTACGCTTTGGGGCCAAACGCTTCGCATTTGACCATCTCCGCCTCTCGGCTCCGTCACTACCGGCTACTTTGCCCGATCTCTCAACTCTCAGCCCTCAACTCTCAACTATTTGCAATCCAGCTTGCCCCGCCGCTCCGAACCTGTCCCGCTCACCCCAGCATGAGGATTTCCTTATCCCACGCAGTGCAGGACTTACGCAGGCCGCAGCACCTTCGTATCAATGCCTATTCAGTCACCGACGCAAGTAGTCAGGTCAGTCCACATCAGCCGCGCAATGTTAAGACGCTTCGAATCCCATTTGGGAACGGTTTTGACGCGCAGTATTAATATGCCTCGACACGATCTTATGAACCCAATCGTGAATCCATGCTCAATCACGGTTAAAACCTGCAGAACCATCTTAAAAAATGCCAAGACAGAACTAGAGAAAGCCGAGTTCTCGTTTTATATGAAATTTAAAAAAACAAAAATACCCTTAAAATGGCTCAAGACACTATACGATACTACATCGAAAGAAAGATATCGGGTTTCGAGAGCCGAAAGCCTACTCAAGTCCACCCTGATTCAGAAGTCTCATAACAACTACTTCAGAAAGCCTATATATATCAAAAACCCAAAACAATGGCCCGCTTCAGTAGCCTGCTTGGACATAGAAACAAAAAGAGAAATAATGCACAGGAGGCCAACCCAAAAAGATATCAAATGCATCGGAATTAAAATATTTAAGTTAGCAAACAATTATTATATTGAGCAGGAAAAACACACCCTAACACCTACAAATTTCTCAGACACTCAAAAGATACTCCGGAAGGCAAAAATCATCGTGGGCTGGAATGTCACTGGGTTTGATTATTTCATCTTAAAGAATGAAATGGGTATTAATGAATTTTATAAAAAAACAGTAGATCCATTTTTCAGCTTAATCGTGAAAACAGGAGGCAGAGAGGGCAACGGCCTACAAAATACATCAAAAAGATTACTAAAATTTGGTAAGCTAAAATCTTCATAAAATGGAATTAGCCGGACAAGGGCAGAAGATTTACTGCATGCCTATAATGAGCGAGATCTGGATCTTACCATGCGTTGCTGGACTCAACTGCATCAGACACAAGGAAAGTTGACCGTCAAAAATAACGATCCATGGGAAATTGATTTTTCGAATCCACAAATCAAGGTTTCAGAAATAATACCATGGGAAGCATACGAAGAAGCACTCGCCTCACATTCTCCACGGCAATTCTCATTTAGAATCCAAGACTGGTTGCTAGCCAATGTTCACTCTCAATATATTTTCGACTCGATCAGCGCCGCAGAATCTTTCCTAACTCATCTAATTACAGAAAGCAGCAAACAAAAGGACAAGGAATTGGCAAGCCATGTAAGAAAAATCAAGAATGCAATTAATACAGTATTCGAAAAACAGAGCTTCTCAATCATGCAAGATAAGCTCATTCAAATAATAGCCAACATGATTCTCGCATTTAGGATTATAGAAAAAGAACCCCGCCACAGCGAAAGCCGACTGCTAACAAAACTCGATAGAGCCTATATCATCCTCAACGATTCCTTGTATTGGCATATACTAAGTCGAAATAATAAGTTAGAGAACCACCAATATAAAAATATACTAGGCCCAAGGAGATTACGTATCTAAAAAGGGCCAGCCGAAGAGGTCGCGCCGAGTATTGTTATATTTCAAATCATTCCGCAGGAATAAGGGGGTCTTCACGGAATGCTGTGGGTAAGAGCTGAAGAAAGATGAGGAGCAAGATCGAGTTTGCCGCAGAAGAAGAGGATTCTGGTGCGGTAGTTTTCGAAGCGGCGGAAGCCGCGGGCGTCGGCTTTGAGGGCTTGGATCTTGGAGTTGAAGCCCTCGGTGAGGGCGTTGGTGATGCGGTGCTTGAAGTAGGTGAGCAGGCCGCCGAGGTGTGCCTTGAGCGTAAGCGTCCGGGCGGGTGCCACGTAGGCGAAAAGACGTAAGCGCGATAGGATGGGCGTGATGAAAACAATCACGACGGAGTTGATCCCTGACGAAACGAAGCGAGGCGGAGACGGGCGGAGGATG